>NZ_JAPWGX010000009.1 GCF_027213965.1 Maritalea porphyrae | reverse complement strand
CTCATCGAAGAGCTTGTCGAAGGATGGACCGCAGTGCACGACAGTCATGGTTGGACAAGCTCACCATGAGGTTGGGGAATAGCCGCCCCCCCCCAAAAAAACGCCTCACCTCACGCCGCGCGCGTCATCCCGGATTTAGTCCGGGATCCAGGCGAGAATATCCGCCAACAAATGCGTTCGTGGTTTACTCCGGCCTGGATCCCTGCCTGCGCAGGGATGACGGATAATATTGGCGCGAGCGTCCTGCCCAAATTCGCTGATCGAAATGAACGCTTCTTCACCGTTCGTGCACGCCACCCCCAAACGCAAAAAACCGCCTCTCTTAGCAGAGAGACGGCTTAAACTGCTGCACAGCGAAATAAAAGCTTACGCTTCTTTCGGTGTGAAGATCTGACGTCCACGATACATGCCAGTTTTCAGATCAACGTGGTGAGGACGACGCAATTCGCCGCTGTCCTTGTCTTCCACATATGTGTTTGCTTTAAGTCCATCAGCAGAGCGACGGAAACCGCGCTTCATGCGAGATATTTTACCCTTAGGTACTGCCATTTTGTCTCTCCATTCAACAAAAACGCCCCTCATCATTTTCTAACGCGGGGCCGCTTGAGCATCAAATTCTTGTCAGTTGGCGGGTATATACGCCTTTCAGCGCGCCTTGGCTAGTAAAAAATGTAATGCGGTGGTTTGTTGAATATCGCACCAATCACAGTTAAAACCATGATACCGCCAAGCAACAACAAAAGCTGCATTGAAAGCCACCATATGCGCCTCAGCGATGCCATAACAGCCTCTGCCAACTCGGTCGAGCATTTCCTTGATCGTGAACTTAGCGAATCGAACCTTTCTTCGCCTTACCCTGCCCCATCGCGCTTGATCAACGCGGTGCGGCACGGGGCACTGAACGGTGGTAAACGCTTGCGGCCATTGCTGGTGAAGCTGAGCGCAGAGCTGATTGGCGACACGAAGGGCGATTTGGTGCGGGCGGGCGCGGCGGTTGAATATGTTCATTGTTATTCCCTCGTGCATGATGATTTGCCCGATATGGACGATGATGATTTACGCCGCGGCCAACCCACCGTGCATGTGGCGTTTGATCCCGCCACAGCGATTCTGGCTGGGGATAGTTTGCTCACCCATGCGTTTGGTGTGCTGGCGGATGCACGCACCCACCCAGACGCAAACATTCGCACCCAACTGATCACTGAACTGGTGCAAGGCGCAGGCGTTGGTGGCATGGCCGGCGGCCAAATGCGGGACATAGAGGGGGAACGCCAAGGCTATGATCCTGAGACGATCTCCCTAATCCACGCCATGAAAACCGGCGCGATAATCCGCGCCTCAGTGCGCATGGGCGCCATTATGGCAGGAGCCAGCAGCACCGAATTGCTGACTTTAACTACATTCGCAGAATCAGCAGGCCGGATTTATCAACTCTCTGATGATATTTTGGACGCCACCAAAAGTTCTGCACAATTGGGCAAAACCGCAGGCAAAGACGCCGCCCAAGGCAAATCCACATTAATCGCCAGCCATGGGCTGGACCACGCCCATGAAGTGCTGAACGAAGAACTGCAAGGCGCCTTAGCCTTGCTAGAACCGTTCGGCGAACGCGCGCGCTTGATGAATGAGTTGGTGACGCATTTTGCCAAACGGGAGGCATAGATGACCTTTTACGATGACCCCAAGAATGCCGAAGACTATATCAAAATGGCCAAGGGCTATGACGGGGCCGCGCTGATTGCTTTGCTGGAACCACAAATGGCCAAGGGTGCAAGCGTTTTGGAACTGGGCATGGGCCCGGGCGTTGATCTGGACCTTTTGGCCAAGCACTACAAGGTGACAGGATCGGATTATTCCACTTACTTTTTGGACCGCTACAAGAAGCAACACCCCGATGCGGACTTGATTGAGCTGGACGCGGCAAAAATCAACACAGACCGCACATTCGATTGCATCTACTCAAACAAAGTGTTGCATCAATTTTCAGATGAGCAATTGAATTTCAGCTTTACCAAACAAAGCGACGCGCTCAACGATTCGGGCCTGATTTTTCATTCATTTTGGCTTGGGGACGAAGTGATGGAAATTCACGGCATGACCTTTTATTACCGCTCCATCAAAGATGTAACGGACCGGTTGGCGCAACATTTTGAACTGATTGATGCGCAGCAATATACTGAAATGGAAGATGGTGATTCTTTTTGGGTGCTAGCGAAAAAACGTTAGATTGCAAAAAACGGCTTATTGCGCATATGCGCGCAAACGCTCTTTAAGCGTTCCACTGTGCAATTCGAACAAATGATTGTCGTAATCATAAAAATAGATTGATCTCGCTTCACCCGCCACGCGTTTTCGACCATCTAAAACTTTTAACCCTAGCGCCTTTATGGCGGCGAGACGCTGGTCATATTCATCATCTGAGATTTTGAAGGCAACGTGATTATAGGTTTGTGTCGGCAAGGGTTCGCCGATCATGACAGCTACCCAAATACCGCCAATGTCATAAAAACGCTCTTTAGCAACAGAAAATTGTTTGTCGCCGCTATCATAAATCTTTTTCGCATCAAGCACATTGACCAAGACCTGTTCCATTTGGTCCAGGTCTTTCACCATAAATGTGATATGGCTGAGCCCTTCAACCAACCGTCAAACCTCCGCGGGAATTCGTTTTTCAATCGCGACCCTGATTTTGTCGCGCAATGCGCCAAATTCTTCTTCGGAGAAATCGGCAGAACCGTGCCAATCATAGAACCAAATCGGATGCGCTCGTTTCTCATCAGTTTCTGTCATGTAACGTGGGATGATATGTGCATGTAGCACTTGGTCGGTATTGCCCAAAATCTCGTAATTAATGCGATAAGCGTCGCTCGCTTCCAGCAATGCATCCCCGATCAGCGCCATATCCGCCAAATATTGAGCGCGAGCATTACCGCTCAAATCATTGAGCGAATAAACACATGGGTCTGACAAAAGAATAATTTGCCCAGGTTGCACCTGTTTATCGCACATCACCGCCCAACCGGACGGCATTTGGCAAATCACCCATGGATTTTCGCCTTTGCGAGCCATTTCCACACGTTCGTGCGCAATTGTTTTGTCGGTCATAATTCCTCTTATGCTTTAAGTACCAAATCGCTCTTCAATATATTCCGCCACCATCAGTTTAAACTGATCCGCAATATCTGCGCCGCGCAAGGTTTTGGCTTTTTGCCCGTCAATAAACACAGGTGCCGCGGGTGTTTCGCCGGTGCCGGGCAGTGAAATGCCAATGTCGGCATGTTTTGATTCGCCCGGCCCGTTAACGATGCAGCCCATCACCGCAACGCTCATGCCTTCAACGCCGGGGTATTTTTCTCGCCATATTGGCATGGAGGTATTGAGGTGATCTTGAATATCCTTGGCCAATTGCTGGAACACGGTTGAAGTGGTGCGCCCACAGCCCGGACAAGCGGTGACAACGGGCAAGAACTGACGAAAGCCCATGGTTTGCAGGAGTTGCTGCGCCACTTCCACTTCCAAACAGCGATCACCATCGGGTTCGGGGGTCAGGGAAATGCGGATCGTATCGCCAATGCCTTGTTGCAACAAAATGCCCAATGCCGCTGAGGAAGCAACAATGCCTTTTGCGCCCATGCCCGCTTCGGTTAAGCCCAAATGCAGCGCATAATCGCAGCGCGCAGCAAGGTCTTTATAAACATCGATCAGGTGCTGAACGTTTGAAACTTTGGTGGAGAGGATAATTTTATCCCGCCCCATGCCCAATTCTTCTGCCCGTTCCGCTGAAAGAATGGCCGATTGAATAATCGCTTCGCGTTGCACCAGCGCCGCGCTCCAAGGCGAGCCATTATTGGCGTTCTCATCCATTAGCTTTGTCAGCAATTCTTGGTCGAGCGACCCCCAATTTACCCCGATGCGCACAGGCTTATCGTAAGTGTTGGCGATCTCGATCATTTGCGAAAACTGCGTGTCGCGCTTGGCTTTAAACCCTACATTGCCCGGATTGATCCGGTATTTCGCCAGCGCCTCAGCACAAGCTGGGTGTTCCGACAAAAGCGTGTGCCCAATATAGTGGAAATCCCCCACCAAAGGCACGTCAATGCCCTGCGCCATCAAACGGTCCCGAATATGGGGCACGGCCGCCGCGGCTTCGTCCCGATCCACAGTAATGCGCACGATTTCCGATCCGGCGCGGGCCAAATCGGCCACCTGCGCAACCGTTTTTTCAATGTCGGCGGTGTCTGTGTTGGTCATAGATTGCACCACAATCGGGGCGTCGCCGCCCACCATCACGTTGCCAACCATCACCCCAACAGCATTTCTGCGCTCAATCGGTGCGGACATAATCTCTCCTATATTGCTCAAAGCATATAAGCCCAATATGGCATCCACGCAACCAAAGGGCCGCTGACTTGAATATGCGGCCATTTTACCTATCTATATATATGGCATTGATGCATTCGATAGGAATTGCGGGTTGAAAAGGGAGCAGCACATGATCATGACAAGACTAATCCGGTTCAGGCGCGAAGTCACAACCCTTTGGCATGCATTTTGGC
This sequence comes from Maritalea porphyrae, assembly GCF_027213965.1. Lineage (GTDB taxonomy): Bacteria > Pseudomonadota > Alphaproteobacteria > Rhizobiales > Devosiaceae > Maritalea > Maritalea porphyrae_A. The sequence continues at coordinate 19,612 of NZ_JAPWGX010000009.1, read as the reverse complement.
ACCCGCTGACGCCAACCTACCTCAAAGTGCTCACAGTACTGACGGTGGTTTACGTGATCAGTCCCCTCGACCTGATCACCGACATTATTCCAGTTATTGGCTGGGTGGATGATGTGGTCATCGTCTCGTTCGCTGTCTCTTGGATCGTGTCGCGCCTACCGCGCATCAGCACGACAAATCGCCACGCCCAAAACACATCACAAGCGCCATATCAAAAAACCATAGAGCACAAACGGCGTAGATAAATTATCGGATTGCAGGTGCATAAACAAAACCGCCCCCAAATGGAGGCGGTTTTTAGTTTTTCATAGATGAAATAGGGCTAGCCCTCGAAACGCACCAACAAGTCTTTCGCGTCGATTTGGTTGCCATGTTGCACATGCACTTCGGCAACAACGCCATCCATTTCAGCGTGAATAGCTGTTTCCATTTTCATGGCTTCAATAGACAGCAAAACATCGCCCGCTTTAACTTCTTGGCCTGGCTTAACGGCCAAAGTTGAAACAACGCCTGGCATTGGCGCACCAACATGCAAGGGGTTGCCCAATTCAGCTTTTGGCCGCACCACAATTTCGCTCGCCATAGAGCGGTCAGGCACGGAGACAGAACGCGGTTGGCCGTTGAGTTCAAAGAACACCCGCACCATGCCTTTTTCGTTCGGCTTGGTTTTGCCAACAAGTTGGATCACCAAGGTTTTGCCCTTGGCCAAATCCACCAGCGCTTCATCATTTGCTTCCAACCCGTAAAAATAAATCGGCGTCGGCAACACAGATGTTGGCCCATAGGTGTCTTGTGCAGACATAAAGTCCACAAAGACTTTTGGGTACATCAAGTAGGAAGCCAATTCAAAATCATTGATTTTGTGGCCCGTAAGTTCTTCAACTTCTTTGCGCTTGGCTTCAAGGTCCACAGGTTCCAAATAAGCGCCCGGACGTTTGTCCATTGGCTTTTTGCCCTTGAGCACTTTGGCTTGCAGCGCGGCAGGGAACCCGCCCGGAGGCTGCCCCAAATCGCCCGCAAAGAAGCCAACAACTGATTCTGGGAACGCCACTTCACGCGCGGGATCTTCAACATCTGTCCGGTTCAACCCGGATGACACCATAGAGAGCGCCATATCGCCAACCACTTTAGACGATGGGGTTACCTTGACGATGTCACCAAACATTTGGTTCACATCCGCATAAGTTTGCGCCACCTCATGCCAGCGTGATTCTAAACCCAATGAACGTGCTTGCTCTTTAAGGTTGGTGAATTGCCCGCCGGGCATTTCGTGCAAATAAACCTCTGATGCACCAGAGCGCAGATCGCTTTCAAACGCGCGATATTGTGTGCGCACCGCTTCCCAATAGAAGGAGATTTCGCGAATGGTTTTAGGATCAAATTCTGGATCACGCTCTGTACCGCGCAAGGCGGCTGCAAGCGAGCCCAAACAAGGCTGAGACGTGGTGCCAGAAAATGCGTCCATTGCCGCATCAACCGCATCAACGCCTGCATCAACCGCTGCAAGCACTGTGGCCGCAGCAACGCCAGACGTGTCGTGGGTGTGGAAGTGGATGGGCAAGCCAACTTCTTCTTTAAGAGTTGAGATCAGTTTTGTCGCCGCGGCAGGTTTTAGCAAACCAGCCATGTCTTTAAGGCCCAAAACATGTGCGCCAGCGGCTTCAAGTTCTTTGGCCAGACCCACATAATACTTCAGGTCATATTTCGCCCGATCTGGGTCCAACATGTCGCCTGTGTAACAAATCACGCCTTCACAGACTTTGTTCGCTTCAATCACCGCGTCCATTGAAACGCGCATGTTTTCAACCCAGTTCAAACAATCGAACACGCGGAAAATATCAATCCCACCTTTGGCCGCTTGTTGAACAAAGAATTTGACCACATTGTCCGCATAATTGGTGTAGCCAACCCCGTTTGATCCGCGCAAAAGCATTTGCGTTAGGATGTTGGGGGCTTCATCGCGAATGATCGACAGGCGCTCCCATGGGTCTTCGGTCAAAAAGCGCATCGACACATCAAATGTCGCCCCGCCCCAGCACTCAAGCGAGAACAGGTTGGGCATGCCATGCGCGTAAGCACTGGCAATCTTTGTAATATCGTTGGTGCGCATCCGCGTGGCCAATAAGCTCTGATGCCCGTCGCGCATCGTTGTGTCGGTAAACAGAACTTGCTTTTGCGCCTTCATCCAGTCCGCAAGACCCTTTGGTCCCTCACGCTCAAGGATTTGACGAGAGCCATCCAAAACCGTCAAAGGCTCAAACTTTGGCACCGTTGGCGCCGCAGCTTCTGCCGGAGGCATGGGCCGGTTTTTCACTTCCGGGTGCCCGTTGACCGTAACGTCTGCCACATAAGTGAGCAATTTCGTGGCGGTGTCCCGGCGCTTGGGGAAATTGAACAGCTCAGGCGTATTGTCGATAAAGCGTGTGGTGTAGCTATTGTCTTGGAAAGACGGGTGCGTGATGATGTTCTCAAGGAAATTCAGGTTAGTTGTCACCCCTCGAATACGGAACTCGCGCAATGCCCGATCCATCCGCGCAATCGCTTCTTCAGGGGTTTGCGCCCAACAGGTCACCTTTTCCAAAAGCGGATCGTAATAGCGGGTGATCACCGCACCTGAATAGGCAGTGCCCCCATCAAGCCGAACTCCAAAACCTGTCGCCCCGCGATAGGCTGTGATGCGGCCATAGTCTGGGATAAAGTTTTCTTCCGGGTCTTCAGTGGTTACCCGACACTGCAACGCATGGCCATTGAGTTTGATGTTTTTCTGGGTCGGCACACCACTGTCTTTATCGCCAATTGCAGCGCCTTCCGCGATGCGGATTTGCGCCTTAACAATATCAATGCCGGTCACTTCTTCAGTAACGGTATGTTCGACCTGAATGCGCGGGTTTACTTCGATGAAATAGAACGCATCGCTGTCCGCATCCATCAAAAACTCAACCGTGCCCGCACCGCGATAGCCAGTTGAATTGCCCAGTTTAATCGCAGCACCTGTAAGCGCGTTACGCACTTCTTCGCTCAGATAAGGGGCGGGCGCGCGTTCAACCACTTTTTGGTTACGGCGTTGCACAGAGCAATCTCGCTCAAACAAATGCACCAAATTGCCGTGACTATCACCGATCAATTGCACTTCCACATGGCGTGCCCGTTCGACCAGCTTTTCAAAATACATTTCGTCTTTGCCAAAGGCTGCTTTGGCTTCGCGCTTGGCTTCTTGCACTTCGCCACGCACCGCCTTTTCATCGCGGATGGTGCGCATACCACGACCACCGCCGCCCCAGCTGGCTTTAAGCATCAATGGGTAGCCAACTTCTTCGGCCAAGCGCACCACTTCGTCCATATCATCGGGCAATGGCTTGGTTGCAGGCACCACAGGCACCCCGGCTTTTTCCGCAATATTGCGCGCCGCAACCTTATTGCCCAACGCGCGCATGGTTTCAGCTTTTGGCCCGATAAAGATGATGCCAGCGTCTTCGCACGCATCGACAAATTCTGGGCTTTCAGAAAGCAGGCCGTACCCAGGGTGAATAGCATCCGCGCCGGACAATTTGGCGATGCGGATATATTCATCAATCTGCAAATAGGCCTCAACCGGCCCCAAGCCTTGTCCAATCAAATAAGACTCGTCTGCCTTAAATCGATGTAGTGCCAATTTGTCTTCTTCGGCAAAAACCGCAACGGTTTTAATGCCCATTTCATTGGCAGCACGAAACACACGAATCGCAATTTCACTGCGGTTGGCGACGAGGATTTTGTTGATCTTCATGGACGAGGTCATCCTATTTTGTTGATAGTTTGGCATTCAATTTGTGCGCGGTGGGGACGCGCCAAATTGTTTTTAATCGGCTTGCTGAACCAAATGGTTCGACAGATGCGAAATGTCATATCCCGCATTGGCAGCCGCTTTGATGATGTCTTGCGCGTCTTGTTTACCCGCTTGGCTTAAGGCCCAAAGCGTTGTGGACCGGGTGCCAGATCGACAGTAGGCCAAAACAGGTTCGTCACCCGCAAAAGCTGATTGCGTCTGCGCAATCATCTCCGGTGACACACCTTCGCGACCCATTGGGATTTCAACAAATTTGATCCCTTCTGCTTGTGCCGCAGCTTTAATCTCAGCTGAAGTTGGCTGGTCCGGCGCTTCGCCATCAGGACGATTGTTGATGATGGTTTTAAAGCCTGCTTGCTTGATCGCAGCAATATCCTCAACAAGGATTTGCGGGCTAACACTCACCCGATCATTGATCTTTTTAAGTTCCATCAAGGGTCTCCTGAATATAGGGATGCACTAGTGTTAACGGGTTATAGGCGGCAGTTTTAAGGTTTAGCAAGCGCAAGTAACAACAAAAACAATCACGCAAAAGAAATATAGATACAATTTAGTCTAACATACCAAAAGATACGCGTTTTCGGGTAGATTTTGCTCATTTTTTGAGCAGCTTTTGTTCGCCAAAACTTTTACTACTTGGACAAGGCTTCAAGGTCGGCGGGCGTTATTAGGGCAATCAAGGGCAACTGCGCGCCAGCCAAGGCCTCAATGGCTTCTTGCGCACGGGCAATCACCAACACCACGCCAACAATATCCGCACCTGCCGCCACAAGTTCTTTTGATGAGATTAGGATCTGACCACCTGTTGTGGTCACATCTTCGACAATAAGCACACGCTTACCCGAAATCTCCGGCCCCTCGAATATGCGTTCCGTGCCATAGGTTTTTGCTTTTTTGCGTACGAATACGCAGGGCCTATTCATTTCGAGCGACAAAGCCGTGGCCACAGGAATGCCCCCCACTTCTAGACCTGCCAAAACGTCAAAATCAATATCGATTTTTTCCGCAAGCGCTTTAACGATGTCCCGCAATAGTTCGGGGCGGCCCTCGAACTGATATTTGTCAAAATAGGTGTTCACCACCTGCCCAGAGCGGGTGGTGAACTCACCTGTAAGTTTGCATGCGTCAATGACACGGCTTTGCAGCGCGGACATAGTCATCCTCCAAATGTGTTGGCATTTGGAAAGGTTTACACCGCAGAGCTGTGCCGCGCTAGCGCTTTGATCACCTGTTTAGCGGTCAAACGGCCAACTTGCGCGCCATCTTCTTCGTTCACCCCAACCCAATCATGCTCGGCAAACAAGGGCAACACATCCTCACAACACGCACCAATTGGCACGCCTGCTTCGCATCGCTCAAATTCGCCTTTTTCCATGATGGTGTGCACATGGATCGCGCGCGCGCGGTTCACGTCAGCAACAAATTCTTCCACATGCGCATTGGCGGGGTTCAGCACAATATCTTCAGGCCGCCCCGATTGAATAACCGCTCCGTCTTGTAACACCGTCACTTGATCGCCAATTTTGAGCGCTTCATCAAAATCATGCGTGATGAACAAAATGGTCTTATTTAGCGTTTTTTGCAAAACCAACAATTCATCCTGCATGCCAGATCGGATAAGCGGATCCAGCGCAGAAAAAGCTTCATCCATCAGCAAGATATCCACGTCCATCGCCAACGCACGAGCCAGCCCCACACGTTGTTGTTGTCCACCGGACAATTGATGCGGACGCGATTGCTCATAGCCCTCAAGGCCAACAGTAGCGATCCATTCTTCTGCCGTTTTGAGGCGGCTCTTTTTGTCGACGCCGCGAATTTCCAGCCCATAGGCCACATTGTCGATCACCGAACGATGCGGCATCAAGCCAAACTTTTGGAACACCATAGCGATCTTGGTACGCCGGAACGTGCGCAACTCATCCAAGCTCATCGCCAGCACATTCTCGCCATCCACGAAAATCTCACCAGCTGTTGGGTCAATCAATCGGTTCACATGGCGGATCAAGGTGGATTTGCCAGAGCCCGAAAGCCCCATCACCACGTGCAATTGCCCTGGCTCAACTTTCAGATCAACATTATTCAGGCCGATCACATGCCCCGTTTCAGCCTGCAGTTCATCTTTGGATCGTCCCTGCTTTAGCTGGGCGAGCACATCATCTGGTTGCGGGCCAAAAATCTTGGTGACGCCTCGCATTTCAATCTTATATTCATGTGTCATTAGCGACCTCCAGCCAAGCCGATTTGCTCTTGTAATTGCTTGCCGTAAGCCTGTGTGATCCGGTCAAAAATGATCGCCAGCACCACAATGCCCAACCCAGCAAAAACGCCGCGACTAACTTCCAATCGTCCAATGCCTTGCAGAACCTGATACCCAAGGCCACCAGCCCCAATCATCGAGGCAATAACAACCATGGCCAACGCCATCATGGTGGTTTGGTTCACACCGGCTAATATGGTGGGCAATGCCAATGGAATCTGCACGCCGAACAGGCGCTGTGATGGCGATGCGCCAAACGCTTGCGCCGCTTCAAGCACATTTTCAGCCACTTGTCGGATACCCAAATCCGTCAATCGAACCAGCGGGGGTGCCGCATAAATGATGGTCGCCAAAAGAGCTGGGATTTTGCCCGGCCCGAAAATCATCACCGTTGGGATGAGGTAAACAAAACTGGGCAAAGTCTGCATCAAATCCAAAATGGGCGTAACAATTTTGCGCACTAACGTTGAACGCGCCATCACAATACCCAACGGAATGGAGAAAATGATCGCGGTGACCGTCGCTGAAATCATCAGCGCCATGGTCTTCACACTATCTTCCCAAAGCTCCATCATGCCCATGAACACAAGCCCGATGATCACAACCGCAGGCAGCGTGAACCGACGTGTGGCCCCGTAGGCCAAAGCGGCCAATGCCAAAATGATCAACCACCAAGGCACAGCCAAAAGCAGATCTTCAATTTTGTTCAACATCACCAACGAAGGATAGGCGGCGGCTTCAAATCCATCGCCCCAATTGCGGACCACCCAATTCAGACCTTCATCCATCCAAACACGCAATGGACGCGTGTTCACAAACTCCGGAAACATTCCTAAATCCCTTCATGCAAAAATGGCCGGACGGTCAATCCCGTCCGGCCACCATTGTTCGTTAAATTCAATTGCCCACTTACAGCGCGGCTTTTACTTTTTCTGCAACATCGGCTGGCACCCACTGGGTCCACACGTCTTCTTCTGTTTTCAAGAAGTTTTCAGCCGTTTCAGCTGCACCCGCTTTGTTGGCAGAACCCCAATCAAGCATTTTTGAGATTTGAACGTTGCTCAATGCAACATCAGACAAATACTCAAATACCACTGGAGCCTCATCAGCAATCCAAGCCGCTGTGGCAACAACAACAGGCGGCGTGGCAAATGCACTCTTGCCTTTTGGCGTACAATTTGAATCCACGTTGCATTTCCAAACTGCGGGATCGTGCTCAGGCATATCCAGCTGCACCATGGAATATTTGCCCATAATGGCCGTTGGACCCCAATAGTAAAATACAATTGGCTCTTCACGTTCGAACGCACGAATGATTGAAGCATCTAGATTGCCACCAGAACCTGGTGAGAACAGATTAAAGCTATCTTCAAGTGCATAGGCTTCAAACAAGGCTGCGTTGGCGATTTCACATCCCCAACCTGGAGGGCACGAATAAAAACGGCCCTGATCAGGCTCATCTGGGTCCGCAAATAGACCAGCAAACTGAGGTAAATCATCAACTGATTTCAAGCCCGGATTGGCAGAAGCCACATAGTCTGGGATCCACCAACCTTCAACAGCACCATCCGAAATCGCAAGCCCAGCGGCTTTTACTTGACCATCGGCCAAACCTTTGTCCCACGCTTCTTGAATTGTACCAGTCCACAATTCAGGCGCAATTGCGGGACGTCCTTTGGACAACATAGAAGCTGAAGTTGGCACAGTGTCGCCAATCACAACTTCCACATCACATCCGTAACCTTTTTCCAAAATCGTCGCGTGAATGTGCGCCAGCGCCGCAGCTGAGGGCCAGTTCATTTCAGCAATGTCGATTTGTTTATCCGTACCGCAAGATGCAGCCATAGCCGCCGGTGCGAAGGCAGATACAGCCGCCAAAAGCGCCGTCCCTGCAAGAATATTCATTATTTTGTTAGCCACGCGTTTTCTCCCAAATAGTTCTCGCGATTTTCCCGAGCATAGGCATGCACATGTGGAGCGTCAAACGATTTGGGGAAACAAATTTGTGTGAACAAAACAGGAAAACAGCTAAAACTGCCAAATACTTGTAAAACCAAATAACAAAGATGTATTTAATGTTGATCGAAAGATCAAAAAATATTCGTGAATACTATCTACCTAGTTCTATTTATGGTGATTTGCAGCTTCATCGAATACATGTCTGTTACTTAAAATTTACTGCGTATTGACCGGTAGCCATGCCTGCCATATCTCGGGATAATTTACGATAAAATACGTAGCCACTTGTTCTGCGGTGAATTGCCCTTCCACTTGGACAGACAACAATTCATCCATGACTTTCATCGGCATGTTTGCTTTGCGCGCATAGGGCAACAACTCAGGGGCATCTCCACGCACCCAATCAGCCAACGCAAGCACAACCTGCTCGTTTGCAAAACCTGTTGGTTGAAAATCTGCACACCCTTTGTTGCCCATGCAGGTGAACGCATCATTCGAATGCCCCCCTAGATCAACTGCACGCATACCCAAATCATGTGCGAGTGCATTTGGTTGCCAATAGTAAAAAACTGTCGGCCTATTTGATGAGACCGCTGCGCCAATCCGTCGATCCATATCCAACCTATTCTCAGGCACAACCACTTTAAAAGCCGCAGAAAGACCAAAGGCTTTGAGCATATTCTCATTTAGGATTGAGCAAGCCCAACTGGCTGGACAGGTAATAAACTCAGGCTTTTCCTCCAGCTGATAGAGCGCCTGCATGTCTTTTAGATTGCCAACAAGTTTAAGTGCTGGGAAATCTTCGACAACTTTCGGCGCTACATACCATCCCTCAAATACCGCAACGTCATAGCTTTTGCCCGCCGCCAACCCAGCCCTTGCTTCGATCACTTGATTCCATTTGTCCGCAACCCGGCTTACCCACATTTCTGGAATTAGCGTTGGGGTTTGCGCTGTTTTTAAAGTGGTCGCTGCGCTTTCAATATCCGCGCGCACAACACTGGCATTGCACTTCAACTGGGTTGCGATTATTTGGGCATGCGCGTGAGCCAAAACCGACGCTGAAGGCCACTGCAAATCCGCAATTACAATTTGCTTCCCACCGCATCCGGTGAACTCAGTAGCGTCCTGGGCAAGCACATATCCGCCGAACAATAATGTGCAGAACGCCAAGCACATCACAAGCAAATGCCGAACGGTAAAGAGAGCAATTTTCATCCGAACACGGACCTTCTTACTAGTTTTATTTCACCAGACAGCAATACTTTCGATTGTCAGGCAATCACTGCTAACCAGATGATATGACATTTATTTTGTAACCATTAGAGCCAATGTGGCCCAACTTAACCAATTAACGCAAATTAGCACGTCAACTTCGTCAAATTTCGATCAAAATAGGTGACTCTTTTTTCAAAATGTTTATTGTTAGGCGCAGACGAGGGAGGAAAACGACCTCGTGAGAACCCAAAATTGCCTAAATCATATGGCATCAAATTTGGGTCAAAAACAAGAAGATGAAAATAGTCAGAGGGAAATTATGCGTCATCTTAAAACAGCACTCACAGCCGCAGTTGCAGCAACAGCTCTAAGCGCTGCATCACCTGCCATGGCTGAAGGCGTAAACATCGGCATTATGTTCGGTTTTACGGGTCCACTTGAAACATTGTCTCCTCCTATGGGTGACGCAGCTAAGCTTGCGCTTCAGCACGTTAACGAACAGGGCGGCATTCTTGGTGGCGAAGCCACTTACACAATCGGCGATTCAACATGTGCCGATGCAACAGCTGCAGCCAACGCGGCTGATCGCTTGATCAACGCAGACGGCGTTCACGCCATCGTTGGTGCAATGTGTTCAGGTGCAACAATTTCAGCAGCAAACACTGCAGCAATTCCAGCAGGCGTTGTGATGGTATCACCATCAGCTTCATCACCAGCTGTAACCACCGTTGAAGACAATGATCTATTGTTCCGCGTTGGTCCATCAGACAGCTACCAAGGTGAAGTTGTTGCGCGTTTGTTGCTTGCTAAAGGCATCAACGACATCGCAATCTCATATGTAAACAACGACTACGGTAAAGGCTTTGCGGACGCATTGTCTGCTGCATACACAGCAGGCGGTGGCGATGTAACTGTCAATGAAGCACACGAAGAAGGCAAATCAGACTACCGTGCTGAATTGGGTTCTTTGGCTGCTGGCGGTTCAACAAACCTTGTTGTATTGGCTTATGCTTCAGGTTCAGGCCAAACAATGCTTCGTCAAGCAATCGAGTCTGGTGACTTCGAAGTCTACTTCGGTGGTGATGGCATGATCGCTGATGCATTGCTAACAGGCATCGACGCTGCTTCAGTTGAAGGCATGATCGGTACACGTCAAGGCCGCGCAGACAGCGCAGGTACTGGCGTTTATGCTGAACTTGCAACTGCTGCTGGCCAAGATCCAATCGCTGCATTTGGTGCACAGTCTTATGACTCTGCATTCTTGCTCGCATTGGCATTTGAAAAGCACGGCTCAACTGACCGCGAAGGCTTGAACAAAGCGCTTCGTGAAGTTGCAACTGCACCAGGTGAAGTTATCCTTCCAGGCGAATGGGCAAAAGCTAAAGCGCTTATCGCTGAAGGCAAAGACATCAACTACGAAGGCGGCGGCGGTAGCCACGAATTCGACGCAGCTGGTGACGTTTCTGGCGTGATCGTTGAAATGGTCGTTGATGGCGGCACATGGGTTGAACTAGGCCAAGCTAAATAAGCTTTGCGTTCAACTTAGGTAAATTTAGGCCCGGTGCATTGCATCGGGCCTTTTTTATATCAAGAAAAGCCGCTATTAGTCGGTTATGTCTTATGATCCAAAAACCTTCCAGTTCTACGCCGACAATGCTCAAGAATATGCAAGCCGGCGCACGAAACCATCCAAAACCCTAACTTCGTTTTTGGAGGCACTGCCTAATGCAGGTCGCGTACTGGAGCTCGGGTGCGGCGCCGGGTTGGAAGCGCAACACATGCAGAGCCAAGGCCTTGATGTAACCGCAACCGAGGGCAATCCTGAGCTGGCAAAATTCGCTATTGAACGGCTGGGCGACCGCGTCAAAATCATGCGATTTGATGAGCTTTCAGACATCGGGCTATATGATGGCATATGGGCAAATATGTGCCTGCTGCACGCCCCTTGGGACGAGCTTGACCTGATCATCAAGAAAATTCACACAGCCCTTAAACCCGGTGGGCTTTTGATGGCCAGCTTCAAGTCTGGTGAAGGCGCAGGGCGCGATAAGCTCGATCGTTATTACAATCTGCCAACAAAAAAGATGCTCAATGACAAATTTTCAGGCGCTGCCGCTTGGCAAAGATGCGAAGTCATTGAAAAGTCAGGTGGCATAGGGCATGACGGCACGCCCTATGAAGTCTTGTTTGTCATTGCAAACCGCTAAGCGGAAAATGCGTCCCGATACTTAAAGACATTGAAGATAAAAATCAGCATCGAAAAAATTATCAACGCTGAGCCAATTTTCACCAGCGTTTCGCCCTGCCCCGAAATGGCCATCGCGATACCCGGCACGAAGCTAATAAGCCCCAATAATGCTACGCCCAAATGGACCTTAGCGATGAGACTCTCGCCCGCCTGTGGCACCAATTTATAAAAAAGCCCAAAAAACGCCATCGTCACCCACCCCACCAAATTCAAGTGCCCATGAGCTGGCGATAACACGTGATTATGCGTTGCAGACATTTGAATGCCCCACCCCATCCCAATCAATGCGCAGATAGCAGCGACTGCAAAGAACCAAAAACCAACATTCCTAATCATAACGTTCCCCTATTGAACTGAATGGAGAGGATATTGGAGCAGACAAATCTATAATTGAAATCGATTCATTTTATATACTATATTCATTGAATGAATTTATTGTCCTTCGATTTCAATTTGCTGCGCGTGCTTGCGGCCCTGCTGGAAACCCACTCTACAGTAAAGGCAGGCGAAAAAATTGGCCTGTCGCAACCCGCAATATCCGCGGCCCTTGGGCGTTTAAGGGTTAGCTTGAACGATCCTTTGTTTGTACGTGAAGGGCAAAAGCTAGTGCCCACACAAAAGGCGCTTGATTTGCAAGTGCCGCTTCATAACATTATGCGCTCAATTGAAAGCGTAATTGATCAAACGAGCGAGTTTGATCCGCAAGCCTGCACAGCAAACTTTGTTATCTCGGGTTCAGATTTCTTTGCTGAATTGTTGCTGCCGCGCCTTGGCCAAATCATTTCAAATATTGCGCCGAATATCCGACTGCAAATGGTCGATCAGGTTATCGACAACCAATTGGACACGATGCGGCGCGAGCAAATTGACCTTGCCCTTATCCCGCAAACAAACCTGCCCGACTGGGCAGAAAGCCGCTTAGCGATAACTGGCCCATTCGAAGTGGTTGCCAACAGAAAAAATCTGGCCATACGAGAAGCAAAGATCAAGCCCGGAGAGGTTATTCCGCTCGATCTTTATTGTGCGATGGGACATGTCCTTTTTTCCAACGAAGGGAAGATGGAAGGCGTTGGCGACCAAGCACTGCGCGCTGTTGGACGGCAACGCAAAATTTCCATGACTGTGCCATTTTTTAATGGTGTCGCCAACGCGGTTTCCAACTCTGAACTCATCGCGCTCTTACCTTCGGCCTTTGCCCATCACGTTAGAGATCGGCTCGCGCTTGAAATTTACCATCCGCCCATGCCTGTACCTCAGGCTCAAATCCATATGGTTTGGCATCGCCGCAACTCAGCACACAAACCGCACGCCTGGTTCCGCCAAATCGTGCTGGAAACTTTGTCCGAAATCTAAAGAAAACGCCGCTCCAAATGAATGAAGCGGCGTTTCGATTCAGCTTTGTGACCAGAAGGCCTAGCCCTCTTGTGTACGTACCCGCTCAGGGATCATACCTTGAGGCGCGTAGCGCAGGGCCAGAGTGATCACCATGCCGAGCACAAACACCCGCATTTGCAGGGCTCGAGACTCAATATCAGGGATCGCACCTATACCAACGCCATCGGACATATCGCTGATGAAACTAAACAGGATCACCGATGCGGGTTCTGAAATGGTCCATACGATATAGATGAAAATGCCGCCAAATAGCGCACCATAGTTATTGCCCGCACCGCCAACAATAATCATCACCCACACAATAAAGGTGTGGTTGATCGGCTGATAGCCACTTGGATCAAGCAATTGCACATAAGAGGTCAAAATTGCCCCACCGACACCCATAAGCACGGCACCCAGAACAAAGATTTCCAACTCACGTTTGGTCACATTTTTGCCGATTGAACCCGCAGCAATATGGTTATCTCTAATCGCACGCATCATTCGGCCCCATGGGCCCTCATATGCGCGTTGCAAGAAGAAGAAAATAATCCCAACCAAAAGCATAACAACAGCCAAGAAACCCGACCGGGCCAACAAGATCGCCATGTCAGGACTTGCTACGCCTGATGCGCTAATATCGGCAGGCAATGGCGTGGGCCATGGCACCGGTGACACAGTCAATGTGCCCCGTGTGAGCCAATCCATGTTCTTGATCAACGCCCGGATAATTTCCGAAACACCAATGGTTGCAATCGCCAGATAGTCGGTACGCAGCCCAAGACAGATTTTACCAATGATGTAGGCAATAATACCGGCCATAATGCCGCCAAATACCCACCCAAAGATCGCAGGCAAGCCAAGACCGCCAACAAAGTCAGCTTCGGCTTCAATCAAGCGCGCTGCAGGATCGATTTGAGAGCGATAAACCACATAGGCAACAGCCCATGCAATCACCAACAAAAAGCCGCGCAGCTTGGCCAGATTACCCTTTTTGGGCATACGCGTTACGCCCCAAATCAGCGCACCACCAGCGATCGCAGCCAACAAGGCTTTGAACAACATGAACGGACCATCTGAGGACCAAAATGCATCGTTGAGGGGATAGGAGACGAACGTCACCGACGCCCCGCCCACCATCAAAAAGCCCATCACACCAAAGTTAAATAGCCCCGCATATCCCCATTGTACGTTCAACCCCAGCGCGATCAGCGCATAGGCAAACGCGTTAACAAGAATTTGCAACGTGTAAGGAACAGAGAACCAATTTGCCAGCGCAAGCACAAGAACTCCGAGACCGGCAAACAAAATCGCATCGCGACGTATCATGATGATGCTCCTTTAAAGATTCCTTGTGGACGAACCAATAGCACCACAACAAGAATGATGAAGGCCACAGTCAATTTATACTCGGTTGGCACCAAAGAAAGATCTTTGGGGAACCAATCGGGCAAATTGTCGAACCCACGGAACATGATCGACCAATTGAAAACAGACATTGTTTCAGCAAAGCCAATCAAGAACCCACCAGCAATCGCCCCATAGGAATGGCCAAGACCACCCACAACAGCTGCGGCAAAAATTGGCAACACGATATTGAAGGCCAGATCCGGCTTCAAGATAACGTCAAGCGCCAACATGGTACCCGCCATTGCCGCCAAGCTGCCGGCAATAATCCAAGTCGCGCGCACAACACTTGCAGTATTAATGCCAGAAACTTGTGCAAGGCTTGGATTGTCAGCCATAGCGCGCATGCCTTTACCGATCCGCGAGCGGGTCAAAAAGAAATGCAACACAAGAACCGTTATGATCGTTGTAACAATCACCAGGATTTGTGGTTCTGATATATTGATCGAACGAACGCCCTCGATGGGCAGTTTAAAGCGGAACAGGTCTTTGGATTCATTTTCAAAGAAACTGCGTGTTGCCGTGCCTGCAAACAAGCGGATCAAACCTTGCAACATCAGCGTCACACCAATCGAAGCGATCAGCAATGTAACCGTTTTCACCCCTTTGGCCCGCAAAGGTTCATAAAATCCTTTGTCGATCCCCAAAGCCAAACCCGCTGTAATGGCCATGGCAAATGGCAAAACAATAAAACCTGTTGGTAAAGGTGTTTGAATACCAAGCGATTGGAAAATGCCAACCAGCATAAACGAAATAAAGGCACCCAAGGTCATCATGTCGCCATGCGCAAAATGCGCAAACCGCAAGATACCAAAAATAAGGGTCACCCCAACAGCACCAAGTGCATAGACCGATCCAAGCGTAGCGCCTGAAATGATCACTTTGTTCAAAAAGAATATAAATTCATTCATAGCGTTAGATCCCCTCTAACCGCCAAGGAAGCTTTGAGCGACTTCTGGGTCGTCCAATAGCTGCCGTCCGGTTCCGGTGTACCGGTTTTTTCCCCCTGCCAACACAAAGCCTTTTGAGGCAAATTCAAGTGCTTGGCGTGCATTTTGCTCAACCATCAATATGCCCACTCCGGACTTATTGACGTTTACAACCGTTTCAAAGATTTCCATCATATAGCGTGGGCTGAGCCCAGCAGATGGTTCATCGAGCAACAATAGTTTTGGCTGGCTCATTAAAGCCCGGCCCATGGCCACCATTTGGCGCTGACCACCAGACAATTCGCCCGCTTTTTGCTTCCGCTTGTCTTTGAGCGGTGGGAACATTTCATAGACATAATCCAGCGTAGCGCTGAAATCATCTTCACGAATGTAAGCGCCCATTTCCAAGTTTTCGTGCACGGTCATTTCGGTGAACACGTTAAACTCTTGTGGCACAAAGCTTAGACCTAGCGGCACCAACTTGTCTGGCAGTTGATTGGCAACTTCATGCCCATCAAGGGTGATCGAGCCGCCAGTCACTTCCAGCAATCCAAAGATGGCCTTCAATGTGGTTGATTTTCCGGCCCCGTTTGGCCCAACAATCACCCCAATATCTTCGCGCTCAATCGACATGTTCACGCCATTAAGAATTGGCGCGCCGCCATAACCACCATGTACGTCTTTGACGTCTAACAAACTCATGACGCAACCTCCACGGCAGTGCCGAAATAGGCTTCAATAATTTCAGGATTATTGCGGATATCTTCCATCGGCCCCTCAGCAATCTTGGTGCCTTGCGCCATCACAATCACCGGATCACACAGCTCTGCAATCAAATCCATGTCATGCTCAATCACAAAGAACGTGTAGCCAAGTTCTTTGTTCATGCGTTGAATATTGCTCGCCAAATCCTTCAAAAGCGTCTTGTTCACGCCCGCAGCGACCTCATCCAAAAGCACAGCCTTTGCGTCAGTCATCATGGTGCGTCCAAGTTCAAGCAGCTTCTTTTGCCCACCTGACAGATTGCCCGCCAACTCGTTTTTCACGTGTCCTAGGTGCAAAAAGTCGATGACATCAAGAGCCATCTTGCGCACTTCCATGTCGAACTCTGCCACATGTTTGACGTTAAACCACGACTGGAAAAGGCTTTCGCCCGGTTGTTCAGAAGCGGCCACCATCAAGTTTTCAAGCGCCGTCATGGCTGAAAACTCGTGTGCAATTTGGAACGTGCGCAGCATGCCTTTGGTGTGCAATTCGTGCGGCTTAAGCGCCGTCACATCCTCACCATTAAAGATGATTTGTCCCTCATCCGGCATCAAAGTACCCGCCACAATATTGAAAAGCGTCGTTTTGCCCGCGCCATTTGGCCCGATCAAGCCCGTAATTGAGCCCTTTTCAACTTGCAACGAACAATCTGAAACGGCCTTCAGTCCTCCAAAACTTTTGGAGACCCCCCGTACCTCAATCATATTTTCGTTTTTCACCCCGTGAATTCCCCTCTTGTCGGAGTTTATTGTCCTACAAACTGCCCCAAAACCGACCCATCGGTCAATCAATAGATCCCTACGTCTTTAGAACAATTCAAGCACCGCATTCGCGGTTGATTGGTTGCATGCAAAAGGCACATCGTAAATCGTTGCTAAACGAATGAGCGCTTTCACATCAACATCGTGCGGCATTGCGGCAAGGCCGTCTATAAAAAAGATCAGCCCATCAAGCCGCTGTTCAGCAATCATTGCCCCCAACTGTGCATCACCGCCCATGGGGCCGCTTGCCAATCGGGTCACACTAAGACCTGCATATTCAATGATTTTCTTGCCCGTGGTGCCCGTCGAATATAGATCGAGCTGCGACAGCTTTGTACTGTGCTTTTTGCACCAGTCAGCAAGAAGCTGTTTTTTTTCGTCATGAGCCACAAGCCCAAGTGACTTTTTCACGTAATTGCCCAAACCAACTTAAAGGTCAGCCTGCTCCTCAACACTGCACTACATGACGTTGATATAGTAAACCCGATCAGGTTTCCACCTAATCGGGTCGATATTCTACAGCAATGTTTTTGACCGATAGATCGGCAATGCTTGCTATCGCCTACAATCCGCTTTAAGCGGCCACTGTTTTAGCACCACCTGCACGTGCCTCACGGCCATCAATACGGAACCGTTCAACCATGTGATCAAGCTCAGTTGCTTGGGCTTGTGTTTTATCAACCGACGCGTTGGTTTGTTGAACCAAAGCAGCGTTGTGCTGTGTCATTTGATCCATTTCGTGGATCGATTTAGAGATTTCGCCAATCGAAGAGGCTTGTTCTTGGCTTTCGCGGGCAATTTCATCCATCAAGGCTGTAACACCACGCACTGATGTCACAATGCCGTCTAAATTTTCAGAGGCTTGGGAAACAAGCTTGGTGCCGCCATCAACTTCAACCGCAGATTGTTCAATCAGCACCTTCACCTCAGAAGAGGCCTGGGCTGCCGATTGGGCCAAACGGCGCACCTCAACAGCAACGACAGCAAAGCCCTTGCCCGCTTCACCGGCACGTGCCGCTTCAACAGAGGCGTTTAGGGCCAACAAATTCGTTTGGAAGGCGATGTCGTCAATCATGCCGATAATATCTGAGATCTTGCTCGAAGATTCAGTGATCCGCTGCATCGCCGCATTGGCTTCAGCCATCACCTGCCCACCACGCTCTGCAACGGTACGTGCTTCGGTGATTGAACTTTGTGCCTTTTTGGCCCGCTCGGTATTGTCGCGCACAGTTTCGGCCAACTGACCCGTGGTTGCGGAGGTTTCTTGGATAGATTCCGCCTGACGCGTTGTGCGTTCTGACAAGTCACTTGCACCTGCCAATATTTCGCTGGTCGCTTGTTTTAGCGCGCGTGAAGTGTCCCCGATTTGGGATACACATGTGGCAAAGCGGTCCGCCACTGTATTTGTGTTCTGCTTTAACTCAAGAAAAGCGCCCTCATAAGTGCCAACCATACGCTTGGTTAGATCATAGCTGGCCAGTGCGGACAAAACATCTCCAGTATCAGAGAGCCCGCGTTCCACGGTTTCCACCAATTCATTCACCGCGTCAGCCAAAAGGTTCAATTCATCATCAGGGAAGTTCGTGTCAATTCGTTGTGTGAAATCACCTGCAGCGGCCGCCAGTACCACGCCACCAAACGCTTCGCGCAAGTCCGTTACCATTTTCTCACGTTGCTCTGTTGTTGTGGTTTGTGCGGCTTCACGTTCAGCGGAAACTTGAGTTCTACGTTCCATTTCACTCTCGGCCAGATCAGATTTCTCTTGCGCAATGCCAAGCAGTTTTTGGGTATTGGTCATCATCCAAACCAAAGCCACGGTTTCACCACCAAGTATTACTCCATGTAGCGCAACGCGTTCGATGGATCCGCCGCCGTAAAAAACCAAATCTTCAAATGCCATACCAAGAAACAAGTGATGTGCCACAACCAACAACGCGCCAAGAATGATGGGGCGGTGATCATAGAACAACGCGCAAAATGCCAAGGCAGAGAAGAATGCCATATGCATATCACTCTGAAATGGATGGCCTTTTGCTGCAATGAGCAAGCCCATGACCTGTCCCATAAGCACGGCAACCGCAGCGAAGCGGAACGCAACGCCATTGCGCTGCATAATAAAATTCGCGCCAAGCACAACCAAACCAGCAACAGCGATGGCTGACCCAATGGAGGGTGCTCCTTGCACAAAATATTCAATGCCGCAGACGGAGGCAGCAAGAATACAGCACAAAATCATCGCATATTTTGTGGCGGTAGCCCGCAGTTGCTCAATAGACATAATTACTCCTTAACGAACGCCGCGATTGATGCAGGTCCACATATTCCTGCGGCTGCAACAAACAACAAAGCACCACTTTCGCTCAAGCGACGCCTGGTCTGCTCAGTTTCTAAACGGATGACAAAAACACTGGGTAGTTTTGAGGGAGAAACGAATTGTGCGCCGGACTGAACAATGGATTGTACAATCACATTGCTATCGATCCATGGAGGGAAAACGACGGCCATTTCGCCATGGTCTGGCGCACGCATGTAGCCCACAACACCAAGCAAAGCTGCAAGACCACTAAATCCCAAAGCCGGTATCAAATCTCTGACCCGAATACGATCTTCAGCCATCCAACTGGCTTCCCCCAAAAACGCGCAAATTATAGTTAATAATTTATCGCAAAAAGGGGTTAATTTGCAGTTAGCGCGCAGCAATACTGCTACAAAAACCAACGGCGGCATCTCAAAGATGCCGCCGTCAAAATTCTACCGATGGTGTGGTCTTTAGAACTCTTGCCACTCGTCGTCAGGTTCTTTCACGGCTGCATTGCCGTGGCTGAGATAGGCTTTGGCGGCCTGTTGTTGCAACCCGCGTGCATCTTG
>NZ_JAPWGX010000096.1 GCF_027213965.1 Maritalea porphyrae | reverse complement strand
GGGAAACAAGGGCAGTGCCATCACAACTCTCACCGCCCAACATTCGTCAATGCCCTGCGACGGTTTCAAGAAAAGGTCCGCATATTGTGGCATGGGGTTTTGGGGACGGGGATAAGTTTTGTCAAAAAACCTCATCGAAGAGCTTGTCGAAGGATGGACCGCAGTGCACGACAGTCATGGTTGGACAAGCTCACCATGAGGTTGGGG
>NZ_JAPWGX010000095.1 GCF_027213965.1 Maritalea porphyrae | reverse complement strand
CTACTTCTGCACGAATAAAGCCTTTCTCGAAGTCAGTGTGGATCTTACCTGCCGCCTGAGGCGCAGTTGCACCAACAGGGATTGTCCAAGCACGTACTTCTTTATCACCTGCTGTGAAGTAGGTGTGTAGAGTCAGTAGTTCGTAACCAGAGCGAAATACACGGTTCAGGCCCGGCTCTTCGATCCCCATATCTGCTAGGAATTCTTCGCGATCTTCATCTTCTAGTTC
>NZ_JAPWGX010000094.1 GCF_027213965.1 Maritalea porphyrae | reverse complement strand
TCTAATTGCTTTTCTGGCTGCGGGTCACCAATGGTCACCTGCGTCACTTGAATACCGTATTGTTGTAACGGATTGTCTTGACGAATCGGTTGCCCGGTTTTGTCTACGACAGGTACGGTTTTCCAAACCAGTTGATTGGTGCGCTGTAATTGGTTCGGATTAGCTTGATTCGCCCCAACAGGCGCAAGATCCAACTCTTCCACTTCAACCTGACGTCGCTCTGTTAGAT
>NZ_JAPWGX010000093.1 GCF_027213965.1 Maritalea porphyrae | reverse complement strand
ACGGTAAACAGTTCGGTAGTCAGTTTGTATAGGTGAACGGTTAGCGTACGACCTGAATCCAATAAAGAATCCGGAATACGTGCAACCATACCTGCTGTCAGGAATACTGGAGCAGACTCACCAATGACACGACCAATACTTAGAATGACCGAGGTTAAGATACCTGGCATTGCGCTTGGAAGAATCAAACGCCAGATAGTGTAAATCTTAGAAGCACCGAGGCCATAAG
>NZ_JAPWGX010000092.1 GCF_027213965.1 Maritalea porphyrae | reverse complement strand
CACTTGATCCATCGCCCTCTGCCCGATGCTGGCCGTTGTAAGCTGAGTTGTCATTGGGATACCGATTGCAGTGTGCTGATGGAGGCGGCGCCGACGGGTGGGATGTACGGCAACTGCTCGGCTTCCTCGCCAAGATGCAGGATGCTCGGGCGCACCTCGCGGACTTCGATGTCGATCGTCATCGGCGGCGGTACGAGCGTCACCGAGGCCTTCGGCCACGGTGCCGGAT
>NZ_JAPWGX010000091.1 GCF_027213965.1 Maritalea porphyrae | reverse complement strand
TTACGTGGCTATCCAAGCGGAGCAGAGCAAGCGCGATAAATCTGCACTGAAAGAAGCGGGTATTCTGCTCACTTTGAAAAAGCAAGGGTTAGTTCATTTGGGCACTTGGCAGCAAGGCCAAGTTGATCATTATGATGATTTGAAAAAGCTGCTTACCGATTTGAAATCGGGCGTTTTGGATGTGGCTTACATTCCTGACGACATCGTTCACAACATGATTGCACAAGAT
>NZ_JAPWGX010000090.1 GCF_027213965.1 Maritalea porphyrae | reverse complement strand
CCTTGGTGGTTTTTGACCGTTTTGCCGCCAAGTGCCCGTGCGATAAGTTGGTGGGCTAGGCGAATGGCAAAGAGTGGGTTTGCGGGGGCAAGGGGGGGGGTGGGGGGGGGGGGGGGGGGGTGGGGGGGGGGGGCGGGGGGGGGGGGGGGGGGGGTGGGGGGGGCGGGGGGCGGGGGGGGGGGGGGGGCGGGGGGGGCGGGCGGGGGGGGGCGGGGGGGGGGGGGGCGGGG
>NZ_JAPWGX010000089.1 GCF_027213965.1 Maritalea porphyrae | reverse complement strand
CAACCAGGCCGCAGTCAAACTCCTGTGCTATTTCGTAGATATCACGTAGAGGAGCGATGGTCCCGATAGTGCTGTAAACCGAATCCACAACAATGATCCCTGAACCGTGACGTGAAATCTGCTTTCTTAGGTGACTGGTGTTGTTATGCATGAACGGATGAATTTGTGCTCCGGCAATACGTGCGCCTTCCCACAAAGACATATGTGCAAAGAAATCAATGTACACAGGTA
>NZ_JAPWGX010000008.1 GCF_027213965.1 Maritalea porphyrae | reverse complement strand
CATAGGGGCTACGATGAACCAAAAACCATCTCTTACGCAACAACACCAATCTGTCTATCAAATACTGACGCCGGACAGCTATTCTATCAAATCACCTCTGAAATTCCCAAGTAGACGAACAAATTGAGTTCTGTTTGAGCAACGCGTTTTGCTCAATATGGCCTTTATGTGGAATTTTATCGTCTCACTGGACCGATCCAGTTTTTGAGCAATCTTGTTATTTGTTAGGCCCTGACTTAAAAGTTGTGCGGTCTTGGTTTCAGCATGGGAGAGACCAAAGTATTTAGCAGCAGAATCCAGATCAACTGTAATTGGTTTGCTTGTGTCTGTACTAAATACTATTGCGCCGCCGTGTGGCTCGAAACCTAACTCAACTAAGTGCTGCACTGGGGAAACTTCAATACACAACACCTCGCCAGTTCGGGTCGCAACGGCTTCCTTCCTCGGCCGGGCGCCAAATTTACCATTATTCTGCGCATTTGCGTTTAGTTCGTCGAACTTGAGTTGATCTGAAGGTTTGCGGAAACAAAGCTTGCTGCTAGGATTTGCGAAAAAGACGCCATAACATTCGGATTGACGCTCAAACTCATTGTTTTGGGCAGTCACGTGTCCAAATCTGTCCAAAACGCAGACACCGATAGCCAGCCTATCCATCGCGGAGAGTATTCCACGATGTGCGTCTTTGGCTTGATAAACTAAGCGCCCTAAGTCCAGTGCTTTCGCTATATGTGGCAAGAGCGTTTCAACATTTCTAACCTCATCTTTGGTTATGGGGCCTCTGTTGTCGCCAAACTGAAACGTTAGCTGGGAACTATTTAGATTGTCTTTATTGAGGAATGAAATAGCTCGATGCCTAAGTCCAAGTTCGCGAAGATATGATACGTTGTCGCGCCGCAGAAACTCTGAATAGTCAGTATAGGTCACTTCGTCACTTAAGACTTCTATGCGGTCTGAAATTGCGACTGCTTGTTTGGCGTGACCTCTGTCATTTAGTTCCTGTTCAATAAACCGATCCACATAGGTGTCCATTCCAAACTCAGAGTATGAGTTTGAGCTTTGCGACAACCTGAAGTTATGGATAGCAGTCGGTGTTACTATTTGGTCAAAAACTGCACAGCTTTTGGCGCCAACAAACCACGCACATTTGTCCAAAACAGTTGACCACAAAGACTGATTATCGATCGTGTCATAGATTTGCAGAACTAGATTGTGGGTCGACTGCAATATAGTGTCTCTCATCTCAAGAATTCTTGCCTCGTCGGTATAGTCTTATCCAAACATTTTGCTCAAAATATTGTTTATGCCAAGAAAATTATGCATTTGGTGCTTTACGCTTGGAATTTAACCACCCGTTTGGGGGTGGTATCAAGTTCAAACGCTCTTAAAATCGTCATGTTCAGTTTGAGTTTGGTGAGGGAGCGCCATGTCAGAATTGATTAGCTTTGCGGGGCTGTGGACAACAAGCAGCGGAAAAACGGGTGCTGTTGTTCCCCATATTGGACAAGGAACTATCGGTGAAAGTAATAAACCTGCAATTGTTGTTTGTGGGTGGAGAACATCAATCTAATTGCTGCGTCCTGCCGAATACTATGGCCAGGAAAGTGGTCTTCCGGCAGTAAACAAGTCGAGAAAATATGATTTTGAATTCAAGCACATTCGATGTCGGCGACAATTGGGGTTTGGTTTGGCATGAAATCATGGATGTTGACGGAGATGGGCTTGCTGACCTGCTTGTCTACGCAAATTCAGTTCGAGCATGGGCTTCATCACAAGTCGTCCTGCCCGAAGCAAAACTGCGGGTCTACATTCAGCAAAGTGACGGGTCGCTGTCAGATGAGACATCGGCCTATATTTCGGGCGATACATCGTCTTCTCTGGGGCTAGATTTATCGGTTGGTGACTTCAATGGCGATGGTCGACTGGACTTTGTACTAGGTGGTGCAGGCACAGATCCATATTTTGAAGATGATCCCATCATCTTTGATGAGCAAGGTGAACCAGACGTGTTTTACCTTAGCCAGGCTGATGGAACTTGGGTCGCTTCAAAAGCTATTAGCGTTGATGTTTGGACACACAATGTTGCTGTTGGCGATATTACAGGAAACGGGCTCGACGATGTTTTTACCACAAGTATTGAGAACGGTGACAATAGCAAGTCAGGGCCGGACATAGATCGAAGTTTTTTGAGCTTGTCTATTGGCAACAATATACTCACATACGACCAAATAAAATTACCAAACCTGCTGACGCAAACAAACGTGATTTATAAAGACTATACGACTCATAGTTATCTCGATGCTGATGGGAATACGGTTTATTATAGTAACACGTTTACGGGAGCCGTTGTTTTTGACGCAGACGGCGACGGCGATAAAGATTTAGCAGTACTTGCTGACAATATTACCAAAGGAAACTTGATCTTTCTTAACGACGGGGATGGCGGCTTCACCGACGAACAAGTCATTGAGTTGCCTGAAAGTATTTTTGGGTTTGGTGGGGCAATTGAATTTGGCAGCTTTGATCTAAAGCGAAAAGGGACAATTGGGCTAGAAGGCAATTCGGCTGATATCGACCGTGACGGAGACCTTGATCTAGTCTTACTTTCAACATTTCAAAACGACCGGCCAACTGAAACGGTTCTAGGTTATGCTGGCACCGGTCTTCAGGTTTTGTTTAATGACGGAAATGGCAGTTTTTCGGTCTCTCAGAATCTGATAATTGCCGATGGTGTTGATCGAACATACCTGAATGACTTCAAGTTTTACGACTTGAACCGGGATGGTTGGGTCGACATTATTGGTCAAGGTACTCACTACAATGGTGACTACTACAGAACTGAGATTTATTTGAACAATGGCGGTGTGTTCTCAAACGCTACGTCCACCTTCATTGAGAGCAAGCAAAAGCAGTATTTTCCTTTTCACAAAGATGGCGAACTGCATTTTTATGCATATAGCTTTGATTGGACTTCTTCCGATCCGCGAGATGGTGAAGGAAATGCCGATGTCACTATTGAAACAATCAAGGCAAATATTGAATCGTTCTCAACGATTGCGGGAAGTGATGAGGCTGAAAATCTAATTGGTTCGGCAAAAGACGATTTATTTTTGCCTGCCGGCGGTCATGATGTAATCGATGGTGGTGCAGGCACAGATACAGCCATTTATGCAGGTGATGCGAAACATTTTTCGATTACCATCAATAAAGGTGGTGCGGTAAATGTGCAGGATCGCTCAGGTGCTGAAGGCACTGACAGTCTGATTTCGATCGAAAAAATCGACTTTCAAACAGGCGCGAAAGACGTCAATTTGGATGTGCTTGATGGCGTGGTCAATGTGTCTTCGGCTGATCTTTCAGCCTTCATTGAAATGTATATTGCCTACTTTAACCGCGCACCGGATGCTGAGGGGCTGTTTTATTGGGGCACGCGTTTGAGCGAAGGCATGAGCAAAAACCAAATTGCTGAGAGCTTTTATGTTCAACCTGAAACCAAAGCGCTTTACACAAACCCAGATGATACATCAGGCTTTGTAACAGCGGTTTATCAAAACTTCTTGGGCCGCGCACCAGACACTGAGGGCTTTAACTATTGGGTGAAGCAGTTGGATGATGGTGTGGTGAGCAAGCCAATTTTCTTGCTGGCGATCATCAATGGCGCAAAGGCAGCAACTGGCAGCCAAACGGACGTTGATTATTTCACCAACAAAGCCAACATTGGTGCCTATTATTCTGTCATTAAGGGCCTGAGCAATGTGGATAATGGCAAAGCGGCGATGGCTTTATATGATGGCACAGCGGGCAGCATCACTGCCGCCAAGAACGCAATTGATGGCTATTACAATGCCGCACTTGATGCGAACAATGGTGAGTTGCTGATCAACCTTGTTGGGGTGATGGACGATCCGTTCGCTTTGGTGTGAGTGACAAAAATCGGGTTTTGGCTGTAGTCTAATTGGAGAGCAGCTCAATCCGACTCATACTGAATATTTAATTGATAACAGAAAGAGTGAACGATGTCGGTCGAAGGAGGTTTGAGTGCAAAAGAGCTTTCAGAACTTACGACTGTGCTATTCTCGGCGGCAATGGGACAGGTAAGTTGGCAGTACTTTCTCCAAAAGCTTTCTGTCTCAGCCGGTGACATTTGCACACATATTCTTGGGTTTGACCAAGAGACAGAGTTTACGCTGGACTTCGCTGAATTTGGCTATGATCCTGAGTTTATTCTCACATACAATCAGCACTTCCATAGTATGAATTCGTGGGCACCCGGTTTTATGAGTCAGCCTGTCGGTATAGCGGTAGACTGCGAGGAAATGTTCCCATCTCAAAAATTGAAAAAAACCGAATTTTATCATGATTGGCTGCTCCCTCAAGAAAGTATTAGTCAAGGAGGGGGAACGCTTCTTTTCAAAAGCGACGCTCGCGTATTCGCATTGGGGGGGAATATTAGAGCTAAGGACGCAGAAAAACTAAAAGCGCCGTGGTTGCGCAAAGTAGAGCAGTTAGTGCCGCACCTGCGTCAGGCGTTTGAAATTAATCGAGCTCTCGCAGGTAGCAAACTTGAAACCGCCTTGGTGAAAGAAAACAGTTTTGCAGGCGTTCCAGGAATTCTAGTTTTATCAAGAGAAGGGCGCATAGTTTTTGCCAATGAAGTTGGACAAAGGATGATTGCAAAGGGTTATCCAATCGGATGTGATTTACAAGGACAACTAGCCTGTTCCACAAAACACAAGGGCAATATGAGTGCCCGAGAACTGATAAGTTTCTATTTGAAATCTAATTTACAGTCATTTTCAATCGAATCTCAAATTGGACGGGGCGGCACACTCTTTGATCTGCGTTTTGCCAAGTTTTCGCCAGATATGCTTATTGATTTTCCGATTAGAACGTTTGGCTTTTCCGAGCAATGCACTTTACTTTTTGTTGTGCCAAAAAGGTCTGCTTTCAACAAGCTCACAAAATTGAAGACAGTTTACGGGCTAACTGACGCGGAAATTTCTCTCGTAAATATGTTGGTAGATGGACTGACAAATCGCCAAATCGCTGAACAAAAAGAACGTTCAATCTCTACAATTAACATTCAGGTAAAGTCGATTCTATCGAAGACTGAATGTAATACGCGCACCCAATTTTCCCGTTTGGTCTGGGAACTTCCTTCACATGGCTTCATAAGTTGAATTGAAGCTGTCTGACGTCAGCGCCACTGGAGCCAAATCCTAATAAAAGTTTAAAAACATAGCCCAAATGGGTGATGTCGATCGAGATATGGGTGTTTAGCCTCCCATATTGGGATGGCGCTTGTTTGATAGCCAGTTTGTTTGGGGACCGTCGATCGCTGCAAACTAGAATCGTTTGTCTTGGCATCAGTGCATGATCAAAAAACTTGAGTGTGGAAAATGTTGACCAATTATCAGATCATAACGCGGCTTTATATTGGATACTTTAACCGTGCACCTGACCCAAATGGGATAAAATACTGGGTAGATCGCGCTGAATCTGGAATGTCATTTGCTGAAATTGCCCAATCATTTTCTGTTCAGGCTGAAAGCACCAGTTTATACCCGTATTTTGCAGAGCAAACAACTAACACACCTGATGAGTTTCTTGTTGCGGTTTACGCAAACCTGTTCCATCGAACGCCCGATGCAGAAGGCCTGAACTATTGGATGGGAAAGCTTGCCGAAGGAACAAAAGTCGGTCAGATGATCATTGATATCATCAGCGGTGCGCTGGGTGATGATGCGGAGCTTTTGTCGAATAAGTTGGAAGTCGCGGAATATTGGACATCACAGGCGAACGATATCAGCGGATTTGTATTTGGTGAAGGAGCAAAATTAGCGTCGAAAAATGCACTTAGTGAAATCGGGTCTGATGCAGCCACCATCGAACTATCGAAGGCTGCAGCCGACGAATTTTTTCTCCAAAAGGGCGTCGTAATCGACGGGAAGATTGCTGGCGCAACTGTTGGCGTTGATGTGGATGGCGACGGCGTAATAGGCGTAAATGAGCCTACGGTTACTACCGATGATCTGGGAAATTTTGAATTTCCTTTCGGGACCGCCACTGGAAAATTAATAGCGTTTGGCGGCGTCGATATTGCCACCAATTTGCCATTTGTTGGTCAAATGGAAGCTCCAGCGGGTTCAAAAGTTGTAACGCCCCTTACAACACTCATAAGCAAACTGGCAGATGCCGATGCATCAACTTCTAAAACGCTTGAACAAAAAGTTATTGATGCGCAAGCGGTGTTAAAAAATGTATTTGGGTTTGCTGATATCAAGGTAGATCTTGCGCAAACAGATATTGTGAAAGAGTCAACCGAGGGAGATAGCGAGCCAGCGGCTGATAATTTATCTGATATGCAAGCAACCCAACTATACGCACTTGCTGCAAAGGTCGCTGTTTATGTTCGTCTTGGTACTGCGGTTATTGTTGGTGCTGACGATGCTATCGGCAGCGAAACTGCGAGCAATGCACTTTACGAGGGGTTAGCGCATCAACTCAACTTGCTGGGTCCTAACGGTGTGTTGGATTTAGACGCATCGAGTGCTGGCGAAGATAATAGTAGTGACCTTATGGTCAATTTGCTTGAGGATGTTTCGGCTAAGTTATTGTCTGTTGAATCTCAAGCACATGTGAATTCGATTGCCAAGAGTATCTCCGTTTTATCCGCCGCGGCGAGCAAGGAGATTAGCACCGCAACGGCAAATCTCGCATCTGGCAGCTCTTCAAAAGACACTAAAAATGCGCTCGTAGATATTGCGAAGGTTCAAAAGGCAACGTTGGGGAAAATTGCTGACGACCTCACTCTCGCGTTGAAGTCTGATGATCCTAGCGCCGCAGTACAGAAAATCAGCAATGCTGTGTTGTTAGAAGACGGTAAGGGAATAAATGCTGACTTAATCAAAAGTCAGGATGTCGGGGATGTGGATGCTGACAGTATTGATGATGACATTGTCGATGAAAGTGGAAGCGACAATGGAGGTGGAACCTCCACGCCAACAAATGACGCACCGACCGCTGTTGCCCTGAGCAATGTTGTATCGCTTGCAGAAGACGCCAATACGGCATCTCGTGTGAAGGTTGCTGATATCGTTGTGACTGACGATGGACTTGGCACCAATGTGTTCGCCTTGACGGGTGCAGATGCGGCGAAGTTTGAAATTGATGGTGTTGAGCTGTATCTAAAAGCGGGCACCGCATTAGACTTTGAAACAGACCCTAGCTTTTCAGTTGGTGTGAGCGTTGATGATGTTTCTGTTGGGGCGACACCGGACGCCACTTCAGCATTGGCAACTGTTCAGGTTACAAATGCAAATGAGGCACCGACTGCTGTTGCGTTGAGCAATGTGGTTTCGCTTGCAGAAGATACGAACACGGCATCTCGGGTGAAGGTTGCTGATATCGTTGTGAGTGACGATGAAATTGGCACCAATGTGCTTGCCTTAACGGGTGCAGACGCAGCGAATTTTGAAATTGACGGTGTTGAGCTGTTTCTAAAAGCGGGCACCGCATTAGACTTTGAGACGAGCCCGAGCTTTTCGGTTGGTGTGAGTGTTGATGATGTTTCGATTGGGGCGACACCGGACGCCACCTCTGCATTGGCAACTGTTCAGATTACAAATGTAAATGACGCGCCGACAATAACTGGAGATTTATCTGCGACGGTTGATGAAGGCAGCACCGTGGCGCTAACAGGAGCTGATCTAGGGTTCACAGATCAAGACGATAATGCTGACAACGTGGTGTTTACCGTATCAAACTTGAGCAATGGACTAATCAAAGTTGGTGGCATCGCGCAAACCAGTTTCACGGGTACACAACTAGCAAATAATACAGTGTCTTTCCAACATGATGGATCAAACACACTCGCGGCTGGTTTTAATGTAGTTGTTGAAGATGGTGACGAGGATGGATCCGTTCCGGTTTCAAGCGCTTTTAGTTTGGTCGTAAACCCGATATTCGAACCTATTGAACTTTCGACGATAGAATCGGGAACTGGCCCTGGTTTTGTTATCAACGGTGTCGATGTCAGTGATCTTTCTGGTTATTCCGTGAGCTCAGCAGGTGATGTCAACGGGGATGGTTTCGATGATTTACTCATCGGTGCATACGGTGCAGATCCTTCAGATGTGATGTCAGCAGGTTCCAGCTATGTTGTGTTCGGCAAAGCCGATCAAATGGCTGTAGAGCTTTCGAGCATTGAGGCGGGGACAGGTCCTGGTTTTGTCATTAACGGTGTCGATGCCAGTGATATTTCGGGAAACTCAGTCAGCTCAGCAGGTGACGTAAATGGGGATGGTTTCGATGATTTATTCATCGGTGCACAGTATGCAGATCCTTCAGGAGTGGTTGATTCTGGCTCCAGCTATGTTGTGTTTGGTAAAGCCGATCAATTGGCTGTGGAGCTTTCGACAATTGAAGCTGGGACTGGCCTTGGTTTTGTCATCAACGGTGTCGATATCGGTGATATTTCTGGTTTTTCCGTGAGCTCGGCAGGTGATGTCAACGGAGATGGATTGGATGACCTGATCATAGGCGCTTACCGAGCAGACCTATCAGGCGGGTCGGATACAGGTTCTAGCTATGTTGTGTTTGGTAAAGCCGATCAAACAGCTGTGGAGCTTTCGAGCATTGAAGCTGGGACTGGTCCTGGTTTTGTCATCAATGGCGTCGACATTGATGACAATTCTGGACGTTCGGTGAGTTTGGCAGGTGATGTCAATGGGGATGGTTTCGATGATTTGATCATCGGAGCATACAATGCAGATCCATCAGGCGCGTCTAATGCAGGTGCCAGCTATGTTGTATTTGGTAAGGCCGATCAAGTGGCTGTGGAGCTTTCGAACTTTGAATCCGGCACTGGCCCTGGTTTTGTTATCAATGGCGTCGATGTCGGTGATTTTTCGGGATTCTCAGTCAGCTCAGCAGGTGACGTCAATGGGGATGGTTTCGATGATTTGATTATCGGGGCGTACAATGCTGGCCCGCAGGGCGCAACTGCTGGTTCCAGCTATGTGGTATTTGGCGGGGAAGAAGCCGGTGCAAGCATTG
This sequence comes from Maritalea porphyrae, assembly GCF_027213965.1. GTDB lineage: Bacteria > Pseudomonadota > Alphaproteobacteria > Rhizobiales > Devosiaceae > Maritalea > Maritalea porphyrae_A. The sequence continues at coordinate 75,338 of NZ_JAPWGX010000008.1, read as the reverse complement.
CAACGCTTGTAGGAACCGATGGCAATAACACTCTTAACGGCACAGGGGGTGCAGATCGCATAATTGCTGGGCAAGGTGACGATACAATAATAGGCGGTGCGGGCAATGACTATTTGGTTGGCGCGAAAGACAATGATACCTTTGTTTTCGCAAACGGATCTGGCAATGACACAATCCGAGATTTCAAGGATGGGGCAGATATAATTGACATTAGCGATTTCGGATTTGCCGACATAACGGCATTAAAAGCCGCCTCAACTGATCAAGGAGGCAACGTCGTGATACAGCTTGATGTCGACGATAGCGTCAAGCTGATCGGTTTGAACAAAGTTGATCTGGAGGCTGCAGACTTTACATTTTAGTTGGTGAGACCATGCTGAAGGTAGACATTGGTCGGGTCATATCGGACTGGGACGTTTAAACAACTAGTCAGTGAATTTCATCTTATTCGAGGGAAAAAAGGAGGGGCCTATGCAGTGGAGCTTTGTTTCTTCAAACCTGAAGTTGGCTGACATGGGAAACATGGAGAGCTTTGTCGTTGGTGATATAAACAACGATGGCTTCAATGACTTAGTTCTAGCCGTAGCCTCGAGCATTGATGTGTCAGTTGGTCAATACGATATCGTGCCGGTTGTACTTCTTAACAAGGGAGATGGTAGTTTTTACGAAGGCAACTCGGAGGTTTTCTCATCAACTCCCATTGCTCAAGAATGGGTCAATGATACGCTAATCTACGATTTCAATGGTGACGGCAAAAACGATATTCTTTATATCGACCACGGGCGCGAAACCGGTAGTCCGCCTTATCCAGGTTTCTTCAATACCCTCTATCTGTCTTCAGAGTCGGGCCTAATAAACAGTACATTAGGTATTCAGCAAGAACAGTCTTTTTGGCATGGCGCTCAAAACGTTGCTGATATTGACGGCGATGGCGATCTAGACTTTGCAGTTGCCGCGCTCGATGCTGAAATCGTAGACATATTTGTAAATGATGGAACAGGTGGGTTTAGCAACGAAAGCAGTGTCCGGCTTCCGGATTACGTAACACAATGGCAAACCTCTGGTTCTGCCAAGCCACTCGGTGCCGGAACCGTTGCCTTTTTAGACGCAAATGGTGATGGATACAAAGATCTTATTACTGCGCCATATTCGAACACTTCTCCGGACTTTAGTGAGGCTTCTAACTTTCACATTCTTTTGAACAATGGTAGCGGCAATTTTAAATCTAGTACAATTGTTCTTGATGCTAGGCCAGATGGTCTTTCAGACTTTTACGGTTACGAATCCATCCAGGTCGCCGACTTTGATGGAAATGGATTTGACGACTTCATCGGGGTAGCAGAGGTGAACACTGGTATTTCGTCGGAGGAACCCGGCAAGGGCAGCTTTGTGACGTACTACCGCCAAACATCAGCCGGAGTGTTTGAAGATGTCACTTTGCAAAGCTTTGCTGGGCGGTTTATCCCCGCAACAAACTATGACAAGGACAACCAAAAAAACCACGCACTGAATGAACTATTCTTGGGTGACGTTGATGGGGACGGTGATTTAGATCTCATGCAGCCATATTTTCACGGTCAATCAGCAGACATTTCAAGCGCCATTTTTGTGAATAACAATGGTGTGTTTTCTCCTTTTGTTGAGAATACGTCATTTTCAACTGCGGAAGCAAACTTAGTCGCCTCATATCCAGATAGCAATTCCGGTTCTGCCAGAACAATGATGGGGGATGTTAATGCCGACGGTGTCGCTGACATTGTTTTATTGTCTGCTGTCTACAATACGGTAGCGAGATCGGACACCAACCCTTACGGCTTGAGTTATACTATCGATGTTTTTGCTTCGCAATTCGGCGTCTTTCATCCCACAAATGGTGATGACAGTTTCACGCTGACGTCTGGCAACGACACTATCGATGGTGGTGCAGGCACAGATACAGCCATTTATGCAGGTGATGCGAAACATTTTTCGATTACCATCAATAAAGGTGGTGCGGTAAATGTGCAGGATCGCTCAGGTGCTGAAGGCACTGACAGTCTGATTTCGATCGAAAAAATCGACTTTCAAACAGGCGCGAAAGACGTCAATTTGGATGTGCTTGATGGCGTGGTCAATGTGTCTTCGGCTGATCTTTCAGCCTTCATTGAAATGTATATTGCCTACTTTAACCGCGCACCGGATGCTGAGGGGCTGTTTTATTGGGGCACGCGTTTGAGCGAAGGCATGAGCAAAAACCAAATTGCTGAGAGCTTTTATGTTCAACCTGAAACCAAAGCGCTTTACACAAACCCAGATGATACATCAGGCTTTGTAACAGCGGTTTATCAAAACTTCTTGGGCCGCGCACCAGACACTGAGGGCTTTAACTATTGGGTGAAGCAGTTGGATGATGGTGTGGTGAGCAAGCCAATTTTCTTGCTGGCGATCATCAATGGCGCAAAGGCAGCAACTGGCAGCCAAACGGACGTTGATTATTTCACCAACAAAGCCAACATTGGTGCCTATTATTCTGTCATTAAGGGCCTGAGCAATGTGGATAATGGCAAAGCGGCGATGGCTTTATATGATGGCACAGCGGGCAGCATCACTGCCGCCAAGAACGCAATTGATGGCTATTACAATGCCGCACTTGATGCGAACAATGGTGAGTTGCTGATCAACCTTGTTGGGGTGATGGACGATCCGTTCGCTTTGGTGTGAGTGACAAAAATCGGGTTTTGGCTGTAGTCTAATTGGGGTGATGGAAGTGGAGATTGAACCTAACAATGATGTTGAACATGCTCAATTGCTTGGATTTATGTCCGGGCAAATTCAGGGTGGAAATGTGAATTTTATTGTCGATGGAGACGTGCAAAACAGGGCATCAAATGATCTCCTGGGATTTGCCACAAGCAGCGACGACGGGCCTGATCTCAAAGATTTTTACAAAATTTCTTTCGTGTCCGTTATCAAATGAAATGGGTATTTAGAGCGGTTTAATTACTGGAGGCTCTGGTTCATTTGTTTATTGATTATGCAGCTTGTTTTTGATGTTGCAAGCGGCGTTGTTTGATTGTGTTGGCTTTGATTATCTCCCTTTGTCGTAGAATGGCTTTGTCCCTGCTGAAGTAGACATCAGCTGGCGTGACATTATTCAGGCTCTCGTGGTAGCGCTGATTGTTGTAGTACTCGACGAAGATACCAATTTGCTGTTCGAGATCACCTGGTAGGTAATAGTTTTCCAACAGCACCCGATTTTTCATCGTTTGATGCCAGCGTTCGATCTTGCCTTGGGTTTGAGGATGGAACGGCCCACCACGAACGTGATCCATACGTTTGTCTTTCAGCCAATCAGCAAGTTCACCAGAGATATAACAGGAACCATTGTCGCTGAGCAGGCGCGGCTTGTGCCGAACAACTGCCCTGTTGCAGCCAGATGATTGAAGAGCCATCTCCAAAGTGTCTGTCACATCATTGGCCCGCATGGTGGTACACAGCTTCCATGAGATAATGTAACGACTGTAATCGTCCAGGATCGTTGAGAGGTAATACCAGCCCCAACCAATGATTTTGAAGTAAGTAAAGTCAGTCTGCCACATTTGGTTGACGGCAGTGGTTTTGTCATGGAACTCATTGGCTGCCTTTATCACCACATGGCTTGGGGCTGTGATGAGGTCTGCCTCTTTCAGGATACGGTAAGCCGATGACTCTGAGAGAAAGTAACGCTTCTCATCGGTGTATTTGACCGCCAATTCACGTGGGGACAAGGCTTCGTGTTCAAGCGCAAATTCAGTCAGATCATCGCGCCTATCCTGTGGAATACGGTTCCAGACGGACTTTGGCTTTGAAGTTCTATCAGCCAGCCCATCAAGGCCATTCTCAACATAGCGGTCATACCAACGGTAAAACGTTGTACGTGGAATGCAAAGCATGTCCAAAGTCTGTTTGGTTGGCAGGTGTGACGCTTCGACTGTACGAATAATCTCAAGCTTTTCAGATGCAGAATATCTCATTCCTCGAACTCCCCATCCCCGGTCATGCTTTTTTTAAGCAAGCGGTTCTCAAGGGTGAGATCAGCAACGCATTCCTTTAAAGCCAACGATTCAGAACGAAGCTCTTTGACTTCTGGCGATGTTGCCTGTCGTGCCGTATCTCCAGACAAACGACCTTTGCCTGCCTCAAGGAACTCCTTTGACCAGCTATAATAAAGGCTCTCAGCAATACCTTCACGTCGGCACAATGCCGAAATGCTTTCCTCACCACGCATGCCAGCCAAAACAATGCGGATCTTTTCCTCCGCCGAATAAGTCTGACGGGTTCTGCGACGGATATTCTTTACCAATTTATCTGCAGACGCTTTGCTGCTAACGGATTTCTGTCTCATCTTCACTCCATAAAGGTTACGATGAACCAGAAATCCTCCCTTATCAAACTACCCTTACCTGTTCCACAGGCGTTGATGTCAGACAGGTTTGAGGATGGAACGGCGTGCCACGAACATGATCCATTCGCTGGTCTTTTAGCCAATCAGCAAGTTCCCCTGAGATGTAGCAAGACCCATTATCGCTGAGCAGGCGCGGCTTGTGTCGAACAACTGCCTTGTTGCAGCCAGATGCTTGAAGCGCCATCTCCAGCGTATCTGTCACATCATAAGCTCGCATGGTGCTACACAACTTCCACGAGATGATAAAGCGGCTGTAATCGTCCAAGATGGTGCTCAGATAATACCAGCCCCATCCAATGATCTTGAAGTAAGTAAAGTCCGTCTGCCACATTTGATTGATGGCAGTGGTTTTGTCATGGAATTCATTGGCTGCCTTTATCACCACATGACTTGGTGTTGTGATGAGGTCTGCCTCTTTCAGGATACGGTAAGCCGATGACTCTGAAAGATAATAACGCTTCTCATCAGTGTATTTGACTGCCAGCTCCCGCGGTGACAAGGCTTCGTGTTCAAGCGCAAACTCAATCAGATCATCACGCCTATCCTGAGGAATACGGTTCCAAATGGACTTTGGCTTTGACGTTCTATCAGCCAACCCATCGAGGCCGTTCTCAACATAGCGATCATACCAGCGGTAAAACGTTGTGCGTGGAATGCAAAGCATGTCCAAGGTCTGTTTGGTTGGCAGATGTGACGCTTCAACGGTACGAATAATCTCAAGCTTTTCAGATGCAGAATATCTCATTCCTCGAGCTCCCCATCCCCGGTCATGCTTTTTTTGAGTAAACGGTTCTCAAGGGTGAGATCGGCAACGCATTCCTTTAAAGCCAATGATTCAGAACGAAGCTCTTTGACCTCTGGCGATGTTGCCTGTCGTGCCGTATCCCCAGACAAACGGCGTTTTCCTGCCTCTAGGAACCCCTTTGACCAGCTATAATAAAGGCTCTCGGCTATGCCTTCACGTCGGCACAATGCCGAAATGCTTTCCTCACCACGCATACCAGCCAAAACAATGCGGATCTTTTCCTCCGCCGAATAAGTCTGACGGGTCTTGCGGCGGATGTTCTTTACTAATTTATCTGCAGACGCTTTGCTGCTAACGGATTTCTTGTTCATCTTCGCTCCATGAAGGTTACGATGAAACAGAAACCCTCACTTATCAAACTACCCTAAGATGTTCCACAGGCGTTGATGTCAGACAGGGTGCGCTCAACTTTGTTGCACATAGCACTCTCCAAACTATCGTGCTCTGATAATGCGCGATGCATGTCCCTAGGATTGGCCGGAGCCTTGCCAAACCTCTGATTGAAGTCAGCTGTGAAAGTGGGGACAAACGCATTGGCGTCTTCGATGGTCCTGATATCCCGTAGGCGTAACTCTTTGACCAATCGATCCTGCAACGTTTTATTTGCCCGCTCAACGCGGCTTTTGGCTTGTGGAGAATTGGCGCATATGATGTCAATATTCAGTTCATGAAGTGCACGGCCGAATTGGGTCATACCCGACGTTACATCTTTGTTTGATGCATGTGTCGTTCTAAAAACCGCGTGTTTGTCACTGTAGAACATCACCGGCTTTCCATATTCCTGCAGATAAGACTTCGCAGCGTGAAAGTAATCAAAAGCATTCTCTGTCTTGCAGAAACGAAGGTGCAAAATTTTACTCGTGGCATCGTCAATAAAGACGAGCAGGGCGCATCTTGGCCCTCTTTCCTCAAACCATCTATGATGAGACCCATCAATCTGGATCATTTCACCAAAACACTCGCGTCGGTTTCTAGGCTGATGAATGTGCTGTTTGCGTTGTTCTTTTCGGGAAGTCCAAATTCCAGCGTGTATCATCCACTTGCGTAGGGTTTCCTTGGATACTGACACATCATGCAGTTCATGGAGCTTCTCGAGCGCCAAGGTTGGACCAAAATCGTGATAGTTCTGCCTGACCAGTTCGCACACATAGTCACGAAAACCGATTGAATAAGTCCGATTACTTGGTTTACCGCGTTTCTTTGAAATCATGCCCAATGCACCATTCTGACGAAATTCAGCCACCAATCGTGTCATGTGGCGTCGGCTCACACCGATCGTTTTGGCCGCCTGAACCACACTTATGCGCTGTTTTTGAACGTCCTCGATGATTTTGATCCGCAGAAGTTCTTTCTCACTCATTACAAATAGTCCCATATCTGTATGCCTCATCATAAACTGAATACTCAACTTGATGAGACATTTCTAACTTGCTAATGTGAGACATTACTAAATAGCTGCTACATATGATATTCGCATAACTAGGATTATGGAACTTCAATTTACGAAGGGTAGTTTATGACGCGCATTTCCTGTTTTAGATTCTCATCTGGCCGCAAGTGCCGTACGCATCTCTTTAATGCCTTCTCCAATTTTGTCACCATAACGCAGCAAACTGCCGCCCAGTAAATAGACCACATCGTCACCATACATGCGCCTCATTTCCCCAGCACGGTCCTTGGACATTCCACCTCCCGGGCTTGGAAAAATCGGTTTGCCGATGCCCTTTGTCGAACAGCAAGCGCTTGCAATGGATTGGCATTGCGCGCTTGAGAAGCCAAACCGGCCACCAACATTGGGGAAAACAGAAATGTCTGAACCCGCCAAACGCTGCAAAACGCCAAACATCATTGAATGGGTGAACCCAGTATCGTTTGAGAGCACATATGGTCCCAAAAAACTGGGGTGGGTCATTATTGGCAGGTCAAAATCAGCGTCGCTGGAAAAATGGTTGACGATATCGAAGCCCAAAAGCCCCGGCATTAACAGTATACCCCCGGCTCCTGCCTGCTTTGCGAATTGCGCGTCTTCAATCACGCTTGTAAAATGTCCGCCAATATTGGGGAAATAGAGACAGTTGTGCCCCGTTTCCTTGTTGGCACGGTTTACGGCTTTGGCAATCTCTTCTACCCGCTTTTTGAACGGCGCGGCTGGTTGGTTGACCAACCCATGGTCTTCCTTGACGATATTGGCACCGGCTAGCGCACACAAGTATGCAATTTCTGCCAATTCGTTAGTGTTTGAACCTTGCGGCTTGAGCACAGGTGAAATTAGCCCGCCTGTTGAACAGGCGGCACGCTCGCGCACTCCCTTTGTGCCAAAGCGAGCACCTGGAAACTGCTTGCCTAAAACGGACCCCAAATCCACATTGGTGACTTGCAAACCTTGTTGGATTGAAGAATTGCCGAAAATCACGTTGAATAGCTGGGTCAACTCGGTCCCCACACTTTTCGCACTATAGGACACAATGGCGTCGAAATGGCTTTCATGAGTTTGGCTACAGCTTTCGACTTTGCCTAAAATCTCATCTTCAATGAAACCTTTGGGCACCACGTCACGCGGAATTTCAACTGTTTGCTCCAAAGCGATATTGTTGGCACGCTCTTGCGCTTCATCGTTGTTTTGGGCTTGAATTTGATAGGTTACGCGTAAACGGTCCATGACTACAATGCTTCCGCTTTCGCGCTTGAGTGAACAGCATCGACCCGTGCACTTTCCAAATCGTCAGCATCAATGTTGGTTTCGATATTCATCAGATTTTCAATGCCGTTTACCAATGCCAACGCGTCCAGCCCATAATAGCGCATCAAGTAAGAACGAGAACCGCCATGGGCGTACGTGTCTTTTAGTCCTAGTCGCACAAGTTTCTTTTGGATTCCCGCTTCTGCGATGGTTTCTGCAACCAGCGACCCAATACCGCCATTAATCACATGATTTTCCAATGTAATCACGCCATGTTTGACGGATTGTAGATGGTCGAGCAGGCGCTTTGAATCAAATGGTTTGATGGTGTTGAGGTGTAAATGTCTGATTGAGACACCGGCGTTAACCAAAGCAGTTTTTGCGCGCAAGGCTTCCTCAGTGGTAATGCCTGCGGTCACCACAAGAATGTCATCTCCGTGGGAGAGTTCGCGCATTTCGCCGACTTTGATCGGTGAATCAAACAAGCGGGGCACCGTGCCGCGCAAAACGCGACAGTACACAGGACCGTCAATGGAATCAGCCGCTTCACAAAGGCTTTCCACTTCGGTCGCATCCCCTGTTTCCAGAATCGACATGTTGGGCATTGCGCGCATGATTGCAATGTCTTCGATGGCTTGGTGTGTCATGCCACCGGGAGTGGTGACCCCGGGCAAAAAACCCATAAGGCGCACTTTTCGGCGTGGATAGGCAATAGACGCCATCAATTGGTCATAAGGCCGACGATAGGTGAACACTCCGAAGGTGTGAATGAATGGGCGATAACCAGCTAGACCCAAACCGCCAGCAAAGCTCAACATGTTTTGCTCCGCCATGCCCATAGACATGAATTGCTCAGGGTGACGGTCGCGAAAGCCATCAATTTCGCAAGAGGAAGTTAGATCTGCCGACATGCACAACACATCTTTGTTGGCTAATGCGTATTTTTCAAATGCACCCGCATAAGGGCGTGTAACCATTTCAACCATTTTTCTTCACCCTAATGCTTTTCAAATTCAACAGGTTCAACACCCAGCTCTTTGGCGATGGAGATGTTCATTTCGTTTCGCTCTTGCTCTGATTTGAAGCGGACATAATGCAAGCGTGGGAATCTTTTCTGCAGGAACGACATCCCCTGTGTCGGCGAGGAGTGCGCCAAAATGATCAAGGGCTGACCCTTGTGTGGTTCCTTTCTGGCTTGGCGCATAGCGTCCAAATCATGGGCGTCAATTTCAACGACAGTCGCGCCAAAAGCCCGCATTTTGGTGGCAATATCTCGCACTTCCATAACAGAAGACATAGCCCCGTCGCATTGCTGGTCGTTGACATCCATGATCGCCCACACGTTATCAATTCCATGATGTGCGCAGGCTTGGATCGCTTCCCAAGTTTGGCCTTCTTGGACTTCACCGTCAGACATAAACACACAGACCTCGCCCGGCTCACCGCGTAATCGTCGTCCATAGGCCAGACCTGCGCCTGTTGATAGGCCTATGCCCAATGTGCCATTGTGCACTTCCATGCCAGGGGAATGTTCAGCACCTATCATCTCAACAGACGATCCGTCTTTGTTGAACATTTCAAGTCCTTCTGCCGACATGCGCCCAGTTTCGATCAGCGTGGCGTAGGCCACAAGTGCATAGTGTGCTGGCGCAATGAATAGCCGATCGTACTGTGGCTCAAACGGACCATTATAACCAGCACCAGTCACATAATCATCGTTGCCCGGTGCAGGTACGCCGCCAAATGGTTGAGGGATCATAGGCAAAGTTGGATCGCCCAAATTTAGGGCCTCATTGTAGAGCCATGCCAATTGCTCAGCTGCTGAACAGGCTTGACTAAGATATCCGCCATTATTGCGCATTGAGTGCTCAAAAACGCGACGGCGTATACCCAAAGCAATCTCTTGTGTCGTCTTTTGGTTCTTCACCTGTTCCCCCATCAAAAGTGCGGTGTGGATTTTTCATTGTTACTAATGTCAGTAGCATATAACATTTGATAAATAAAGCGCATGAGTGGGCTGAGTACCTAAAAAATTACGCCCTTGCGCAGGATGAAACAGCCGAATGGTCGCATTTCGCCAGTGCGCACCACCGCATAACAATTTCTGGCTTGTTCATAGAAGTTTTGGCGCTCGAGCGAGCAGAGTTGAGCGACGTCGGGCTTGGCTATTTCAAGCATTGCAAAAACGGTTTTGTGGACTTCACCCATTTCTCCGGGTGAATTGTCAATCTCCATGCGCCAAGCACAGCAGTCATAGAATTCGTCGAGTGGGAAGTGTTTGAGCATGGCGTTAACCAACGCGGGTGCATCCATGCCCGGCATATCCACAAGCTGACCAGAAGCAGTTGCAAGCGCGCTCGATTGGGCGGGAAAGTTGGCATCAACGATCGCAATTTCATCGCCGTGCCCCATTTGCATCATCAAATAAACAAGTTGAGCGGATAGTATTGGGTCTATTCCTTTGAGCATTTTGTCCTCCAAAAAAAGGGGCGACCCCGGGTTATGACCCACGATCGCCCCAGTTCAAAGGGTTAACTCTAATGGTTTATGGCAGTGGCATCCAATCAGGTACTGCAACCGCTGCATGGGCGAACTGTGGCAATTTTGCACTGAGCTCTTCCATGTTTTTGATGTCTTTTTCCAAAAGGTCCTTTTGCGTGATCAAGGTTGGCGGCACAACAACACTTGCGCCTGGGGTCTCACCAGCCAACAGCATGGCCAAAGCCCGCACAGACACTTCTCCAACAACCGCTGGGTTGGTGGCGGCCGTTGCTTTCCAAGCGCTGTTTGGTTCACGCATCGCTGCTATGTCAGATGTAGAAACGTCGGCTGAATAGATGCTGACTTGTTCAGACATACCCGCTTCATCAACTGCAATTTTTACACCTTTGGCGAATTCGTCATATGGCGCAAACATCACAGTAATGTCAGGGTTGGCCGACAAAACAGAGCGGGCTTGGTTGGCAATGGAGTTTGCGATTGGGTTGTCCAGTGTGCCAAATGTAGCTTTTTCTTCGATACCCGAATATCGCGCTTTGAACTCAAGCCAAGTTTCATCTCGGCGATCAAGGGGCGCGATGCCTGGTACATAGACATAGCCGGCCTTCCAGCTTTCACCATTGTCAGCGATGGCTTGTTCCAAAGCTAGACGGGCTAAATCACGGTCTGATTGTTCAATTTGCGGCACAGCGGGGTTTTCAACGTTCACATCGAACGCAACAACTTTTATGCCAGCATCCACAGCCCGTTGAACCGCTTCTTGCATAGACTCTGTTAGTCCGTGTTGCACTATGATGCCGTCGACGCCTAAAGCTATGGCTTGGTCAACCATATCTGCTTGAAGTGCTGCATCTTGGCGGCTGTCCAGCACCCGCAAATCAACACCCAAAGCAGCTGATTGGCGCTCAACACCTGAAAGATAGGCTTGGAAAAAGTCGCCAGTTGATAAATAGCGCACCAAGGCGATTTTCACTTCGCCTGGTTTGTCGAAAGGCGCAGGCATATCAGCGGCGTGGGCCAAGCCCACAAAGCTAGTTGCAGCAAGGGATACCCCCGCCAGCAGTTTAGTAAACACACGTCTTGTAAGTTTCATTTGTTCCTCCAATTCAATCGACCGCGTTAACGAGCGCTTTAGGGTGGTCGGACCTAGCGCCTATTTGAGAGTGCGAATGTGAACATGAGCGCAATAACCAACACGCCGCCTTTCACAAAATCTTGGGTATAATAAGGTGCATTCATCATGGTTAGGCCCTGAAGCAGGATGCCAACGAATAGCGCCCCCACCGCAGTACCGAATGCGTTTGGTTTAGCTGCACCTAGAACAGCAAAGCCGATCAGCGCTGCAGCTACAGAATCCAGCAGCAAGTTATTGCCTGATGCAATGTCGCCGCGGCCCAATCGTGCTGCCAACAAAATTCCACCAACCGATGCCAGCACGCCAGAAATCATATAGGCGATTATCCGATATTTCTTCACGGGCACCCCAGCTAAACTTGCGGCGCGCTCATTTGAGCCGATGGCATACATAACGCGGCCATATCTGGTGTATTCCAAGAAAAACCAAATACTGATGGCAATAACAATCAGAATTACGACGGATACAGGGATCAGATTTTCGATGAAAAAATCAAACCGGTGACGACCCAGCGCCAAGAACTCAGGCGAAAAACCACCTTGGGCTGTTGAGCCGTCTGGCAGGCTCATACCTGTTGCGATCGAACGACCCTCAGTAGGGATGCGTTGCGCCCCAATCAACAAGAACATCATGCCCAGGGTGGCCAAAAGGTCTGGCACGCGCATTTGCACGATCAAAAAGCCATTTATCAATCCAACAATGGCGCCCATTAGCAAGCAAGCGGCAACTGCAACAAATGCGTTCTGCTCCAACACCACCATCATATAGGCGGAAAGCATCAAGGCAGAAGTGGCGACTGCACCGATAGATAGGTCGAACCCTCCGACCACCAGCGTAGCCGTAACACCCAGAGCCAAAATTCCGGTAATAGCGACTGATTGGAAAATAAAGACAGCGCTATGGGGGCTGGAAAAACCTTCTGCTGCGATGCCAAAATAGACCACCAGGCCAATCAATAGGGCCACGAAGCCATAGCGAATGGCATAGTCTTTGATCGACATAGATCTTTTGTTCACGCGGGTTTCACTCATTGAGCCGCCCCTTCTTTTTGTTTTTGTAGATTTTGAGGAGTCGTCGCGCCTGAAACCTGTTCTAGGATCAAGTCCAAATCGACGTTTTCGTTCTTATGGTCGCCCACAATGGTGAATTCCGCCATGACCAGAATGCGGTCAGCAATCTCCAAAGCTTCGTCCAGTTCCGCCATCAATACGATGGTCGCGCGGTCTTTTGCGGTTTCACGCACTTTGGCGCCAATGTCGCGCCGTGCTGCAATATCAACCCCTTGGAACGGCTCATCTAAAATCAGCACATCGCATGGGTGCGACAGCCACCGGCTAACCATTACTTTTTGCTGGTTGCCGCCGGAAAGGGTGCCAATGTCATCGTTAGCGCTTTGGCACACAATTCCCAACTTCTTGATCGCTTCGTTGGTGATGCGATACTCGGCGCTACGGTTTACAAAACCAAGTGTTGAAAGGCTCGACAGAAATGGCAATGTAATATTGCGATTAATGTCAAAGTCTTGCACCACGCCATTTGTTCCGCGATCTTTCGCGCAAAGGAAAACACCGTGATTGATGGCGTCTCGTGCCGACTTTGGTAAGTAAGTTTTGCCTTTCAAGTGGAGATTGCCCGCAGCTGGGGTAAATTGTCCAAACAACACTTCGGTGAGTTGGGTTTTGCCGACACCCACTAACCCGGTGATGGCAATCACTTCGTTGCGATGTGCAGTTAAATTAATGGGTTTGCTATCCGGTTTTAACTGCAGTTCTTGCAATTCTAAGACCACATCGTCAGGGGTTCGCACCATTATATCCACGTCAGTCATGGTGTGGCCGAGCATGTCGTTGACGGCGCCCTCATAGTCGAGAGGAGATGTTTCATATTTACCAACGATCGTGCCATCACGCATGGATACAATACGGTCTGCGACGTGGCGGATATCTGACATGCGATGAGAAATGTACAGTATTGCAACCCCACTCGCGCGCAACTTATCCACCAACCTAAACAAGCGCTCTGCCTCTGTTGCGGACAACGAAGAAGTTGGCTCATCAAGAATCATCAAATTGGGTGAGTGTGCCATTGCGCGGGCGATGGCCACCAATTGGCGATCTGCCAGGGCGAGGTCACTAACCATGGAATTCATGTCAAAATTCAAATCAAGCTTGGCAGCTATCTCTTCGGCCGCTTTGCGAATTTTTGTTGGATTTAAGAGCGGCGCGCTTTTGGGGTTCGCCAACCAGTCCAACATCAAGTTTGAGGCAACATCCAAATCGGGCACCACGCCATCATTGATGTTTTGGTGCACGGTTACAATACCCGCCTGTAGTGCTGCGGAAGGTGAATTTGGCGAAAACGGTTGATCATTGAGCAACACTTCGCCCGCATCGGCGCTGTAAAGCCCGCAAATAATTTTTACGAGGGTAGACTTACCTGCCCCATTGGCTCCCATTAGGACAGTTACTTTGCCTGCTGGGATGTCTAAGTCTACGCCGCACAGCACGCGGTTGGCCGCAAAGCGCTTCTCCAGGCCGCGAATTTTTATGGGCGTTCCAAGCATAATCTCCTCCGATAGATTTACGATAAGAGCATTTAATATCAAATGTCAAACGTTATTGACATTTGATAGTTAAATTGCAATTCATGGGTGAATATGTATTTGGCGCCTACGCACACGCATGTCACTCTGACCTTCGATTCTGTTAGCTTGACCGGCGCCTTGGGAGGATTTTATGGGCAGTTCATACGAACCATTAAACGTAGACACGATTGGTGAGAAATTGGGCCAATTGGAGATCATGAAAGAAAAAGTTGGACCGGATTCCAGCATATGGTCCGCGCAAGAAGTTGGCGATGGAAATTTGAATCTTGTGTTTATTGTTAGCGGACCGAGCGGGCAAGCGATTGTGAAGCAAGCATTGCCTTATGTACGCCTTGTGGGAGACAGCTGGCCCCTTCCCTTAAAACGCGCTTTCTTTGAATATCATGCGCTCATTCGGCAAGCAAAATATGCGCCCGGGGCTGTACCAAGAGTATATCACTTCGATGAATCGCAAGCGTTGATCGTAATGCAGTTCATGTCACCGCATGTCATATTGCGCAACAGCCTCAAAGACGGCGTAAAGCACGAGAATTTGGCGGAATTTACCGGTAAGTTCTGTGCCCGGACCCTGTTTCGAGGCTCAGATCTTTCAATGAATACGAAGGAGCGCAAAAAAGACCTTGCGCTGTTCGCCGACAATGCTGAGCTTTGTGATATCACGGAAAACTTGGTGTTCACAGATCCATATTGTGACGCAAAGATGAACCGCCATACCAGCCCACATTTGAATGGTATTGTCGCGGATCTGCGTGCAGATATGGATCTTAAGGTCACTGCTCAGCACTTTAAAGCCAAATTCTGCAACAATGCAGAGACCTTGTTGCATGGCGATCTGCATACCGGCTCCATAATGGTCACAGATCGTGAAACAGTGGTGATTGATCCAGAATTTGCTACCTATGGCCCAATCGGCTTCGATATCGGCATGATGTTGGGCAACTTCTATATGGCCTATTTTGCACAAGACGGCCACGAAACGTCAAAAGGCGCGCGAGACGGATATGCCCAGTGGATTTTGGATGTGACGTGCGACATTTGGCAACATTTCGAACAAGAATTCTGCCATCTATGGCGGACAGAGCGCACGGGCATTCTTTATGACAGACGGCTTTTCGAAGATCAAAACCAAACTATTGCAGCTGAAAGAGCCCTTGCCGACCGTCTCAAAGACATCTGGAGCGATTTGCTAGGCTTTGCCGGCATTGAAATGCACAGACGGATTCTGGGTCTTGCTCATATTATGGAGCTGGACAGCATAGAAAATGATGACTTACGTGCGGTTTGTGAGGCGCGCGCGTTGCAATTTGGACGCCAGCTCGTCTTGTCTCGAAATGCCTACAACTCCCCGTACCAGATCGCCGAGCTTGCTCGCGCGGTAAGAAAGGAAAACTACCTATGAGAATAGATGGCACACATTACCGTTCAATTTGGTTAGGGGATGATCAAAAAACCGTCAAAATCATCGAACAACGCCTGTTGCCACATGAGCTCAAAGTTGTTGACCTTAAATCGCGCGAGGACGCAGCAATTGCCATTAAGGATATGTGGGTGCGCGGCGCTCCGTTGATCGGTGCCACAGCGGCCTATGGCGTGGCGTTAGCAATGGCAGATGACCCTTCAGATGCAAATCTGGAGACTACTTGGGAGTTGCTACACGAGACACGGCCCACAGCAATCAATCTGCGTTGGGCGTTGAATCGGACCAAAGTTCATCTTAGAGCCATTGCCCCTGGAGAACGCGAGGCCGCTGCTTTTGAGCTGGCCGCAGAAATTTGTGATGAAGATGTTGAGATTAACCGATCCATTGGTGAAAATGGCCTGAAACTCATCGAAGAGATTGCGTCTAAAAAAGCACCTGGCGAGACGATTAATATTTTAACGCATTGCAATGCGGGCTGGCTTGCCACGGTAGATTGGGGCACAGCCACCTCACCGATCTATCATGCGGTTGAAAAGGGCCTAAAAGTTCATGTTTGGGTAGATGAAACACGTCCACGGAACCAAGGTGCCCAATTGACGAGCTGGGAAATGGCCAGCCACGGCGTGCCGCACACGCTGATCGTGGACAATGCGGGCGGGCACTTAATGCAGCACGGCCAAGTAGACTTGGTGATTGTCGGCACCGACCGCACCACCGCGCAAGGCGATGTATGCAATAAAATTGGCACCTATTTGAAGGCGCTTGCAGCCAAAGACAACAATGTTCCCTTCTTTGTGGCTTTGCCGTCGCCGACAATCGATTGGACTGTTAGTGATGGGGTGAAAGAAATCCCCATTGAAGAGCGCGATGGACGCGAAGTCACTCACGTTTATGGCAAATTGCAAAATGGCAAGCGCGATTGGGTTCAAATCTCGCCTGATGCAACCCAAGGCGGCAACCCTGCTTTTGATGTGACCCCAGCAAGGTTAATAACTGGGTTGATTACCGAGCGCGGCGTTTGCCCCGCTTCTCGGGAGGGGCTCGAAGGTCTTTTCCCTGAGCACAAGTAACTATTTCAAAAAGGGCGCCCTTTGGTTGCGCCCTTTTCACTTGGTTTTACAAATTATGCCAGACTAAAGGTCCAATATGATTTGGGCTGTATCTGCGTCTGTGACCAAATGTGTTGCATATCCCCCATTCATCACCGCGCACATGGCTTGTGCTTTGTCTTCACCAACTGAAACCAGCAGCCCCATTTCCAGATCGGTGAGTTTGTTTAATTCAACACCAATCATGCGTTCATCCAGTGGGCCACTAACGGGTTTGCCTTCTTTATTGACAAAACGACCACACAAGACACCACAGGCGCCATTTTCAACGTAAGTTTTTAGGTCATCTTCACTGGCAATACCGCTCATCACCACGTGAGAATTGGCGCAAACAGATCCGGCGGCGAACACCGCCTTGTTACATTGGCCTAGCGCCGCCAATTGCTTTTTTATAATTGGTTCCTCACGTAATTGCTGCGCTAGATCCGCATTGGTTACAATGGCTGGGGCGTGCAAGTTAACACAAGCAGCACCAAGCCCTTGGGCTAAATGTGCTGAACAAATTTCTGCGGTGAACCCATATGGCGTCGCCATGGAACCGACTAGTTGAGCCACTTCCACATCAGGTATTGTCACCTTTCCAGAAGAGACCAATAATTCTGCCATTTCATAGATGGTCTGACCCCATGCCACGCCCAGTTTATCACCGGGGACGATCAAATCCGGCAACCATTCGGCCGCTCCGCGGGCGGCACGCGTTAAATGTGATTGAACACCGCCCAAACCATTTGGCACTATGAATACAGCCTTTAGGCCAAATTTTTCACGCAACTGATGCGAAAGCTTGTGCCCAATAAACACATCCGGGGCCATAGTGACGCGAATGTAGTTATTCTCTCGCGCTTCTTGCAAGTAGTTGACCACAGTTGCTCGGGAAACACGCAACCGGTCGGCAATTTCGTTTTGGTTCAGCCCATCATGATAGTAAAGCCAAGCGGCCTCCACTACAATTTCATCACCGCTGACCTGCCCGGAGGCTCTTCTTTTGCCGTATGCCATAAATTCCCTCTTTTCCATTTGACAGATGATGTCAACATTTGTCAAATTACAAAAAATCCCCCAAATGGAATGGACGGCCTCGTGGTTAAAAATCTCTGGAACGCAAAAGACGCTCAACAATTACATGATAATGCTGGACCAGAGGAAGCAGATCGTCAACTCGCATTGAGGGTTTATACATCCCGCTTGATTGGTCAAGACCCTGATATGGTTATGCATGGCGGAGGCAACACGTCTGTTAAGGTCAGTCGGCAAAATATATTCGGCGACAAAACCGATGTATTGCACGTAAAAGGTAGCGGATGGGATCTTGAGACCATTGAGGCGGCGGGGTTGCCTGGGGTGCATATTGCACCGCTGGAAAAACTGCGCCAGCTGGACGCACTTTCCGATGAAGACATGGTGAATTTGCAACGTTCGAATTTGCTGGATAGCACTTCGCCAAACCCTTCAGTTGAAACTTTGTTGCATGCCTATATTCCCCATAAATTTGTCGATCATACCCATGCAACGGCTATGCTCGCTTTGGCCAACCTGCCAAATGTCAAAGAGGTCCTCGCCGAGATTTTCGGTGATAAAGTTGCTTTTGTTCCCTACATCATGCCTGGGTTTGAATTGGCCAAAGTAGCGGCTGATGTTTTTGACAAAAACCCCAATGTTGAGGGCTTACTCCTCATCAATCACGGACATTTCACTTTCGGGCCTGACGCCAAATCATCTTATGAGTTGATGGTGGATCACGTAAGTGCAGTGGAAAACTGGTTTGAGCGACGCGCCGACACGCAACCTCATGCCCCTAAAATACAGCTCAGCGCCAAGAGTGTGTTGCCCAAAATTCGCGCCAGTTTAGCGCGCGCCATGAAGGCGCACACGGGCAACCAAGATCAAGCCGCGCCATTTTTGGATCTGCGTACCAGCGATCAGATCTTACGGTTTTTGGCTCGCGAAGACCTGGACGACTTGGCAACGCGCGGGGTGGCAACGCCGGACCATGTGATCCGTACCAAGGCATTTCCAACAATTATTGCCAGCGATGATCAAGGTGAAATCGACGCTGCAATTGATAAATTCATTAACAATTATAAAGAGTATTTTGCGCGACAAAACGCACGCGTACCGGACCAAAAAACAATGCTTTTGCCGACCCCGAACCTTTTTTGGGTTCACGGTCTTGGCATAATTGGTGTTGGAAGCAATGCCGGTGCGGCCCGCATCGCTGCGGATCTGGGTGTTCAAACTGTACAAGTGATGGAGTGGGCAGAAGGAAGCGGTGGTTTCTATCCCATCAATGAAGATGATTTGTTTGACATGGAATATTGGGCATTGGAACAAGCCAAGTTGGGCAAAGCCAAACCAAAAGCGATGCTGGGTAAGGCCGTTTTGATAACAGGGGGGGCGGGTGCCATTGGTTTGGCAGCAGCCAAGGCATTTAGGGATCAAGGTGCCAACATTTTTTTAGTCGATCGCGATCGTGATGGACTATTCGCCGCGCTGAACGAATTGGGCATGGACCATGACGGTGCTATAGTAGATTTATGCAGCGAAGACGGCCCCCAAACCGCCGTAGATGCAATAGTTAGTCGGTTTGGCGGCGTTGACGTTTTGGTGAGCAATGCCGGTGCTGCTTGGTCCAAGTCTATGCTGGAGATGGATCAAGACACCTTGCGCAACAGCTTTGAGTTGAACTTCTTCTCTCACCAAAAAATTGCCCAGGCTGTGGCAAGAGTAATGCAAGTTCAGAGCACTGGTGGGAGTATTTTGTTCAATGTGTCCAAGCAAGCCGTTAATCCAGGAAAGGATTTTGGCGCCTACGGTTTGCCTAAGGCTGCGACTTTCTTTTTGGTCAAGCAGTTTGCTCTCGAGCTTGGCGAATTGGGAATTCGCGTAAATGGCGTCAATGCGGATCGTATCCGGTCAGGTTTACTCACGGATGAGTTTATCGCCAGCCGCTCAAAGTCTCGCAATATTAGCGCTGAAACCTATCTATCGGGTAATTTACTCAAACGAGAGGTTGAAGCCAGCCATGTTGCTCAAGCTTTTGTGGCCTTGGCGTTAGCGCCTCGCACAACGGCCCACATTATGACCGTGGATGGCGGCAACATCGAAGCCAGCTTGAGGTGAGGAAACAGCATTCTTGTGTGAAGAAGAGCTTGCGTAAATTTGGCGCCGCTTTCAGTTAGACTCGAGTTTTGCCACCAAGCCATGCTGAAATGAACCCTGCATTGAAGGCATCGCCGGCAACGGTTGTGTCAACCACCTCACTCGCAATTGCTGGCGAATGAATATGCGTTCCATTTTGGATCATGGAAGCACCTTGAGCACTTTGTTTGACTACCTCAAGGCAGCTTTCGCCAAATGTTGCGCTCACATCTGACGCCACAATCTCATCAGCTTGCAAGATAAATAGCAGCTGCGCTTGGTTTGACAAAAACACATCAACTTGTGAAATCAATTTTGCGGCGTCATGATGATGCATAGCACCCTCATCGCAAGAGCAATCAAGCGAGACTTTTAGGTGTGCTTGGCTCGCCCCCTAACACAATAGGCAAGGCATACTTGCGTTGGTGCGTGATTTCCCACTTTGTTAGTCTAGTTTCAGCCAGTATCTGGTGTGGCGGCGCGTGCCGGTTTTTGTGAGTGCCTTTTTTTGGACTAAGTCTGCCAAATCCCTTGTTGTTGTTGGGCGTGTCGCACCGGTTATTGAAACGTAGTTTTCAGCGCTAAGCCCCCCTTTAAAACCGTCCGGCCCTTCGCGAAATATCCGTATCATCGCCTTTTCTTGTCGTGGGTTGAGCTGGCCGCGAAGCTGGTCGAAGAGTTTTGTTTTGGCAATTAGAAACTCTATTAGACGCAATGAGTATTGCTGGGCAGTTAGGATCGTTTCACCGAAATATTTGATCCAACTTGTTAGTTCTAAGTCTTTGTTTGATTTCTCCAAATTGGAGTAATATGCCTTTTTGGCCGTATTAATGGAGTTGGATAGAGCGAGCAGTGTTGGTTGCCCTAGATTTTGAGAAAGCGACTTCTCAGCAATGGCACGTCCAATCCGCCCGTTGCCATCCTCAAATGGATGGATACACTCAAAATACAGATGCGCGATGCTGGCACAGGTTAGGGCTGGCAGTGTGGTGTTTTTGTTGAACCAAGTTATGAATTGATCCATTTGGGCATGAATTTGCGCTGATGGCGGCGCTTCAAAGTGAACTTTGCGCGCGTAATCGGGCCCGGAAACGATCTGCATAGGCTCTTCATGGGTGCGATAGCGCCCGATATCAATGAGGTCGTGCCTGCCGGCTGTTATCATTTTATGCCACTCAAAAATCATATCGTGGCTAAGTGGTTCTCGAAAATCCTCGTAGAGTGCATTCATCATTTGGGCAATGCCCTGCTCTGCGGCGGTCGCCTTGAGGTTTTTGTCTTCCAGCCCAAAATTGCGACGGATGGAGGCCTGCACGGATTCCCTATTGAAATATTCCCCTTCAATTTCAGAGGTTTTAAGCGCTTCGGTGCTGATCAGCTCCACAATGAGTTCTGCTTTTTCATCTTGACGGATATGCTTGAATGCGCCGATGGCAATACCGCTTTGTTGCAAAAATTCAGTTTCCAACGTCTTGATAGCCTCGCTATCATAGGCAAAGTGGGGCCAATTTGTTCGTTGCCAATTCCATTTCATGAGCTATAGTCCGCTGCTGTTATAACTCACCATACCACATAAAATGAGTTATAGAATGAAATTCTATCGATCATTTTTGGCCCCATTGTGACCTTTTGCCGAAAGAGGGAGCGGCGGGATGCCTTCCCCTTTCGGTTTTTGAGTCGTTGAAACATCCCGGTTTGTTTCGAATTTGTGTCGGGACTGTGCCGACACAATGTGTCTTCTTGCGCCCAGTATCAGGGGGCTTCAGTGGCACCGTCGTATGATGTGCCATGCGCATCTTAAATGGGTTTCGTTTTGTACTTTAATGAACTTATTTCGTGGGCAAACAATGTTTGCTGATTCCCCTGCGGTTGATGGAGCCGTTGAATTTGTGCCCGACGGTTACCGCAATTGGCCTGGATTTTGGACGTTTGGTTTGTCATTTATCCCCGTTAAGCCCCTGAACTGTTAGGCTGTTTTTTGCGGCGCGCGGCGTTAAGAAGTTGGTAACCTTGTTTTCCTTTACGACTCGGCGCATTTATGCGACTTGTTGACGGGAAAAGTGCATTATATAGCGCGATTGCCGTCAGAGAGGGAAAATGACGACACAGACCACAAAAGCAACCGAAATGGGCAAATCACATCAAATCGGCGCAATTGATGCGGTCGACAAGATTGTCGACCATGCTGGCCTGTTGTCGGGGCAATTACAAGTTTTGCGTCAGCGCATGTATCCACCCGAAGCGGAGAAAAGCTTACGCTATTTCATGACCAATGAAGTGTCAAAGCTGACCTCTATTCCAGAGTCGACTTTGCGCACACTCTCGATTGATGGCAAGGGTCCCTCCCCTGCCCGTTTAGAGAACAATCATCGCGCCTATACTTTGGCTCAGATCAATGAGTTGCGTCGCTATTTTGCTGCGCTAAAACCTGACGGTGATTTGGCAATGTTGCCTAGCCGGCAACCCCATGAACATTTGCAAGTATTAGCAGCGACCAACTTTAAAGGCGGTAGTGCTAAAACCACGACCACGGTACATTTGGCCCATTACCTGGCGTTGCAAGGTTACAGGGTGTTGACGATTGATATGGACCCACAAGCCTCGCTTTCCGCCATGTTTGGGTTTCAACCCGAATTGGATGTGGGGCAAAATGAAACGATTTACGCCGCCATGCGATATGATGAGCAGCGTAAACCGATCAGTGAAGTGATCCGCAAAACCTATTTTGATGGGTTGGATCTTGTGCCCGGCAATATTGAGGTGATGGAGTTTGAATATGAAACTCCACGTGTTCTTGGCACCAACCAAAAAGTTGAAGGCGGCTTGTTTTTTGAACGGTTGAAGTTGGCGATTGAAGAGGTGGCAGATGATTATGATATCGTTTTGCTCGATACGCCCCCTTCCCTTGGATATCTTACCCTTGGTGCGCTTTACTCTGCCACATCGATGGTGATTACCATTCACCCGGCGATGCTGGATGTGGCTTCAATGAGCCAGTTTTTGTTGATGCTTGGGGATCTGGCAGACGTAATCCGCAATGCTGGCGCAACCATGCGCAATGATTTCATGAATTACCTGGTCACACGGCATGATCCAAATGATCAGGCGCAAACCCAAATTGTTGCTCTGCTACGGCATTTGTTTGCAGATGATGTGATTATGCCCACAGCCTTGCAAAGCACTGCGGTTGAGTTGGCGGGTTTGGGCAAACGTTCGATTTACGAAGTTGAGGCGGGTGAAATTCCGCGCAATACGCTTAAGCGCGCCCGTGAATCCATGGATGATGTTAATCGGGCGATATTGGATCAGGTTCACAAAAGTTGGGGTCGAACATGAGCCGCAAGAAATCCATCGCTTCAAGTTTTGGCAATTTGACTCATAATGGTGATGCAGCCAATCGCGAGACATCTCCCTCACCTACCCCCGCACCAAGTCGGGTGGCGGCCGGGGTAATTGGGGCAACCCAACGCTCAATGACCGAAATTCGTGAAGAACGTGACAGGTTGTTGGCTGAGGCAGAACGTGGCGGCCAAATCATCACCTTAGATCCGAGCGATATCGACCCCTCTCCGTTCCGTGATCGATTGCCCGATGATGACCCGCGAGAGTTTGAGCGTTTTAAGCAAGCCCTGCAAAAAGAGGGTCAACGCACACCAATTTCGGTGCGTCGCGACCCCAAAAGTGAACACAAATATCAAATCGTGTTTGGACATCGCCGTTGGCGTGCACTTGCAGATTTGGGCCAAAAAGTTGAGGCGCGCCTTGGCACTTTTTCTGATCGGGATTTGGTTGTAGCGCAGGGAATGGAAAACGCCGAGCGCCAAGACCTTTCATGGATTGAACGAGCGCTTTTTTGTGCTGAGATGGAAGCGGCAGGCATTAAGCCCAAAGACATAAAGTCAGCCCTTGGGGTGGACGATGCGCAAATGTCAAAGTTTCGCACCGTCACCCGCACATTGCCCAAATCAATTGTTGAAGCTATCGGCCGTGCACCCAACATTGGACGACCAAGATGGCTGGATCTTTGCGCGGCTGTAGCCGACGGTACTCAGCTCGAAGATTTAGACAAAACCTTGTCATCTGACAAGGTCAAAAAAATGACCTCAGATGATAGGTTTATGGCTTGTTTGGGCGCGATTGCAGGGCAGGGTGAAGCAGCAAGCAGGCCCGCACGGTCCGCCAAAACGACGTTTGGTGATGTTGGGGAAGTGTCGTTTGGCAAATCGGATATGCGTATCCGCGTGGCCATACAGCACGCCGATCAGTTTAGGGTTTTTATGGCGAATGAGTTGCCCGATTTGGAAAAGCGATTTTTGGAAAAACTACGGGCGCAAAGTGATGAGTAGGCTTGTCAGCTGACAAGGTTTTTTTAGCATCATGCTCTAAGCGGCGTGATTTATTGAAATGGTTTTGATGTCTTGAGGAGATCACATCTAAGATAAACAAAACCCCCCGAGGTGGTGACCAGCGGAGGGGATTGAATTAGACAATAGGAACGGCAATTCCTAATACCCTTTTGAACTAGGTTTAGTCTTATCAGTTCCCCAACATTATTGGCAAGAGAAAACGTGATTTTTGCGTGTGCTTTGTTGCATCCAATTTTTGGACAATAAGTAGATCACCCAATTTCATGCAGTGATATTTCTTTGCCAAGATTTTGCTGAGCCGCCTCTTATTTAAAGAGGAGAGGGGCCAATGGCTTCGTCTAACCAACACCGTAGTACGTTAGCACCCAATTATAAGGGGATCGATGTTAAGGTCTGGGACATGGGGATGATCGGCGACGATATGTTGCGATCGCTCGAAACAGACCATGAGCAGGCACAACGCCGCATAAAGGCGCGGTTTAACCAGTCCATTTTGGCCAAGCAGGGGTTTAACAAGCCACGATTTGGCAGCAATGCCTATCGTGAATATGTGCGCAAGGGCTATATCACCCCTGAAGAAGCCGAAGCTGACGCCATCATGCGTGAGATTAGAGCTGAGAGGGCCGGGCGTGGCGCCAAAAATATGGCCCAGGGTGCGGGCAGGGAACTTTTAAGCTCTGTGGCTACTCCCAAGAGATTTGAGATGTCAAAGCGCGTGCCTGTGCGGTGGGGCCGACAGTCGCCGATCCCTTCAGACCAATATGCGCCCAATATGGCCACAACGGCGGCCAGAGACGAACGTTTGACCCCAAACGCAAAAGCCCTGTTGCAGATCATTCATGCGCGCTGTGGCAAAGAGGGGATCACAGAGACCACCAAAGGCACCTTGGCCAACATCATGAACCGCTCAACCCGCACCATTCAACGCTATATCGCCGATCTGGTGCAGTTTGGCTATTTGTTTGCCCACACAAAGCGCAATGCGCGTGGTTTGTATGTGGGGCTGGTGATGCGGGTTGGAGAAATCACGAAGCCCTTCTATGAGGATTTAAAGCGCACCAGCGATCTTGTTCGACAGTTCTTTAGCTTAGGGGCTTCTGAAACAGACCTTCGTGCTGATTATTCAGATAAGACACAAGTGTCCTCTAAAAAGCAAATCTCACATAGATATAATAGCGACAGCCTAATGGCTGACCCATTTGATTAGAATTTCCAGCTTAAACAGCTGAAAATTTCCCTACTGCAAAGCCAAAGCATCAAAAACATCACTTCTTCATTGCAAGTGAACAGCGAACTCGCTCCATAAATTGAGCGTTTCGCTTCTTCCGTGCCTATACACACAACCATATCGACATGCTCGCTCCATCAAGGGCTACGCCCTTCTCCGCTCCGCTTCGATCCCTACGGGATGACTTCCGCTGCGCGTGACGATATTCTGAACATGTCGGCTCCGGAGAAATGTCAGTCCCTTTGTCTTCCAGAGAAATAATTTGAAGAAAGAAAAAGAATTTGAGTGATGGGATTGTAACGAACCGTATCATATGATATGGTTTGTTATTGCATAAGATTAGGATTGATCCATGTTAGCACATCAACAAGTCGAACAACCTAAAGATATAGCCCCACTTGCTGATCCACAACGAATTCGAACTGTTGTCAAAGCTCTAGTGCGGGTTGCACAGGCATGGAAACTCACAAATGCAGAAGCGGCCTCCCTATTCGATATTCCAGTGGCGACTTGGGGTCGCATGAAGGCGGGTTCGTTTAAGGGCACCCTTGATCAAGACAAAATGATGAGAGCAAGTCTTGTGATCGGACTTTTCAAGGGATTGCGCCTCTTATTCAATGGGCCGCTGGAAACACAATGGCCAAAGCAATCAAATACCGGCCCGCTCTTTGGCGGAATGTCGCCTGTTAACAAAATGATCGCTGGTGGCATCCCTGCAATGATAGCCACAAGACGCCACATCGATGCATTAAGGGGCGGCATGTGATCGATATCTCTAAAATTCCGATCGTTCAGTTCGTTGAGGTAAATTCAACAAGATTAATTTCGACAGCCTATATAAACGAACCTGCACTCTCACCGTTGGTTGACGATCTTAATGAGCTGACCTTTTTGGAAGAATTAGAAGGACTGTCTTCCTCACGGGTTGGCAAGCCAGAGTTTATTCCATCAAACGTTCAGGCCGATGAACTGTTGAGCCAACGTCACGGCTACGGCTGGACCTATGTAAATGCAGCGTTTTGTTACACAAGAAGCACCGGAAATCGTTTCAACGGGCCCGATCGAGGCGCGTGGTACGCGGCTTGGGGTGAAACGCGTGTAGAAACAGCAAAGCGCGAGGTCTCATGGCACTTAACCCAAGAATTGCATGCGACAGGTATATATCAGAACATCACATCCTATCGAGAATTGAACGCTTCCTTTGCAACGCAGTTTCATGATCTTGAGCAAGCCGACTTAGTGGATATTGGCGAGAGTGATCCAACAGTTGGTCACAAAGCTGGACAAGCCCTTGCCGCGCAGCTCTTTGCCAACGATTCCAACGGAGTGCTTTATCCATCGGTGAGAAACCAAGGCGGTCATTGTTTGGCGGCGTTTCGTCCACACCTCATTCAAAACATCCGGCAGGGTGATACATGGCTTTTTCAATGGAACGGCAATCCGGTGCCAGAAATTGAGCGCATTGTGGGGTGAGGGCGTACGCGCAGTGCCCTTTTGGAAACCCGCCCCAGACCTTAGCGGTACGGTCAATGAATGTCTTGTTAGCATCACAGGGGCCTGGAACTCATGATCGTAGTCTGTGTGCCACAGTGTTTTGGCGCGGTAATCAAAATTATCGTTCTATTGAAAGCTCGGCTATGAAATCATAGCGGTCGCCACGATATGCAGAAATGGTCACTTCGATCGGGCGTCCGTTTTCTAAAAAGGATCGACGCTCAATATGCAGAATTGGATCGCCAACGGAAATCTTGAGTAGACGTGCCTCTTCTTGGTTGGCAATTGCGGCGTGGAGCCGTTGAAGCGCGCGAATGGGCTTGCTGCTGGTTTTCTCTAGCGCATCGTACAATGACTCGCCCATTTCATCTACTTGGCCGACTGCATAAAGCGGCACTGTGGCGTTTTCGACAGCAAGCGGTTCACCTTCGGAAAGACGCACACGGGAAAGACGCAACACTTTTTCATTGGGCGATATGCCCAGTTTTAAGACTTCGGATGAATTTGGCAGGCCAACGGATTTGTTTAGGAGGATTGAGCTGGATTGCGCGCCGCGACGCTGCATATCTGCGGTAAAGCCAAGCAAAATTGAGAGGGGTTGATCTATCTGCGTTGAAACAAATGTGCCTACCCCGTGACGTTTTGACAATAAACCGTCATTTAAAAGTTCTTCAATGGCTTTGCGAACTGTGATGCGTGACAAGCCTGTGGCTGTGACAAGATCGCGTTCTGCGGGTAGGGCCTCGCCGCCACGCAATGTGCCGGATTCGATGAGTTCTCTGATGGTAAAAGCAAGCTGTTTATATAAGGGGTCCGCTGTACGGCTTGTCCGGCGTAGGCGCTGCAAAATTTCATCGATCAACTTCATACCGTCCTGCTCAGTTTTTGGGGTTTTGATCGTTTGCTGTTATTTGCCACATCGGTTTGCGCTTTGCGTGCCATATATTCGGTCCTTAGTCTTGGGTGCGCAGACGAGGGTCTAGCGTGTCACGCAATGCATCGCCTAGCAGGTTGAAACCAAAAGACAAGAAGAGAATAGCAAACCCCGAAAACGTGGCAGGCCACGGCGAGAGTAACAAGAAATTTCGCCCTTCTGATAACATTAGTCCAAGCGAGGGGGTTGGCGGTTGAGCGCCCAGTCCCAAAAAGGAAAGAGATGCTTCAACCAGAATGGCAGCAGAAAGTAGCAGACTTACTTGAACCAAAATGACTGAGGCGAGATTGGGAAGTAGATGCGAAAATATGATGCGTGCATCACTTGCACCAATGGCGCGTGCGCCCATAACATATTCACTTTCAACAATCACAAGCGAAGGTCCGCGCAATAACCGCGCAAATATTGGCGTGTAAACAATTGCAATGGCGATAGCCGCGCCCCAGGTGCTTGGTCCAATAACCGCAATAACCCCAATTGCCAACAGCAGAATTGGGAAAGCGAACAGGATGTCCATAAAGCGCATGACAATTCGGTCAATCCAACCTCGATAAAACGCGGACAGCATACCAAGCATGCCGCCGATGACCAAAGCTATACCGACAGCGGTAAGGCATGTGACAAGAGATGTACGATAGCCATAAATTATGCGCGCCAAAACATCGCGCCCCAATTGATCGGTGCCCAAGAAATTTATTGCACTGGGTGGTTTCATCCGCTGGATCATGACCTGATTGTAAGGATCTTGAAATCCCAAAGTTGGGGCCAAGACAGCCAATAGAACTTGAAAGGCGACAAAGATCAAAGCAAAGGTGAGCAGCTTGTTTCGAAAAAGGAAGGTTTTCATTTCGCGACCCTCGGATCGATATAGGCATAAAGAGTGTCGACTAGAAAGTTGACCAGCACGAAAGAGGTGGTCATGACCAATATGGCTGCTTGAACTAACGGATAATTGCGTTCGGCGATGGCCCCGAGAACCAAGCGCCCCAATCCCGGAATGGCAAACACTTGTTCCACAACGATAGCGCCGCCCAAAAGATAGCCTGTGGCAACGCCAACGCTTGTGATGAAGGGTATCAAAGCATTTCGCAGGGCGTGTTTATAAATTAAGCTTCTGCGTGGCACGCCTTTAGCCTTTGCTGTGCGAATATAGTCTTGGCCCAAGGCGTCGAGCATGGCGGAGCGTACAAGACGAGACAAGTTTGCAAGCATGGGTAAACTGAGCGCCAGCACCGGCAAACACATGCGTTGCAGATTGCCCAAAGGATCTTGACTAAAAGGGACATAGCCCAGTGTTGAAACGCTGGGCAATAACTTTGAAACGATGAAAATTGAAACGATTCCAAGCCAAAAAGAAGGAATTGTTAGCCCCGCAATCGCCACAACCCGGACAGCAACTTCTGAGTTTTTGCCCCGTGCTGATGCCATAAAACAGCCAATGGGTATAGAAAGTCCCGCACCAACCAAAATAGATAGGAAGGTGAGCTCTAGTGTGGGCCAAATGTTTGCACTAATTTCTGACATGACGGAACGACCCGTCCAAATTGAAGTGCCAAAGTCGCCAACTAACGCGCCGGTGACCCAATCAAAATACTGAATATACATGGGCTTATCTAGCCCTAGCCGCGCTTCAAGTTCGGCAATGCGTTCAGGCGTAATTTCAGTATTGGCGCCAAGCATGATCGCGATTGCATCGCCGGGGATAAGGCGGATCATCAAAAAGACCAAAATCGAAACGCCAAGCAGAACGACAGCAAGATCGAGCAGCCTATTTGTGATTGGGCCAAGGGAAGCACGCATTGTGAAAACCGTTCAGTTTAAATGGTGGTAACGGTGCCCATTCATAAATGGGCACCATAGATGCTTAACTATTCGTCCAAACTGACATTCACCAAGCTGGTCAAACGGCCAGTTGGGTAAATTTCGAACCCTTTAACCTTGGCGTTTGTTGCGGTGAACAGATTGCCATATGCAAGGTGAGCAATTGGTCCCTGACAAGCCAATGTGCGTTGTGCCGCATCATATGCTTGCTTGCGTTTTGCTTGATCCGTTTCTGTACGGCCTGTATCTAGCAATGTGTCAATTTCTGCATTTGCATATTTGTAGACGTTAGTTGGGCCACCAGAACGGAACGTACGGTAGAAATACTGATCTGGGTCTGGGTTGCCACCATTTGCTGAAACAAACATATCAAAATTTGAGTTGCGCCAGTCTTGAACAAATTCACCAATTTCTTTGTTCACAAGGTCAACTTCGATGCCGCCAGCGGCCAACTGTTGTTGGATCACCTGGGAAATGTCACGTGCATCCTGACGAGGCAACACGAGAATGGACAGTTTGATTGGTGTTTCAATACCAGCTTCTGCGAGTAGGGCCTTTGCACCGTCAACATTTGTTGTGTAGCAAGCAAATTCACTTGTATCCAATGCCCATGCGGACAATGCAGGAGACAATGGACCACCCGGCACACCTGCACCAAACAATGCGCCCGCGATGATTTCATCGCGGTTTAACAACATGTTGACCGCTTCGCGCACTTTAGCGTCACCAAGTGGGCCACGGGTCACATTCATACCCAACAACGTGTAGGAGACGTTGAGGGTGTCGTGCAATTTGACACCAGGTTGTGCTTGCAACTGTAAGGCTGTTGCAGGATCGATTCCCGGAAGAATGCCATAATCGCCACTTGTTAGACCAACCTGCCGGGTTGAGGCCTCGGGCACAAAGTTGAACTTAACACCATCAAGCATGGGAAGTCCGGCTTCGCGATATCCTTCAAACTTTTCTAATGCGATGTAGTTGTTCGGCAACCATTCAACGAATTTGAAGGGGCCAGTGCCAACAGGTTTTTGTTGAAGTGCTTCGATATCGGCTTCTAGTTCAGCTGGAACGATTGCAATGGTTGCGAGAGAAGAAAGAATGGGCGCGAACGGTTCGTCTAGAGATAGCTTGATAGTCAGCGGATCGATAATTTCAATATTTGTGATCGGCATAACACTTGCGGCCATTGGTGAGGCCGTTTTTTCTGCTTGTACGCGTCGGATCGAGGCCGCAACGTCTTCTGCGTCCATGGTGGAACCATCATGGAAGGTCACACCGGATTGCAGTTTGAATGTATAGCTTAGATTGTCTGCTGAAATATCCCAGGACGCGGCGAGGTCTGGCACAACGTTCAAACCTGCATCAATGTCTGTAAGACCTTCATATACATTGCCTTGAACAATAACTACAGAGTTGAAGGCTGTGATGAGGTGCGGGTCCAGCCCGGCGGGTGAGGAATCAATTGCAACGTTGAGGGTTGCAGCTGCGGCACTTGTGACCAGAAAGGTCGTAGTTGTAAGCGCAAGTCCAATTTTTTTGACTAACATGAAGTCTCCTGTGGTTTTGCATAAGGTGCATTTCACCGATTTAGTCCGAGACGTCCAAGTTGGCGCAATTGGTTGAGCGTACCCTCGAAATGTAGGTCCAATCTAAGACCACTCTGGACAATATGGACGTTATGGTATTATCTTTGTCTTGACAAGAGGGCTGCGCTTCAGGCCAATATAGCCTGAGCGTTGGCTGCTTTTTCCCGCAGGTTGATGCCTATTTAGTCGCTAATGCGGGGGAAATGAGGGAGATGAGATTGGCACCAGCATCGCTGCTTTCTATTCAAGATCTATGGATTGATGTTGGTTCTCGTCCCGTTATTGAAGGGCTCTCATTATCTGTAAAGCCTGGCGAAATGCTGGGCTTGGTGGGCGAGTCTGGCTGCGGTAAATCTGTGACCGCATTGGCGATTGCCCGGCTTTTGGATGAGCCACCAATGCGCATTCGAAAAGGTCATGTCTTTTTTGACGGCGAAGATGTTTTGGCGAAATCGGAAAGAGAGCTTGAGCAATTGCGTGGCAATCGTATTGCCATGATCTTTCAAGAACCAATGACGTCGCTCAACCCGGTGTTTACCGTTGGGGACCAAATTGCAGAAGTGGTCTTATTGCACCGTCAATCGGATAAAACAGCAGCAAATAAACGGGCAATTGAATTGCTTTCAAGGGTGGGTATCCCTGCCCCCGAACAAGCTGTGCAGAAATATCCGCATGAAATGTCTGGTGGGCAGCGACAAAGAGCAATGATTGCAATTGCGCTGGCTTGTGATCCTGAGTTGTTGATTGCTGATGAACCAACAACCGCATTGGATGTGACCGTGCAGGCGCAAATTTTGGAACTCTTGGATGATTTGCGGCAAGAAACCGGCATGGCTGTTTTGCTAATTACCCATGATTTGGGGGTTGTGTCGCAATATTGCGCGCGTGTCGCTGTGATGTATGGCGGCAGAGTGGTTGAGGAAGCCTTGGCCGATGAGCTTTTTAGCAAGCCAAAGCATCGTTACACAGAAGCGTTGTTGAAAACGATTCCAGCCTCAAATCAACCGGGCACGGAATTGCCAGCAATACCGGGTACGGTACCGCCACCAGGGGCGCGGCCAAAAGGGTGTGCTTTTCATCCTCGGTGCGCAGTGGCAACTGAGATTTGCCTGTCGAGTATGCCTGAGTTGATCAATCAAACGCATAGCTTTCGTTGCTGGAATCCTGTCGAATGACCTTATTAGAAGTAAACAATATTTCAAAAACATTCCCGGGCCGCAATGGGGCAATTGTGCGTGCTGTTTCGGACGTGTCTTTTTGCGTTGAAGACGGCGAAGTTCTTGGCGTTGTTGGGGAATCTGGTTGCGGAAAATCAACGTTGGGTAGATCCCTATTGAGGTTGATTGAACCCAGTGCTGGAGAGGTTTTGTATGAAGGGCGCGACATAATTGGTCTCAACCGGAAAGATATGAAGTCCGTTCGGCGCGACTTGCAAATCATATTTCAAGACCCTTTTGGGTCGCTTAATCCGCGACATAAGGTGGGACACTTGATTGGTGAACCGCTAGACGTGCACGACATTGGCTCGCGCACACAAAGGTTGGAAAAGGTCAAAGAGTTGGTGGAGATTGTTGGGCTTCCACAAAATGCAATTGATCGCTATCCGCATGAGTTTTCTGGCGGGCAACGTCAGCGCATTGCGATTGCGCGTGCATTGGCGTTGGACCCAAAGCTGATCGTGGCCGATGAAGCTGTTTCGGCCCTTGATGTTTCCATACAAAGTCAAATCATAAATCTGATTGCAAAGCTGCAAAAGAGGCTGAGCCTTTCTATTATCTTCATTAGTCACGATCTGTCTGTCATTCGCCATGTGAGTGATCGTATTGCCGTTATGTATCTGGGCAGAATTGTTGAAATTGGTCCTACCGAACGAGTTATGGCAAATCCGCGTCATCCCTACACACATTCATTGTTGTCAGCAATTCCACGGGTTGGTGAGAAGAAATCGCGCTCTAACTTAAGTGGAGAAGTGCCGGACCCGTCCGATCCTCCGTCGGGTTGTGCTTTTCATTCTCGTTGCCCAAAAGTCATGGATATCTGCAAACAGGTCCGGCCGAAGCTCATGACACATTTCACTGATGTGGGTGGAGAGGTGGCATGCCATCTGTTTGACAAGTGAGTTTAGCCGAACAAATTGCACTTAGAGCCTTCGTGCCCGTTTCAACCGCAATCCAAAGTGGTCGCATTCCTGGCGGGGTTTTGGGGGTGATAACCAAGCAAGGTGAAAGAGCTATCCTTAGTGAAGGAATGGCGCAAAGTGAGCCTTCATCACGTAGAATGATGGATGACACATGGTTCGATTTGGCTTCGCTAACCAAGGTCATTTTTACGACACCAAAAATTCTTTCGTTGGCGTTGGACGGTCGGATTGATTTGGATGCACCGTTAACGACTATTTTGCCAGACCTCAGGCAATACAGCACTGATGCGTGGGAACGCAAAGTGACGTTTCGAGAATGCCTTGGCCACCAGACACCATTTCCTGCAGTTGAGCCCATTTATACTTATGGGCGTGACCCAGATCTGTTGCGCAGTTTCATTCTGCAACGGGAGTGGCGGCATGGTCCGTCGGTTTATTCTGACATTAATTTCATTTTGCTCGGTTTTGCGCTTGAACGTCTTTTGGGGTGCAATATTCGCAAAATTGAATTGCCTGAAGGCTTTGCATTTAGCGCCCCATCTGACAAAAGCGCCGCAACTGAAAATTGCACATGGCGACATAAAATGATGTGTGGCGAAGTTCACGATGACAATTGCTATGCTTTGGACGGCGCGGGACATGCTGGGCTTTTCGGGACGGCTAATTCAGTTCTAAATTTTGCAACTGACCTTTTAAACAATTCGGGCAGTCCGCTTGTAACATTGATGCGAACGCCACTTTCAAAAACCAGAGCCCATGGATTTGAAATTCGCTATGCTGGTTGGTCCGGTGGCGGTGCGTGCTCGAGCTCAACGATAGGGCACACTGGGTTTACCGGAACTGGACTTTGGTTGGACTTTGACAGTGGGATAAGCTGGACACTTTTGACCAACCGGATTCATCCTACACGTCATTTTGACTCTGGCATTGTTCAATTGCGGCAGGCTGTGGGTGAAATTGTTGCAGGCTCATGAGGATTGAAACATGAAATCAATTTGGTCAGTCGGGCTTATGACAGGGACAGTGTTGGACGGCAACATAGACGTTGCGCTGATCCGCACCGACGGGAAAAACGTTCAAGAATTTGGCCCATACACGCTGGCGCCTTATGAGGATGAAGTAAACCAATTGCTGGCGCAAGCACTTGCGGAAGCGCGGGTGTGGAACTTTGACGGGCCAGAGCCAGAGATTTTTGCCAAAGCGGAAGCTATGCTTACGGATGCACAGTCTGAAGCCGTTCAAGCGCTTGTAAAAGAGGCAGGCATGCGCATGGACGACATTGGTGCTGTGGGCTTTCATGGGCAAAGTGTCCTGCACCGAGCACCAGCTGTGGGACAACGTGGCCAGACACGACAATTGGGCGATGGCGCGCGCATGCATCGATCATTGGGTATTCCAGTTATATATGATTTTCGTTCTGCTGATGTAAACGCTGGCGGGCAGGGCGCGCCATTATCAGCAATTTACCACGCGGCACTTTTGCGCGGCATTGGGGCCGAAGGCGATGTGGCAATACTTAATTTGGGGGGCGTCGCCAATATTTCTTGGACTGATGGTGCTGATCAGTTAATCGCCTTCGACACTGGCCCAGCTAATGCGCCGACAAACGACTTTATGAAAGCACGTGGCTTAGGGGCGATGGATGTGGACGGTGCGCTCGCCCTTTCGGGTGAGGTGGACCAAAATCGCCTTGCAGAATTGCTTGCCCATGCCTATTTGCGAGCGCCTTTTCCAAAATCACTCGACCGCTTTGATTTTGGGCCAGAAATGGCAAATGGTTTGACTAACGCAAACGGTGCAGCGACTCTTGCAGCTTTTACGGCAGGGGCTGTGGGCAAGGGACTTGATCTTTTACCGAAGCGCCCGAAGCGTTTGATTGTTTGCGGTGGTGGCCGCAAAAACCCAGCAATGATGAAGGCGCTTGCAGAACACACAGCTTGTGTGGTTGATTTTGCAGAACAATATGGCTGGCGGGGCGATGCAGTTGAAGCCGAATGTTTTGCTTTGCTTGCCGTCAGAACAATGAATGATCTACCGATCAGTTTCCCCACAACAACTGGTGTTGCCAAGCCAATGTCAGGTGGGTTGATCGCCAAATAGAATGGCTTAAGCGTCTCAACTTATTCAGTGCGAGAAGGCGCGTAGTCTTTTCGTTTGGACATTTTGCCGATACCTGGATTTAACGTGTTGCTTGGATCTATCGATTTGTAGAACGCGGCCAGATCGGGTTTTGCAACATATTGATGCCCTACATTATGCTCGGCAGGATATTCTGCGCCACGTTGATCGAGCAGTTGCAACATGGCCTGCTTGATTGCTGTGGAATCCTGGTTCTTTTTGACGATATAATCTTGGTGCAGAACGTGGCACATGAAATGCCCATAATAAAGACTGTGATGTAATTTGCTGGAAATCTCTTCCGGTAGTTTTTCAAACCAGTCTACGCTGTTTCGTGGCAGTGCAATGTCTAGGGCCAAAACATCCTCAACTTCATCCTTGTGGACGGCAGCGTAGCGAATGGCGGCACCTGCGGCCGCAAAACGGTTTAGGCTTGCCATTTGGGCTTCTTTCGGTGTGCATTCAAAGTAGGAGGCATCATTTTTGTTAAGAAGGGATGGCAACAATTGTTGTGCCTCGGCAATGCCACCATCAGCCATTTTCAAAATGAGGTGATGTTCAAACTTATTCCGATAGTCATACAATCGTTTCGGTAAAATGCGCGGCCATAGGCTGCTAAGTACTTGCATGAACTTATCGGTAAACCCGTGGAACAACGGGAGCCGATTCAACCGCGAGTCAATTGCGCCTTTGATTGCGAAAAAAATGGGTAGTTTGTCCGTGCCTAAGAGATCAATCATCACCACCGTGTCTTTGCCGTATTTTTCTGAAATGTTAAAGCAATCACGGTGCATATATTCGGCACTTACGGGTAGGGCCTTAAATCCTTTAAGAATCCGGTGTCGAATCGCAGTCAGGTCATGCGGATCGTTTGTTCCAATATAAAAGGTTTTGCTGAGTTTATTGGTAGGAAATGTATCTAGCCTTACAGCAAAAACCGCCAGTTTGCCGCCACAGCCCGAACTTTCATGTAAGCATCTTTTATCGGCGTTAAAACGGGCTGGAGTTGAAGCTTCGACTTCACGCACAATGTTTGGGTATTTTGTGTCAGATGCGTTCGCGGCGCTCATTTGTTGGTATTGATCAAAATTTCCGGCTTCGACATTGGACAATATCTGTTCTGGTGTGTTGCCAAGTTCAATGCCGAGATGATTGATCAACTCTATTTCGCCAGCGGCTGTCACTTGAGCAAACAAACTCATTTCCGTGTACGCGGGGCCTCGTTCTACCAGCGATCCACCGGAATTATTGCATACGCCGCCAATAACTGATGCACCAATGCAACTTGAACCAATCACCGAATGGGGCTGACGGTTGATCGGCTGTAGGATTTTTTCAAGTTCAAATAATGACGCGCCGGGTAAGGCCACAATTTGCTGGCCTTGATTCAAGGTGTGAATGGTTCGAATACGCTGTGTATTGATCAAAACAATGTCTCGATCATAGTGGCCATCAGGGGTTGATCCGCCAGTTAGACCAGTATTTGCGGCTTGAAAAATGACCGCTTTGCCAGCTTTCACACACAGGCCAAGTGCTTGCCACATTTCGACCAAGGTATTTGGACGAACAACCGCGATCGCTTCTCCGCTACCTGAGCGAAATCCCGTTAAAAACCTGCGCGTTGAACGCTTGTTGGTTAAGACATTGCGCTTGCCAATTGTTTGACTAAGTTGATTGATCAGGTCTTGGTTATTCACAATTTCACCTTTTCAAAGCGGAAACGTTGGTTGCCGGGATCAAACGAAGCTATGCTGCGGTGGCTGCAAGGGTGTGCAGTTCCGTCCTGAATTTGTTCATGGCAGGCAGATTTGTACGTTGCGAGAAATACGTGCGGTTGCTCAACGCAATGACAATTAGTCTCGTGACCGGATCAATCCACATGGATGTTCCGGTGAAGCCGGTATGGCCAATTGATCCTTTAGGAAGTGTGGGACCGCAACTGCAATCGTCATTTGTATGGGCTTTGAACTCCCAGCCAATGGTGCGTGCAATTGGTTTTCCCAAATTGCCATTGCTGAACGCAAGCGGATCACCTTCATCAATTAAGGCTGTTGCGAATTTATGTAAATCTCTTGCCGTGCCAAAGAGGCCCGCATTACCACTGTTTCCCCCCAACAGTTGCGCTGTGCTGTCATGAACCAAGCCAACTTTGTTTTCAGTGCAAGCAGGTTTGGATGTGGGAACAATGCGATTGGGACTTAAGTTTTGCCCGAGCGGTTTGAAACAGGTGTTGTGCATATTCAACGGGGTAGCAACATAATGCTGGAACGCATTCTCTAATGTGGTGCCCAATGCGCATTCAACAATTTCACCGAGCAAAATATAGCCCAAACAGGAATAGACGACTTGTTGACCTGGTTGTGATTGAAGTGGCACTTCTATTATGAGCTTGCGCGCAATTGCTGGGTCATCTGTCATCTGAGCCAATGCCATATCTGGTTGCAGCCCAGAGGTGTGTCGACACAACTGACCTATGGTTATTTCACCTTTTCCCGCTTCAGCGAGTTCAGGGATATAGCGAGCAGCTTTGTCACTTAAGTACAGAACATTCTTTCTGACCAACTGACGGATAAGCGTTGCCGTCGCGACTGGTTTGGTAATTGAGGCAAGGTCAAAGACGGAGTCCAACCGTAATGGTGGGGCGTCATCAAATGGTCTGCCCCACACTCCATTGGCGATTATTCTACCGCCTTTTGCCACCAAAATTTCAATGGCCGGGAAGGTTTTGGTTTCTATTGCCGCCCCAACTAAAGTGTCCAATTGGTTTAACATATGGCCTTTACTTAATAGCCCCAGCGGTCATGCCTGCAATGAAGCGTTTCGACTGGATGATAAAGATAACCATGATCGGCAATGCAGCCATTGTCAGCCCTGCATACAATACGCCGTAGTTGACGGAATACTCTCCAAAGAACGATGTTAGACCCTGAGCGATTGTGCGTGACTCTGGAGATTGAATAAAGATCAACGGGAAGAAGAAGTCGTTCCAAATCGGTACGGCATTGTAAATCCCAGCGATCACCATGGCGGGAGTTATGAGTGGCACCATGATTTGGACCATAATGCGCAGTTCACTCGCGCCATCCATACGGGCGCTATCTTCCAACTCAGAGGGTAAAGAGCGCAGAAAGCCGGTCATGATGAAAACGGTCGCGGGCAGAGACATTGCGGTATAGATGCAGATAAGCCCAATCAAATTGTCCACCAGTCCCAATGCTTTGAGCTGGATGAATAGTGGAATAATTGCGAGCCGTAGCGGCAACATCAATCCACTGAGGAAAAATAGTGAAACCATAATGTTGCCACGGAATTTGTACCGAGAAACTGCATAGGCGGCCATGGTGCCGATGACCAGCAGAACGAAAACTGAAATCCCAGTTACGATTGTAGAGTTTAAGAAGTAACGAGGTACGTCGGTTTCGTTCCAGATTACGGCGAAATTGTCTAGGTTAAAGCTCTTCGGCAACGCAAATGGCGCTGAGAAAATCTCATTGTTCGTTTTGAAGCTCGATAGCGCCATCATAATGATGGGATACAGCATGATGAGTGCGTTAAAGCCCAAAAAAATATGCATGAGCCAAGTACCGAAATCACCTGATTTTTTCTGTGACATAGTCGACCCTAACTCAATTCAACTTCACGACTGGTCAAGTACCGGGTCGCAATGGTTGAGAAGGTGAAAATAAAGATGAAAATCAAAACCGCCAGGGCGGAACCAGTGCCGAAATCTGAATTGCCTGCGCTAACTGAACCAAATGCGGTGCGGTAGAACAAAAGACCAAGCATGTCTGTTGAGTAGGCAGGAGAGCCTTCCAAGCCGCCCATAATATATGGGATCTCAAACCAGTTGAACGAGCCAATGAAGGTCAGCACGACGATGATTGTAACGGCTGGTGCCATTAGGGGCCAAATGATGTCGCGAGCGATGTTCCACTCACTGGCACCGTCTAAGCGTGCGGCCTCAATTAAGTCTTTTGGAATGCGGTGAATGGCTGCGAGGAACACAAGCGTTGGAAAACCAACCCAATGCCATGCGTTAACGATGAGCATGGAGCCTAGCGCTGTCTCAGGCAAGCCAAGCCAGGGCAGGGCCCAGCTATCGAGCTCAACCATACGCAAGAAGGTGTTCACAAGACCAAAAATCGGGTTCAAAAACAGTTTCCACTGAAAGCCAATAATCACGGTTGAGAGAATTACGGGCAGGAAGAATACCACTTGATAAAACCGATAGCCTTTCGGTTCTCGTGCCAAGAGCAACGCGAGGGCCAACGCCAATCCATTTTGAACAATCATCAGTGTAACGAACACTTTGACATTGTTAAAAAAGGCGTTGAACAGGAATTTGTTGCTTTGTGGGTTAAAGAGAACCTCAGCAAAGTTTGCAAGACCAACAAAGTCTCCACGCACCAGCCCATCCCATTCGTAAACTGAGTACCAAATCGCAGAGATCATGGGTAGAAAGACAAATGTGGCAAGTATTG
This sequence comes from Maritalea porphyrae, assembly GCF_027213965.1. Lineage (GTDB taxonomy): Bacteria > Pseudomonadota > Alphaproteobacteria > Rhizobiales > Devosiaceae > Maritalea > Maritalea porphyrae_A. The sequence continues at coordinate 35,355 of NZ_JAPWGX010000008.1, read as the reverse complement.
TCACTGCTGGAAACAACAAAAATGCAATCCACAGTTGGCGCAGCCTTTTGCGTCGTACACTCGCGCTCTTGTAATTTTCTTCCGTAAGCGTGCTCATGGTTTATCCGTCTATTTCGATGCGTTGCTCATCAGGGCCAAATAGGTGACACTCAGCAATGTTGAAGCTGACTTCAATGCTCTCGCCCGACTTTATTTCTAAGTCGCCAAGGTGATGGACGATGATGTCTTCGCCGATCTCTGTCTTGAGGTAAATGTACGTTTGCGCGCCTAATCGTTCGACGGTGCTTGAGGTGCCTTTGAATGTACCATCGCCTTTGACGTTTGGTGTTAAGCTTTCTGGCCGCAAACCCAAGTGGACTCTGTCGTTCACACTCAGTTTTTGGTTTGATAATTTGCACACAAACTCAACGCCGTTTGCCAAACGGATTTGATGATATTGATTATCGATCTTGGTCACGTGCCCATCGAAGAAATTCATGGCGGGGGAGCCTATGAACCCAGCGACAAATTTGTTCGCCGGTTTTTTGAAGAGTTCGAGGGGTGCACCTACTTGCTCAATATTTCCGCTGCGCATAACCACAATTTTGTCGGCCATTGTCATGGCCTCGACTTGGTCATGGGTTACGTAAATCATCGTGGTTTTCAGTTGCTGATGCAGGTTTGTCAGTTCAATTCGCATCTGAACCCGAAGCTTTGCGTCCAAGTTTGACAGCGGTTCGTCAAACAAGAAAACGCGTGGGTCGCGCACAATGGCTCGACCGATAGCGACACGTTGGCGTTGTCCGCCAGAAAGCGCCTTTGGTTTTCGGTCTAAGAGTTCGGTCAGCTGTAATGTTTCGGCCGCTTCACCGACTTTTTCGGCAATAAACGCTTTGCTTTTTTTTGCAACACGAAGGGCATAGGACATGTTTTCGAAAACAGTCATATGCGGATAAAGTGCGTATGATTGGAACACCATTGCTAAACCACGTTTGGCAGGTGGCAAATGGTCAATACGCTCGCCATCAATGTAGATTTCGCCCGCAGTTTGTTCTTCCAACCCGGACAAAAGCCGCAAGAGCGTGGACTTTCCGCAGCCCGACGGACCGACGAAAACAACGAATTCGTTGCCTTCAATCACCAGATCTGCGCCGTGGATTACTTTCACATCACCAAACTGTTTGGTCACGCCGCGTAATTCAATTTGAGCCATTATGTTGTCCTGAATGGGAGAATTTTTTCGGAAGTTGTTCTTGGAGCGAGCCATGGGAAAATGGCTGATCCTTTGGGGCAGAGAAGTCGGGCCCCAAAGGATGTTTCATTTAAGCGCTAGGCGATTTATTTTGCGCTTTTAATGCCGTCGCTTACGTCTTTTGCAACTTCAGCGGCAGTCTTTTTGCCAGTGAGAAGTTCTTGCAAGCCATTTTGTAACAATGTGGAACCAGTTGGCGTGTTGAACCTAAAGCCAACCAACATGATGTAAGGCGAAGCTTCCGCATGGAATGCAGACACTTTAGCAAGCATTGGATCTGCGATGACTGCGCCATCTACAGCAGGTACGTTTGCAAGCTTGTCAGAAAGCATTTGTGCAAATGGCTGTGTTGCTGTGAACTGAATGAACTTAAGCGCTGCTTCCTTATTTTCAGATGAAGCGTTTACGCCGTAACCACCGTCTAGCCAAGTGGCAACCATGCGCTCATCACCTGCCTTAGCCGCAGGAGCTGGCATGATGTCGAAGTTCACGCCAGATTCAACGAAACCAGGAATTTCAAAAGAACCACCAACAAACATTGCTGCTTGGCCGGCAATGAAAAGCTGTTTCATTGTTGCGTAATCCACACCCTCATATCCTGTAGGCATGTAGTCTTTGAGTTCGGCAATTTTTTCCAAAGCGCCAACAAAGCGCGGGTCTTCAAAATCTGCAGAGCCGGATGTTACTTCGCCGAAGAACTCCTTTCCGTAGAAGTTTGGCATTAGGGCGCCTGCCATCACCTCAGCTGTCCAGCCGTCGGCAATGCCGTTGGCAAGCGGATTGACATTGTTTTGCTTGAATGCATCGGCTGCCGCTTTGAATTCTTCCCAAGTGGCTGGCACATCAACATTATGTTTTTCAAAGAGGTCTTTGTTGTAGAAAACAAGCGCTGTCTGTGAAGCGAATGGAACGGCATAAACGTGCCCATCGGCGCGTAGAGTTGTGCCAAGCAGTTCGTCCGCGCTTAAAGCCGACAAGTCAATTTGCCCGTCTAGCGGCTCTAGATAGCCCGGTGCAGCAATGGCTTCAAGCGAACCGTATGAGCGTGTATGCATAATGTCTGGGCCCGCACCACCAGCCAAAGCAGTTGTTAGAATGGTATTGTAGCTTTTTGCTTCATGCGCTGTGAAGGTAACCGAGATGTCTGGGTTTTGCTCTTCAAAAGCTGCGATAATCTGGTTGTAAGCCTTTACATCTTCTTGGCGCCATGACCAAAAGCTTAGCTCTGTCTGGGCCAATGCAGTTCCGGCATAAGCAAATGTTGCGGCGCCAAGAATTGCTGAAGTTGCAAGTCGTTTTAAGTTGGTCATTTTATTCCTCCCGTAGAAAAACACATTGGCGGACGCCAATAATTTTTGTGAAAGTCAGGTTTGCCTTTCCCCGTTGTCAGTCGCGCACGATAGCAAAACTGTTTTGCAAACTGGCCCGAAGCTGAGCAGAAAAGCTCTCTTCCTCAGGTAGGAATATAAAATTCTCATTTTGTCATGTCAATAATAAAAAATCCCCATTACGGCGGCGTGAATAAATGTTGGTAATTATCGAAGTCGATTCACAACGTTCTGGCTATCTTGGATTTTTGCGGGCATGTCTGCTTCTTTTTGCGCAAACAGAATGAACAGCAAATCCGTTATGGCAAGCTGAGCAGTCCGCGTCGCAATGGACGACGAACGGACAAGATTTTCGCTGGCGACGCATCGCAAAGTAAACTCGTTGCTGTTTGTATTATCGATAGCATTTGGTCCAGTGAGGCGTAGAATTGGGATATTGTGCTGATGTGCATATTCGGCTGCGACCAACAATTCCTTTGATTTTCCCGAATATGATATGAGCACCAAAAGGTCTTCGGGGCCAAAACGCGCTAGGTTTGCCAAATGTACATGAGCGTCGCTGCCAGAAATTACTGCCTTGCCCAATTTTGTTAGTTTTGACGCGAAATCACTACTCACCAGTGCAGAGCCGCCGACACCAAGGATGATAATTCGCTTGGCGGCGGTCAGTTTTTCGACGGCAATGCTAAAGTCATCCGTAGAGTTGAGTTTTAAGGTCTCTGACAAAGCCGAGACTTTGCTATTGTACATTTTTTGTGCGACGGCACTGAGCGGATCGTTGCTAAAAATGTCGCCATGTATTTGTTCTGCACTTTGTGTGCGCGCTATTTCTGCGCTTAAAGTGATCTTGAGGGCAGGGAAGCCGGAAAGACCAATTTTTTTGCAAAACTTGATAATGCTGGACTGGCTTACACCACATTGCTGCGCCAAATTCTGAGAAGTCATTGTGGTGATGCCAGCGGGATCGTCGAGAATTTCCTGTGCAATGCGTCGTTCATTGTGTGATAAGTCATCAAAACTTGCGCTGAGCTTAGAAATTAGGTTCTGAACACTATGCATCTAGGAGAGTTTCCTCATTTGCTGTTTGGGAACAAAAATAAAATGCGTACAAAGAATTTAAAATTCTTGACTGAGTTGACATTGGAATACATAATTCCAACATGATGGCTGACCTTAACAAAAACTCTGAAGAGAATCTATTGCGTTTGTCTTTGACCCTGGAAGGGTTAACTTCAGAGGGCGCAAACGCGCGCTCGGAGCGACTGGACGAGATGACTGCGCTAGAAATTGCGCAACTGATGAATGATGAAGACAAAGCCGTGGCAATGGCTGTTGAAAATGTTCTCGGGCCAGTGGGCCAAGCAATTGAAGCGGCTAAATCCGCTCTGAATGCCGGTGGTAGGATTATTTATGTCGGGGCAGGGACCAGCGGAAGGTTGGGTGTTTTGGACGCCTCAGAAATCCCTCCCACTTTTTCTGCTCAGTCAGACCTTTTTCACGCAATAATTGCTGGCGGAGCGCCAGCAATTTTTCAAGCCCAGGAAGGTATTGAAGATGACATGGATAGGGGCGTGAACGATATCAAGGAAGCAAGAGTTGGTAATCTTGACCTTGTGATTGGATTGGCTGCATCGGGTCGCACTCCTTATGTGTTGGCGGCATTGGAGTACGCCAACAGTCAAGGGGCCATGACCGTTGGCATTTCCTGCAATGCAAATAGTCCACTTGAAGAGATTTCACAAATCTCAATTGTGCCACTGGTTGGTTCGGAAATTTTGGCGGGTTCTACCCGTTTGAAATCTGGTACGGCACAAAAAATGGTACTGAATATGATTTCCACTGGCGCAATGGTGCGGTCGGGTAAATGTTATGGCAACCGGATGGTGGACTTAAACGTTACCAATGAGAAATTGCGCGCCAGGGCTCTAAACCTTGTGCGCGAGCTGACAATGGCGACGAAGGAACAATCCTTAGAAGCCTTGATTGCAGCAGATTGGGACGTCAAAGTGGCAATTTTGATCTGTGAGACTGGTTCTAGCGCCGCGCAGGCTGTTGGCTTGCTGGAAAGTGTTGGTGGGCATTTGCGTGCTGCACTTGCTAAAGCAAGTTAGAATCTAGGATGGCAAAAACCGATAAGTGCTTGTTCTTGGTAGATGGCGGAGGAAGCGGATCGCGCGCCTGCCTCAGGACAATAGATGGCCAAATTTTGGCGAAAAATACGGGTGGGCCGGCGAATCTTTGTACAGACACGCGCCAAACCATTGCCAACCTTTTGCAACTCAAACAAGAGGTCTATCAGCTAGCTGGTAGAGATTTGGCTGCAAGTGCTTCAGATTACGCACTTGCGGGGTTAGCGGGAGCAGGCGCTGCGGACGAAGGGTGCATCACACAAGCGCGCACCGCTTTGGGTTTTGCCAAAACCTATATTGTCACAGACATTGAACTCACGTTAGCGGCATGTTTGGGGTCCGATGATGGTGTGGTCGTCATGATTGGCACCGGATCGTTTCTAGTTCATCAAAAGGATGGAAGACTTCAACGCACAGGTGGTTGGGGTTTTGAACTTGGTGATGAATGCGGCGGTGCTTGGTTGGGGCGTGAGCTATTGCGTGACACCATCAAGGCTTTTGATGGTCAATTTGCGCACTCGCAACTAACGCAATCCGTATTGGATGAATTTGGCGGTTCGCCGCATCAAATGATTGAGTTTGCACGCTGCGCCCATGCAAAAGAATTTGCAAGACTAGCGCCCAAACTTATTGCGGCTTACGATTCTCACGATGCTAATGCAATTAAGATTGTCGCGCGGGCAGTAGATATTTTGATTGCCATGCTGGGCCCAGCTGAAAAGATTTGTGCTCAACGTCTGTGCCTTACTGGCGGGCTTGGCCCGATCTATCAAAATTGGCTTCCGACTGCCTATCAAGCCATTTGCTATCCGGTCACAAATGGTCCACTTGATGGGGCATTTATGCTTGTGCAAAAAAAACTAGGCGAATAACGCGGCAATTCTATTGCTCGGGTGCCACCAAATTTACTCTTGCTCGATAACACATTATCCTCAAACAAAATTCGTACCCCATACATCGTGTACTCTGCTACATTTAATATCTCGCAAGTAACGGCATATCTACAATATCTTTGACGCAGGGAGCGCGGTGTTGGTGAATGGCAAGTCAAAGAGTTTGCCAAGAAATTTCCTTACCCCTTGTGACAACCGGTCTTCATTGACGTCTAGTTGCAGCGTTTTTGTCACCTATTTTGAGGTGCCTGAACGCAAGAGCAGGCGTGCGGCAAGGTTCCCAAATGCATCCCGACAGCTGCTTTGATCCAAATATTGGTCTCAACAGCCAATTCATAATCGGCAGCTTCTGCTCTCGTGGGAATGAGAATAACATCTGTAGCATAGGCGATATCTTCGGTATCTGCATTTGAACCTGGCCTTGTGTCCAAAAGAACTAAATCCACGCCCTGTTTTTCCAAATCGTTGAGGTGATTGTAGAGCAGGTCGATATCACCTGGCATCTGTGATGTTGAAAGGTTCTCTGGCCAAATCGGTTTTTCGCCTTTCCAATCATAGTCCTGTGATCGTCGTTCCCATTCACCAAGCTGTGAATTTCTATCGCCATCAATACAATGGACTTTCAATCCATTGCTTATGGCCCCACTTGCGATGAGATAGTTGGCTGTTGTTTTGCCTGCACCACCTTTTTGTTGAATTGTCGCTATTGTTCGCATTGATGATCACTCCGGTATTGGCGCTTGTGTAGATCTGAGTTTTTGGCAGGTGGGTAGCTTGTTGCTTTTGAATGCACAGGTTCAATCCGAGCATGTCTCAAATAACCATCCATTCACTTGGATGAGCTCGTTCTCGTCACAGTCAAAAGCAAAGTATGACTGTGCAAGATCCGTGTTGGGTTTCACGAGCAGATTTAGAGAAAATATTCCCCCATCCACAAAAATTGGTTCGAGATAACCAAGACTGTGTGCTGCTTCGATTGAGTTGCAGACCATCACGTCTTTGTCGCTTCTGTGGTTTTGGTCCATCCGTTCTCTTTTCATGTTTGCTCTTTCTCACTTTTGCAAATAGGCGGTTTGGGTGATTTGTAGTTTTGTAGATGCGCAGTTTTGTAGTTTTGTACTTGTGCAAATAGGCACATTTGTAGTTTTGCAGTTTCGTAGATGTGCAAGTTTGTATTTTGGGAGATTTGTAACTGGGCAGTTTTGTACTTTTGTACTTTTGTACTTTTGTAGTTTTGCAATTTGGCGGATTTGTAGATGGGCGCGTTTGTAGTTTTGTAGCCCTTTGACGCATTGGTTCGTATGTTCAAGCATTACAAAACCGATCTATCGAACGTTGAGAATGGTGGTGGTAGGTGCCAAAATCTGCACGCTCAGAGGATTTTGTGGATTTTTGGCGGGATATACATCAAACCATCAATTGACGCTGTAGGGGCTTTAAAATGGCTCATTTGCGTAAATCACCCAAAACTATGTCCAGCGATCGAATCCGATGGCAAATTGTTGGCCAATCTTGTTTCAAAAACTTCTGGCGTTCGTGTTTCAACAAGAGTTTTTGGGCCTCGCTCGTCACAAACATGCCAAGACCTCTACGCCTTTCAATGGCTCCGAGCTCAATAAGGGCATGATATCCCCTTGATATGGTGGCGCTATTCACCCCTAGATAAATTCCGGCGGTTCTAATTGAAGGTAATTGATCCCCTGCAACAATCTGCTTTGTCAGGATTTGATGCACAATGATCTCTCTGACCTGAATGTTGAGATCCACACCATCACGTAGAATGCGGCGTTTATTCTGAAAAAGGCTGCTCATGACCTTTCCCCAAATATGTTGTTCATAGCGGTTTCAAAGTGTGCACGGGTGATAACAGCGCGATTGCCAGCTAGACCGTCATATGCAGATTTGCCGTTTTCCAATGGAAAACCTGCCCAGACCTTTGCAATACGGTCCATGAATGCCTTTATGGGCATTTCATGGGCCTGATATTGCTGCCAACCCGCATCGTTCAACAGTTTTAAAGCCAATTGGTCTTGCACTTGCTCTGAGAACCTTTGCTTAAGGCTCAGGTTCTCAGCTTCGACCAAATAGGCGAGGGTGGCCGGAATAAACTGATATCGACCAATTGCGTGAAATTGATTGGGTGTTGCCTCAATCCATTCGAAAACTTCCCCAAGTGTCAGTTTTGTTGGATTGTGCGGTGGTTTGATTTTGGCCTTATGATGAACAGCATCATATTGGCGGTGAGGGGCCTCGACAGAAGCGATCAGCGAAAAGAGCTGATCAAGCTTTGTCTTGCCCTCAAATTTTTTCGGTAAGGCAGCAAGTTTGAATTCTTGACCCATAATCGATTTTTCAAATGCGATCTGGCTCTTCCAATTCGATTGACCAAATGTCCAATCCGACTTGTTGGAGAACTTTTCTTCGAGCGTGAAACTGCCATTGGTGGACCAATTTGCAGCTTCACAAGATGGAGCACCTAAAGTTATTCCGAAAATGATGGCAGCACTAAAGATGCTGCGAGTTAAATACGAGGGCCATATGATCACTGGATCAAGGCCCCCAATCATTTTTAGGGGAATATTCGCATGAAGAATGCTCATAAAGGTACACACGGAACGCAGCCGGACTGCAGGAAACAATATTAAAGAAAAATCGGGAAAAGCCCGTGTTTTCTAGCGTTAGTTCCAACCGAAAAAAGTCTGAACACAGGTAAGATATGCTGCCTCAGGAAAAATTATGCGGAATTTTGACCTAAAAGTCCAGAATATACATATTACACACTTGGATATCCTCAACCGATTGCAAAGAGGACAAAATAGGGATTTCCACAAACCAGGCACCAAGATTCGGAATGGCCGACGCTTTGCGATGTCGGCTGTGCGGACAAACCGACCAAACACATGTTTCTGCCAATTGGCGACAATGGGCGGTTAGGTCAGGTTCGCTTGGCGTTCTACAAATGTTGTGACATCACCGATAATTGTGCCCAACTGAAATCTTTGCGACAAGCCCTATAGTTGCATTGGCGGCTTTGGCATAATGTGGTTCGACTCGGAAAGGTTAGAATGTCCCAGACCCAAACCCTTGTTGTTTTACTTGCGACAATGACTATGTCAGTCTCAATGTTAGGCACGCTCTATTGCCTTACCCAAGATCGAAACAAGTTGATTTTTCGCGTCCTAGCGCTTGTTCTGTTTGTTTCGGCGTTGATCGAGATGGGCGTCGTCCTGACTTCATTCCACATGCCTGCAACGGTAAAATTGGTCATCGATTCAACTTGGGTTGTTGGGGCGTCCTGCGTCAGCCCGCTTTTCTGGCTCTATGTCTGGGTCTTGACTGCTGAAGACCAAAAGCTGCCAAAAAATCTGCCTTGGCATTTTGTTGTACCGGCCGCCTATGCTGGTGCTGTGCTTGTGACACATATCTTTTCGGTCGACAGCATCAGCTTTGCCCAAAACCTGTTTGACGATCGTGATCTGCGCACCCATCAATTTAACGGCTTAGTATTTCTGCCCATCCCGCTGCAGTGGGCGTGTTACCTCATCGCTACCTCGCATCGCCTAATGCGATATCGGCTGCGCCTCAAAGACTATTTTGCCAGTACCGTACAAAAAGAAATGCAGTGGATTTCCTTCGTAATTGCTTTTTACGCTCTGTACTGGCTTTCGCAGGCTGCGCCAATTTTGTTTGGGCTTCCCAAGGCGCAAGACGGGGCGTTGCTCCTGATCGCATACATCTTAAATATTATTCTTGTCACAACGATCGTCTTATGGGGGCTGCGGCAAAGGCCTGAAATTTTTGATGGGTCACAACCTGAGAAATTAGTCGCGCGCTATGCAAAATCTGCACTTGACCCTGTCACCACCCAAAAGATTGCGGTTAAATTACGGGCTGCAATGACCACCGAAAAGCTGTACCTTAATGCCAATCTATCACTTTGGACATTGGCACGTCACGTGCGTATGTCCGACAACTATGTCTCCCAGGTCTTGAACGAACAGATTGGCGAGAATTTTTTTGACTTCGTAAACGGATATCGGATCGAAGCTGCGAAACTACGCCTTCAACAAGGAAATGAAAACATCCTTACTATTACATACGAAGTTGGGTTTAACTCGCGTTCGTCGTTTTACACCGCCTTTCGCAAGGTCACAGGCACGACGCCCACGGCATTTCGCAAACTGGCCTCATTTGAGTCCGATCAAGCAGGGACGGACGATTAGCGGCAAAACCCACGCTAAGTCATCCTTTCAATACGAAAGGAAAAGTCATGAAAAAACTGGGAATACTAGCAGGCATTGTCGTCGTCATCGTCGTGGGCGGGCTGATGATCACGCGCATCATGTTTGGCTCGATAAGCGCGGAACAAGCTGAGGAAAGGATAACTGCAAATCTTGAGGCATTCATTGAGACCCACGACCTTGATAGTGCATTGTTACGCGTTTATGCGCCATCAAAGGGCGTCACCTTCGGTTTGGCCGTTGGCAATGCAGAAATTGATAGCCAATTCCATGCTGCAAGTTTGGGTAAAACCCTGACCGCTACGCTGATATACGTATTGGCTGAGAAAGGGGAACTGGACGTCGAATTACCGATTTCTGATTACCTTTCGAATGATGTCCTTAAGGGGCTGTTTGTTCATCAGGGCATCGATTATAGCGCGCAGGTGACAACGCGAATGTTACTCAATCACACCTCAGGAATTGGCGACTATTTTGAAGGTCCGGTTTTAACAGGCCAGCCATTCCTAGACATCGTTGCTCAAGATTTGGATAGGCTTTGGACGCCCGCAGGGTTAGTTGATTTCACACGTACCAACCAGACTGCTATCGGTGCGCCGGGTGCGCAGTTCAAGTACTCCGATACCGGATACATCTTGCTTGGCTTAATCGTTGAGCACATCACACAGCAAACGTTTTTTGAGTCTATGAACCGTTACGTTCTCGATCCGGTTGGCATGACGAATACAACAATGCCCTTTCAATCTGGCGACATCGACATGCTGCCCATCATCGTAAATGGCGTCAACTTTCATGGCAGGAACGCCCTGAGTATTGATTGGAGTGGCGGTGGGTTTGTCAGTACAACCAGCGACCTTCTCGCATTTATGCGCGCGTTGCATGATGGATCCTTGATTAACTCGACGTCACTAAACCACATGAAATCATTCTCTTACGAGTTTGACGACGGCATTTATTATGGCGAAGGCATGATGCAATTCAGATTGAGCGAACTGTCACCTTTGTTGCGCGGCTTTGAAGATTTGTACGGCGGCGTCGGCACAACCGGTGCCTTTATGTTTACGAATACGTCGCAAGACATATTTTTCATTTTGAATGTCGGCAACGAAATGTTTCGAGAACAAGGCGCTGAAGAAATCGTAAACGCAATGATCTTGTTGGACCGCGTCTCATAAGGGCAAAGAGGAGAGCGTTGGCTTCAAGTGGGGGGATTGTGCTGTGTAATGTTACAGCTGATCTGGCGAATTTGAGTACGCTTTGGCCCGCCCTTACAAGCGGCCCTTTCATTTAGAATTCGATGGCTTCAGAGATTGCCAACGCATCCCCTAATTCTACGCCCAAGGGTTTTGTCGCAAACTTTCAAGCCGTTTTCAAATGGTCCCGTCGCAAAATCTTGTCGCAAAAAAGATAGGCAAAATTCCGCTTCGAGCCTATTCTGTTGAAAAACGCATTGATTTAACTTTGGTTGTTGCGGTTGGAAACTAGAGTGACTTTGATCTTGTGCCCGATCAGACCATAGGACTGACCTTTGGGACTAGTTTTGCGATATATCGAACAGCAGCTAAGGACCGGTAGTGCTCGACTGACACTAAAACCAAGGTCGAAAAAGGGCTCCAAGCGGAAGTTGTAATTCCTACGCAGTAAGTGAAATAATGTGTTGCTGAACGTCTAAGTGCTGAGGATGGAGGGTATGGAGCAAAGGACTAATTATGTCTGCTTCCGAAAACCTCCCTATGATTATTCCATCTAAACGTGCTTGGAACCATGGTAGATTAATTGGACAAAAACGACCGTTGTTACCAAAGCATGTTTGGGCAATTAGGGTCCGGCTTGAGCTTTCAAAAGCATTACGCGACTTGGCACTGTTCAATATGGCAATCGATAGTAAACTGAGAGGCTGTGATCTCGTTCGATTGAAAGTTTCCGATATTTTCGCGGCTGGCTCAGTCAAAGAACGCGCTTCCATTTTGCAGAGCAAAACGAAAACGCCTGTTCGATTTGAAATCACCGAAGGGACAAGGGCCTCCGTTTCTGATTGGGTTGCTCATCCGCTTATGAGCGGTCATGAATATTTGTGGCCCAGTCGGTTCCAAGACCGTCCCCACATCTCGACACGACAATACGCACGAATGATGAAACTCTGGGTCGTGTCTATTGGACTTGAACCTAGCGCATATGGAACACATTCGATGCGCAGAACCAAGGTTGCACAAATCTATAAAAAAACGGGAAATCTCAGAGCAGTTCAGCTTCTGCTTGGTCATACCAAAATGGACAGCACCGTTCGCTATCTTGGTGTAGATCTGGAGGACGCACTGGCCATTTCTGAAGGTGTCGAGATCTAATCGTCTGTTGGGTCGGTTGAACAACCGGCCCATAGCCGACCTTGACCGCAAAATGAAAGTAACACCTTAGTTTCCCTAAAGCGGACATCGGGGCGCTGACATAAACTTTCAATCAACGAAAGGCGGCTGAGTGGACAAAGTGTCGGTGCTGCACTGCAGTCAATTTGGAGCAAAAGCACTGAAAGTAGACATTTCGGGACTTTAAAGAATTACAAGCTATTGAGACCAGGCTACGCCCACACATTGCGTTGACGCCACCCACCAATCATGGAGAGATAGGAACACCTTTTCTAGGTCTTTGGCCCGCTGCGTGGCGGAATATTCAACTTTCGGGGGGACCTGTGCGTAGAGTTCGCGGTGCACCAAACCGTCACTCTCCAAAGCGCGGAGCTGCGCGGTCAACATCGTTTGTGTAATGCCATTTACCTCTCGTTTTAATTCTCCAAATCGTTTGGTTCCATCGAAAATCAAGATTTGTAGAATAATTAATTTCCATTTTCCGCCGATCAGAGCCGCGATATCCGGCATTGGGCAAAACCCCACTACAACAGGCAGAGGAGGGAGTTTTGCGTCAACTTTTTCGCTTTCAACTTCATCCATGGCTTGTTTCCTTACTCCATTAGTATCAATTTCCATACTATAGCAGAATTTACTGCCTACTTGTGAATAAATACTAACGTAGTATCTTTATCCCACAGATTAGATGGGAAAAGATTATGACATTAAAAGTCTATTCGTTCAGTGGAGCGCCAAGCGGTTGGCGCGTGCTGCTGGCTTTAGAGTTCAAGCAGCTTTCGTACGAACTGCACTACCTCGACGGATCGAAAGGGGAGCACCGGACCGCACAGTTTAGGCAACTAAATCCGCACAGCAAGGTGCCGGTTATCGTGTCGGGCGGCATCGCTAGACGGGAGTCTTTAGCGCTAATGGGGTGGCTTGATCGTCAATTTCCAGACCGCCCTCTTTTTGGAACGTCAGCTACCGAGGTGGCCCGCGTCTGGGAGACAGCCACTCTTTTCAACGACTACCTTTTCAAAGCTACAAGCGCCGTCACTACGCCTGTGTTTGGGAGTGATAGCACACCACCGGCAGCAAATTCAGAGGAAGCAAAGTCATTAGAATCTGCCTGCGACCTGCTCAAAGTGGAATACGCGCTTCTGGAAGAGACACTTGGAACAAATACCTTCCTGTGTGGCGAAAAACCAAGTGCAGTGGACGCAGTAGTATATCCCGACGTCGCTCGGATCATGCGAGCGCAGCAGACCAAGCCAGATGTCATGAAAGCAATTGGCCTGAGCATAATCGACGAGCAGTTTCCAGAACTTGGGAAATGGTGCCGCCAGATTCAAAACTTGCCGGGCTTTGAAAACACCTGTCCGCCTCATTGGCGCGCTGCAGTTGCGGCATAGGGGGCGGTCATGACAGCAAAAAATTACAAACGAACGATCCGCGTTAAGGCCACACCAAATGCAGCTTATACAGCTCTGACGGAGGGCTTTGAACACTGGTGGACAAAACCGGACAAAGTACTGCGCAACGTTGGCGACACGGCCCGTTTCGATTTTTCTGAGGAGAACGGCTACTGGATATTTAGGGCAACTGAGCTGCGACCGGACCGCATTGAGATGACTTGCATTGAAGCTCATCACCTTGTTGAAGGCTACACCGGGCAAATCGAAGAAGAATGGCTAGGTACAACTGTCATTTGGAAGATTGAACAGGATGGACATGAAACATGCATTCACTTTGAGCATGACGGTCTTGCACCTGAGTTGCACTGCTTCGACATATGTCGTGCAGGTTGGGATCTCTTCTTCGTCGATAGCTTGAAAGCCTATCTCGACACTGGTCATGGCACACCCTTCATAAGGACTTGAACTGATGTCCAGCGATCAAAACGAGCCCCAAAATAGCTCTGAAAATACACAGGACTTCTGGGACGGATACCTGCAACGACTGCAATCACTGTTTACGGACAATCCTCATTCCAAGAAACAAAATTTAAGTATCGAAGATGATCGATACAACGCACCCAAGGAAAACAAATAATGATTAGACAACTACGGAACACCGCACTGACATTAGTTGCAGGACTGCTAATTCTGTCGACACAAGCCGCAACAGCGCAAGAGTTCGTTGATCTGCCGCTTGAGTTGGAAATTGAACTAGCGCTTAGCGCACTGCCAGCAGATTTGCAGGAGAACGCGACGATCTACGTCCGAGATCCTGCAGACGGGTTTGTGATACATAAACAAGGAACCAACGGTTGGGCCACGTTCGTTGCGCGAACCAGTGCTCGCTTTTATCAGGCAGATTGGGAGTTCGAATTCCCAGCGGATATGATTATTCCGCAAGCGCATGATGCACAAGGCCAAGCGCAGAATATGCGGCCTTATATGGACCTCGAAAAGATGAGGATTAAGGGCGTTACGCCGTCTGAGGCAAAAGAGATTTTGCGCAAGCGTTTTGCAGACGGCACATATGCAGCGCCCACACGCGGAGGGGTTTCCTACATGTTGGCCCCAATTCATCGAGCCTACATGCAACCTGCACAATCAAACCTGATCGATACTGTAAGCTTTCCGCATCACATGCCTTTCGCGCCGAACATGCCGACTGAAAACTTGGGTCAGATGGATCCCCATTATCGCTCTGGAACGCTTGATCACGGCGGTGCGGACACCGGCCCCCATGGCTACCTATATTTTATGGTGCAATCCGATCAGGCCGATACCATTCGGGCCAAGTATGCGGATCTTCTATTAGCCCTTTGTGACATTCATGCAAACTGGTGCTTGCCAACGCAGTAAGCAAAAATTGGCGCTCGGTTCTATCCCGGGCGCTCTCTCGAAAGCAGGAAGCACCAAAGAAATGAACGACAACCAAGCGATAAATTTTCTGCTCACGGATTACTGTCTGGCGCTAGATGAAGGGCGCATTGATGATTGCGCCGCATTATTTAAAAATGCCGAATTCACCTTTAAGGGGTTCCCGACAGCCAAGGGTATAGAAGGCGTAAAAGGCATGTTTGCCAACTTGATCATTTACGAAGATGGCACTCCACGTACCCGGCATTTATTGACAAATGTACGAATTGATGTGGCGGACGGCGCGAATGCAGCGACTTCTCAAGGTTATCTAATTGTGATGCAGCAAGTGGACGAGGCCCCCATGCAACCGATTTTTTCGGGGCACTACGTTGATGAGTTCGAGATTATCGAGGGAAATTGGCAGTTCTCGCGACGCAATGTATTGGCTCCCCAATTTGGCGATATGAGCCGCCACACGCGTGGACTTTAAATCGAGAAAGGGAAAATATGCCAGACAACAATAAAACCGCGTTGATCATCGGTGGAAGCCGCGGAATTGGTCGCAAAATTGCACAGAAGCTATCCGATCAAGGGCACCCAACAATAGTGGCTGCACGAAATGAAATTGACTTGTCTGATCTTGGGAAATCCTACCCCGGTATTCACACCTGCATGGAGGATGCTTCAGAAGACGGTGTCGCGAATGCGCTGATGGAAAAGTTCGATCCGGAATTATTGATACTTTGCGTCGGACATTCGCCCAAGATGGCTCCATTTCAGGACCAGAGCTGGGAAGAATTCAGCGGTGCCTGGAACGCAGACACCAAAGTATCGCACGCTTTCTTTCGTGCTGCTTTGACCAAGCCCATGCGGGCAGGTGGGCGCATAGTGGTGTTGTCAAGCGGGGCTGGACTGGCCGGATCTAGGCTTTCGGGCGGATATGCTGGGGCCAAGCGGATGCAAATGTTCCTTTCTGAATACGCTCAACGCGAAGCGGAAATCTTGAAACTGAATTTAACCTTCATGACAGTTGTTCCGAAACAGCTGGTCCAAGATACAGAACTCGGGCGCAGTGCGGGGGAAGCATATTCTGAAGCAGTTGGAAAACCCTATGCAGCCTTTATGGGTCAATGGGATAAAGCCCTTACGTCCGACATAGTAGGTGCGTCTGTGGTCGACCTTCTGACGAGCGATAAGCTGCCGGATGAAAGGGTATTCACCGTCACTGGCGCAGGTATGGAACCAATGGCATGAGCACTCGAATGTTTTGGAAAAGGTGCTTGTGGAATGCCTGGACATAATCCAAGAAATGCAGCCGAACTGGTTTGAACAGACGGCAGGTATATCCGCTTGGAGAAAACCCGGGATCAATCTTCACGGGCAGCTTTTGGGCTCGGAACGGTCGTCAGCAATGCGGAGAGGCTGTGTGAAAACGCAAAATAGTGCATTTCCGATCGAATTAGATTCCGACATCACATGGATTTGGCACATTTTTTAGATCTGCGTTTCAAATAGGCTAGATTGGCAGAACAGCTTCCTACGAGAAGTTTTCCAACTGGTGTTTTCACACAGCCTCCGGACTAAGCCGCTATATGGCCAATGACTGTGAATGCACCGCTCCACTGATGGACATTGAGACCCCCACGTGTCATTGAAAGTGTATGAGAACCTTCGTTCAGAAATTTGGTCGTCAGGACCAAAATCGAGTTACCATCCCGGTCTGAAAACCGGGCCGGGTTAACTCGTATCTGAACGTAAATTGCGCACACCGCGCCGAACAAGGTTATTCATATGTCCTCGACGATACCAACTCTGCACTTGTTGTGCGGAAAAATTGCTTCCGGAAAATCCACTCTGACTGCCGAACTTGGACGTACGGCTGGAACTGTTGTGATTGCTGAAGATGATTGGCTGAATGGTCTCTATTCCGAAGAAATGTCTTCGATGTCAGACTACATGCGGTGCATGTCGAAATTTCGCAAGGTCATGGCCCCGCACGTCGTATCATTGCTAAACGAGGGGATTTCGGTCGTCTTAGACTTCCAGGCGAACACAATTGCTTCGCGTGACTGGATGCGGAGCATTTTGGAACGAACAAAGGCTGCACACAAACTTCACGTATTAGATGTCGCAGACGAAGTCTGCATCGCACGGCTTCATGCAAGAAATGCACAAGGTGATCATCCGTTTGCGGCAACTGAAGAACAGTTTCGAAAGATTTCAGAACACTTCGTTGCACCTTCACCCGAGGAAGGGTTCAATATCGTGCTGCATCATGTTGACACGAAGCTTTGAGCTAATCGGAACTTCGTTGATGGTGCTGCATCTGTCAATTTGGGCTCACTGCTGCCTATCCGAAAACAGGACCAATGCTAACGTCCAAAGTCTGCTTTTCCAATTCAGAGCGCCGAACGCCTAATCTACCAAACGACCGCTTTCCGCCCATTCTGTTGAAAAACTCACCATCGAGGCGCCATACATATCGCTCGGAATTTAGCGCGACCGTGTTTATCTCGTCTCTTATGCAGTTTGGCTTGGTTCTTTGATCAGTTTAGCTAGTTTTCTTAGGTTCTGGGCGGTAGCTGCGAGATGGAATTCATCTTTTACACCGCAGGGCCCTCGTAATCGGAGCCTGTCGAGTTTTAGAATGCGCTTGAGATGGGCGAACAGCATCTCGACCTTTTTGCGCAGCTTGCATGAAATTGCGTAATCGATTGTCTTGGTGATATTACGGGCCACATTTCGCGAAGGTTCGTAGATTGAACGCAGGATTTTTCTCTGGGGTTCTTTTGGGGTGCATTGGGCTTTTATTCCGCAAGCATCACAATCTGATTTCTTGGCGCGGTAGCGCATGATGCCTTCTTTATCAGGCTTAGGTGTTCGAGGAATAGTGAAAGCGCGGCGGTTTTGTTTGAGTTCTTTTCCGCCCGGACAGATATAGAGATCATTCTTGGTGTCATGGGTAAAGTCAGCGCGCTCAAACGTTCCGTCTTTGCGACCAGATTTATCTATGACGGGAATATGAGGGGCAATCCCACGTCCTTTAACCAGCCATTCTAACATCGGAGCAGAGCCGTAGGCCGTATCAGCTATCAAACGTTCAGGGTGCAGATCGAATGACTTTGCCACACGGTCAATCATCGTACGTGCAGCGCCTACTTCTGCCTGACGCACAGTGCGAGTGGCTTCCACATCCAAGATCACGGCATTGTCGGTATCAATTAAATAGTTCGTTGAATATGCAAAATAGGCAGGACCTTTGCGTGCTGCAGTCCACTGGGATGCAGGATCAGAATGTGACGTGAACTTTGGATTGACAGTTGTCGCAGCACCAAAAGCTGCATCGTCCAATGTCTCAAGATATTCCCGAACGGCACGAGGGGCTGCTTCCGGGTTGATCTTATCCGATTGCCATTCTTCTTTAGATGTTGAGTTCTGGCGATTAGCATCTGCTGCAATTAGGCTGGCATCGACAGCAAAGCGCTGGCCACTGACCAACCCCTCAGCAATGCAACGTGCAACCACTGTCTCAAACACATGTCGAAGCAGATCACTATCCCTGAACCGCCCATGTCGGTTTTTAGAAAAAGTTGAATGATCAGGAACAGCATCTCCCAGATCCAAACGGCAGAACCACCTGTAAGCTAAGTTTAGATGAACCTCTTCACACAGTCGCCGTTCTGAACGGATGCCCATGCAATAGCCAACCAGCAATATGCGGATCATCAGTTCAGGATCAACAGATGGTCGGCCAGTTGAACTGTAAAACGATCCAAGGTGCTGGCGAATATCATCGAGATCAACAAACCGATCAATCGAGCGCAACATATGATCTGCTGGAACATGATCCTCAAGGCAAAACTCGTAAAACAGCGCCGACTGCGCTTCCTGTCTTGGCCCCATCATGATGTTCAACCTCCCAAACCACTAAGGAAATTGAATCAGTTCGTTGACCAATACGCAACAAGAGTTTTTCAACAGAATACGCCCTAACTGACCGTCGCTGCTTTCGGCCCTTATGTATGTACCGGCTGCTGTTCGCAAGTGATTTCTGCATGTTCTCGGAAGTCGCTCATATGTATCCGGCCTGTTGGTCGACATGCGGGTCGTGGCCTTGTTGGGGTTACGCACACTCCTTGGTCTCATTAGCTGCAAGGTCGATGGTGACCATATGGGCCGTCAGACTCTGGGGGCGTATTATTCCGTTCCATGCTTCCTATCTTTCGCGAACTCCTTTGGATAATGGTAGGATTTAAATACCAACCATTACCTCATCTGTTTGCGCATCGAATGCCTTGCCGTGTCTCAAGACACTCCATGCAATTCGAGCAAGTTTATTGGCTAACGCTACGGCCAATTTGTTCCGATGCATCCGTCCCGCAGCTAGGCTGAGCCACTCGCCAAAACTGAACTTGGACCAATTGTGCGGCCGCATCAAGATCACCTTCGCTGCCTGAACTAATAGCATGCGCAGATATCTACTACCTCGCTTGGTTATACGTCCAAGAACCGTACGCCCTCCCGTGCTGTATTGCCGGGGTACCAGTCCAACCCAAGCAGCAAAGTCTCTGCCACGATCAAATGCTTCTCCGAGTCCAATTGCAGCAACCATTGCTGTTGAAATCATCCGCCCGATACCAGGTATCGTCATCACCCGAACGCAGTTTTCTTCTGACTGGCTGATGCTTTCGATCTCTGTAGAAACAGTATCAATGCGTTCATCGAGCCACGTCCAGTCACCGCGAAGGCCGAGGAGGATATCTCGCATACGTAGTGAAATCTCATCTTTTCGCTGTTCCAAAATTGCATCGAAAGAGTTCTTGAGTGAGCGCAATCCTTTGCGCACTGTAATGCCCTGTTCAATCAGAAAAGCTCGTATTTGATTGATCACCGCCGTTCTGCGCGAAACCAGCCGTGATCGAACACGATGAAGTGCCTGTAGATCAAGTTGGTCTTGGCTCTTCTCGGAAACAGTTGGCAGATTGGGGCGCATTGCTGATTCAGCAATTGCCTCAGCATCATTGTAGTCGTTCTTCTGACCTTTGATAAAAGGCTTAACGTAAATGGCCGGGATGATCCGGGGTTCAAATCCAAGACCACGCAATGTTCGGCTGACAAAGTGAGCACTCAAACAGGCCTCCATGCCAACAACACATCGCGGCAACCTCTCAAAGGTTTGGTTCAAAGCCTGCCGCTTGATTTTGGTCCGAACAACAAGATTACCATCGCTATCAAACCCAACGAGATGAAACGTGTCCTTTCCAATATCAACGCCAACCACGGCCAAGTTCTCTATTCCATCCACTTTCTTTGTAGTCATATCTGCTTCTCCTAATTTATGAGGTAACCCTCACAGGTTAACCCATCGGGGGAAGCAGCCGGTACATCCCATTAGCTGACTTTCGCTGCAAAACGAACGCCTCACATTAGTCTTTTTGGAAAGATGGAGTGTCTAATATGAAATATCGTACACGGACGCTTTATTCGGAGCAACAAAAGTCCGAGATGTGGGATCGGTGGCAACGCGATGATCAAATGGCCGTTAATCTAATTGTGCGTCGTCTTCGATTTCTCTTCACTTGGCGCGAACTGGTGGAATCCGTCACGCTGATTGAACTCGTTCCCGATGTGTTTCGAGCATCATTGAACGAGAATACATTTCTCAGGGGCTGATCACAAAGCTGTCGTTTCGTTCGATTGCCCAAAACTTGAACCGGTCAATTTCGACGGTCGGCCGCGAAGTTCGCAAGAACTGCGGACTAACTGCTCTGCCTCATGCAGGGCCGCAAAGGACACCTCCTATGAGCTCACTTCGTACGCTCAGCACTCAGTGGAATTGCTAATCTTTGGGAAGTCTGCGGTAAACGTTTGGCAATAAGTTCGACCGTCGTGTCGATGTGATTTTCAACCAACGCAACGCAGAGTTCGATGTCGCCATCAATCGCGCTTCTGAAAATTTCGGCATGTTCCTGGCTGACGTCACGATGTTTGCGATTGTCCTTCAGAACAAGGCGGTGATAACGATCACTGTGTTGATGAAGAAGCCGTCTGAAATCGATCAGCCACGGGTTTAGGCAGTTCTGCACTAGGCAATCATGGAACTTTCTATTCCGAAGATGCCATTCGTTTGCCAGATCGGGATCATATTTGGATAACAACCGGTCTTCGACGAGCTTCAACTTGCGATAGGCGGCAAACAGATCACCTTCCCAATTGTCGTCGCGGTGATCGAGTGACGAGCGCAGCGCGCCGATTTCGACGATCTTGCGGGCTTCGCTAATGCTACGAAAATCCTCAAGGCTGAGTTCACGGACCCAGAACCCGCGCTGACGTTCTGTCGTGACGAGGTTGTCGATCAAAAGTCGCGACAGGGCTTCGCGCATAGTCGCCGTCGAGACATCGAACTTGAGCCGCAGGTTGTCTACATGCAGGCGGGTGCCGGGGGGAAGATCGAAGTTGAGAATCTGATCCCTGAGCTGCGACTGCACCGTTTCGACGGCCGTTTTTTTTTCTTGATTTGGATTCTCTAAAATCATTGGGTCCTGCGCTTCAGATAAAGTCTATTACTTAGCGCAGATTATGCTAACAACCAACGACTTAATTTAGTGAAAACGTTTTAACAATAAAGAAACGTTTACTGGCTTGACAAAACGTTGTTGAAGAAACATGATGCGGGGCAAGGACAGGTCACATTTCAGTGAGGGGGATGTCATGGCGGATCATGCGAACAGGCGCACGCGCAATGCGCTGAAGATTACACTGTATAATAACAGAATGTCGCCGTGTGCCCAAAAAGTGCGCATCGTCCTTGCGGAAAAGGCTCTTGCTTATGAAATGCAGGATATCGACCTGCCCGGAAAAGAGAACTTGCAACCCTGGTATCTCAAGCTCAATCCGGCGGGCGTGGTGCCGACGTTGGTGGACGGGGACCATGTTCTACGGGAATCATCACTGATCTGCGAATATCTTGACGAAGCCTATGTTGGTGCAGTTTCACTGCGGCCGGACGCGCCGCATCTTCGGGCTGAAATCCGATTGTGGATGAAACATGTCGATAATAGCCTGCATCCGTCATGTGGGGCGTTGCAATGGCCATTGGCGATGCGACCGCGGCTTTTGGAGATGGACCGGGACGAAGCACTTGCGCTGATAGATCAGGTGGTCGAAGCCCCTCGCAGGGAGCGTCAAAAGCGACTTTTCGACCAAGGGCTTGATGCGCCTGATGTCAGGAATGCAGTTGGCGTTTATTGTCAGACGATTGATCAGATGGAACGGGCCTTGCAGGATCGCGATTGGTTGATCGGTGACCACCTTAGCCTCGCTGATATCGTGACCGCGCCGTATTTCCAGACGCTTTTGCAATATGGCTGGACTGAGCTTTATGCAGGAACTCACCCACGCGTCGCCGATTGGATTGACCGATTGCAGGGTCGCGACAGTTGGACGACTGCAATCAAGGCAGATCTCGACGCCGAAGCCCGGGCACATCTGCGCGGAATTGGTGCCAAGGCGTGGCCCACAATCCAATCTCACATGGCCGATAGAAGCGCATTCTGAAGCATCTGCCGAGATCGAGCAGGGGCGTTGGCTCCACGGACTGCAACGTGTTCATCCAAAATCCGACATGTTAAGTTACTTCGCCACTCTGTGAGTTCCTCAACAAATTCAATTAAATCAATCGCCGTCAACTTAAAAACGGTTTTGAGTTGACAAAACGATTTTAAATTAATAAAAACGTTTTTAAATTGGCAAAACGATTTTACTTAAAGATGATCAAGGAAGTTGGTTCGGCGTTGCGCGGGGCTTTGATCAAGTTACGGAGATGACATGCTGGATAATGAGGCCCTCACGGAACACAGGCTGTTTATTGACGGCGAGTATCGATCCGCCCTTTCGGGGCGCATGTTTGATAAGGTGTCGCCTGCTACGGGTAAGGTAATTGCTCAGGTGCATGAGGCGGGCCGCGAGGATGTGGACCATGCTGTTCGTGCCGCAAAGGCTGCGCTGAATGGTCCTTGGGGCTGTATGACGGTGGCAGAACGGGCGGGCATCCTGCAGCGCGTATCGCAGGGCATCAATGATCGCTTTGAAGAGTTTCTGGCGGCCGAAGTGGCCGACACCGGCAAGCCTTCCAGTCTAGCGAGGATGGTTGATATTCCACGCGGCGGGGCGAATTTTTCCACCTTCGCTGATATGATCAAGAACCTCGGTTCGGAGTTCTTCGAGACCGATACTCCCGATGGCGGCAAGGCGATCAACTATGGTGTGCATCGACCCAAAGGGGTTATCGCAGTCATCAGCCCTTGGAATCTGCCGCTTTTGTTGATGACATGGAAAGTTGGACCCGCTTTGGCATTGGGCAATACGGTGGTTGTCAAACCGTCCGAGGAAACACCGCACACAACGACTCTTTTGGGCCAGGTCATGAATGACGCGGGCGTGCCGAAAGGGGTCTACAATGTCATCCACGGGTTTGGCCCAGAATCAGCCGGTGAAATGCTGACGCAACATCCGCTTGTCAACGGGATCACCTTTACTGGTGAGACCACGACCGGCGAAGCGATCATGAAGCAGGCCGCCGTTGGCCTGCGGGATATTTCGTTAGAGCTCGGCGGGAAAAACGCCGCGATTATCTTTGCGGATGCCGATCTGGACAAAGCCGTCGCAGGCACGATGCAGTCCGTGTTTTCCAATTGCGGTCAGGTTTGTCTGGGAACCGAGCGTGTCTATGTTGAACGCGCGATCTTTGACGAATTCGTGGCCCGACTTAGAAATGGTGCTGAAGCCATGGTTCTGGGCGGACCGGACCATCCGGGCGTGAATATGGGGCCGCTGATTTCTGCGGAACACCGCAAGAAGGTGCTGTCCTACTACGAACTGGCCAAGCAGGAAAACGCGACGATCGTGACAGGGGGCGGCGTGCCGACTTTCGATGATGCGCGTGATAGTGGACATTTCGTAGAGCCGACGATCTGGACCGGGTTGCCCGAAACCAGCCGCCTTGTTCGCGAAGAGATTTTCGGCCCGTGCTGCCATGTCAGCCCGTTCGATTCTGAAGACGAGGTGATCGCGAAGGTCAATGACGATGACTACGGCCTCGCAAGTGTGATCTGGACGCAGGACCTTTCCCGCGCACACCGGTTCGCACCGAAAATTGAAGTGGGCCTTGTGTGGGTGAATTCCTGGTTCTTGCGCGACCTTCGCACCGCTTTTGGTGGCTCTAAAAAGTCAGGCATTGGGCGTGAAGGCGGTGTGCATTCGCTAGAGTTCTATTCAGAGCGCGCAAACATCTGCGTGAAGCTTTAAGGGGAGAATTGACGATGGCTGACAAGATTGAAACCACAGCAAAAGCTCTGATTGCAGCAGAACGCGACCGTGCGGTTGTTGCACCGATTGCTGCAGATTTCGGCGACAAAGCCGATATCGATACGGCCTATGCAGTTCAGGAAGAAGTGACAAAAGCCGCAATCGCGCAGGGGCGGCGGCTTGTCGGGCGCAAAATTGGCCTGACGTCTAGAGCAGTTCAGGCACAGATGGGCGTCGATCAACCTGACTACGGGATGCTGTTTGCGGACATGGAATATGCTGATGGCGGCATCATTCCAGCTGGTGCGCTGATTCAGCCGAAAGTAGAAGCAGAAATTGCCTTTGTTCTGGGGCGCGACCTAACGCGCGAGGATGTGACAACCGCTGAACTGATGGGCGCGATTGATTATGCGCTGCCCGCCATTGAAATCGTCGACAGTCGCATCCAGGATTGGAAAATCGGCATCTTCGACACGATTGCAGATAACGCATCGTCGGGGCTCTATGTGCTCGGGTCGCGACCGGTACGCCTTGCTGATTTTGATCTACGGCTCTGCGGGATGGTGATGGAACGGATGGGGCAACCTGTCAGCTTCGGGGTCGGTGCGGCCTGCATGGGCAACCCGCTGATCGCATCGCTCTGGCTCGCACGACGCATGGCAAGAGTTGGTCGCCCGCTGATGGCGGGTAATGTGATCCTGTCCGGTGCGTTGGGGCCAATGGTTGCGGCCGCTCCGGGCGACACGTTCCGCGTTTCAATCAATGGCCTCGGAGAGGTGACCACTCATTTCGCAAAGGGAGAAAGCGCATGACATTCAAAGTTGCGATAATCGGATCGGGCAATATTGGCACGGACCTCATGATGAAAATCCTCAAGGGCTCGGACGAGCTTGAGATGGGCGCGATGGTCGGGATCGACGCAGCGAGCGACGGGCTGAAACGCGCGGCTGACCTTGGCGTGCCCAGCACCCATGAAGGGCTGGACGGTTTACGCGCACTACCGAATTACAAAGATATTTCCATCGTAATGGATGCGACCTCGGCTGGCGCACATATGAAGCACCATCCAGTGCTGGTGGCCGATGGCAAGCAGATCATTGATCTGACGCCTGCGGCTATTGGGCCTTTCGTTGTGCCGTCCGTAAACCTTAATGAAAACCGCGGTGAAAGCGCGCTGAATATGGTGACTTGCGGAGGGCAGGCGACGATCCCGATGGTTCACGCTGTGCGCCGTGCAACGGACCGTCTGATCTACGCCGAGATAGTTGCATCAGTCTCTTCGCTTTCAGCAGGGCCGGGAACGCGGGCGAATATTGACGAGTTCACCCAGACCACCAGCCGCGCCATTGAAAAAGTCGGCGGAGCGGAGCGGGGCAAGGCGATTATCATCCTTAACCCCGCTGATCCACCAATGTTGATGCGTGATTCAGTCTTTACCCTGAGCCAGGGCGGCGACGAAGGCGCTATCCGCGAAAGCGTGTTACGGATGGTGCAAGAGGTGCAACGCTATGTCCCTGGATATCGGTTGAAACAGGATGTGCAGTTCGAGACCATTAGCGACAATGCACCGCTGAACGTGCCGGGCATCGGGCGGGTTTCGGGGCTAAAAACGTCGATCTTCATCGAGGTCGAAGGTAATGCCGACTACTTCCCGTCCTATGCGGGCAATCTCGACATTATGACCTCAGCAGCGAAGGCGGCTGCAGAAAACTGGGCGAGAGCCCATAACGTGGAGGCGGCGTAAAATGGCGATCCCCAACAAAGAGAAGATCTACGTTCAAGACGTGACGATGCGTGACGGGATGCACGCCTTACGCCACCAGATGAGCCTTGACGATGTGGCGACAATCGCAGGCGCGCTTGATCGGGCGGGTGTCGATGCACTGGAAGTTACGCATGGGGACGGGCTTTCGGGGTCGTCGTTCAACTACGGGTTTGGCAGTCATTCCGATCTCGACTGGATTGGTGCGGCGGCGGAGGCTGTGAAAACGGCCCGCATCACGGTGCTTTTGGTGCCCGGTATCGGTCTGGCTGATGATCTGAAGGACGCTTATGGCGCTGGTGCCCGATCAGTTCGGATTGCCACCCATTGCACAGAGGCTGATGTATCACGCCAACACATCCGTGTGGCCCGTGACCTAGGATATGACACGGCCTGTTTCTTGATGATGGCGCATATGACGTCGCCCGAAGCCTTGGTCGCACAGGCGCTGTTGATGGAAAGCTATGGTGCGGAATGCGTCTATGTCGTGGACAGTGCGGGTGCAATGCTGCCTGCCGATGTGACCGCGCGCGTGACTGCACTGCGCGAAAATCTGAAGCCCGAGACCGAAGTCGGCATTCACACCCATGAAAACCTGCACCACGGCGTTGCCAATGCGGTGGCCGGTATTCGGTCCGGGGCAGTCCGGGTCGATGGTTCGCTTGCTGGACTTGGGGCAGGGGCCGGAAACGCCCCGATAGAAGCCATGATCGCGGTTTTTGACCGCCTTGGCATAGAGACTGGATGCGACTTTGCGCAGCTTTCGGCGACAGCCGATGACATCGTGCGCCCGCTTATGGATCGCCCTGTGCGCGTGGACCGCGAAAGCCTGATGCTAGGCTATGCGGGCGTCTATTCGTCGTTCCTGCGCCATGCAGAAAAGGCGGCCTCAGACTACGACATTCCGACTTCGGATATTCTGGTCGAGTTGGGCAAACGAAAAATGATTGGCGGTCAGGAAGATATGATTGTCGATGTAGCTCTGGACCTTGTCACTGCGCGAAAGGCTGCATCATGATGAACGCTCTTCCAGTAATAGCAAAGCGGCTTGATGATGCCAACCGGTCTGCCACGGCGACCCACCAGTTGTCGGATGACCAGCATGTCGATGCGGCCACAGGTTACGCTATTCAAGCAATGGGGATCGAGCTGCGTCAGCAGCGTGGTGAGCGCATTGTCGGCGTCAAGATGGGCCTGACCAGTCGTGCCAAAATGGAACAGGTGGGTGTAGACGAAGTCACTTGGGGGCGTCTGACCGACGCGATGCGCCGCGAAGAAGGTGGCACGCTTGTTCGGACCGACTTTATCCATCCGCGCGCCGAGCCCGAGATCGCTTTTGTTCTTAATCGTCGTCTGACTGGAGAGGTCAGCATGGCAGAGGCAGCGCTTGCAATCGAAGCGGTCACGCCTGCGATTGAGATCATCGACTCCCGATATGAGAACTTCAAGTTTTCGCTGGGTGATGTTGTGGCTGACAATTCTTCGTCCGCTGCGTTCTTCATCGGCTCTTATGCGCGTCCCGATGTCGATATCACTAATCTGGGCATGGTTCTTTCCATTGATGGAATGCCGCGTGAGGTGGGTTCATCTGCTGCAATTCTGGGCCATCCGCTGCGCGCGCTTGTTGCGGCTGCGCGAATGACGGCACGAGCGGGCCATGTGCTTGAACCAGGCGATATCGTACTTGCCGGTGCCGCAACTGCAGCCGTCCCGTTGACGCCCGGAATGCAGGTCGAAGTCGAAGTTCAAGACATCGGTCGTGTCAGATTTGACGTTTCCTAAAGGAGAAATGACATGCCACTCGTCGAAATCACGATCATTGAAGGGCGCACCAGCTCGCAAAAATCAGACCTCATCACGCAGGTAACGGATGCAGTGGAAAACGCAATCTCTGCCCCGCGTAAAGCCATCCGTGTCGCGATCCGTGAACTGCCTGCCGAACACTGGGCTATCGGAGGCGTATCCATCGCTGAAATTCGCGCAGCACAGGCCGAAAAGAAAGCGCCGACATATCCGTTACCGGCCCAATCAAGGGGCAACGACGACCAGACGTCAAAAGATGCGGGAGGGCATTGGAAGTGACAGAGAACCCAGAAATCGGCAGCCAGATTTCGATCAACGGTATCAAGACGAATTATCATGATATCGGGGAGGGCCGTCCGGTCTTTTTCATTCACGGGTCAGGGCCAGGTGTGTCATCCTGGGCCAACTGGCGGCTGAATCTCGCGCCGATTGCTGCCCACGGGGTCCGG
Organism: Maritalea porphyrae; assembly: GCF_027213965.1. Lineage (GTDB taxonomy): Bacteria > Pseudomonadota > Alphaproteobacteria > Rhizobiales > Devosiaceae > Maritalea > Maritalea porphyrae_A. Next base: position 7,058 of record NZ_JAPWGX010000008.1, on the reverse strand, counting down.
TGTATTGCACTGGATATGGCGGGTTTCGGCTATACTGACGCGCCCGAAGGATTGCAGTTTCCCCGCGATGCTTGGGTCAATCATTTTGCCGCATTCGTCGACAGCCAGGCGCAAGACAAGATTGCCATTATCGGCAATTCTTTTGGCGGCGCGATTGCGTTGGCCTATGCGATCCGGTTTCCCGAGCGGGTTGATCGATTGGTCCTAATGGGCGCTGTCGGGCTGGATTTTCCGCTCACGAAGGAACTTGATCAGGTTTGGGGACATGTTCCGACTGTGGAAAACATGGTGGAGCTATTGAAGATCTTCGCCTTCGACCCGTCGCTTGTGAACGACGACCTTGCAGAACTGCGCCACCGCGCTGCGATGCGTCCGGGCGTGATGGAAGCTTATTCGTCCATGTTCGCAGAACCACGTCAGGACGCCCTGAGCGCCCTTGCATCGCGCGAGGAGGATGTCGCGCGAGTGAGAGTTCCGACTTTGATCGTTCACGGTCAGGACGATCGGGTGATCCCGGTCGATGTTTCCAAACGGCTGTTCGGGCTACTTGCGAATTCGGAACTGCATCTTTTCCGCAATTGCGGACACTGGACACAAATCGAGAAAGCCGACCGTTTCAACGGGATCGTCGGTGATTTTTTGGACTGATTGCAATCCGCTGGAATGCCGGCGCCAGAACAACGACGAATTCTCCAGGTCCTTGCGGCTGGCGGATTACCAAAAGAAGGAGGCAACATGTCTGTGAATTATAACAATACGGCGGCCGGAGAGACGATCAGTCTTGCGGCCGTGTCGAAAACCTACATGACCGCAAAAGGGCCTCTGCCCGTGTTGCGCGATATCGACCTTGAGGTCAAAGCGGGTGAATTCGTTTCGTTCGTCGGACCATCCGGATGTGGCAAATCCACTTTGCTAAAAATCATCGCCGGTCTCGTCAGCTATGACACCGGCAATGTATCCGTCGGCGGTGAGGCACCGCGTGAAGGACGCGAAGATATCGGTTTCATGCTACAACAATCGGTTCTGATGCCTTGGCTGAACGTCAGCAAGAATGTGGAACTGCCCTTTGCAATTTCGGGCCGCCGCGATGGCAACACTGCGAAACGGGTGGCGGACCTTCTAGAGCTGGTCAGCCTTACTCCTGTTGCAAAGCTCAATCCTTGGGAATTGTCGGGCGGCATGCAGCAACGCGTTGCGCTTGCGCGGGCGTTGGCGCTTGATCCGGGCATCATGCTGATGGACGAGCCATTCTCGGCACTTGACGAATTCAAGCGCGAATTTCTGAACATCGAAGTGGCACAGATGGCCGATAAGCTTGGCAAGACCACATTACTGGTGACGCACTCTATTGGCGAGGCCGTCTTGATGTCGGACCGTATCATCGCGCTGGGCGCCAATCCGGGACGGGTTGTCGGCGATATCAAGGTTGATCTCGAACGTCCGCGTCGCGCCGACATGGTCGGCAGCGACCGCTACCAACAGCTCAGCAACGAAGTTCGCGCCGCGCTGGCGTCGGACTTGGAAGGAGAAAAGCAATGACAAAATCGGTTTTGTATCGGGTCGGGTTGCCGACCTTAGTGGGGATCTCGATCATCGGACTCTGGCAGTTGATGAGCGCTCTTGGAGCGATAAACCCGATTATGATTCCGTCGCCGTGGGATATCTCGGTGGGTTTCAGTGAACTCGTGACGCGTGGATACTTCTGGCAGGCAACATGGGTTACTTTGCAAGAAACGCTTTACGGGTTTGCAATTGGTGTATCATTGGGGCTGATCATCGGTGCGCTAACAGGAACCTTTCCGATGTTTCGCACCGCTATCTACCCATTCGTAATTGCATTTCAAAACACGCCTCGCGTGGCGCTGGCACCGATCTTTCTGACGTGGTTCGGGTTCGGCATTACTTCCAAGGTCGTCATGGCTGCCGTGATCTGCTTCTTTCCTGTGGTGATCAATACGGTCGCCGGTATGGCAAGCGTTGGTGACAATGCCAAAATGCTGTTCCGGTCTTTGGGTGCCAGCCGCGCTCAGATGTTTTTTCGCCTTACCTTGCCGGGCGCGTCCGCTGTGGCTTTTGCGGGGATCAAGACCGCGCTCACACTGGCATTGCTCGGTGCGATTGTTGCCGAGTTTGTCGGCGGATCTGTCGGACTTGGCGTCTTGATCAAGGAACTGAATTTCCAACTGGAAGTGGCAAAAGGTTTTGCTGTGGTCCTGTTTTTGGCTGTGATCGGCCTTGTTCTTTACGGGCTGATTGAATTGCTTGAGCGGTTTTTGATCACCTGGAAACACGATTGATTGCTCTAGGTTGGAGACCGATCATGATTAGTAATTAAGGGAGAAGACAATGATGAAACTCATTCGAAACGACAACACGACGGCGATTTTGCCGCAATCATCGCAAAAAAGGGAGAAAACTATGAAACAACTATTCAAGAAGGCCGGTGTCTTAGCAATTGGGGCCATGGCGCTGCAGATTGGGACAGCGGACGTGGCTGTCGCACAGGATTTGGCTCCGGTGGAAGTATTACTTCCAATTCCTGAAGGCTTTGCATTCACACCGCTCATCGTCGCGCGCGAGTTGGGATACTTCGCCGATGAAGGCATCACTGTCTCAACGGTGGTCGCTGACGGGTCCGGTTATCTTTCGCAACAGATCGTTGCGGGGAATAGCGAATTTGCACTTATGGGCGCGGCAGATGCCGTCGTCGCGTTTAACCGGCGCGATGATATTCGGGTTCTTTTCTGCAATCAGGTCAAGAACGTCTATCGTATCGTTGCACGCGCCGATACCGGCATCACATCGATGTCAGGTCTGGAAGGCAAGGTGCTTGGCTATACCGAACCCGGTGGCGGCGAAAGCCAGCTCGTCGCGGCGGCGATCGCCGAGGCAGGCTTGGTCGTCAATCAGACGATCACTGTTCTCCCGATTGGCCCGGCAGGTCCGCAGTCGCTGATCGCTTTGCAAGAAGATACTGTGCAGGCCTACAGCTCGAGCTTTCCGGACGTCGCCGTACTGGCTGCATCGGGTATCGAATGGGTCGACATTACACCTGAAACCTACTCGAACGTTCCGGGCGCCTGCATGGTAACATCTGAAGAAGTTCTTTCCACAGAGGAAGGGATGAGCACTGCTACAGCTCTGACAACCGCATGGGTCGAAGGCCAATACTACGCTATCGAAAACTCACAGGCGGCATTTGACCTTGTCTGTGAAACCATCGAGTCGGCGTGCGAAAACCAGGTTGTGGCCGAAGCATTTTATGCCGAAGCTATGAACCTCATTACGCCTCCCGAGGGTCAACGCCCAGGCGAACTCAAGCTTTCGTCTTGGCAGACCGTTGTGGAAATCCTTGCGTCAAGCGACACTGTTTCCGCAGATCTTGATGTTGCGCCATTGATCTCGGGCGAGAACGTGCAGGCGGTGATTGACGCGGCCTACGCCGACCGTTAACTCCACTGTTTTCTGCTGCAGAGAGTAACGGTATTTGAATGCTAAGAAGAGCGCCCCGACTATATAGGTCGGGGCGCTTTGCGTCATACGGAGGCAATTCGACTGCCCTAAAGCGCACCCTCACAGCATTGTCGAAAATTAGTAATGTGGACTCACCGCCGTCATTAGAAAAGTAGCAGCATTTTGGGGTTCTACCCCTCAATGAACGGCAGCTTTTACGAGGGCCGTATGAGAGCCCGTGCAAACGAAGTGAAGGGCCGGTTTCCGCCCACATCTGCCCTAACTCTATTTCATCATTTTCTCAATCTCTTTGGATACGTTCTCGGCGGCTCCTGCCAAGGTTGATCCGTCAAGATGCGCATATCTTTGGGTCGAATGCGGCGACTTATGTCCCAACAGTTGACCTGTTACTGGCATGGACTCGCCAGAAAGAATGGCATGTGATGCGTAAGTATGTCTCAAGTCATGAATGCGGAAGTCGGGCGCTAAACCTGCAAAGCTCTTGATCGTGAGCCAAGCTTGATCAATGCATTCGAGGTGACCACTTTCTGACTGATCCGACGGGAACACGAAACGCGAATGATTGCCGTATTTGAGCGCCCTGAGAAGCTTTTGTGCTTGTCGGTTGAGCGGCACTTCTCGCGGACCTTGTTTGGCGTCATTAAGTAGAATTTTGCTCGGTTTAACCTCCTTCCATGTGAGACCAAGTATCTCGCCACGTCTGCAAGCTGTAAGCAGCATCAGCTTCAGCGGATCTGCCGCTGGTGCGCATCGAATGGGTGGACGTTCTAACACTTCCCAAAGCGCCTTGAGCTGTTCGGAATTCAGCATTGTCCCGCGTGGTAAAGTTTTGTTGCGTTTGATTGGCGAGGCAGGGTTTTTTAGTTCAAATTGGATGTGACCATTTCGTTTCCCCCAATTGTACATCGTGGTGAAGTGGCCAATGGCTTGATTAGCTCCACCCGAACGCTGTTTAGAATAATTATAGAACCAGTCCGCCACCATAGGCGTTGTAATCTTGCTGATCTCCTTGTTTCCAAAGGCAGGGATGAGCTGGCTGCGCAGATAGTCTTTGAATGGCCCTCGTGCAGACTTCTTGTATTTGGAGAGCTTGATATCGACAAACAACGCGGCAAGTTCCGCAAACCGAATTGTGGTTTCTGCCCTTGGCAGAACTACTTCGACGCCAGATTTGCGCAAGTGATGTGCTTGGCGTGCTTGCTTGGGTGAAAGATCAGGATACTTGCCCAACGTTATGCGGCGCGTTTTGCCATTTTGTCTTTCCCACATTACCCAAGACATCGAACCACCGGGTTGAATGCGCAGGGCAAGTTGATCGGACTGGGCATCAAATAGTGTGTATTCTTTTGCTTGTGGAACGAGGTTGTCCAATAGGTGAGGGGTCAACAGAGTGAGCGTCTTCATTTTGCCGCCCTCCGCTGATTGTTCTTCCTCCATAATCGGAGCTCTTGGCGAAAGGTCTGAGGACTTAGACCTTCCAGTTTGCAGAACTGATCAAGCTTCTGCTTGGATTTAATAAACCTCATAAACACTGAATGTCGCCCTAAAGTCTTGCGGGCAATGGTGGGCTCTTGGGACGGTGACTTTTGACCGAATGTACGCTCTAAATGCTTGCCAACCCGATCACCAGCTTCGCGAACAGTTTTCTTGTTCAGATGCGCATATGCGGCCGTGGTTTCTGGATCAGTATGCCCAAGCAGCCCGCCAATGACCTTGAGGTCATAGTCCATATTTACGGCAACGGACGCAAAGCTGTGGCGTAGATCGTGCAGCCTGAACTTTGGTCTGGTGAGTTTGTTTCTTACTTCCTTCCAAAGTCGAGTTAGGTCCCTTTCAAACTCGTTTGCAAACTTGTTTGACTGGCTGCCAGCAAATATGTGTGATCCGGTTTTGGGCAATGTCTTGAGAATTTTTCGTGCTGGATCGCCGAGCCAGATTGTTTTTGGCCCGGTTTTACTGTCGGGCAGAGCGATGCGATCTAATTCCAACTGAGACCACTGAGCAGATTTTGCTTCTCCCTTGCGACAGCCTGTAAACATGAGGAACTTCACAAAGGCGACCTGCATGGGAAACTGGTCTTCGAAGCAATGTAGGGCCTTTGCCAACTTCGCATAGCCATTGTCATCCAAATACTCGGCGTTGAACTCGCTCTGACGTTTGCGCATGTAACGGCACGGATTGCTGTGTGATGGCCGGATGCCGGTAATCTCCGCGTGCTGCATGATCGTTGAAAGGATAGAGAGGATGCGATTGCGTGTTGCTGGTGCCCTATCGATTTGATGATACCAGACGACGACGTCTTGATGCTCAATTTCGACTACAGCTTTCCCCCCGAAGTGAGGAATGATGTGACTTCTGATCGCACTTTTGTTCGTCTTGAAGGACCCTGCCTTCCAGCGTCCAATGCAATCTTCTAAACAAATGTTGGCAAAGTCTTCTATGCTCACTAATGGATTTGAACGAGCGTATGTTTGCTGAAGCTGATCCAAAGTTTGCTGTGCCAGAACTCGAGCCTGGTAAATTGATATGCCGTCTTCAGAACCAAGCGTTCGTCTTTTGGTTTTTCCATCAACGCGAGTTTGAACAATCCACGTGTTTTTGCCATCTCGTGTTCGAAGCCCGAGTGGTCTGACATGATCATCCCACACAATAGCGTCCCGGGAAGTTGTGTGGTGACGTGTTTTAATAACAGCAGAAGAGGCCGATAATTTGGACATAGTTTTACTCCTTGCTTTCAGGAAAAAATCCACGCAGTTCCTTGGAAAGCACCCAGGAAAAACGGGGAAGCAGGGAGGAGGAGGGTCGTTCAAACGCCGCAATGGCTTTGATTGGACCAATACTTCCAACTAGATCAACATCTTACCACAATCACATTTTGTTCCAAAATCGGACAAAGTCCTCAAAAAGACTACACACGGAACGCAGCTCCCCTGCAAGGCAAGTAAGCCATTGAAAACAATGGTAAAAACAGTGGTTTCGATGCGAATTTGGTGGCGAGTAAGATTTTGTCATATATTTCAATAGGTTATGTAGTGTCTGGGCAAAGTGACCAGCGATTTTGGAAGCGACTGGGCAAAATGACCGGAGAGTTTTTGGCGTGCTGGGCAAAATGACCAGAGGGACGCAGGGGGGATACGGGTGGAATGAAGCAGCACTAATCGCGCTCCAATTCGTCATCATCCAATTCAGCTTCCTTCTCATCCGCAATTGGACTCTTTGACATCTCTTGCTCTTCAAATTTCCTTTGAATGATGTTCAATCCAGGAGTGTCCTGATCAGGCTCTTCGACAGTCTTAGCGACGAGCAATTGAGACATCTCTGCAAGCTCTGTCATGGCTGCTTCTAAGTCTCCGTCCACACCTGCTACAGAAGAGATCAACATGCTTTGCATGATAGAAATAGCGTTAGCTACCGCACGTTGGTTTGAATTGATGGCCAACATGTGAGTGTTGAACAACTCTTCCACTTGGTCGGCAACGTTTGAAGCATTGCCTACTGGCACCTCCGTGTCCGGCGTCAGTATTTGATAGACAGATTGGTGTTGTTGCGTAAGAGATGGTTTTTGGTTCATCGTAGCCCCTATG
>NZ_JAPWGX010000088.1 GCF_027213965.1 Maritalea porphyrae | reverse complement strand
TTCCCGACGTCTGGTGCGGGAAAACCGCCTGAGTGTCGATGACCTGATTCTGCCGGTGTTCGTCCTCGACGGCGAAAACCGCCGCGAAGCGATTGCCTCGATGCCCGGTGTCGAGCGCCTGTCCATCGACCTGCTGCTCAAGGAAGCCGAGCACTGGGTGGCCCTGGGCATTCCGGCGCTGGCGCTGTTCCCGGTAACGCCGCTGGAGAAGAAATCCCTGCTGGCCGTAGA
>NZ_JAPWGX010000087.1 GCF_027213965.1 Maritalea porphyrae | reverse complement strand
GTTAGACTGCCGCCCCGTTTTGGAGGCCGCCATGACCACGCCCGTTTCCCCTTACGCCCGCATTCTGTTTGTCGGCCCTGACCTTGCCGAGGGCTCGTTTGCCGAGCTGCTGCGCCGCCGTCTGGCTGAGCTGCGCGGGGAAGCGGCGCTGGCCGATATTGTCGATACCAGCGCAGGCTATTCGCCGCTCTGGCAGCGCGTGGCCGAGGGCGAGCGGCCGCTGCTGGTGAT
>NZ_JAPWGX010000086.1 GCF_027213965.1 Maritalea porphyrae | reverse complement strand
GTTCCATACCTACCATTGCTAATACTTGTAGCAAGTGGTTTTGGAACATGTCGCGCACAGCGCCAGAGTTGTCGTAGTAACCACCACGCTCCTCTACGCCAAGGAATTCTGCGCCTGTGATTTCAACGTAATCAATGAAGTTACGGTTCCAAAGCGGCTCAAACATCGCATTAGAGAAACGAAGCACAAGTAGGTTTTGTACCGTTTCTTTACCTAAGTAATGGTCAATTC
>NZ_JAPWGX010000085.1 GCF_027213965.1 Maritalea porphyrae | reverse complement strand
AAACTGTACCTAACGCACCAATAAACAGTTCTAATTTGTAGCCAGTCCAGAGCATACTCAAGACTTCTTTTGGGTAGATTAAGTATTCCACAAACAGGCGGTTTGGACGTAGGTCGTATTCCTGAATGAATGGCGCTGTTGCTAGCTCCATGTATACAAGCACCCAAAGCCCTAAAACCATCCATATGCGTAATATTCGCTTCCAACACTCTCCCATCTTACCGGTTAATGG
>NZ_JAPWGX010000084.1 GCF_027213965.1 Maritalea porphyrae | reverse complement strand
GGTACAACCGTTAAGCGGCAGCCGCGGTCAACCAACATTCGTAAGATGTTGCGTTTTGCGCCGAAGTCGTAAGCGACAACGTGGTATGGCAGCTCGCTGTCATCTTTCGCCTCTGGAAGTCCACCTTCAAGCGTCCACGAACCTTGCTTCCATTGATACGCTTCTTTTGTTCTAACTTCTTTCGCAAGGTCCATTCCTTTTAAGCCTGGGAATTCTTTTGCTTTCGCTAGTGC
>NZ_JAPWGX010000083.1 GCF_027213965.1 Maritalea porphyrae | reverse complement strand
GGATAGCATCTTACAAAGTGGTGACGAGCGAGCGGCTGACGTATTGAGTCTGCTATTGAATGGCGATTTATATGTTGAGAAATCAAGCTCAACCTTGGTGGTCATTAAAGCCAAGAAGGGCAGTGACGTCACTATTCCGCCACTTCGTTCGACCACTGAGGGCGAAACAGCGACGGCAAAGTCTCAATCGACGGAAAGTTCCCGTGCGATTAAAAAGATCGGCAGCAACAATAC
>NZ_JAPWGX010000082.1 GCF_027213965.1 Maritalea porphyrae | reverse complement strand
CCTCCAGTGCGATTCAGCCCAACTTACTAGCAAAAAAAAGCCTCTCCCGAATCGAGAGAGGCAGCAATGCCTTTAACGCTGTTAGTACATTTTCAAAAAGTAATACCCTATACCGCTCTCGCCTGCTATTAAGAGCGGCGCATCGAGTTATCGATGAACGTTTATGTAAAGCAAGTGAGGTGCCAATATTAAAAACCTTTACTATACAACGGGTTACATTAAAACCAATTATAGC
>NZ_JAPWGX010000081.1 GCF_027213965.1 Maritalea porphyrae | reverse complement strand
GCCACATTTGCTGTTGTTGCCGGATTGCGCTTTTCGTCTGGTGTCATATGCCCGGTTAGTGACACAAACACAGGCATGATACCAACAGGGTTTACTGCGGCGACCAAACCGAGAAAAAACTGCAAGAAGATAGCAAGTTCAAAAGTTTGCATGTTGCGTACTCATCAAAGTTCACATTAGTGAAAAGGAGAAGGGGTAATTTGGGCGTAATGTAAGGCAAAAGTTAGGTTGTAAGA
>NZ_JAPWGX010000080.1 GCF_027213965.1 Maritalea porphyrae | reverse complement strand
GTGCAGATCTGTTCCTAGGTGTATCTGGTCCAAACCTGTTGCCAGCGGAAGCGTTGAAGTTGATGGCTGATAAGCCAATCGTATTCGCATGTTCTAACCCGGATCCTGAAATCAAGCCGGAACTTGCTCACGCAGTTCGTGATGACTTGATCATGGGTACTGGCCGTAGTGATTATCCTAACCAAGTTAACAACGTATTGTGTTTCCCATTCATTTTCCGTGGTGCTCTTGATGTG
>NZ_JAPWGX010000079.1 GCF_027213965.1 Maritalea porphyrae | reverse complement strand
CGGATGGACATCAGGCAGAAATCGGCGTCCGAATACCTCAGATGACAAACCGCTGATGGCAATCGGTACTAAGTGCTTTTCGTTGTCGAGTGTAAATAGAGCGCTGGCATCACAGGGAAGTAGTTGTTGCAGGGCATCAATCAATTTTTGGTAGTGCTGAGTGGAAGGCTCTCCCATATTCAGCTCTACCGCAATGTTCAACAGTACTTGTTCTATGGATGGTTTGATGACATGTG
>NZ_JAPWGX010000007.1 GCF_027213965.1 Maritalea porphyrae | reverse complement strand
GCAAGGGGATAGAAGGGTTTAGCACCTCGGGGTATTTCAGTTTTAAGGCAAAAGCCATTTCACGCGAGGCGTTTAACGTCTCATTTTTACTACCAAATAACACGAGACCTTAAATGCCTCGCGTGTCTGCATTTCACTTTCAACTTGGCCGGAACCTGCGGTGCAAGGGTGTTGGTATGTGCAGAAATAAGTGACTAGACCGTCAGTTTAATGGCGATTGATTATCGATCTACGACAGTGTTTTTCAATTGTTCACATCATTGTTCGATATAGGTTGACAGTGTGATTCATCTTGCTTTTCTAGTTGGTTAACCATTCATGGATTGCTTTGACTTAGGTTGAAAGCAGAATGTGGCAGTTCATTGGACGGCTGTCTGGTTTAAGAATAGGTCAGCATTATACATATGACGCGATTATCAGACATCGTGCGGAAGTTTCTTCTTGGATTCATTGTCTATTTTGGGTTGGCAGTGGCCAGCGTATTGCTGGCACGTGTTTCCCACAATGTAGCCGTGTTTTGGCCAGCGAACGCTGTTCTCGTCTCTATGGCGATGGCCATGTCGCGCAGGGATGCTGCGATACTCTTGTTTTCTGGATTAATTGCAAATGCGGCGACGCAGCTGGTTTATGGTGACATTTGGCAACTTGCCGTTGGGTTTCCTTTGGCCAACTTTGTTGAAATGGTGAGTGTTTACACCGGCTTCCAACTACTGAAGTTTCAAAGCAAACCGATTGTTACCCCACGGCGCGGTTTGGTCTTGTTGGCTGTTGTTGCCCTGGCGGCTGTGCCCGCTGCGGGGCTGGGTTCTCTGACGGTTTCTATTGTATTTGGCGGAGCGTTCTCGGACGCATTTGTGCATTGGTGGGCCGGTGATATCGTTAGTTCAATGATCGTTTATTTGCCGGTCTTTTCAGCGCATCGTGGTACCTTTGCTCAGAACCTTAAACGTTACCTCAAGAAAGAAAACATTGCTGAATGGGCAGTGCTTGGCGCAAGCTTCGGGTTTGGTTTTGTGGTGCTCTTGTTCTTGCATCTGCCCCCGGCCATCGTATTGATTTTTCCAACTTTGTGGCTTGCCTTGAAAGGCAAGGTCTTTGAAGTGGCCATGGTGAGTTCGGTCTTGTCGCTTGCAACTTCTGCGGCTGTTGTTATGGGCTATTGGCCGAGTATTGCCGTGGACCTACCGTTGCGCGATGCTGTTTTCCAACAGCAAACTCTTGCTCTATTTTGCACATTTCCGAGTTTTTTGATTGCTGTCGCGATTTCGAATTTGGAGATCAGCCAAGCCAATTTAGCGGCACGAAAAAACGTCTTAGATATAACTTTGAGCAACATGAACCAAGGTGTTTCTGTTTTCGATGAAAACCATAATTTGGTTTTGTGGAACGAACAGTATTTGCAGGCCTTCAACATGAACGAAAGCGATGTGTTCAAGGGGCAGTCGTTCTTATCATTGCTAGAATTACAAAAGGAACGCGGTGATTTTGCAGGTGAACCAATGGATCTTGTGAACAAGATCATGTCTCATGTTCGACGTGGCGAGGCGTATTTGACAGATACTGTGCTTGGCACAGGTCGGTTCATCAAAACTGCGCATTCGCCAACACCAGTTGGGGGATGGATTGGAACACATGAAGACGTTACGGACATACGCGAACTTGAGCAGAGGCTCGCGCATGAGTCCTTGCATGATGTGCTTACTGGGGTGCCCAACCGTCGATATTTTGAACGCGAACTGACCGAGCGGTTGTTAATGGCGCAGAGAAATATGTCGCCAGTTGCTTTGTTCACTTTGGACTTAGACAAATTCAAAGTGATCAATGATACTTACGGTCACGATGTGGGAGATGATGTGCTATTGCAGGCTGCAACCATAATTCGCGACGTCGTCGGACAAGATGATTTTGTTGCTAGAATGGGTGGGGACGAGTTCATTGTGATCGTTTCAGGGGAACATGAAATCGCGCGACTGCAACGGGTCGCAAAAAGTTTGTGCGAACGACTTGACCAGACCGCAAGAATTAAAGGAAACCTTTGTGTATGTCGCGCGAGCGTGGGAGTTGCTTTTTCAAAGGATGGGCAAGTCAGCCGTCACGACTTGTTGACGCAATCGGATATCGCGCTTTATACGGCCAAGCAAGCAGGGCGCGGATCTTATAAGGTTTATGATTTCGCGTCGGGCCAACATCAATCAAATCAATTGGCAAGTTAAGGATTATCAATCTCTACTAAGTTGAGATTTTCAAGCGTCGTCCTGTCGTCCGGGTCAATCATTGAAGCCAAAAAGGTTGTGACCAACTGTCGGGTTTCAACGGGCATAGGCTCTAGAGCGCGCGCAATACGTTGGGCTTGTGAAGTGGAAAGTGTTTCAAAAAACTTAGAACCGGTGACCGTTGGGTAAAGTAAGCGTTGCCGGCGATCGTTGGGTCCCGGGCGTTGCTCGATATAACCGCCATCAACCAATTGGCGCAATACGCGGGCAAGGCTTTGTTTGGTAATTTTTAGAATGTCCAGCAGATCTGCGACCGTCATGCCCGGCCTAAGATTGACAAAATAAAGCACCCGGTGGTGGGCGCGGCCGAACCCTTGTTTGGCCAACAACGCATCAGCATCGCGCACGAAATCGCGGTAGGCAAAGAACAATAAACCCATCAAATCGAGCGGCATGTCCGCGCTTGATTCAGCGGGCTCATCGACAAGTGACAAATTTATGTCAGTCTTATTGACATTTATTTTTGTGGCTGGCATGCTGCCCTTCATCATCGCTTTTCTTCTTCTTATCACAAGCTTGAGTTGATTTGCCAAGTATGTGGGTGTTTATTGGGGAAAAGCAGTTTATTTGGCGCCACCCGGGAAGGGGCGTCGACTTAAGGGAGAATTGACATGGCCGGCGTGCCTTTGGACCAACGGGACGGTTGGATTTGGTTTGATGGTGAAATGATACCTTGGAAAGACACCAAGGTGCATGTGCTCACCCATGCTCTGCACTACGCATCGAGCGTATTTGAGGGCCAGCGGGCTTATAACGGCGAGATTTACAAGCTGCATGATCACTCTTTGCGCTTGCGTAAGTCTGCTGAATTGCTTGATTTTGAAGTGCCTTACACTGCCGATCAGCTTGATCAAGCTTGTCGCGACGTTTTGGCGAAGAACAATTTGGTTGATGCCTATATGCGCCCAGTTGCGTTTCGTGGTTCTGCCGAACTGGGACTTGGCGCGCACAATAATCCGGTGCATGTGGCCATCGCAGCATGGGAATGGCCCAGCCTATTTTCCCATGAAGACAAGTTGAAAGGCACACGCCTTGCCTTGTCTGACTGGCGTCGCCCAGCACCAACCTCAGCACCGTTCGCTTCAAAAGCTGCCGGTCTTTATATGATTTGCACCTTGTCCAAACATGCGGCCGAAGCGCGTGGTTTTGCAGATGCGATGATGCTTGATTATCGGGGTCAAATTGCTGAAGCCACTGGCGCAAATGTGTTCTTTGTTAAAGACGGTGAAATCCACACGCCAATTCCTGATTGCTTCTTGGACGGCATTACTCGCCGAACAGTGATCGGCTTGGCGCGCGAAGCTGGCATCAAAGTGACCGAGCGGGTGATTATGCCTGAAGAACTCGGCAATTTTGACGAATGCTTCCTGACAGGCTCAGCTGCAGAAGTTGTGCCGGTTGCTGAAATCGAAGGGAATATCTTCCCTGAGCGCGAGATTTGTAGCGCGATGATGAAGGCCTATTCGGCTGAAGTTCAGCCAAAGAAAGCTGCTGCTGAATAAGCATTTAGCTAATAGAAATTGAAATGCCGCCTAAACTGATTTGGGCGGCGTTTCTGTATTCCACTTGTTCTTGGCATCATCATCGGCTTTTCGGTGTTCAACCCATTTCGCGCCATCTGAGGTGACTTCTTGTTTCCAAAATGGGGCGTCTGTCTTTAGCCAATCCATGACGTAGTTTGCCCCATCAAATGCCGCTTGGCGGTGGGGGGAGGCGGCCATGACTTGCACGATGACTTCACCGACTTTCATTTCGCCGAAGCGATGAATGACGGCGATGTCGACGAGTTCAAATTTTTCCATGGCCTCTGTCGCAAATCGTTCGATCTGCTTTTTTGCCATAGTCGGGTGATGCTCAAGTATAAGTGCATCAATAGGCTTGTCAGGCGTTGAGCGCACCAGGCCGGTGAAAGTTACCGTTGCACCGGCGGCGCCATCAGTGGCAAAAAATGCGTTGCTTTCAGCACCGGGGTCGAACGGCTCTCGTTGAATGCGCACCCACATATTAGCCGCCTGTCATGGGCGGGAAAAATGCAATTTCGCGCGCGTTGGCGATTGGGGCATCATGGTCAACCAGCTCGTCGTCGATCGATGCGCGGATGATGGCACGGTCCTCAAAGGCAAGGGCAAAGCCCTCGTCATTTGCTGCTTTCCAATCGATCAACTGATCAATTGTGGTCACTGCCTCGGGCGGTGCAACATCTTCTTGGCCTTTGTTCATGCGCTCGCGCAACCACGCGAAATAGAGAATCTTCATTGTTCTTCTTTGGTTAGATGGGGCCATGCACCCGCAAAATACTCATAGCCAGTGTAAAGGGTCAAACCAGTGGCGAGCCACATGGAGGCACTTGCTGCCAAGTTGAGGCCCGGCACAATGGGCAATGCCATTACTAACCCGAGGGCCACAAGTTGAGAAGTGGTTTTGTATTTTGCGATGCCTGAAACGGGGATGATGATTTGTTGTGGCCCCAAAAACTCGCGCAATCCAGAAACTGCGATTTCACGCATGAGGATGAAAACTGCTGCAAATGTGAGGGACGCTGAGAAACTGCCCTCATAGGCAAATGTGATGAGTAAGGCACCGACAATCAGTTTGTCAGCGATAGGGTCCAACATGCGGCCAAGGGAAGATACGACGTTGAGTTTGCGCGCCAGATAACCGTCCAAAAAATCGGTCAAGGCGGCAATCACATAAAGCGTGAAGGCGATCCATTGAGCGGTGAGGTTGTTCATCATGACCAGGGTCACGATGAGCGGAATAACCGCGATGCGCGACATGGTAAGAATATTTGGTATGTTCACTTAATTGGTCCCCTTTGCCTTGTCCCCAAGCAAGCTGAGTTGTGTGGATAGGTCAAGAGCGATTGAAATGATCGTAGATGTTTTGCGCCATTTGTTTGGAAATACCGGATATAGACTGCAGGTCTTTCAACGTTGCACCACTCACCGCTTTGGCCGAACCAAAATGGGTAAGCAGCGCTTTCTTTCGCGTCGGGCCAATGCCTTCGATTTCATCGAGCGGGTTCTTCACAATCTGTTTTGAGCGTTTGGCCCGGTGTGTGCCGATCGCAAATCGGTGCGATTCATCGCGCAAACGTTGCAAATAGTAGAGCACTGGGTCGCGCGCTGGCAGCATAAAGGGTTCTCGACCTTCAAGGATGAAGGTCTCGCGGCCCGCGTTGCGCTCCTCGCCTTTAGCGATACCGATAAGCGTCACCTTTTGGGGTAAGTTGAACTCTTTGAGCGTTTCGCGCACGGCGGTCATTTGGCCCTTGCCACCATCAATCAGCAACACGTCGGGCCAATCGGGCATGGCGTCTTTATCTGCATCAGCGCTGTCATCTGCGGGTTCATATTCATTGACCAGCCGCGTAAACCGGCGGGTGAGCACCTCGCGCATCATGCCAAAATCATCGCCCGGCGTGATGTCTGTCGATTTAATATTGAAGGTGCGGTAGTGCTTTTTGGATAGGCCCTCGCGCCCCGCAACCACCATTGCACCAACAGCGTTGGTGCCTTGAATGTGGGAGTTGTCATAAACCTCTATGCGGCGCGGTGGCGCGTCTAATCCGAACGTTTTGGCCACACCCTCCAACAATTGAATTTGCGATGCACTTTCGGACAATTGGCGACCCAATGCCTGGCGGGCGTTGTTGAGCGCATGTTCCACCAGCGAGCGTTTTTCGCCGCGCTGTGGCGCTAGAACCTCGACTTTTCGGTCCGCTCGAATGGCCAAGGCTTCGGCCAACAATTTAGGTTCTTCGACCGGATGTGACACGAGTACCAATTTTGGCGGGGTGCGTGCTTCGTAGAACTGGGCGATGAAGGCGGTGAGTACTTCTTTCTCGTCATAGCTCTTATCTGCGCGTGGATAGTAAGCGTGATTGCCCCAGTTTTGGTGGGCGCGGAAAAAGAACACTTGAATGCAGAATTTCCCCGCTTCTTGGTGGATGGCAAAGATGTCCGCGTCCGACACGGACTGCGCACTCATATCGCCCTGACCTTGGATCAGCGAAAGCGCGGCAATGCGATCGCGCAACATGGCGGCGCGCTCAAAATTCATTTCTTCAGATGCCTTTTGCATTTCCAAAGAAAGATCGGCCTGCACCGTCCGCGACTTGCCGGATAGAAATTTGACCGCATCATCGACAAGTTGTTGATAGTCTTCAATCGAGATTTCGCCGGTGCAAGGCGCCGCGCAACGTTTGATTTGATGTTGCAAACACGGTCGGGTGCGCCCCTCATAATAGCTATCTGAGCAATTGCGCAGCAGAAATGCTTTTTGCAGCGCGGCAATGGTGCGGTTGACGGCTGTTACCGATGCGAAGGGGCCGAAATAGTGCCCCTTTTTTCGGCGCACGCCCCGATGTTTGGTGAGTTCGGCAGCCTTGTGCTCGGTCGCCATCAGAATATAGGGAAAGCTTTTGTCGTCGCGCAACAAAACATTGTATCGCGGCTTGAGCCGCTTGATCATGTTTGCTTCTAAAAGTAGCGCTTCACTCTCAGTGTTTGTGGTGACAAACTCCATCGAACGGGTGGCCGAAATCATGCGGCCAATGCGAACCGAATTGCCTTCGTAGCGGGTATAATTGGTGACGCGCGCTTTAAGGTTACGCGCCTTGCCCACATAGATCACCGTGCCCGCTTCATCAAACATGCGATAAACCCCTGGGCCTGAAGGCAGGGTTTTGACGAATGATTTGATGATTTCAGGGCCGGGTAGTTGGGGTGCGTCGCTCATTATTGCGCGATGTTTTCACCTTTATGCGTCCACTTCAAGTGCTCTCCACCATCTAGTGCAAGCATTTGCCCGGTCATTGAAGGGGCAGAAAGAATGAACCGTACTGCGTTGCATATTTCGTTGAGCTGTGGCCCAACCTTGAGGGGCAATGCTGCGATCTCTTGTTCAAAATCTGATTGGTTTTGATGAATGTTCTTGATGGTTGGTCCTGGCCCAATGGCATTGACTCGCACTTGTGGCGCCAAGGACTGGGCCATGGTTTGGGTTGCGGTCCATAGGGCGGATTTGGACAAAGTGTAGGAAAAGAAGGTTGGCTTGAGCGCCCAAACACGCTGATCAATCATGTTGATGATGTTGCCGTGCTGATCTTTGCTTAGTTGTTTTGCAAATGCACTCGCTAAGAAGACGGGTGTTTCCGCGTGGATTGAGAAGTGCTTTTGCCAAAGGTCAGCTGATAAGTCTGCAATGCTGTCGGGTTGAAAAATGGACGCATTGTTTATTAAGATGTCGATCGGGCCGAACAGTTCGCTCGCCCTTTCAATTAGGCTGTCTCTTTCATCCCTGTTCAATAGGTCTGCGCCGATGGTTGCCGCAGTGCCGCCTGAGGCGATGATATGCGCGGCCAAGGCATCGGCTTTCGCGCCGGAACTATTGTAGTGAATAATCGTGTGATAGCCATCGCTCGCCAAGGCTGTTGCAATGGCTGCGCCGATACGGTCTGCGGCTCCGGTTATCAGTGCAACACCTTTTGACATTGCTGGCTAAATGCTCCCCTCAATTACACTGTGGCCAACTTGAAACACGAAGTACATATAGACGATGTAAAGACCGGCCATAATTAGCCCTTCGAATCTTCCAATACTGCGATGCATAAAGACAATGGGCAAGAGTGCTGCGGAGACAAGCAACATCACCCAATAATCAAAGGTGAGGAAATTGATATCCACATGGAGTGGAATGATCATCGAAGTGACCCCAATGATCGACAAAATATTGAAAATGTTAGAGCCAACCGCGTTGCCAATGGCAACGGCCGATTGTTTCCTTAGTGCAGCTGCCATGCCGGCAGCAAATTCTGGTAGTGACGTGCCAAGGGCAACGATGGTCAGACCCACGGTGCTTTCAGCAACGCCCATTACAGCGGCGATGGCCAATGCACTGTCTGTGGTCAGTTTTCCGCCCAATGGCAAACCGATGATGCCAATAAGCAGGTAAATGGCGATCTTGCGAGTATCATCGGGTGCATCGTCAATTTCTTCGACGATTTCCTCAATCGCTTGACCCTTTTTGCGCATGCGGTTCGCTTCGACGCCGTTATAAACCAAGTAGGCGGCGAGTAAGGCCATCAGAATGAGGCCGTCGGCAAAGCTAATCGTTTGATCCAAGCTGAGGAAGATCAGCAGCACGCTCACAAAAACCATAAAAGCAGTTGAGCGGCGCAATCCGGTTTGCTTGCAATCGATGGAGAAGAATAGTGCGGGTACACCCAACACAAATAGGATGTTGGTGATGTTGGAGCCAACCACGTTGCCGATTGAAAGGCCCGGTGCGCCTTCTGCCGCTGCCGACAAAGATACGACCAATTCGGGTGCGGAAGTCCCAAAAGCAACGACCGTAAGACCGATCACCAAAGGAGGGATTCCCATGCGATTGGATAGACCAACAGCACCACGAACCAATAAATCACCCGTTACAACTAACGTGGCTAGGCCCAGTACGAGCAGCAAATAGTGCATTTGAACCTTTTTCTTTAAAACGCGTGCGCTTGGTAGTGGCAAAGATCGACGTAAAACACAAGAGTGTCACATATGGTGATCAGGAAATATATGTAAAGACATCACAACTGAGTTGATGCGCTGGCCACACAATTATTTTCCACATACTGTTTTAACAGTAGGGGAACACGATGCTGACCAACACACATATTCTGATCGCTGCGGCCGCTTTGACGCGGCCCAGGTTTTCTAAAAGTCAAAACCTGATTGTGATTTTCGGTGGATTGTTCCCCGATCTCTCGGTGTTTATTATGGCATTGGTGGGGCGGTTGCCCGGATCGGAAGTTGCCAATCTTTGGCGAAAGCCTGATGGGATGTATTGGCAGGAGCCTTGGCAGTTTTTGTCGGCGCTTTCCAATTCGATTCCTCTTTATATTGTTGCGTTGCTTGTTTTTATGTTTCTGGTGCGGCGGCAGCGAGGTTTTCGGGGCCTGTGGCTTGCGTTTGCGCTGTTTTCTGCCGCATGCCTGATGCATGTATTGTTTGATCTGCCCGTGCATGCGGACGACGCGCATGTGCATTTTTGGCCGTTGACCGGAGAGCGGTTTCACTCGCCAATTTCCTATTGGCAGTCCCAATTTCATGGCAATTGGGTCAGCGCTTTCGAGGTCGTATTGGGTCTTTTATGTGCGACCGTAATTTGGCGACGGTTTGGTTCTTTGTTGCCGCGGTTGGGCCTGTTTGTTTTGGCGTTGCCCTATGTGTTGGCCATTGGGTTTTTACTGCGAAGATTTGTCATCTAGCTCTGTTTTTTGAACATGGTTGCGAGTGCGACGCCGAGCAATATTAATGTGCTGGCGATGATAAATCGAACGCTGAGTTCTTCACCAAGGAACAAAATGCCACCAGCTGCAGCAATAGCAGGCACCGTAAGCTGCACAACGCCCGCGCTGGTGCGTGCAAGCTGTGGCAATATTAAATACCAAATCGCATAGCCAACACCTGAAGCCAATGCCCCCGAAAGCGCGGCAAACAATATGCCTTTGGGATCTGTGGGCCACATGTTGGAGACAAATGCTAAACCAAGTGTGACACCAAGAATTAAAGGCAAAGTTCGCACGAAATTTCCCATTGTGTCCTCTAGCGGGTTTTTTGACCCGCGCCCGAGCAGTGAGTAAACGCCCCAGCTGATTCCAGATGCGACCATCAAGCCCGTGCCAATGGGATCTGGGGCCACAAGCCCAGGGGAAACCAGATACACAAAAGCGCCAAATGCCAAAAGGATGCCGACAATTTCAATTGGGCTGGGGCGTTCGCCTTTTACAATTGCCCATATGATCATGGTGATTTGTACAGATGCAAACAACACCAGAGCACCAAGCCCGGCGCCCAGTGACAGATAGGCGAAGGTGAAAAAAATCGCATAGAAAAAAAGAGCGAATGAACCGTTTGTGCTGCCGCTGCCTTTTGGATAAGTCCACGAACGTTTGTGGATGGCGACGATTAGTAGCAACATGAGTGCGCCGGTTGTCAGCCGAATGGCTGTGAACATGATGGGCCCAATTTCAGTTTCCACTAGGGCAATACGTGTGAAGACGGAATTTGCTGCAAAAGCGACCATCGCCAAAGTTGTTAGCGCAATGAGTTTTAGCATGTTGGCTCAGATTCGGTTTTTACGGAAAAATTTGTGGAAATGACATGTCGGCATCGTCAGCATAGCCGTCACATTCAGATTTGGCGAAGAATTTGAGCATCTTAAAACCATATTCTTGCCATTGCCATTCTCCTGCTGTGCCACAGTCCCCCAGTCCGCGTCCTTTGTAGTAGCTCGTTAGAATGCGCGTTTGTGGGTCAAAACCGGCGTTGAAAAGCACGTCTGTTCCGGTCCATCCCAGACTGTCCCAATAGTCGACAAAGAGAAGCTTGGAAATATCGCCGTTGTCGACTGATTGCCTATAAAATGCGTAGGAGAAATTGTAAGCTCCGGCGCTGCAGGGCACCATGTAGAGCAAAGTGGAATTGTTGACTTGGTGGACTTGCCAATCCTCACCGTGCACCAATTCTGTTAGCGGATCGCAATTTTCATTTTTGGCGTGCTTGGCGATGATCTCATTTGGCAATGCTTCAGGCAGCGGCAGTTTTGGTTCCGCAAGTTCTAGACCTTTCGGGATATCACCTGCGACGCGTGCATCGCCAACCCGTCCTTGTTGCTCGTCGATCCATAATAATGCAGCCGTTAATCCAGAAAGTGAAAATTCAATATCAACACGTCGGCCCTGTTGATCATCAAAACTGGCCTTCAACCGGTTGCCCGCCAACATGGCCGACAGTAATTTTGTCGCATCATTATTGAGCAGGAAGATGTCATTTACCGCACCATAGGCAAGCGCACTGTCCCCTTTGGTGAACCAGAAGCTTTCCTCACCCACCCAAAAATAGAAAGTTGTGGTGTTCGATGGCATGGTGAGAATTGGGGTTATCGATATTTCCCATTTGTCGTTGCTCTTGTTCCGACCAACGCGCAACCAGTGGTCCGCCACAGCGCCATTACCTGGATTTGGGTTAATATACGATATTGCAGAGCAATACCCAGTATCGGTCCTGCATGCTGCTAGCCAGTCTTTGAAGTAAGCGTGTTTTTCGCCAGGCGTTTGGGCTTGGGCGGGCAGAACGCAAAATAACACCAATGTGAGCAATGTGATTAACCGCATCGAAAATCTCTCCTCATTCTCTACTAGCATATCAATAATCGCTGTAATTGGAAGGAATACAACATTCCAGATGCGGAATATGATTTCTTTCTCAATGCTCCTAATCTTTGTAAACTATCACTCAGGGACATTTGATTTTTTGGGGGAGAGGATAGATGGAAACGGCATTTTCAATGCTCGTGCAACTTGTTGCTGGCGGATTTGGCGCCGTTCTGATCGCTTGCATAAAGCGCGAAAAACATTTCAACACAGCTGAAATCACCATTGTCGGTGCCCTTAGTGGTTTGGTCGGTTATGCGTTGATAAGTGCTATTCCCGCATTCGGCTCGTACTTCAGCATTGCATTTATGGGCGAAGCAGTAGTGGGGCTGGGGGCTGGCATGTTGTTTGGGTTGGCGGTTTTCATCGTCAAAGACGCAATTGAAAACGCGACCCGCGAGAGTTGATGCGGCACCAATTGTGCGGCACCTAAAATGTATATTTCTGCCCGCCATCACTGTTGTTTGCCGCTGACTCTAAATCGCACGCTTTACATAGGTTTCGCGCACAATTTCTTTGATATCTACCGAAATGCTACCCACATCAGTTAAGCGCTGAAATGCTGCCTGCAATATCGAGGATGTCACTTCTTGCTTTTGCGCAAGCGTGCGGCCAACCAGTAGCCTTACGGTAATATGCACAAAGCTTGGGTTTTCCACTTGCTGGAACCAGTGGGACGCTGGCAGCATGCGCACTTTTATATCCTGCGGTGTATCAAAAGCGCTAGTGCTCATGGCTGCTTCAAAAAGTTCTTCGCATAGAGCACTGAGGTCATATTGTGCTGCAAGTGGGGCTGAGTATTCGATAATGATATGGGGCATAATGGTTCAAACTCTTGGCATAATTCTCATGTTATTCTTATAGGCGGTTTAGAAATTCAGTGCTACGGTTTACGTCTTCACTCTTTGGCGTGCTGAATTGATCGTGCGCTTTTACCTTCAGGTTCTCTTATGAATAACATCAATCCCGACACCGGGAATAACATTTCCAAGGGTATTGCCCTGACATTGATTTCCATTCTGATTTTTTCCGTGCAGGATGTTGCGGTGAAGTATTTGGTGACGGATTATCCACCTACACAGGTGGTTATGTTCCGGTTTTGGGGCGTTGCGATGTTCACGCTTGTGTGGATTATGCGGGAAGGGCCAATTGGGAAGGCCTTTCACACCAAACGACCGGTCATGCAAATTGCACGTGGCATATTGTTGGTGCTGGATATTTGGTGTTTCAGCGCGGCGCTACAGTTTATGCCACTGAGCGATTTGCAAGCCATTTTCATGCTGTTTCCGGTTGTTGTGACTTTGTTTGCCATACCGATATTGGGAGAGAAGGTTGGCATATTCAGGTGGTCAGCCATTGGGGTCGGGTTTTTGGGCACGATGATCATCATCCGCCCCGGCTTTCAAGAGGTGAACATTGGGGTTTGGTTTATGCTTGGGGCGGTAACAACGTTTGCGCTTTATACCGTTCTGACGCGGTTGGTTGCGCGCACGGATAGCACCACAACCTCGATGGCCTATATGGCGGTTGTTGGGGTTGTCCTTTCCACAAGCGTTGGCATTTTCAACATGGTTCCGATGACGCTGAACGCTTGGCTTTTGATGCTATTGGTGATTGTGACGGCCAATGTGGCGCACACGCTTTTTGCGATGGCTTATCGCGAAGCACCTGCAAGCGCATTGCAGCCCTTCAATTTCCTAATTTTGCCCGCCGCTATCATCATGACGGTGATCTTTTTCGGTCACTGGATTGATATGATTAGCCTTTTTGGTGCAACGCTGACAGTGGGTGCGGGGCTATTTGTGTGGTGGCGTGAACGGCAAAAGGCAAAAGCTGCGCAACGCGACGCAATTAAACAAATGCCAATACGTTAGGGGAACAATGGATCGGACAGGCGCGACATACGCGGAGAGATCAGATAGGGGATGATCGCGAGAACATGCCCACACCTGTCCGAACACTTGTTGGCAATAAACCTGGCGGGCTTTGCGAGGCATGAGATGATTGCACACCCGCCAAGGTTATTGCACAGCACCACTTGCGAAGTGCTGATTGAAGGATCAAAACCAGAAAAGTCAGAGGCTGGTGACGATCAATCCGTTCAACTTGTCCTCACTATGCGCAGAGTTCTTGATTCTTATAATTGATATAAATCAATTGTGCTGTAGTTACATTTGAAACGTTCTTTTCGCCCGCGGTACGTTTCGACGACCTGATGATCCGTTAAAACCGCACCATCGATTGGCCGGAACAGGCGTACATTTTTGAAACGCGCCGTCGCGAACCTATTTGCTTCCCCGACATCCCCGCCAATTGACGCGCAGATCAGCAAACAGTTGATCCCGGCTCAGGGGCTGGGAATGCCGTAAAAGGGCGGTCCGCGCCATAATGAGAAATACACTCGCATCTTTTTTATCAGCCCTGGACCTGATCCGGGGTCTATTTAGCCACACCAAAGCCCCCGACATGCACCCGTATTCGACCTTTGTCTTTATATTCGCGCTGTCGAACCGAAAAACCGGTTCCCACTTTTGCTGACAACGCTCAAATTGCGTTTCACACGAGGCGATTGTTGTCTCGTTATGGGTAGTAAATGATGAGACAATAAACGCCTCGTGTGGACAGTTGTTTTTCGCCAACGCCCAATTGCCCCGGGGTGCTAAACCCTTCTATCCCCTTACCAACACTCCACCAAAATTGTTTTGATCGCCATGATCATTTGGTGATCGCCCTTTTAAGGCGAAGGTGAGAAACAATACTCACCAAACGGTTTACAGCTGCCCTCGGTGTTGGGCTGGACAATTGGTTGCGGCGTTCCCCACCCGCGGCCGGATGGGGCACCTGCCTCTTCTTTGCTCTGAATGTGCCTATTTGTTTGACCATGACCGAAAGCTGTTTGCTTTTCTGGATCACCGTGCCAAACGCCCAGACATTTTGCGCGCCGCCGTCGGCCCTTCGGGCCTTCCCCGGCACCCCCGGAAGAGTTATTGCACGCCGCCGTCGGCCCTTCAGGCCTTCCCCGGCACCCCCGCCATTTGATCGTCCCATATGCCCTCAAAACAAGTGAGGGAAAGGCAAGAACAACGCGAGCCGCACTCAGAGCCCCACCATCCGTCGATGGCCGCTTGGGGCAAGAAGATGGGGAGTAGTGTAAAGGAAGTGGAGGAGACGGGGATAAGATTTTTTTGGAGGCGATGGATGTTGCTGCTCGCGACCAAAGCACACATCGGTTTTCGGCATGATCAGCATTTCGCGCTATGCGCCAGATTAGACACGTCGAGTCAGCGAAGCACTTCGATCGACACGCCCTTCCAAAACGAATCCGCATTCCGCCGGTGCATTTTTTTGGCACCCTTCCAGTCGAAATTTACACCATTGAGCGAAAGGTAGAGACGGTTCACGGCCGAGATAGTCTTCTCCAAGAGCTTTCTTTCATCGCCGTATTTCGGAGGCGGTATGGTTTCCTTTTTCTCAGCTCTGGTTTGTTCAAGCAAATGCGCGAGTTTGTCACGGTAGTTTCTAGCCGAACGCAAAACATCAGAGTTTTCAACTTTCTTGGCATCACGAATGCTGTTACGCAAGCGTCTTCTAGCCTTGTTGCCTTGCTCCTTTGCCCAAACGGGCTCGTTGGGCCAACGGCTAAAGTGGTCTTCATATACGCACAGCGAGACGCTTGGGTCGTCTGCTAGCGCAACGATTGTAGGAATGCTGTAGCTATCTAGGTCAACTGGGTCCCAGAACGTGCAAATCCGAATAAGTTCATAGTGAAGATTGCTTATCTGAAGAGATCGAAATGCGTGCGCGGCACTTGAAGTCGCCACTTGATTTGCAAGCTGCGGTTGGAAGATTAGCCATCGAGTATTCTCATGAACGGGCAGGTGGTTTAGCAACGCCGAAACAGCGCCACGATTACTAGTATTGCTCAGTTTTTCTTTGGCGACAATCCATCGTTCGGCCGCAGACATTTTCGCAATTTCTCTGAGTGATTCTTCGGTATGCATATTATCCTAAATATATCGAGAGCTCGCTCCAAACAGGGCGATAATTCGAAGTATAGTATTTAAGCTATTGGCTGCACAGGTATATCTGTAGAACTGCTCCGCCTGTGCCGCGAGTACCTTCTTCTCGCTCATTTGAGCTTTGCCGGAAAAAACTGCGTGGTCGGTTTGTCCACACAGCTGACTTTTGCCTGTATTTGAGGCAGCGCCCCTTGCCCCTCATGTTGAGCCTGTCGAACCGCGAGGGCGCGTTGTTTGCCCTTCGACAAGCTCAGGGTGAAGGCGGAGAGTGGTGGAGTCGATGGTGCAATATATTGGTCCCGCATCAAGTGCGGGACGGTGCGGGGGAAGTTGCATCACGCCAAACGCACCGCGCCCAACATGATGCAGGGCGTCATTGTGGTGAGGGGGCAGTTTATTATTCCGCTCTAAGTGCGGGAGGACGGTGATGGGGGAAATCACGTCACGCCAAACGCACCGCCCCGCACTTGATGCGGGGTCTCATTGTGGTGACGAAATGTTTGCCCAC
Source organism: Maritalea porphyrae (assembly GCF_027213965.1). GTDB lineage: Bacteria > Pseudomonadota > Alphaproteobacteria > Rhizobiales > Devosiaceae > Maritalea > Maritalea porphyrae_A. The sequence goes on along the minus strand of NZ_JAPWGX010000007.1, from coordinate 96,696 downwards.
GCCGTTAATCAATAATATCCAATTCCATATCCTTAAGCCGTTTTACCTCGTCGCGCAGGCGGGCGGCTTCCTCGAATTCGAGGTTGGTGGCGGCTTCGCGCATTTTGGCTTCGAAGTCTTTGATGGTGGCGGCGAGGTTATCGCCCACGTGCACCGCGCCCTTGGCGAATTTATCACCGGTGCCGATGGTGACGCGGTCGCCTTCGTAGACGGAATCCATGATGTTCTTAATGTCGGATTTGATCGATTGCGGCGTGATGCCGTGTTCAAGGTTATATTGTTCTTGCTTTTCGCGGCGGCGGTTGGTTTCGCCAATCGCGCGCTCCATAGAGCCTGTCACCTTGTCCGCATAAAGGATTACCCGGCCTTCAGCGTTTCGCGCGGCGCGGCCGATGGTTTGGATGAGGGATGTTTCGGAGCGCAAAAAGCCTTCTTTATCCGCATCCAAAATCGCCACCAAGCCACATTCGGGAATGTCCAACCCTTCGCGCAGCAAGTTGATGCCGATCAGCACGTCGAACGCGCCAAGGCGCAGATCGCGGATGATTTCGATCCGCTCAATCGTGTCGGTATCTGAGTGCATGTAACGCACTTTGATGCCTTGTTCGTGCATATATTCGGTGAGATCTTCGGCCATCTTTTTGGTCAAAGTGGTCACCAATGTGCGGTAGCCGACCTTGGCGACCTTTTTGATTTCGTCGATCACATCGTCCACCTGATTGGTGGCCGGGCGGATTTCCACCGGCGGGTCAATAAGGCCGGTTGGGCGAATGATTTGCTCGGCGAAAACGCCGCCTGTTTGGTCCATTTCCCATTGGCCCGGCGTTGCGGACACATATACAGATTGGGGCCGCATGGCGTTCCATTCTTCAAACCGCAACGGGCGGTTGTCCATGGCCGAAGGCAAGCGGAAGCCATATTCGGCCAGCGTCGCTTTGCGGCGGAAATCACCCCGGTACATGGCGCCCAATTGACCGACTGTCACATGGCTTTCGTCAACGAACACAAGCGCATTGTCTGGCAGATATTCAAACAGGGTTGGGGGCGGCTCGCCCGGCTGGCGGCCGGTGAGGTAGCGCGAATAGTTTTCAATGCCCGCGCAAGAGCCGGTGGCGCCCATCATTTCCAAATCGAAAAGGGTGCGTTGTTCCAAGCGCTGCGCCTCAAGAAAACGGCCCATACCGTTGAGTTCTTGCAAACGGCCCTGCAGTTCGTTTTTGATGTAAATCATCGCCTGGTTGAGCGTGGGGCGCGGGGTGACATAGTGCGAGTTCGCATAAAGCCGGATGTACTTCATGTTCGCCGCTTTGTGGCCCGTCAGGGGGTCAAACTCCACGATGGATTCAATCTCGTCGCCCCACAGGGAAACCCGCCACGCCGCGCTATCAAAGTGGGCGGGGAAAATCTCAATCGTGTCGCCGCGCACCCGGAAGGTGCCGCGCACGAAGGAGGCTTCGTTGCGTTTATATTGCAGAGCCACCAGCTGGGCGAGCAGTTCGCGCTGATCGATTTTTTGACCTTCTTTGAGGTCAACGATCATTGAGGTGTAGCCTTCAACCGAGCCAATACCATAAATGCAGGACACGGACGCAACGATGATCACATCATCACGTTCCAGCACCGCGCGGGTGGCGGAGTGGCGCATCCGGTCAATCTGGTCGTTGATGGTACTTTCTTTTTCGATGAATGTATCGGTGCGCGGCACATAGGCTTCTGGTTGATAGTAATCGTAGAACGAAACGAAATATTCCACCGCATTGTTGGGGAAGAAGCTTTTGAATTCGCCATAAAGCTGCGCGGCCAAAGTTTTGTTGGGCGCTAAAATGAGCGCGGGGCGCTGGGTATTGTTGATCAGCGAGGCCACGGTGAAGGTTTTACCCGAACCGGTGACACCCAGCAGCACCTGATCTGTTTCCCCATTCTCAATGCCTTCTTGCAATTCAGCGATGGCGGTTGGTTGATCGCCCTGTGGTTCGAACTTGGTGACCAGATCAAACTTGATGCCGCCTTCCATTTTTGGCGGGCGGGCCGGGCGGTGTGGTTTCCAGGCTTCAACGCCTTCCACTTCTTCGCGGCCGAATTGGATGAGATTTTCTAGCGCTTTGACGGTTTCAGAAACGCCAGTGCTGGCGTCTGCGAACTGCCCCTTGTCGGCCCCTTTGTTGCGAATTTGGGATTCGGGCACATGGTTGAAGCCCGCTTGTTGGGTTTCGCCAAATCCATCCAAATTTCCGGGCCGTTCAACCGCGTTGGCCTTGGATTTTGGTGACTTTTTCGACATGCCGGTGACGGTGTCTGGATTGGATGTTTTGGTGTTTTTGCGTTTCGCTTCCTCCGCCTCGGCGCGGTCGAGCGCGCGCGCGTTGCGCAAGCGATGCTGGGGCAGGGGTTTGGACGCAACAATGTCCTCAGCTTTTTCGATCTCCGATATGAAATCGTCGATTGAGAAATCTGGCTTTTCGGGGCGCTGGGGCTTTTTGTCGTCGCCGCTCATATTGCAGGGTCCATTGGTCGAATAGTAAAGGAGTGGCGCTGCTCATTCGTTCGCCGAGTTGTCTTGCAATATAGGAAGATTTTTTGTGAACGTAAAGAGAACATTTTCAGTTGTGCGCCAGAGAAAATCGATTTAGCTTAGCCGCAAATGGATCATTTCGAATAGGGTGATGGCCGAGAATAAATTCGCGTGCTTGTTCTAAGCCGTGTGTTCTTTGTCGTCTGTACACGGTTTTTCAAAAAGGTACTTATGGCAGATTTAGATCAAACGGCGCGTGTGACCGAACAAACTGACAAGGGGGCCGATCACACTGCGCGCAATAGACTAGTGATTGCACTATTGTTGGGCTCAACATTTGTTGTGTTTCTCAACGAAACGATTATGACGGTGGCGCTGCCCCGCCTAATGGTGGCGCTGGATGTTTCTGCAGGCGCGGTTCAATGGCTGACAACTGCATTTTTGCTGACCATGGCCGTTGTTATTCCGGTCACCGGATTTTTGATTCAACGCATGAACACACGGCCCATTTTTATTTTGGCGATGAGTATCTTTGCACTGGGAACGTTGATTTGCGCCTTATCCCCCGGGCTTGAACTGCTCATTTTTGGCCGGGTTGTGCAGGCGGTGGGTACCGCCATTATGATGCCCTTGTTGATGACGACCGTGATGACTTTGGTGCCCCCCGAAGCGCGGGGCAAAACAATGGGCAATATTTCTATTGTGATATCTGTTGCGCCAGCAATTGGGCCTGCCATTTCTGGATTTATCTTGAATTATATGGAATGGCGTTGGCTGTTTATTCTTGTGCTACCGATTGCCTTGTTGGCTTTGGTGCTTGGGGCCAAATGGATGAAAAATGTTACCGAACCGCGCTATGCGCCTTTAGATTTTCTTTCTGTTATCCTGTCCGCGATTGCCTTTGGTGGCATTGTTTACGGGCTTTCGGGATTGGGTGGTGAGGAAACCGCAGAAATTGCTGGTTTGCCGGCATGGGGCACTTTGTTGATCGGCGCTGTGGTGATGGTTGTCTTCATCTTGCGTCAGCTTTCGTTACAGAAAAAGGATGCGGCCCTGCTGGATTTTCGCACCTTCCAGTCCAAGCTTTATTCGATTTGTTTGGCCATGTTGGCAATCAGCATGATGACTTTGTTGGGCACAATCATTCTATTGCCGATCTATACCCAAAATGTGTTGGGAATTGATGCGTTACAAACCGGGCTTATTTTGATGCCGGGCGGGTTGATCATGGGTTTGCTCGCCCCCAGTGTTGGCCGATTGTATGACCGAATTGGTCCTCGGCCCTTGGTCATTCCGGGTGCCATTTTGGTTGCAGCGGTTTTGTGGGCATTAACACGCGTCGGGCAAGACACGAGCATGTGGAATATCTTGATCGGACATATGGTATTAAGCGTTGGTTTGGCGTTGGTCTTCACGCCACTTTTTACCGCTGGTTTGGGGGCCGTTCCACCCATGCTCTATTCGCACGGCAGCGCAATGTTGGGCAGTATCCAGCAGGTTGCAGGCGCTGCAGGGGTGGCTTTGTTTGTGGCGGTTATGTCCATCCAAACGCGAAATTCTGTTGCTGCGGGGCTTGATGCAACAGCTGCCTTGACCAGTGGCATTCAGCTGGCCTTTATGTGCGGAGCGGCGATCTTTCTTGTTGCTTTGGTCTTGGCGTTTTTTGTGCAACGCCCGCCCGCGGTGTCGGCACAAGGCAGCGCGCACTAGGTGCACAGCTTCAACAAATATGGCCCCGTCCAATTTATGGTCGGGGCCGTTTTCACCCAAAGGTATGTCAGCGTTTTTAGAGCAGCAGTTGCACCAGGACTATGATGGTTACGCAGGCAAGGATGTAGCCGCCTTCAGTTAGTTTTGCGTAAGTGGATTTACCCGTGAATGTGTTGTTGCCGTATTGCAAGACAACAAACATGGCACTGATCAACACAACCGCAGCCCAATTCTGAGAAGGGCTAAATAGCTCAATTATCCACGCGAGCAAAAACAGCCCGACAAACTGTGCGAGCATGGCGCTTAATGGCGGCATTGCTGGCTTGTCTGCCTTCGCGCCAATCCCCTCGGCCCACTTTTTTACGAACAAAACGGGTGAATACCAAACAACGCCTAACAAATAAGAACCTATTGTGCCGACAATTATGGCAATCCAACTGACCTCAAAAACATCAATCATTTCTGTGTCTTTCTACCAATGTGATCAATAAAGCCCCATCCAACTAAGGACGGGGCCTCTCTCTCCGCAGTATTTTTCTTGGCTAAAGCACCATTTGCACAGCGATCATGATCACAACTGCGATCACCCAATAACCGCCATCAACCAATTTCGCGTAAGTAGATTTTTGCGTGAATGAGTTGCCCGACCATTGCAACAAAACAAATGCAACCGTGATCAAGATGATGGTCAAGAGGCTGTTTGTTGCCGCTGTAATAGCGACAACCCATGCTAGGCCGATAAGACCAAGAGCTTGTGTTGCCATTGCCCCCATCGGCATCTCGCTGGCATCGCCCAATTCAACTTTGCTGCCCTCAGCCCACTTGGTGCCAAATAATTTTGGTGAATACCAAAGCCAACCTACCAAAAAAGCGGCAACGGCGCCCACGATTATGGCCAGCCAACTTACATTTGCGGTGATTTCTTCCATATTAGTCCCCATTGCTTTGGGGCGGTTCCCCTAAAACATGCCATCGCCCCATACGGCATGCAAAACTTTGCATGGGTGCGACATTTTGGCAAGTATTTGTTAACTATTGGAAGTTGCTTCCTCTTAGAGAGATTTGGCCATGTTTATGTCTGTGGTCTTATATCCAAGGCTTTCATAAAGACCTATCGCACCGGAATTGAAACCGAATACATGTAGCGCCAATTTGGTTGCACCCAACTCACTTGCAACCGGTTCGATGAGGCGCATTGCAACTTGAGCGTGCCCCAAGCGACGAAAGTTTGCCGCAATTTCGAGGTCATAAATGAATGCGGTAGTGACACCCCATTTTGTTGAAATCACAAACCAGACCGTGCCGATTTTTTGATCATCGCCATTCAGAATGGGGAACAGGTAGCTGTCGGGGTGTGTTCAACCCCTCTGGCAGGATGCTCTTGAACGATTGCTCTGAGAGTTTAAGCGCTTCGTCTTGGCTGATCGCCATGGCCTGAGCCTTTTCTTTGGCGAACTCCTTCGTGCAATGGGGCAGCCAAATAGCATACTCTGATTGGCTCATTGGTCGAATGTTGGTTTGTGTGTTTTGCATTTATCTGCTTCACCCCTTTAGGCACTAATGCTGGTCTATCCTAATGTCGCTCACGCCCATATGTCACTGTGTTCTTAAACGTTGGCAGCCATGCTTCGCGCCGTTCGCACCAGATTTCGTATGTGGGGGTGAATTGATTTGGCGCATAAAGGGCACCAAGGTGAATTTCAACTTCTTCACCAGAGTAAGCAAAAACTGACGAGCCGCAGGTTGGGCAAAAATGTCGGCCATTATAGGCATTTGTTTTGCCTGTTACGATGAGTGTGTTCGCTGGGAATATAGCTGCCGCGTAAAAAAGCGCGCCGTGATGCTTTCGGCAATCCAAGCAATGGCAAATGCCCACTCGGTCTGGTGATCCAGTAGCGACAAAGCGAACTGATGCACAAAGGCAACCACCTTCAATTTTGTCCATTTTGCACCCCCGCTGGTTGTTCTGCATGGATGCTAACGCTCACTGCGCACTGCGTCTATCGCCAATGAAGCGGAGAGGTTGGTCAGTCCACCAAGAAATAGGTGATGGTTGAAACCACGCGCACCTTTTTGTCTATCTGCTTGTCGGGTCGATCGTTTGGAATATCGACAGCGGGCAGAATTTGGAACACGCCTTGATTGGCGGTTTGAATATTGCCTACATTTGATTGAGATTCTTTTGCGAATTGCTGCGCTGCGTCGCGCGCGCGGCCTGTGGCCTCTGTCAACATTTCACTTTTAAGATCAGCAATGCCAGTGAACACAAAGCTTGGGCCGCCCGACCAACTGTCAGACGAAAAGACAACTCCTGCTTTGAGCAATTCGCCAATATCGCGCGAAGCGGCGGCTAGGGCATCCACTTGGTCAGTGGTTACCAGCATATCTTCGTTGAGATTAAAGCGAACGTCGGCTGGGTAATTGCCCCCGTTGTAGCCCGCATAGCGGTCTTCAACCCGTAGGTTTTGGATTTCGATTTCTGTGTCTTTGAACCCACGTTTTGCTAGAAATGCGCGCACAGCTTTTTCAGAAAGCTCTAAGTTGGATCGCGCCGTCTCTAGCGTTGGGCCGGTCGCAACAAACCGGATTGGCCAAAAACCAAGATCAGCTCTTACGTTTTGCTCCGCAAGGCCCTTAACCGTCACCGTGCGGATCGGCTTGCGGCTGTTTTCGAGCGATTGACCCAACAACCACCCACTCAATGCCAAACCAACAGCGATGATGGCAGCAGAAAAAACGGAAAGCGGGTTCATGGCAACGCCTCAACTTAGGTTTTCAGTATAAAGGCAGCAAAGCGCATGAAGGCGGCGGAAATGGGGCGGGGGATTGAGGTGCAAAAAGGGGGCGAGAAAGAAGATTAGCTTGTTCTACGGATTTTACTGCTTTTGTCCAATATCTAGTCTGAGTTTAATTGCCGAATTGTGACAATAAATCATTGTATCTGAGCAAACGTGCTATGCTGCTTCTTTCATAAGAGGCAGCTATGACGTTACGATTTGCAGTAATGAGCTTTCGACAAAAAGGCCGTGCCCTGGTTGCCGATCCAATGCAATCCGCCAAGACGGCTGAAGCCGCGATAGCTTTGGCTGAACGGGTTTCTTTGACCCGCGACGGAGCGGTTTCATTTTCTCAAGAGATCGATGTTGAAACCGATTGTTATGATGAACCTATGGTCCTTTCCAGACACGGCAGTTTGCCGCCAGAACTAATGGACTAACCCAACTCTAGTTTTCAGTGCGCTCGCCTTTTTGTCGCAATATTGTTTGAACGATATTGTTTTGTGACAAAGGGCGAAGCCATGGCGTGAATTAACGCGCTATAGTTGAGATGAAAGGCCGCTTCTGATCCTATTGGGAAGTCTTCGTTAAGCGTGTCCAAGACCATATGATCGCTGCTTGACCCCAAAATTTTGATGTTTCGAACGGGTGAAAGACCAGTTGGGTCTGTATCCATTTGCCCCAGTGCTAAGGTTGTTTGATGGATGAGTCCGCTGTTTCTGGCCGTTTTGGTGGAAGCAAACGCTGTTTGCGCAATGGCGCCCGTGGGGTGTGATGGTTTGATTTTGCATTCTATTACTTCGGCGAAGAGTACAAATGCATCTGTGAATAGTTCGTCAAGCGGTTGACGATAGAGTGGTTCGCAGCCAAGTAAAATGGCTTCGCCCAAACGTAGATTGTTGATCCGACCTTTAGCTTCATCCCCTAGCGCCCATGTCAAATTGGCAGAGTTTCCGCCAGAGATAATCTGTAGCTTTGCGTTGAATGTTGCATCAATCGCATCAGCAAGTGCTGAGAGTTCACCCATGTTTCTTGCATCCGGAACAACGCCATTTTGGCAGGCCAAATTGGTGCCAATGCCCTCAAGTTTGATATTTTGGAACCGCAAGGTTTTGCGGACCATATCCTCGAGATCTGCGGGCATAATGCCTTCTCGCAGATCTCCCAATTCCACCATCAGCAATACGCCATGCACGCAGTTTTGAGCTGAAGCAGCTTCTGAAAGCTCGGCGATGGTATCGAGTTCTGTGTTAAGGCTGATATGTGCGGATTTGACGATTTGCGCCGCTTGAGAAATCATTGGCGATCGAATGAGTGTCATGGGTGCCTTTACGCCGGCTTGACGCATGGCTTGCAGGTTTTCTACCCGAGAGTCCGCTAGGCCTTTCACCCCAGCGGAAATTAAAGTGTTGGCAAAAAGTGAGTTGCCCAACATTGCCTTTGTGACACCAGAAACGCCGATGTCACGCGCCGCAAGCTTTTTGACCAGCACTTGTGCGTTGTGCCTTATTTTGTCCAGGTCAATCTCCAGACGAGGGGCCGTCAATGGGAATTGGCAACACGTTTGGGCGCAAGTTGTGGGAATGCTGCGAGCACCATATCAACAAGATGGGCTGTTGGTCTGGTCAGTGCATCTGTTGCTGGAATGCCCAACAGATGCGTATAAGTTTTGATCGCTGAGCTGACTTCATCGTCGCTCATGTTTTCGTGGTTGATGGTGAGCCCAATAACCTTTGTGTCCGCAAAGGTTTCGATGAGGTTGATCTCGCTTTCTGGCGTTGGCATTTCAGTATCCGGAAAATCTCCCAAGTGGGTTCGCTTCGGCGCATGTTGCAAAATGACGCCATCAGGCTGGCTGCCGCGCAAGATGAAAGCTGAAGTCAAATAGGCGGGATGGCTGAGGGCACCTTGACCTTCGACGATGATTACATCTGGGTTTTCTTGTTCAAATGCCTCAACAATCGCAGATTCCATTTCGCCGGAACAAAATTGAGCTGGGATTGCATCAATGGCTATGCCATACCGCGCACCCTGAATGAGACCGGTTTGTCCTGTTCCAATCATGGTGGCCTTTATTCCGTAGGCCTTAAGTGCATCCGTTAGAATGGTTGATGTGGTTCGCTTGCCAATGGCGCCGTCTGTGCCAAGCACTGCGATAACCGGGCAGGTGACTTCTTTGATCCGCCCACTAAACATTCTGAGATCTTTTTTGGCACGTGGTTTGCGCACATCAAGGATGGTAACCTCATAGGCAAGACACGCTGCAGCGAACACTGGGTCTTCGTTGAGAAATTCGTGTAGTCCATTGACGATGTTCATGCCATGGCTCATAGCCTCAATAATCAGGCCGCGTTCGTGGGTTGATAACATGCCGCTGGCCGGAGCCATGCCAAAAATGAAGAAGTCGGGCGTATGTTCTAGGTGGTCTAAAACTGTTGCAAGGTTACTATGAATTTGTATCGAATTTGCAATGCCGTCCAGCACCATGCCGCTGTCTTGACCGGCCAGTTTGCTGTCAATAACTGCACAGACTTCGTATTTTTCTGAATGCCGAACCAGGCCATTTGCTGTTTTGCCATCCAAAGCACCAAAATTGCCTTCACAATAGACGATGGCGGTTTTTGATGTGATGGGCAAGCCATGTTCTGCCAGTTGCACAATAGAATTGGTTGTGGGTTGGCTGTGTGGTTTGCCATCTTGTTTATGTGCGTTGTCGATTTTTGGATCAAGTATATCGGTCATGGTTTTCCTTAAATGGTTTTGGCCGGCAGCAAGATTGCGCCAGCGAAACAGACAAAGTTTCTGGGTTCAGGTAAAAACTGCGGTTTGCATTTTCGATGTGGTCGCAGAACTTGAATAAGTCCGTTCCGCAATGCCAATATGTGGCAGCTGGGCTTAGTCTGCGCGGGTAAACGCAGACTAAGACATCGGCAAATAGATAGGGGCGATCAGATCGCATTGATGCCGCTTGTGCTAACTTGCTGGCGGGTGCCCAGCGGAAACTAGCTAGATATCTTTGCTCAATTCAGCCTGGCAAGCACTGGCCAAAACACTGTTCGGCTTGTCTGATCCCAATGGGGTCGCCCAACCAGCTTTTTCAATAATCTGGCGCTGCTGATAGGAATTGCCTTTTTTGAATTCAACAAAAACTTCTGCGGACTTTGGATCGGTTTTTGAGTTCTCAACGCAATATGGTGTGAGCACCGCGGCTATTGCTGCAACTTCTTGTTTATTTGCCATTTGCGCTGCGGCGCTGCTTGTTACCCAGCCACCCCAGTTAAAGCCTACAACTGCTAAAGCAATAGCACCCGCACCCGCGCCCCAAAGCGCAGGTTTCGTCCATTTAGGGATTTGCATGATATACGTCCAATCAGTGTCGGAACAGGCACGCATGATCGCGTGCAGGGTGGGGCTTTGTAGCATACTCACCCCAGATAGACACACAAATAATGGTAAAAGGCCCTATTGCGATCAATGTGTCATCGGCGTTAAGTTGATTTCGCCCCTACCTATTTCCCTTTTTTGCTCCGTTTCGCCATTTTGCCTGAACTTTGTTCTCGGGCATGGCGTTTGGCCAAGTTTTGGGTGTTTTGTTGGTCTTCGTCGCTGAGTTTTTTCCAGCGCTGCAAACGGGTTTCCTCTAGGTCTCCAGACTCTAGAGCGGCTCTTATGGCGCAGCCGGGTTCTGTTTGGTGCTTACAATCACGAAAACGACAGGTGAGGGCCAAGTCGGTTATGTCGGAAAAAACCTCTTCAACGCCCATTTGAACGTCGGTGAGTTGAAGTTCGCGCATGCCCGGTGTGTCCATCAACAAGCCCCCGGTGCTCAATAAATGCAATTCGCGGCTGGTGGTGGTGTGGCGGCCCTTGTCGTCGGTCTGGCGAACGTCTTGGGTGGCGATTTGATCGTCGCCTGTAAGAGTATTGATCAATGTTGATTTGCCCACACCCGATGAGCCTAAAAACGCTGCGGTTTGACCCTTGTTGCACCAAGGCAGAAGCTGCTCGACTGAGGCCGGGTCTTTGGCGTTTAAAAGGATCACGTCCAAATCAGGCAATAATGTTTTGGCCTGTTTGACGTAGTCCTGTGGGGTTTCAGTTAAATCGACTTTGGTGAGCACCACGACCGGATGTACCCCAGCATCTTGGGCTAGGGTCAAATATCTTTCAATTCGAGCGATATTAAAGTTTTGATTGCAGGAGGACACAATGAAGAGCGTGTCAATATTGGCAGCGATCAATTGTGCCCGTCGCCCTTTGCCCGGTGCTAGGCGTTTCAACAGGCTTTTGCGGGTAAGTAGGCGCGCAGGTTCAAACGTGTTTTTGTCCAGCAATAGCCAGTCCCCCACAATTGCGCGGGCTTCGTTGTCGCTTTTCTTTGCATAAAATGGGGGCACATATTCGTCAAAATCTGGCGCCAATACCCTGATCTTTGCGCGGTGAACTTCAGATACTTTTACGGGGATGAGCTTTTCTGTGTCGGAAGAATTAAGTTGGTCGGAAAAAAATGATGACCAGCCAAAGTCTGCAAGTTGTGAAAACTTGTATGTCATTGATGTTTCACCAATTTCAATGGCATGCAGAAATCCTTCTATTTAAGCGCCTTGTTGGTATCAGCATACGGGCGCGGTGTCATCACATTCAATAGGGCCAAGCTATTTTTCGAACAAAAAAGCCCCGGCAAATGCCGGGGCAATGTGTGTCAGTGGAGGTCTGACAAATTGGGCTATTTTAGTAGCGGTATGATTTGAATGAAGAGATTTCATCGTTCAAACGAAAACCTAGTTTTGGGATATTATTGTCGATCGTGCGACAGATGCCTTTGTAGTTTTTGTGTTTACACACCGTGACCGATGCATCACCAATCACTTTGATTGAGGAGATGCGGTCATTCCATTTTGGCGACAATAGGCGGTTGTTTGTACCGGCATCAACACAAGCCTTTTTCCCTTTGTAGTAGGCATTGCTGTAAAAGCAGATCTTTGCTTTGTGCGGCTTTGGTTCATGTGGCGTGGTATATCCGTCTTCGGTTGAAAAACCGAATGTAAACGAGGAGCCACCTGAGCCAAACTGAAAACCAAATGTGATTTCAGGATCACTTGGATATGGAGTTGGCGTTGGTTTTGGCTTGTGTCCGCCCACGCGTTTTAGGTATTTTGCGGCAACCCAACCATCAGGACCAGAATGGGTGACGTAGCACCATTTTCTCGACTTGGTGCATTTGTTCACATTGACTTTTTCGCCGGTATAAAGAGCGTCAACGATGTTATATCCAGTGCCAGGGCCTGAGCGCACGTTAAGCGCTGTTGATGATTTTGCGGTGAAAGCAAAAGCAGATGACGCGGTGATAACAATGCCCATTGTGGCAAGGGCTGCGGTTTTACTAAATCTACGAAAGTCCATTTCAGATCTCCCAGTTGGATGCTTCACTTGTTCGGTGATGCCACTTAACCAAAAGCTTGCTGAATGGTTACTGAACGGTAATGTTCAGTTTCGGTTCATTTTACCTTTTTTGAAAAATGTGTGTGATTTCAAGGTGATAGTGTGTGTTTTTTGTAACGAACAGATGCGCGCTGCTAGCTATTTTATGGTTTTGGGCTTACCTTGATCGTCCAATGACACATAAACAAAGCGACCGTCGGTCACTTTTTCGCGTTCGTCGAGCCGATTCCGACGCGCCCAAGCTTCCATGAATACGGAAATTGAGGTTGTGCCGACCCGTTCGATTGTTGTGTAGATGCACAAAACATCGCCAATTTTGACGGGCGCGATAAAGGTCATGGCTTCAACCGCTACGGTGACTACTCGGCTCTTGGAGCGTTCCGCGGCAGCAATTCCGCCCGCGATATCCATTTGACTTAGAACCCAGCCGCCAAAAATATCACCCGATGGGTTTGTGTCTGCCGGCATGGCTATTGTGCGGATGGTCAAATCACCTTTGGGCGCGTCTTCGCTCATTTTTTATCCTATCGCAGAAATGGAGGGCACATCGTTTTCGTCGTCATCGTCAAGGTCAAATGCTGTTTGGTGCTCTATATTGACGACGCTTGTTGGGTTCATATGCTCTTCCCAATGGCGACGGCAAAGTGACACATAGACTTCTTTGCCAATGCTGACCTGATCGCCTTCGCGGATGGCGGTGCCATTTTCATCCATGCGTACGACCATGGTAGCTTTGGAGCCACATTCGCAAATGGTGCGGATTTCTCGAAGAACATCGGCAATGGCAAGCAATTCAGCAGAGCCTTCAAACAATTTGCCCTGAAAATCGGTACGAAGACCAAAGCACATAACCGGTATGCTCAGCCGGTCGGCGACGCGGGCCAGTTGCCAGACCTGATCACTGGTTAGAAACTGAGCTTCATCCACAAAAATGCAATTGATCTTTTTGTTGCGATGCGCGGCCTCTATATCGGCGAGAAGGTCGATCTTGCGGTCATAAAGGTTGGCCGCAACGTCCAAGCCAATGCGCGATGAAATTTTACCAACACCATCTTCGACATAAAGTGAAGAGGTGTAAAGGCGCGCATTCATGCCCCGTTCTTGGTAGTTGTGCGCTGCTTGCAAGAGGATTGTCGATTTGCCAGCATTCATAGCCGCATATGAGAAATAAAGCTTCGCCATGCCAGCGCCCTTAATGGAATCGATTGGAGTTGGTTTATTCTAGGCGGTTTTTTCACAGAATTTGAAGGTGTGGGGCTGAAAATCGTCAACTGCCCCCAGTTTTGAAGCGGTTGTGAGATAAAAAATGGCCGCTGACGGAGCGGCCATTGCGTGTCGATTGGGGGTGGTGACACGTCAGTCTGACACAGCTCTGTGCTGTGTTTTGTCCAATACACGGGGCATTGTATCTTGAACAAGGACCAAGTTAAGGTTCCATGATGACAGCTGGGTGACGGACTTGTGACAATCTGATGACGGCCCTTTTAGGGGATTAGGTTTTTGATAAATGTGTCGACTAGGTCGATTGCGGTTCGACATATTGAATATAGGCAACTTGAACCGGGGGACTAAGAGATGATTGGTGAGGCTTTTCGCAGTTTTTTGTTTGAGCTCGACAAGAACAATAATCGGGAATGGTTTGACGTAAACAAATCGCGTTACCAAAAGCATGTGGTTGGGCCAATGCTAGAACTCATTGGCACTGTTGACGGTGCGCTGTCCCAGCTTTCACCTGCGTTAAGGGCAGAACCAAAGGTGAATGGATCGCTTCGGCGTATATATCGAGATACACGGTTTTCAAAAGATAAGACGCCCTATCACACGCATGTGCATTTGATATTTTGGACAGGTGCACATCCCAATAGATCGCCGGGCGTTCATGTGGTTTTTAACGCGGATAGCTTTGCCTTTGGTTCAGGGCATTGGGGATTGGATAAGGACCAGCTCGAGCGCATGCGCGCTCAAATCGTTTTGGATGGCGCGGAAACTGTTTCAGCTGCCGTAAGGGCTGTTGCAAAGCATGGTGTTGTGCTCGATCCTCCGGCGTTATCAAGAGTGCCACGGGGTTTTGACAAAACCGCAGAAGGGGCAGAATGGTTGCGACATAAGGGACTTGTCGTCAAAAGCGGGGAAATGCCATTTGTGCCAGCCCTTGAAAAACTGGATGATGCTGCCCAATTGATTGTTGGCATTTGTGATAAGATGTCGCCAATAAATAGATATTTAGTGGATCACGCTTGGCTTAAATGATGGGTTTGGCATATCGGGTTCACAATGCCGCCACACTCAAAGATTAGACAAAATGCGCGGGCGGCAATTGTTTTGTTTGGAGAAGAAATGAGCAAGTTTGCCAAAATCATGAGTGTTGTTGCTTTGTCCATGTCGATCAGCGGGCCAGCAATGGCTGAGAACTTAAACCCGGAAGGCACTTGGACGCCGGGCAACAAAGAATCTCGCTACGACATTAGCTACTGCGGCAAAGGCACCGATCTTTGCGCCAAAGTGGCCTGGATTGACCCAAAGTTCGTCAATGATGACAATAAGAAACTATTGGGCACTGACTTGTTCTCTGAGATTCCAATGCGCGGTCGTTCCAAATGGCGGGGCACAATTAATTTTCAAGGACACCGGGTCAACGGGACCGTTAAGCAGTTGGCTGCGGACAAATTGAGTGTGAAAGCATGTGTATTCTTTTTGTGTGAAGAAGTATTGCTTGATCGCGTCGCGGCTAACTAGAGTTACCAACGGCTGTTCTCTTGCGGCGGGCCTTTTCAAAAAAGACCGGGCCCGCTTCGGCCAACACGATGGCTGAAAAAATCAGCACAATCCCCAAATAGCCATTAGAGCTGAGGCGCTCTCCCAAAATAATGGCGGCGCCAATGGCTGCAAAAAGGCTTTCCATTGAAAGTATGAGGGCCGCATTGGCGGTTGGCACATGTTGCTGGCTGACGGTGTGCAATGTAAAGCCGATCGCTGTGGATAGGATGCCGGTGTATAGGATTTCAACCCAACCGATCTGAATAGCCTCAATGGTCACCGTTTCGGTGCCCAATGCCCCAGCGGCGCAGATGCTGCCACCGATCAAAAAGATGATCGCGGACACAGTAATCGGGCGCTGTGTGGTTTGAGCGGTGGTGCCCAAAAAGAACACATACATTGCCCAAAAGAACGAGCTGGCGAAGACGTAGTAATCTCCGATAACGAAGTTTTCGATTTTGCCACCGCTGAGTAGAAATAGCCCTGAAAAGGCCAACGCGGCAGCCACCCAAATTAGGTTGTGCAGTTTCGCCTTGGTGAAAACCACCATGAGAATTGGCACAAAAAAGACGTAGAAGCCGGTCAAGAACCCGGTGTTGGTAACCGAAGCTGTGAGCAGCCCAATCTGTTGCAACCAAGACCCAAAAAAGAATGCGATGATCAAAAGACCAATCAATTGCCAGCCTTTTTTGGTGATTGGTTTGTTGACACGGCGACTTTCCCAAATAGCGAGCGGCAAAATTAGTATGCCACCAAGCAAATAGCGTGCTGCTAGAAATGTGAAAGGCTCCATTGAGCCCATTGCAGATTTTTGGGCGATAAAGGCCGAGCCCCAAATAATGGTGGCAACGATCAGCAATGCTGTAGCGGTGGCGCGCGTCATGGGCGACAACTTTCACAACTTAGATGGGCTTTGCGCCAGTATAAGGCGTCGCCGAAAAACTAAAGAACTTGATCGAGCGCTTTGATGAGCTGGTCGATTTCGTTTTGAGCGGTGTAATGCACAAATGACATGCGCAAAACGCCATGGTCAACACCCAAATCCAATGCCTTTATCAACCGATAGGCATAAAAATGGCCGCCGGCGGCCATGATTTTGTGTTTGGCCAAATCTTGCGCTAGCTCTTGGCCCGGTTTTTCACAATGAATTGCAATGGTTGGCACACGGTCGATTGGCGTTGATGGGCCAATGATGCGCACGTCATTACGTCCGCGCAAATAGTCCATAAGCGGTTCAACCAGCTGTGTTTCTTGCGCGCGCATTTTCAAAGATGTTGCCCGATAAGGGTCGGGCGTACCTTGTGTGCCAGCAATTTTTGCAAGTTCATCTAAATAGTCAACGATGCCATTACATGCCGCGATTTGTGCATGGTCTGGGCCCGCTGGCACCAACCGCTTACGCAAAATGTCTTTGTTGAAGAAGTGGCCTTGGTTTGGCAGTTTTTTGGCCAAATCTGGATCCACCACCATTACCCCTTGGTGGGGACCGTAAGTCTTGTAAGTTGAAAACAAATAGATATCTGCACCCAAATCGGTGATGTCGGGTAAAGTATGTGGGGCGTAGGCAACGCCATCAACTACGGTGATCGCGCCAACTGAGTGGGCGATTTCGCAGATTTTTTTAACTGGATTAATGTGGCCAACAATGTTGGAACAGTGGGGGAAGGTGACCAGTTTGACTTTGTCATCAAGCAGGGCAGTTAGGGCATCAAGCTCTAATTCTGCGGTTTCGGTGTTCACTTGCCATTCGCGCACTTCTACACCGATTTTTTCCAGCTTTCGGAATGCGCCCGTATTTGCTTCGTGGCACTGGTTGGTCACGATGATTGCATCGCCCGCGCTCAGAAACTCTTCAAACGCTTTGCCAAGAGTATATGTGTTTGCGGATGTGGATGGGCCAATGTGGATCGCATCAACGGATGTGTTGAGCACCTTGGCCAAGCGGACGTGGGCCCGGTCCATTTCCGAACCTGCTTCTTGTGATGCGGGGTAGGTACCGTAGGGCTGAAGCTTGTGCGCCGTGAAATAATGGTTGTAGTGATCGATGACTTGTTGGGCCATATAAGCACCGCCGGCATTTTCGAAAAATGCCCAACCCTGCAAATCAGCTTGCTTGAACGCAGGAAAATTGGCGCGAACCGCCGTGGAGTTTAATGGCAATGTCATGATCGTCATCCCGAAAGAATTGGTTGAACCACATTGGTAGCTTGAGATTGTTTGATCGGCAAGTCAAAAAGAGCGCCAATTGCTTGGGGACAATTGACGCTCCTTTGCGGGAACAAGTGTTGGGAGAAATGTCTGACGACGGGGGCTTGCCGCCAGACAGTGTATCGCTACGTGTTAGCCGTTGGTTGGCGCAGGAGCTGATTGACCTTTTTGGCCACGCGGGCCTTTGCCATCTTTGCCCCAATGGCCTTTTTGTCCTTTGCGCTCGCCGTTTTCGTGCTCCATGCCTTGACGACCTTTTTTGCCGCCAGCTTTGTTGACTTGCGCTTTTTGTTCGTCGGACAATGAGTCATAGAAGGCTTCAAACGCAGGCATAACTGTGTTCATGCTGGCCAACTGCAGTTCCATCATTGCGGAACGGTGTTTAAGCTTTTCCGCCGCACCTTCAGGTTTTTGTTCTTTAAGCGGCGCACAGCTTGTCGCAAAGTCTGTTTGTGCAGTTAGCGCTGCGGTTTTCAGGTCGTCAAATGCTGGACGTTGGGCATCTGTTAGATCGATGCGAATGGCCATGATTTCGAGCATTTTGTCCAAACGATCAGCGCCTTCAGTTGAGCAAATGGAACCTAGGAAACCGTGACCACCGCGCATTGGGCGGAATTGGCCTTTGCCTTTATGGTCCTGCTTCTGTTCAGCTTTTGGCGATTGGGTTGAATTGTCTTGGGCGAATGCGGCTGGAGCAAACGCGCTGATTGATAGTGTGCCAACAAGAGTTGCTGCGGTTACGAGTGCTGAGAGCTTTTTCATTTCTTTTTCCTTTGCCCGATCTGTTGGGCGCTTCGTGTTGTGCGTCTGATCGAGAATGAAGATAGGGGATGTCACGTTGCCTAAAGTTTTCCGCCGGATGAATAATTGGTAAGCTTGGAAAGGTTTGAAACAGCGGACAAAAAAAGACCGATGCGGGGGAGGCACCGGTCATCAAGTTTTGGGGGATGCTTTCCAAAATAGAAGGCTTCTGCTGGAAAGCGGTGCAGAATGGAGGTCGTTGAGTAATATCTCTAGCGGCGCAGATTGCGCACGCGAATATGTTTGAACTTAGCGCGGCTCATTTGGTGCCAGACGCCAAATATGATTGCGGAACAAAGGGCAAGGGCTGGCAAGATGATGCTGAGCGCCAGCGCGTTAGAATGATCAGCGTTTGCTGCAAATGCAGGGCTGACAACCAGCAAAATGGCAAATAGTCCTGCGAAGGCGCCGGTGAATTTGGCCAAGCTGCTATTTCGTTTTTTTAACGCGCTCATTGCTTTGTTCCAATCCGTATCATTGTTCGATGATGGCAATGTGCCGATCAGTTGCGTTCAGAGTTGGATGAAACTGAGGAGATTTGCGTTCAATTGTGCGGCAAGTTTGTGGCAACAGCTTTTGGCACTTGCTGCTTGCCAAACCGCAACGAACTTGTTTTGATCCATTTTGATAGGACCCAACCAAAGAATCTTTTTCATGACCATGATCTCTGATGCGCTTGAGCGCGTGAAACCTTCTGCCAGTATGAACATATCCGCAATTGCTTTGGAAAAACGTGCCGCAGGCGTTGATATTATCCCCATGAGTGCGGGCGAGCCGGATTTTGATACGCCCGACCAAATTAAAGTTGCGGCCAAGCGCGCGCTGGATGCGGGCAAGACAAAATACACAGCAGTTGATGGTATTCCAGAGCTTAAGGCCGCGATTGCGGCAAAATTTGCGCGTGAGAACGGCTTGAATGTTGAGCCGAGCGCTTGTTTTGTGGCGACCGGTGGCAAACAGATCATTTTTAATGCGCTGGTGGCAACGCTCAACCCGGGCGATGAGGCATTGGTGCCTGCGCCCTATTGGGTTTCATATCCTGAAATGGTCAATTTGACCGGCGCAACCCCTGTGATTATGCAGACGAGCGCGGCGAGCGGCTTTAAGATAACTGCGGATGAGTTGGCCAAAGCGATAACGCCAAGAACCAAGTGGCTCTTGATCAATTCGCCAGGCAATCCGTCGGGTGCGGTTTATTCTAAAGAAGAGTTGGAAGCATTGGCCCTCGTGCTGCGGGCGCATCCGCAGGTCCATATTTTGATGGATGATATTTATGAACATCTGACTTATGGCACCAAATTTTACACGATGGCGCAAATTGCGCCCGATTTGGCATCGCGGACATTGACCATGAATGGGGTATCTAAGGCCTATTCTATGACCGGCTGGCGGATTGGCTATTGTACGGGGCCAGATTGGTTATTGAAAGCCATGCGCAAGTTGCAAGGGCAATCCACGTCCAATCCATGTTCTATTGCACAATGGGCCGCGGTTGAAGCATTGAACGGGGATCAAACATTTTTGGACGGATGGCGCGCGGCCTTTGTTGAACGGCGTGACTATTTGGTTTCGCGCCTCAACCAAATCGAAGGCCTTGACTGTTTGACACCAGATGGCGCGTTTTATGTTTATCCATCGTGCGCTGGATTGTTGGGCAAGACCACCAAAGGCGGTCGCAAGCTTGTGACGGATGAAGATGTGGCGCTGGCGTTGCTTGACGAAGTTGATGTGGCCACCGTGCATGGTGGGGCATATGGATTGTCGCCACACTTCCGCGTTTCTTATGCTGTGTCGCTTGAAGACATCGCGCGCGCTTGTGATCGGTTTGAGGCGTTTGTTGGCGATTTGAAGTAGGGCTTGCTGCTTAAGGGGTAATGAGATGCGTTTAAATAGTGAAATTGACAAGGTTCTTGCGAACTCGGCGCGGATCGAATTGGCCCATTTGCCAACGCCTCTACAGCGGTTGGATCGTATAAGTGCACATTTGGGTGGGCCGACAATCTATATCAAGCGCGATGATTGTACCGGGCTTGCTGGGGGCGGCAACAAAACGCGCAAGCTTGAGTTTTTGATGGCGGCTGCGAAAGCCGATGATGCGCTGAGCGTGGTGACAATTGGCGGCATACAATCCAACCATTGCAGGCAAACCGCTGCCGCTGCAGCCAAATTGGGCCTCGAATGTCATGTTGCGCTTATCGATAAGGTGAATTGGCAAGACCCTGCATATCGTTTGGCGGGCAATGTGACACTTGACCATGTTTTGGGTGCGCATGTGCATGTTTACGCGGATGTATATGATCGCGACGATGTGCGTGATTATTTGATGCGTATGGTAGGCAATCAAGGAAAACTGCCGTATTTCATTCCGCTTGGCGGTTCAAATGTAATTGGTGCGCTTGGTTATGTCGCTGCATTTGGTGAGTTGAATGATCAGCTCGCCGATGCGGAATTGTCGCCAAAGGCCCTATATTTTTGCACGTCAAGCGGGGGCACGCATGCCGGTTTGGCGGCGGGGTCTATAATAAGTGGACGCCCGTTCCCCATCATTGGTGTTCATAATGAGGAAGACCCAACATCCATTCAAACAACCGTTGGAGAATTGGTCGACGGTATGCTGGAGCATTTGGGTGTGAACATCACGCGCACATCAGATGATGTGCAAGTGCTCAGCGGATATGGTGAGCCGTCGTACGGCATTCCCAACGCAAAGGGCAATGCGGCAATCGCGCTCATGGCCCAGCAGGAAGGTATCCTTCTTGACCCGGTTTACACAGGTAAAGCGTTCGCGGGTTTGATTGGTGATATTGAAGCCGGGAAACTGAAGAAGGGCGACGACGTGGTGTTTTTGCATACAGGCGGCGCACAGGCGCTGGGCGCTTATTCGAGTTTGTTTGTTGATAAAACGTAAGATCCTGGGACCACCGCAGACATGTATGACCCCAAAGGAAATGGCAAAGAGAAAACAATTCAAGCGGTGCAGTTTACGGAGCTGGAACCGCCAGAACACCTGCGTGGAATTGTACATCGGTTTTTAGAGTTGAAGACGGATGGTGTTTTGCCACAAGACTATCGATTTCATGCCTTGCCTGATGCCTGCACGTATATTGTTTTTGACCAATTAAATAGAGACGTTGCGGGTGTCACCAAATTGCGGGCCTCGTCTGAAGAGTTGAATTTGGGTAGAGAATTTCACTTTATCAACATTCGGTTTTTGCCCGGTGTTTGGCAAAGTGCGCTTGCGCCGGTTACCTATGGAATGGTGGACCATCCATATGGTGGTGAGCTGCCGCTGGTTGAAACAAATCGGGCGATGGGCCAATTGAGTTTTGCTGAAAAGCAATCAGTTTTGTCAGATTTTGTCGAAAGGCTTATTGATGATGAATTGGTCGTCTCAAATCCGGTGACAGAAAAGATCTTTCATCGGCTTGATGAGATTTATTCTGTTGCTGATATGGCTACAGCCGCGAACTTGTCCGCTCGCCAATTGCAACGTGTGCTCAAACGGACAACCGGATTTACGCCACATGATTTTCTCAAAGTGTTGCGCTTGCAACAAGCGTTGAGGGGCGAACCTTCTTTGTCCTATGCGGATCAGTCCCACTTTATCCATTCATTTCGCAAGGCCACGGGATATACGCCAGGAAAATACTCCAAAAAGTTTGATGTCTGATATCTACAATACACACTGAATGCTGATTGATAGATCTGCGCCATAAACAACATTTGGCGGAGATGAAAATGTCAAAAATGAATGCAGTTGGTTGGTTCGATATCTATGTGAATGATTTGGATCGCGCAGTGGCTTTTTATGAAGCGGTTCTGGGGCAAAAACTTAAAGAGCTAAAAGACCCAACAGGGCAAACAAAAATGATGAGTTTCCCAGCCGATATGAGCGCCTATGGCGCTGGTGGCGCATTGACAAAGTCAGCACATGGCTCACCTGGCATAGGCGGAACAATCGTTTATTTCTCGACTGAAGATTGCGCGACAGAAGAGGCAAAGGTTGAAGAAGCAGGAGGAAAGGTCGTTCGGCCCAAATTCTCGATCGGGGAGTTTGGTTGGGTCACCTTGTGTCAGGACACTGAGGGCAACATGTTTGGCCTTAGCTCCATGAAGTAAGACCAAACAATTCGGTCATCAAATAGTTGCATGGGCAAACCGGTTGGTTGCCCATGCAGTTTTTAGCTTACATGCTCCGACGTGCGTCGCGGCGGGCATCTGCCTTTTTGAGCGTTGAGAGGAACGTGTCCTTCACGCCTTGGTCGTTGACTTCGAAGCAGATTTTTATGGGGCGGCCATTCTTTGCTGGATCAGCGATTGTGTTGCCGACTTCATCACCTTCAAGAATGGTGTTTAGCGGCGCTTCTTTTACCTCAAAAAACTCTGGATCCGTGATGGCGATCACCGCCGCTGGGTCGTGCAAATAGCAGCCGTTGACGCCGACATTTTCGGTGTAGAATTTGATGTAATAGTCAGACACTTGTTCCAAGAACTTGCCAATGTCTGGCGAGTTTTTGGTAACGTCGCGGAAGTCGTCCATATTACAGCTAACTGAATGGGTGACGTCTAGGCCCACCAAAGTGACCTCCCAATCAGCGTCAAATACGACTTGAGCCGCGTGCGGGTCGTTCCAGATGTTTGCTTCAGCAAAAGGGGTGACATTGCCCGGTGCATCGACAGCGCCGCCCATGATCACCACTTTTTTCGCGTTTTTCGCGATCTCGGGGTCATGTTGCAAAGCAAGAGCCAAATTGGTCAATGGACCAACGGCGCAAATGATGATTTCACCCGGATTAGCTTTGGTCACTTCACACAAAAACTCAGCAGCGGAGCGCGCGTCTTTTTCCCGGCTTGGCACTTGTGGAGGATAATCTCCAAAGCCTTCGACACCATGCACAAAATCTGCGTGGGGGTTGGGCACAATGGTCAACGGCGTGGCAGCGCCTTCGGCCACAGGTATGTTTAGTCCTGCAAGGTCTGTGAGGTGAATGGCGTTACGGGTAGCGGTTTTAACCGGCACATTGCCAAACACAGTGGTCAGTCCAACAACGTCAAGCCGTTCGTCCGCGAAAGCGTGGTGCAGGGCCATTGCGTCGTCAATGCCCGGATCTGTGTCGATGATGATTTTGTGGACGGTCATTTATGTGTCTCCAAGAACTCAAATACTTCTGAAATGGTGGGAATAGCATCTGCTGCGCCGGGTCTTGTGACCTGAATAGCGGCGGCAGCGCTTGCAATTTTTAAGGCAGTGGCGGGATCATCGCCAAGGTCGAGCCGGGCCAAAAAATAGCCCGTGAATGTATCGCCCGCGCCAGTTGTGTCAACGGGGGTGACTTTGAACGCTTTGACGCCAAAGCTCTCGTCGCCATCGGAGTAAGTTGCGCCTTTTGACCCTTTGGTGATCAATATTTTTTCGACCGGCAAATCATTGACCGGCATATGCATTGTGTCTGCCAATTGAGCGGCTTCAATTTCATTGACCGCGATTAGGTCCACATGTGGGATCATTTTGGCGGCGATTGCTGCATCAAAAGGTGCTGCAGCATAGGCAACTTTGAGGCCCTTGGCTTTTGCGGCTTGGGCTGCTTGCAAGATCATATTGGTTTCGTTTTGCAGCAACAGCCAATCTCCCGGTTGTGCGCTGTCCAATGCATTGGCGATTTGTGATTTGGTCAAGTTTTCGTTGGCGCCGCCATGAATGACGATTGTGTTTTCACCCGCGTTATCAACATAGATCACCGCGTGGCCTGATGCGCCATTGTCAGTGAGAATGTTGGATGTGTTGACGCCATGCGCTGTGAGCTTGTCTTTAGCCCAAAGTCCGTCTTCTCCAACTCGTCCGACATGATCCACTTGGCCGCCCGCCAGAGCAATTGCAATTGACTGGTTCGCGCCTTTGCCACCAAGCCCAGCACTATAGGAAAGATTGCGCAAGGTTTCGCCTGCCGCGGGGAAATGGGGCACGCGATGGACGTAATCAATGTTGATTGATCCGATGTTGATGACAGGCATGGGCACCTCGCAGCGGTTAAAGTTTTGGCCTTTTACAGATATTTTATCATATGGTCAAAAATAAAATGAACCCGTTACAAACCTTGTTACGTACTCACGGTGATTTGACAATTGCTCAGTTGCCTGTGATCGCGAAGTTTTGTTTGCTGCACATGAGAAAAGCCAAGAAGCGAGAGAAAAAGATGCTGATCAAGAAAAAGCGTAGCTGGGAAATTGCGGAACGAGAGGCAACGCCTGAAGGTGTCTATATGAATAGGCGTCAAATCATGGCCGGGGCCGGCGCAATTGGCTTGGCTGGGGCGCTTGGCACGGTCCGGGGCGCTTTTGCTGCGCCCGGCGATGAGCGCTTGGCCATGAATGCCGTCCGCAATGAAGCTTTTCAACTTGATCGGGAGCTGACGCCTGAAGACGTGAATTTGAATTACAATAATTTCTACGAATTCGGATCGCACAAGGAAATCGCAAAAGATGCGCAGGTGCTTGAAGCGCGGCCTTGGCAAGTGACGATTGATGGGTTGGTGGACAATCCAACAACCATCGATATTGATGATTTGATTTCAAAGATGGGCATTGAAGAACGTCTCTATAGACACCGCTGCGTAGAAGCTTGGTCGATGACAGTGCCTTGGATTGGTTTTCCGTTTGCCAAATTGGTTGAAATGGCAGGGCCACAAGCGGGCGCGAAATACATCCGTATGGAAACGTTCAACGATCCAAGCGTGGCCCGCGGCATCAAAACGCAACCGTGGTATCCTTGGCCCTATATCGAAGGACTTACTGTTGAAGAAGCGCAGAACGATCTCGCGTTCTTGGTGGTGGGTGCTTATGGCAAACAGGTCGCCGATCAAATGGGCGCACCCTTGCGCTTGGCGTTGCCGTGGAAGTATGGCTTTAAGTCCATCAAATCGATTGTGAAGTTTACCTTCACCAATGAACGCCCGATCAGTTTTTGGGAGCAATTGCAGGCGCGTGAATATGCGTTTTGGGCAAATGTGAACCCTAAAGTGCCCCATCCGCGCTGGACGCAGGCCACAGAACGGGTTCTGCACACAGGTGAGCGTGTGCCCACATTGTTGTTCAATGGCTATGAAGAGCAGGTGGCGAGTTTATATGCGGACAAACAAGATTTGGGTGATCTGCTTTACCGCTAGCTGCGTATCTATATTATCCTCCTCCAAGACCCAGGGCGCCGGTGATTTATCATCGGCGCTTTTTTTTACCCAAAAAGGGCCCGACGGTAGGCGGCGGGTGTGAGGCCGGTGCTGGTTTTAAACGCCCGCGTGAAATGGCTTTGACTTGAAAAACCACAAGCTGCTGAAATCTGCGCAATTGAAGTGTTTTTCAAAAGTGCTTTGGCGTGCTCTATGCGCTGGCCCAATATCCAATTGTGGGGTGATATTCCCCTGCTGGCGCTAAACATGCGGTGAAAATGAAATTCGGAAAGTTCTGCTACTTGCGCCAAGTCTTCAAGTCTAATGGTTGTGTGTAAGTGGGCTTCGACCCACTCGTCAATTCTGCGCAGTGTGTGGGGGGAAAGGCCGCCAACAACCGCTTTTTTGCCAATGTTTAGACGACCGATAAGCTCTGCAAACGCTGCATCGGCTTGTAGTACATTTCCATCGATTGCAGCTTGCGCCATGGCAGCAAGCGGACCTGAAAATGTTGGTGCGTGGGCCAGTGTGAGTTCGCTCAGTTCTAAAGTGCGGCAATCGCGGTCGTGGGTTTTGGCATAGTGTGCGCGCAATTGAGCGTTCGGCACATAAAGGTGGACGAAGCGAAAAGGGTCTTTGATCTCCCAGTGGGATGGGTGTCCTTCGGGAAACACGCATACGGCGCCCGGCCAGCCCACGCGCTCTTCTATATCTAGCCGCCGCGTGCCCTGGCCTCCAGCCAGATAGCGGCTGAATGTGTGGCCCAGCGGGTCATCATAATGCACTTGATCATTGGTGTTTTGCCAAATTGAAATCTGCCGCTCGCCGCCAATGTTCAGGGCGAAGAGTTGTTTGGCATTTTTGGATTTGCTCAATATGGCTTGGCAAGATAGGGGCATGCGACCTCACTGTGAACGCAAAACATATATGAGCTTTTTGGCGTGCGCAAAGCGCTTGCACCATTTTATAGCAAGATTGTGCAATAGCGCACGAAGCGTTCAGTTTATGGCTGAAACAAAAAGAGGTGCGTTTTGACCAGTTTCATTTTGTTTGTTTCAACGGTTCTGATTTGGGGCACGACTTGGATTGCCATTGCGTTTCAAGTGGGTGAGGTGCCGTTGGTTGTTTCGGTATTTTATCGGTTTGCCTTGGCCGGGGTCGTATTCTTGGCGGGTTTGGCGCTGGCGGGTAAGCTAAAGCGCCCATTGGTTTGGCGTTTCGTTTTTGTGCAAGCGCTTTGTCTGTTCAGTTTTAACTTCATCGCTTTTTACAATGCGACGGCCCTTATGGCGTCCGGGCTGGTGTCCGTGGTGTTTTCGCTGGCGTCGATCTTTAACGCACTTAACGCGCGGTTGTTCTTTGGAGAAAAGATCGAACTCCGCACCATTTTTGCCGGACTTATTGGTGTTGGTGGATTGGTGCTTTTGTTTTGGCGTGACATTTTTGGCGAGTTGAATTGGGATGTGCTAACCGGAATTTTGTGGGCCACGGGGGGGACGATGTTGTTTTCGTTGGGCAATATGGCATCCCGGCGTAACTCGTTTGAGGGTGTGTCGCCACTGATTGCCAATAGTTGGGGCATGGGCATTGGTGCCTTGGTGTTATTGGCCATCATATTTGTAACTGGCACGCCGCTTATTTTGGTGACAACGCAGAGTTATTTGCTTGCGCTCGCCTATTTGGCGGTGGTTGGATCGGTGATCGGCTTTACCACTTATTTGATGCTGGTTGCGCGTATCGGTTCGGCAAGAGCGGGCTACGCAACCGTTGTTTTCCCCATCGTCGCATTGCTCGCCTCCACTATGTTTGAAGGGTACCAATGGCATTGGAGCGCCATTGTTGGCATTGGGCTAACGATGGTTGGCAATCTGGTGATGTTTGCGCCACGGCGTAAGCGCTCAATTTGATCAGCGTTGGACGGTATGGTGTTTGCTGACAAAAAAAAGACCCTGTCTTTATGAGACAGGGTCTTTGAATAGGTAGCAGACATCGAGGGAGGAGGGACGGTGTCTGCTGCTTTTTACAAGTTGACTTCGAGGGAGGAGGATACGTTGTCAACTCGTTATGAAGTGTATATGGGGCATGGCCCGGGAATAAACAAGCGCATGTATTGCATATTTGATATGCGATTTACGCATAGCTATTGCGTTATGGGCTTTAAGTGGGTCGATTGAGCGCCCAATTGCCGCAGAAATTGCATGTCTTGGATTAATTGGTATCTGGAAAACAGTTGCAACCAATAGAACGATCTACAACCAAAAAAGGCTCCGTCGAGGGGACGGAGCCTTTGAATAGGTAGGCAGACATCGAGGGAGGAGGGACGGTGTCTGCCGAATAAGCAAGCTAGCTTCGAGGGAGGAGGATACGTTGCTAACTCGCTATGTGTTCAATATGACTGTTTGGTCTAAATTTTACCAGCGGCAAGATTGCATAGTAGCCATGCGTCAAATGCATGAAATGAGCAGGGCAAAAAAAAGGCTCTATCCAAAAGGATAGAGCCAGAAAAAGATTAGAGAAAACTCTAACAAGGAGGGAACAACGAATGAGTTGAGGGAGGAGGAACAACTCATCGCGCTTTTCTTGAGGGGTATATGATTGCTAATTCATCTTTTAGCAACCATGTTTGACGCAAGGCGGGCATGCGTTTTTTGCATATCAGTTGTAACCTTTATATATTTCAAGGATTTAATTGGTGCGAAAGCGCTGTAAATACCGGAAATTGAACCATGGTTATTTGCGGGACGCTGCTTGTTCTGCCATTCTTGACGTTGTAAACATGCCTAAATACAGGTGTTTGAAAGCAGTTGAGATCGTTTTGGCCAAAAAAAGTGACACATACCATCATGGCAACTTGCGCCAAGCTATGCTTTTTGCGGCAGCTGAGGTATTGGCGGAAAAAGGCTTGCAAGGACTAACTCTTAGAGCTTGTGCACGGCAGGCCGGGGTGTCACATGCAGCACCTGCCCATCACTTTGCTGGGCTTAAGGGATTGCTCACAGCAATTGCCGCTGAGAGTTTTGTCATGATTGCCGTGGTTGCTGAAAAAATCTATGCGCAATTTGATGGCAATCCCGAGGCGTTGTTAAAAACCTTCGCGGTATCCTATTCCCAATTTGCAAAAGAGAATCCAGAACGGTTTCGTTTGATGTTTCGACGTGACCTGCTTGACACGGACGACCAAGATCTATGTGCGGCTGAAGCGCGGGCCTATAGTACCTTCGTGAAGATCGTTCATGGCTTGCGTGGCGAACAGGCGGCAACGCTTGAAGATTTTCGGCAGGGGCACTTGAGCAAACAAATGTATGTGGATGTGGCGCTATATTGGAGTGCGGTGCATGGGTTTGCACATCTCAACATTGAGAACCAATTGGTGGGCTACGATCAGATTGTTGGTGTTGACGATCTCGAAAACGACATGTGGACGGCAATCTCCAAGCGCATGTTGGGCACGCCAAGCGCTGACTAGAATTCCCAGCCTCGGGCTTTTGAGACCAAGAAGTCGCGGAATACACCGACACGCTTTGAGTTTTTCAAAGCCGGTGGATAAACGAAATAGGTTTCAAACTCGGGCATTTCCACTTCGTCCAGAATGCGGACCAGCGAACTCTCATCTTCTGTGATGTAGTCGGGCAACATGGCAATGCCAATGCCTTCGCGGCAAGCCTGCATCATGCCATAGATGGCATTTACGCGCAGGGCTGGAATGCGTGGATTGTTTTCTGGGCGACCAATGGTCTCAAGGTAGTTCACATCACCAAGATAGGCCGGGCTTGGGTTGCCGAAGGTGATGATTTTGTGGTTGTCGATGTCGTCGATGCTTTTGGGAATGCCGTGCTTTTCCAAATAGGTTGACGATGCGTAGAAATGGAAATGCACCGTGAACAATTTGCGCTGAATGAGTTCTGATTGATTGGGTCGATGCAAGCGTATGGCGACATCGGCTTCGCGCATGGCCAAATCCAGCTCAGAATCGTTCAGTTTAATTTCGAGCTGAATGGTTGGATATCTCTCCAAAAATTCATTGATCCGCGATGTCAGCCAAGTCGAGCCAAACCCGACCGTGGTGGTGACCAGCAATGGTCCGGTCGGATTGTCTCGGCTCTCACTCATTTGGGCTTCAACGGATTGAAGCTCCCACGCCATGCGGTGGGCGGTTTTGAACAATTGCTCCCCCACCTCAGTCATGACAAGGCCACGCGCATGGCGGATGAAGAGCTTTAAGCCCAACCCTTCTTCAAGCGAAGAAACTTGACGGGATACTGCAGATTGGCTCATGCCCAATCGCTCGCCGGCGTGCGTAAAGCTGCCAGCTTCGGCAACAACATGAAAAATCCGCAGTCGATCCCAATCAATGCCCATTATTCAGCCGCTTCCGCTACGTCTTGCTCTGCGATGTATTTTTCAGCTTCCAAAGCTGCCATACACCCCATGCCTGCGGCGGTTACGGCCTGACGGTAAATGTCGTCGGTTACATCACCGGCAGCAAATACGCCGGGAATGTTGGTGGCGGTGCTATCAGGTGCGGTGACGAGATAGTTGCCCTGTTTCATTTCTAGCTTGCCATCGAACAAGCTGGTGGCTGGCGCATGGCCAATGGCAACGAAAATGCCGTCGCATGCTTTATCGAAAATCTCGCCAGTCTTGCGGTTTTTCAATTTTGCACCCGTTACGGATTTTGGAATGCCGGTTGTGCCGGTTACTTCAACCAATTCTGTGTCCCACAAAACGTCAATTTTTTCGTTGGCGAACAGACGTTTTTGCAAGATTTTTTCTGAGCGCAGTTCGTCACGGCGGTGAACCAGCGTTACTTTTGAGGCGAAGTTGGTGAGGAATAAAGCTTCTTCAACCGCTGTGTTGCCGCCGCCGATAACCAGAACTTCTTTTTCTTTGTAGAAAAAGCCATCGCATGTGGCGCAAGCTGAAACGCCAAAACCTTGGAATTCTTGCTCGGATGGAATGCCGAGCCATTTAGCTTGCGCACCTGTGGCGATGATTAGAGCATCGCAAGTGTAAATGGTGCCGCTATCGCCAGTAAGCTCAAATGGGTGTTTGTCCATGTCCACATTGACGATGATGTCGGAAACGATTTTTGTGCCAACGTGCTCGGCTTGTGCCTTCATTTGTTCCATCAGCCAAGGGCCTTGGATCATGTCAGCAAAACCGGGATAGTTTTCGACTTCTGTGGTGATGGTGAGTTGGCCACCGGGCTGGATGCCCTGAATAATGACCGGCTCTAGCATTGCGCGGGCAGCATAGATTGCTGCTGAATAACCTGCGGGGCCAGAGCCGATGATCATGACGGGTGCGTGCATTTTCGCAAACCTTTATTAAGTGAATAGTTGAGTTGCACTTAGTTTAAGTATGCGGCACGCCTGTTACAAGGCAGAACCGAATTGGCCCACATAAACGTGAAGCCGTAACGGCACTAAATGTAGCTGACTTTCAACACTTCGTATGATTTTGACCCGCCTGGCGCGGTTACTTCAATGCTGTCGCCAACTTCTTTGCCGATGAGGGCACGCGCGATGGGAGACGACAATGATATTTTGCCTTCGCTGGCATTGGCTTCAGGGTTGCCAACGATTTGATAGGTTTTTTCTTTTTCGGTGTCTTCGTCAACAAGTTCAACGGTTGCACCGAATTTGATTGTGTGTCCGCTTAGCTTTGTAACGTCAATGACATCAGCAAGAGCCAAAATCGACTCGAGTTCTTGGATGCGGCCTTCGTTCAAGCTCTGCTGCTCTTTGGCGGCATGATATTCCGCGTTCTCAGAAAGGTCGCCGTGGGCGCGCGCTTCCGATATATCGGCGATAATGTTTGGGCGATCAACAGACGAGCGGCGTACGAGTTCTTCGCTCAGTGCCTTGTGGCCTGCAATAGTCATTGGGATCTTATCCATGGTCCCACCCTTTCATTTATAAAACTCGTTGCATGCATAAAAAACCGGCCCCAAATTTGGTATTGAGGGCCGTTAACATGCAAAACCAATTTAGCCGCAAGTTTGCCCATCGTTATGGGAAAGTCGCGGCTAGGAAGTTTGTATTGTCCGTGATTCTGGCGATTAAGCCAAATTCCGAAGCAGAAGAACTAGCCTTTTATGGCTTAGTCTTCAAGAGAGAGTTCACCAGCTGAGAATTTTCCAGAACGCTTGTCCTGTACCAATTCGTAGCTAACTTTTTGGTTTTCGTTCAGTGTAGAAAGACCTGAGCGTTCAACTGCTGAAATGTGCACAAACACATCGTTGCCGCCGTCTGCTGGCTGAATAAAACCAAAACCCTTTTGGGTGTTGAACCATTTAACTGTACCTGAAGCCATGGAAAATTCCTTTCGCGAAAAGCTTTGTTGTCCCAATTGCTCACCGCAAGCTTTATTGGGGGTAAATCGATGTTGGTAGAAACGTAGCATTCGCGGAGTTAGCTCCGGCCAAGTCGTTCGGCCAATATTCGATGGAATAAATATAGAATTGAATCACCAAAATTTCAACAGTCTAAAAACATTCCAAAATCAGAATTTTCGATCGATGAATTCGCGTGCGTCAATTCAATGAAGGTGGAAGAACAGAATTCTCTTTTATTACGTCACCAAGGGTTTTTGTGCGCAAGTGTTCAATAAACACTGCCTTTGCATCAGTAAAAAACGATGTAAGTGAGCAGTATCCAGCGAAGACGCAGCTGCATTCTTCTTTATTAAGACACTCCACAATTGCGAAATTCGGTTCGGTATATCCAACAATTTCTGCAATGGTTATGCTGTATGCGTTCGGATTTATTGCCACGCCGCCATTTTTTCCCCGCACAGAATGCAAAATTTGAGCGTTTGTGAGCCGATTGACGATTTTCATCAGATGGGTTCTTGAAATCTGCAGTTGGTCTGCAATTTGGGCAATTGTGCGTTTTTGAGGGGACAGGGCGCCAAGGTAGATGACAAGCCTTAAAGCGTAATCGGTTTGACTGGTCAGGTGCACTTATTGTCTCACTTGGTTAGATTTGTGTGATGGGCATATTGCATCTTTCCCGAATTGCAGTAAAGATGCATTGAAAATATATCTTTAAAGGTGTGTTCTAATGGACAAGAGTTTTGCTGAGGTGCACAGAGAAAACTATCGGCGACAAGCTAATGGATACGGCATAGATGAGGCCTTTGTTTCGTTGTTGGTTGAAAGCTTTTACACAAAAATACGCGCAGATTCAGATCTGGGCCCGATATTTGACGGGGTGATCGGCGAGGGTTGGCCTGCCCACATGAATAAGATGAAGCAGTTTTGGGGTGCGATTGCGCTGAAGACTGGCGAATATCATGGTCGGCCCATGCCTGCACATATGAAGTTGAAGCAAGTTGAGCGCTGGCATTTTGATCGCTGGCTTGAACTCTTTGCGCAAAACCTTGAGGAGATAGCACCTTCGCCTGAAGCAAAAAACTTTTTCAACGCTCGTGCTCAAAATATCGCCCGTAGTTTGATGACGGGAATGTTTTACGATCCTGCACAAGATCTATTGGAGCGATAAGATGATCATATATGTGGTCTTTGTCTTTGAAGGTTTGGCGCTGCTGGTCCTAGCCGCGTTCGCAACCATCATATTTAGTGAGCGTGATCGGTTCGATGAACCGCGAACTGCGCTGTTGCGCGACCCTGTGGGGCTGCAGATGGATATTGCTGCTAAGACCGCATTTTGGTTTTGGTTGGTTGCGGCGGCTGTTGCAACCGTACTGACAACTTGAGGGAAAATCATGCAGAAGAAAACAACGTTTGAACGGCTGTTGCCAGCATTGCCTTGGGTTCTGCTCTGGGGCTTTGCGCCAATGCCTGTCTATATTTGGGCGATAATTACCATTATCAAATAAGACACTTAGGTAAACAATGGGCGGAGTTTACTTGAAAATGTAAACTCCGCCCGAGTTTGTTAAACCGCGAAATACTCTTGCACAGATTTTACAGTTAATGTGTCGGTCGAGTAGGAAACAATGCCATCAACCGCTGCAATTGCACCAGCAATTGTGGTGTAATAGGGGATCTTGTTGAGCAATGCAGTACGGCGCAGGTCTCGGCTGTCATTAAGCGCTTGTTGGCCTGATGTTGTATTGATCACCAATTGGACGTTGCCATTTTTCATGGCATCCACAATGTGCGGGCGTCCTTCAAGAACCTTATTGATCTTTTCGGCTTTTACGCCATTTTCAAACAAGAACCGACGCGTGCCGCTGGTTGCGATTACCTTGAAACCGACTTCTTCAAGCAATTTGATGCTGGGCAGAATGGTCGCTTTGTCTTCGTCGCGCACGGAAACGAACACGGTGCCAGATTTTGGCACTTTTGTTCCGCCACCAAGCTGGCTTTTTGCAAAAGCGATACCAAAGTCCGTATCAAGGCCGATGACTTCACCGGTTGAGCGCATTTCTGGGCCAAGAATTGTATCAACGCCAGGGAAGCGGGCAAATGGGAAGACTGCTTCTTTGACTGCGATATGCTTGAGAACTGGCTCTTTGAGGTTGAAGCTGGCAAGGCTTTCACCCGCCATAATGCGCGCGGCGATTTTAGCCACTGGCATGCCGATGACTTTTGCGACGAACGGCACCGTACGTGAAGCGCGTGGGTTCACCTCCAGCACATAAAGCGTGCCGTCTTTAAGGGCGAACTGGATGTTCATGAGGCCACCAACCTTGAGGGCCAGCGCCAATTCAGTGGCCTGACGTTTGATCTCAGTAATTGTTGCTTCATCCAAATTGCGCGATGGCAAAGAACATGCGCTATCGCCGGAGTGCACACCCGCTTCTTCA
The DNA here is from genome assembly GCF_027213965.1 of Maritalea porphyrae. GTDB lineage: Bacteria > Pseudomonadota > Alphaproteobacteria > Rhizobiales > Devosiaceae > Maritalea > Maritalea porphyrae_A. Next base: position 62,551 of record NZ_JAPWGX010000007.1, on the reverse strand, counting down.
ATATGTTCCATGATGCCAGCGACAAATACGTCTTTGCCATCACAAAGGGTGTCCACATCAATTTCAATTGCGCCGCCCAAATAGCTGTCAAACAACAATGGGTTGGTTGCAAGGACTGAGTTGATCTGTCCGGTTTTGTCGTTCGGGTATTTTTGACGGATATGAGGCGGCACCAATTCGGTGAGGGTGCTTTGCACATAGTCTTCAAATTCGTCGGAATTGTTGACGATCGCCATGGCGCGGCCACCCAACACAAATGAGGGTCGAATAACCAACGGATAAGAAATATCCTCTGCCACCATGCGTGATTGCTCAAGCGAATATGCAATGCCGTTTCGCGGCTGGGTCAATTCCAATTCATGCAACAGTTTTTGGAACTGGTTGCGATCTTCGGCCAGATCAATGGCTTCTGGCTGTGTGCCCAAAATTGGGATGCCTGCGCGTTTGATCGAATTGGCAAGGCCAAGCGGCGTCTGACCACCGAACTGCACGATAACGCCTTCAAGCGTGCCTTTTGACTGCTCAAGGTGTAGGATTTCGAGCACATCTTCTTTGGTCAATGGCTCAAAATACAAACGATCTGAGGTGTCATAGTCAGTTGAAACTGTTTCAGGGTTACAATTGACCATGATGGTCTCATAGCCCGCTTCAGAAAGCGCAAATGCGGCGTGACAGCAACAATAGTCAAACTCAATGCCTTGGCCGATGCGGTTTGGTCCGCCACCCAAAATGACGATTTTCTTCTTGTCAGAAGGCACTGCTTCGCTCACCGGTGCGCCAGCAAATGGCGTCTCATATGTTGAATACATATAGGCAGTTGGTGAGGCAAATTCTGCGGCACATGTGTCAATGCGCTTATAGACAGGGTGAACGTCCAATTTGTCGCGCAACGCTTTCACGTCGCGTGGTTTTTTGTCGGTAAGGTCCGCAAGTCGCGTATCGGCAAAGCCCATTGATTTGAGTTTGCGCAGTTGCTGCGCGGTTTCTGGCAAACCGTGTTCATTTACTTTCGCTTCCATTTCAACAATGCCGCGAATTTGCTCAAGTACCCATGGGTCAAACTTACAGGCATTGTGGATGAACTCATCATCAAAGCCTAAACGCATGGCGTCGGCGATGACCAAAATCCGATCCGGAGTGGGTTTTCCCAAGGCAGCACGCACCGCGTTTTTGTCGTCGCCTTCGCCAATACCCGGAATGCCGATTTCATTAAAGCCAGTCAGGCCTGTTTCAAGCGAACGTAGCGCTTTTTGCATGCTCTCTTGGAACGTCCGGCCAATGGCCATGGCTTCGCCAACAGATTTCATGGCTGTTGTTAGGTGATTGTCTGCACCGGGGAACTTTTCGAACGCGAAACGTGGAATTTTTGTGACCACATAGTCGATGGACGGTTCAAACGAAGCCGGTGTTGCACCGCCTGTGATGTCGTTTTCGAGCTCGTCAAGCGTGTAGCCAACTGCAAGCCGTGCTGCAACTTTGGCGATTGGGAAGCCCGTTGCTTTTGATGCCAAAGCAGAAGAACGCGACACACGTGGGTTCATTTCGATAACGATCAAACGGCCGTCTTTTGGATTGACGGAGAACTGAACGTTTGAGCCACCGGTTTCCACACCAATTTCGCGCAACACCGCCAAAGATGCGTCGCGCATGATTTGGTATTCTTTGTCGGTCAAGGTAAGCGCTGGGGCCACGGTGATGCTGTCGCCAGTGTGCACGCCCATTGGATCGATGTTTTCGATGGAACAGATGATGATACAATTGTCTTTTTTGTCGCGGACAACCTCCATCTCATATTCTTTCCAACCGATGATGCTTTCTTCAACAAGCACTTCATTGGTTGGAGATGCATCAATGCCGCTTTCAACAATCGCGATATATTCTTCGCGGTTGTAAGCAACACCGCCTCCGGTGCCACCCATGGTGAATGAGGGGCGAATGATGGCAGGCAGACCAACGACTTCGAGTGCTTCAAGCGCTTCTGTGAGATCATGCGCGAGCATTGAGGTTGGTGTTTCAAGGCCAATTTTATCCATTGCAGCGCGGAAAAGGTCGCGGTCTTCAGCCTTATCGATGGCTTCGGCTGTCGCGCCGATCATTTCCACATTGTATTTTTCAAGCACACCCATTTTGCGCAGGGACAATGCGCAGTTTAGCGCTGTTTGGCCGCCCATCGTTGGCAGAAGTGCGTCGGGGCGTTCTTTTTCGATGATTTTGGCCACAACTTCTGGGGTAATTGGCTCCATGTAAGTGGCGTCGGCCAAATCAGGGTCTGTCATGATGGTGGCTGGATTAGAGTTCACCAAAATAACGCGGTAGCCTTCGGCTTTGAGGGCTTTGCAGGCCTGTGTGCCTGAATAATCAAATTCGCATGCCTGACCAATAATAATTGGTCCGGCGCCGATGATCAGGATGGAGGAAATATCTTCGCGTTTGGGCATAACATCACTTCTCAGCAGGGCACAAACGAACGGCGGGGAGGCGCGGTTCGCGTGGCGATTCATCTCATGTATGGCTGAGATCGCGTTTTAGGGGGTAATGGGGAAAAGGGGAACCCCACAAATTAAGAAAAATGCGCTTTTGGCCGGATAGACCTCAGTTTGCGTTAACAGCGCGCGATCTGCGGCCAAGAATCATGTCTTTTGACGCAATCACCGCCCCAAAAGTTATCAACAGGCAAGCTGCGCCGATGGCCCATGTGAACTGAGCGTAGCCAAAGCCGACCAGCAAGAATGTGGAGAGCAAGGGCGTTGCGTATGACGCCGCTCCAATGATTTGGATATCACCATGTTTGACGCCGTGGTCCCATACATAAAAGGCGAGCCCAAGCGGGCCAAGACCAACGCCGATGACCGCGCTCCATTGTAAGAGGTCTTGTGGCCAGACCGTTGTTTCCCACAGCAAATGGCAGCCCAATGACAAAACAGCGGTGGCGGCGCAAAAACCCGTTACCGCATCTGTGGGCACATTGGCAAAGCGGCGCGACAGCACAGAGTAAGACGACCATGTGAGGGCACCAAGAAACGCCATGAAGTAGCCATATCCATATTCAGCGTTAAAGGTGAAGCCTTTGCCACCGGTCACAATCAGCACAGCGCCGCCAAGGCCCAATATGCTGCCAAGTATATGTTGCCATTTCAATTGTTCACCCGGCAGAAGTGCTGAGAATAAGACGATGAGCAAAGGCCACAAATAACCGATCAGGCTTGCATCAATTGGTGGGGCATTGCGCAGAGCAGTAAAATAGAAAAAGTGGTAGCCAAACAAACCGGCGACGCCCAAAGCCCAGGCCATTAGTGGTTGGCGTAGCTTTTTGATGGACGAAGGGGCTTTGATCCATTTGGCCATGCCAACTAGTGTGCCCACGGCGAAGGCCATCGCATTTAGTTGAAACGGTGGGATTGTGCCGCTTGCGGCCGTGCAAAGAGCCAAAAACGCCCAGAGCAAAATGGCGATCGCTCCAATGAGCGTTGAAGTGGTGCGTGACATGGGGCTTTGCGCTCGGTTTGAAAATCTAAGTTTCCAACATATGCATGTCGCATAGCTTTAGGAAGCAAAGTTTGGATAAATCCTATCAGATTCTCGCAACAGTCCGCTTGTGCCAATGCCTTGAACCACCTCGTTAGGCTCGATTGCCTATTTGTTGGATGCCTTGGTCTGCAATGACATCCACCACAGCGCGCTGATGCCGATGAAAAAAACGCCTAAACTTGCTAAGAAAATACCGATTACGACCAGATTATGCATGGTTTCCTCCTTTTGATAATCCTTTAAAGAACGAGTTCAGGCTGGGCTTGTCGGTGTTTGGTTGCAATGATGTGCATCAAGTTTGGGGGTTGGTTTGCTGCATACTTGGGCGTTGCGCGAAGCTCTCATACCAAGCGCTTAACTCAGGATAAGGGCCAATCCAGTGTTTTTTGCCTAGTCGAAACTGCAAATAGCCGATGGCCGTGCCCAGACCAATTTGGGCGGTGGAAATATCGCCCTCGATTTGGTCCAATTCATTATTCAGTTGTGACAATGACCGATCGATCGCGCAGCCCCAGCGATTGATCCACAAGTCGAAATGTTTTTCTTCTGGTTTGCGAAACTCATGCACGAGGCCAAGCGCGCTATCCAAAATACCATCGATTATGGCTTCATGGCGACGCATGGCCCAGTGGGCGGCGCCTTCTTTGGGCATCAATTGCGGACCATCTCCAATTTCGTCAAAGTAGGCGCAAATCACAGGGCTATCGAAAAGGGTTTTGCCTTCGCCATAGACTAAACAGGGAATTTTACCCAAAGGATTGATGTGGTTCAGTTTTTCAGGCTCTTCCATTGGATTGACTTGGATCTCTTCCAGCTGGATGCCTTTTTCGATGGCGGTGACGCGACATTTGCGGGCGTAGGGCGACGCATGGGAGAACAGCAATTTCATGGCAAATTCCTTGAGGAAACGGGAAGGCTAAAATTGCAGCTTAAAGCCTTCGTGGGTTTTTTCAAATCCCAGGTTCTCGTAAAACTTGTGCGCCTCGGGGCGCATTTTGGACGAAGTAAGTTGCACAATGCCTGCACCATTTTGGCGCGCTTGCTCAACTGCCCATTGGATCATTTCAGAACCTAGGCCTTGGCCTCGGTGGTCTGCTCGAATGTGTACTCCTTCAAGTTGCATCCGTGCTTTGCCGCGTCTGGCCAGTCCATGCAAAATATTGATTTGCATGCACCCGACTGCTTCTCCAGAAATCTCGGCGATCACATAGGAACTGTTCGGGTCTTGTTCGATTGCGTCCCACGCGCGTTGGTATTCTGGCGCTTCGGCGTCATTTGCATCGTCAACAATGCTGCGGCCGGGGGCGTTTCCCCCCACAACAAGTGTAAGAATGGTGGCGATATCGTTGCGGGTGGCGTTTCGAAAGATGAGGCGGGACATATTTTGCTCCGAGTTTTGACGCGAAGGCAACTTAATGCGCGCATTGAAACCGGGCAAGACAATTGGTAGTGATGGCACATCGAACTTGGTGTCTCAAACTGTCTCAGAAATGAGACTCGCGTCTGCGGACAGGGCCTAGTTTGCCGAAATATCGAGCCGTTGCATGCGCCGATACATGGTGGCGCGGGAAATGCCGAGTTGTTTGGCGGCCAGCGAAACATTGCCTTTGGTGCGGGCGAGGGCGCGGCGTAGTTCGGATTTTTCAGCGCTTTTTAGACTGGCTACTTGCTGATCGCTATTCCCCATTAAATCGCTGAGTGGTCGTGGATCGGCGATTTTATCATTTGTCAGCCCGAAGGCTTTGCGGGCATGGCGGTTTGCACCGATCACCAGTTCATCTTGGTCAACAGCAAACAAGGCCGCGTTCAAATCTTGCGTTGGAGCCATAACGATACGGGCGTCACGGTAGGTTGCACGGAAATAGTCTTGTTCAATTTTGTGGGCGGTGTCGGCAACAACTTTGCCAAATACATTGGCAAATCCGCTGGTCAAATCGGAGCGGCAGCTTGAGACATCTAGCACGGCAATCATGTTACCCTCATTGTCAAAAACGGGCGCGCCCATGCAGCTCATGGCTGTGTTTTGGCTCTTAAAGTGTTGATCTTTATGGATTACGATGGGGCGTTGTTCTGCCGCACAAGTGCCTATGCCGTTGGTGCCTTGCTGAGACTCGCTCCACACGGCGCCGGTGGTCAAACCGCATTGGTCAAATACCATTTTGTCGCCATCTTGAGTTTGGCTGGCAATAATCACCCCATCCATATCGGACATAACAACAACGCAACCTGATCGGTCGACAGTGGTAAAAAGCTTTTGCAAAGTGGGCTGGGCGACGTGGAGGAGAAAGTCCAGCTTTTCGCGGGCATGGCGTAGTGTTTGTTCGGAAACAAGATCGGCGCGGCGTTGCTGTTCTGGGGTCAAGCCATAATGCAACATGGAGCGTCGCCACGAAGCGGCCAAACCTGAGCGAACGGCTGATTGCTTTTTCTCAACAATAGAGCGCACATAATTTGCGTGAGTGATATTTGTCGCCATTAGTATCCTCCCAACTTTAGAATAGCACAGCATTTTTGACTGATATAGTGGGTGGCGACGCTCGATGTCGGCGCTTGACATTAGTTTTGAGCTTTTGCTGTCAATCTGTGTCGCGGAAATGAGACAGGTTAGGGGGCATGATTGGTTTGCCCCTAGTGACGATCTGTTGTTGGTTCAGACATGCTGCCCTTACGCCAAACAAAGGCGAGAGGAGGACAAAATGAACAAGATTGATATTACGCGCTCTGCGTCCCGCATTTACAAAAGCCAATATGGCAATTTCATCAATGGTGAATTTGTTGAGCCGAAGTCGGGCATGTATTTTGAAAATACTTCGCCGGTAAATGGTCAGGTGATCTGCGAAGTTGCACGCTCAAATGAAGCTGACATTGAATTTGCTTTGGACGCCGCTCACGCCGCAAAAGATGCTTGGGGCCGCACAAGCCAAGCCGAACGCGGTGTGATGCTGAACAAAATTGCCGATATCATGGAAGAAAACCTTGATCTGTTGGCTGAAGCTGAGACATGGGACAACGGCAAGCCCATCCGGGAAACAACAGCGGCAGATATGCCGCTGGCGATTGATCATTTCCGCTATTTTGCAGGTGTGATCCGTGCGCAAGAGGGGTCTGTCGCGCAAATCGACAATGATACGGTTGCCTATCATTTCAATGAGCCGCTTGGGGTTGTGGGGCAAATTATCCCATGGAACTTCCCAATTTTGATGGCGACGTGGAAGTTGGCACCTGCATTGGCTGCGGGTAACTGCGTGGTGTTGAAGCCGGCGGAGCAAACACCTGCTTCGATTATGATCCTGATGGAGCTGATTGCTGACGTTTTGCCAAAAGGCGTGTTAAATGTGGTCAATGGTTTTGGACTGGAAGCAGGTAAACCGCTTGCTTCAAGCAAACGCATTGCCAAAATTGCCTTTACCGGTGAGACCACAACGGGTCGACTGATTATGCAGTACGCAAGTCAAAACCTTATTCCGGTCACGCTTGAATTGGGTGGCAAATCGCCAAACATTTTCTTTAAAGACGTGACGCGCGAAGACGATGATTTCTTTGACAAGGCGATTGAAGGCTTTGTGATGTTTGCGCTGAACCAGGGCGAAGTGTGTACTTGCCCCAGCCGCGCGCTGATCCACGAGGACATTTATGATGAATTTATGGAGCGTGCGCTCAAACGCGTAAACGCGATTGTGCAGGGGAGCCCGCTTGATCCGGCGACAATGATCGGCGCGCAGGCTTCTTCTGAGCAGCTTGAGAAGATTCTCTCCTATCTCGATATTGGAAAACAAGAAGGCGCTGAAGTGCTGGCCGGTGGCAGTCAGGCCCATTTGGGTGGAGACTTGGAGAACGGTTATTACGTTCAACCAACCGTCTTTAAGGGCAACAATAAAATGCGGATTTTCCAAGAGGAAATCTTTGGGCCCGTTGTTTCTGTGACGACCTTTAAGGATGATGAAGAAGCGCTTTCGATTGCCAATGATACGCTTTATGGGCTTGGTGCTGGTGTGTGGAGCCGTGAGGCGAACACGTGCTATCGCTTTGGCCGTGCCATTCAGGCGGGTCGTGTGTGGACAAACTGCTACCACGCTTACCCAGCTCACGCAGCGTTTGGTGGATATAAACAGTCTGGCATTGGGCGAGAAAATCACCTGAAGATGCTCGATCATTATCAGCAAACCAAAAACATGTTGGTAAGCTATTCACCGCAAAAACTTGGCTTCTTTTGATCCAATGCATGCATGAGGTCGGTTTCAAACCGGCCTCTTTTATTTTAGGGGATGGCAAATGAGCGAGAAAGTGACAGCTACACCGGCTGCATTGGAGCTGATCGCTGAAATTCAAGCCGACCACGGCGAGATCATGTTTCACCAATCGGGTGGGTGTTGTGATGGGTCTTCGCCCATGTGTTATGCGCAAGGTGATTTTTTGCTCGGGGACAATGATGTGCTGTTAGGCGAAATCGGCGGCGCACCATTTTACATTGGCGGAGATCAATATGAGGTGTGGAAACACACCAACTTAATCATCGATGTGGTGCCAGGTCGCGGGGGCATGTTTTCCCTCGACAACGGGCGAGAAAAGCGCTTCCTCACCCGTTCTGAGATTTGTGTGATATCAAGTTAGAGAGGAGGGGATTGCACCCCTCCAATCGTCCTAGTCAAGTTTGATGCGGTATTGACCAAATCCGCTTTCAGCTTCGCCAACATATTCGATGTTGACCGCTGTGACGTCGCTGATATGGTCTTTTGCTTTCGGGCCAGTTTCAAACAACACTGAAGTGCCCGGCAATGGCGCCAGTGACCAGTTACTATCTGCACTTGGGTTGATGGTGCCTTTTTCCACGATGTACCGCACGAGCACGTCACGGTTGGTATCTGGGCCAACAAAGATGATGACATCTTCTCCAAGACCTGGGAATGCCCCACCACCGCCTGCGCGGTAATTGTTGGTGGCCACAACGAACTTCTGGTTCATGTCGATTGGTTCACCATTGTAGCGCAGATCAACAATGCGGTTTGCATCTGGGTTGATCGCGTCACCACCACGTGGTGGGTATTTTGAAGGTTGTGAAATGTCGATTTTGTAGGTCACACCATCAATCACATCAAAATTGTAAGATGGGAAATCTGGATTTGCCAAGGGTTGATCTGTCTTGCCAACTTCGACTTGATTGAAAATGCCCGCCGAGCGCTCAAGCCATTCTTTAATGCCTGCACCGGTTACTTCAACCGCGCGAACGGTGTTTGGATAGAGGTACAAATCAGCCACGTTTTTGATGGCTACTGGGCCAACTGGAACATCGGTGTAATAATCAGGACCGCCACGACCGCCCGCTTTAAATGGAGCGGCTGCAGAAAGAATGGGCAAGCCTTCCCATTGGGTGCCGCGCATCATTTGTTCTGTGTACCACATTTGTGCTTGGGATACGATTTGCACGGAAGGGTCATCTGCCACAAGAGCGAAATAGGAGTGTAATTTCGCATCCGTTTGGCCAACGGCAGTGCGCACATATTCAAGCGTTTGGTCGTGCGTAGCTTGAACGGAGGCCAAAACCGCTGCGTCGCTCTCAACCAGTGGGTTGACCTTACGATCGATACGTTCCGAAATTGGACGCGCTTCTGATGTGTGGGACACGATTTTCCATTCGTTGCCATCATGCTCGATAAGCAGATCGATGAGCCCCATATGTGAACCCCAGAAGCCAGCCATGACGGCCGGTTTGCCCATCAATGTGCCTTTTGCTGCGTCGACGCCTTCGATCCCGTCATATTGCGAACTTGGGAATACATTGTGGTGGTGGCCGGTGAACACAACGTCAATGCCTTCAACGCCCGCCAAATAAAGCGAAGCGTTGCCCATCATATCGGTTTGGCCTGAGCCGTCGATGCCGGAGTGAGAAAGGGCGACAATCAGGTCTGCGCCTTCTTCTTTCATTTGCGGCACATATGCTTTTGCCGTTTGCACGATGTCGCGGGTGGTGACTTTGCCGTTTAGATGTTGGAAATCCCACACCATAATTTGTGGTGGGACAAAGCCGATGAAGCCAATTTTGATTGGGCGTTTGTTGCCTGCGCCATCTGTGATTTCTTTTTCCAAAATCTTATACGGCTGGAACAAGGTTTTGTCTTTGGTTGGGTCTTCGCCCAAAACAGTGCCCATGACAATGTTGGCGCTAACGAAGGGGAACGAAGCCCCGGCTAGCGCTTTATCCAAAAAGCTTAGGCCATAGTTGAACTCGTGGTTGCCCACAGTTGCTATGTCGTAGCCAAGGGTATTCATTGCAGCAATCATGGGGTGCAGATCGCCTTCTTTGAACCCTCGTTCATAAGCGACATAGTCACCCATCGGATTGCCTTGAATGAGGTCGCCATTGTCCACGAGCATCGAGTTGGTTGCCTCCGCGCGCACGTTGGAAATCAGTGTCGCCGTGCGGGCAAGTCCCATGGTGTCGTTCGGGTTATCTGCGTAATAGTCATAAGGGAAAATCGACACGTGAATGTCGGTTGTTTCCATTAAGCGCAAATGCGCCTGTGAACTGGAAGCCATTGCCGCAAATGGATGCATTGCAATGAGTGCACCTGCGCTGGCGGTTCCTGCTAAAAAGGAACGTCTTGAAATTGAATTTAGAAGTGACATTTTAGTCCTCCGCTTATGTCATGTTGAATTTGTGCGGTTGGATCGGCGCACTTATTGGTGGGGCGGAATGTTCCGAAATATCGAGCGCTATTATCTGCGCTTCACCACCTATTGGTCGCTGAGTATGCAAGCGACGAGCGGAGTGTGTCATATTTAGACCAAATGGTAAAATGTATTTATTGTGCATGGGATCCAACCGCTATTGATGGCTTAGTGCTAGATCAGATGTGTTGCGGTTTAGCGGCAACTGGACGACAGTTTTGTGAAAATAGGGTTTCCCGGATGCGTGCAAAAGGGCTTGTATTCTAAGGGGGTGATGTTAGATGATCGACAAAGCTTAAAAGGGGATATGAGCGCATGAAGTGGCAAGGTCGGGATCGCAGTTCAAATATTGAAGACCGTCGCGGCAAGCGTTCAGGTGCTTCTGGTCGTTCGACCGGACGCCGCGTGCGCATTCCAATGCCAGGTGGCCGTGCTGGCAAGGGCGGCGCTGGTGGTTTATTGATGCTGGTTGTTGTGATTGTGATCTCTCTAGCGCTGGGGATTAACCCTATGAGCTTTCTTGATGGCTCTATTTCAACCGGTGGCGATGCACCATATCGCCCCTCGGACACCCGTCCGTTGCCTGATGCGGGGAAAGATGAACTGTTTGACTTTGTTGCGGTCAACCTGAACGAAACAGAAGCGCTTTGGACACAGGTCTTTGCTCAAAATGATATGAGCTATCGCGCGCCGGTATTGGTTGTGTTTTCCGGTTCAACCAGCTCGCCTTGCGGCACAGCAAGTGCGCAAACGGGGCCGTTTTATTGCCCTGCAGACGAAAAAATCTATTTAGACTTGGGCTTTTACGATCAGCTTCGCCGCCAGTTTGGGGCAGGTGGAGATTTTGCGCAGGCCTATGTGTTGGCACATGAAGTGGGACATCATGTGCAGCAGCTTACTGGGGTTTTGCCAGAGTTTAACAAGCAACGTCGCGCCATGAGCACCAACGAAGCCAACGCTTATTCTGTGCGGGTAGAACTGCAAGCAGACTGTTACGCGGGTGTGTGGGCGAGCTATGTTGGGGAAATGAACTTGCTCGAACGCGGTGATATTGCAGAAGCGCTAAATGCGGCAGAACAGATTGGTGATGACGCCATTCAAATGCGCAGCCAAGGGTTCGTGGTGCCAAAGAACTTCAACCATGGCACATCAGAACAACGCCAACGCTGGTTTGAGCGTGGATATAAAAGTGGCAATGTGGGGCAATGCGATACATTTGGGGCTGAACGGCTCTGAAATTAACATTAACAAGAGGTAAAGATTGCGCGTGAGAGCTTTCCGTATTCAATGGGAGTTGAATTCGGAAGGAAAACACATGCCACTTGCGCCGCCTTTACAAGAGATCTCTAAACCTGGTGCTCAAATAGTCGCAAAACGTGACCAAACACTGGATATATTCCGGGCGGTCGCTGTGCTGCTGGTGGTTTTGTTTCACTATACAGCTCGCTTACCTCAGTCCGTGTTTGGCACCGTTGATCACGTTGTTCCAGCCGTGAGTTTTGGTTGGGTTGGGGTGTATTTCTTCTTCATCATCTCAGGCTTTTGCATTTTCTTTACGCTAGAACGTGCGCCGACGATTTGGACATTTTTTGCGAAACGTTTTTCGCGGATATATCCAGCGTTCGCAGCTGCTGCTGTCCTTTTGTTCGCCTTAGATCAGGTATTCCATCTGCCGAATTTGCCCGAATACTTCTATCGCGAAAGTGCACCAACTATGGCCGATTTGCTCGGCAATCTATTGTTACTTGGCGGAATATTTGAATGGGTCAATGGTTCGTTTTGGTCAATCACTGTGGAAGTGCAGTTCTATATTTTGATTGGTTTGATGGCGATGCTGGTGAAAGACGGGAAGAAATTAGCGCGGTTCTTCGCTTATACTGCGTTGGCAATGGGAATTGCATGGATGTTGATGGAAGTCGCAAGTGCTGACATTGCCGTAATTGGAAAGTTGGCCACGGGGCTCAAGAAAGCGATGATTGCGCCATATTTGCCATTTTTTGCGCTTGGCGTTGTCGGCGTGCAGCTGAAGGAGCATCTAAAAGATTTCAGCAACCTGTTTGGTCAATTGGCAGTGCTTAGTGTGCTTATTGTGTTCTTGATGAGTGGGGAAGGTGAGCCGCAATTGCTGAGCGTGCAATCGACCACCACAGCACTGATTGTTGCCGCGCTAATTGTCGTTTTCTGGGCCTACAGTGTTGGATGGCGGATGCCGCATATCCCATTGTTTGGCAGCGCATTAGCCCACATAGGGCTGCTCAGTTTCTCTTGGTACTTGTTGCACGAAAACGTTGGGTTCTTGCTTCTGGACGCGTTAAACCCGACTCTGCCTTATTGGCTAAGTGTCCTTGTGACGATGGCGACGACTTATGGTTTAGCGATTGTGTTCTCGAAGGTTTTCGAGTGGCGTTTCCGTAAGCCAGCGGAATGGATATTTGCGCGGACTTTAAGCATAGTTGCACGGAACGCACCAAGAAAACTAAGCGAAGGTCTGAGTTAACAGACCTTCGCTTGTTTGTGATTGAATGGTACGCTTGAAATTAGAACCTACGCGTCCGCTTTTACGCCGCGCACATTGTCCAAGAAACGCTTGAACAAATAGTGGCTGTCGTGCGGGCCCGGTGATGCTTCTGGGTGATATTGTACCGAAAAGATGGGTTTTCCGGTAACCGCAAGGCCGCAGTTTGATTGGTCAAACAGAGAAATGTGCGTTTGCTCGATACCTGCAGGCAAGCTATCTGCATCAACGGCAAAGCCGTGGTTCATTGAGGTGATTTCCACTTTGCCTGTTGTCAGGTCTTTAACCGGGTGGTTTGCGCCATGGTGGCCTTGGTGCATTTTGACCGTTTTGCCGCCAAGTGCCAAAGCCAAAATTTGGTGGCCTAGGCAAATGCCAAAGATTGGTTTTGCGCTGGCAATCAGTTCTTTGACAATGCCAACCGCATATTGGCCTGTCGCTGCTGGATCACCTGGGCCGTTGGACAGAAAAATGCCGTCTGGGTTGAGGTCCAAAATGTCTTTGGCTGGTGTTGACGCGCTCACAACGGTTACGGTGACGTCTTCATTGGCGAGGCAGCGCAAGATGTTTGCCTTCGCACCATAATCAATTGCCACAATGTGATTTTTTGGATTTTGGATTGGTGAGAAACCTTCGTTCCACACCCAACGCCCTTGTTTCCACTCATAGGTTTTGGCGGTAGAGACGTCGGCCGCAAGGTCTGCGTGTTCTAGCCCCTTGAAGCCAGCAAGGGCATTTGCAATCGCTTCTTCATCAAAAACACCGTCTGGTGCGTGGGCGATAACGCCATTTGTTAGGCCATTTTCACGGATGAACGCAGTGAGAGCGCGCGTATCAACCCCGGCAATGCCGATGATGTTCCTGTCTTGCAGCCAAGCATTCAAATGCTGTGTTGACCGATAATTTGATGGGTTGGTTATGTCGGCTTTTAGCACACACCCTTTAGCGCCTGTGTCGCTTGCATGCTCAGGTGTTTCAACATCTTGGTCGTTGGTGCCCACATTGCCGATGTGTGGAAAAGTGAAGGTAATGATTTGGCCCGCATAGGAAAGATCTGTGAGGATCTCTTGGTAACCAGTCATGGCTGTGTTGAAGCAAACTTCACCAACAGCATGTCCGGTTGCGCCAAGGCCTTGGCCCTCAATGCGCGTCCCATTTTCCAAAATCAAAAGTGCGGTGGTTTTATCGTCTTGCCAGCCGGTCATCTCAAATCCTTTTGACGCTTATTGTGGGCGTAAATTTGACCGATCCTCAGACCCCGTTTTTGCCGCTTAGATGTGCGTTTGCCCATGCCTTAAGGCCCGCTGCGCTCAAACTGGTCCGGATCGGGCGGACACTATGTGAGAACAAGCGCGGCGTCAACAGATTCGAGGGAAAGATTTAGCAGTGAAAAATCAGTGGGTTAAATGCACTGGGAAAGAAAAAATTGGCATAAGCGTTTTGCTTGGGTATAACCGAGGCAGAAATCATCAGGGAATTTTACGAAAATATGCGTGATAAAATTAGCTCAGCGCTCAAAGATGCCATCAAAGCGCGCGATGCGCGACGTACGGGCACCTACCGTTTGATCAATGCGGCGATCAAAGATCGGGACATTGAAGCACGGGGGCAGGGCAAAGAGCCTGCCAGCGAGCAAGAGATTTTGCAGATCATGCAAAAAATGGTCAAACAACGCGAAGAATCAGCCACTGTTTATGCTGAAAATGGTCGCGAAGAATTGGCCGCTCAAGAGCGTGAAGAGATTGCGGTTATTCAAGAGTTTTTGCCACAACCGTTGAGCGAAGATGAAGTGCAAGCCGCAATCAAAGACGCAATTGCAGAAACTGGCGCTGAAGGCCTGCGGGACATGGGCAAAGTTGTTGGTGTGCTGAAGGGCAAGTTCCCCGGTCGTATCGACTTTGGGCAAGCCTCGCGGTTTGTAAAAGCGGCGTTGAACGGCTAGCTTTATTATGGCAAAACCTGCCGTTGTTTTAGAGAAGATTGCGCCGCATCATTGTGCGGCGCTTTTGCGTTTTGAACTTGAAAACGCCAGCTATTTTTCTGGGTTTGTGCCACCACGGGCGCCTGAAATGCTGACCGAGGTTGGCATGAGCCATGCAATTGCTGCGCTTGAGTTGGATATGCGTTCGCAAGAAGGGCTTTATTTTGTTGGCCTTATTGGTGATGAAGTGGTTGGACGCATAAATTTCACCATTGGTGGCGACCAGGCCGAGGTTGGCTATCGGGTGGCTGAGCGCTGGCTGGGAAAAGGCATTGCGGGGCAAATGCTAGAGTTGGGCGTTGAAATGCTGTGCGCTGATTATAAGATCAATCGGCTCATTGGGCGGGTGATGACAACGAACCTGGGGTCTACCCGCGTGCTTGAGCGCGCTGGTTTTTCTAAGTTTAATATCGAAACTGGCGGCGGTGAACAGCGCGGCTTTGGTGGGGATATGGTGTCTTTTGAGCGTTGGCTTGTTTGACGCAAACTGATACGAAACGTTCTTTGCATTTGCCATTACATCCCTTTGACCATTAGATTGAGACCATGCGGTTCACTGATCAATTCCTAGACGATATTCGTGATCGAATTTCGATCTCCCAAGTTGTGGGAGAGCATGTGGTATGGGACAAGAAGAAGTCGCAACCCCAAAAAGGGGATTTTTGGGCCTGTTGCCCGTTCCATGGTGAGAAAACGCCCAGTTTTCACGCAGACGACCGGCGCGGTCGCTATCATTGTTTTGGCTGTGGCGTTTCCGGCGATCATTTTCGGTTCTTGGTTGAAAAGGCAGGGCTGCCATTTCCAGAAGCCGTTGAAAAGCTAGCGGGGCAGGCGGGCCTGCAGTTGCCCGCAAGAGATGCACAAGAGGAAGCCCGAGATCGTAAGCGCAAGTCGCTTTATGATGTGATGGATTTGGCGACCAGCTATTTTGAGCAGGCTTTGGCTGCCAATGTTGGTGCCCGCGCGCGCGGTTATTTGCACGAGCGTGGTGTGTTGCCCAAGTTTCAGCAGATGTTCCGTTTGGGTTTTGCACCAGACAGCCGCAATGGACTTAAAGAATACCTCGCGTCGAACGGGGTGACGGCCAACGAGATGATTGCTTGTGGGTTGTTGGTATCTGGTGATGATATTGCAGTGCCATTCGATCGGTTTCGCAATCGGTTGATGTTCCCTATATTGGATTTTCGCGGTCGGGTGGTGGCCTTTGGTGGTCGCGCCATGTCGCCTGAAGCGCGGGCGAAATATCTCAATTCACCGGAAACAGAGCTCTTTCATAAACGGCGCACGCTTTACAACGGGCAAATGGCCCGCCAAGCCTCCCACGACGGCAAGCCGTTGATTGTGGTTGAAGGCTATATGGATGTGATTGCGTTGGTGCAGGTGGGCTTTGAGGGTGCTGTGGCGCCGCTTGGTACGGCCCTAACGGACGAGCACTTGGGCTTGTTGTGGAAGATGACCAACGACCCGGTGCTGTGTTTTGATGGAGATAGCGCGGGGCAACGGGCTGCCTATAAGTCCATGGACATAATGCTGCCGATGCTTAAGCCAGGGGTAACTGCGCAAATTGTGACGCTGCCCGACGGTGTGGACCCTGATGATCTGATCCAGAAAGAGGGACGCAAGGGGCTAGAAGAATTGCTGAATTCGGCTTTGCCATTGTCTGAAGCCGTTTGGGAGCGAGAAACACGCGGTGCGAACGTTGGCACACCTGAAGCAAAAGCGGCGCTGGAGTTCAAACTAAAGAATATCGCCAATGAAATTGCGGACGCTTCAGTACGCAAGCATTATGGGCAAGCGTTTAACGATAAGCTCTATAAGTTCTTTCGGCCGCAGCGTCAGTATGGTGGGCAGCAACAGCGCACGAACAATAGTGGATATAACAAAGACGCAAAGTCTGGCGGATACTCAAACGCCAAAACACAGCGTGGCGGTTATCAAGTGTCCAATGCGCTTAAAAAATCTCTTTCGGCGAGCAATTCAACGAGCGGCGTGGCATCACGCGAAGCGGTGATTTTGGTTGGGTTGATTAATCACCCCGAACTTGTGGAAATGCATCTTGAAGATTTGGCGCAAATTGATTTGCAGTCGTCCGCGGCTCGAAAAATCTTGGATGTGGTGATATCGCAAGTTTCGGCCAATCACGAAATCAAAAGCAAACAGCTGCGCGAGGCGCTTGAGCGGCGTGGTTGCGCGATCGATTTGGCGCAAATTGACAATGTTGTTCGTCAACAAGGCATATGGCAAGTGACGCCTGAAGCGAACAGTCAGGACGCCGAGGTTGGATTGAATCACGCTTTGGCCTTGCATTATAAATCACATCGATTAAATAGAGAGCTGAAGGCAGCCGAAATGGCGCTGGGCAATGACCCGAGCGAAGAGTCGTATGAAAGGCTGCGAGACATCCAGAACCAGATTACCAGTGTGGATGGCACTGAGGCTCTGATTGAGGGGTTTGGTTCGTTATCTGGGCGCTCGACGCGGAACCTGTGATTTAGGGTGGCCGGTCGGCGTTTTTGTGCATCTAACTGCTAAGTTATTGCATTTGGTAACGAAACGATAAGCATGATTGTCTATTCCCTTTGGGGAACGAAGTGCAATCGCCCTTGTCTTGGCCTGATTGTCTCACCACATATACTCGGCGATTTTGCCGGCTACCCGTTCAGGAGAATGTGAATGGCGACTAAGGCTCAGAAAGAAACTGAGAAGCCAGAATCAGGCGAAAGCCAAGACGGCCCACTTCTCGATCTTTCCGCATCCGCGGTCAAGAAAATGATCAAGGGCGCGAAAAAACGCGGCTATGTGACTTACGATCAGCTCAATGAGGTGCTGCCTTCTAACGAGGTGTCATCCGAGCAGATCGAAGACATTATGGCTATGCTTTCAGAAATGGGCATATCCGTAATCGAAGAAGATGAAGTGGAAGAGCACGAGGCGGAGCAGCGTGCAAAAACCGGAACCGAAGTTGCTGTTGCAACCGGTACGGCCATTGCGTCTAAATCGAACGCCCGTGAAGGCTCTGATAGAACAGACGACCCTGTGCGCATGTATTTGCGCGAAATGGGCACCGTTGAGCTGTTGAGCCGTGAAGGCGAGATTGCGATTGCGAAGCGCATCGAGGCGGGTCGCGAGACCATGATCGAAGGCCTTTGCGAAAGCCCGTTGACGTTTCAGGCGATTATTATTTGGCGCGATCAGCTTGCTGAAGGCGAGATTTTGCTGCGCGATATTATCGATCTTGAGGCAACTTACGCTGGCCCAGATGCAAAAACCGCAGAGCCTAACATTCATTCTGATGCTGCCGCGAAAAAAGCGGAAGAAGCAAAAGAAGAAGAAAAGGCAGAGGGTGCAGAAGGCGAAAACACTGACGACGATGATGATGACGATGATGATGAGTTCGAAAACAATCTCTCATTGTCCGCAATGGAAGCGGAACTAAAACCGCAAGTCGTTGAGATTTTCGACCTAATCGCGAGCACATACGCCAAACTGCGCAAGCTGCATGACGAGCAAGTTGAGCTTCGTCTTATTTCAAAAGAGCTGACTGCCGCTCAGCAGAAGAAGCTTGCAGCCTTGCATGTTGAAGTAATCAAGGAAGTTAAGTCCTTGTCATTGCACAATGGGCGTATTGAAGCGCTGGTTGAGCAACTTTATGACATCAACAAAAGCTTGGTGCGTATTGAGGGCCGTTTGCTGCGTTTGGCGGAAAGCTATGGCATTAAGCGCCTAGATTTCTTGGGACAGTACCAAGGCTCAGAGCTTGATCCAGAGTGGATTGACCGTGTTTCGACGCTGCCAATTGCAGGTTGGACAAATTTTGCCATTGCAGAGCGTGATACGATTGAAGAGCTGCGCGACGAGATTAAAACCCTCGCGCAAGAAACCGGGGTGGATATCGCTGAATATCGCCAGCTTGTACATAAGGTGCAAAAAGGCGAACGCGAAGCGGCCATTGCCAAGAAGGAAATGGTGGAAGCCAACCTTCGTTTGGTGATTTCGATTGCGAAGAAATACACAAACCGTGGTTTGCAGTTCTTGGATTTGATCCAAGAGGGCAATATCGGTTTGATGAAGGCGGTTGATAAGTTTGAGTATCGCCGTGGGTATAAGTTTTCGACTTATGCGACATGGTGGATTCGCCAAGCGATCACACGTTCAATTGCTGACCAAGCCCGTACCATTCGTATTCCGGTGCATATGATTGAAACGATCAATAAGATCGTTCGGACATCGCGCCAGATGTTGCATGAGATTGGCCGGGAACCGACGCCAGAGGAATTGAGCGAAAAGCTGCAAATGCCTTTGGACAAAGTTCGCAAAGTATTGAAGATTGCTAAAGAGCCGATTTCTTTGGAAACACCAATTGGTGACGAAGAAGACAGCAACTTGGGCGACTTCATTCCTGACAGCAATGCGATCCAACCGATTGACGCGGCGATCCAATCGAACTTGCGTGAAACAACAACACGTGTTTTGGCCTCGCTAACACCACGTGAAGAGCGTGTGTTGCGGATGCGCTTTGGTATCGGCATGAACACAGACCATACTTTGGAAGAAGTTGGTCAACAGTTCAGCGTGACGCGGGAACGTATTCGTCAGATTGAAGCGAAAGCCTTGCGCAAGCTTAAGCACCCAAGCCGTAGCCGCAAGCTACGCTCGTTCCTCGATAACTAATCGAGTTGGTATAGTTGAATTGATTAAGGGCCCCGATGGGGCCCTTTTTTATGCGGCATGGTTGCGATGTTCGATGCGCCGGCTCTTTTCCCAATAATAGAGCTCAAGCAGAATAGGTGCCAAGCTTTTTCCTAACTCAGACAACGAGTAGATGACCCTTGGTCGACGTTCATTGGTAGGCGTGCGAAGTATGATGCCTTCTGCTTCCAATTCTCTGAGCTGATCTGTGAGAACCTTTTTGCTGGCATTCGGTAACGCGCGAATGATTTGGGCAAAATGCATTTCGCGCTCAGCAAGCATGTGCAGCATAATCGGTTTCCATTTTCCGGAAAAAGTTTGGACTGCAGAGGCCACCGGGCAGTTGCTTGCGTTCATCGCGTAATTCGCGGCCGGTTCAATATCTTGCATGGTCACTCCAATATCCATCGTGTATATGCACAGTATATGCGCAACCGAGCGGGAAAGCCATAGGGCACAAAATTGTAACGGATTGCCTGCAGGGTTTGAACATCTATTCTCCGCGCGAAGTCAGGAGATTTGATATGGATTTTAGAATACAGCGTGTTCCCGTTATGAGATTTGGTATGGTCAATGCCTATGTCATTCAATCAGGGTCAGGAGTGATTTTAGTTGATGCAGGACTGCCAAATTGCGAGGCGCGCGTCGCCAAGAGTTTGGCACGACTAGGACTAGAGTTTAGGGATGTCGATTTAATCATTGTGACGCATGGACATTTTGATCATGCGGGGAACGCAGCAGTGCTTCGAAAACTCTGCAATGCCCCGGTGCTAATCCATAAGCGCGAGGCGATTTATTGCGCTGGCGAAGAGAAAATGATGTTGTGCCCAACTGGCTGGGTCGGAAAATTACTGCTTCGCTCTGGCGCGCCGCAATCTCCATTTGAGTTTTTTACACCCGAACTTACGATTGATGGAAACGACAGCTTTGACCTTAAGCCTTACGGCATCTCAGGTTATGTCACGCCGACACCAGGGCATACGCCGGGTTCAATCTCTGTTGTGCTTGAGAATGGTCATACGTTTGTCAGCGACCTCGTAGCATCTGGATTAGGACTGGGTGGCATAATTCCAACGGGAATTGCCAAACGCCCACCGTTTGAGGAACGACCCGATCAGGTTGCAACGGAACTTGAAAGATTGCTCACTGATGGAGCTAGACATTTTCATTTGGGTCATGGATTTAAATTGGCTTCACGTGCGATTGAAAAGCATATTGAATTGCTCAGGAGAATGTAGGCGTTTAATTGCGCGGGTTTTTGTCTAACGGAGGGCCCCGACGGGGCCCTTTATTATGCGGTGTACATTTGTTGTTTGCCGGTGGGTTTTTCGTGATTTTGATCGTCGCCAACGGCCCAATGGACGCACAAACGAGGTTTGATCGGCGCTAACGTCACGAAAAAACGGACAAAACTAGCTTAAGTGATTCAATTGATTCAACAAAAGCTTTGTGGGTCACAAATGCAGGAATCTCTAACTGAGTAATGGGGCACATGGGCTGGCTTTAGGGAATGTGATTCAATGCCAAGTGGTTAGAGCATTTTCTTGAATCAAATTATGAGTAAGCTATCGGCACTATTTTCGATTGGATCTTGGCACTCGCGCAGATAATGCCAAACAGGAGCGCTTCTCTGCGAATAGCAAATAGTGATTCAATTTCAGATGGTTGTTTTGATTTGTTGAATCAATTCATAAGGATAGCCGAATTAGCTTGAATTGTTCTATCTTTTAAAACCTAGCAACTCGTTAAAACGAATGCGCTTTACGAAGAACTTTTGTTTTACGACCCAAAACAAAGTTGACCATAGTTGGAGCATTGAGCGTGAATCTGTTAGTTAGATTGTTATTGGCAACTGCACTGGTTGTAGATTTACGGAACGAGCCCAGTTGAAGAGAAGGAAGATTATGTCATTTTTAAAAAAGCTCTTTGGCATTGGGGGTGAGCCTGCATCAAGCGAGCCGAAGGTGCTTGGTGAGGAGCACCACCTTGACTATCTGATCAAGGCAACGGAAATGAAAGTGGGATCTGAGTATCAGCTTTCCGGCATCATTGAAAAAGAGATTGATGGTGAATTGAAGTCATCAACATTCATACGTGCTGATCGACTTGGCAGTCCTGAAATGGCAAAAAGCGCGGCAATCGACAAGGCCAAGCAAATCATCAAAGAACAAGGCGATAGCCTGTTTGGGTGACATGTGGACTGCTGATTTGGTTGTTGTGGGGCTAGGTTTGGATCGGCGCGGCGAGGTGCCTTTGGCGCAATCTAAGTGATATTAAGTTCGCGCAGAATGCCAAGCCCGCAAACACCAACATCATCATGCTGCCCGAAGTGCGGGCGATATCTGGATCAAATACAGATGAAGTTGGTGTGCCTTCAAAAAGGCCAAACATTTGAGCGGTAAGCCCAGCAAGTGCCGCGCCAATTACTGCACCGGTAAATGAAGTTGGTGCGATCGCTCCTGAGGTCGTTGATCGTTCGGCTTGAGACGCTCTTGTTATAATGACTTTGCGGTTGAATTGGCTACTGGCACCCATAGCTGCCCCTTGCACCGCAAATCCGAAACACACAATGCCCAGCGAGCCAAAATATAGACCAGCGGCTGAAATGGCCATGCCCACCGCATAGGAAAAACTCCCGAGCTGGATCATTCGAAATTCGATGATGGGGTCGTCAATTTTGTTGGTGAGCCATGCGACAGTTGTCCAAGCAAAAGCAATGATTGCCAATGCGTAGCCCGCTTGAAGTGCGGACAAGTCCCAAACCGAGCGCAAGAGCGACGCGAAATAGACGTTGCCTGCGGATGCCGCCAGTGGAATGAGGAATATCATTGTCATGCAGATCGAAACAGCTGTGTCTTGGGTGAAGGGCCGCGCGGGCAATAGACGGTTAGTGGCTTTGTTGTCTAGCCACATGAAGCCCGCCAGCATTGCAAGTGAGGTGACGATGATGACGGCGAGGATTGCTGGCGTTGTAAACTGCCCTGCCGCGCCCATAACCAGCAGGCCCACGGTGAGAAGCACAAGCCTTTTGATCGGTAATGGATCGGCTTGCTTTTTAGCCTCTTGTTTGGGAATGGCGCGCCAGGCAATGGCCAGCAGGATAAGAACAAGCGGCACGTTGAACAAAAAGGCTGCGCGCCAAGAAATGAACTGATCCATAACCCCCGCAAACAATGGACCTGAAGCTGCAGCGACTGACCAAATGACAGAGCTAAGCGCAAACATGCGGGGCAGTAGTTTCGAGGGTAGAAGGTCTGCGACCAATATATAGATCAGCGACAAAAGCATGCCTTCGCCGATGCCTTGTAGTCCTCTGCCAAGAATGACCAAGGTCAAATGGTTGGCCATACCTCCGAGCAGTGAGCCGAAAAGCAAGATCAAGCAGGCAATAGAAAAGATGTTGCGCGCACCGATCTGGTTTTTGTAGCTACCTGCGACCACGCCGGCGACGATGGAGCCGACTTGAAACAGCGCGAACAGCCAGAACATATATTCGCGACCACCCAAATCAACAACGATTGAAGGCACAATGGTGACCGTAACGTAGCTGTTTACAGCATGTGAGCCGACAATCAGAATGTTCAGCATGCTCAACAGAATGAATTCTTTTGAAAACAGCTTGTTGAAATGGTCGGGCGGTCTTTGTGTTGGTGCGCTCATTACTCTGCAATTGGTTGAGTATTATTGGATCGCTCGGATTGGGAATCATCAAGCGGAAGTAGGAATGACATCACCATAGCAGGCACCGACAAGGCAAAGAATGTCAAATACATTTGCGTTGCCACGACTGAGGCTACTTGTGCATCCAAAATGCCAAATGTTGGTGTGCCACCGAACAGACCAAGGCTTAGCGCTAGGATGCTGGCGAATGCTGCGCCGATGGCGCCCGCGGCGCTATCTATAGGAGGTAGGATTGAAGATGTTCGGTCTTTCTCTTTATGCGTGGCTGCATGCATGATTTTCTTTTCAAGAAATATCGTAGACGTGCCTAATCCCAAGCCGAGAATTGCAAAGCCAAGTGTGGCGATGGTGAGGTTGGTTAGTGACCAGGCTAAAGCAGTAATTGGAAAACTAAAGGTAATCATGGTGATGCCGGTGCGTATAAGCAGCAGTTGGTTTTTTAACTTTGCGACACCAGATAATCCCCACGATGCAACAGACCAAGCCGCTGCAACGATTGATGCCAGGAAGCCTGCATAAATGGGACTGAGTTGCCACATGCTTTGGAGTAGAGCGACACCATAAACACCATGACCGCCGACCGCGATTGAGATTGAAATGTTTGTCCAAATACCTAAACCGATCGTGCCTTTAGTGGTGAATATCTGATTGGGCAACATCCGGTTTTTCGCGCGCTTGTCGCGTTTGATCGCAAAAGCGAGCAACGTGAATGAGAAGGCTAAAATGGCAAGGATTAAAACTGGGTTTGTAAATTGTCCGGTTAGGCAAATGCCGGTGATTGCGGAAACGAAAAGAGCTAGTCGGGCGATAGGAATCCGCTGTCCGTCTTTTTGGGACGGTTGTTGTTTCACGGCGTATCTTGATTGCACCACAAGAAGGATGGCGATGACGAGATTGACCAAAAATGCGCTACGCCAGCCAAAACTGGATTCTAGCAGGCCAGCGGCGAGGGGGCCAATTGCTGAAGCTGCGGCCCAAACCACAGCAAGCATGCCGATCATGCGTGCCATAAGATTGTTGGGATAGCTTTCGCTCAAAATGATGTACGATAGCGATATCAGCAGGCCTTCAGCAAAACCTTGGATGCCACGACCGAGAACAAGGTAACCGAAGTGTTGTGCGAAACCTGCAAAACAAGAGCCGACGACCAGCAAGGCAGCCGCCAAATAGATTGTATGCCGGCCGCCAAGTTTATCTTTGATCTGGGCGGAACCCATGCCCCCGACAATGGCCGCGATTTGAAAAAGGGCGAGCGCCCAATACATCAATTCTTTGCCGCCAATATCCGCCACAATGGTGGGCAGCACTGTACGCGTGACGAACAGGTTTGTGGCGTGTGAGCCAACACTGAGAATTAGGGTAAGCGTTAAGAGGGCACGCCCTTCTTTGAACAGGTCAGAGAATTTAACATGCGCGTTTTCGTCTTGGGTGCTCATTTTGCAATGTCGGCATAGAACTCGTGAACAGATTTTGCCTGTTCACAGGCCGGACAATAGGGGGAGCCCTGTTGATTGGCGGGGGCAGAATTGCCAACCAACAGGGCAGCACGATGCGCCAACGGCTCAACAGGGGGAAACGCTCTAGGGAGAGTGTTGAAGAATTTGTTGATCCACATTTTGGCACCTCGTTATTAAATAAGAAAATTCTTTCTTTATCGGTATTAGGCAGGATTATTTGACAAGTCAAATCTTTTTTTATTAGAGTGGCGCAACAGCTAAGGATCGTTTTTCATGAAAATGTCTGATGACAAGACCATTGAGCGGCTTTTGTTTCTCATCAAAACACGTGGCCCACAAACAGCTGTGGCCTTGGGTGAGTTGGTGGGCACGACCTCTGTCGCTGTGCGTCAGCATATGGAAAAACTGGCCCAGCTAGGCTTGGTGATTAGCGAGGACCGTCGCGAGAGTGTTGGGCGGCCGAAGAAATATTGGCAGCTCACCGACAAGGGTAATCAGCGTTTCCCGGATCGGCACGCGGATTTGACCATTGAAATGATAAGTTCAGTCATTGAAACATTTGGCGAAGCTGGTTTGGATAAATTGATCGCAAAACGCGAACAACGTTCGCTGGACATTTATCAATCGAAGCTGGATCAAAAATCTGCGCTTGGGGCAAAGGTCAAAACCCTTGCGAAAATTCGCGAGGCTGAGGGATATATGGCAGAAGTGGAGCCAGTTGAAGGTGGATTTTTGCTGCACGAAAACCATTGCCCCATTTGTATTGCGGCGACCACATGCCAGGGATTTTGCAAATCCGAGTTGAAACTGTTTCAAACAGTTCTGGGCGAGAATGCGGATGTTCAGCGTGAGAGCCACATTGTGTCCGGCGCACGGCGTTGTACCTATAGGATCGTTGAAAAGGCCCCCTAGCGCTTGTTCGCGCCACATTTTGTGAATAGGCTCGCGCTCATATTCGCCGAGGAGGGCAGTTATGACATTTGAGTATTTTCTAACGTGCATGGTGGTGATCTTGATCCCCGGCACGGGCATGGTTTATGCGGTAGCGATGGCCATTGCGGGTGGTTGGCGCACGGGGCTTATTGCAGCCTTTGCGAGCACAATGGGCATTGTACCCCATCTATTGGCAGCGATATTTGGCCTTGCGGTTTTGATGCACACAAGCGCGGTGGCGTTTCAATTTGTGAAATATGCAGGGGTTGCTTACCTGTTGTATCTGGCGTGGCAAACGCTGCGATCTGCTGGGCCAATTCAGTTGGACGAGAAGCCAAAAGCGGTGCCGACAGTGGCTAAGGTTATTGGTTCGGGCATAGCGATCAATTCACTTAATCCAAAGTTGTCACTATTTTTCATGGCGTTCTTGCCTCAGTTTGTAAATGTGCAAGCTGCAAATAGTACGGTTGAGATGTTGGTGTTGGGAGGCATATTTATGATGCTAACGTTTTTGGTTTTTGCCATATTCGCTGTTCTGGCGTTTTCAGTGCGCCAGCTTCTGACGAATTCGCCAGCATTTATGCGCTGGTTCAGACGTACTGTTGCAGTGAGTTTTGGTTTGTTGGCGGCAAAGTTGGCCGTTTCAGAACAATAGATTCACCGGTTTAGATTCTTAAAATGACTGAAAAATCCCGTCGCGTGGCGGGATTTTTTGCTGTAATGCAGCATTTAAGTTTTCGCGATAGGCTGATGGCAAGGTGCCAACGGGTATCGACGTCGATGGGAATTTTGAGATGACGACTTCAGATGAAGAAATGCCAAAAATCAGCGTGGGCCACGAAGAGTGGATTTCTTTCCCCGATTTGGGGCTGCCCGCTGTATTGGCAAAAGTAGACACTGGGGCAAAGACCTCGTCGTTGCACGCCTTTTCCTACGAGGAAATAGAAGAAGACGGGCAACGGATGATCCGATTTGGTGTGCAGCCGGTTGTTGAGCGTCCTGATGTTCAAATTTGGTGTACAGCGCCACTTGTTGCATATCGCGAAATCATATCTTCAAATGGTCAGGCAGAAATGCGTCCGATTGTGCGCACTATGCTCAAGGTCGGTGAGCACCAGTGGGAGATTGAGCTGTCGCTGACCGACAGAGAATCGATGAACTACCGTAAATTGCTTGGCCGCACCGCAATGGAGGGTCGAATTGTCGTGGACCCTATGGCGGTGCGAATCAATGGTGATTTGGACATTTCGGCCTATGATGATTTGTCGCCAGATATGCCAGAACGCCGGTTACGTGTGGCTTTGTTGAGCCGGGAACCCAACAGTTATTCGACAAAGAAAATAGTTGCTGCAGCTCAAAAACACGACATTGAGATTGATGTGATCAACACCACCCGGTGTTATATGAACATTACCGCAGACAATCCCGCCATCCATCATCAGGGTAAGGAATTGCCCTATTACGATGCGATCATCCCACGCATTGGCGCATCGGTGAACTATTATGGTTTGGCGGTGGTGCGACAGTTTGAAATGATTGGTTCGTTCAGCTTGAACAATGGGGCCGCAATTGGGGCTGCACGGGACAAATTGAACGCCCATCAGGCGCTCGCAAAGGCCGGCATTCCGATGCCGGTGACCGGGTTTGCCCATTCGCCGCTTGATGTGAAAGCAATGCTAGGCATTATTGGTAAAGCACCATTTGTTCTGAAACTATTGGAAGGTGCGCATGGGCGCGGCGTTGTGTTGGCGGAAACAATGAAGGCGGCTGAAAGCGTTATTGCTGCATTTCGGCACTTGCGTGCTAATATTCTGGTGCAAAAGTTTGTGGCAGAAGCGAACGGAGCTGATATTCGCTGCATCGTTTTGGGCAATAAAGTTCTCGGAGCTGTGCAACGCAGAGCCGCAGATGGCGATTTTCGTTCAAACCTGCACCAGCGCGGCAAAATCGTGAAAGTGAAGATCACAAAAAAAGAGCGACTGTTGGCGATCAAAGCAGCGAAAGTGATGGGTTTACGATTTGCTGGTGTTGATATGCTACGCTCAGATGATGGACCAAAAGTCTTGGAGGTAAATTCCACTCCGGGGCTTGAAGGGTTGGAAACGGTCACCGGTGTGGATATTGCTGGTGAAGTTGTTGAATATGTTGCGCGATATGCTCGTTTGCCAGCAGGTGTGGCCAGACGGAAACGCGCATAAGGGAAAACGATCATCGGGGGAAGGAGTTGTTATGCGAATTATCTTGCTTTTGACCATCCTCTTATCGATTTCGGCTTGTGTTCAACGTATGGGCGTTGAGCCCAAGATTTTCCAGATCGTTAGAAATAATGATGCAGCGCAGCTTAGTGCGCTGCTTGATGGCGGTGCTGACGCGAATTTGGTAAATGGCGTTGGGGATCCGCTGATTTATGTGGCGGCAGGACCCAAAGGCGGTCTTGAGGTTTTGCTTGTGCTTTTGCGGGCAGGGGCAAACCCGAATGTCGCCACCCCACCGGGGCGCACTGCGCTGCACAATGCAGCGAGCTGGTGCACGCCGCAGCTAGTTTTAGCCTTGTTGAATGCTGGCGCAAATCCTCACCTTAAGACCAATGATGGTCGAACCGCGTTAGACGCGACTTGCAAGGCCCCGCAAAATTCGCGACAACAGATCATACAGATTTTACGCGAAGCGATGAGTAGATAATGAATCAGATGGTTGACCTGGTGCCCATGGCGCTTTGGCTTGTGGGTGCTGGTGTTGCCGGTGGATTGATGGCGGGCCTTTTGGGGGTTGGCGGTGGCATTGTTATGGTGCCCGTTATGGCGACCGTGTTTCAACTCATGGGGCTGCCCACTGAAATCATTATGCATATGGCAGTGGCGACTTCGCTGGCCGTGATTGTGCCCACAGGCTTGTCGAGCGCGCGTTCACATGCAAAGCGTGGCGCCGTTGCAAAGGACTTGCTGGTACTTTGGGCACCGGCAATGGTGATTGCTTCATTTATTGGCGGCATTAGCGCTGGGTTTTATTCGGCATTTGTGTTGCGCATCATTTTTGGCGTGATGGCGTTCTTTATCGCCATCAACTCGGTTGTTCCCTTGCAAAAGAAATTGATGGAGGGCTTGTCCGCATCCCCCATTACACATCGCTTAAGCGCTGCATTTATTGGCTATATATCATCTTTAATGGGAATTGGTGGCGGCTCTTTGAGCGTGCCAACCATGACTGTGCTCGGTACCCCTGTTCACACAGCGGTTGGCACCAGCTCTGCGCTCGGTGTGTTTATTGCATTGCCCGCTGCAATTGGCTTTATCATTTCGGGTTGGGGAGTGGCTGGACTGCCAGCGTATTCAATTGGGTATATTTCACTGCCTGCAATGGCGGCGTTGGCGGTGGGCGCGATCATGTTTGCCCCGGTTGGTGCTTTTATCGCGCACAAGCTCTCTGCAGTGCTTCTTAAGCGTGTTTTGGCTATCTATCTTTTGATCGTGGGGACCCGCATGATCATTCAAGCGCTCTTTGGATAATTGGGCGACAAATTTGCCGCCCAAAATCTTACGTTACTCAGCGATTTCCCATGTCACATTGACGGTAATCGAATAGTCGATTTCGCCTGCTTGCATTGGCACCGAATCTGACATCGCCATTTCCATCCGGGCCACAGGTTTATATTGCTGGCCGCCATAATTGTTGTTTTCTGAGATATTGATGATCCGGCTCAGAGTAACATTTGCAGCTTGCGCATAAACATCAGCGTTTTTAATGGCCTCTGCCATCGCTTGACGGCGGGCTTCATCTAGGAGCTTGTTTGGGTTCGAAACGGAAAAGCTTACACCATTGATTGAGTTGGCCCCAACCGTTACCGCTTGATCCAGAACCGCGCCCAAATTGTCCAAATCAACAACGCTTACGGTCACCATATTCGACACACGATAGCCGCTGATCTTGGGTGGCAAAACATAACCGTTCTGATCGCGGATGTCGGTGTGTACATAATTTGGCTGCACCGAAAAATCCGAGGTTTGGATGTGGCGCGTTTCGATGCCTGCTGACTTTAGGACGTCAATGAGTGCGTTCATTGCTTCATTGTTGGCCGTAAGGGCTTCGCGTGCTGTTGTGCCCTCAGTCACAACGCCAGAGGTGACAACGGCCATGTCCGGAGCGGCAGTAGCGGCACCTGTTGCACTTATGTTCATCGTGGCCGTCGGCACTTTGTCCTGCGCAAAGCCTGGCAAGGGTGCGCACGCCAAAAATAGGGCCGTTGAAAGGGGCAAAATACGCTTTAACATTTTGATCTCCGTAAAAAATGTCGAGCACAATTGTTGCCACGCTATTGCGGCTCTATTTGGGCAAAAACCAAGCTTGTTCGGCCAAGTTTGCCTTCATTGGCGATTCAATAGTGCAACGCCATAATTCTCTGTGGATCAGCTAAAAGTGCCGTGAACCGCGCTTATGATTGAGCGGACGCGATCATCGGCCAGCGAATAGTAGATCGCTTTGCCGTCACGTCTGGTTTGCACAAGTCCTTCTTGTCGCAACCTCGCCAATTGTTGAGATACCGCCGCTTGGCGTGCCTCCAGCAGATCCTCAAGTTCTGAAACGGATGCTTCTTTTTCTGAAAGGCGGCAAAGAATCATCAAGCGCCCTTCATGAGCGATCGCTTTGAGCATATTTGAGGCTTCCCCAACGGAACTATGCAAATCGGTGGAGAATGAAGGTAATGTGTGCATTTCGCTAGAATCTATAGACATAAGTACATCACTTTCGGGGCAATATGGCCCCATTGATTTAGTATAGTGGGCGAGCAACGGGCTTTGGTGGAAAATACCAAATAGCACCTAGTGCCGCCGCTCAAATGAAGCCGGGCATAAAGCAGCACGGCTAACTTAAATCCTATTCAAAACTGTTAATGTGATCAATGGGGCATTTATGGCTTTTATTTTTTTGTGATGCTTGCTATTAGCCTGTTTGGGTTGGGCCTGTAGCTCAGTTGGTTAGAGCCGACCGCTCATAACGGTCTGGTCGTAGGTTCGAGTCCTACCGGGCCCACCATTTTTTTTAAATAATATCAATGGTTTATTATTTCGTCGACCTGCGGTGTTCGGACACAGCCAATAAATAAACCAATAAAACGATTGGATATGTTGTGCGTGAGAAACGAAAGCAGAGTTTTTCGGAGCGGAATGGTCTTGTGGCCGCGCCCGACCAGTTGCGCCTATACGAGATTTCGAACCAATTCCGTTTGCTGGTTGACTATGCCTTTCAATCGGAAATCGAACGCAACACGGTTTGGGGTCCGGGTAGATCTTCTCTCGGAACATGGGTTAACGTTGCAAAGGATTTGCATGTCAAGTTCTATCGCAAGTCGATTGGAACTTTTAACGACAGTGCCAACATTTTAAAGGAGCAACTAGAAAACTGCACCCGTACATATGAGTACAACCGACTGTTTGATCTGATTGAGTTTTTTGTTGGACATCGGGCGATCACGTCGACGCTTCAAGTTGATTTAATCAATGCTTTTCTTGAAGCCGGGTTGGCTTACCGTATAATTGATTTGCAGGTTGTAGCAATCGGCACCGCCGAGCAAGCGGATACCTTCTTGAACGCGGTCGATGATGCCGAGGAAAGTGGATTTGCCGGTGCGCGGGAGCATCTAGTCTCATCTGGGAAGATGCTAGCTGAAAAGGATTGGCGCTCAAGCGTTCGTGAGAGTATTCATGCCGTGGAATCGGTCGCGAAGAACATTTCCGAAGACGAAAAAGGCACTTTGGGCTCGGCTCTAAAGAAGATCGGAAAACGCAAAGTAATCAATGAAAAATTGAAAGCTGCGTTCGAGAAACTATACAGCTACACAAACGACGAAAACACCGCCGCTCGTCACGCCATTGTGTTTCCTGATTCTGTGCAGGTTGATGAAGCCGATGCATTGTTTATGCTGGGTGCATGCGCTTCTTTTGTATCTTACCTGATCGCTAAAAACGTCGACGGCTAGTCCTATTGTATAACTCTAAAGCGCAGCCGCCGCTGCCCGCATGTAAGACGGGTGATGGTGGCCATAGACACGATCTAACATTTCAATTGACATACCTAAGAAGCCAGCTGCTTCCCACTTGTCAACGCCTCTTTGCATAAGGTGTGTGGCCGTTGAGTGGCGCAGGGTGTGTGGGGTGATGTCTTGTATTCCGGCAAGTTCTGCGCACGTTCCGAATGCGTTTTTGACGCTGGCCAAAGGCTTGCCTTTAAACTGCACCACATAATCATCACTTGTTCGATTCCATCTTTTGAGATGGGCAAGCAAACGCGGTGGAATGGGAACGGGTGTTTGACGCTTGTTGGTTGCATTTTTACCTTCAGCAAGGCGATAAAATAGGCCCGCCTCCAGGTCTATAAACGAGCGGTCCTTACCTCGCATGAATGATGCGGTGAGCACCGCGCTGTGTCGCGTTCCAGTGTAGTAAGCAATTAGAATGAAACGCGCCAGATGGCGTAATGGGCGCTTCTTGGTTTTCTTGCCGCGCTGAACTTCGTGATATGTAAGGCATGTCCAAAGCAATCGTGCTATTTCTGATCGTGACAACCAACG
This sequence comes from Maritalea porphyrae, assembly GCF_027213965.1. Lineage (GTDB taxonomy): Bacteria > Pseudomonadota > Alphaproteobacteria > Rhizobiales > Devosiaceae > Maritalea > Maritalea porphyrae_A. Next base: position 30,536 of record NZ_JAPWGX010000007.1, on the reverse strand, counting down.
ATCTTTGGATGGATTGCGAGGTGGTAGTGCCACCATAACGAGTTCGCGGTGCAAGCCTTGCTTGGCATGATGGTTGATGGCTGATCGCAGATCTTCTAGGTCGCGTCTTGCGCCTTGAACGGTGCCACGATGCTTTACATAGGCACGGCATGTCTCGCCGTTAACATCCGACAGGGCCTTGTTGCCCCAAAATTCATTTAGGCGCTGTATGCGTCCAATATTGGCGTTTTTGTCTGTGAGGTAGATGCTGAGAACGTCTGCGACGCCAATATGATCAATGTCGCGCTTCTTTTTGCGCGGATCGTACTTTAGTTCTGAGTATTGGCGCAGCTTTTCTTGAGCGCGTTCAACTTCGCGTTTAGTGCATCCTGTGGCGATATGTTGTTTGTTGTCGATAATGATCCAGAGCCCGTTGGCAATGATCCGTCCTGACTGTTTGTCACGGCGTTCTTTCCTAAACCAAAGGTAGGGGCCTTTTGCGGCAGCTGGCATCTTTGTTTCATCTCTTGAATGTGGCGTCTTGTTACAAAGAAGCTACGGCCAAGCTTCAATGCTGGCAAGTCACCCTTGCGAATGAGGGTGCGAACAGTGTTTAAAGTGCCGCCACCATGCGGGAAGATGATTGGCACAGCCTTTGAGATCGGGATTGGAGCATCAAGATCAACCACGTTCACGCCACTTTCCTTTCAAACAAGTGCAAAATGTCGCTGGCAGGGCCAGAATATGTGTAGGTGGCGGTGAATTGTGCGCGCCCGCCGTGGAACTGAGTTGGTCTGGAACAGCCAGGGCAAGTCCGGTTGGCATGTTTCATGGCTGCAGTCTGATCGGTGGACATTGGCAAGGTGCCGCCAAGCCACATCACGTCGCAGTGCCGGCAACCAAACCATTGTGCGGTGTAAACAGTATTAGCCATTGGCATTGGCCTTTTGCGCATCCATGTGCCACTCCATATAAGTGCCAAATGCATCTATGGCTTTGATCAGCAGCGCCTCACGCTTTTGTGGCTGAATAACTGTTGTGGCCGGTTGGTAGGGGATAGTAGTGTTTTTGGTGTTTTCCACCACGTCGCGCAATTCTGTGGCACGGGCAATCATATCAGCTGCGTGCAGGCGATCCCTTGCGCCATTGCTTGGCAACTCAACTTCAATCGATTGCAAAAACATATCGAGCATGTGGCGTTCGTGCTTTTCCACAAAGCCACCACTGGCATGGTCGACAAAGCTTTTAAACGGACCCGTTAGATCGCCGGTGCCATCTTCTGGTACATCATGGACCAGCCCATAAATCTTTTCGCCAGGTGCTTCGATCAGATCAGCAACCAACAAAGAATGCTGCAAAACGCTATACTCAAACTTGATGTTGCCTGCCCATCGGTTGATGAAGCTCATCTGTTTGAATGTGGCCCATGGGTTGAATGGGCCATAGTGTACGTGCGCAAAATTGATGCTGGATCCGTCTGCACGGTTAGCAATGAATTGTTTGCTCATGCTGAGATCCACAAGAAGATTGAATATGGGGTGCAGGTGAATGTGTAGACGAGGGCACTTGCAGCCAACGCTGCAGTGCCTGCCGCCATTTCGCTAAAGGGAACGCCGCCCATTAGTGAGCCATCTGGCGACGAACACCACCAAGAACACAGGCAAATCGTGGCCCTGCGGCTGAAAGGATGGCGTTGAGGTTCCTTTCGATCTGAACCTTTGTTAGACCCGATTGATCAAGTCGGCGTTTTACCTGAATTTCGTTTGGCTTTTCCACGCCGCAAATCGATTGGCGTCCAACTTCAATCACATTGTGGTCGGCAATTGCTGGTGGGTCGCGCTGTTCAATTTCATCTTGGCAGGTTTGGTCCAAATCCATGCCTGGGAACGGTTTATCGAATGGGCTGAAAGTTGAATAAAGGTTGTGCTTCATTGTGCATCTCCATGGTTGGTGATGTAATAAAGTAGCAGATATGGCTACATACCTGTCAAGTCAATAAATAGCGAATATGGCTATTTCATTGTCTAGGAGATTTGGTACTGTCATTAAGTATTTAAGATTATTGAGGAAAGTGAATTTGTTGTGGGGTTTCCAGATTATTTAGAGGCAGGTCAACGTGCTCGGTTGTTGCCTGTTGTTTCAGAATCAAACAAAGAGAATCGTCTTATTGGTCCGGTGTTAGGTGCTCTGCCCTTGATACCAGAATTGTCAAAAGAACTGTTGGGGCAACTGGGTGTGAAGATCGGCACCCGTTCAAAAGTCTCTTGTTTTACTGAAGTGGTGTTCAAGAAAACAAAGGACATGGTCGACAATTCTAGCCGACCTGATGGTTTAATTGTCGTCGACAACGGGCGGACGCAGTGGCGATGCTTGGTGGAGGCAAAGTTCGGCAATAACAAAATTGGTCAGAGCCAATTAGAGCGATATTTGGAGATTGCCAATAAGGAGCCGCAAATTGATGCTGTGTTGACGGTTTCTAACGAATTCGCTGCTACCCCAAGTCACTCTCCAGTTTCCATTTCTTCAAAACTAAAGCGCAAATGCGATTTGTTCCATTTGAGCTGGTCAGCGATTGCCACCACAGTTGATCTGTTGTTGGCCAATGATGAAATTAAAGATCCTGATCGTGCACTGGTCCTGCACGAGTTGCATGAATATCTTAGGCACCCAGCTTCCAGTATTGCTGGGTTCACGCAAATGAACAAGGAGTGGAAAGATGTGGTTAAGGCGCTAGTTTCAGGCGCGCGCCTTCCCAAGAATGACGTTGGTGTTCTTGGCGTGGTTTCAAGTTGGCACGAAGAACAAAAAGATATGTGCTTAATACTTTCACGTCTCGTCAAGCGGTCGGTGACTCTGAAATTACCGCGCGCGCACCTTGACTCCTCCGCTGAGTGGCAGAAAGCCACTACAGACACCCTGTTAAGCGCTAACCGCTTGACGGCTTCAATTGCAGTGCCTGATGCGGCTGGGTCGCTTGACGTTGAGGCCGTGCTTTCTCGGCGCACCGTGACTTTTGGTATGAGGGTTAAGCTGCCGGAGGACATCAAGTCAACCAAGGCACGGGTTAACTGGCTGATGAAACAGCTGAAACTCGCAACGGATCCACGCTTCTATGTGCGACTGAACTTTCCAGGCCGAAGAGAGGCGGCTATGTTGGAGTTGACTGCAATACGGGAAGATCCAGACATTCTCACCGCGCACAAGGATTTGGCCTGTACTACCGCTGACGTACTTCTGGTCGATGATCAAGGTGGCAAGTTCGCAGGTTCAAAAACCTTTATTGAACAGTTGGAGAATTCGCTTTTGGTTTTTTATGAGAATGCGGTGGCCAACGTTCGTAATTGGCAGCCTAGTGCGCCGAAGCCGGTAAAAGTGCCTGAGCGTGAACTTGAAGCTGATGATCAGGGCCCGGAAGAAAAGAGTTAGGTTTCTTTCTGCACTGAAAACACAACCCTGCCGACAATTCGTATTGTGTCGCCGAGGTTGCCATTGACCTCAATGGGTTGCTGATGTCTGGGATCATTAGACTCAGGCATCAGCCAGAGGCAACCCTGTTCGTCCTTGTGAAGTGTTTTTACCGTCGCTTCGCGCAATCCATCAGTTCTTTCGCATTCGATAATGTAGCGACGTCCTGGGACGGGTTCTTCGTCTGTCTCATAAATGCTGGTATAAACAACGATTGTTCCAGATGGATAGCGTTTATTCATTGAAGGGCCGCGCGTCTCCGCACCATGCAATGTGAGGTTTGCAAACTCTGGGTCATTTGGAACGGCAATCTGATATTGCTGGTCTGGATCTTCCCAAACATTTGCTTCGGCCCAGCTGCCAGCTTCCACATGCATATTTACCGTAACAGTGCGCAAAGCCGGTGCTGCGCTGATCAATTCTTCAGGGCGTACACGCAGGGCTTTAGCGATTCTTTCCATCCAATCAGTTGTCAGGTTCATTTTGCCTGAAACAAGTTTGCTGATCGTAATCGGGTGCGCATCAACAGCATCGGCGAGTTCGTCGCGCGAAACGTTTTTTTGCTTCATAATTTGCTTAATTCTGTTTTTCATTTCAATAACATAGCTGATACGGCTACCCATGTTGTAGTCATTATGGCTATTTTTATGCTTGACAAATTAATAGCCAATATCGCTATATGTGCGCATGACCTTGAAAGAATGGCGTTCTAAAAACGCAATAACATTGGCGAAATTGGCAACCCTCTGCGGTATGTACGGTGTGAACCCAGCTCGCGATCTACATCGCTATGAAAACGGTTCGCGACAAACTCCAGTCTTGGTGGTTGAAAAGATTGTAAAAGCAACAAAAGGCATGGTCACCGCGCAAGACATGCATGAAACGCGGCTAGATTGGTTGCGTGCCAACAGACCAAACGAAGTTGCGAATTTCCCAACCGTCGAGGTGTCCGCATGAGCGCCTCATTTTTTCCTCCCAACCAGTTGTTTCCTTTTCACCAGCTGGTCAACTTGGGCGCGGCATTGAGCCATTTGCTGCGTCCAATTTTTATTTCGAACCACCGTGAGCGCGGTGTGGCGAATGGTGGCAGAGCTTGGTGTGGGGAGGGTGCCCCTTATGCCCGACGCTCCAACCATATCTTGCTCTGCTGCCAACTTGCATTCAGCTTCAGCCCGTTCAAGCGCTTTAAGCGCCAAGTCCAATTGTGGTGTGGTGATCGTTTTCATGGGCTGAGCGTCTCACGCTCAGCCATGGCTGTCACACGGAGCAATGGAGTTTGTTTCCGTGGTTGATCGGCATTCCACAAAATCGCAGCGGCTGGCCCTAAAGGCAGCAACACGCGCCCAGGTAGATGCGGGTGGCGGGTGCATGGCTTGTGTCGAGCATTCGCGCATCAAGCGCTTTCAAGCCTTTTCAGAATATGGGCAAAGCACCCACGAGAATTTTATCGCCATCGATATTGCGGTCGACCTAATGCAGGAAAGTGGTGAGGTCCACATTCTGCGGGCAATGGCACGCGCAGTTGGTTGTGAAGTCATCGAGCTGCCCAACCTGCCAAACGGCTTTACAGACTTACAGATCGCCATGGGCAAATCCGCCAAAGAATTCGGCGAAGTCATTTCCAGCATTGGCGTGCACATTTCAGATGGCAAGTGGGACCACAAAGAGCGCCAAGCCGATTTAAAAGAAATCGACGACGCCATTTTGGCGCTGTTGGCACTGCGCAATTTAGCTGAGCGAGGGCAGGGCGATGAGTAAGTCGAGTAAAGTTGAACTTGAAGACCTGCAACCGGCCTTGCGATTTGGCGATGGCACCAATCATGGTGATGACCCGCAATCAATCTTCCGCATGACGCAACTTACCCACGCTGTGGTCAAAGACCCCTCGGCCTTTGATCAGCTGACAGATTGGGAACTCGACACCCAAATACGGATGCTAAAGCGCCACGACACTGAACATGATGAAATCATTTGTGCCGCCCGCGCACGGATTTTTGCACTGCACCAAGAAGTTGAGCGCCTAAGCACCATTGTCAAAAACCATGGTCGCGAACAAAGGCCGCTCCTTTCCCACAAAATGCAGTGCGCTCTTAAGGAACGGTTTGAACATGAAGCGGAATGCGCTGCTTTCGCCGAGGAAAGACAAGAAGCGCAAAGCCTGCTGCTGCTGATCGAATGGCATGGAGCGTACGCATGAAAAACCTGACCAATTATACCGCGCTTAAGCCGCACCCATATGCCGATATGTTCCCTTACATGGCGACACAATGGTTCGCCGATTTTGTGGACGACATTCGGCAAAACGGTCTGCAAGAACAGATCATTCTGCTTGAGGGCAAAATTCTAGACGGTCGCAATCGCTATAAAGCGTTGCAAGAAATTGGCGAGTTTGGCCCAAAGCATTTCATTGACTTTGCAATGTACTGCAAGCTGGCCAACATCTCGCCAGATCCTTTGCAATTTGTGCTGTCCAAAAACTTGCAACGACGACACTTGAGCTCAAGCCAACGGGCAACCGTTGCGGCCAAAATTGCAGACATGTCGGTTGGGGCACAGCCAAAGTCCAATACTGCAAATTTGCAGAATAGCGCACCCAAAACCTCAATCAAAGATGCTGCTGCAAAGCTACAAGTTTCTGAGCGTTCTGTCGCTCACGCGAAGACCGTCATTGCACATGGCGCACCAGAACTGGCATCGGCTGTTGAGCAAGGTGCGCTCAAGGTCAGCGCCGCTGCCGCGCTGGCCAAACTGCCAGCGGCAGAACAAGCCGAAATCATGCGCGATGCAAACCCCAAAGCCATCGCCAAAGTCACCAAAGAGTTGCGCGACAAAAAGACCGCCGAGAAAAAACAAAAGCGGGCTGAAAAAGAGCAAGCATTGGGTGCCAAACAAATTGCGTTGCCCGACAAAAAGTATGGGGTGATCTTGGCGGATCCTGAATGGAAGTTTGAACCTTATAGCCAAGAAACCGGCATGGATAGAGCTGCCGACAACCACTACCCAACAAGCGCGATCGAAGAAATTATGGCGCGTCCGGTGGGCGAAATTGCCGCCAAAGATTGTTTGCTGATTATGTGGGCAACCCGCGCCAATTTCCCCAACGCTTTGCGGGTGGTTGAAGCATGGGGCTTCAAGTTTTGCACATTTGGTGTGTGGCACAAGTTGCATGCAGGCAATGGCTATTGGTTGCGCGACAATGGCGAACCTTTCATCATCGCCACGCGTGGCAAGGTGCCCGCACCGGCCATGGGCACACAGCCTGATGCGGTGTTTAGAGCGCCAAAGGGCAAGCATTCGCAAAAGCCATCTGAAATTCATGAGTTCATTGAAAAACACTACCCGTCATTGCCAAAAATCGAATTGAACGCGCGCACCTGCCGCCCTGGCTGGGATGTGTGGGGCAATGAAGCGCCTGAAGCAGAAGAAACACCCGCAGCAGTTGAAAACCTGCCAGTGGTGGCCGCAAAGTCCAACAAACTGGCTGAACAAATGGCACTGCTCAACAATGGTGCACGGATCGAAGATGGCATGTTTCGTGATGTGCCAGAAGGGCAGCCCACGGTAAAAGATTTGCTGGCCTTTGGCGATTTGGTGCACCTGGTTGCAAAAGGTGAGATCGAAGAATACCGCGTTCTAAATGTTGGCGGGCCATATGAAAGCCCTGCAGGCCAATATTACACCGTGTCGCTTAAAGAACCCGCCAAGTTCAACCCAAAACCAAAGGGGCGACAACAGGGCGACGAGATGGTGCGCGAAATGGTGGCCGTTGGCGGCAAAATTCTGCCGTTGGATTTGGAAAAAGACTTAGAGATCATCAAGCAAGGTGAGGTGGCCTAATGGACAGTCCTGTCACCGACCTTGAGCAAATGGATCTCCCACAGTGGGATGATATGGACAAGGACACAAAAGTCTCCATTGTCAACATTTCGCGCCGTGCGGGCATAAGCGCTGCTGCACTTGGCACCAAATTAGGCTGCTCACGCAATGCCATTTTGGGCTTTGTCGATCGCAACAAATTACAAATGGCAGAACCGGCCATGGCTAGCCGTATGGCCGGTGCGCGCACAAAAACAAAAGTGCGCACAACGCGTGGCCGCAAAGACACAAATTTGGAACATCGCCTGCAGCACAAGTTTAGCGAAAAGTCGCAACAAGTTTCGGCTGAAAAACAAGAGCAAGGGCTGTTTGACTGTGTCAAAGACACCGCGCCACACAACCAGGACGCGCTTTTTGTCACCATGATGGACCTAAAAAACCATCACTGCCGCTGGCCGATCGAGCGCGATGGCAAAACCTATTATTGCGGTCACGACAATGGGGAAGGCAAATCCAGCTACTGCGAAACCCACACCAAACACGCCACTTTGCAAGGGGGCTGGTGATGGCTTTTAGCACTTTCGTAAGACAGACCAAACCAAACCCACGCGATGTGCTGTGCAAGTTGCACCTAGCACCAAGCGGCGATCACCGCATTCGCCTGCATTTGGATGGATCGCCACTTGAATTTGACATGAGCGAACAAGAAGCCCGCAAGGCGCTTGGTTTGCTCAACAATGCCTTGGCCGAAATTCATGCAGATGACGGTCGACCAACAGAGCGCACAAACCCAACAACGCGGGCGGTTGAATGATGGCCTCAACCCGCAATCACTCACCAATGGCTTTGCGCAATGTCTCGTTTACGCGGGTTTGCCAGCCTTTGCCGGTGGCGCGAAAGTGTTCCAGCACTTTTGCGTCTAGCCGCAAGGTGACAGATTGCTTTGGGTTGTCAGCCACAGGCCGACCGCGCTTTTTTGGCTCCGGCGCGTCAACGCCAAGTTCTGCAAGCACGTCCTTACCGGGGCGCAGCTTGGCAACTTGCTCGTCAGATAAGGGCTTGTTGTCCTCATCGATCGCAAATGGATCTGGTTTCTTAGATGCCATATCGTCTGGCCTCCTTTTCATGCATGCGGCGCATCGAAATGATGCGAATGTTTCTACCTCGTGGGGTGAAGGTGATGGCGAATGGCGCACCGTCAATACGCCCAAAAGCGTTGATCCGAACTTCGCCATAATCCTTGCGTTCATCAACAATCATTTGGGCCGCGCTGAAATCGAACTGTTCAGCCAAATCAAAACCAAAGCCGCGCAACTCGCGGCATTGTTCCGATTTGTTGTGATCCCATTCCAGCATGTCGCATCCCACTTTGTTGATGGGTTTAATGTAACTACATTTAATGAACTTGTCAAGAATAAATGTAGTTACAATAAAAACTTATGCGGGGTGGTGTGATGCGGTTTGGATCTGTCTGTTCAGGCATTGAAGCGGCAAGTGTGGCGTGGGAATCGTTGGGCTTCAAACCTGCGTTCTTTTCGGAAATCGAAAAGTTTCCAAGCAACTTGCTTCAAGCCCGATATCCGGATGTGCCCAATCTTGGCGACATGACCAAATATAAGGAATGGCTCGACTATGCAATTGACCTTCTTGTCGGCGGAACCCCCTGCCAATCATTCTCCGTCGCTGGCCTCAGAAAAGGACTTAGCGACCCACGTGGTAACCTCGCCCTTACCTACCTTGCAATTGCTGAAAAATATCAGCCCCGTTGGATCCTTTGGGAAAATGTGCCCGGTGTCTTGTCATCCAACGAAGGACGGGACTTTGGTGCCTTTGTCGGAGGGCTGGCGCAACTCGGGTATGGGTGGGCCTACAGAGTGTTGGACGCTCAATACTGTCGAGTGGATGGATTCCCCAGGGCTGTGCCTCAATCACGACGCCGTGTGTTCGTTGTTGGATATCTTGGAGATTGGCGAAGTGCAGCAGCGGTACTTTTTGACGCCAAAAGCCTGCGCAGGGATTCTGCGCCGCGCCACGAAACGGGGCAAGACGCTGCCGGCACACTTAGCAGCCGCACTGCAGGCGGTGGTGGCCTCGGCACCGATTTTGACTTGAATGGTGGTGTGCACGATTGGCCGACGGAAGTGACCGCTCCAATCAATGCGTCATTTGGCTCAAAGCTTGGCCTTGAAGATCAGCATGCGCTTGGCGGCGCATCCATGTTCGTACCCGATACTTCACGACCATTGTTGGCCAAGGGAAATGACAGTCTGGCAGAGGATCTGGACAGCTATGTCGCCACTGCCTTTTTATCAAAGGACTATGGCGCAGATGCTCAAAACGATGTGACGCCAACATTACGAGCGATGAATTCAACCACCAGCCATCAAAATGGCGGTGGGCAGATGGCGGTGGCATTTCCGCTGACTTCGGGCATGTCGCGCAGCGCCTCGCGATTGCCACATGAGCAAGGGGCCCTGGTGCCAGCGAATTATGCAGTGCGCCGGCTAACGCCAACCGAATGCGAGCGGCTTCAAGGTTTTCCAGACAATTATACGCTTGTGCCACACACGCACGGCAAGCCCGCAGCGGACGGGCCGCGATACAAAGCGCTGGGCAATTCCATGGCGGTGAATGTGATGCGGGTGCTAGGTGCGCGCATCAAGATGGTTGATGAGATTTTGGGCGAGTTGGTTTGATGACGCCGTTAGAAGGACTTAAGCTTGATGGATTTGCTGGGGAACATCGATTTGTCGATAATCAGCGGCTGTTTGCCACTTGCGACCTCAAAAACTCTGCCACCAACGGACAATGCTCCGGTGCAGTTTCGAAGGATTATTTGCCAGTCCGGGCGGTCAATGTTGTGGATATTCTCAAGCTTGACATTTCTGAATCTGACGCCGTCGAACTCCAAATTGGCGAAGATTTTCGCCGTTCGGAACGTCACATTCTGAATCGCTGGAGACTTGAATGTAGACCCTTGGAAAATTGCTATCTGTACATAGAGGTTTTCAAAGCTCAACAAGCTACCGCTGTTTGCAAAATATACCATTTCAACGGAAGCCTTGTGTTCTGGCGAACCGAAGTGTTTGCCAAAAAGCTGAATGGCGCGGTCAATGTGGAGCGGTCCGATCACAGAAAAATTGCCGCTAGAATCCGAAACCTTCTCCCGCGTTTGGTAGCTTTGGCTGGAAATGTAGGTTTGAATACAATCTTCGACCAATTGGCGATCCATTTTCCGGCTCTCGTTCTCGAGAAACTCCCTCTCCAAGTAGCCCAAGGCGAACGCATGTCCAACTTGGTCTTTGGTCGCCAACAACTTAATGTTTTCATACAGGTTGTTGCTCTCAGCATCCTGCCTCAATTGGCGGAGCTGACCGACAACAGCAAACGCTGCAACAATAGCAGCAATGGTAGCCACAATGCTAATAACTGTCGGCACAATTCCCGCACCACCAATCCAAAAATTGGTGCCGGATTGAGTGGTATCAATTCTGATATCAATCGTACTGCCAGAGAGGCTGAAGACTGTTGTTGTCAGAATTATGATGACAAAGACGAACAGCACAATTGCGAAACCGTAAATGGCAAACTCAAGCATAGTCAGGCTTTGCTTCTCTGGTGGTACGGACACAAAAATCTCCAAAAGTATTTCGTTCAGATTTGTGCGAATGGCAAGAAAGGTCAATCCCCCCATTTGACAAATAACACCAGCAACCTCGGCATGCTCAAAAAGAAATGGGGCGGCGGCGTCACCCACATGATCGGCCTACGCCTAAAACCAGCGGGGATGACGGTACAATGAGTGAGCAACATTTCGAAATGCAATTCCCTAGTGCCGTTGAACTATCGATGGAAGTTGAACTGGCTGCGTTGAAAGCGGAACGCGATGAATATCGGCGACAAGCAAGGCTTTCATATGGGTTCATCGAACACTTAACCGATCTTCTTGAAACGCGTGGTGCATTCACCGCAGACTTGCCCAATGGCAGGCGCGTAAAGGTTGAGGTGTTGGTGTATAGCGAAACTGGTGGGGATATGTGATGGCCATCCTACGCGAAAACCTGACCTCAATTCTCAGTGAAACCGATCGTCCGCCGATTGAACAGGTCGCAATCTCAATGTGCAAATACGCCAACGGGCGAACAAACTGCATGTGCCTGAACAAAGGTTTGCCTATTTGCGATGGCGTAAAGCGCGAAGCGGAGTGGCTTTATCTGATCGTTGAAAAAGATGTGAACGCCAAAGCAGCGGCGAAGCGGAAATCCACAAAAGACAAAGCGGCGGCTACACGGTCGCGCAAAGCGCATTTGAAACGGTTGGGGGTGAATGATGGCGAATGAAGTTACGCTTTTTGTCGACATGTCGATTGCTCCTGCCGATTGGCGTAGTCAACTTGAAAGACACATAACTTGGTTTGAAATGACAGCCAAATACAAAACCAAACACTTCCAGTTGACTGGCTGTGAAGGCAAAATTGAAACGGCGTTGAAGGAACTAGATTTTGTTTCAATTAGTGTAGGTGGTGAAGATGAGTAACATTCAAAAACTCCAAGCGGCCACCAGCAAGCTGATCGATGCGATCACCTATGATGTGACCGGCACGCACGGTAAAGGCGGCAACGGCGGGCTTGTGTCCAACGAAACGATCCGCGCATGCGATCAATGCCGTTTGGTGCTGAATACTATCGGGGCCGGTGAAGACACGGTGGCGCGATGAACTTGCAAGACATAAAATTCCTTTGGCACTTTGGCAAAGCCGGACAAGAGGCCGTTCAATCTGCTCTTAATGCTGAGCGGGAAATGTTGGAAATTGCAATGTTGACGGGGCGTAAACCCTCGCCCAAAGACCCAATCGTGATTGGCGGGTATGCAGCATGGTACGGCACAAGTGATGTGAATGGCGACGAGTTTGCGCCAAACAGCTTGCAACCGGTGCGCAATGTTCGAATGCTTATGGAGCATGTTCCGAACTCACTCGACGGATATTGGCAGGTTGAACAACGCCAAAACGGGCTCTTCGTCTCAGCCGAAATCAATCGCGACTTGTTGAAGCGCCTTGTAATTCAGGACATCGCAGGGTTGTCGGTTGGTTTCAGAACCCTAAGTGCCAAAAAAGTCAATGGAAAACGAGTTATAACCCTTGTGCAGCTTTGGGAGGTTTCTTTTGTGTTGTTCCCAATGCAAAACACGCGTTGGAGGTGGTTACCATGAACCTCGATCACCTCAAAAACGAAGCCCAAAACACCAGCTGCATTGATTGGGCCGAACGCCAAGGCTGGGCCATCACCAAACGCGGCAATGATCGGTTTGGCCCTTGTCCCCTTTGTGGCGGCACGGACCGCTTTGCCATCAACATTTCAAAAAACGTGTGGCTGTGCCGCCAATGCGATGTGGGTGGCGATGTGATCAAGCTGGTGCAGCATATGGAAGGGTTGGATTACAAATCTGCCCTTGAGCGCATAACAGGCCGCAAGGCGGCTGAGCCAATTGATCCGGCGCGTGAAGCTGAGCTGAAAGCGCAGGCCGAACAAGACAGACTAGCGCGGGAACGCGTGGCAAATCGCTATCGGCAGGACCAAATAAGGTCCGCCCGTCGCATCATGAACCTGGCACGCTTGCCAAAGCCAGGTGGTCCGGTTGAAGCCTATTTGCGCAAACGCGGTTTGGACAAATTGGCGGACACGATTGCCCAAGGGCGTTTCAAAATTTTGCTACGCGAAATCGAACGATTTGAACGCAAAATTCCGGTCAAAAACGGGGGCAAAGTGGAATGGATCACCATTGATGAATGCCCTGTCATGGTGGGTGAAATCATCAAGCCAAACGACGATTTGGACGCGGTGCACATGACCTTTCTTGACCCTACAACGCCAAAGGGTAAGCGCGAAAAAGCAGACCCAAATACGGGCAACCCATTGCCTTCAAAAATCATGAAAGGCTCCAAAAAGAGCGGGGCCATTCGCCTGTACACACCATCAGCGCCAACGCGGTTGGTGGTTGGTGAAGGCATTGAAACAACGCTGACAGCGCTGCAAGAAGCTTACCAGCCCAACACCGCATATTGGTGCGGCGCAGACCTAGGCAACATGGCCGGTGCAGCGGGTGAAGATGAAAACGGCAAGCGGTGCAATCACTTGCCCGATTTAAACGATGACGAAGCTTTTGTGCCACCCGCATGGTGCAAAGAACTGGTGTTGTTACGCGATGGCGATAGCGACAGCAAAAAGACAGATAACCAACTGCAGCGCTGCGGTCGCCGCGCCATGGCCTTGCGCCCAGGGCTGGTGGCCAAAATTGCCAACGCCGCAGATGGCAAAGACTTTAACGATATGCTTGTGGAGGGCGCTGAGTGAGCAACCAAATTCAAAGTGCGATTGGTCAAGCAACAGCCATCGATGCGCCGGTAACACCACAAAACCACATCGAAGAAGAACAGGCCGAGATGGGGGATTTCTCCATTGACAACATGAATGAAGAATGGGCGTTGGTGTTGCTTGGCTCTAAGGCCGTTATGGTGCATGAGCAGCCAGATGCATATGAAATTGAAGACCGGCTGCAAATCCGCACGGTCGACGCTTTCAACCGCTGGTATGACAATAAGTTCGTGTTTTACGCTGGGGCCGATGGCAAGCGGAAGCCGATGACCTGGGCCAAGGCGTGGATCCACGCGGAGCGGCGCAGGCAATATCGCGGCATGGAGTTTTTGCCCAATCCAGATGGGCTGGGCGGATCGCCTGGTTACCTCAACCTATGGCAGGGGTTCTCATGTGAAGCGGTGCCCAAAAAGCAGGGCTATTCTGTTTTTGAAGACCATTTGCTGAACAATGTGTGCGGCGGCGACAAAGCCCTGCGCGATTGGGTGTTTGGCTGGTTTGCCCACATGGTGCAACGGCCACGCGAGCGCACCGGCACCGCCCTGGTGTTTCGCGGGCGCATGGGATCGGGCAAGTCTACGGTGGGCGAGGTGATGGGCGAATTGATCGCCAGCCACTTCTATCAAGTTGATGACCCGCGATATATCACCGGCAATTTCAATGCGCACATGGCCAAATGCTTGCTGTTGATGGCTGAAGAGGCGGTTTGGGCAGGTGATAAGAATGCTGAAGGTCGCTTAAAAGGGCTAATTACCTCAAAGCACCAAATGATCGAGGCCAAGGGCGTGGACCCGATCCGCATGAAGAACCTTGTGCGCTTGGTGATGACGTCAAACGAAGATTGGGTGGTGCCAGCTGGTAAAGACGAACGGCGCTTTTGTGTGCTGGATGTGGGTGATGCTGCGCTGCAAAACCACGGTTACTTTGCTGAAATGCACGAACAGTTGGACGATGGCGGGCGTGAAGCCTTGCTATATGACCTACAGCACTTTGACCTAAGCACCATTGATTTCTGGACCATACCCAAAACCACAGCGCTGCTTGAGCAAAAGATACAATCGCTTGATAGCGCAGAGGCATGGTGGTTCACCCACCTCTCAAACAGTGAAACCTTGTCTGGATCCGGTGAGTGGGAACGCGTGGTCAAATGCAGCGCGATTTATGATGATTACATCAAATTGTCAGACCTGGTGGGCATTAAGCGCCGATCCTACGAAAGCACGGTGGGCAAGGCGCTTAAAAAGCTGGTGCCCAACCTAAAGCGCAGGCGCATGGTGCCATCCAATGGCGATCAATATGCAAAACGCGAGTGGTGTTACGAGTTTCCAACGTTAGAAGAATGCCGTGCTGGCTTTGCCGAGGCAGTCAATCAAGACGTGGAATGGGCGAACGATGAAGCCGCCTATGGTGACCAAAATTGACCCACAAACCGCATAAACCACAGCGAAAACAAACAGGGCCAGATGGGGTGAAACCCGATTTTGGAGCCAATTGTGTGGCAACAAAAGCCTGTTCAAACGCGTTCAAGCGCCAAAAAAATCTTCCAGCCCTGTTTCTTCGGCGCTGAGAGTCCAACCCCGTCCTATTGAATTTCTTCAATAGGACACCGAAAAAGCCAATGATTTCAAACAGGAGTCCTATATGTCCTATGTGTCCTATGTTTTTAGCTGCCCCGTGCGCGTAAAGGCGACTGAATTGATTTTATAACCTCTATTTTTAATAGGACTAATAGGACACATAGGACAAAGCCCAGTGAGCGGGGCTTTGCAGCGTCCAACCTAAACCACGGCAATAGGACACTTAGGACAGGCGATAAAATGAGCAAAGAACAGATCGAAATTCAAGAATTGGTGCGGTGGGCACTGGTTGATCAATGTGTCGAGCAAGCAGCAGCTGCCGTGCGCCGTGGTGATGGGCCAACGGCCAACCTAACCAGCACTGCCAAGATTGAACGTATGTTGATGTTGGGCTGCACCATTGATGGCCATGGGCCAAACGATCAAAACATTATCGCCAATTGCCATGTTGACGCGATCGAAGTGTTCGATGCCCTTTGGCATTTGAAGGGGCAAGCGCGGGATTTGGTTTATTTCCATGCGAAAAAGGACAGCCAACCAGATTGGATAGAAGAAGGCGTTGGTACGTTGGTGCCGCAAGTGGGCAAGAACGGTAAACCCGTCAAAATGTTCGAAGGTGCCAAAACGGGCGACTGTGTGGTGCGCAGCGGGTATCTTTACACCTATGATGGCTATCCGCCTCACATAGTGAACGCCGCAAGGGCTGCGCACACAGTCTGGTGGGAAGGTTTAAACGCTTTGCAGTGCGATCTGAAAAATATTTTATCCGCCTTCAGCCCTTTGCCCACCTCGGTTTTGCGCGAACCATGGGCAGTCGATCTGAAAAAAGTTGGCTAGGGCCTATTGACGAGTCATTTGGATTTGAAGCACTAATACCACAACAAAAAAGGTTCAAACATAGCGCTGCCCAGCAATTGCTCGGCGGCGCTTTTTTGTGCCCTTGCCCCAACGGTGGAGCAGACCAATGATCATAGCGCGACCAAAGCCGCGCACACCGAATGCTAAAACTGCAAATTTGCAGAATTGAATTTGGAGCGCGGCATGCAAGAGATCTTTGAATTGGACGCCAGTGCATTTGCTCCAATAGCAAACAAGCTCGATAAACTATCGGGCCAAGAACTGCACCACGCGTTTCGGCGCGGCATCAACAGACGCGGGAATAAACGACGCACTGCGATTATCCGGGCGTTGGTAGAGCAAACTGGCTTACCAACAACCTCAGTCCGCAAATCAATTGCGACACGCCGCGCCAGCTATAGCGCTTTGGAATACGCATTGACTGCCACGGGCGCACATATCAACATCGCCCACTTTGGTGGAGCGCAGACCGAACAGGGTGTTTCGGCTAGCCCATGGGGTAGAAGCCAGACGTTCAAGGGGGCGTTCATCGTTTCCAAGCTGAACGGGTTAGCCTTCAAACGAGAAAGTGCATCCCGATTTCCAATCAAGCAGGTGTTTGGCCCAGCCATCCCTGTTGAGATAATGAAAGAACCAGCAATCAATCAGTGGTCCGATGGCTTTACTGAAGATCTGGTTGACGATGTGCGTCATGAGATTGACTTCATTCTGTTTAGCAGGTGATCGCAACGATCAGCGCCTTCAAGCGCTGCCATTGTGCGCTCGCAAGTGCGGGGAGTTTGGGTCCTTCCCAGCCCTTTCCCCCGCACGGTGACGCGGCGGCGCATTCTGTTCGGATTTGTAGTTTTTCTGGTAACTATCTGTTTTCATTGTTGTTGTTGTTGCTCTAGCTGAGGTGGCGGAGGTAAAATGTCGGCTCTTGGTCTAAGTCATGCAGCACCAACGAAAGAGATCTCTTCAGAACTGTTGCGACAATATCCGCTACCTGAGGGGGTTGAAGACGCGCAGCTTAACCGATCGCAACTTGCAACTGCGCTCAAAGTCACTGAGCCAACCATTACGGCTTGGATGCGGCATGACATGCCGATGCTTGAGCGGGGCACAAATGGCAAGCAATACAAGTTTTTGCTTTCCCATTGCTATGCCTGGGTCAGGGATCGCGAAGCGACGGAGGCAAAATCTGCCCTTCAAGCACAAGCCAGTGTCGAGCAAATGCGCTTGGCATTATTTCCTGATGGCGAAGAAGATGAAAACAACGGACTTAGTCCAAAAGACCGACGCGAAGTTTACGCGGCCGATCGCGAATATCAAATCACTGCGACGTCGCGCGGAGAGCTAATTCCGCGCGCTGATGTTGTTGATTTGCTTGAAACTGTTTTCGTTGTGATGCGGGATGGCGCAACATCACTACCAGACCGGCTTGAACGCGACATGGGGCTTTCTGCCAAACAAGTCGAACGGGCAATTGAGCTTACCGATGCTGTGCTGGAAGACATTAAGCACAAGATCGAATTGAAATTGGCACCGAAGAGATGACGATGCGAGAAATCGGGCAAGCATTTGAAGATCATCAGCTGCCGCCATTTGCTTCAGCACGTGATGCAGCATTGTTAGCGTTGCCGGCATTGGTTCCACCCAGCCGCGTGAGTGTAAGTCAAAGCGCAGAAAAGGTGAGACTGCTAAACAGCCCTGCATATCGTGGGCTTTGGGATAATTCAGTAACGCCATACATGGTTGAGCCAGCCGATGTTTTGAATTCGCGTGTTTTTGAGGCGGAGGCATTTTGTGGACCTGCCAGGACCGGTAAAACAGATGCGCTGTTGCTGAACGGCATCGCCCATCGGATTGTTTACCAGCCAAGAAACATTCACGTCGTCCATATGACCAAAGACACGGGTCGTAAGTTCAGCAAAGAAAAAATTGATAAGATGCTTCGGGATTCTCCGGAGTTGAGCAAACGACTAACGGGCGAGCGCAACTCAAACAATACCTTTGATAAGGCATTTATGGGTGGCATGACGCTAACCATTGATTGGCCCGCGATTAGCCAACTATCGGGTTATGAAAGTCCTGACATGTTTGGCACCGACTATGACCGGATGCCCTTGGATATCGACGGTGAAGGGGATCTGTTTTCGTTGATGCGCAAGCGCAATGAAACATATTTTAGCCAAGGCATGACTTGCGTTGAATCATCGCCTGGTCATCCAATATTGGACGAAGACTGGAAACCTGAGGCTTGGCATGATGCCCCGCCAACAACCGGCATTCTTAGTATCTACAATATGGGAACGCGGGGCCGGTGGTATTGGCCGTGTCCACATTGCGAAGAGAAATTTGAACCCATCTTCGACCTGTTGAAATGGGAAAAGGGTGCAAGTCCATCTGAAGCCGGGGAAATGGCTAAGATGAAATGTCCGCACTGTGGCTATGCTGATATAACGCATGATCTTAAACGAGAATTGCAAAGCTACGGAGTTTGGTTGCACGAGGGACGCCATGGCGATCTGGTAACCTTGGACGGAGATATTCGGCCAACAACGATTGCAAGTCACTGGATGCAAGGTCCGGCAGCTGCATTTTCGACTTGGAAGCAGCTTGTACAGCGCTTTTTGGAAGGTGTGGAGCATTATCGAAAAACTGGCGATGAAGGCCCGCTCAAAACTACGGTGAACGTTGACCGTGGCGAACCATACCTGCCACGGGCGATGAGCAAATCTGGCGCTCTTACCGTGAACGATGTGCGCAAGAAAGTCATTCAATTGGCTGAGCGCACCGCGCCAGGCAATACGCGCTTCATCACGATCGTGGTGGACGTGCAGGGGGCTTACTTCATTTGTCATGCCGATGCATGGGCAGATGGCTTAGAGCGCACTTTGATCGATCGATTTAGGATATTCAAACCGATTGACGACGCTGATCGTCCATTCGATCCGGCTCGTTACCATGAAGATTGGTTGACGTTGGATGCACTTCTAAAGCGAGAATATAGAGTTGACGGCACTGAGTTCTCATTGGTGCCAATCGTTGTAGCTTCAGATAGTGCGGGCGAACCAGGCGTAACCGAAAAGGCGTACGAATATTGGCGTCGAAAGCAATCTGAGGGCCTTGGCGATCGGTTTCGGTTGCTTAAAGGAAACTCGAACAAGACTGGTGATGTGTCCACACAGCGGCGTGCTTACACAAAACAAATCGAGCGTTCAAGCAACGGCAAGAAGGCTGCAACAGACATTTCGTTGATTTGGGTTGGCACTGACATTTTGAAAGACGAAGTCACTGCAAGCTTGAGGCGCACTGAGCCTGGTGCTGGTTCCTATCATATCAGCTCGCAAATTGATGTTGATGCCTATGCGGAGTTCTGTGCTGAGCGCAGAACCGCCAAGGGCTGGCAGATGAAGCCTGGCGTTAAAAGAAATGAAGCGCTTGACCTGAGTTGCTACGGCAAAGCGGTGGTCATTGTGATTGGTGCTGAAAAGATAGATCCGAGCAACCCACCAGATTGGGCTCTGCCGGTGCCTCAGAATTCTTGCACTGTTGATAATCGATCGCAAACGCTAATGGTTCAATCACGCGATGAGCCCCCGAAGGACACTGAGCGAAGTGACTGGGTTGAAGATAAAGATTGGTTTTAGTCGATGAATAACTGGACAGAAGCTGACCTAAAGGCGATCGATGAGGCAATTGCCTTGGGCGCTTTTGAAGTTGAGTTTACAAATCACCGCGTCAAATACCGTTCGCTGGCAGACATGCTTCATATCCGCAAACTGATCGCGACAAGCCTTGGCATTGCTGATCAAAATGCGCGCCCAACCACGACCTTTGCGGTCCATTCTCGGGATTAGACATGAATATTTTAGAGAATGCCATAAAGGTGGTTTCGCCTGGCACGGCGCTGCGCCGCGCACAGCAACGCCAGGCGCTAGATATCGTCACCCAAAGTCGAGGCTATGATGCGGCTTCAAATGGTAGGCGCACGAACAGTTTCAAGGGGCGTTCGACTGACGTTAACGCGGAAATTGGACCGGCCCTTGCAACTTTGCGAAATCGTTCTCGTGATATGTGCCGCAATACACCAATTGGCGCGCGTATTGTTCAAACAATGACATCGCACCTTGTGGGCAATGGTATCAAAATAATTTGGGACACTGGTTCTGACGCATCGGATCGACGTGTTGGAGCACTCTATGAAGAGTTTGAAAGCACTTCTGACATTGAAGGCGAAACGAACTATGCCGGGCAGCAAGTTCTTGCTGCACGCTCAATGGTTGAGGGCGGCGAGGTTTTTGGCAAATTCGTCGATTTGAGGCTTGACGATTATCGAACTGTGCCATTTGCAATAAAGCTATTTGAAGGTGATCAAGTCGCAGCTGGGTTTGATAATTTTTCAAAACATAAAGATACACGATTAGGCGTCAAACTGGGTGAGTGGGACCAGCGTTTAGGCTATTGGCTCTATCCACAGCACCCAGGGGCTGCCGATTGGCGCGGCGCAAATCAGCCGGTTTTGCACGATCGAGAGAGCATTTTGCATTTGTACCACGGTTTGCGGCCTGGTCAGTTGCGAGGGGTGCCATGGATGGCGCCATCTCTCATGACTGGTCGGGATTTAGCTGATTTGATTGACGCGATGGTTACCAAAACCCGTGTTGAGGCGTGTGTAACTGCACTGGTAACTGGAAGTGATCAAGGTGGCGGGCCCGAAAACATTGGCACCACTTCGAAAGAACGACCAACGGATGAAAAACTCGCCCCTGGGTTGATCAAATATTTGCCACATGGTGCAGATGTAAAGGTCGTTTCACCTTCTGGCACTGGTCAATATGAAACTGTTTGGATGACCACAATGATGATGATCTGCGCGGGCGCAGGCGTCACTTATGATCAAGGCACAGGCGATCTTAGGCAAGCAAACTATTCATCGTTGAAAGCGGGTAAAATCGAACTTCGTCGTTTGGTGTCACAAATCCAGCACGTTGAGTTTGTGCCAAAGTTTATGGCTCGTGTGACAAGCCGCTTCTTGAACAGAACTCAATTGGCTGGATTACTGCCAAAGCGCCGCGATGGTTATTCGCACCAATATGTTATGCCGGTCCATGAGCCAATTGATCCGCTTAAGGATCTACAAGCGGACATTTTGGCGGTGCGAGCGGGGGCAATGTCGCCACAAAAGTTTTTCGCAACGTACGGTGTTGATTGGCGAAAAATGCTCACTGAGTTCAAGCAATTTGAAACTGCGACCAAAGACCTGGATCACGACTTTGCGTTTGATGCCAGCAAGCCAACCTTGAAAAACAACCAAATCACCAAAGAAGCGGTCCGCCATATGGATCTGTCTCATTTGTCTAGCCTTTTGGAAGACTAATCATGCCTCAGACATCAAAGATTGTGCCTTCAGTTCCCACTGAACTGATTGGGAATAACCTTGCGCGCTTCGTTTTGGTCTCGCCATCTACGTACGACGAAGAAAACCGAACCGTAGAGGCCGTATTCTCAGCAGGGTCAAGCCGGATGATCTACGGCATCGAAGAGGTGTTGGAGATCTCGAAAGAGGCCATCAACCTTGAGCGGCTTGAAAAAGACATCGTGCCGTTTCTGGACCACCACAATAAACGATCGCTGGATGCTGTTCTTGGCAAAGTCGTGAGCGCGTCCATCAACGATGGGAAATTGATCGGCACAATCAAGTTCGGGGAAGGCGATTCCGCCAAACGGGCTGAAGAGATGGTGCGCAACGGTGAATTGAGCGGACTCTCGATTGGTTACACCGTCGAACAATGGACGCAGGTGCGCACTGAGGGTGCTGATCATGACACTTTGACCGCCACAAAATGGACTTTGCTCGAAGTGTCATTGGTTTCGGTGCCAGCCGATGCTGAGGCGCTCATTCGGTCTGCCATTCCACACAAAGATTTCAATCGGGCCGATGCCCAATTCAACCAGGAGGTCACGCAAGTGCCTAAAAAAGCTGAAGGGCAAAGTGTTGCCCCAATTGAAAATACGCCAGATGAGCAAACACGCGGCGCAATCGCAGAAGCAACTACGCAAGTTGATGCGAATACCGTGACACGGGCAGAGCGCACGCGCATCTCAGAAATTCATGACATTGGGAAACGTGCCGGCATGTCTCATGACGATATCAAAACGGCAATTGATAGCGAAGATAGCGTGGATGATTTCCGCAAGCGTGCGTTTGAAAAAATGGCCAAGGTTTCTGAGGCGGCTCCGATCACTGCCACAACATCCATCACCGCTGATGGTCGCGATCGTTTCATCGAAGGCGCATCATTGGGCATGATGGCACGGGCAGCAATTGGGGGTGAACGAAATGAGTTTACCAGCCTGCGCCTTGAAGACTTGGCACGTGAGAGCTTGGAGCGAACCAGTGTGTCAACGCGCGGTATGGATCGGATGCCTCTTGTGGGGGAAGCGTTCACGCGTTCTGGCAGCGGTATGCATTCAACTGCAGATTTTCCACTTATCTTGCAAAATGTTGCCCGCTTGTCGATGCTAAAAGGCTTTGATGAGATTGAAGAAACTTTCTCCAAGTTCACCTCAGTTGGCACCCATACAGACTTCAAAGAAGTTAAACGTGTTGATGTGGGGCTGTTCCCCGAACTGGCGCCAAAGGGCGAGGGTGGTGAATACAAGCACGCAACAATTGGTGAAAGTGGCGTGAGTGCCTTTCTATCCACATATGGCCGTACGTTCGGTGTAACACGTGAAATGATCATCAATGATGATCTAAACGCGATTACTAAAATCCCGCTCAAGATGGGGCGGGCTGCAAAGCGCACAATTGGTACATTGGTATTCTTGGTCTTTACCAATCCTGCATACAAGTTCAAAGGCAAGGACTTGTTCCACGCTGACTATAAGAATTTGTCCGCTGGTTCTTTGCCCACTATTTCTTCACTGAAAGCTGCTCGTAAGAGCATGGCAATGATGCAGGATGATGGCAAGGTTGCTACGGCACTTAACATTGCGCCAAAGTACATTATTTGTGGTCCAGAAACATCTGATGACATTGCTGTGTTGCTGGCCGCGCAGGCTGATCCTGATGCCAAACACGTGGGCGTGCCAAACGTTGTGCGAAATATGGCTGAATTGGTACAAGAGGGGCGCATCAGCAATGGCGATTTCTTCTTACTTGCAGATCAACACGCGCATGACACGATCGAGGTTACATATCTCGAGGGCAATGAAGAGCCATTTTTGGATCAAACAGATGTTTGGCGCAAAGATGGCACTGAGTTCAAAGTCCGCCAAGATGTTGGTGTGAACGTGCTGAGCGAAAAAGGCCTGCATAAAGTTCCTCAACCAGCTTAACGGCTGAACATCGTTTGGCGTGGTATTGGCCACGCCATTTTTTGTTTCTCAAAGACTGGAATAATATCATGAAAAATTTTGTACAAGCCGGCAGCACGCTGAGCTTTATTGCAGCAGCTGCGGTCGCATCTGGCGCGGTAGTGGTGGTTGGAAAACTGGCTGGGGTCGCTATCGGAAAATATGAAATTGGCGAGCAAGGTGAAATGGATTTGACTGGGGTCTACACCCTACCAAAGGTTACCGACAAAGCACTCGCGCCAGGCATTGCGCTTTACTGGGATGGTACAGCGATCACCGATGTTGCGACCAGCAACACATTCATTGGTCATTCGGCTCAGCTTGCAGAAGTAGCCGCAGCCACACCATCTATTGACGTGCGTTTGGCACAATCTAAATAGGTTGTTGAAAAGATGACGGGCTCACCATTTCATCGCTTAGCGGCGCGATCAGCCAACATTGTTGATCGTGTTTTTGCTGAGCCCGTTTTGATTTTACCAGTTTTGAAGGTCAGTCAATTCACGGGATTGCCTGAAATCGCATCCAACGAACAGATTGAAGCGCGAGCCATTATCAACTTTACGCCTCTTGAAGGGCGTTTGGACGGTTCGCGACCAGGTAACCAAGAGTTTAATCATAAGATAAACTGGACCCGCGTTCAGGCAACTTTGTCGGACGATGAGTTGGACTATACACCCAGTAAAGATGACCAAATTCATTTGCCTCATCGTGCTGACGCGCCGTTGCTTGTTGTTCACGATTTTTCGCGTGATGAGAACGGACGCTTGGTTTTGGAGCTAGCAAGCACATGATCACCCAAATTCTTTTGCGCCATCTGGCCGTGCAAGCGCTTCTTGGCACAACGCTGGCTCAAACTAATGTTTGGGACAGTCGGGTGGCTAAGATTGAGGATATTGCCGGCGAACAAGGTGAAGTTCCAATTGTTGTAGCTTATTCGGATGGATATTCAAATACGATCGAGCAGGGTGCAGGTCCGCGTCATGAGTTGGTGATTGAATGTGCGCTGGCAAGAATTGTCAAATCTAGCGAAGCTGGTGTTTCGACGTCTGAGGCCGCGCAGGCGCAATTGAAACCCATTCTGACGGACGCATTGTTGGATCTGCGCGTTGCATACTTAAGCGCACAAATCGTGGGCGCATTGCAAAGTGCTGATAACGCGTGGGCACAATTGTTGCTCAAACTGACTGCAAGCAAACCAATGAAGTTTTCCATCAAACGTGGTGCGAGTAATGAAAGCGGTGCGGTATTTGCAGCCCGCCAATTGGTGTTTGAGTTTCAAACAATAGCAGAACCAGTGCAAAGCATGCCGGCGACGGGTGTGTTTGCTGATTGCTTATCCGCGTTGGAAAACAACCCCGATAGTGTGATTTTCGCTAGCTATATCGCAAACTGGTTCAATGCAGGCGAAAAAGCCGATTGGGTTGCGGCAATTGAGAGGTTGGAAACAACCACAAACGGGGGCGCATTGTTGGGACTTGGTCCTAATCTGGAAACCGTGGATTTGCCTGAAACCGAATGGCCATTGGGGTTTGAGATTAGTTTCAATTAGGTGGGGTGCAATGACCAGTTATTTGGCTCGCTTGATAGGGCGCCACAATCGTTTGTCTGAAGACATGGCGCGTATAATGCGGCCAGGTCGGGTGGATCAATATGATCCAGAAACGCACCGAGTGAGATTGGACTATGCGCCGGACGGACGCAAAAAATTCTTGTCGCCTTGGATGCAATTGCCAGAAGCGGCGGGCAATAACAGTTCGAAAGTGACGCCAGTTGTTGGGCAAACAATGATGTCGTTCGCGCCAAATGGAGATATGCGCCAGGGCTTCGCGATGGGTGGTTTCTTTTCAGATGAGTTTCCGGTGCCTGATGCTGGTGACGGTTTGATATTGCTGCAACGCGGCGATGCTCGCGTCCTTATTGTAGATGGCGGTATTCAAATCACGGTGGGTGGTGTCGGTCTATTTGTCTCAGCTGGTGAAGTCAAAACCACAACCAAAACAATTTTGAACAACGGCACACGGCCCGCTCACTTTAAGGGCGGCAAGGACACTGCCGAAGACAAAGCGGTTGATGGCGCCGAAGGGGTGCTAATTTAGGAGAGAAACGATGCAAAAAAAATACAGAGTTACGGATAAATCTGGTGATCGAATTAATGGAAGGTTAGTTGAACCAGATCAAGTCATTGAACTCAACGACAAAGTTGCCGCGTACTATGAAACGTTGGGGCACCTAATCGCAGAGACCAACGACACCAAGCCTGTGTCCGCCGAACCGGCAAAGGTTATCAAGGTCAAATGAGTGGAATCGATGGGAAAACCGGTAGACCAATCAACGGTTGGCCCGAAGTTCAGGCCGCTCTGAAGTGCATAGTCTCAACTCAAATCACCATGCGTGTTCGCCGTGAGCAGTTTGGTTTGGTTGGGTTGGCGCTTTTGGGCCGTAACATGAGCCCAGAATTGTTCCTTCGTTTCGCCCATTTGTTGGCAATTGCCATCGATCTGTGGGAGCCGCGTTTTAGACCTACAAGTTTTTTCTCTCGGACTGGTCACGATGTTTCCAGGGGAAAGCTAGGCTTTTTCATTGATGGGGACTATTTGCCAAGAGGGCACCTTGGGGATCAAACCGTAGCATTTCAACAAACCTTCTTATTCTAGGATTTTCAATGTCACGATACACTGCAGAAACGCTGGACCTCTCACGTTTCCCGGCACCTTTAGCCATTCGTGGCGTCGATTACGAAGCCATTCTGGCGGATAGAATGACGCGGCTTGTTGCGTTGTTCGATGATCGAGATATTGATTATGATGTTGCCGAGCTTGAAACAGATCCCGGCAAGATTTTGCAAGAGACTGATGCCTATCGGGAAATGTTGGTTAAGTCTGAAATCAATGACGCCATTAAGGCGGTGATGAAGGCATTTGCTGTTGGCTCTGACCTTGATCATCTTGCGTTGCCGCTCATGCGTCTTGATGGAGAGTTGGACGAGGCATTCCGGCGTCGTGTTCTGTTGGAGCCGGAAGCGGCTGGGATTGGCACTCGTGGTGGATATATCTTCCACGCTTTATCTGCCCATAAAGATGTTTCAAATGTTGATGTGTGGTCACCGAGCGATGGGGTGGCGCAGATTGCTGTGCAAGCAAAAGGGGTGGATGGGATTGCATCTGCTGAGCTTGTTGAATTTGTGCGGTTTCATTTGCACAAGGACGATATCAAGCCATTTACTGATACGGTTTACGTCGGATCAGTCAGCCAGTTTGATTATGTGATTGATGTTGAGGTGTTTGTACTGCCTGGTCCCGATCCGTTGTCGGTGCGAACATCAGTTGAGGAAAGCTTGGCCAAAATGGCCGCAGCTCGATTTACACCGGCGCGCGATATTCCGCCTTCTGCCATTCATGCAGCCGCAACGGTTGGTCCTGTTGATCGCGTTGTGATCAATCAACCCACTGGCCATATAGCGCGACTGGAGGGGGAATTAGGTCGCTGTGTGGGTATTACTGTGAAGGTCTCAACTCATGACGGCTGATTTCCAAACCATTTTGCCACCCAATTCCACACAGTGGGAAAAGGCGGTAGAGCGCGTCTCTGGTGAACGCTGGGATCAGCTTGATCCAGACGTTATCCGGCGTTTCAAAGACCCTTGGCTTTGTCCCTTTGAATTGCTCAATTTTTTGGCACACGAACTATCGGTTGATATCTGGGATGAAGATTGGGACGAGTTAAAGAAGCGCTCCGTTTGCGCTCAATCGCTGGAAAACCACAGCCTGAAAGGCACGAAAGAGGGCCATAGGCGTTATCTGAATATCGTTGATGCTGAGCTCGTTGAGACAAAAACGGGACCACAGGGTTTCTTTGTCGGTGGACCGGTCAATAAGCAAGAGTGGGATGCCTACATCAAACGGATGCCGCGTGTTCGGATCAGTTTGGAAACCCGCGAAGGGAGCTGGTTGCCGCCTGACGGTGTTTTTCTGGATCACTCATTTTACGGTGTTGATTTTCTTGGTGTTGATCGAGCGCATGAACTTCTCGGACGCCGTGCATTTTTCAAAGCTGCTGATGCGCAAGAAGAAATTGAAGTGCGGTTGGATGAAGTGGGTGGTGACGAAAATGGTGACGGTTATGAACGTGTTACTCTGCCAAAGCGCGATGAAGCTGGTTTTTATGCCGATGAAGGCTATTTAGACACAGACTTTTTGGCGTCGGGTGATCCAGTGCAAACCGTGTACTCGTTTCGCCTGAACGCTGGCCTGAATAGTGAAATAGACAACTTACCGCTCGATAGTGTTGGAGCAAGTCTTGAGCCGCGGTCGCCTCGATATGAGCGTGTATCGTCACAAGGTGAGGGGCATGGTGGCTTCTTTTTGGATGCAGATTTTGCAGACGACGGTTGCCTAAGTGACGATTATGCAGAAGCACTGATTTCTGACATTATTTATTTCCACGATCGGGATATTGCAGCACCCATTATTGACACAATGGGATTTGTTGATATCGCGCGATTGGGCTTCCCAGCTCATACGGGCGAAATGCTGGTGCGTGCTGAAGGTACTGTCTTGCTGCACGACGGTATTTTTGCAGACCAATCTTTTTTTGATGATGATTTTGTCAGCACGGATGATCTTAAAAAGCTCAACGCATCGCTAGATGCAATCTGCGCTTCTAAACGATTTACTGACCGCTTGTTGGTCGACTTTCAAACAACCAAAGCGCCAAGTCTCGATCTTGGCCTGCCACTAGATCAAAGCACCGCTTTAGACGCGCGCGTGCCTGCCAGCCTTTAGGAGACTTTTATGTCTAAAATTGTCACGCCGAGCTTAAATCAACGCATTACCAATGATGACATCAAGAACATTGGTGTTTTTAGTCGAGAGGCTCTGGACAATGTTGTGACGGACGCAATCACCGACCAACCGGGCTACATCCAATTATCTGTAGTGCAGTCCAGTCCTACCGAAGTGACTGTTGGTGGTGGTCGCCTTTATCGCGATGGCAAAGTATATGGTCGTGCAGACGATAGCGCCAACATCAATCTTGTTTCTCTCTTGCCAGCCGTCACCAAACGAATTGTAACGATTGTTGTCTGGGGCGTTGGCATTGATGCGGCAGTTGAGCCACGTACATTTATGCTGGATGCGGTGGCACGGACAACTGAAGCGCGGGTTGTTTCAACTGAGAACCACCGCACAGCCAACATCGATCGGGTTGCTGGCACGGAAAATGTTGATCCACAGCCGCCTGCACTTGATGCCAATGTTTTGGGTGTTGCTCATATCACCTTGACCACAACCGGTATTGAAAAGATTGAGATGATTGAAGCCAATCGGCTGATCTCATTGAAATCGCTCAACACGCGCCTAACAATCGTTGAGAAACGCTTGGATTTGGCAGGTTCGCAGATCGACACCTTACGCTCTGATCTAGCGGGACTTGCCATCACCGCACGCGGTAAGGCGCCAATGGAAATGGTGGTGAACCTTGCTGGAGATTTTGCGCGCGTAAAGCGGTTGAATGAATTGCCCGACAATTACACCAATTGGAGCGCAGATAACTTTATCGATTTGGGACAAAGCGACAAAGACCATGCTGAGTTTGATTGTAAAGTGCGGAATGGTTTGCATTTTAGGGATGCAGCTCGAACTTCGGTCGGACTTTCGCTTGTAAATCCGCTCGATGAACGGATTACTGTTATCGACAATATGGTGATGCCGCGTCACGACCTGATCAAACGTTTGTCGGTATTGGGTCGCGATGGGGAAGTTGCTCTGGCGACATTCACGAGCACAACGACGGAAACCGTGAAGCTCACCAGAACGCGTACTCAATGGGAACATGGGGATTTAAAACTCGCACCTGGGGAAGTGCCAAATACCAACGATGGCGTTTGGCGCGAAACAACTCAGTGGTTCCCCTATTATGGAAATGATACGGTTAGGACGCTCACGCGCTATGATCCGATCACCAACGAAGCCATTGAAGCTTGGGAATGGAATTGGGGCGAGAAAACCGTCAAGCATTTGAGCCCAGACATGGTGCAAACATACTCAAAAGTTCGTGAGTATTACTGGGGCCATCACGTCCTTCGCACAATAGAGGAGCCGTATTTTGACGATATAACCAGTCAAGAAACAGTGCAGGGCTTTCAGATTGGTTCAACATTCTTAAACTCGCAAGAAGGCTCGCTTGGACGAATAAATCTCTATTTTACGCGCAAAGCGGAGAGCGGGGATGTGCATGTGTTCTTGACTGAAACTGACGCGGCGGGTCGCCCAGATCCTACTCGTGTTTTGCACAAAATGACAAAAACGCCAGCGGAGTTGAACGCAGACCTTGCAGGCCTAACTCCAACCTCGTTTGATGTTGAGGCGGCTTCATTGGTCAAAGGGCGACTTTACGGCATTTGGATCGTCTCGCAGGGTTCGCATTTCTGTTCTACAGTCTCCGGCAACAAATATGCTCAAGGCGCGTTCTTCCAACGTAACGGGGATGATTGGGTGCCAGCTGCTGCCGATATCGATTTGGCTTTCGAGTTGTGGTTCAACGGCTATAAAGATACGCGGGTTGAAGTGCAATTGAATGGCTGCGAACTCGCTGGTGGCATCGAAAATTTGTTGATCAATTGTGATACGTCAATTCCCGAGGGCACCAATATTGTGATTGAGGGACTTATTGGCGGTGTGTGGCAGGCGCTGTTTGGTGGCGTGGGTTCTTTGTTGAGCGCTTTATCGTCACGACCCAGTATTGTTCAATTGAAAGCCATCTTAATTGGTACAACTGACGCGATGCCTTCGTTTGGTATTGGCGATACGCGGTCCAGCATGGTTGCGGCACGCGGTGATATCAACTTGGATCATATCTCAACCGTCCGTACACTTTCAGCACCGTGCGACACGGTTGAAGTGGTTCTTCGGGCAAAGCATTGGGATGCGGCTGATCATACACTGACATGCAAAATCTTAGTCGGTGGATCATATGACACCGTTGAAGCAGTTGATGTGACAACGGACCTAGAAGAGCCGGAGACTTTGGACAAGCTAAAATCGAAAAAGTTTGTATTCAATTTGGCCGCGCCGGTGTCGTCGTACAAAATTCAGATTGATGGCGATACGACCGACGTTCTCAATCA
>NZ_JAPWGX010000078.1 GCF_027213965.1 Maritalea porphyrae | reverse complement strand
GCATTCGACCACGTACGATCCTGTCTTGCGACGAGAAATCAAAATTGACGGCACCCTCAGTGTCGTTTTCTATCGGTTCATCGACGTCATCAACATCGTCAACCCCATGCAATAGCGCATCAATT
Source organism: Maritalea porphyrae (assembly GCF_027213965.1). Classification (GTDB taxonomy): domain Bacteria; phylum Pseudomonadota; class Alphaproteobacteria; order Rhizobiales; family Devosiaceae; genus Maritalea; species Maritalea porphyrae_A. Next base: position 112 of record NZ_JAPWGX010000078.1, on the reverse strand, counting down.
TCGTCTTGGCTTAATAGATCGGTCACGTTTTACCTATTGAATAACAAAATCTGTAAACAGTACTTTTTCAATCACTGGCTTACCGACCGCAGCATTCAGCGCTGCTTTGATA
>NZ_JAPWGX010000077.1 GCF_027213965.1 Maritalea porphyrae | reverse complement strand
CCCCCACCCCCCCCCCCCCCACACCCCACCACCCCCCCCCCCCCCCCCCGCCCGCCCGCCCCCCCCACCCCCCCCCCCCCCCGCCCCGGCCCCCCCCCCCCCCCCCCCCCCCCCCCACCCCCTCCCCCCCCCCCCCCGCCCCCCCCCGCGCCCCCCCCCCCACCCCCCCCCCCGCCCCCCCCCCCCCCCCCCCCAAATCCCCCCCCCCCCCCCCCCCCCCCACCGCCCCCCCCTCACC
>NZ_JAPWGX010000076.1 GCF_027213965.1 Maritalea porphyrae | reverse complement strand
GTGTAACGCGTGATCGTCTGTACATTGACGCAATGGAAGAGGTGTACTCAAGCACTTCGAAAGTGTTGATTGACTCGGAATCAAGCGGCAATCTTCTTTACCTTCCAATCGATAAGTTGGCGGGACAAGAGGGCAAAGCAGATACCAAACGTAAATCGAAGTCATCTTCAACCTATGATCAAATTCAACTTGAGTCTGATCGTACACAAGAAGACACTTCGAACACGCAGTCTCGTTC
>NZ_JAPWGX010000075.1 GCF_027213965.1 Maritalea porphyrae | reverse complement strand
CGTTTGATCAGCACTTCACCACTCTCTTGCATCGCCTGTTTTACTTCAGCGTGAATGCTTGGGTCTTCAATTGCTTCACGAATGGTACGATGGCCTTTCAAGCAACCTAGGTAAGCGGTAATGCAATGGCCTGTATTGAGAGTGAATAGCTTGCGTTCTACGAATGCCATTAGGTTGTTGGTTCTTTCCATGCCAGCTATGTCAGGGATTTCGCCCTTGAATTGCTGCTCATCCACAATC
>NZ_JAPWGX010000074.1 GCF_027213965.1 Maritalea porphyrae | reverse complement strand
GAGGAGATACTGTCGAAGAAGCGGCCAGCTAAGTACGGCTGAGTTTTATTTTTCATTATGTTTGCCTCTAACTCCCGATGGATTTCAAAAGGTTGATGTCCAACTGTCTTGTGTTTAACAACCAAGTCGTTCGCGCTGAACACATTATCTTGAGATCGCCGGGGTTTAGCGTTAATTAAGATGGTGCAACTTTAAAACCTCAAGTAAACTTGAGGTAAAGCATTTTTTTAACAAAATTGATA
>NZ_JAPWGX010000073.1 GCF_027213965.1 Maritalea porphyrae | reverse complement strand
TCACAATACACCGTACAACTTGCGGGTACGAGTGAAAAGCTAGATGCCTTCATTCAAGCGATATCCGAAGTGACCGAAGTTATCGAAGTTGCTCGTAGTGGTGTCGTTGGCATTGCGCGAGGAGAGCGAGCTCTCAAACCTTAACTCTCTGATTGCATATAGAAAAGCCACTTAATCTAAGTGGCTTTTTTGTTTAGAAAATAACAATTAATGATATAATTGTCGTTTTAGTAAGCATGATAGGC
>NZ_JAPWGX010000072.1 GCF_027213965.1 Maritalea porphyrae | reverse complement strand
ATCATAATGAACGCTCTGGTGGCACAAAACATTATGGGCAGCCAGGCCGATGATATTCACTTAGTAACTTTGCCTTTATTTCATACATTTGGTCAAACCGTCCACTTAAATGCTAGTGTTTTGGGCGGGGCAACATTGGTGTTAGTGCCTAGGTTTGAGCCTAAACATGTTCTTGAGCTGGTGGAAAAACATAGGGTGACGATATTTGCTGGTGTGCCAACGATGTACATCGGTCTGCTTCATGT
>NZ_JAPWGX010000071.1 GCF_027213965.1 Maritalea porphyrae | reverse complement strand
CGGCAGCATCACTGCGCCCGTCGAGAGCGCAGAGTTTCCGAGACCGGACTGCCACAGCAGCGACAGTGTGAAGAAGATGCTGGTGAAGGACGCGAAATACACGAGCGCCAGGATCGTGCCTCCGGTGAAAGCGGGATGCGCAAACAGCTTCGGAGGTACCAGCGGGTTGTGTCCACGCCTGCTGTAGCGAACCTCCCACGCACCCAACGCGGCTACCAGCGCAACGCCCGCAGCCAGCGTGAAGT
>NZ_JAPWGX010000070.1 GCF_027213965.1 Maritalea porphyrae | reverse complement strand
CGTTGTGGTATCCGCTCATTCAGTTTGCCGTGAAGGTGATGAATCACCAGCTCACCAGTCGACTCGTCACGATCAGAAATGAGGCAATGAGGTAATAACGCATGACACCAGAGATTACATTGTGTGTCCAACATTGTGCCCACTCCTAAGTTTCATAACTTCCTTCCCTCGGGCGCTTCTATCTCTCACCACAGCAACTATGCTTAAAACGACATGTATTCAATTGTCTAGCTTCAACATATGAAGG
>NZ_JAPWGX010000006.1 GCF_027213965.1 Maritalea porphyrae | reverse complement strand
GCAAGGGGATAGAAGGGTTTAGCACCTCGGGGTATTTCAGTTTTAAGGCAAAAGCCATTTCACGCGAGGCGTTTAACCTCTCATTCTTACTACCAAATAACACGAGACCTTAATCGCCTCGCGTGTCTGCAAAATTGTAAAACTCCTTACGAAACTATCGTAAGGGGATATTGGCGTTGCTCTGGTTTGCAATTGCCTTGCGTCGTCGCGCGAATAGGGAAATGATGGGGCACAATTTGATCCCATAAAGGACAGTCCAATGATTTGGAAAATCCCGCTGCTTGCGCTTCCCCTTCTCATTTACAATCTGGTGGCGTTCGACATTGTTGGCGACAAGGCGAACGGATGGGCCTCGCCGGTAATGTCTTTGGACATGGTTTCGGGGGCTGTGTGGACCCTAAGCGTTGGCGATTTGCTGGTGGTGTTGGCGCTAGCGCTTTTGTTTGTTGAGGTGCTCAAGTCCACCAAAGTGGGTAGCGCATCGATTGTTGATCATATGCTTTCAACCCTTGTCTTCATTGCCTATCTGGTTGAATTCTTGCTGGTGCCTGCGGCGGCCACCTCCTTGTTCTTTACTTGCATGGCCATGTCGCTGGTGGATTTGGTTGCAGGCTTTTCGGTTTCCATTCGGTCTGCGTCACGCGACGTTAATTTTGGCGGCCACTAGGAGTTTGCATGAATTATCGCATTGAAACCGATTCAATGGGCGAGATTGAAGTGCCCGCCAATGCCTATTATGGGGCGCAAACCGCCCGCTCTATGATGAACTTTAAAATTGGTATCGAGCAGATGCCAATTGAGGTGATCCAAGCCTTCGGGGTGCTCAAAAAGGCGGCGGCATTGACCAATTATGAATTGGGTAATCTTGAGGGTGAAATCAAGGATTTTATTTGCGCGGCTGCCGACGAGGTGATCGCGGGCAAGCTTGACCAGCATTTTCCGTTGGTGGTGTGGCAAACCGGGTCTGGCACCCAATCGAACATGAATGTGAATGAGGTTATTTCAAACCGTGCCATTGAAATGGCGGGCGGTGAGATGGGATCAAAAGCCCCAGTGCATCCCAATGATCATGTGAATAAGTCACAAAGTTCAAACGATACGTTTCCCACCGCCATGCATATTGCTGGGGTTACGATGATCGAGCGCCAGCTTATCCCCGCCATCACAGATTTACGCAATGTGCTTGATCAAAAGGCCAAAGATTCTTCAGACATCGTGAAAATCGGCCGCACGCATTTGCAGGACGCAACGCCCTTGACCCTGGGGCAAGAGATGAGCGGTTGGGTGGCGCAACTTGATTTGGCGCTTGAAGCGATTAAGGCGACCTTGGGGCAAATGCACCAATTGGCGCTTGGTGGCACAGCGGTTGGTACAGGGTTAAACACCCATCCGGATTATGCGCCAAAAGTGGCAGCAAAAATCGCTGAACTGACAGGTTTGGATTTCAAAACAGCAGATAATAAATTTGCCTATTTGGCCGCGCATGATGGGCTTGTGGGCACCCATGGGGCGCTCAAACAATTGGCTGTGGCCTGCATGAAAATTGCCAATGATGTGCGTTGGCTCGCCTCTGGTCCTCGTTGCGGGCTTGGCGAGTTGAGCTTGCCCGAAAATGAGCCGGGTTCGTCGATTATGCCGGGCAAAGTGAACCCCACCCAGTGTGAAGCGCTAACAATGGTGTGTGTGCAGGTGATGGGCAATGACGCGGCGATGGGGATTGCGGGCAGTCAGGGCAATTTTGAACTAAATGTCTATAAGCCCCTAATGGCCTATAATCTTATTCAATCGGTGCGTTTGCTCGCTGATGCGGCGCAAAGCTTTACCAAAAATTGCGCGGTTGGCATTGAGCCAAACCGCGATAAGATTAGCGATCACTTGAACAATTCATTGATGTTGGTAACAGCGCTTAACCCCCACATTGGTTATGACAATGCGGCAAAAATTGCCAAACATGCCCATAAAAAGGGTCAGACGTTGCGCGAAGCAGCGATTGAACTTGGGATGATGAGCGGCGAAGCGTTTGATGCGGCGATAAAGCCCAATGAGATGGTTGGGCCGAAGGCTTGATGTTCGTCTTAAGCGCTTAGCGTGCGCAAATAGCCCATGGGCATGCGGATGATTTTGCGTTGGTTGTTCTGCTCATAAGCCGTCTGCGCTTCACCAACACTGGCACGGCGCTTTGCGCGAAACATGGGGGCGTTGGTTTTGCCCGCAATCACCTGGGCAACAAAGGACGCGTCTGGGCGATAATTGGCATTTGAAAACCGACGACGGGGCGCTGGCTCCAAAACCAAAGGAAGGTTTTGTGCCGAATTGGGTCGAGATGTGCCGTTTTGGTCGTAACTCATGACGCGCTCCGTTAAAAACAGCGAGCCATGTTTCATTTTGGTACAGAATTGGTGGCTCACACCCATATTATTGCAATGAGCGTGCCAATTATAAAGGATTTGTTAACTTTTAACCCCAGAATTGGGGCGATATGGTTAAAATTGGTCTTTAGCCTTCCGCAAGGCGGCAAAGGTTGCGACAGGGTCAGAACCGTCAAGTCCAAGCGCATGAGCGATCCCTATTTGATCTGCGCGCAAGAACGGATTGGTCAGCTTTTCGTTACCTAGCGTTGTGGGCAGTGTTGGGCGGCCATTGTCGATTTGAGTTTGGGCCTGTTCGATCCGGGCCAGAAGCGCCTTGTTGGTGTGGTCGATGGTTTGGGCAAATGCGCCGTTCGATAGCGTATATTCGTGACCGCAATAAAGTTGGGTGGCGTCTGGCAATTCGCGTAGGCGCTTTAAACCAGCCCACATTTGGTCCGGCGGCCCATCAAACATGCGCCCACAGCCCAAAGAGAAGAGCGCATCGCCCGCAAAAAGCGTAGGCTGCTCAACAAGGAAATAGGCAATATGGCCAAATGTATGCCCGGGGGTGGCAATGACGTTAAGATGGCCATCGCCAAATTCAAGCATGGCGCCGGGTTCTACCTCCATATCCAATTGACCGATTTGTTCCGCTTCGGCTTTGGGGCCATAAATGGTTAAATCAAAATGCTCACGCAAAGGGGCAATACCATCCACATGGTCCCAATGGTGGTGGGTGACGAAGACTTTGCTTGGGGTTAGCCCCAGTTCTTTGCACGCATTTAAGATGGGCGGGGCGTCGGGCGCGTCGATCAGCGCCACTTCGCCGGTCGTGGTGCATTCAAGGATTAGGGCAAAATTTGTTTCTAACGCTGGAATTTGATGGATTTTGAACATGCGTTTAAACCTAACCCTTGGTGTTGATGTTTGCGTTCTGAATTCTGACTTTAATAAAGCGAAAGATGAATGCATAGTGTGCCATGCTGCACCTAGCGCAAAAGTGAAAGTCATAATTGATGTTTGTCGCCATTGACGAATTGCTGCAATTCTATCGCTCACCGTTGGGGCGTATTTCACGCCGTCTGATCCAAGATGTGATTGCGCAAATGACGGATAGTGCGTCGGGGCATCGTGTGCTTGGGCTTGGGTATAGTGCGCCCTATTTGAAGCGGGTGACGCAGAATGCTGAACGGGTGTTGGCATTTATGCCGGCTCGACAGGGAGCGCAAGTTTGGCCAAAAGACGGGCCAAGTTGCACCGCTTTGGTTGATCCGCTTGAACTTCCATTGACCGACAGTGCGGTTGATTTGGTGATTGCCAATCATTTATTTGAGTTTGCGCGCGAACCAGAAGAATTGATGCAGGAACTATGGCGAATCACAGCGCCTGGTGCGCGGTTGGTCATTGTTGTGCCCCGTCGTAGAGGACTTTGGGCGCAGCGAGATAATACCCCGTTTGGGCACGGCCACCCATTTTCACGCAATCAATTGCACCGCTTGTTACAAGACCATTCTTTCACTCCAGAAATTTGGCGTGAAGCCCTCTATTTGCCGCCGAGCAATTTCGGCCCGCTTTTAAAGTCCGCACGCATTTTTGAGGGCTTGGGGCGATTCGCAGGTCCGGCCTTTGCTGGGGCGCTGGTTGTTCGGGCACGCAAGGAAATGTTTCCTGCGGTGCCACGAAAACGGCGTATTCGTCAGTTGGTGAAAATGCCAGAATTTGTGACCCAGCCGGCCTATCCAGCACAATCAAACAAGAACTAGGCTTAGCAATTGGTCAAAACCGTACGGATTGATGCTGGTTTGCTTTGCGCAAATGCTCTGCTGTCATTAAGGTGCGGCGCTGCGAATATAGTTCAACAAAAAACGAGCAGTAAAAGTGACAAACCGTCCTGAGGTTAATCCCTCCATATTGGAAATCGCTGCTTACGTACCTGGCAAGTCTAAAGCTGCGCCGGGTATTGAGCCGATTAAATTAAGTGCAAATGAAAGCCCGTTGGGCGCGAGCCCGAAGGCGCAAGAAGCCTATCGATATCATGCACATAATTTGGCGATTTATCCGGACGGTGCTGCGACCCAATTGCGTGAGGCGATTGGTGAAGTGCATGGGCTTGATCCCCAAAAAATTGGCGTTGGATCCGGGTCAGATGAATTGTTGCACCTGATCGCGCAGCTTTACCTTCAGCCCGGTGATGAAGCGGTGATGAGTCAGTTTGGGTTTCTGGTCTATCCAATTGTGACGCGCGGTGCAGGTGGCACCCCCATTTTTGCGGCTGAAACCGATTTGAAAACAGACGTAGATGCCATGTTGGGGGCGGTGACTGAAAAGACCAAGGTGGTTTATTTGGCGAACCCCAACAACCCAACGGGCAGCTATTTAACGGCTGACGAATTGGATCGGTTGCACGCGGGCTTGCCCAAAAATGTGCTGTTAGTGATCGACGCGGCCTATGCTGAATATGTGGATGCGGCGGACTATAAGTTGGGCATTGATCTGGTCGATGCGCATCAAAATGTGGTGGTTACCCGCACGTTCTCCAAGATCGGCTTGGCGAATTTGCGGGTGGGCTGGCTTTATGGGCCGGATCATTTCATGGATGGGTTCAACCGATTGCGCGGTCCGTTCAATGTGAATGGGGCAGCCATGAAAGCTGCGGAAGCTGCGGTGCGCGATGTTGAGTTCACCGCGCAGTTGAAGGCGCACAACAAGCGATTACGCAGCCTGTTGGAGGCGGAGTTGCAGTCCAATTGGTATCGTACGCGGCCAAGCCAAGGTAATTTTGTGTTGACCGAATTCTCCGAGGAACCCGGCCATACGGCAAAGGACGCTTTTGAAGCGTTGTTGCAAGAGGGCTTGGTGGTGCGTGAAATGGCATCTTATGGATTGCCAAACGCGTTACGGATTTCCATCGGTCATGAAAAAGATATGAAAAAACTCATGCAGGTGCTGCAGAGTTTGAACTAAGAATTGAAAATTAAATGTTTGAAAAAATCGCATTAATTGGGATTGGGCTTATTGGCTCATCCATCGCGCGCGCTATTAGAGAACAAAAGCTCGCGCCCCATGTTGCCATTTCAACCCGCTCACAAGTAACGCTTGATAAGGCTGAAGAATTGGGGCTGGGCGACAGCTATTCTGTTGATCCAACCGTTGTGGTCCAGGATGCAGACTTGGTGATCATTTGTGCACCTGTTGGTGCTTATGAAGCGATTGGTAAAGCCATCGCCTCACATTTGAAGCCGGGTGCAATTGTGTCGGATGTGGGCTCAGTAAAAGAACATGTGGTTAAAGCGCTACAGCCGCATTTGCCGGATAATGTTCACTTTATTCCTGGTCACCCGATTTCGGGCACTGAGAATTCTGGTCCAGAAGCGGGCTTCGCTTCTTTGTTTGAAGGTAAATGGTGCATTTTGACCCCGGTTGAAGGCACTGACCAAACGGCCTTGGACAAATTGACCGCACTGTGGCGCGCATTTGGCAGCGACGTAGAAATCATGGACGCAAAGCACCATGATATGGTCCTAGCAATTACCAGCCACGTGCCGCATTTGATCGCTTACAACATTGTGGGCACGGCAGACCATTTGGAAAGCGTGACCAAATCTGAAGTGATCAAATTCTCGGCCGGTGGTTTTCGTGATTTCACGCGGATTGCAGCATCGGACCCTGTTATGTGGCGTGATGTCTTCCTCACCAACAAAGAAGCGGTGATGGAAATGCTTGGTCGGTTCTCTGAAGATTTATCGATGCTGCAACGTGCGGTGCGCTTTGGGGATGGGGAAATGCTTGAGGAGCTATTTACCCGCACCCGCAATATTCGCCGCTCGATCATTGATGCGGGGCAAGAAACGGATGCGCCAGATTTTGGCCGTCATGTGTCTACGCCCGAGGAAGCTGAAAAAGAGGCTTAGAACGCTGCGCAATATCTAAAATAGTGCTGGCACAAAAAAGAGGGGCGCGACGCCAATACTCACCGTGCCAGCGCTTGCTTGCCAAAGCGATTTATATTCACCATCTGCATTGGCCACACCAAAAATGGTTGGGGCTAACAATCCATAGGCTTGAGGGTCAAACAGTTCGACAAGGCCTTTGGATTGGGTGGTCACTTTGCCATTGAGTTGGCCTTGGGCGTCCAAGTTGAGTGTGCCATTTGCGGTGAAGCGCATATCTTTGGCGGAAAAATCAAGGGCATGAACAACCAGTTCGCCGTTGGCCATTTGCCATTGGCGCAGGATGTCTGGATATTGCCAGCTGTTGATGCCCCGGATTAAGTTGGTGGCCTCAAGTTCAATTGCCAGATTGGCGCTTTGCGTGGCCAAATCGATATGGTTGGCGTCGCTGATCCTAAAGAATGCTTGCAGGCCCGTGTCGGCATTTTGGGTGGCGATCAGGTGCGCTTCGATGGTCTTGGCATTGGCCAATTGAATGGGGGTGATTACCGTGTCCGACAATTTAAGGTCTTCGGCAATGGCCGAAATCCGTTCGATTTCCAAATTCCAATTTAGCCGGCCACTGATCTGCATGCTCGAAAATTCAAGTTCGCGTTCGCTGCCGTTAAAATCGTCTTTCCAAAATAGGGGGCCATCGGCAAAGGCAATAATGTGGGTGGGGCTATAGACCCGCACGGTTGCTTTGACGTTTTTGACGCTGATGTGCTGATCCCCATCGTCCACCGTGGTGTTGGCGCAGTACAGATCATAACGAAACGGGAACCCGGTAATCGAGCGATTGATGCATGAAATCTGAGGCTGTGCGCCAGCAGTTGCCAGCTGATCCAGCTCGTTGCCAAGGCGATTTGCGCCATAAAACCACGCGGCCGTGTAGGCAAGGCAGACGAGTAAAACGGTGATGATCAGTACTTTGAATTTGGTCATAAAAACGGTCTAGCGTGGCTTTGGTTGCTTGTCACCCAAAATGGCATCTTGTGTTGTGAAATTCGGGTTGTTGCCGCTTGGCTTCTTGGGTCTTATAAGAACCTCAAGGTAGGTTCATTTCTGATGAAAATTATGGTCACATTATGAGTTATTGGGTGTTTGGCTATGGATCGCTGATTTGGCGCCCTGGCTTTGATTATGTGCAAGCGCAGCAAGGTTTGGTGCGCGGGTTGCATCGTCAATTGTGTGTTTATTCATTTACGCACCGCGGCACAGAAGAACACCCCGGTCTGGTGTTTGGGCTAGATCAAGGCGGCGCATGCCGTGGCATGGCGTTTGAAGTTGAACCTGGTATTTGGGATGAAACCCATGCCTATTTGCGTGAGCGTGAACAGGGCAATAATGTCTATAAGGAGAGTTGGCGCAAAATTGCTTTGGCCGATGGGCAAGTGGTTGAAGCGCTGACATTCGTCGCTGACAGAACACACCGCCAATATGCGGGGCGTTTGCCGCGTGAAGAGCAATTGCGATTGGTGCGCCAAGGTGTTGGTCATTCGGGTGAAAACCCGGAGTATGTGATCAATACTTATGCGCACCTAGCCGAGATGAACATCAAAGATGATGCTCTGAAATGGCTACATGATGCTTTGATGAAGGGTGATGAGGCCGCTTTATCTTAAGCGGCGTGGCGCTCCGGGTTTCGGTGAGCTGCCTCCAAATCCCAAATCATGGTCAAAGGGGGCATTTCATCATCTGCCAGCTCAAGCACATAAGCCTCTTGTGCCACGTGCACCGCTTTCAAAAAGGCGCGCCGGCTTTGCTCATCATGGATTAGGTTATCACCTGTGCCCACCCACAAAGCATCTTCGCCGCTATCGCTATGTTGGGACAAAAGGCAGAGCTGGTTGCCCGCCATGTTCATATCGGTCAAACTGGTTCTTTTGAGGGCGTAGACACGACCCGTACGGCCCTGCCAATCCACGAGTTGGTTGGAATTGGGTAGGCTCATTAGCCGAATTGCTTCTGACATTTTACATTCCCCGATTCTTAGCTATTCTTTCTAAGAAGAACAAAAATAGAACAAATAGCGCCATCTGTCAATGCGCCAATCGGCGTCCAACCACATATATGGGTTTGTAAGGGGTAGATGTCAATATATGGTGTATTTATCGACGATGGGCATCAATTCTGGCTTGCAGTGCTTTGTTGATCGGACGGGCAATTCCTTTGTCGATATCTTCCATCAGCATTTTCGTGGTTTCAGGTTCAATGCGCTCTTGGATGGTTTCGTGAAATGTATCTAAATCCAAACCAGAAGGGATGGGCTTTAAATATTTGGCGCGAGCGGTGCCGGGCCACAGGATGAGCGAATTGCGCGGCCAATAAAGCCCAGACGTTAGGGCGACAGGCACAACGGGCACATCAAGTGCTTCATACATTTTGGCGAGGCCCCATTTGTACTTGGGCTCATCCAGTGGTGGACGGCGTGTGCCTTCGGGGTAGATCACCACCCGGCAGTCTCGCGCAATGGCTTCTTTGCCTTGGGTGATCATTTGGGGCAAAGCAGCGCCGCCATTTTTGCGGTCAATCCTAATGGTGTGAAAGTTTTGCATACACCAGCCAAAGAAAGGAATATCCAAGAGTTCCTTCTTGGAGATGAAGGTTGGCCGCCCCTTGGTCGCAGGCAAGAGCGCAAAAATGTCCCAGTCTGACATATGTTTGGAAGCAATGATAAAAGGGCCATCTGGCAGATTCTCTTGCCCAGTGATTTGGGTTTTGATGCCAACCACCCAGCGCAACAAAAACAGATTGCCCACATACCAGGCTTTGACCACCCACCAGCCGGTCATCTTAGGGCCGAACAGCGAATAGATGCCGAACGGAATGGCAAGCACTGCAGTATAGCCGATAAATAGCGCGTAAAAAATCATCGAGCGGATGGCTTGGATAATCATTAAGTGGGCCTTTGATTAGGGAGCGATTTGAGCCAAAAAGCGGTGCACAGTGACCCGAGACGTAATTGCGGTCAATATAGCAATAGTGACCACCACTAGAATTAGTCCAAACAGACCCAGCCACCCTAGGGTGAATTGGCCAAATAGCAATTCAACTTGTGTGGCGCTCTGGTTCGGCAAAATCGCGCTGGTGATGGTGCTTGCGACAAAAAAGAACACAATGGCCATTGCGCCACCCGCTGCGCCACCCTGCATGCCGATGGCCAAAAACCGTTCTTGAAAGGCGCCCGCGATATAGGTGTCTGAGGCACCTATAAAGTGCAAGACGTCGACGATTTCTCGGTTGCTTGCCATGGCGCCGGCTGTTGCAAAAACAATGGCAAGAACTGTGGCGGTGAGGATGAGTATAAGCGCCAGCGCGCCGGAAAGCACCACGGTGCCTGCCATGGCGTTGAGTTGTTGTTGCCACAATTCGTGGGTGTCTAAACTGGCCTCGGGGATCGCGTCTGTAATTTTTGCCTTTAAGGCCTCAAGGTCAAATTTTGCTGGGTCAGCCAGCTGCACAACAACCAAACGGGGCACATCAAAAGCGCTAATGTCAAACTGTTCACCAAGCCAAGGGCTAAGCAGTTCTTCGCTGTCTTTGATCGTCAATTCAAATGCGCGGGCGACACCGGGTGATTGCTCAGAAAGGCTGATTGCTGTGCGGATATCGGACAACATTTGCTCGTCTTCAACCTGCTGCAATTGAATGGTGAGTTCGCGCCCCACTTCAGACGACCATGCAAGGGTTGAATTTTGCACCAAAAATACAGCGCCAAAGGTCACGCAACTCAAAAAGGTCATGATGGCAACAAGCAATGCCAAGGTGCGCCCGGCAATGGACTGAATTGGAACAATGGGAAACGGGGTTTTAGGCTTGGGCAAAAATTGACTAATTAGAGACATTGATGCCTCCATCTTTGAGTTGCAAACGCGGGAACTTGAACTTGTTGAGCAAATGCAATTCGTGGCTGGCCAAAATAATGGTTGTACCCATGCGATTGAGTTCGACAAAAAGATGCAACAAGCGCTCAGATAACTCCGGGTCCACGTTGCCGGTAGGTTCATCTGCCAACAAGAGATCCGGCTTTGCGATTACGGCGCGGGCGATGGCGGCGCGTTGTTTTTCACCGCCAGACAAAAGCTCAGGGCGCACATGCATTTGATGGCCTAAACCAACCCAGTCGAGCAATTCTTCAACGTTGGATTTATAAGAGCTTTCTGGCTCACCGCGAACCACCAAGGGCAAGGCCACATTTTGAAATGTGGTCAAATGGTCGAGCAGGCGAAATTCTTGGAACACAATGCCAATATGCTGTCGCATTTGCATCAGCTCGGCTTTGCTCAAATTTGTGGTGCTATTGCCAAACATTTCCATCTCACCTGCGGTGGGGCGCATGGAGAGCAACAATAGGCGCAAAAGCGAGGTTTTGCCTGAACCTGAAGGGCCGGTGAGAAAATGAAATGACCCCGGATCAATGTTGAAATTGAGGTTCTTTAAGATCTCTGGCCCGGCCCCATAATGAAGCCCGACATTTTTAAACTTAATCAAGACCTGCTCCCGAATCACTATTTGGAAACCATATTATCAGCGATGCACAATTTGGCGCTTATTCGTTGTCCGTTTTTTCGGAGTGTTAACATAATCAGCGTTACATTTGGGGCGGAAGTTATGCATCGGTTCGCACTAAATGATAATTGTATGTCCAAATTGCAGCACGCGATATGAAGTTGCCGCGCAAGCGATCGGCGATCATGGCCGATCTGTGCAATGCGCCAACTGTCAGCGCTCTTGGCATGCGCAAGCCCTTGTAGAGGACGACTTTGGTGCCCTTTTGGGTGATGCTCTGAATGAGCCACCAAAAGAGAAAAAACCCAAGGCAAAAAAAACAACGCCCGCTGATGAAGACGAAATGGATGTGGCGTTTTCAGCTGAAGAAGACAATGCAGCATTAGATAAGGGTGATGATTCGAATCGCATAGGCGATTTTGAATTGCCCGACGATGATGACCCATTTGGCAATGATGACGATGGCTCCATGAGCGCCCGCACGGCCGTGGGAAGCGCCATTGATGCGGCGCAAGACGTGATGAATGCGATCAATGAGGACAATGAAGTTGAGTTGTCCTCATATGCGGCGCGGCGGCGCCAGCAGATTGAGCGGATGAAGCGCTCGCGGCGAATTGCAAAGCGGCGACGGGAAATTGCCCGCGCTTTGCCCATGGCTAAATTGCGCCGTAACATCAGTTTTGGGGCGCTTGGCGTCTCCTTGTTGTTTATTGCTGTGCTGTTTGGATTTAGTACCCGCATTGTTCAATTCTACCCCGATATGGCGGGCTTTTATCGATTGTTTGGCCAGTCGATTAATGTGGTGGGGCTTGAATTTGCGGATGTGAAAACCGATCGCGTTTGGAGCGACGGGCACGAAGTGCTGACGGTGCGCGCAAAAATTGAAAATGTAACCGAGCGCATGATCTATTTGCCGCCAATTCGTGTGGCGCTGCTCGATGAGAATTCGAGCGTGATTTATGAGTGGAACACCACCCCGGGATTGGCCGTGCTTGAGGCAGGTGGGTTGTTTGATTTTAAAGCAGAACTGTCGTCACCACCAAACGATGTGCGGCGGGTAAAACTAAAATTCTTGGATTGGCAAAATGACACGTCAAAACCGTCTATGCTCAACCAAGTCAGTGCAGGAGAGTAGCGCAATGGCAAAGATTTTATTGGCAGAGGACGACCCCAGCGTTCGTGGTTTTGTGAGCCGCGCTTTGGAAATGGACGGCCATGATGTCACTGTGACCGAAGATGGTGGCTTGGCCGCAGAAGCGGTGCTTGAGCATGAAGGCAATTTCGATTTGCTGCTTTCAGACATCAAAATGCCGGTGATGGACGGGATTGCCTTGTCCCTTAGCGTTGCGGCACAATATCCAGACATTACGATCCTCTTGATGACCGGTTTTGCCGATCAGCGTGAACGGGCACATGGGCTTGATGCTTTGGTGCATGATGTGGTGCCAAAACCGTTTACCCTCGCCGATATTCGCGCCAAAGTGGCCGAAGCGCTCGCAGGTGGTGAAGTGGTGAAAGAAACGTTGGCGAAGAAGTTCGGGGCGTAAGTCTGCATCGGCAGCACCAAAGGACTTACAAGAATCAAAACTGTTTGCTAGATTTTGGTGCGGCCCGACCCGTGCCACCTCCCTCCATCCGGGAAAGTATTTTGCATATGGGGTATATTGTTTCTCAAATCTTATAGTTGGGGCATTCGCATAAGGGGGGAAATGCGTAATTGGTCCGCAATTATGAGGTTTTGAAATGAAACTTTCTGCACCCATTCATCAATTAAAACGCCAAGCGAAACTGCTCGCTCGCCAAGATAATATTGCCCTTCATCAGGCGCTTGACAGAGTTGCTGCATCTGAAGGGTTCGGCGGCTGGAGTTTGCTGATCTCTAAATCCAACAACATTTGTGCAGCGGAAAACTTTGCGAAAAGCTTAGAGCCCGCTGACATGGTGTTGCTCGGTGGTAGGCCCGGACATGGCAAAACTGTAACCAGTTTGGAAATCGCATTTGCCAAACTGGCGGCCGGGCAAGACGCCTATTTCTTTACGCTTGAGTATCACGCCAGAGAGTTGAATGCGCAGCTAGTTGAAATGGGTTTTGGTGAACTGATGTCTGACGCAAAGCTGGTTGTTGATACATCAGATGAAATTTGCGCAGAATATATTGTTCGCCGCATGGATGGAGCGAAAACTGGCTCGGTTGCTGTGATCGATTATCTGCAAATCCTTGATCAGCGCCGCACAACGCCTACGCTGGACGCCCAGCTAAGGCAACTGCATAGCTTTGCTCGCCAAAACGGCGTGACCCTCTTGCTTATCTCGCAAGTTGACCGGTCGTTTGAACAGTCAGGAAAGGCCTTTCCAGAATTATCTGATATTAGGCAACCAAACCCAATCGACTTAGACCTGTTTAACAAAGCCTGCTTTGTGCACGATAAACAGATGCGCTGGAACAAAGCGGCCTAGGAAAACCGGGTGAGCGGGGGCAGATGCCCCGCTTCCCTATTCCAACCAATCCGGTATGCTGTCTAAATCAATCAGCGCGTCCAAGTTTTGGCGCTCGCGGATCACGTGGTAACGGTCGCCGTCAACCAGCACTTCGGCGCATAAAGGCCGCGTGTTATAGGTGCCGGACATGACCGCGCCATAAGCGCCGGCGCTCATGATGGCGATATAGTCGCCCTCTTTGACTTCTGGCAACCTGCGGTTGCGGGCAAGATAGTCGCCTGTTTCGCAAACGGGGCCAACGATATCACCACGCTTTTCTTGCAACTGATGGTCTTCAATCAGCGGCATAGTTTCGTGATAGGCTTCGTACAATGTGGGGCGGATCATATCGTTCATGCCCGCATCGACAATGATGAACCTGCGTTCTGCGCCTTCTTTGACATATTCAACTTTGGTGACGAAAATGCCTGCGTTGCCCGCAATCATGCGGCCCGGTTCAAGCACCAATTCACAACCCAAATCCTTGACGTTTTTGAACACCACTTGAGCATAAGCCATTGGATCTGGCGGCACGTCGTTTGAGCTGGAATAGGAAATGCCCAAGCCGCCGCCTACATCAACGTGGCGGATGTTGTGGCCTTCTTGGCGCAATTCGCCCACAAGTTCGGCAAGCAGTTTGAATGCATTATCAAACGGTTCAAGCTCGGTGATTTGAGATCCGATGTGCATGTCGATGCCGGTGGCGTCTAAGTGTTCGAGTTCTGCGATGCGTTTGTAAACCGCGCTGGCGCGTTCAAACGGAATGCCGAATTTGTTTTCCGCTTTGCCGGTTGAAATTTTGGCGTGTGTTTTGGCGTCCACATTTGGGTTGATGCGCACGGAAACGGGTGCGATTTTGCCCATGGCTTTGGCCACCTCATTGAGGCGCTCAAGTTCTGGTTCGCTCTCCGCGTTAAAGCATTTAATGCCCGCTTCTAGCCCCAGTTCCATCTCTGCGCGGGTTTTCGCCACGCCGGAAAAAACGATTTTGCTGGCGGGAATACCCGCTTTAAGCGCGCGTTTGAGTTCACCCAGGGAAACCACATCTGCACCTGCGCCCATTTTGGCGACAAGTTTGAGCATGGCTTGGTTCGAGTTGGCTTTCATGGCGTAGGCAACCAGCGTGTCGACGCCCTTAAAGGCTTCCTGCATCACTTTGATATGGCGGGTGAAAGTGGCGGTTGAATAAACATAAAATGGCGTGCCCACGTCGCCTGCCAATTCGGTCAGGTCAACGTCTTCGGCGTGCAGTTTGCCGTTGTGATATTGGAAGTGATGAACCATTGTCTATTCTTCTTCGCCTGCAGCCAATTGTTCACGCCAGCGCGCAACTTGGGCGCGCACATTGTTTGGCGCGGTGCCGCCATAGGAGGTGCGCGATTTCACGGAGTTTTCAACGCTTAGAACTTTGAACACGCGGCTGTCGATACGTTCATCAACTTGCTTGAAATCCTCAATGGTCAGGGCATCAAGGTCGCAGCCTTTTTTCTCAGCCAGCGCCACAGCAGACCCGGTGATATGGTGCGCGTCGCGGAACGGTACATTGGCTTCGCGGACCAGCCAATCGGCCAAATCAGTGGCGGTTGAAAAGCCAGAACCTGCCGCTTCACGCATGGCGTCACGGTTGACTTTGAGATCGTTGATCATGCCGGTCATTGCGGCAAGCGCTAGGCCCAAACTGTCAAACGCATCGAAGGCGACTTCTTTGTCTTCTTGCATGTCTTTGGAATAGGCGAGGGGTAGGCCTTTCATCACGATCATCAGCGAAGTGAGTGCGCCCATGATGCGGCCAATTTTGGCGCGGATTAGTTCAGCAGCGTCTGGGTTGCGCTTTTGCGGCATGATCGAAGAACCGGTTGAGAACTTATCGGACAGGGTCACGAACTTAAATTGAGCGGTTGACCAGATCACCAATTCTTCGGAAAGGCGGGACAAATGCATTGCGCAAATTGAAGCACAGCTTAGGGCTTCAAGCACAAAGTCACGGTCGGCTACTGCGTCCAAAGAATTGGCGGTTGGGCGTTCAAAACCAAGCGCTGTTGCAGTCATGTTCCGATCAATGGGGAACGAGGTGCCCGCCAAAGCTGCGGCGCCCAATGGGCATTCGTTTAAGCGTTTGCGGGCGCCATGAAAGCGCGATGCGTCGCGGCCCAGCATTTCCACATAGGCCATCATGTGGTGGCCAAAGGTGACAGGCTGTGCGCTTTGTAGGTGCGTAAAGCCAGGCATGACTGTGTCAGCTTCTTGTTCGGCGCGGTTGATCAATTCCAATTGCAGGGTTTTGATCTGGGTGATGAACATATCAATGGTGTCGCGCACATAGAGTTTGAAGTCTGTCGCCACTTGGTCATTGCGTGAGCGGCCTGTGTGCAAGCGACCCGCAGGTTCGCCGATCAGGTCTTTCAAACGTGCTTCCACATTCATGTGAATGTCTTCAAGCGCACGCGAAAAAGTGAACGATCCGCTATCGATTTCTGATTGGACCTGATCTAGACCTTTAACGATTGCATCCTTATCTTCACTTGTAAGGATGCCCGCGGCAGCGAGCATTGTGGCATGGGCTTTTGAGCCTTCTATATCTTGTTTATAGAAGCGCTTGTCGAAATCGATGGAGGCGTTTATTTCCTCCATGATGGCGTCTGGCCCAGAAGCGAACCGGCCGCCCCACATTTGATTGCTCATACTGACCTCTCTTTAGGAGAAATTATGTCTCAGGAACCACAAAATGAACCCGCAAAACCACATCAAAACAAGTGGCGTTTGGGCGTAATCGTGGGCGTTGTGGTAGCTATAGCGACAGCAGTTTGGGTTAGCAATGGTGCGAAGCTGCAAAATAGTTCGGCTGATGGTGCCGCTTATGCACCTCAACCGGCCATTGCGATCGCACTCGATGAAGCCGCACAGGGCGAGTTGGCGGCGTTTCGCGCAACGGCTAAGGGCGAGGGGTACCCCGAAATTCGTTTCGTTTCCGATCAAGGCGAACAGGTGGGCTTTGACCATTTTGACGGCAAAGTGACGCTTGTGAATTTTTGGGCCACATGGTGCGCGCCATGCCGGGCGGAAATGCCCGCGCTTGATGCGCTGCACGCCAAATATGCAGATCAAGGCTTTCAAGTGGCCACGATAAATTTGGACGTGGGCGAAGATGGGATCGAAAAAGCCAAAGCCTTTATGGATGAGGTTGGGTTGAAAAACCTTCCGCTACACGCTGATCCAACATTTGAAGCCTTTGAAGTTCTGAAAAAACGCGGCACCGCGCTTGGTTTACCAGCAACCATTTTGCTTGGTCCAGACGGACACGAATGGGGTGTGTTGGCCGGGCCGGCGGAGTGGCACAGCGAAGACGCATTTGTGTTGATTGAAGCTGCATTGGCGGCGGCGAAGAGTTAGAGCTTTTTCACCACGCGGGCCGGGGAACCTACTGCCACGCAATCTGAAGGGATGTCTTTTGTCACCACGGCGCCCGCGCCAATGGTGGTGCGGTCGCCAATGGTGACGCCGGGTAGAATGGTTACGCCAGCACCGATCCAGCAATTATCGCCAATGGTGATGGGCGCGGCTTGGTTGACAAAATTCATTTGATCTGGGGCGTCTGGATAAGGATAAACACAACGCTCATCTGCTCGAATGGGGTGCCCTGCGGTGAGGATTTGCACGTTTGGTGCGATTAAGGTTTCGCATCCGATTTTGACAAAGTGATTGTCCATAATGGTGCAATTGCGGTTGATAAAACTACGCTCACCAATTTGCGTCATTTCGCCATATTCAACATAAAATGGGCTTTCAACCCAAAATTCCGTCGGCGCTTTGCCCAGAACACTGCGCAACAAGTCCATACGATTTGGATCGTCATATTCAATCGTGTTGAATTTGTGGATAATCGCGCGGGTGCGGCCAGCTTGGGCGATGAGATCAGGATCGCCTGCCAAAAATGGCTCGCCAGCGAGCATGAGTTCTTTTGCTGATTTTGACATATCATCGCCTAAAGGACTTTAATTGGTATTGTTTCGTTCTAGGCGCTATTGGGTGATTTGAAAAGGTCTTTTTGGATTGTGTTTCTTAAGTCAGCGAAAGCACTTGGGCGTTGCACGCCGTGATGAGGTCATGCGGTGCGATTTCAATTTGCAGGCCACGTTTGCCCCCGTTTACCAAAATCGTTTCGTGGTCAAACGCGCTTTGATCTAAGAAGGCCTTTGCGGGCAGTTTCTGACCTATTGGGCTGATGCCGCCGATCACATAGCCCGTGATTTTTTCGGCTTGGCGTGGATCCAGAAGATCGATTTTCTTTTCCTTGAGAGCCTTGGCTGCTGATTTGAGGTTCATTTCAGCACTGGTGGGCACAAGGGCAAACGCTTTTGCGTTCGCTGAACCAAACATCAAACATTTGAACAATCGAGCTGGGTCAATGCCAAGTGCTGTGGCGGCATGTTGGCCGATGTTCTTGGCTTTGGGGTCGTAGGCATATTCATGCAGTTGATAGGCAAAGCCAAGCTGATCGAGCTGTTTGGTGGCGGGTGTTGCGGACATATGCGTGCTGAGTTTGTTGGTGTGCGGATGTGCAGAATGAACAACCCACGCAGATTGTGCAAGGGACTAACTGTTGGCAGTTTTAAGAAATTTGGTTTGGTTTAGGCTGACTTATCGACCACAGAGCCCGTACCCGGTGCTGGCATCGCTTTGGCGTTGGCGAGGCCTTTTTCGAGCATATTGACGGCTTGCTGCTGCATGTCGTTTGCAGCTTTCACCATCATAAGCTCAGCGCTCTGCTGGCGTTGTGCGGCTTGCATCCCAAGCGATTGGGTGATCATCGACATGTCCATCTGAAACGCCTTTCTAGCCATTCAGTTGCACCCATTGTCGCCAATTAGCATTAATGGGGGGTAAACAGGATCATTAGAATTGTTGCGAATGGGGTGAGCTTGCCCGCAAAGCATCATTACAGCTGATGTATTCATCATCCCAAAAAGTTTGACCCTCCCCTTGAAAATCGTTCAAAACCCACATAAATAACTGACCAGTAAGTTATTTATGTGGAGTGAAAGATGACTAAGAATGAGCATGGGAAAATGGAAGCCGGGGCAGGTGCCCCAAATGGTGAAGTTGGAACAGAAGGTGTCGAACAAAAAGATGAGGGGCGCGGCATGTGGGTGAACTGGCACCCCCCCAAGCCGCGCGCTGGTGGTTTTGGGGCGTGGGACAGATTTGTTGGCCCTGGTGCGACCGGGGCCGAAGAAAACTTGCAACTGATTCTTGGCGGGTTGATTGCTGTTGGCGGGGTGGCCCTGTTTTGGCTGTTGCGAGGTGAACCCGCAACTGTTTGGCAGTGGCTATTTGTGGTGGTCTTGGCCTTTGATATTGGGGGCGGCATCGTGACCAATTCAACTTCTGCTGCGAAGCGCTGGTATCATCGGGCTGAGCACACCAAGCTAAAGCATTTTGGGTTTGTCGCTACACATCTGGTGCATATTGCTTTGCTCGCTTTTTTGTTCAGCCCCAGCCCATTTGCTTACAGTTTTGCCCTCGGCGGACTGTTGGTTTTGGCCACTCTGATTTTGCTTATAACCCCACTTTACCTGCAACGCCCAATGGCGGTGGGGTTGACGATGTTGATCATTTTGGTTGGGCAGTTGCCTTTGTTTGATCTTGCCGGGCTGAATTGGTTCATCCCCGCTTTGATGTTGAAATTGCTCCTGGGACATGCGCTCAAGGAAGCGCCGTTTCAGCCTGGTGATCGATAATGAGGGCGGTAAGTATTCGACGCTTGGTGGTAGCGGACATAAGTGCTGCCACTGACATGTTGGTTGATAGTTTTTTGGATGATCAAGGCATGGTGGTGCTGTTTAGGGATCAAGGCCTTGCCAAATTGCATAGGGCGATGCGGGGGTGGTTTTTGGCGACGCTGGATATGTGGCTTGAGCAAAAACAACATATGTACGTGGCGTTTGATGGCGATCAATTGGTTGGAGTTCTGATTGCAGGTCACACTAGAAATACGGTAACCGGATTACAGCAACTCAAATGGGCGTGGCGGGTTGGTCTGAGCTGTGGCCTGACCCCGATATTGCGTACAGCCCAACATGATGCAGAGCGGCGCGCGCATTTTAAGGGGCAGGCCGCACATATCGTTGAATTTGTTGGCGTGAGTGCAAAAGCACGCGGTAAAGGCGTAGGTCGGCAATTGTTTGACCAGTTCCATGCGAAGCTTGAAAAAGGTGCAACCGTATGGCTTGAAACAACGCGGGATGAAAACCTGTCGATATTTGCAAAGCTCGGCTATCGGCAATGCGCTCAATCCACTAGTCTTGGTGTGCGTTTTACACAAATGCTGAAACAGCCAACAAAAGAGAAAAACATTGCCGCGCCCTGACCGCTCAAAAGAACGAATAGTGCAAATCTTGGGCGCCGCAGCAAAGGTGTTTGCGCGGGACGGCGTTCAAGGCGCGCGCATGGAAGATGTGGCGAAAGAAGCTGGGCTCTCAAAGGCGGCGATCTATCTTTATTACAAAAACAAAGATGGGTTGGTGTTGGCTCTGCTTGATCAATTTTTCAGTGCCAATTTGGACGCGTTAAAGCTCATTCCGATTGGCGAAAATGCAGCAGAGCGAATTTGCAGTTGGATCGATCTGGTCAGCGCTGCAATGCAACAAGGCGCTCATTTTCAAACGGTTGGGTTTGAGTTCTTGGCCCTTGCTGGCCGCAATGAAGAAGCGCGAGCGGTAGTTTTGGATTTTTACCAACATTATCAAAGTGCCATAGCCGACTTGTTGGTGCAGGATGGTGTTTCACCAGAAATGGCCACGCAAAAAGCGCAAGAGATTGTCGCCCTTTTGGAGGGTATTAATCTGTTGTGGATGGCGCAATCGGGCAAAATGGATTTTGCGAAACTGGCGAAATCTGGCGTGCGGGCGCTCTTGAGCTAGCGCCCGAATAGGTTGACCGTACTTCTTTTCATAAAGAACACCAGCGTCGCCCCAGCGATTAAACCGCCAATATGCGCCCACCATGCGGTTGGGCCACCATCGGGGAACAGCACAAAGAACAATTGCATGGCAATCCAAAGTCCGAGAACCCAAAGCGCTGGAATGGGGATGGGCAGGGGCACAATGATTTTGGCCAATACATATACCCGTACCTTTGGAAACAGGATAATGTAGGCGGCAATGACCCCTGCGACAGCGCCCGAAGCGCCCACCAGTGGGGCAGTGCTTGTTGGGTCAGCCAGCATATGTGCAAACCCGCCCGCAGCGGCACAAGCCAGATAAAAGACGAAATAGCGCACATGCCCCATAGCATCTTCGATGTTGTCGCCAAAAACCCACAAGAAGATCATGTTGGAAATGACATGCATCCAATCGGCGTGCAAAAACGCGTAGGTCACCAAGGTGGTTTGGTCTGGCAGAAACGGCACTTGGTCAATCAGCGGTTCGTTCAACCATCCAGGCACGACGGCCATGGTGATCAGCACAAACTCTTCGCCAGATGCAGGCAAAATATACTGGATAGCAAAGATGATGAGATTGGCAATGATTAGGGTTTGATTGACCCACGGGCGCTCAACATAGACTTTGGGGTTCTGATCGTAGAGTGGAATAAACAATGAAAATCCCCAAGATTAAGACCGCGCTACTATCGATGCTGTCCGGGCTGCCACAAGACGTCGCGGGCGCCATTATCATTTGTGACACGGCTTAGAACAAACAGCAAATCAGACAAGCGGTTGAGATATTTAACCGCAATTATGTTGGTTTCCGGCTCTGCATCCAACAAGGCGACACCAATACGTTCGGCGCGGCGGACCACGGTGCGCGACAGGTGCAGGTGCGCCGAGAGCGCGCTGCCGCCGGGCAGGGTGAAGCTTTTGAGTGGTTCAAGCTTTTCATTGTAGGCGTCAATTGTTTGTTCGAGCCAATCCACTTGGCTTTGCACAGCGCGCAATGGTTCGTAACTCAAGCCTTCATCGGGCCCCGGGGTTGCAAAATCTGAACCTACGTCAAATAAGTCATTTTGAATGCGGGCAAGAGTGTCGTCTAGATGGTGGTCGCTGCCCGTATGTAAGCGCACCAGGCCGATGGTTGAGTTGGCTTCGTCAATGGTGCCATAGGCTTCCACCCGAATATCGGCTTTTGAGCGTCTTGGGCCCGACACCAAGCCGGTTGTGCCATCATCGCCAGTGCGGGTGTAAATCTTGTTCAGTTTGACCATGAGAATAGTCCTCTTAGCGCGGGGCGAAGAAGAAGGCCGCAACCATCAACAAGATGATGGCCACAAATTGGGCGATCACCCGGGCGCGCATGAGCTTTTGGGACAGGTTTGGGTTGCCGCCGCGGAACATATTAAACAGCCCAGCAAAAAGAATAAGTGTCACCACGCCAAGGGCGACGAAAATCAGGATGTTGATCGGTTGGTTCATCATAATCGAATCTCGTTTTTCACGAATTTGCGCGAGTATAAGCGGTTAGCTCCTTTGCTAACAGGTCATAAATGACGCGGATGCGATTTGCTTTGTGGACCTCGCGGTGGGCCACCAACCACATTTCCATCGCCGGGATTTTGAGGTCCGGTACAATGTGCACCATGCCCGGCGTTTTTTCGATCAGATTGAATTGGGCAAAGCTGACCCCGAGCCCTTGTTTGACCATCTCCCAGATCAGCGTTTGGCTGTCTGTGCGCAGTTTAAAGCTCTTCCTTTCAAGCGGAAAGCCAATGGCTTTGGCGACGCGAATAATATCGTCTTGTCGATCAAGCCCAATGATTTCGTGGTCATACAGGTCTTGTGGGTTTTGTGGGGTGCCATGCTTATCCAGATAGGACTGATGGGCGCAAGCGCGCAACGGCACATCGCCGATCTTTTTACCCACCACATCCAATTGGCCAGGGCGGAACATGCGAATAGCGATATCGGCTTCACGCAAAAGCAAGTTTTCAACCGCGTCTGAGGGGACTATTTCCAGTTCGATCATCGGATATTGTTCGCGCGCCTTCATAAGGATTGCGGGCAAAATATTGTGCGAAATGATCTGCGAAGCCGTGATGCGCACAGTGCCATCCAAAACTTCTGTGGCACCGGTTACGGCCAATTGGGCTTCGGCAAGGGCCGACTTTGCATTGCGCACCGGCTCAACAAGTTGGTGGGCGATGGGGGTGGGTTTGAGGCCCCGCCCAGTTCGGTCAAACAAAACCGCACTGAGGCAGTTTTCCAACTCTTCAATATGACGGCCTATGGTGGGCTGTGACGCACCCAGTGCGCGGGCGGCCGCGGACAATGACCCTTCGTCCATGACGGCCAAAAAGGAGCGCCACAAAAACCAATCCGGTTCTGATGGGAGGTTTGTTTTATTCATTATTGAATATCTCAGATGCGATTTTGGCCAATTTCAATTTGAATATGAATGGATGTGTTGAGGGCAGTCAAGTGAAACAAATGATTTTGAGGAGCTACAACATGGCAGACACAGTAACAATTTTGGGCATCAATGGTCGTATCGGCCAATTTGCAGCCAAAGCATTTATTGAAGCGGGGTGGAACGTTGTTGGTTTTGGTCGCTCGAACAAAACAGCGTTTGATGGGTTCAGTTTTGTACAAGGGGATGCAATTCAGTTGGAAGACGTTAAACGCGCAATCAAAGACGCGGATGTGGTCGTGCATGCGCTGAACCTGCCCTATGACCAGTGGGAGGGCGAAGCGGAGCGCTTAAACGACGTTGTGATTGAGGCGATGAAGGGCACCGGAAAAACCTTGGTTTTTTCTGCCAATGTTTACAATTTTGCAGCAAGCGTGGCCAAAATGACCCCGGACGGGGTGCAAAACCCTGAGACACCCAAAGGGGAGATCCGCAAACGCATGGAAGAGGCGCTAAAAGCAGGCGCGCTGAACCACGGCTTTAAAGCCTTTATGCTGCGGGCCGGAGATTTTTATGGTCCAGGGGCTGAAGGCAGTTGGTTTGACCTAGGCTTTGCGATGAATTTCAAAAAACGCAAGATCACATTGCCGTGCGACGGGCAGACCAAACACACCTGGGCCTATTTGCCCGATCTTGGCCGAGCGTTTGAGAAAGTGGCTGCAAAACGTGACGAGCTAAACACATTTGAGAATCTCCATTTTCACGGGAACTTCGTAACCGGAAATGAGATTGCGGATGCCATTCAACGGGTAGTGCCGCAGCCCTATAAGGTGGTCAACCTACCTTGGTGGTTGTTCAGTGTGGTCGGAGTTTTTCAGCCGGTGATCCGCGAAGTGATCAAAATGCGCTATCTGTGGAAATCACCACAGGAATTGCTGGACCCCAAGCTGGATGCGATTTTGGGCGCAGGGTTTGGCACACCGTTTGAGCGTGCCGTAGCCGAGACGACTTTGGCCCTGCTGCCTGCGGCGGAATTGGAAAAGCTTAAAACCATGAAACGCACGTCGGTATTGGCTTAGTCTTCTTCGCCCAACTCAGTTTCGGGCTCTTCATCATCTTCTTCAAACCCCAACTGGGCGCGGACTTGTTCTGGTGTCCAGTCTCGCTTTTTAAGGGCAGCAAGGCTTAAGGATTTCTTCGACTTTGAAAGCTTATTGCCCTCATCATCAAGGATAAGCCCATGATGCATATATTTCGGTTCTGGCAGCTCAAGCAGCTTTTGCAAAACGCGGTGAACGGCGGTTGCAAAATATAGGTCTTTGCCGCGCGTCACGTGGGTAATGCCTTGGTCCGCATCATCGACCACAACGCTGAGGTGATATGAGGTTGGGGTATATTTGCGCGCTAAAATAACATCGCCCCAAGCCATTGGGTCAGCGGTGATGGTTTCAGTTTCGCTCAGGTCTTCGCTCATTTCCTGCCATGTGACCTCGCCAACCTTTTCCAATGCCTTCTTCATATCAAGGCGCAGGGCGTATGCGGCGTCGCTGTTGATGCGTTTGTCGCGATCATAAGGGCTCATATGCTTGCAGGTGCCCGGGTATTTTGGCGCGCCATCGGGGTCTTTTTCACCGGTGGCATTGGCTTTGATTTGTGAGCGCGAGCAAAAGCAGGGGTAAAGCAACCCATCAGCGTGTAAGGCGTTTAGGGCCTTTTCGTAATCGTCAAAATGGGCGGATTGACGGCGGGGTTCTTCGTCCCATGAAAAGCCGACCCAATCCAGATCATTGAGCATTTGCTCAATGCCTTCATCGGTGCAGCGAATGGTATCGATGTCCTCGATGCGCAACAATAATTTGCCGTCAGCCTTTTGCGCCAATTCTTGGGTCAAAAGGGCGGAGAAAGCGTGGCCGAGATGCAGCTGGCCGTTAGGGCTGGGGGCAAAGCGGAAAATGGGTTGATCGTTTGTGTTCATAGCGCTCTAGTTGCCACGAACGAACAAGAAAGACAAACATGAATCACAACCCGCTGATTAAACGTTTGAGAAGTGAGCCCGTTTTGGCGGCGCAATTGGCCGCGCTGGTTGAAAGCGACCCTTCTTTGCGCACAGTATTGGATTTGTGTGATCCGGTGCCCTTGCGCGCTGAAACGGGTGGATTTGAGGGTTTGTCACGCATCGTAATCGGGCAGCTTTTGTCCGTGCAATCAGCCGCTGCGATTTGGGATCGGTTTTGCGACACATTGGGGGTGGTGACGCCCGAGCGATATTTAGAGCTGGGTGAAGAGGGGTTGGTGGGGGTCGGCCTGTCCCAAGCGAAGTATCGGACCATTCGGTCTATCGCCAATGCCGAGTTGGGACGCACCTTGCGTTATGATTTGGTGGCGGATGCGCCGATTTTTGAATCAATGAAAATGCTGACCGCGATCAAAGGCATTGGGCCGTGGACGGCTGAGGTTTACCTGTCGTTTTGTGTGGGGCACCCGGATGTTTTTCCCGCCGGAGATTTGGCGTTGCGAAAAATAGTTGCGCACCATATGGGCCATAATGCTACACCAAGCATTAGCGAGACCATGAAAATGACGCAAAAATGGTCGCCTTATCGAGGCGCGGCGGCGCGCCTTATGTGGCGCTATTATGCGGTGACAAAAAATAAAGAAGGCATTTAAATATGAGCGAATTGTTTGGCCCGAAATTGGAACCTGCGAATGGCAATCCGCCAAACAAGCTTGTGATTTTACTGCATGGCTACGGCTCGGACGGCAAAGACATGATCGGGCTTGGCAATTTTTGGAACCAAGGCTTTCCCGATGTGGAGTTCTTGGCGCCAAATGCGCCAAAACCGTGTGCGGTCAATCCGTTTGGTTTTGAGTGGTTTCATTTGGATCTGGAGCGTGGCGATACCAATTATGAAGCGGGCGCGGAACAGGCCTATCCCCAAATCCGAGATTATGTTTTGCAACGCACCGCTGATGCTGGGCTTGAACTTAAAGACGTGGTGCTTGGTGGGTTCAGCCAAGGGGCCATGATGGCGCTTTATACTGGGCTGCGGTTTGAAGAGCCTTTGGCAGGCATTTTATGTTTCTCGGGCAAAATGGTAGATGCGGAAACGATTGGTGACGAGATGGAGTCTTCGCCGCCTGTTTGTTTGGTGCATGGGGAAGATGATGATGTGGTGCCGGTTGCGGGCAGTCTTGAAGCCAAAACGGTACTTGAAGAATTTTACGTCAATGTGTCGTTAAAAGTGACGCAAAAAACCGGCCACTCTATCGCGATGGATGGGTTGCAGTTCGCCACCGGGTTTTTGAGCCATGTGTTTAAGCCTGACGATCAGATCGAAGTCGAATAGGTAAAGAGATCGTTAACAAGCCTTCACACAGGTGACATCTTAAGCCACAATGATGGGGTTAATTTTAGTGGAGTGATTCTCACCAAAGGAGGAAGGTGTGACAATCCATGTGTCACCCGAAGCTCTCCCGGCGCTTGTGTTGAACGCGGACTTTCGGCCGCTGAGCTATTATCCATTGTCCTTGTGGTCTTGGCAGGACGCGATTAAAGCGGTGTGCCTAGACCGCGTAAATATTGTCAATGAGTATGATCGGGTGATCAAAAGCCCGAGCTTTGAAATGAAGCTGCCCAGTGTGGTTGCGCTCAAATCCTACATTAAACCCGCGAGCAACCCTGCATTTACGCGGTTTAACCTATTTTTACGTGACCGATTTGAATGTCAATATTGTGGGTCAAAACACGATCTGACCTTTGATCATTTGATTCCGCGCGCTCGAGGCGGGCGCACCACGTGGCAAAATGTGGTTGCGGCTTGCTCCCCTTGTAATTTGCGCAAGGCAGACAAGATGCCACGCGATATTGGCATGTGGCCCAGCCAAACCCCATTTCAACCCACGGTTTATGATTTGCAAGCCAATGGGCGCAAGTTCCCCCCCAATCATCTGCACGAGAGTTGGATGGATTATCTTTATTGGGATATCGAACTGGAACCCTAAGATGATCTTCATATTTGGTCTGCAAATGGCGTGGTTTTGTGCTTCCAGTGCTCACGTACTCTTAGTACGCTGCGCGCTGGTTCGCAAACCTTACCATTTTCGACTCAATTCTGAAAATCATACCAGTGTTGGTTATTTCTTGTTCGAGTGGAAATTCAGGTGACCTGCATAAAGTGTGGCGCAGGTGAGGAACAGTGAAACAATGGCGTTCATGCCCGCAAAGCTGAGGCCGAAAAAGCGCACTTGCGCGCGATCACACGGAATTACGACCGTATCGTTGATGTTTTGCAGATCAGCAAAATCTGCAATGCCAGCACCAACACCAGTGCAGGTGTCGGGGCCCGGCCACCAGCTCCATTCAACACCTGAGTGATAGCCTGCCATCCAAGTGCCATAAGCAAAAATCAGCGCGACGATGCCGAGTAAAATGGTGCGGTAGTTGGCGTTTAGCCGGTCCCAGATAAACAGGGTTATCAACAAAAGCGGGATCGTTATGTAATAGGGGTTGCGTTGTTCGTAGCACAAATCGCATGGAATATAGCCACCGATATATTGAAAGCCGTACGCGCTGGTGATGGCGGTTGCCGCAAGCGCTGTAACACCTACGGTTAAGTTTTTTGCATTCAACTCAATCACTTTATTCCCCAATTTCAAAAGGCAACTAAATCAAAAACTTGATTGCCACGAAGCCACCAACAAGTAGCGCGCAACCGATGAAGAACATCAACCCGAGGCGTTTTTCGATGAAATCCTTAATAGGGGGTCCAAAGAAATACAAAAGCCCGGCGACGATGAAGAATCTCAGTCCGCGTGCAACGATAGAGGAAAGGATAAATATGGGCAGATTAAGGCCCGTCGCGCCAGAGGCAATGGTGATCACCTTATAGGGGAACGGGGTGAGGCCAAACACGAAGACAATTAGCAGTCCCCATTCATTAAAGGCCAATTGAAAATCTTCAAATTTGTGCCAATAGCCGTAAAACTCAAGAATCGGTTTTGCTAGTGTTTCCAGCAGTGCCCAGCCAATATAGTAGCCCAATATGCCGCCCAAAACAGATGTGATGGTGCATATAAGCGCAAACCACCACGCTTTTTCACGTTTGGCCAAAACCATTGGGATCAGCATCACATCTGGCGGCATGGGAAAAAATGAACTCTCCGCGAAGGAGATGGCGCCAAGGGCTTTGGGGGCATGTTTGGATGCGCCAAGCGCTAAAACCCAGTCATATAGGCGTCTAATCACGTCACTTTTCCTCAAATTCTGACAAGGACAAGCCGCCCTTTTGGTCCACAGATGTAATCAGTTTGAAATTCGTGTCAATCAGTGATTGACGCGGGGGTGTTTTTGAGTATATTCCGCCCCCATCACCTTAGTGCGGGTGTGGCGGAACTGGTAGACGCGCGGGATTCAAAATCCCGTTCTTTCGGGAGTGGGGGTTCGATTCCCTCCACCCGCACCAAACAAAAACCCCGGTTGGCTTTTGCCAGGCGGGGTTTTGTTTTTTAGTCCTTAGCGTGCAGCCGGACCCATTTTTTCATGCCGTGGGCAAAAGCGTTCAGTCGCTGTTCTAAGTCGGGGCTAATTGGTTGGTCTGGTGTTGGCAGTTGGCTTTTGATGTCGTTCACAAACACCATTGGTCGTTGCATCGTAAAGGCTCCCATTGCAACGAGGGTGTGGCGCAAACTTGCTTGGGCATATCGGGTGCCCCAGATGCCTGTGGTGCCGCCCAAAATGGCAACAGGCTTTTCATTTAGTGCCGGGCTGATTGAAATCCAGTCGAGTAAGTTTTTTAGAACACCTGGAACGGATTGGGCATATTCTGGTGTTGCTATAACCACACCATCGGCGTTTTCGATCTTCTCGCAAAGGTTTAGAACGGCGGCGGGGCGTTTCTCGACGGGTCTCATATCTTCATTAAAGAGCGGTATGGTTGAAAGACCTTGATAGATCTCTAGGTCGATTTGCTCCTGCGCTGTGCTTTTTTGCAGCGCTTCCAACAATTGGAAATTATACGAGTTCTGCCGGAGGCTGCCAGCGATGCCTAGAAATCTTGCTGAATGGGACACGTCGTTACCTTTTCGAAGTTTTCTTTGTTGTAGGGCGATTGAATAAAGAAAGCAATATCTTGTCTTATCTGAAGTGACTGCAATCGAAATAGGGTGCGGCGCACAGCCGCGGGACCTGCGGCAAAAAATCGCTAATGGTTTATGCTTACTTAACTGATTTTGAGGCACATTGGACCGTACATAACCGGCCAAGGGGCAGGTAAGTAGCATACTCGTTAGGGCGTTGTCGGGGCAAACGCGCGCTTCAAAAACGAAGATTGAACACACCCTTGGTCGAATTTAGCGCCTTGGACCACGCACATTGTGTGTGTTCCAAGACTTTAGCCGGGGTAACAAGGCATGCATAAACTCAAGATATCTGCACGAATTTATTTATTGGTGGCACTGTCCATGCTCACAGTTGGGCTGTTGGCTTATGTGAGCATTTCCAACATCAATAATACGCGCACAAATTTGCGCTCACAAGAATTGGTGTCACTCACTGATTCCGCAATTGCAATCGTGCAAGCCAACTTTGATCGAGCAGAAGCGGGCGAGGTAAGTGTTGCTGAAGCGCAAGCCGCGGCCCTGCGATCAATTGAGGACATTCGGTATCGTGGCGCCGAGTATTTCTTTGCCGTTGACGATAGCGGTGTGATGATTATGCATCCATTTGCAAAGCAACTTGTGGGCGGCAATCAGCTGGGGCTGAAAGACGTGAATGGCAAGGCCATTTTTGTCGACATGATTGCCATTGCCAAAAAAGATGGCGCAGGCTTCATGGAATATGTCTGGCCGCGCGGGAAAGAAAAGACGCCGGTCGATAAAAACAGCTACGTTTCTTACTTTGCACCTTGGGGGTGGATCGTTGGAACTGGCGTCTATATCGATGATTTGCGGGCCGCAAACCAAGAAACCATTATGCAGCAATTGGGGTTAACCGCTGCGATTGCTGGTGCGTTGTTGATCTTGGCCTATGTTATTGGTCGATCAATTACGAAGCCGATTGATGGCTTAACCCGGGTGATGGGAAAACTCGCCGCCCGAGAGTATGAGGTTGAGGTTGTTGGTGCAAACCGGCAGGACGAAATTGGCGAAATGGCCCGTGCGGTTGAGATCTTTAGAGAGAACGGTCTGAAAATTGACCAGTTGAGCGAAGAAGACACCGAACGACAGGCACAAACACGCGAAGAGCGTGCGCAAATGATGCAGAACCTGCAAACGGCATTCGGCAAAGTGGTTGATGCTGCTGGTCGGGGCGATTTTTCCAATCGTGTTGATATGGAGTTCCCAGATCCAGAGCTGAACACTTTGGGCACCAGCGTGAACGGATTGGTGGATACGGTTGAGCGCGGTTTGCGTGAAACGGGCGAAGTGCTTGCCGCACTGGCCAAAACTGATCTGACCCAGCGTGTTGAGGGCGAATACCAAGGCTCATTCCTTAAACTGAAGCAAGATACCAATGCTGTTGCTGATCGGTTGACTGAAATTGTTGGTCGTCTGCGTGAAACGTCAAGCGGTTTGAAATCTGCCACAGGTGAAATTCTCACCGGTGCGAACGACCTGAGCGAGCGCACAACTCGCCAGGCGGCAACCATTGAAGAAACATCAGCCGCGATGGAGCAATTGTCTGAAACGGTCGCCGACAATGCGCAAAAAGCACAATTGGCTACACAAAAAACCGCTCAGGCGTCTCAATTGGCTTCAGAAGGTGGGGAAGCGATGACCCATGCGACGGGTGCCATGGAGAAAATTACCAGTTCTTCATCCAAAATCTCCAACATCATTGGCATGATCGACGATATCGCATTCCAAACCAACTTGCTGGCGCTGAACGCTTCTGTGGAAGCGGCACGCGCTGGCGAGGCGGGCAAGGGCTTTGCGGTTGTGGCGGTTGAAGTGCGTCGTTTGGCACAGTCTGCTGCCCAAGCGTCTTCAGAAGTGAAAGTATTGATTGAACAAAGTGCTGGCGAGGTTGCCGAGGGAACAAAACTGGTTTCTGGGGCGTCGGCAAAGCTTGGTGAGATGCTTTCTGCGGTGCAAGAAAATGCGGCATTGATGTCTGAAATTGCACAGGCTTCAAAAGAGCAGTCAAATGCCATTTCTGAAGTGGGCACTGCCGTGCGCCAAATGGACGAGATGACTCAGCACAACGCAGCACTTGTGGAAGAAACAAATGCTGCGATTGCACAAACTGAAACTCAAGCCAGCGAACTAGATGAAATCGTTGATGTGTTTCGGATTAGCGGTTCAGCCTCATACGAAAAACCAGTTGAAGTTCGTGCTCCGCAGCAAAAGGCCGCTGCACCGGCAAGGGCTTCTTATGCCAGTCAAGGCAATGCAGCGATCAGTGAAGATTGGGCTGAATTCTAGCGCTCCTTATCGCGGCAATTGAAATAAGTGGGCGGGAAGGTTTTTACCTTTCCGCTCATTCCATTTTTAGCAATACGTCTTGAAATAGTGCACCAAATTTTGCTTCAGATTCTTCTATTGTGCCGGTGTTTGTGGTGAAGGCCGCGACGATGTCATGCTTAGGTTCAACGATCAGAAATGCGTACCACATGGTGTTTGAGCCATTATGGAAAAGCGCTTCGCCATCCAATGGCGTGCGCGGGGGGATGACGATCCAGCCGGCGGCATATCTTTCATTGTGTTTGGTCAACTCACTTGGGGTGTGCAAACGTCTTTCGGTCGTAGCTGACATAAATGGGGTGTCGCCTTTCATGGCGTCCAAATGCATTTGCCCATAGTGGGCCAAATCCCTTATCGACATATGAACTGTGCCCGCTGGGCCGATGATTGGTGTGTTATCAGAGCCAGGGCTTTGCGGGTCAGCGGCGCTGGTGAAGAGAAAGAACCTTGTCGCATGGCCCCACGGTTGTTCGCCCTTTGGCGCGCCAAAGCCCGCGCTTGAAAGCTGAAGGGGGGCGAACAATTCCTCTTGCACGAGCGTTTCCCAGCTTTTGTTGGTGGCTTGCTCTGCAATGTAGGCGGCGATGGTGTACCCCAAATTTGAATAAGCAAAGGTCGTGTTTGGTGCATTCTGCGGCGATTTGCTAAGTGCCCCCAAAACTGCTTTTTCTCGTGCTTGCAACAATGCGGTTTCATCGGCGAAACTGTTGTTGAGCATGGTTGGAATGTTGAAATTGCCTTTGGCGCCTGATGTGTGTTGAAGCAGTTCAATTAGTTTAACGGGGTACCAAGCGATATCGATTTGAGATTTCTGGTTGGGCAATAGCTCAGCAATTGTTGCGTCAAAGTCCAATTGGTTTTTGTCAACGAGGCGCCCAATCATGCTGGCGGTCATGGATTTAGTAATGGAGCCAATATGCCATTTGTCTGTCGACTGGATTTTGTTTTGCTTTCCTTTTTGCCGCACACCGCTTTGACTTTGCGCGATGATCTGCCCTTTGTGCATCACAATTCCCGCGTTGCCGAATTGGTCCGCAGCCTCCCGTATTTCTGGAAGTCTTTGCTCTAGAAGTGTTTGAATATCTGATTGCATGTTCACGGGTTGGGCTCGCGCGTTAGGGATGGTTATGGAAAAACTTGTGATTGAGAATATTGTTGCAACTGCAAAACGGTTTAGGGGCAAAAAATGTGGAAACATAAAGGTTAGGCTTTCACTATATTAAAACATATGAGATATATTTAATATGCCAAATGTCCCTATTCAAGATGCAGCAGAAGAATTTGTTCTAACGACACCTGAGCAATTGCATGCCTTGGGTGCGCCAGCCAGCCGCGCTCTGTTTCAAGGGTTGCTTGGCTTGGGCGAAGGCTCCATCAAGGAAATTGCGCAGAGCATCGGCAAATCGCCGCATTCGCTCTATCATCACATGGATAAATTGTTGGCTGTGGGTCTGGTGGTTGTGGCAGGCGAGCGCCGTTCTGGTGCACGCAATGAAAAGCTTTATCGCCCGATTTCGCACCTTTTGGCCACCGATCCGCTTAATCGCGATCCAGCCTATTTGGCCGCAATTGCTGACAATGGGGAGGCGGGCTATCGGCAGGCGGCGCGTGCATTGCGCCGCTCTT
Organism: Maritalea porphyrae; assembly: GCF_027213965.1. GTDB lineage: Bacteria > Pseudomonadota > Alphaproteobacteria > Rhizobiales > Devosiaceae > Maritalea > Maritalea porphyrae_A. Next base: position 133,664 of record NZ_JAPWGX010000006.1, on the reverse strand, counting down.
TGTTGGATGGTCGGGCGCAATTGGGCACAGAAAAACGTAACGCTCTGGCATTGCAGTTTACTGTGCCGTTGACCACAAAACAGCTCCAGGATCTGACCGCGCGCATTGATTCACTTGTGTTGGACTATACAAAGGGTTTGGAAATGTCGGAGGAGGGTGAATTTCACCTCATTACATTGGGTTTAAGCCCTGCGGACTGACGTTGGCCATCACTTTGCCTTAATGCATTTGCATCAGGCTGAACGTGTGGGTACAAGTTGGACACGTTTCAAAAGAAGTTGGGTAATGATGCGCGGATTGCGTCAGTTTTTCATCGCTGTTGTGGTTTTGATTGCGACCAGTGCGCCGGGGTTGGCTATTCCCCAGTTGCTGATCGACATGCAAAGTGGCGAAGTGCTTTTTGAAGAAGATGCGGGGGTTGCCTGGCATCCAGCTTCATTGACCAAATTAATGACGGCCTATGTGGCGTTTGAAGCCATTGCTGCAGGGCAGGTCAATTTGGATACGCCCGTTATAATGTCGGCGAATGCTCTTAAGGCGCCACCCAGCAAAATGGGCTTTCCTGTTGGCACTGCAATAACACTAGAGGATGCGCTCTATTTGCTGATTGTTAAATCGGCCAACGATGTAGCCATTGCGTTGGCGGAAACAATTGGCGGATCGGAAGGCAAATTCGTCACCCTAATGAATGCCCATGCGAAAAACCTGGGGCTCTCCAATACCTTTTTTGTTAATCCAAATGGCCTGCATGAAGGTGAACAGGTCACAAGTGCGCGTGACTTGGCCATTCTTTCTGTGGTGATCCGCAATCGATATCCGCAATATGATGGCATGTTTGACACGCGCACGGTTGAATTTGGAAAGGCCAAATTGGCCTCATACAATATTCTGCTCACCAAATTTCGTGGCACGACCGGCATGAAAACCGGCTATGTTTGTGCCTCAGGTCTAAATATTGTGGCCACTGCCGAACGCCAAGGGCGCAAATTGATGGCAATAGTGTTGGGCGCATCCTCGGCCCGAGAGCGTGGGGAGTTGACCGCTTTGCTGCTCGAGCGTGGATTTGACAATCGTTATAAGGGCACTGGAAAATCTGTCACGCGCGTTGCAAATTTGGCATCGGCGCCGATTGATATGCGCGAAAAGATTTGCGGCAAACAGGCAAAGGCCTATGTGGATGGACGCAAAGCGGCGTTTCCGTTCGGACTTGAGGGACAACCGACCTATTTGGGCGATGACGTTGTGCCAAAAAGGGTGAGGGTGCATACGCTGGGCAAACTTGTGGACGTTGATTTGCCAAGGCCGCGTCCGGCCTACAACTATGTGCCCAAGGTGGCCACTGTTGAGCTGCCGCGCCCAAGACCGCTGTTTTTGCGGCCCTAGGTGCACTGTTGTGGTTCAACCCGTGCCGCGGGCCATGTCTTGCACATCGCCTGATTGTAGCATTTGACCTCCAATCGCCCAGTCGCCACTTTTGACCTCTAAAATCCGAACCCAAGTGACCGATCGCAGGTTCTCCCCTTCGATGGCCACCACAGCGTCAGTGACGTTGGTGATGAGTTCTTGTTTCTGTTTAGGGGTGAAAACCCCTTCAATAACATTGATGTCGATTAATGGCATGGTTGCCTCCTTTTAGTTGATGGGGAAAGCTAGGCCATTGGATTGGATGCAAGCCAGTGTAGAAACTAGAGCAGATCTGGTACTTAGTCTGTACTAGACGGTATGGGTTATCGGTGCGCATACTCATGAAAGTGAGGAAGGCGTAATGTCCCAAAATAGCTACAATCAATTTTGTCCTATCGCTATGGCGTGTGAAATATTGGAGCCACGATGGACCTTGTTGATCATGTGCGAGATGTGGTCTGGGTCGATGCGTTTTAATGAAATTCGGCGCGGTGTGCCCCGGATGTCACCAACCCTATTGTCCAAGCGTCTCAAGGAAATGGAGGTGCATGGGCTGATCTCTCGGCGCGAGGATGGGGTTACTGGGGGCATAACCTACAAAATCACCCCTGTTGGAAACGAGTTGGGGCCAATTGTGCATGCGCTTGGGCAATGGGCGCATCGAAATGTTGATACAGAGGTGACATTAGAGCACTTAGATGCCCGGCTTTTGATGTGGAATATTCGACGCAAGGTGGATCGTCACGCGCTGCCGATGCACCAAAAGACAACCATACAATTTATGTTCCCCGAATTGGAAAATGAACAAACAAACTATTGGTTGATCGCCAAACCAGGGTGCGATGTTGATATTTGTTGGAATGATCCGGGGTTTAATGTGGATCTTTTTGTTAGTGCGGAATTGAAAGCCATGACTTCTGCGTGGTTAGGGCTTTCGCGCTTGGAAAAAGAGATTGATGATCAAAAAATTGACCTCATCGGTGATGAACACCTCGCAAGTACCATTGGTAATTGGCTTGTGCGTAGTTCATTGGCTTCGTGTTAACGGGCTAGATATTGTTGTTCCAGTTCGATTAGCTTTTGCTTGCGCCATAGGCCACCTCCATATCCAGTTAGTGATCCGTCAGCTCCAATAACCCTATGGCAAGGGATCAAAATGGCGATTTGGTTGGCCCCATTTGCGCGCGCAACGGCGCGGGTGGCTGTAGGTCTTCCAATTTCCTTTGCTAAATCAGAATAGCTTTTTGTGTGCCCGGCAGGAATGGTGCGCAAGGCGTCCCAAACGTTTTTGGTAAAGTCTGAACCGTGCAAAACAAGGGGGGTGTTGAACTGATCTGATGTGCCGGCAAAAAAGCGTTTGAGTTCTTCTTCCACCTGCTTTGTTGGGGCAGAGCGGCCAATGCCAATATTGCCTTTGACGGCTTTTGTTAGCTTTTTGAGTTCAGCGGGCAAGGCTTTGCGATCGGCGAACTCGAGCAAGTGCAGGGCGGTATTATCGCTCACTGCGATCATCGCGCCTAAGGGCGTATCAATCCAATCTGCTTTTAACATCGGATCTTTGGCGAGTTTGCCTGGCGCGAGCCCCAATAGTTTTGCAAAAGCTGTTCGAAAGGCACTGGGTGATGAGTAGCCTGCATCAAGCTGTGCCTCGATAACTTTGCCGCCTCCCGACAGGGTCGTGAAGCCATCGCGTAGGCGACTTAGGCGGGCCATTTCTAAAAAGGTGATGCCAAATTGGCGTTTGAACGCGCGGCGCACAGTGGATGGGTCAAACCCCATGCGCGCAACGTCACCTTCGCTCCAGCGATGTGCGGGGTTTTCTTCTAATGCCTTGGTGAGTGTTTGAATGGTAATGTCGCCGTTGGCTTCGGGCGCCAAGGGCTTACACCGTTTGCAGGGACGAAAACCCGCTGCAATGGCGCTCGCAACTTCAGGGTAGAAGCTGCAATTCTGCCGCTTTGGTTTTCTTGCGGGACAAGTCAGCCGACAAAAAATGCCCGTTGATGACACCCCCACGTAAACGCGCCCATCAAACGATGGATCGCGATCTAGAAGGGCTTGGTAGAGTGTGTCGTCATTTGGTGTTTGAAAAAGCATGCACATAAACTAGCCCAGTTTGTGAGCGCTGTCCGCTCGATTTCGGGCGTCTATTTGTTTGAGCTAAGCTTTTTCGATCTCAAAGCGCAACACATCTCCGGTTTGGCTCTTTGCGAGAAGCTTGTGTCCGGCTTTATTGCACATGTTGGGGATATCGATGGCGGCGAGGGGGTCGCTGGCCAAGAGCACCAATAGGTCTCCTGACGACAGGCTGCTCAGTGCTTTTTCCGCCTTAATGACGGGCAAAGGGCAATTCAGGCCAATGGTATCGATCTGCATGACAATTACTCGGTAACGATCAGCACCCAATGGGCACCATAGCTTGAATTGGCGTTATAATTGACGGCAAGCCCAGCGTTATTGGCGTCCGCGCGTAGCAGGGTTTTGGCGTCGCGGCTCGAGTTGCGCCAACCAGAAAATGTTTCAGCAAAATTGGTGTAGCCAGCACTAAATAGGGTGGCGCCATTGGTGCGTTCTGCAATCAATGCGGCTGCGCCATTATTGTTGCCATCTTTTGCATAGCGGGCAGCGGCCTGTGTGGCGACGCCGTTTAGTTCTGGGGTCAAGGTAAGGGGGCTTAAACGATTGGCCACACGATATTGATTGATCAGGCCAATGGCTTCTTGCTGGTCTAGCTGCGCGCCCGGGTGCGCCATTGAAGCGGTTAGGCCCGCAGGTAGTGGTGTCGTGGCACTGACACAGCCAGCGAGCGGCAAGAGTAAAGCAACTATGGCTAGAATCTTATGCATTTTGTCCCCAATGTCTTATCGTTTAAACCTAATAGCAGAGGCGTAAAAAAACAGCCAGAGCTATGCCTCTGACTGTTGCGTGATCCAATCAAATAATCAGGGCGAAATTGCGGTCAGCCGGCTCGGTCGATGCGCGTGGTGAAACATGTATAGCCCGCTGACCGCAAATGGATGAATTTGACGTCTGAATGGGCGAAGATCTTTGCTGCGACATTTGTGAGGTCTTGCACCTGAACGATTTGCCCGGTGCGGTAATCAATCTTTTCGTTTGCAGAATAGCCCCGGATTATGAATTGATCGCGTTCTGCCACTACTGGCGGTAATTGGTTGTTGTCACCAACAAAGCGCGCGCAGGGTTCGCCGCATATAAAAATTGGCCCCGTTTCCGTGAAATGGCCAGTGGAGGCGAAGGGTTTGTAGGCGCCCAGCAAAACAGGCTTTCCTTTTTCAATATTTCTAAGGCAATGTCGGCAAGGTGCTGTGCCGTCAGACTGACGCTGCTCGAGCGGTTGGTTGTAAGCATCAGTACCCCCATCCCACCAGCTTTGAGCGTCAGCGGTGGGAATGGGCGTGAATGTAATTTCAGTCATGCGGGTCTCCTTTTTTAAGGAAGACCCAACATCATCAAGCTAATAGTATCGACCCGGTTTTGACCGTTGCCTCGTCTTATTGGCCAAAACTATCGTGATCTCCAGACAAAAATGCATCTTCTTCAGTCGTGTTTTTGCGGCCCAAAACCTCATTTCGGTAAGGATAGCGGCCAAATTTTTCGATCATGTCGCGGTGTTTAATCTCATATTCTAGGCTGTTTTCGCCCGGCAGCGCGCCGAACAGTTTCATGGCTTCATCATGCACACTCAAGCTTTCGCTATGCATATAGGGCATATAGGCAAAAGAGCGCCAATCATCTGGCAATTTCATATCGTCGCCCCGGATCACCATTTCTTGGGCCAAGGTTAAAGCGATGGGGTCGCACGCAAAGGCGCGTGGGTCTTTGCGATATATTTGGCGGGTGAATTGATCCAGCACGATGATTTCGGCTAATCGATTTTCAGGCGATGTGCGCCACCAGAATAGTTCGCCTTTGTGGGCGGCGGCATGTGTTTTTGAGAATTTTTCAACAATTGCTTTGTCGAAATCTTCGCCGCCTGTGAACCAGTCTTTGGGGCCGTGGTCTTTGAACCAAAACTGGATGACGTCTTCTGGCTGTGCAATCATAATGGTCCTCAGGTTATTTTGATTTCACCAAGGTGAAGAGGCTTGATGCAAAGATCAAGCGATTGCTCATTACAATTTGTTGATGTGGCCTATCGCCAATCGGTCTATGCTCGGGTAAAAAGCGGCAAATAGTCTGTTTAAGGTCCATCCATGTTAAAATCAGCTTCGTCCATTTTTGCTATGCCCCCTTCAAGCCTTACTGGGCTAAGCCGAGATTTGTTGCGGCTTGAAGAGGCGGGCAAGGAAGTGGTGATTGGGCTGATTGGCGCGGGAGAGATGGGCACTGATTTGATTATGCAAGTGGCGCGGATGCGTGGTTTGCGGATTGGGGCGGTAGCTGTGCGCAATGCAGAAAATGCGCTGAAGGCCGTTGAGATTGCCTATGGTGACCGCAGCAATGCTGTGGTGTGTGAAAGCAACGGGGCGATCAGCAAAGCCATTGAAATGGGCAAAATCGCCATTTGTTGCGATGCGGCGCTGGTGGCAAACAATGAGTTGATCCAACAAGTGGTGGAAGCCACAGGCAAGCCAAGCGTTGGCGCCGATATTGGTTTGCAAGCGCTTGAAGCGGGCAAACACCTCATCATGATGAATGTTGAAGCAGATGTGACTGTTGGTGCTTATTTGAAGCGGCGTGCGCTAGAGCTTGGTCTTATCTATACGGTTGGCGCAGGGGATGAGCCGTCCTCCATCATGGAGCTCATCGATTTTGCAAATGCTTTAGGCTTTCCCATTGTTTCGGCTGGAAAAGGCAAAAACAATCCGTTGAATGTGGACGCTGTTCCCGATGATTATGAAGCTGAAGCCAAGGCGCGCAATATGAACCCGCGCATGTTGGTGGAGTTCGTTGATGGCTCAAAAACCATGGTTGAGATGGCAGCGCTGGCCAATGCGACGGGCATGGTGCCGGATAAACCGGGTATGCATGGTCCGCAAGCGACGCTTGATACGCTTGAAGATATTTTGATCCCTGAGTGGGATGGCGGCATTCTATCGGGTGTGGGGCGCGTGGATTATACCATTGGCCAAGGCGTCGCGCCGGGGGTCTTTGTGATTGTGAAAGCCCCGCACGAACGCATTCATGAGCGTATGGCTGACCTAAAAGTGGGCCGCGGGCCGTATTTTACGCTTTATCGTCCGTTCCATTTGACCAGTCTTGAAGTTCCATTGTCATGCGCGCGGGTCGCGCTTTATGGGCAAGTGGATATGCAGCCGCTTGATGTGCCTGTGGCTGAGGTTTGCGCTTTGGCGAAAAAGGATATGGCGGCGGGTGAGCGATTTGATGCGATTGGGCAATATTGCTACCGCTCTTGGACCATGACCGCATCTGACGCACGCGCAGCAAAAGCCGTGCCGTGCGGGTTGATTGAGGGCGGTGTTGCCACCGCCCCGATCAAAAAGGGTGATATGATCACCTATGCCAATTGCTTGCCAGATGCGACACAAGCGATTGTTGGCCTTCGTGCCAAACAAGATGCGCTATTGGGCTTGGTCTAAGCAGCCCACCATATTTGTGGTCAGCTGATTGATCAGATCAACATAAAGGGTTGTGCCGCTTTTAAGATTTGCGCCGAGCGGGTCCAGTTCCGCCGCCTTGACATTGGTGCCTTGGATCGCAAGATCCACCAGCTTTGCGTCGAACTGTGGTTCGGAGAAAATGCAAGAAATTTGGTTGCTCGCCAATGCGCTTTGCAGTTCCTTTAAACGTTTCGCGCCTGGTTTGATCTCTGGGGCAAGGGTAACCACGCCAGCGTTTTGTAGGTCAAAGCGGTTCTCATAATATTGATAGGCATCGTGGAAGGTCACAAAGCGGTGCGATCTAACGTTCGTTAGTTTTTCATTTGTGGTGCTGATGAGGGCATCGAGCTCTTTAATGAGGTTTTCTGCATTGGCGCGATAGAGGGTTTCGTGTTTGGGGTCTTTTTCACTTAGTGTTTTTGCGATGATATTGGTGATTGTTTTGGCGTTTTCGGGGTCGAGCCAAATGTGCAAATCATGTTCGCCATGATCGTGACCTTCGTGCTGGTCATGCCCTTCTTCTTCATGGCCATGTTCATCTTCGTGATGCTCGCCCTTTAGGTCCAAATCGCGGCTGTCGAGTATTCTTATGCCGTCTTGTTCAGCCAAGGTGATGGCGGTAGCGGCTTGGGGCAGGGTGGAAATGGCTTTTTCCAAGAATGTTTCAAAATGCTCGTCGATCCAAAAGATGACGTCAGCGTTTTGCAAATGCCGGGCATCGGACGGTTTGAGGGCATAATTGTGCGGGGAAGCATTGGCGGGCACCAAGTTTGTCACTTCAGCTTTATCGCCGCTGATATAGTGCACCAGCGATTCAATTGGGCGGATGGAGGTGACCACTTGTAATTTGTCCGCAAAAGCGGAGGTGGCGGATAGGGCTAGAATGTTGGCACAGGCTATGGCGGGCAAAAAGCGCATATTTGTCTCTAATGTGGTTGTTGATATGTTATATTATTACATGGATTGTGTTATGATATAACGTATGGCATAGAGAGTGACAACAGGGAAAATTGCGCCAATTGACTTTTCTTTTTCAGGGAGGTTTTGAGCGCCATAAAAGAGGTGCCGTGCGGGTGGCCAATAAAGATTTGCTGGTTTCGCTAAAAAATGTCGGCGTGGAACGCGACGGCAAATGGTTGGTGCGTGGCGTGGATTTTAATGTGCGGCGCGGCGAAATTGTAACTTTGATTGGGCCAAATGGATCGGGCAAATCTACCAGCGTTAAATGCGCGCTGGGGGTGCTGGACCCTACAGAAGGCACGGTGAAGCGGGCAGATAATTTGGTGGTGAGCTATGTGCCGCAAAAGTTCAATTTGGATTGGACGTTGCCCCTAAGCGTCAAGCGCTTGATGAATTTAACCGCCAAGCACGCTCACGCAGATATTGAAGTGGCCCTAAGCCAAGTGGGTATTGCGCATTTGGCCGATGCAGAGGTTGGCCAACTATCGGGCGGTGAGTTGCAGCGGGCGCAATTGGCGCGTGCCATGTTGCGCAAACCTGATCTTTTGGTGTTGGATGAGCCCGTGCAAGGGGTCGATTTTCAAGGCGAAGTGGCGCTTTACGAGTTGATCCAACATATGCGTGACCATCATGGATGCGGCGTTTTGCTGATCTCCCACGATTTGCATGTGGTGATGGCGGCAACGGACACGGTGATCTGTTTAAACGGACATGTGTGTTGTCGTGGTGCGCCGCAATCCGTTGCGGCAAGCGACGAGTACAAACGTTTGTTTGGTGCGCGCGCATCGGACGCATTGGCGATTTACGACCATAAACATGACCACACGCATTTGCCCGATGGGCGCGTGCAACATGCGGATGGCACCATTTGCGATGATTGTGAGCATAGCGACGGTGACCATGCCCACAGCCACAAGGAACACGATCATGCTTGATGATTTTTTTGTGCGGGCGATGGTGGCCGGTATTGGTTTTGCGCTGGTGACCGGACCGCTTGGGGCGTTTGTTGTGTGGCGGCGCATGGCCTATTTCGGCGATACAATGGCGCATTCCGCCTTGTTGGGCGTGGCGATCAGCTTGTTGCTCAACATCAATATGATGGTCGGGGTGGTGGCTGCCGCTTTGTTGGTAAGCGGCGCGTTGTTGGTTTTGGAAAAGCGCGGGGTATTTTCATCTGATGCGCTCTTGGGTATCCTTTCTCACTCAACACTTGCTCTGGGGTTGGTGCTGGTTGGGTTCATGAGTTGGGTTCGGATTGATTTGATGGCGCTTTTGTTCGGCGACATTTTGGCCGTGTCAAAAGGCGATATTGCCCTGATTTACGGATTTGGCGCACTAATCTTGGTGGGCATTGCATGGGCATGGCGACCCCTGATAGCGGCCACGGTCAACGTGGAACTGGCGCAAGCTGAGGGCATGCACCCGCAACGGGCGCGGATATTGTTGATGGTATTTTTGGCGGTGTTGATTGCAGTGGCGATGAAAATCGTTGGCATTTTGCTGATTACCGCCCTTTTGATCATCCCAGCCGCCGCCGCACGGCGTTTGTCTGCAAGTCCAGAACAGATGGTAGTGATCGCTTCACTCATTGGGGTGATATCAGTTATTGGTGGGCTAAACCTTAGCCTTGCTTATGACACACCGTCTGGCCCCTCCATTGTGGTGGCCGCATTGATTGTGTTCTTGCTTAGCCTTAGCCCCATCGCCGTCATTTGGCGCAAAAAACGAAAGGCGAGTTAAATGGCACAAGATCTAAAACTCACGAAAAATCAAAGTCTAGTGTTTGATAAATTGAGCGCTGCACCGGGCCCGTTAAGCGCCTATGATTTGCTCGACCAATTGCGCGATCAGGGCCTCAAAGCCCCGCTGCAAATCTATCGCGCGCTTGAAAAACTGCAAGAAATTGATCTTGTGCACCGGCTCGAAAGCATGAATTCCTTTGTCGCCTGCGCCCAACCCAATTGCCACGCCAAAACTGGCCTCGTCGCCTTCGCCATTTGCGAAAAGTGCGGCGTGGTTTCCGAGTTTTCCGACGAGGTGGTGCAAACTCGCTTAGCGGCTTGGGCTGATGAGCGCAGCTTCACCACGACCAAAACAAGCCTTGAGATTAGAGGGCTATGTCAGGGGTGTGGGTGAGATAAATCATGGCCTCATCCCCCACATGCCTACTCGAAGGCTTCAAAGAAAACTGGTGCGGTGAGCTGGTTGAATATGATGCTGGGGCGGCGAAGGATGTTGCGGTTTGGCGTAAGGCGGAGCGGCAGCGGCTGATTGAGTTTCGCCAAGCGATGAGCAATGATGAGCGCCAAGAACATGGGGCAATAGTTTGCGCGCGATTGTTTGATTTGATCAAACCAAATGCCGATCATGTGATTTCTGCCTATTGGCCGTTTAAGGGCGAGTTGGATTTGCGGCCCTTCATGGAAGAAGCGATTGGGGCGGGTGCAACCATTGTTTTGCCCGTGGTGGAAATACGTGCTGCGCCGCTTGCCTTTCGGCGTTGGACGCCTGAAGCAAAGATGGAGCGCGGGATATGGAATATCTTGCAGCCCATTGACCCAAAGGTTTTTCATCCCAATGTGGTGATTGCGCCGTTGGTTGGGTTTGACGAGCAGGGGTATCGTTTGGGGCATGGGGGTGGATATTATGACCGCACCCTAGCGACATTTGACGTTCAGCCGTTCAAAATTGGCGTTGGGTTTAAGGAACAGCGGCTAGAAACTATTTATCCACAGCCCCATGACGTGCCCATGGACGCCATTTTGCATTCTAGTGATTTGTTAAACCTCAATAAATAGTTTTGGGGCTATGATTTTGTCCATATAGAACGTGTCAGTTAACACTTAAACAAAATGATTGGAGTTTCTTAACTTCAATCCAATAGGCTTAAAACCACTTAAGTGTTCGAGTATGTGAGACAATATGGAAGAGTTCGACCTTTTTGCGGATGATATTGACGACGTCAATACCATCGTTAAAACGCAAGAATCGCTGTTCGATACCGAACAGCGGTTGGGTGCGATGCTTGACGCCATGCCGATTGGACTATTGTTTCACACCCAGCAGGGCATTCTTTACGCCAATGATCAGGCTTGTCAGTTGCTGCGGGCGCAAAAATCTGAATTGGTTGGACGCCATTTTCTCGATTACATTCGCGAAGCAGAGTTTTTGGAAGCCAATTCGTTGCTCCAATCTGCTTTTGAAGCGGGGCAGAAAGCGGTGGAAACTGAAAGCGTTATTGCTTGTGGCAGTGGCCCAGACAAATTGATCAAAATCACCGCCAGCCGCTTACCGTGGGAAGGTACCCCGGTTATCCAAGTGCTATTTCAGGACATTACCGCGCAAAAACGAGCCGAACAGTCGTTGCGCAAACTCTCAATTACGGACGAGCTAACGGGTGCATTTAATCGGCGCCATGTGTTTTATGAAGCTGAAAGCTATTTACAGCAGGAAAAGCGCCCCCCCGTAACGATTGCCATGCTTGATGTGGACCATTTCAAATCGGTAAATGACACCTATGGCCACGCGTTGGGTGATATGGTGCTTAAAGAAATAACCCGCTTGGCGCATGGTTTTGTGCCCACCATCAGCAATTGCAAATCGGCAATGTTTGCGCGCATTGGTGGGGAAGAGTTTTTGTTTTTATTGCCTGGCGTTACCAAAGAAAATGGCTTCGCCATTGTTGATGAATTTAGACGAACCATGATGCGGCTGCGTATTCCAAGTGATGATGGTCGATTGGTCAGCATTACTGCAAGCTTTGGCGTGGCTGAATATCGAGAAGAAGATAAGAGCATCGACAAATTGCTCAGCCGTGCTGATGCTGCTCTTTATGAAGCCAAAGCAAATGGGCGCAACCAAGTTTGCCAAGCCAAATAGTTCAGGTATTTCCCTATTCGCCACAATCGCACAGGCAAAACTGTCACAGTTTTGCCTTTTGTTTTGACTAGAATTTGATCTATACAGTTGATGATCAGGTGACTTGCTTGAAGGTTTGCAGCTGCAAACTAATAAAAGAGCTTTCGCCGGGTTGTCATAGCATTTTAGACCCAAAAAATTTAATCTATTGAGAGACATATGGCCAATTACGACGCTTGGAACAATTTATCCGCTGCTGAGAAACTTACGGTACTGGATACAAGTGTTGTACACGTAATTAGTGGTGCAAAACACAGCTCATCTACAATTACTTACAGTTTCTGGTCGCAAGACTATGACCGTATCGATCCATCATCGGTGCCGACCGGAGAAGTCGCTGTGTTTGAGCGATTCTCTGCATATGAACGCGGTTTTACTCGATTGATATTAGATTATCTTGAAGGATTTCTGGATGTCGATTTTGTAGAAACTACCGAAACTTCGGCGACGCTTGGGTTTGGCAAGCATAATATGATTCCAGGTGGATACGCTACCTATCCTTACGGCGGTCAGCAAGAAGTTTACATTGATAGTGGGAAGTCAAACGGCCGGATCGGCGATTTCGGTCTTGGAACTATTGTGCATGAATTGGGCCATGCCTTGGGGTTGAGCCATCCAAATGACTATATCACTGGTGCGGCTGAGCGATTAGACCGTGATCTGGACACCACAATGCTCAGCATCATGTCGTATAATAGTGCATGGTACAGCGACGCTTTGACAGACCCGGACGTGGATAACTATTTCACGTTCTTTGGATTGCTCGATATTGAAGCACTTTTAAAGATTTATGGTGCGAAACCCACCTTTGAAAACAATACCTACAAACTCAATCTAAAGGGTGATGCCGGGAAATCTGGAACAGTATGGGATGTGCCGATTGCCATTCCATTCGTCCTTGCTGACAATGCGGGATATGACATTGTTGACGCCTCAACTCTGCAACTGCCTGGGCAATTGAGCAGTGTTTTGTTTGATTTCAGCCAGGGGCTATCCCTTGGGTTGGGACAAACGCTTGATGTTTATTCCAATAGTCTAGAAGAGTGGATCGCCCTTACAACAAGTGACAAAGTTCCTCATCTGCAAATTCATCACGATACGACCATCGAAGAGTTTGTCGGCACGTTATTTGCTGAAACAGTGTTGGGCAATGGTGCGGGACAAACCGTGCGTGCCGGGGCCGGCAATGATATTATAATGGGGGCCGGCGGCAGTGACGTTATTGACGGCGGCACTGGAGAAGACACGGCCAAATATGCTGGTGAGCGATCTCAGTTTTCGCTGAGCCTGACAAAATCAGGGGTCACTAGTATTGCTGACCGTCAGGGCGTGGAAGGCACGGATTTTGTTTCAAATGTGGAAAATATAGATTTTGCAAGCGGCAAGGACATCAATCTGGATCAGTTGGATGGGGTGGTAAATGTTGCACCTGCGGATCTAACTGTGTTTATCGAAATGTATATTGCCTATTTCAATCGTGCGCCGGATGCAGAGGGTCTGTTTTATTGGGGCACGCGCTTGAATGATGGGATGGAACTCAGCCAAATTGCTAAGAGCTTTTTTGTGCAACCTGAAACGGTGGCGCTTTATCCAGACCCCAATGACACAACGGGTTTTGTGACGTCGGTTTACAATAACTTCTTGGGCCGTGCGCCGGACACCGCTGGCTTTAATTATTGGGTTGATGAGCTGAACTCGGGTTCTGTGTCACGCGATATTTTTATGCTGGCCATTATCAATGGCGCAAAGGCTGCAACAGGCAATCCGGCAGATGTGGACTACATTACGGGCAAAGCCAATATTGGTGCATACTTTTCCGTCATTAAGGGCATGAGCGAAGTGAGCAATGCCAAGGCTGCAATGGCACTATATGATGGCAGCGATGCGGGTTTGGCTGCGGCCAAGAACGCTGTTGATGGCTATTACGCATCTGCGCTTAATGCGAACAATGGCGAGTTTTTGATTAATCTTGTTGGGGTTATGGACGATCCATTTGCCGTTTAGATTGTGACGCTGCACCGATTGTTTTCTTTGTCGGTGTAGCGCTAGCGCAAATCTACGATTTTGATTTCTATCTCGTCACCAACACGACAATCTGGCACGTGGACCTGAGATGATGTTTTAATCTCAGACCATTCCATTCGATCCTCGTTTTGAAGAAACTTATATTTTACCTGATAATAGGTTTGGACGTCCGCAATGCCCCAGGGCGTGACGGTCAAGTCTAGCGTTTTGTTTTGGCGGATATATTCATTGTTGATCGGCTGAACGATCCAACTATTGCTTGCTTCATCTAACCATCTTATCCCAAGAATGCTCACCCAGTGTGAGGAGTTGTTTGCGATCAAAATGGATTGGGCCGCACAGATATTCATTTGCTGTTCCGTTGCATTTATGGGGGTGAAATTGGCGACGTAAATGGCCAGGGCAATGCCAAAACTTCTGGTTATGCGTAAAAGTCGTTGCTGGTGCTTCATTATGCCTATCCAACGCAAATGGACCCAAGGGCGCCACAAACCAGTTGCCAACTTGGGTTTTCTGATCCAATTTGTCGTTAACATGTTTTGCATTGCGAGGGGACAAATACAATGGCAAACTTTGTGGTGGTGGATGCAATTCCATCAAATGATTTTGTTGCTGGATTGACGACAGAACCAAATAACCCAAAGCCGGTGAAGTGGGAAACGGGCGCAACCCTAAAGTATTATTTTGACGACACTGGCGCACGGGCTTGGAGTGATGCGGAAAAAACGCAGGCGGCGGCGGCGTTTGCCGAATGGTCAAATGTGGCCAACATTGATTTTGCATTGACAACGGACCGGGCGCAGGCTGATTTCATTCAAACACTCAATGAATCAGAAACGGTGCTGGGCGAAACAACCGCGCCCGCAGATGGTGTGAACCCGCCTACAATTTTCTACAGCGTAACGGGAACAAACTTTGACAATATCACGCCTGGTGGCAATACTTTTGCAACGATGGTGCATGAAATCGGACATGCGATTGGCTTGTATCATCCGCACAGTGGTAAGCCGTTTCCGGGGGTAACGGTTGGTCAAGATCAGGAAAAAGGCACAAATAATCTCAATCAGCAAATCTGGACAGTCATGTCTTATGTTGCGGGTTGGGAAGGTCAGCAAAATACAGGTCCTAGTTTTGGTGAAGCCGCCGGTGCGATGACATTTGATATTGCTGCCATTCAGATGCTCTATGGCGCGCGGGATGCGCAAACCGGCGACAATACTTACACATTGGCAACGGCCAATCAGGTTGGTACTGGCTGGGATGCCATTTGGGACACTGGCGGCACAGATACCATTACGGGCGCTGGTTCAAATGATGCAATGACCATTGATTTGCGTGCTGCAACGCTGGAAGGCGCGAACGCTGGGGGACATGTCTCTTGGATCGGGGGCATTCAAGGCGGTTTCACCATTGCGCAAAATGTTGTCATTGAAAACGCTATTGGCGGCAATGGTGCTGATACGATCATTGGAAACAGCGCTGCAAACGGTCTAACAGGTAATGGCGGCAATGATACGCTTGATGGTGGTGCTGGAACAGATACAGCTATTTATGCTGGCGAAGCGAAAAAGTTCTCTTTGACCATTACAAAAGGCGCTGTAACGACTGTACAAGACCGGACAGGGGCAGAAGGCACTGACAGTCTGACTGCCGTTGAGAAAATTGATTTTCAAACTGGCACTAAGGATGTGAATCTGGATGTGCTTGACGGGGTGGTGAATGTTTCATCTGCGGACCTTTCAGCCTTTATTGAAATGTATATCGCCTATTTCAATCGTGCGCCGGATGCCGAGGGTCTGTTCTACTGGGGTACACGCTTGAGTGAAGGCATGGGCAAAGAGCAAATTGCTAAAAGCTTTTACGTTCAGCCCGAAACCCAAGCGCTTTATACGAACCCTGATGATACCGAAGGATTTGTCACCGCTGTTTACAACAACTTCTTGGGCCGGGCGCCTGACGCAGAAGGATTTGCCTATTGGGTCAATCAGCTAAACACTGAAGCAGTTAGCAAACCGATCTTCTTGTTGGCGATCATCAACGGTGCTAAGGCGGCCACAGGCAGCCAAACTGATGTGGATTACTTCACCAACAAGGCCAACATTGGCGCCTATTATTCCGTGATTAAAGGCATGAGCAATGTGGATAACGCCAAAGCTGCAATGGCGCTTTATGATGGCACTGCAGGTAGTATCACAGCGGCAAAGAATGCGATTGATGGTTATCACACCGCAGCCCTTGATGCGAACAACGGCGAACTCCTCATCCACCTTGTGGGTGTGATGGATGATCCATTTGCTGTTGCTTAAGTTGACAAATTGCCGCCCGGTTCGCCGGGCGGTATACTATAGGCCGTTATCCCATACGTTCTGAAGCATAGCTGTCTGGGCTGGCGGGGAACACGATGGTTTTGTTGCCGCTGATGAAAGCACGGTGATGAATGTGGGCGTGGATAGCGCGCGCAAGAACTTGGCTTTCAACATCTCGGCCCAGCGCCACATAGTCATTTGGGCTTTGGGCGTGGGTGACACGCGCAATATCCTGTTCAATAATCGGCCCTTCATCCAAATCTGAGGTAACATAATGGGATGTGGCCCCTATAAGCTTCACGCCCCTTGCGTACGCTTGCTTGTAAGGGTTTGCGCCCTTAAAACTCGGCAAAAAAGAGTGATGGATGTTGATAATGCGGCCTGACATTTTTTGGCACATTTGGTCGGACAATACTTGCATATAGCGGGCAAGAACAATCAGTTCAGCGCCGGTTTCTTCAATGATGGCAAGCTGCGCGGCCTCTGCTTCGGCCTTGTTTTCTTTGGTCACTTTGATCAGATGAAAGGGTATGTTGCGGCTTTGCACAAGCTCTTGATAATCATCGTGATTAGAGATCACCGCCACAATATCGATCGGCAGTGCGCCAATCCGCCAACGATAAAGAATATCGTTTAGGCAGTGGCCAAACCGTGAAACAAAAATGGCAACTTTCATCTTTTTGGTTTCGTCATGAAATGCGAATTTCATTTGATGAGCTTGCGCAACCTGATCAAAGCCTTTGCTTAGGCCCTCCATTTTCATTTCCGTCGCGCACGTAAAGCTGATGCGCATGAAAAAACCACCATTTTCGAGATCGTCATATTGTGCGCTGTCGGTAATGTTGCAGGCGTTGTGTGCCAGATAGGTTGCAATTGCGGCGACAACCCCGGGCTGGGATTTGCACTCGACAGTAAGGGCGAATTTGTTCATTGCGACATGATCTCGTTGAGGTGAGGGTGTTTTGGTTGGGCAACCTAGTGGTTTTTTGCGCGATTGGGCAAGCCCGCAAACTCGGTTTTAGGTCTCAATGATTGTTGGGGTCACTAAAATGGCTTGGTGATCCCGACGCGATTCGAACGCGTGACCCCCAGATTAGGAATCTGGTGCTCTATCCTGCTGAGCTACGGGACCACTCTGGCGCAACATAGCTTGCGTATTGGCGCAAGAAAAGTCGGAATAGGTGATGATTTTTGCCTTATTTTCATGCAACATCGCGACTGAGTTTAAAAGTTGGCATTATTGGGGCGCGTTATTTCTTGGAATTCTTTCGGAATCGATTTTTCTTGGCGACAATTATGAGCATCACCACTTTTTTTGGCGGTGTCGCTTTTGCCTGTGAGACCTTAAAACCCGGCCCAAAGGGGCGGGTTGTCGAAGTTACGGATGGGGATACTGTTATTCTTGATAGCGGCGAAAAGGTGCGCCTGATTGGAATGCAGGCGCCCAAGTTGCCGTTAGGGCGAATTGGTTTTGACAAGTGGCCATTTGCTGATGAAGCGCAGGCATTTTTATATGATTTTGCCATGGGCGAGAATGTTCGGATTTATTATGGCGGCGCGCGCAAGGACCGGCATGGTCGGGTGCTTGGGCATATGTTTATTGATGATGATAAAAAAATGTGGGCGCAACGCGCGTTGCTTGAAGCGGGGCTGGCTCGGGTTTATTCCTTTTCAGACAACCGGCATTGTTTAGACGATTTGTTGTTGGCCGAACGTCAAGCACGTGTGGACACAAAGAACATATGGACCCACGATTACTACAAGTTGCGTGATGCCCATAAACCGCAGCAATTGGAAAAGCGGCAGGGACACTATGAATTGGTGGAGGGGCGGATTTTTGGTGTTGGGGACACAGCTTATCGGATATATTTGAATTTTGGCCGAGATTGGAAAACCGACTTTACAGCGGTTATTGATCGACGGGTTGTAAAACATTTCACCGAAGCTGGAATTAACTTGCTAGAATTGGACGATGCGTTGGTGCGCGTGCGCGGCTGGGTTGATGTGGATGATGGTCCGCGTATTGATGTGACTCATCCAGAGCAAATTGAAATTTTGGCGTTTAAGTAATATGCAGTTTCATCGGATCATCATTGCTGGTTTGTTGTGCGGTTCAATATTGGGCTGCACCACAATTTTTGATGGCGGGCCAACTGTTGGCGTTAGCCGGTTGGGCGACGGTGCTGCGGTGCCTGAAGGTACAGACCCAAGCGATCAAATCATTGGTCTGCGGGAACACCCAAAAATTGTTGCTTCTTATGGCGGAAGCTATGATGACAGGGCTGCGCAGATCATGCTGGCGCGATTGGCCAGCAAATTGCTTGTGGCCGCAGGGGAAGGCGATAGCCAGCTTACGGTCACGATTTTGGACAGTGAAGAAGTTAATGCGTTCGCTTTGCCGGGCGGTTATATTTATGTAACGCGTGGCATTTTAGCATTGGCCAATGATGAAGCCGAGCTGGCGGCGGTATTGGCGCATGAGATTGCCCATTTGACGCTGCGTCATGCGCGGGAGCGCTCTAACAGAGAGCGGACCAGCAAAATTGTCGACAGGGTGATTGGCGGCATTTTGGGGGCCAACCCTGAAACGGATCAATCTGCAGCGCGCTCAAAACTCTCTTTGGCTGCCTTTTCGCAGGCGCAGGAACTGGCGGCGGACAAAGAGGGTGTAAAAATTGCTGGGCGAGCGGGGTATGACCCTCATGCAGCAGCCCGTTTTTTAGGCCTTATGGCCCAATTTGCTGCCTATAAGTCCAAAGAGCAATCAGGTGATGATTTTCTATCTAGCCACCCTTCAACACCCGACCGTATTGAATTGGCCGTCAAAGCTGCACGTGGATTTGGTGCGCCGGGCATTGGCGCAACAGAGCGCGAGCGCTATTTGGATGCCATTGATGGGCTGGCATTTGGGCCAAACCCGAACAATGGCGCTATAGCGGGTCAACGTTACATTCACCCCAACCTTGGTTTTGTCTTTGCTGTGCCCAACAGTTACGAGTTGACGAACGCCAACGCATCGGTTGTTGGCGTGGCAAAAGACGGCACCGCAGTGCGCTTTGATAGCGTATTTGTGCCCGATAGTGTTTTGCTGGCTGACTATTTGAGATCGGGCTGGGTGGCAGGATTGAGTGAAAGCTCAATCCAAAAGACCACACGCAACAATGTGCCTATGGTCACCGCGTCAGCCCAAACCAAAGACTGGGCATTTGAAATTGCGGTTGTGCGGTTTGAGGGGCAGGTCTATCGCTTCATCTTTGCGGCAAAACATGCAGACAAGCGGCTAAAGAAAGACTTTGATTTCACACTTGGTAGTTTCAGGAAATTAAGAAGTGCGGATCTAAAGCAAATTCAACATTTTGAAGTGGAAGTTGTTGAGGCAAAGCCTGGACAAAGTGTCAGCAATTTGGTGGCGCGAATGGGTGGCGTTTCAGATGCCAGTGCGTTGTTCAATGTGCTCAACGGATTACTGCCGGGTGACCAATTGATTTCGGGACGTAGTTATAAGGTTATACAAAAAAAATAGGGCCGGTCGAATGACCAGCCCCATTTGGATATCTCTTGTATTCTAAAAACTATGCAGCGGCTTCTTCGGAATCGTCTGCATCGTCAGATTTTGCGCCACGACGTGGGCTTTTTGCCAAGTTTTTCTGGATCAGCTTCAGCGCTTCGGTCAATGTGATTTTATTGACGACGCTGATTTCACGTGACATGCGATCGATCGCTGCTTCAAACAATTGGCGTTCTGAGTATGATTGCTCGGGCTGTTCTTCAGAGCGGAACAGATCACGCACAACTTCAGCGATTGAAATCAAGTCACCAGAGTTGATCTTGGCTTCATATTCTTGTGCCCGACGGCTCCACATTGTGCGTTTAACGCGGGCGCGACCGGTTACGGTTTTCAGTCCTTTTTCAACGACTGAGTCTTCGGCTAGTTTGCGCATACCAACACTTTTAACTTTGGCGAGCGGAACGCGAAGGGTGAGTTTGTCCTGTTCGAAATTGATGACAAAAAGCTCAAGCGAAATGCCTGCTACTTCTTGCTCTTCAATACCGGTAATTTGGCCGACGCCATGTGCAGGGTAAACAACAAATTCGCCTGTTTTGAACCCTTGACGCTGTACTGACTTTTTAGTTGCCATTCGGTAAACTCCTAATTGACGCCCCGGCACTTCTTTTCGAATGTGCCCTTACTGATCCATCCTGATCATTATCGCGAAAAATGCCGTTCACGAAACTTTTGAAGGTTTAGTGATTGGTTACCAAAATCCTAATTTAATTGCTGTGGAGCAAAAAAAACGTGCCCTCCGGCACGGTTGGGTAAACGACAAAATTACGACTGTGTTCAATATATAACACAAAAACGCGACAGAATCAATTTCTGCGCGTTTAAGGCGTGATCGTGCTTAATTTTCCCAATTTTGAACGCTATAGCGATCAATCACCTTCGCCAGGGGCCTCAGAGAAATACTTCTCAAGCTTGCCTGTTTCACCGTCAAATTTTGCGGCGTCTGCGGGTGGTTCACGCTTCTCGGTGATGTTTGGCCATACGTCTGCGAACTTTGTGTTCAGCTCAAGCCAAGCTTCTTGGCCAGGCTCTGTGTCCGGCAAAATGGCTTCGGCGGGGCATTCTGGCTCACATACGCCGCAGTCGATGCATTCGTCAGGATGGATTACGAGCATGTTCTCCCCCTCATAGAAACAATCTACAGGGCAGACTTCTACGCAGTCCATATATTTGCATTTAATACAATTGTCGGTGACGATGTAAGTCATACGGCGGGTTCCATTAGGTGTTCATTCGCTCAAGTGACAGTTGGGGGAGGTGCAACTGGACTTACCCGGTCCCTTGGAGAAACTGACGGTCTATTGGCTAATGAATTTTTGCCTAAAGTGCAAGGGTGGTTTTGAGCAAGCATTTTCAAACCTAGGCCAAAGTGTGAAATCTCGTTTCAATCGGGCTTTATTAGGCGGTCTGTGTCGCGTCTTTGGCGTTTTGTGGGGCGACCTGCGCCTTTTTCACGCACCGCTTGAGGTAAGGGGCGGGGGCCATCATGTTTGGGAATTGGGGGCGGGCTGAGGTCTTCATAGAGCAAAGCTGCCAAAGTGGCTGAGCCACGATTTTCGCCAAGATCAACAATTTTGAGCACCTTGATGCCGCGGGGCAGGGTGACGGTCAGCACGTCACCGCGTTTGATTCTTGTTGCCGCGTTTACGCAGCGCTCAGCATTGATGCGGACGTGTCCCCCGTTCACCAGCTTTTGCGCTAATGTGCGGGTTTTTGCGCATCGGGCAAACCAGAGCCATTTATCAAGCCTACGCTTTTGCTCGGGTTCACCCATGTTGGTATGTTTATTTTTTTAGCGCAGCCAAAGCAGCAAACGGCGAATCGGGGTCGATTGGCTTTGGTTTATGCTGGGGCTTGCTTGGGCGTTTGTGCTGATTGGGTTTTTTGTTGCCCGGTTTATTGTCTTTATTGCCCTTGGCGAACTGTTTGCGGTTTTGCTCGCGCTTTTTGTTGTGCTGCTGGTTGTTGTTGCGGCGCGGGGCTGGGTGCCAGACCTCGTCAAACTGTGGCTCTACAACGTCCGATTTTGCTTCAACTTGTGGTTCTGTGACTTCAGTTGCTGCTTCACCTTGCGGCTCGTTATTGTTTGCCGCCACAACAATGTCATCGCCTGTTTCAGGCGCAACAGGTGCTGTTTCAATCAAGGTCTTGGTGACCTTGTAGCCCAAAGAGGTCAGTACGGTTGAAAACTCTTCGCCAGCGCAACCCAAAAGGCTTGTCATTTCCACGGTGACGCGGAAACCGTTGCCCTCGGCTGCCCCTTCTGGGGGGCTGTCTTGATTGCGTTTAGGATCAAAGGCGATCAATGGGCGAATCAAATCGGCTAACCGTTCCAAAATGTCCACGCGCACTGCCCGGTTGCCCGTAACTTTGAAACCAGCAATTTCGTAAAGCTGTGTGGCGATTTCTGGATCGATATCAATCGAAGTGCGGCCAGACAATATGATTTGTGGCAGTTCGCGCACGCCCGGTTGACGCACACCGCCATTTTGCAGCGCCCACAAAATGAGCGCCATTTCGCGTGGTGCAGGCTTAAGCGAAAGCGGGAGATAGATGTGGTAGGCGCCGAATTTGATGCCCATTTTGCGCATGATGGCACGCACATCTTGGTCGAGCGATTTCACTTCGTCAGCAATCTCTGCTCTTGGGATCACCCCAAGGCTTTCAGACAGACGGAACGCAACACCACGGGCAGCACCCTCAAGTTCGGCGGGTTCACGCAGCGAAATGAGCTGCTCAAGTTGGGTATTGATCGCGTGACGTAGCCACAAGTCTAATCGGTCTTGTACCGCGCCTAAATCTGGACCAGTCAGGCTTTCGTCAGCCAAAATGATCAGGCGTGGGGTCAACATGTCATCGCCTGGGGCTAGTTCTGCGATGACTTCACCGCGCCAGCGGATAAGGCCGTCAGCGGTCAAAACAAACTCGTCGTTTGGCGAATCGGTTACTTTTTCGGCCCGTTTCTTGATCTCAGGCGCAATGGCTACGCTGGCCGCAGAGCGAAGATTTTTGGTTTCCCCGCCATCTTGAGATGAAAGGGTAAAGCGAAATCCTTGGATGGATCCAATGGTTTGACCCTCAAGGGATACTTCGCCGCTCTGTGATATTTCCGGTGCAGTCATTTGTTTATCTCTTAAATGGCGCATTAAAACACTTGTTCGACGATCAATAAATCGCTGCGTGAGACGCTTATGTAATGCGTCCGACAATGTATTTTCAATCTCATTTGTTTTTTCACGCCAATAGGTAGGGTCTTTTAACCAGTTTTTTCGATTTGCGACATAGGTCCAGGTTCGAATTTGTTTGATCCGATTGGACAAAGTGTCAATTTCACCTTGGTCATTGTCGCAAAACCTGACCTGTTCGGCAATCCAGTCTTCGCTAATTGTTTCACTTTGTTCAAGATTTAGGAAGATTGTGGCAATTATCTCACCATGTTGGGCGGGTGAAATGTTGCGATAATCGGGAATGAGGGCGCAATCCCATGCCAATTGAGTGACTTTTTTGCCGGTTTTGGGCCCAATGTCGGGGTGCCGCATCAAAAATTCGAGGCCCAATTGGTCTTTGGCGATAGGGACATTGGTGAGTTTTTGATGGGTTGAGCGCACATCCAAGGACTTTTGTAAGAGCTCGAATGAGGCGAAATTTAGATCTGCATTGCGCCATTGCAACACTTTCACCGGTTCAAATTCGTGGCTTTCAAGCTGTTGCACCAACTCATCAGAAAATCCTTCAACACCCCCCGTCACCCCAAAAGTGCCATCTCGCGTATGGCGGCCGGCCCGTCCTGCGATTTGCGCAAACTCGGCAGGGTTTAGAGGGCGCATTTGTTTGCCGTCAAATTTCATGTCAGCGGCAAAGGCCACATGGTTGATATCAAGGTTTAACCCCATGCCAATCGCGTCGGTTGCAACCAGAAAGTCGACCTCGCCATGCTCGTATAGTTCAACCTGGGCGTTGCGTGTGCGTGGGCTAAGGGCCCCCATAACAACAGCTGCGCCACCGCGCTGGCGTCGGATCAACTCGGCAATGGCGTAAACTTCGCTGGCGGAGAAGGCAACAATTGCGGAGCGAGGCGGCTGACGGGTGATCTTTTTTGATCCCGCGTAGGTCAGCTGCGAAAAGCGCGGCCGGTAGATGATTTCGGCATCTGGCAGCAATGCAGCAATGATCGGGGCCATGGTTGATGCACCCAAGAGCAGTGTTTCATGGGTGCCGCGTGCATGAAGGATGCGATCGGTAAAGATATGGCCCCGGTCCAAGTGGGTCGCCGTTTGAATTTCGTCCACTGCGACACATTCAACCGTTAGATTTGCAGGCATTGCTTCAACGGTTGCAACCCAATAGCGAGCATTCTTTGGCGATATACGTTCTTCGCCAGTGACCAGCGCTACGGCACCAATGCCAACCCGTTCGACTAGTTTTTGGTAGACTTCGCGCGCCAAAAGCCGCAGCGGCAAGCCAATCATGCCGGTCCGGTGTGCCAGCAAACGCTCAACCGCATAATGGGTTTTGCCCGTATTGGTTGGGCCCAAGATCGCCTTAACGTTGCCCGAGGAAAAGTGGGTCGTCATAGTTTCTCCGGCGTCCTTTGGAGTTGTGGCTGGTTTGACTGTCTTTTTTTGAGACAGGACGGCGGGTCAAAACAGCTTTGGATTAATGATTGGTACAAAAGAGGAACGAACACGGTCCGAATCGCGGTTTTGCACCAATTCTTGCTTCGTTCCCTACAGTATATGGTGGGTCATAGGGCTTGGGGCTACTATTTTTCTCATAACCCCAAGATTGTGGTCTTGAAAAAGCAAAATCATGTTCACCAATGTTTCGATATGCTTAATTTGTATAAAATCCTAATCAATGTTTCAGTTGTTTGAATGTTCAGATGGTGTTTTTTTTGTCCAAGTTAATCTTTGGGGCTGAAAATGGGCGAAAAAAACACACAATCTTTACGAAAAAGACTTTGACGTGTCGAAATGACCGGGCCGATTTGGGCGTTATGGTTAACGGTATCTCTGCGATTTGGCTGGCTTTATCAATAATTTAGCCGTGTGAGCACCATAGAGAGATCGCCAAAAGCTGTGCCCACCAAAACGCGATAGGGAATCATATAACCCGATTGACCCAAGGGGGCGTACCAGATCAAAAACCGCTGGTTGGATTGCATATAGGTGGTGGTATCAGAATTTGTGAAGTGCCCGGATATTGGATTGTAACGCATGGTGCATAAAATAACGGGGCCCTGATAGCCAGTAGCTTTGGATGTTGCGGTTTGCTCTTTTGCAAACTTGAGGTCGATATTGTAGCGCTCAACGCCTGTATAGACTTTTAGTTGGCGGTCGCACAGCGCCGGTTCTAAGCGATCTGCTTTCAGAAAAAAGGACGCAATGGGGTCATTAATATTCTGGCGGTGTTTGCGCACAATAGGAACGCGATTTTTGTTTTGGCTGAGGGGCGGCATGACTTGAGAGCTGGTGACATTGCCCTGGTTGGCTTGAAACATAACATTAAACGATTGATCGTTTGCAATGGTTTCTAGTTCGAATCGTTCGCTTTGCAGCTGGTCGCCTGATGAGTTGCCCGAGGAGGCAAACCGCGCAGTACCCGCTGCCACTAAAGAGGCCAAGCCCGTTACATCGCCTAAAATATTTACGCTGTAGATTTGTCCATTGTCTTTAAATCCGACACTGACGGTTGAAATATTGACGCCCCTCAAGGTGACAACATAATTGGCGTTTGCGTTTAGATTATTGGCCAAGGCGCTAAAAGGCGCGCAAAAAAAGGCCGCGATAAATAGGATTGAGCGGAAAAGAGTTGGGGTAAACGATGCGGCCACGATGTCGGTCGATCCTTGGTTAATGCATAAACTATTGCGCTTTTGACGAATCACTGATTTTTAACAGTGCCGACATGGTTTGATGCTTTCAAGGCAATTCGGATTGATTTTTGGCGAGAAGTGCTTGACTAATGGTCAGCGATTATCTACTTAAACGCGACTTTTTCATGTAATTGAGACCTGTCGGGCTCCGCGATTTGTGCGAGACAGACTAGGTACTATGGATCGAACGGGAATTAAAACATGGCACGGCGTTGTGAACTTTCTGGCAAAGGTGTGATGTCTGGTAACAATGTGAGCCACGCGCTCAACCGGACTCGTCGCAAGTTTTTGCCTAACTTGTGCAATGTGACTTTGATGTCTGAAACTTTGGGCCGCAACGTGAAACTCAAAGTTTCAGCTGCTGCTTTGCGTACTGTTGAGCACCGCGGTGGCTTGGACGCATATTTGCTTAAAGCAAAAGACACTGAATTGTCAGATCGCGCTTTGGGCGTTAAAAAAGAAATCCGTTTGGCGCAAGCGTCTTAAGCTACGGTTTCTTTTAGATTTTTGATTTGGAATCCGCGGAACGAATGTTCGTTTCGCGGATTCTTGTTTTCATAAGTGGCGTCGGTCTGTTGCCGGAGTTGCCGCGTAACTCAAGAGGTGCATTATCATGCTCGCTCGTTTTTTAGTGGCCGTTGTTGCCATGGCGATTGTCGTTGTCGCTTCGAACTATTTGGTCGCCATTCCGGTTGAGGTTCAACTCGGACCGCTAGACCTTAAAGAAATCCTCACCTGGGGTGCCTTTACCTATCCATTCGCATTTCTTGTAACTGATTTGACCAACCGTCATTTCGGCCCAAAATCTGCGCGCATCGTTGTGTTGGTTGGATTTTCTTTTGCCGTCTATTTGTCGCTACAATTGGCCAACCCACGTATTGCCGTGGCTTCTGGCTCTGCGTTCTTGATCGCACAATTGTTGGATATTTCCATATTTGATCGATTGCGTTCTGGTGGGGCTTGGTGGCGCGCGCCCTTGATTTCGTCAAGCATTGCTTCGGCAGTGGATACAGCGATTTTCTTCTCTTTGGCGTTCGCACCCGTATTTGTGGGGATCGACAATTTCTTTGCTCAAGCGGATAGTTCGCTAGGATTTGGTGTGCCTTTGCTCAGCATGGGACCTGAAGTGCCTTTGTATGTTTCTCTGGGGCTCGGGGATCTGATCGTCAAAGGTCTAATGGTGTTTGCACTGCTCGCGCCTTACAATTTCTTGCGCCAATTTGTTTCTGATCGGCGATCCGCTGAAAAAGCGATCGCCTAAAAGCGAACTAACCATTCGCACCCAACGTGCTGAATTGATGTGAGCCAATTTAGCCGTGTAGCAAAGCGCCCCGAAATTTCGGGGCGTTTTTTGTTGGGCGTTTAAAAAAGCTTCCCGCTTAGCTTTGAACAGACGGGTTGGACCATTTGGTTGGCGCAAATGGTTGCGAAAGTGCGCGCTTCACCAGCTCTAGATGATCTTGGCCATAAAATGGGTCGCCATCAACGATATAGGTTGGGGACCCGAAAACACTGTGCTCACGCGCCCAATCTGAGTTGGCTAGCAGTTTGTTTTGCACCTGTTGTGAAGCGGCTTTTTCCATCAACGCCTCAGCATTGTGACCCATATCCGATGCCACCTTTTGAAGCGTTTCATGGTTCGAAAGATCAGCGTCATCGCGCCAGTGGGCTTGAAGAATAGCATGGGCCATTCGATCAACTTGTATGCCCCTGTCCCCAAGGGCAAGAATTAGCCCTGAGGCAAGGCTATAGTCAGCGTCGTGATAGGTTGGTCGGAAGTTGACAATTGGCACCTTGCGGTACGCCGCCCATCTCTCGATTTGTCGACCAAAAAAATAATCCACATGGGCTTGTGTGCGTTCCCGAAATGGTTTTGAGCCTTGTGTTTCAACAACTGGCGACAACAGAATGGGTTTGTGCACCAATGTGGCGTTGTGTTCAGCGCATATTTTGTTCAATTCAGCAGAACCCAAATAGGCAAAAGCGGAATGGGCTGAATAGATATATTCGATTGTTGGCATTGGTTTGGGCCGATCCTGATCCGTTTTCTTAGCGTCAAAGCTGTAACAGTTTGGCGCAGCAATCAAGTTCGCAGTGGCTATATCTCGCTGATATCTTCTTACCTGTCTTGCATCTGAGTAAAGAGGTTGACCTGCCTCAATGACGCTGAACGCCTTTGGACTTAGCTTTTTTGAAAAGGAGGAAACTGACATGGCTTACATCTCTTTAACACCTGAAACGCTGCCAACAGAGCATATTTGCTGTGCGATTTCTGACAAGAAATGCACCAAAGGCTACGAGGCAAAAAAGCAATGGCTCTCGGATCAACATGCGCATGGCTATCGGTTCACGCGTTTGGACGAGCGTGGCAAAGTGTTTATCGAATATGGCCCGGGTGCTCAAACGTGGATGCCGGTTGTTGCGCCGGAGTGGATGGTGATGGGTTGTTTTTGGGTGTCGGGGAAATTCAAAGAGCAGGGCCACGGCAAAGCGCTTTTAAAGTCCGCCCTAGCCGATGCAAAACAACAAGGGTTGGCCGGCTTGGTTTCTGTTGTGGGTAAGAAAAAGATGCATTTCCAAAGCGATGGGAAATGGCTTTTGCGGCAGGGGTTTCGTCAAGTTGACGAGTTGGAAAATGGCTTTGTTCTCTTGGCGCTTGAAACCGGTGAGATGCCAAACGCCGAGCTACCGCATTTTGCTAAGAGCGCAAGGCTGGGGCTTGATCCAGCAACCAAAGGCGTCACGGTCTATTATTCAAATCGCTGCCCATTTACAGATTTTCATATTGAAACTTCACTTAAAGAAACTTGCGAAAAACGTAATCTGACCGCAAAAATCATCAAGTTGGACAGTTTGGAAGCGGCGCAGAATGCGCCAACACCAGCGACGATTTTCAGCCTCTTTATCGATGGTCGTTTTATCACGACTGACCTGAGCGTGTGCATGGACACTCGGTTTGATAAGATCGTCGATAAGGTGATTTCCAAATAGAGAAGCCCGCTGCGATAGCAACGGGCTTCCAATTGTCACCAGCTTTGCAGCGGGTTGATTAGTGATCCGCCAAATATGCGGTCAAAATATCACGGGCCGCTTTCAGATCAGTTTTGTCGATCATTTCGGTGACCGTATGCACATAGCGACAGCCGACAACGATGCCGACAGCTTTTGCACCAGCTGCAGCTTGTTGAGCTGCTGCGCCATCTTGGCCGCCACGGGCCAGAATTGTGCGCTGATAAGGGATGTCATTTTTCTTGGCCAATGCTTCAACTTCACGCACGAGGCCGATATCAGCGATGAATGAGCTGTCTTTGACGTGCAGGCCAAAACCTTTGCCTTGGATGGTCACGGCTTGGTGCTCAGGCACGCCTGGGGTGTCGCAGGCAAGGGTTACGTCAATACCTAGCCCAATGTCAGGCTGGATTGCGTGAGACGCTGTGCGGGCACCGCGCAGGCCAACTTCTTCTTGAGTGGTGAAGGCCACATGAATTTCGCAATCGTGAGAAGATTTGTCCTCAACCAATTTGCGGATAGATTCGATGCCCAACCAACATGCGACGCGGTTGTCGAGTGCTTTGGAGACCACTTTGTCTTCCAAATCCAGCAATGGCTCATCCATCACCACATAGTCGCCCACTTGCACAACGTCTTTGGTTTTTTCGCCCATGCCAAGGTCAATCACAAACTCAGAAACCGTTGGGATTTTTTTGCCTTCTTCAGCGGACTGAATGTGGATTGGTTTGCCACCCGGGTTCATCACCGCTTTATAGTCGCCATTTTCGGTGACCACGAGTACACGGCGGCTGAACAGGTTGCGGGTGTCAAAACCACCTACATTGTCCACATAGACGTGGCCTTTGTCTGTGACGTGAGAAACCAAAAATCCGATCTCGTCCATGTGGCACAAGAGCATGATTTTTTTGGGTGGATTTGCAGGTTTGCCGGTTGGGTTGCGTTTGCACAAAAGTGAACCCATAGCGTCGGTTGTTACTTCGTCAAACAGGCCGTCGATTTCTTTTTCAATGAGGTCGCGGATGCGGTCTTCGCGGCCCGGCGCGCCTGGTGTTTCGCACAGGCGTTTAAGTAGATCGATATTCATGAATTATCCCTTGTTTTGAGTATGCTCGTTATCCTCGAGCTTGCGTTGAGGTGGGGGCATATTAGACAGATTTTATTGGTGAAATCAAAATTATTTTACCCATTCAAATTGCAGCAAAAGGGTACGTTCCCAGCCGCGAAAATTGTCATCTGATAGAATGGAAATGACGGTTTCACCCTTTGTGCCAATATGGGTGGTCAGACCTTCCATATTGTCCACATCGCCGCCATTCGCTTCGAGCAGTTTTTTGCCTGAAAGGATTGTGTTGGCCCGAACGTCTTGTGCGGGAACCAATTGCAACTGCATGGAAAACCCAAATATCCCCACGTCGCGAAAGAGAATCAGCAAATCACCTGAAGGGGTGAAGGTGCAGGCGGTCGGGCGAAAACCACCTTCAGCTTTTACGCTTAGGTCGCCGCCATCACGTTTGCCCGAGAGCCAGGCGCGATTGTTGCCCTTTTGGTCGCGCACATCCTCCAAAATGACCAATGTCGAACCTGCGACCGGGGAAGTGGGTGGCGCGATGCACAATGATTCAATGGAGCCATTATTACGTTGCCGGGTGATCCAGCTTGGCAGGGCATAGTCTTTTGCCGCGCCTTCTGGTTTTCCATCGATAAGGCCAAAGTCCGCCACGCGGGTAAGATGTTCAAAGCCAACGCGCACCGCGCTTGGGGTGCCATTGCGATAGATGGTGTCAATGGCTTCTGGGTCGCGCGAAAAGTTTGAAGGAAGGTTTGCGCCCTTTGAGTTTTTGATCCGTTTGATTTCGGCCCTGTTGATGGCAATTGGTGCGTTTGTTGCGTCGTAGGACAGCTGAGCTGTGATCATACGGCCCTTGTCGGTCACGATCGCCAAATCCCCATTTTGGGAGGTGAACGTGAGGTCCGACAGGCCGCCAAAATCAGGGTGTGTGCTGGTGAGGTGCAGGCCACCACGCCAAATGAGATCTATTCCCACGGGCTTGCCAATCGATTGGCTCTTAAACCATTTGATTTGAGCGGCGTTTATGGTGAGCTTTTCGGCAAAAGCAGTGCCGGGCGCACAAAGGGCGCCAAGCATCATTGCGATCAGAAACGGATTTCGGGCTATTTTCGGCCTCTGCGACGGGTTTCTTGTGGCAATTCTTCGTCAAACAAATCTGCAAGATTATCGGTCAAAGCACCCGCCAATTCTTCAGCGTCCAGCAAAGTGACTGCACGTCGGTAATATCGGGTCACATCGTGACCAATACCAATGGCAACCAGTTGCACGGGTGAGCGGGTTTCTATGTCTTCGATTACGTAGCGCAGATGTTTTTCCAAATAATTGCCGGGGTTGACGGACTGCGTGCTGTCATCAACAGGCGCGCCATCAGAAATCACCATCAATATGCGGCGATTTTCGGGCCGACCCAAAATTCGCTTGTGGGCCCATTGCAGCGCTTCCCCATCGATATTTTCTTTGAGCAAGCCTTCACGCATCATCAAACCCAAGTTGGACTTGGCGTGCCGCCATGGTTCTTCAGCGGATTTATAGATGATGTGGCGCACGTCGTTGATACGGCCCGGATTGGCAGGGCGTCCCGCTTGCATCCAAGCTTCACGAGATTTGCCGCCTTTCCATGCGCGGGTGGTGAAGCCCAAAATCTCAACCTTAACGCCGCAACGCTCAAGCGTTCTGGCTAGAATGTCACCACAGATCGCGGCGATGGTGATCGGGCGACCACGCATAGAGCCAGAATTGTCGATCAGCAAGGTTACAACCGTATCGCGGAAGTCGGTGTCTTTTTCGATCTTAAATGAAAGCGGCTGCAGCGGATCGGTGACCACTCGGGTAATCCGTGCGGTATCAAGCAAGCCTTCTTCAAGGTCAAACTCCCAAGAGCGGCTTTGCTGGGCCATCAAGCGGCGTTGCAATTTGTTGGCCAAACGGGCCACAGCGCCAGAAAGGCCATCCAACTGCTTGTCCAATAAGGCGCGCAATTGTTCCAATTCGTCTGGTGGACAAAGGTCTGCAGCGCTTACGGTTTCATCGAACTTTGTGGTGAAAATCTTATAGTCCGGCATGTTGCGGAAATGATCACGAATATCATTGTCCGGCTGAGCATTGGGGCTGTCTTCGCCATGTTCAAGCGGGGCCTCTTGATCTTCCATATCCTGCATGTCGGCGTCTTCGCCTTCGGTTTCACCTTCTTGCTCGGTGTCACCTGGGGCTTGTTCCGCATCGATCTGCTCTTCGTCCTGATCAGACGTGCCGTCTTGCTGGTCGGCGTTTTCATCTGGGGCGTTTTGCGGATCCGCATCTTCGCCCGTATCGTCCTCGTCGCCGTCCAAATCGGTTGGGTCCGCGTCAACGATCAATTCCATATTGCGCAATGCAGTGCGGCAAAGTTTGGAAAACTCGGTTTGGTCATCAACCAGATTCGCAAGATTGTCGAGCTGGTCGCCAGCTTTTTGCTCAATGGTTTCGCGCCAAAACTCAACCAACCGTTCGCCGGAAGAGGGAATGTCGATACCCAATAGTTTTTCGCGCAACACTAGGCCCATAGCCTCAGCCAAAGGGGCATCGGCGATATCGGTGACAGATGCATAGTTGGCACGGAACAATTTGTCCTCAAGCATGGCGGCCAAATTGCCCTTCATGCCCGGCAGGCGTTGGGTGCCAAGCGCTTCCACACGTACCTGCTCTAAACTGTCAAATACGGCTCTGGCATCAGGGTCTTGGGGCGAAAACTTTTTGTGCAATTTTTGGTCGTGGGCGGCCAATCGCATGGCCATGGCGTCGCCTTGCCCACGGGCAATAGCAATGTCTTCAGGTTTTGGCAGGCGAGGCAGGTTGGCCAGCCGCGCCTTGTCTTTGGTCAAAAGAGGTCTGTCGGAGGTGAAGGCCACTTCCAACTCTTTATCCTCGGCAATGGCGCGCATGGTCACGCCAACCGCGTTTTTCAACGTGGCTGACGGATCAGGTTTATTGGCGCGTTTGGCGATGACAGACATAGTGTGCCTTTTTTCTGTTAGGCGCTCAGAGCGATATTTGCAGCAGATTCAGGCAAATCAGTACCAAAGACGCGTTGATAGAACTCAGCCACAACTGCGCGTTCCAACTCGTCACATTTATTGAGGAATGTGAGGCGGAAGGCCATGCCGATATCGCCAAATATTTGGGCGTTCTCCGCCCAAGTGATGACCGTACGCGGGCTCATCACGGTCGAAAGATCGCCATTGATGAAAGCTGAACGGGTGAGGTCGGCAAGTCGAACCATGTTTGAAATGGTTTGGCGCCCCTCTTCGGTGTCAAAGCTTTTGGCTTTGGCCAACACAATGCCCACTTCTTTATCGTGCGGCAAATAGTTCAGGGTGGTCACAATCGACCAACGGTCCATTTGACCTTGGTTGATTTGCTGGGTGCCGTGATAAAGGCCCGATGTATCACCCAAACCAATGGTGTTGGTGGTTGAGAACAAGCGGAACGCTGGGTGCGGCTCGATGACTTTGTTTTGGTCAAGCAAAGTGAGGCGACCTGAAACTTCGAGCACACGTTGGATCACGAACATGACGTCCGGGCGACCCGCATCATATTCATCGAACACGATGGCGATATTGTTTTTCAGCGCCCAAGGTAAAATACCGTCGCGGAACTCAGTGATTTGTTTGCCATCTTTGATCACGATAGCATCTTTACCCACCAAATCGATCCGGCTGACGTGGCTATCCAAGTTCACCCGTACAAGCGGCCAGTTCAAACGGGCTGCAACTTGTTCGATGTGGGTGGATTTACCCGTGCCGTGATAGCCTTGCACCATGACGCGGCGGTTGTGCTCAAAACCGGCAAGAATGGCAAGTGTTGTTGCTTTGTCGAACAGGTAGTCAGGGTCAACCGGGGGCACATGTTCGGTGCGCTCTTTATATCCTTTGACCACTAGATCTGAATCGATGCCAAAAAGCTCACGTACTGAATATTCGGTATCAGGCAGGGGTGCTGTCACACTCATAATGGGTAACCTTTTAGATAGAACGTATTTCTCAAATGGGTTTTGGCACAATTTGCGCGCAAAAGGTAGGGCGGGGTGTCGTAAAGATGCAAGATCTATAGCAATAAAATTTGGGCTCGACCAGTGCCGAGCCCTGTGTTCGTTTTCGCGCCTTAGGTCTTAAACAAACCCTTTGGACTTTAGGTGATTGTACGCTGTTACGATATTGCGCAGACGCTCTTCAGAGCTTTTGTTGCCACCATTGATGTCTGGGTGATGGCGTTTCACGAGATCTTTGTAGGCTTTTTTGATTTCGTCTGGACCAGAAGTTGGGCTGACATCAAGCATTTCGAGCGCTTTTTTGTCCGCATCTAAGATCTTGCGTTCAGCGGATCGATTTGGGCCTGCGGACTTGCCTTGCATGCGCTCATAGCGGCGAAAAACGTTCGATGGGTCGTGGTTTTTCTTTTTGCGACCGGCAGTGCTTAGTCCTTCAGAATCGGGCGCAACCTTGTTGACCCCCATATCCCATGTGGGACGGCCGCCGGTGCGGTCAGTCACGATTTTTTGAATTTCATCATCCTTCATTTCAGAGAAGAAGTTGAAACTCTTGTTGTACTCGCGCACATGGGCCATGCAAAATTGGTAATAGCCTGGTTGATCCGAGCCTTTTGGCGCTTTGTGCGCACCGGCCTGGTCGCAACCCTTCCAGGCGCAACGGGGCAGATCGTCTTCAGGTTTTACCGCAGAAGATGCGCGGCGTTTCACTTTGATTTTATCGAAGAGCTTGGAATTCAAGGTACGTGCTCTTAAAGTTAGAGAAAAGGACACCTCTTTTACATCAAAAACCGGCGAGAGCAAAACCCCTTATGTCGATGAAACAGACAATCATTGAGAAATTAACTGAAGAATTCCATCCAACACACCTGAATGTGATTGATGAGAGTGAATTGCATCGTGGGCATGCAGGATATCGTGAAGGTGGCAACTCGCACTTTCGGGTGCAGATTTCCTCGCCAATGCTGGACGGTAAACTGCGCGTTGCTCAGCATCGCGCCATTATGGATTGTCTGGCTGTTGAGCTAAAACAGGAGATCCATGCTTTTGCGATAGAGGTCAGCCCGAGCGCAGGCTAACGAGCGTTCTTGAGGGTCCTCGCTCTTGATAGAAGTCAAATCAGTCAGCTTTAAACTGCGATATCCTTCTTGCTTTTGAGGAGGAGATAATGAACGAGGAACGCACCTATTCACACAAGCGCTCAGCGATCATAATTGCTGTTCTTTTTATTATTGCAACGGTTGTCTTTTCGCTCGCTGAGCTCATCTACGCCCCCATACTCAATGCGCCAGACTATTTAGAAACCATCTATCCCAATAGGGTCCAGGTGATGGTTGGCCTTCTTATTCAAGTTGGCTCTTTGGTTGCCGTGCCGCTCATCGCGGTGGTGTTTTATCCAATTTTGAGGCGACAAAGTGAAATCTTGGCGCTCGCATATGTGGTTATGCGCAGCTTTGAAGCATTGTTGCTGATTGGGGTGGGTGAAATAAACAAGCTCTCTTTGATCGGGTTAAGCAAAGAATATATCGCGGGCGGTGGTGCTGAGCGGCAGATGATTGAACATATTGGCGCCTCCATTCAATCTGTGAATTATTGGGGCGCGGAGGCGGGGCCGGTGTTTTTGCTGTTTTTCGTAATCGGCGCGATTATTCTCAATATATTGCTGTTTCAGTCCAGGCTGGTGCCACGATGGATTTCATTGGCAGGAATAGTTTCTGCCGTGCTGTTACTGTCGGGCAGCCTGTTTTATACGTTTGAACTTATCTCACCTACGCTTGCAACCGGGCTCATGGTGCCAATTGCCGTGCAAGAGATGGTTTTTGCCCTTTGGTTGATTTTCAAAGGGTTTGATGAGCGCGCCTTGAAGAATCTGGGGCACTTAAAAACCGCATGATGTGGGATTGGTTGAGCGCGTTGGTCTTTTAATTAGCGCATCAACAGGGCTGACGTATTTATGTGTTTTCAACCGAAGTGAGGTTGCGAGCCAAAAAGCAGTAGTGGAGCAACAAAAGTATTGACGTGTGCCGTGGCGTGTTGCAATGTCACGGCACTGCCCAAGCTTCGTCCAAGTGCAGCTCAAATCAACGTCTGATTTGCGCACTTAGGGACCAAGCAAT
This sequence comes from Maritalea porphyrae, assembly GCF_027213965.1. GTDB lineage: Bacteria > Pseudomonadota > Alphaproteobacteria > Rhizobiales > Devosiaceae > Maritalea > Maritalea porphyrae_A. Next base: position 97,807 of record NZ_JAPWGX010000006.1, on the reverse strand, counting down.
GCAGTATATTTTTCACAAAAGAGTAAATTTAAACGCCCCGCGCTTGCTTCTGCATGCGCGGTTTTTTGCGTGCGGTTTTGCATGTGGGGCGTTTTTTGCTCACTTATCGAATCAAAGGATAGTTTGAATGAAAAACGCTGCTACAGCGCCATCAGAGAATGTGCCCAAGGCGATCATTTTGACGCTTGTGTCATTGGTAATTTTTGGGGTGCAGGATATTGCTGTCAAATTATTGGTGGCCGATTTTTCGGTCATGCAGGTGGTTATGATCCGGTTTTGGGGGGTGGCATTATTCACCCTGATATGGATCGGTCGAAACAGTGACCTTCGATTGGTTGCACGCTCGCATTATCCCAAACTGCAAATCCTACGGTCTGTTTTGTTGCTCATTGACATTTGGCTGTTTTCCGCTGCACTGGGCCATATGCAAACCTCTGATTTGCAGGCCATGTTTATGCTCTATCCCATTGTCGTCAGCTTGCTGGCTGTACCGATCCTCGGGGAGAAGATGGGGATTTACCGTTGGATTGCTGTTTTGGTCGGCTTTGTGGGCGCAATGGTTGTCATTCGCCCTGGCTTCCAAACGATTGATGTTTCTATCTGGTTGGTCGTTGGCGCTGTATTGAGTTTTTCGCTTTACACGGTGTTGACGCGAAAAGTGGCCACAAAAGATAGTACCAAAACATCGATGCTTTATTTGGCTCTGGTGGCTTTGGTCTTGTCCACTGTAACTGGTGTATTTGAACTTGAAGCCATGGGTATGCGCGGCTGGTTGCTGATGATTATTGTTATCGTTTGCGCCATTGCGACGCACCTCTTGTTCACCGTGGCGTTAAAACATGCGCCAGCGAGCACATTGCAGCCGCTAAATTTCTTGGCGCTGCCGGTGGCTGTGGGGCTTACACTTTTGTTTTTTGGGCATATGACCGATGTGATCACCTTGATAGGTGGTGCGATTACCATCGGTGCGGGTTTGTTGGTTTGGTTTAGAGAAACCAAATCGAAAAAGGCACCAACAAACTAAGATCAGACGCCTTAGGCCCTGTCATTTGATTTGACAGGCAGCTGGATCACATTAGAGCCCGTCGCTTGGCTTGGGAGTATTTCTTGCATGCGGCGGGCGTTCACCGCGTTTACAGGTTTTGAGAAGAGATAACCTTGGAACTGGTGCACGCGCTCGCCTTTTGACAAGAATTCAGCCTTGGTGATGTCGTCGACGCCTTCGGCCACCAATGTGATCTCCATTTGTTTGGCGATCAGGGATACGCCGTTCAGAATGTTGCGGGAGATCTCAACCGTTGCTGCATCGTCGATGATGGATTTGTCGATTTTGATTTTATCAATTTCAATTTGACGCAAATAGTGAAGGCCACAATAGCCTGCGCCAAAATCATCTAAGGCAATTTGAACGCCTAGCGCGCGCACCCGCTCAAGAGTGGTTCGAATGTGCTCGACATCATTGATCAAAACAGATTCGGTGATTTCAAGTTCCAGCCGATATGGGGGCAACCCGCTGTCGTTAAGGGCCTCTTGAACGGTGGTCAAAAAGTCAGATCGGATCATTTGTACGGGTGATACATTCACCGATACAAATAGGTCGGGGTGCCAACTCGCACACTCGATACAGGCTTGCTGCAGCATGTGTGCGCCAATATCCAAAATCAATCCTGTGCTTTCAGCGATGGGGATGAATTGTTCTGGGTTTAGGATTTCGCCATCGGGCAATTCAATTCGGCAAAGGGCTTCGAACCCTGCAATTTGCAGTGGATTTTTGGCCTGAACGATGGAATGGAAATAGGGTATTAGGGTGCCTTTTTCAATTGTATCGCGCAGAATGCCCTCGATCCGGCGGCGGTTTGACGCTTCTGAGGCGAAGCGGGGTTCAAAGACGCAACTGGCGTGGCCGGTTTCTTTGGCTTTATAAAGCGCCAAATCAGCGGCTTTGAGCAATTGTTCTTGGTTGGTGCCATGAAACGGCGAAAGGGCTGTGCCAATAGAAGCGGTCACATTAATTTCGTGGTCTGACAGATTATACCGCTTCGCCAGATGCACGCGCAGCTCGCGGCCAAAATGGGTGGCAGCCAATTCATTTGACGTGGCAAATTGAATGACGACAAATTCATCGCCGCCAAACCGAGCAACAAATCCGGCGTTGCCGACCCAGTCTTGAATGCGCCGCCCTGTTTCAATGATCAGTTCATTGCCCACATCATGACCAAGCGAATCGTTGACCTGTTTAAATCGGTCGATATCTAGGAAATGTAGCGCAAAAGCTGTTTGGTTTTTGTCGTCAGTCAGAAGATTTTTCAACTGGTTGTTAAGCGCCAGCATGTTGGGCAGGCCGGTTAAATGATCGGTTGTGGCTTGCGCTTTGATAATGGCATTTGCGCGCTGTAAGCGCCCTGAAGTGCGGTAGGATGGGAACAGAAAGATCGGGGCCACGAAAGAGGCAATGACAAGGGTCACCCCCAATTGGTACCAAATGCCTGCGTAATAGACACCAACAGTATTATAGGCGATCACTGCAAGAATAGAGGCAAGCACTGTTGCCCCAGTTGATTGAAACAATGTCAGTTTGAACGGGCTGATCGAGGGATCGCCCGCAAAGTACTGACATAGTTTTTTCCAACATTTTTTCATCATCATGCTCAAAAGCATAATGAGCAGAACTTATGATAAGATCCGCAAATTGGGTGGCATTTTAGCCAACCGATTTTCCCTTTGAATTTCAACGACCTGATGAGAGCTTGATCTGTCGAGACCTCAGAAAATACTTAGGGAATTATCTTTAGTTCTGTGATGCGATTTCGTTCTTTTTTCAACACGCGGAAGCGCTTGCCGTGGAATGTGAAGGTCTGGTTGATGTTGGGGATCATTTTAGCTTCGTCCAAAACAAGACCAGCAATGGTGGTGGCATTTTCATCGGGCAGGTTCCAATCGAGCGCACGATTGATATCGCGGATCGGCAGAGAGCCATCAACAATATAGGAGCCGTCTGGTTGTTTTTTCGCCCCTTCCATGACTTCATCATGCTCGTCGGCAATTTCCCCAACGATTTCTTCCAATATGTCTTCAAGGGTTATGAGCCCTTCAACTTCGCCATATTCGTCGACCACCAAGGCAAAGTGCGCGTTTTCGCGCAAAAACGCGTTGAGCTGTGCCTGCACGGGGGTCGTGTCTGGTACAAACCAAGGTTTTGAAACGATGGCGGAGATATTGAGCTGCTCCACGTCGCCACCGGCTTTGAACAAAGCCCGCAGCATGTCTTTGGCATGTACAACACCGACAATGTTTTCTTTGTCGTCCTTCCACAATGGAATGCGGGTATAGGGGCTTTCAAGGATTTCCTGGACCAGCTGCTCTTTGGGCATTTCAGCGTCTAAAGCGAGCATTTTGGTGCGGTGGACCATCACGTCGGATACTTCCAATGCGCTGAGATCTAAAATGCCGCCAAGCATATCGCGGTCGTTTTTGATCACCTCGCCCTCTCGGTGCAAAAGGTCCACAGTGCCGCGCAATTCTTCGTGGCCGGTCATGCCCGTGTCATCGCCTTCGCGGCGGGCACCCACCATGCGCAATAGGGCGTTGACAAGTTTTTGGATGGCAAATGTGATTGGGGCAAATAAGGCCACGATGGGCCGCACAATTGGGGCAACGCCCAACGCAAATTCATCAGGTTTGGAAATGGCCCAGGTTTTTGGCAAAACTTCAGAAAATATAACAACAAGCGCGGTCATGGCGATCGTTGCATATATCACACCCGTGTCACCAAACAGGGCGATCAACACGCTTGTGGCCAAAGAGGACGCGAGGATGTTGACGAGGTTGTTGCCCAGCAATAGTGCGCCGATCAAGCGCTCTTTATCGGCAATAAGTTTTTCAACGAGCTCAGCACGCTTGTTTCCGGCCTTTACCCAGTGGTGAATGCGGGCGCGGGAAGCTGCGGTCAGGGCTGTTTCGGAGCCAGAGAAAAACCCAGAAAGGGAAAGCAGCACCAGAATTGAGACCACCGAAATCCAAAAGGTTGGTGGCATTGATGCGAAAAACTCAGCCATTAGGTTCGTTGCTCCTCAAGAAACGCAGAAATTGAATGTGGGTCACATCCCTTTTGAATGAAAGCCTTGCCAACGCCATTTGTCAAAATAAAGGTGAGTGTGCCGCGCGATACTTTTTTGTCTTGAGCGATATGATGCATTAATTCTTCGGTTGAAGCGAGGGGGCCTGGGATATCGTTGAGCTCGGTTGGCAGACCAACGGCTTTGAAGTGGTTGGTGACACGCACTGCGTCTTGGCCATTGGCGATACCAATTTTGGTGGAATAGCGATGGGCCAGCACCATGCCGATTGAAATGGCTTCGCCGTGCAACAAGCGATCTGAATAGCCGGTGACCGCTTCAAAAGCATGGCCAAAGGTGTGCCCCAGGTTGAGCAGGGCACGCGCGCCATGTTCTTTTTCGTCCGCTGCAACAAAGCGCGCCTTTGCGCGGCAAGAATGGGCGATGGCTTTTGCACGGGCGGGGCCGCCTTCAAAGATTTCGCGCCAATGTTCTTCCAGCCAAAAGAAAAACTCTTCATCGTCGATCAGGCCATATTTTGCCATTTCTGCATAGCCGGCACGGAACTGACGTTCAGACAAAGTGCCAAGCGCTTGCAAGTCGGCAGCCACATAGCGGGGTTGATGAAAGGCACCAATTAGGTTTTTGCCGTGGGGCGAGTTGATACCGGTTTTACCGCCAACAGAACTATCCACTTGCGCCAACAATGAGGTCGGAACTTGCACAAAATCCATGCCGCGCCGGATAATGGAGGCAGCAAAGCCTGCCAAATCACCCACAACGCCGCCGCCAAATGCAATAATAATGTCGTTGCGCTCAAGCCGTTCATCGAGCAAAGCCTCAACAACACGATTAAGCTGTGCGTTACATTTTGAGCTTTCCCCTGCAGGAATGGTGACCACCGAATAGTCTAGCCCTTCGCTCTCAAGGGCGCGTTTGAGACGAGGCAATTGCTCGCGTTCAACGTTCTCATCGGTCACAATTCCATAGCGTGCGCCGGGAAACATGGTTTTGAGTTTTGCGCCCAGTGTGTCGATGGCGTCAGGGCTGACATTAATATCATAGGCACGTTCGCCCAGATCAATATGAACGATATTATTGCTCGTCATTTGTTTTTTTTAACTTTGCGGTTGGGTCCAAATGGTCGGCGACGGCCGCCACTATTTCTGCACCAATTTGTTCGTGGCTTGCTTCATGGGACATAACGGTTACATCCGCTTCAGCGTAAGTTGGATATCTTAAATCAACCAGTGCTTTGAGTGTGCCAAACGGGTCAGGCGTGCGCAAGAGCGGTCGCGTGTTGCGGCGCGAAACACGTTCAAACAGCAATTCAACATCGGCTTTCAACCAAACGCAAATAGCGTGCTGCGATATGTTTTTGCGGGTGATCGGATCCATATATGCGCCGCCACCTGTTGAAATGATCGCATCACGGCGGGTGCGCAAAAGCCGGGCGATCACGCGGGTTTCCCCTGCGCGAAACTCTTCTTCACCATGGGTTTCAAAAATATCGGGAATTGGCATGCCCGCTGCCAATTCAATTTCGTCGTCGCTATCAACAAATTCAAGCCCCAAAAAATGGGCGACACGTTTGCCGACCGTGGATTTGCCTGCGCCCATCATGCCGATGATCACAATTGGTTTGGCGCCGCGATTTGCGTTAACCCGATCTGCATTGCGTTGCACTACGGTGCTGTCTAGTTCGACGGGCACTAACTTCTCCACCTTGTTCTTGAATGAGAGGTTGAAGCGATCTGTGGGGGAATTGTCAAGCCACCTCGCTCAATCAAATGCTTGATTGGAACCGCGAAATGAACGAAAAAGGGTGCAATTGGAAGGAACCAAGTCCAAATGCCCACGCTTATTCGTTTTCTGGTCTTTATCGGTGTACTCGCAGCGATCATCTATGGCTCAATGTATGCGCTGACGATTTTTGTTGAGCCCGAACCTCGTGAAATGAGCCAACGCATTCCCTCGCGCGACTTGTTCAACAACTAATGACTGATCAATATTTGGTCGAAAACTTCCTAGAAATGATGAGTGCAGAGCGCGGCGCTGCCAGCAATACGCTTGAGGCCTACCGGCGCGATCTCACCGATTATGCGGGGTTTGTTGATGGTCAAAAACATCAAATCGGTACCGCGGACCGTCAGCTGGTGCAGCACTATTTAATATCGTTGGATGAGCGCGGTTTTGCGCCTTCAAGTGCGGCGCGGCGTTTGAGCTCTTTGCGCCAATTCTATCAGTTTTTGGTTTCTGATGGGGTGCGCCCTGATGATCCAACCCGGGTCATTCCCGCGCCAAGAGCGGGCACCAAACTGCCAAAGACCATGAGCATTGAAGAGGTGGATCAGCTTTTTGCGCAGGCCGAACGTGAGGCAACGGAAGAAGAATTGTCAGCCAAGGCAAAACTTAGGGCGCAAAAGCTATATGTTTTGTTGGAGCTTTTATATGGCACGGGCATGCGGGTTTCTGAATTGGTGGGGCTTTTGCGCTCAAGCGTGACGCGAGAAGGGTCGATGTTAAACATTATCGGCAAAGGCAACAAAGAACGGGTGGTGCCGCTCAACGATCGCGCAAAAGATGCATTGTTGAATTATTTGCAAGGTTTGGCGCCGGGGCGGTTTGTTTTTCCGGCAAAAACGGACACCGGCTATATGGCCCGTCAAGTGTTTGCGCGTGAACTGAAAGCATTGGCGGCGCGCGCTGGATTGGATACTTCAAAAATCTCGCCACATATTTTGCGCCATGCTTTTGCCTCACATTTGTTGGAAAGGGGGGCAGACCTTCGTGTGGTGCAATTATTGTTGGGGCATTCTGATATTTCAACGACACAAATCTACACGCACATTTTGGATGAGCGGTTGACCTCGCTTGTGCAAGATCACCATCCCTTGGCCAAGGAGTAGGGGCATTGAGCGCCAAAACACGATAGCAGTTGGGCGAATGAGTTGCTAATCTGCGCATCAAAGCTTGACATTAACCGGGGGAATGGCCACTTTCCGCCGCAATCATATGGGTTCAAAAAGCCTTCAGCGATCGCTGGGCTTTGGAACGACAAAGAAGACGGATAAAGATGCAGTCCTATCTCGAATTTGAAAAGCCAGTCGCTGATATTCAAGGCAAAGTTCAAGAATTGAAATCGCTCGCACAAAGTGGCGAAGCGGTTGAAATTGACGATGAAGTGAAACGTTTGCAAACCAAAGCAGACGAGGCCATGCATGAGATTTATGGGCGTTTGTCCCCTTGGCAAAAAACCCAAGTGGCGCGGCATCCGCTGCGGCCGCATTTCGTTGACTATATCAAAAGCCTGATCACTGATTTTGTGCCATTGGCTGGCGACCGAAAATTTGCCGAAGACGCTGCGGTTCAGACGGGCTTTGGTCGGTTTGATGGAAAACCTGTTGCCATTATCGGGCAAGAAAAAGGCTCGAATACTGAGACGCGCCTGAAGCATAATTTCGGCTCTGCCCGGCCTGAAGGCTACCGCAAAGCGGTGCGTGTGATGGATATGGCGGATCGGTTTGATATTCCGGTGTTGTTCTTTGTGGATACCGCCGGTGCTTATCCGGGCGTTGGCGCTGAAGAGCGCGGCCAAGCCGAAGCGATTGCGCGATCTACCGAAATGTGCCTTGAAATTGGCGTGCCCTCAATTGCTATTGTTATTGGCGAAGGTGGTTCAGGCGGTGCGATTGCAATTGCGACGGCGAACAAAGTGGTGATGCTCGAGCATTCGATTTATACGGTTGCTTCGCCAGAAGCGGCGGCTTCAATTTTGTGGCGTGACGCGGCTAAAGCGCAAGATGCGGCAAACAATATGAAGATCACCGCGCAAGATCTTTTGCAGTTTGGCATAATTGATCAGATCGTGCCTGAGCCTGTTGGTGGCGCACATCGCCACGCACAAGAGGTTATGCAATCCGTGCACAAAGTGATTGAGGATTTCTTGGCTGAGTTTGACGGCAAGGGCCGTTTGGAAGTGCGCGAACACCGGCGCGAAAAATACCTCGCGATGGGCTCAAACCTCACCTAAATGTGAATTGGCTATTGCGTAAAAGCATTAGGCACCCCAATTGATTAACTGTAATTTATTGGGGTCCCCTTATGCTATTTGGCCGGGACCTGCATTTGGAGAGTTTGGTGTTGATTGGTTTGCGTCAATTTACAAAATTATCGTTGATCGTGTTGGCCATTGGCCTGCTTGGAGCCTGCACCACAGGGTTTGAAAGCAACCGGCACAATATACCTCTATCTTCTTTGACCAAAGCGCGGCTGAGCCAAATGGGCTCAAGCGAAAAGGCGCCCATGTTGGTTCGTATTTTCAAACGAGACAGCGAGTTGGAAGTGTGGAAAAAGGTTGAGAAAACTGGCAAGTTTGAGCACTTCCGTACCTATAAAATCTGCGCGTGGTCGGGCGATCTTGGTCCAAAAATCAAAGAGGGCGATCGTCAATCACCTGAAGGATTTTATGATGTAACCCCGGGTCTGATGAACCCACGCTCCAACTATTTCTTGGCGTTTAACCTTGGTTTTCCAAACAAATTTGATCGTGCGCATGGCCGCACCGGGTCAAATATTATGGTGCACGGCGATTGTTCTTCGCGCGGCTGCTATGCGATGACGGATGAACAGGTTGGCGAGATTTACGCTTTGGCACGGGAGACTTTTAAGGGCGGCAGCAAAAGCTTTCAGGTTCAAGTTTTTCCATTTCGCATGACGGCGGAAAACTTAGCTGAATTTAGCGACAGCAAGCATATGTCTTTCTGGCGTGATATCAAAGTAGGTTACGACCATTTTGAGTTGACCAAAGAACGCCCGAAGTGGGAAGTGTGCAATGGTCGATATGGCATCAATCGGGCAGGCGGTTGCGGCGCTTCAACATTGAACGCTGATATGAAAGCGGCCTATAGCCAAATGCAAACTGCAGATGCGGCTGCTTTTGAAGTTGCCATGGCCAACAAGGCTCAGTCGGAAAAAGATGCGGCCGCCGCAGCGCAGCGCAAAATTGAGGCGGCGCAAGCAGCTGAAGAGCGCAAAATTGCGGTGAATCAAACCACGAAGAAAGTGACGAGCTGGTTTGGTGGTTTGTTTGGTGCAGGTGAGCAGACTGAAGGTGGTGAAGACGCGAATGCGCCAGTGCCGCCGCCGCGGCAGTAGGCTTTAACATCGATTGACAGCTGATAAACGTGCGCTAGTGTCTTTGATATGAGTATTGAAGAGATTTTGCGCTGGTCCTCCTTGAAACATGAATTGGCTTTGGAAACTCAGCTTTTCGGTTTTCCATCAAAAAGGGTGCAAAATTGGCTACATCAGCAATTGAACTTCATCCATGACCCTGATTTTGCACGACTGTTTTCCGACAATATTGACCGTTTTGATGTTGAGCCAAGCGCCTACAATCATCGATTGATCGAAACTGAAGATGGCGCGATGCTGGCCGGCATTCGGTTTTATGGGCTGGACGTTGACCGACCCTTCGTTGACGTTATCGCGCATGAGTTTTCTGATCTTTATGCTTTGCGAAAACATGTCAAAGAGCATTGGTGTGTATTTGCGCCTCAATTTGTGCGCCTCACTGCTCCCGCGCATGAAATGCCAACTGCAGATGCAGTGCTAGATTGTTCCATTCATGGCGCTCAATATGCCCAAATGGCTGAGGCAACGGAACAGGTTTCTCTATCTCAAGATGCAGATGTGTGCGCCCTCAAAGAAATGATCGATGTGCGATATGAACGGGTGAAGCGGGATCACCCACAATTGCGGCGCAACACTAATGGCGCCGATTTGGATGATCTGACAAGTTGTCATGAGAACGGTGACCTCTATGTGGCGCATGTTGCACACCAGTCAGAGCCCATTGGTATGTTTTGCATTCGCGACAGTGCGATTGGCTGGCTGCAAGGCGATGAGGTGGTGGAAGAAGTGATTGTTTCTTCCGCGTCCGGACATGGATATGCCGCCCATATGCAAATGAGTTTGGCCACATTGCGGGCAAAACAAACACCAGAGCGGTTGATGATTGGTACCATCGATAGGTACAATCATGCATCACGAAAATCAGCAGAACGCGCGGGGCGACCTGAGATTATGCGACGGGTGTTTTTGCCGCTTTAGAGCTTTTTGATCCAATAGCCAACTGTTTTGGTTTCATCTAAAGCAGCGGTGTCGATCATTTCAAACCCCAGCTTTTCATGGAAGGCAACAGAGCCAGGGTTGGGTGGACAATGGTTGATTTCACAGCACACCATTTCTATGCCATCAGCTTTCGCCTTATCCATTAAATCAAGATAGAGCGTTCTGGCGTGGCCTTTGCCGCGCGCATGTTGCGCGGTGACGATCCTATCGACATAGGCAAAACTATCGTAGCGCTGTTTGAACCAAGAATAATTGATCCCATCATGGGGCGAATTGTGACTCATGGCGATCAGAAACGCGTCGAGTTCGCCGATGGTTTTGGTGAGATAAGAACGCTTGGTTAAGCGCTCAAGATCTGCGGTCTCAAGGAATGATGTTTCTTTGGCGTGAATGTTGTTGAGCGTTAAAACGCGATCAAATTGTTCAAATGATAGGGTCATTACTGCTCCTTAGAGCGGCCAAAAGACAAGAATGGCGGGCACGGACACTGCCACGATGATGATCTCAAGAGGCAATCCCATGCGCCAATAGTCGGAGAAAGAATAGCCGCCCGGCCCTAGAATGAGCATGTTGTTTTTGTGCCCGATAGGGGTGAGGAAGGCGCAACTTGCTGCAACGGCAACCGCCATCAAAAATGGGTCCGGATTGACCCCTAATTGGTTGGCGAGGCCAATGGCGATGGGGGCGGCAACAATGGCCGTGGCGGTATTGTTTAGAACATCTGAAAGGGTCATGGTGACGATCATGAGCAAGGTCAGCGCCATCCACGCAGGAAGACCTGCGGTGGCCGCAGCTAAACCATTGACGATCAGTTCTGTGCCGCCAGAGCTTTCAAGCGCCGCACCTAGGGGAATCATAGACCCCAATAAAACCACCACGGGCCATTCAATCGTGTCATAAAGTTCACGTAAGGGCACAATGTCGGTGAACACAAAGATTATGGCCACAACCGCCAAGGCGACGGGCAGGTATATCCAGCCAAAGCTGGCCGCAATCAGGGCTGCGGCAAAAACACCGATGGCGAGCCATGCGCGATCATATTGGGTGACAGGCAATTGCCGGTCGGCAAGGGGCAAAAAGCCCATGCGGCCGATAACATCTTCAACATTGTCTGGCGCACCTAAGAGCAGCAATATATCGCCGGGCTCTAGTTCTGTCTTGCGCACCTGGGTGCGTATGGCCTTGCCTTGGCGCGATATCCCTAACAGCGAAACACCATAGCGCGGCAATAGTTTTGATTGCATGGCCGTACGGCCCGCCAAACGGCTCTCACGTGTTACAACAGCCTCGGCCAAAACTACATCGCCCGACAAAGCGTTGTTTGTTGCGGTTTGGCCTTGGAATTTAAGGCCCAATGCGCCGACCAAAGCGTTTATGGCTTCAGGTGAAGCTTCAATGATCAAATGATCACCTGCTTTGATTTCTTCGTTCCGGGCCCGGCCGGCCAAACGCTTCCCACGTCGGGACAAGCCCAGCACATGGCAGTCGTTCTCTTCGGCGATGGCGTCGAGTTCTTTTACCTTTTGGCCGATCGCTTTGCTGTCATCGGCAACCACCAAATCCGCGATATAGCCTTCAAGTTCTGCCAATTCACTTGTGGCGTTTTTGCTGCGGGACTGTTCAGGGATCAACCGCCAGCCGATGGTGGCCACATAGGTGATGCCAACTACAGAGGCGATGATGCCAACAGGGGCAAAATCAAACATCTTGAACGGTTCGCCCAAGGTGGTCTCGCGGATTGAAGCGATAATGATATTTGGCGGTGTACCAATAAGGGTAACTAAGCCACCCAATATGGTAGCAAAAGACAAGGGCATTAGGGTTTGGCTGGGTGTGCGGCCCGCCTTTTGGGCGGCTTGAATATCTACAGGCATCAACATAGCCAACGCCGCTACGTTGTTCATAAAGGCGGACAGAATACCCCCAAGACCACCCATAATAGTGATATGCATGCCAATGGAGCGCGATTGATCAATTACTGAGCGGGTGATCAAATCTACTGCGCCTGAGTTTGTTAGGCCACGTGATACAATAAGCACCAATGCAACAATTATGGTGGCGGGGTGGCCAAAGCCGGAAAATGCCATTTGTGTTGGCACAAGCTGCAGCAGCAATGCAATAATAAGTGCGGTGAATGCGATGAGATCATAACGCCATCTGCCCCACAAGAGACCGACAAAGACCAAAAAGAAAAGGGAAAATAGGAGGATTTGGTCAAGGGTCATAAAGCGGAGAGCCTAGTTGAATTGGCGATTTGATTTTGTTTGATAATCGCAAATTCGTGGGCTGTCGACTAGGGGGTAAAACGGATTAGTTTTCTTTGTGTGGTTTGGGGTGAACGGGGAAATTTCTCCGAAATTGGGTTTGGGAGAAATGATGATGTCAGAATTTGTGAGCCTTGTGACCAGCATAAGGGATTGCACCCTTTGTGCCGCCCATTTGCCGCTTGGGCCCAGACCGGTGTTGCAAGTTGGCACAACAGCAAAAATATTGATTGCGGGGCAAGCGCCCGGTCGCATCGTGCATGAAACGGGCAAACCTTTTGACGACAAAAGCGGCGAACGGTTACGCAATTGGTTGGGGGTAACACCAGCCCAGTTCTATGATCCAAATATTTTTGCCATTGTGCCGATGGGGTTTTGTTTTCCCGGCACTGGTTCGTCCGGTGATCTGCCGCCCCGCCGTGAATGTGGTGCCACTTGGCATGATAACTTGTTTGAACAGCTGCCGCAGTTGGAATTGAAGATTATCATTGGCGCTTATGCGATGGATTATCATTTGGGTAATCGCCAGTCCAAAACGCTCACACAAACTGTTGAGCGCTGGCAAGAGTTCTTGCCAGACTACTTGCCCTTGCCGCATCCCAGTCCGCGCAACAATATTTGGTTGCGACGAAATGCTTGGTTTGAAACGGAAGTGGTGCCAAATTTGCAAGCGCGGGTGAAGGAACTGTTGGAATGAAAACCAAAAACCTGCCGCGTTGGAATAGTGGGCTGATCTATTTGACGAAGGGATGGCCGCTTGTTCATCAAGCCCTTCAGAAAATGTTGGTGTATCGTACCGCCACTTTGCCCCACTTTGAAAATGAACGGGCCATCAATTGGTTCGAAAGCCGATTGGCTGATGCAAAATGCTATTTAGAATTTGGCAGCGGAGGATCGACTTTTTTGGCGGCAAAGCGGGGCTTGCCTTTTGTCAGCAAAGAGAGTGATTTGCTTTTCTCGCTGAGCGTGCGTCAGACAGTTGAGCAGGCGGGATATCAAAACGCTAATCAGCATTACATTCATGCAGATATTGGGTTCACAGGGGATTGGGGTTATCCAAGCAAAGGGCGTGATTTATCTAAGAACCAAATCAAGCGTTTTGCGCAATATTCAGACCTGCCCCAAGGTGTAAGACCAGACTTCATTCTGATCGATGGGCGCTTTCGGGTCGCTTGCGCGCTGAAATGCGTTCAGGCCCTTGGGGATGAAATAGAATGGACCATGGTGGTTGACGACTACATAGATCGGCCCGAGTATCATGTCATTGAGCAATTCGCGCAGTTGCAAGAAATGGTTGGTCGTTTGGCGGTTTTTCAAAAGCGCGCAGCCGTACCGGCGGATGCATTGGCTCAAGTGTTAAGCGAATATCTTTTTGACTGTCGCTAGGCCCATTATGCAACGGGCGCACCGCTGAGGGCCGCGAGTATGGTTTTTAGGCAGGTTTTTTCAAAACAAAGAAAATAAAGCGTGGCTGTGTGGTTAGCTTCTCATAGGCATCTGGAAACTTCTCTTTGGCGGTTTCAAGCGGCATGGGCTCTTTTATGGTTTCAATTTGTAAGCCTGATGCGTTTATTTCTTCAATCATTTGCGTTAGCGGGCGACGCCAATAGCGCACGAGCATCGTTTCGCCATCAATTTTGCGTTTGTTTTCTATTGGTGCATGAGCAAAGTAGTTTTCACTTTCGACTTTTTCGATTTCAATGAACGGGTGAAGTGTTGAAAAAACAAGCCGCCCGCCAGGTTTTAAGAGCCGATGGAATTCGCTCAGCGGTGTTTTCCAGTCCTTTATGAAATGCAGCGCAAGTGCACATAAGATGCCGTCAAATTCAGCCTCTGCATATGGCAAAGGATTGGATAAATCCGCAATTTTAAATTGCATTTGATCGCCTAGAGCGTCTTTGGCAAATTGGAGCATTTTTGCACTAATATCGCATCCGGACACGCTTGCGCCCTTTGCCAAGAGGTCGGCGCTGTGTTTTCCCGCCCCGCAGCCAGCATCCAAAAGGTTCAGGCCATTTATATTCCCCATCAATTTAATAGATGTTGGGCGTTCATAAAGATCGTGCCATAGGCTAACTTTGTCGACGTCATAAAACTTGGCAAGTTGATTAAAGTCCGTGGCCGTCATTGGGTTCCCCTAGAACAAAAAAGCCGCCCGATAAATCGAGCGGCCTTTGATTTTTTAAACGTTACATACCGAACTAGGCAATTGCGCCGTGGCAGTGTTTGTACTTTTTGCCAGATCCACATGGGCACGCTTCATTGCGGCGCACCTTGCCCCAAGTTGAGGGATCTTCTGGATTGATCTGATCGGTTGCTGGAATAGCGTCATTTTCACCGGTGAAGGGGTCGATGTGCTGTTCCTGCATTGGGGGCATTTGTGGCTCTGGTGGGGCCACTTGCACTTGTACGTGGCTCAGTTGAGCGATCACTAATTCGCGCAAGCTGTCGAGCAATGTTTGGAATAGTTCATAGCCTTCTTGCTTATACTCATTAAGTGGGTCGCGCTGGGCAAGGCCACGCCAACCCACCACTTTTGACAGGTGATCAAGGGTGACCAAATGCTCGCGCCAAAGACCATCAATGGATTGCAGCAAAATCTGCTTTTCGATTTGGCGCATGATTTCGGGTGAATAGTCGGCTGCTTTTTTGGCTGCAGTTTCATCCGCCAATTTCACCAAACGCTCTGTTACCTGTTCGGCGTCGATGCCTTCTTCTTCAGACCATTCTTTGATCGGGGCATCTACATTGAGGTAAGTCTTGGCGGCTTCTGCCAATTGCTCATGTTTCCATTGCTCTGGGTAAGAGCGCTCGGGAATGGCTTTTTCAATGATGTCATGCACAACGTCTTCGCGCATTTCTTTGATGGCTTCGGCCACATTGGCATTGTCCATCAATTCAAGGCGTTGTTCAAAAATGACCTTACGTTGATCATTCATCACATCATCGTATTTGAGGATGTTTTTACGAATGTCGAAGTTGCGGGCTTCTACTTTTTGTTGGCTGCGCTCAAGGGCTTTTGTGACCCAAGGGTGGGCAATGGCTTCGCCATCTTCAAGGCCCAATTTTACCAACATGCCTTCCATGCGTTCTGGCGCAAAAATGCGCATCAGATCGTCTTGCAAAGACAGGTAAAACTTGGAGCGACCCGGATCACCCTGACGGCCAGAACGGCCACGCAATTGATTGTCGATCCGGCGAGATTCGTGCCGTTCGGTGCCGATCACATAAAGGCCACCAGCGGCGAGCGCTTCTTGCTTGCGGGTTTCAATTTCAGCTTCGATTTGCTTGATTTTGGCGTCGCGCACTTCACCTTCAAGGTCACCGCATTCGTTTTCAACGCGCATTTCTAAGTTGCCGCCAAGCTGAATGTCAGTGCCGCGGCCCGCCATGTTGGTGGCGATGGTCACTGCGCCGGGCATGCCTGCGTCTGCGATGATTTGCGCTTCTTGTTCGTGATGACGGGCGTTGAGAACTTTGATGTCCTTGGCGCCTTTTTTCTTGAGCAAGTCAGCCAAGAACTCAGATTTTTCGATCGATGTGGTGCCGACCAAAACCGGTTGCTTGCGCTTTTGGCATTCAAGAACTTCGTCGGCGATGGCGGTGAATTTTTCTTCCACCGTGCGGTAAACTTCGTCTTCCTCGTCAATCCGCGACAAATCTTTGTTGGTTGGGATTGAAATAACGTCCAACTTATAAATGTCGGCAAATTCTTCAGCTTCGGTTGCCGCGGTGCCGGTCATGCCGGCAAGCTTATTGTAAAGACGGAAGTAGTTTTGGAACGTGATCGAAGCTAGCGTTTGGTTCTCTGGCTGAATTTTTGCGCCTTCTTTAGCTTCTAGAGCTTGGTGCAAACCTTCAGAAAAACGACGGCCCGGCATCATACGGCCAGTGAATTCGTCGATGATGACAACTTCATCATCGCGCACGATATAGTCTTTGTCACGCGTGAAGAGTTTGTGCGCCCGAAGGGCTGAATTGAGGTGATGAACGATAGAAACGTTCTCAATGTCAAAAAGGCTTTCGCCTTTAATCAGATCGGCTACTTTTAGGATGGTCTCAAATTTTTCGATCCCATCATCAGTGAAAGAGGCAGAGCGTTGTTTTTCGTCCAGTTCAAAGTCTTCGTCGGCCAAGTGCTTCATCAGTGCGTCAATTTGCACATAGAGATCAGAGCGATCTTCAGAAGGACCTGAAATAATCAAAGGCGTACGCGCCTCATCGATCAAAATTGAATCGACCTCATCCACGATGGCGAAGTGGTGGCCGCGCTGCACCATTTGTTCTTTAGAGAACTTCATGTTGTCGCGCAGATAATCAAAGCCAAATTCGTTGTTGGTGCCATAGGTCACATCCGCTGCATAGGCGGCGCGGCGTTGATCGTCGGATAGGCCGTGAACGATGATGCCAGTGGTCAGGCCGAGGAAACTATAGACTTGGCTCATCCATTGCGCATCGCGGCTGGCCAAGTAGTCGTTCACGGTCACCACATGCACACCGTTTCCGGTTAGCGCGTTCAAGTAAACGGCCAAAGTGGCCACAAGGGTTTTACCCTCACCGGTGCGCATTTCAGCAATGGCGTTATCGTTGAGCACCATGCCACCGATCAGCTGAACATCGAAATGGCGCATGCCCATCGCGCGCTTTGCAGCTTCGCGTACTGTGGCAAAAGCGGGTACCAAAAGATCTTCTATTTTGGTGCCATTTTGGTGCTGGGCTTTAAACTCATTTGTCCGGGCTTGTAGTTGCTCGTCCGTCAGTGCCGCGAGCTCAGGCTCTAGCGCGTTAATTTTTTCAACGATCGGGCGATATTTTTTTACTTGGCGGTCATTTGAAGAGCCAAAGATTTTTCGTGCTAGCGCGGCGAGTGCCATATGAGCGGTCCCATTTTGTTGCCAATTCGCCTTATTTTCGGCGCATCAGCGGAAAATTCTGTGCGAGAACGTGATGATCGATGGGCATAAGGGCCTATTTTTTATCTATTCAAGCGTTGGGAGATGTAAGTGCGGTGAAGTGTCTTGTCAACGCCTGCCAAATCACGCAAACCTCAAATAAATATGTTCGCCACCTATCCGCCGTTTTTAAGGCGGCGGGTGCCCAAAAGAAAAAGAAAGTCTGATAATGCTGAAAAATGACCTGAAACGCCAAAATGGTTTTCGAAAATTCTTGCTCGGCGGGGCAGTTGCTTTTGGCATGTTGAGCGCCCCTGCGGTCTTTGCACAAGAGATTTTGGGCCCGGATGTGGTGATTGCTGTTGTGGGTGGCGAAAATATCACCCAAGCAGAATTAAGCTATGCGCTTGAAGATATGGGCGAAGAAATTACGCAAATCCCGGTGAATGAGCGCCGCGACTTTTTGGTGCAGATGCTGGTGGATATGAAAGTCATGGCCCAAGCTGCGCGCAAGGCTGGCATGGCGGACACAACTACATTTGCAAGCCGCAAAACCTATTTGGAAGATCGGGCGTTGCGCCGGGCCTATTTGCAGGATGTGATGGCCACAGAGGTCAGCCAAGATGAGCTGAAAGCGGCTTATGATGATGCATTCAAGAACTTTGAAGGCAAAGACATGTACCACGCGCGCCACATTTTATTGGCTTCAGAAGATGATGCCAAACTGGTTGTTGTTGAGTTGGACAATGGTCGCGATTTTGCTGAAGTCGCTAAAGAAAAATCCACAGGCCCATCCGGTCCACAAGGGGGCGACCTTGGCTACTTCAGCGAAGGGGACATGGTGCCAGAGTTTTTTGAAGCGACCCGTGCGTTGGAAGTTGGTGCGCATTCGGGCCCAGTTCAATCGCAATTTGGCTGGCACGTGATCAAACTTGAAGATCGTCGTCCGTCCACGCCACCAACGTTTGAACAGGTTTTACCCCAAATCCGCCAGCGTGTTATGGTTGGCAAGTTCGAGAAGTTGGTTGAGGACCTTAAAGCGGGTTCAAATATTCAAATCATGAATGTGGGCAACTAATATGGCTAAAGTGACGGCTGTGTCGCCACTGGCGCCAGAGAGTTTTCCAGGGCTAGCGAAGGTCGAGGGGGCGGAATTATTTACCGCTTCTATTGGCGAGGGCTATCATGGGCGCGCTAACTTATTTGTGGCGCGCATGGTGCCTGGCACCACAGTTGCCGGGGTTCTAACCAAAAGCAAGTGTCCTTCCGCCCCCATTGATTGGTGCAAACAAAACCTTGTTGCCGGCTCTGCCCGCGCCTTGGTGGTTAATGCGGGCAATGCCAATGCCTTTGTGGGCAAAGTTGGCGCGCAAACTGTGCAAAAAACCGCAGATGCTGCGGCTGAATTGTTGCATTGTGAACCTGGTGAAGTGTTTATTTCCTCGACCGGGGTAATTGGTGAACCGCTGGATGCCAAGCCGCTTGTGGCTGCGCTAGCGCAATCGCTAAAACAAAGCGCAGACTATGAAGCTGCGGCCAATACCATTCGCACAACGGACACTTTTGCCAAAGGCGCTGGTGCTTCTTTTGATCTTGATGGGGTGGACGTTTGTATTTCGGGCATTGCAAAGGGATCAGGGATGATTGCGCCGAATATGGCGACCATGCTGTCTTATATTTTTACCGATGTTCCAATTGCTGCAAATGTTTTGCAAGCGATTTTGGTTGAAGGCAACGCAAAAAGCTTCAACGCCATAACAGTGGATAGTGATACCTCCACCTCAGACACCTGTTTGGTTTTTGCAACGGGTGCCGCAAAGGGGCGCGGACTTGAGCCGATCACAAGTTTGGATGACCCACGTTGCACGGATTTCTCTCAAGCGTTGCACGCCGTTTTGCATGACCTTGCGCTGCAAATTATCCGCGATGGTGAAGGGGCAACCAAATTGATGGTGGTCAAAGTGGTTGGCGCAACTTCGGATCAAAGTGCTGATGTTATTGCGCGTTCAATTGCCAATTCACCATTGGTGAAAACAGCGCTTGCGGGTGAAGATGCAAACTGGGGTCGCGTGGTCGCAGCGGTTGGCAAAGCAGGTGAGCCAGCTGATCGCGATAAGTTGCAAATACGGTTTGGTGATTTGGTGGTGGCAA
This sequence comes from Maritalea porphyrae, assembly GCF_027213965.1. Taxonomy (GTDB): domain Bacteria; phylum Pseudomonadota; class Alphaproteobacteria; order Rhizobiales; family Devosiaceae; genus Maritalea; species Maritalea porphyrae_A. Next base: position 78,310 of record NZ_JAPWGX010000006.1, on the reverse strand, counting down.
AAGAGGGCTACCGCTCGCCGGATTATTCTGAAGCGGTGGCCAGCCAATATATGAAAAATCAAGAGATCGAAATTGGTGTTGATTTGGGCTTGGGCGCGGGTGAAGCGACCATTTATGGCTGTGATTTGACGCATGGTTATGTGTCGATCAATGGGGACTACCGTAGCTAGGCCAGAGCAAGTTGGGGGGCCAAGATGAAAATCACGATTGAGGCGATCGTAAGGGCAGACATTGAGACTGTTTGGTCATGTTGGAATAGTCCGGACGACATTGTGAACTGGAATGCAGCGTCTGATGATTGGCACACAACTACTGCAAGTGTCGATTTACGGGTTGGCGGTCAAACTTCCTCTCGCATGGAAGCCAAAGATGGCAGCATGGGTTTTGACTTTGTTGGCACGTTCACCACCATTTTTGAGCATGAGCTTATTGAATTTAAATTGGAAGACGGTCGGACCGTTCGGGTGCAATTTAAGGGCTCAGATGGATTTGTGAAAATCACAGAAACATTTGATGCAGAAGATGAAATTGAAATGCAGCGCGCGGGTTGGCAAGCTATTTTGAACCGATTTGCCGCCTATACCGAAGAAAAACTCAAATAATCTGCAATCGAAAGAATATGTTTTGACAGATCAAAAACCGGTTTTGTTGGTGGTCGCTTGCGCTTTGGTGGATGCGGATCGGCGTGTGCTTATTGCGCAACGGCCCCAAAACAAGAGCATGGGCGGCTTGTGGGAATTCCCTGGGGGCAAGGTCGAGGCGAATGAAAGCCCGGAAGAAGCGATCATTCGTGAGTTGAAGGAAGAGTTGGATATCGACACCCAACAGGCTTGCCTTGCGCCGCTCTCATTCGCGTCTTTTTCTTATGAGAAATTTCACCTTCTGATGCCACTTTATGTATGCCGGAAATGGCAGGGGACCCCCAACGCGCTTGAGCATTTAGCGCTGAAGTGGGTCAAGCCGCAGCGTTTGCGCGATTACCCAATGCCCCCGGCAGACGAACCGCTGGTCGCCCATTTGTGCGATCTGCTCTAAGTATGAAGCGATGCCAAGGCAGGGAACTGACCCATGAAGATCCAACTCAAAGCTTTTCTGCACAATGATAGTGGGGCAACAGCCATCGAGTACGGTCTGATCGCTGCTGTTGTGGCGGTGGTGGTTATTGCGTCTTTTAATGGACTTGGGGATGCGCTGAATGACTTGTTCAATGGGAACGAGAAAAGCATCATCGGGGCGATGAGCAACGCGAATAAATCCTGAGGGCTTTTGGCTCTATTTATCTTTTTCAAGCACGTCTTTGAGTGAGACTTTTGCGCTACCCGGTGCAAGAGGTTTTTGTTGGCTTTCGTGGGGTGCCCATGCAGAAAGCCAGATGAATTCCAGTGTGGCGGGCACGCGGCCATCGTCATTCTGATGGTCTTCAATATAGTGGCCGATGACTTTGCCCAACAGTTTTCTCGTGGTGGCTTTTTGAGGCACCTCAATCATGGGGTTTGTGGCCCCAAAGGCTCTAAGTTCGCTCATCAGCGCGAGGGGATGTTCGTAGCGCACCGTATGGTGTTCCAGGTCCGCGACAGGCAAGGCAAAGCCCGCGCGTTGCAATAGGGCGCCCGCATCGCGAATGTCTATGAATGGCGCCACACGCAAGAATGCTCCCCCAGAGACTTCTTCGTCCGCCTTTAGCCAAACAGCGCGAAGTTCCTTTAGCGTTTCGCCACCAAGGGCGGCTCCCATAAACAAACCATCGGGTTTGAGGTGGTTGCGGATTTGGCTGAGAAAACCGGGTACGTCATTGATGGTTTGCAGGTCCATCAGCGAAATGATCAGATCATATCGATCGGCAGAGGGCGTGAATTGTTCAACATTTAGGTGCTGAATATCCTTAGCGGGCAGCAGAGTGGTTGCTGTTTCAAACTGGATCGGGTCCGATGCTGTGTGCCCCTTGTCCAACAAATATTCTTGAGAGGGCGCGACGAATAACGCTTTTTCGAATTTGCGGGTGATGGTGGCCAACCGGCTTTGGAGTTCACCATGCACCAATTCAGCGATGAAATGGTCATCAGCAAAGCCCCGGCGTTTCAATCGTGTTTGAATTCGGCTACGATTAAAAATCACGGGTGGCTGCATGGTGTGGCTCCAAATTTACTTTGAGCATTTTTATGACGACGATGGGCAACAACAAATGGGTTGCGCAAGCCAAATCACTAAAATTGAGCGCTCAGTCGGGCGCGATCAAATGGCGCGACCGGGCTTTGGATATGCTTTTTCCACCCTGCTGTCTAGCGTGTGATGCCCCCATTGTTGCAGCGGATGGGTTGTGCGCGCCTTGTTGGGGCAAGTTGCGGTTTATCTCTAAACCCTATTGCCCGGTTTTGGGGATTCCGTTTGCGGCAGATCTTGGGGCTGGGGTTTTGAGCGCTGAGGCCATTGCGCAGCCGCCCACATTCGCCCGGGCCAGGGCTGCGGTGATCTATGATGATTTGGCGCGCCAATTGGTATCCCAATTCAAATATGGAGATCGTTTGGAGTTGGCGAAATTTTGTGCCCAGTTGATGTATATTGCGGGCGAAGATTTTTGGGCGTCTTCTTGTGTGTTTGTGCCCGTACCGTTGCATTGGCGGCGCAGGTTGTCGCGGCGGTATAACCAAAGCCAATTGCTTGCGGACCAATTGGGGCAACTGACGGGGTTTGAGGTGCGATCGGACTGGGTGGAACGTAAGCGCTTTACCCGGCAGCAGGTGGGGTTGAGTTCAAAAGATCGCGAGCAGAACGTGCGGGGCGCATTTGTGGTTGCCGACCAATTTTTGGAACAATATCAAGGGCAACACATTGTAATTGTTGATGATGTTGTAACTACAGGGGCCACGGTTGAGGCAATTGCGCGTAGCTTTAAAGCAAAATATCGCGACAAGGTGAACGTCTTGAGCTTTGCACGGGTTGTCACAGGGCCTATTGGTGCAATATAGAAACTGGTCCCACTTGATCAACTAGGAGCAATTTGTGCCCACGATCGAAATCTATACCACACCCACTTGCCCATATTGTCTGGCTGCTAAAGCATTACTTGATAAAAAGGGCGTTGCTTACACAGAAATGACTGTCATCGGCGATCCTGCTAAACGCCAAGAAATGCTTGAGCGCGCAAACGGCAGCCACACTGTGCCGCAAATCTTTATTGACGGCCAGCATATTGGCGGGTTTGACGATATGAATGCCTTGGACCGACGGGGCAAACTTGACCCGTTGCTTAAACGCGCTGCGAGCTAAAATGCTGCTTGGCGCCTTTCAAATGTGCTCTTCAATGGATGCGACAGAAAACCTGCGCGCCATTGAGGGCGCTTGCGCAAAGGCGCATGAACAAGGCGTAACCTATCTGCAGGTGCCAGAAATGGCGGTGATGTTTGCAGAAAACCATGATGGCCTTCAACGCTTTGTTGCCAATGGCCTTGATGTGGCGCTCGCCCAACTTGGTGAAATGGCCAAAACCTATCAGCTATATTTGCACGTTGGTTCGGTTGCAGTTGGCAGTGATAGCGGTAAATGCTTGAACCGGGCTTTTTTGTTTGCTCCTGACGGCACCCAAAAAGCCTATTACGACAAAATCCATCTATTTGATGCGGATGTTGCAGGCGATGCACCTTACCGCGAAAGCAAGAATTTTGATGCGGGTGAGCGCGCTGTAGTGGCGGATGTTGCCGGTGTCGGGCTTGGCATGGCGATTTGTTATGATGTGCGCTTCCCCCAATTGTTTGCCACGTTGCGCCAAGCTGGCGCACAAATTCTGACCGTACCCGCGGCCTTTACTGCACCCACAGGCAAAGCCCATTGGGAAAGCTTGTTGCGGGCGCGGGCGATTGAAACAGGATGCTATTTGGTTGCGGCAGCGCAAGGGGGCGATCACGCCAATGGGCGCAAAACCTATGGCCATTCGATGATTATTGACCCTTGGGGCAAAATTGTTGCCACTTGCGGAGATGGGGGCAATGGGTTAATTGTCGCCCCGTTCGACGCTGAACAGGTCAAAGAGGCGCGATCTCGCATACCGACACTTGCCAATCAACGGCATTTTTCGCTAAGCGTTAACCATAATGCGGCACAATGACAACGATGAAACATAAGGGTGTCCTTTCGTGATCCAGTATTCGCTTAGCTGCGCAAACGAACATAAGTTCGAAGCTTGGTTTAAAAATGCCGATGCCTATGACGTGCAAGCAAGTCAGGGTGTTTTGGAGTGCCCAGTTTGTGGTTCAGCCGATGTCAACAAAGCCTTGATGGCACCCGCTGTTGGCAAAAAATCAAACCAAAAAGTTGCCTTGTCTGCCGGTCATCCTGAGCAAAAAGCTTTGCGTGACGCTATGAACAAGTTGCGCAACAAAGTGGTCAGCGAAGCGGAATATGTGGGTGATCGGTTTGCCGAAGAGGCGCGCAAAATTCACCTTGAAGAAAGCGAGAGCCGTGGCATTTACGGTGAAGCAACGTCCGAAGAAGTAAGCTCTTTGGTTGAAGAGGGTGTTGATTTTTTGCCCTTGCCCGCGGCCCCTGAAGACCATAACTAGCGTTTAATTTCAGCGCTTTAGATGATTAAACCGCCAGCTTCGCTCGGCGGTTTTTTTGTATTTGTCTTTGGCGTTGACATTTATGTAAGTTTTGACTTACGGTAAGTTATGGCTTACCAAGAAATCTTCTCAGCATTGGCAGACCCAACCAGGCGACAGATTTTTGAACATCTGCGCGACCAGCCCAAAACGGTTGGCGAGTTGGCAAAGGGGCAGACCGTGTCGCGCCCGGCGGTGTCGCAACATTTGCGGGTATTGCAAGATGCGCATTTGGTAAGCGTTCAGCCGCAGGGCAACCGCCGTTTGTATTCGATCAAACGTGAAGGCCTGAAAGAATTACGCGATTATCTCGACTGCTTTTGGTCGGATGCTTTTTCTGCTTATCGGGCAGAAATCGCAAAGGTTATGGATGAAAAGGGAAAAGAATAATGTTGGAACCACTTGTTAAAACAATAGATGTGCCTTGCGATCAAGCCACAGCATTTGATGTTTTTATCAACAAAATGGACAGTTGGTGGCCGTTGGGCAAATTCACTTTGTCCGCCATGAAAGGCGAACCGGCCACCGGTATTCGCGTTGATGCGCGGCCAGATGGGCAAATTGTTGAATTGGGTGCAGGTGGGGTTGAAACCCTTTGGGGCACGATCAAAGAATATAATCCCAACGATTTCCTATCAATGGATTTTCACATTCCTGCCCCCGGTCACGAAGAAGTGGGCGAGCGCACCTTGGTTGAAGTGCGGTTCACATCGCTTGGGGACAATTCGACACGGCTTGAATTGACCCAAAGCAATTGGGAAGCCTTGGGCGATATGGCTGAAATGGTGCACGGCGGTTACGGCCATGGCTGGACCATGATCCTAGAAGGCGGCTATTTGGCTTCGTTTTCGGGTTAAATTGCGCAAAGAACAGGGAGGCAGCGGCGATTTGGTCGCTGTCAGTTTGTGAATTGATCTAACTCATTTGCTTCTGCCACCGACGGGTGCACCCTTTGTTGATGGAGGTTAGCATGGCGCAAGGTTGGAAAAAGGAAATTGATGACCTTTTAGGTCGCGAAGCGGAAAACGGCGGTCCGCACTGGTCTCGCACAGATGGCGATATTCATGCACCGGCGGGTTTTTGCACGATTGACGTCTTAACGGCGTTGGGTGGCATGGGGGCCCGTGCTGACGCACACAGCCAGCTCCAAACGGCGCTTGATTTTGTTAGAACCTTTCGAAATGACGATGGGTCGTTCAGCTACAACAAACGTAAAACCCATTTACCATGCATGACCGCGAGAATTCTTGCGGCATTTGGGTGGCTTCACGCGCCGATAGATGAAGAGCTGGAAGCAAGCTATCAACATTTGATCGACTTACAATGGGGCGATGGCGGATGGCGTTGCGCAACGGCCAAACTCGGCAAATCTGCAGCAACAGACGCCAGTAATCCAGGCACAACTCTATTTGTTTTGGACGCGTTTCGTTTTCGGAAAAACAATGCATCGGTGCAAAAGAGCCTTAACCGCGCGGCCCTCTTTTTGCTGGATCATTGGGAAAGCCGCTTGCCTTTGGGGCCTTGCGAGTTCGGTTTAGGTTCGCGTTTCTTAAAGGTTGAATACCCGTTTCGCCGCTACACGTTGTTTTATTATGTGTTCGTCTTGGCCCATTACAAGTGTGTTCATAAAGACAAACGCTTTTTGGCCGCGTTAGATGAGTTGGCAACACATGTTCAAGGTGAAGAGATCATTCTTGATGTCGTTCACAAGGCTTGGCGTGAATATACGCCGTTCGCCAAAGACAAACCGAGCGCATTGGCGGCCCAATATTGGAAAGAGATTGCTCGACAGATGGGTGGTCCCGCCTAACCTTTTAACTTCTGTGCCAACAACATGTAATTCACGCTCAAGTCTTTTGAGCGTTTCCATTTGTCTTCTAGGGGCGAATAGGAAACGCCGGAGCGCTCCATGATTTGCATGTTATTGCGTTTTAGAATGGAGGTGATTTCTTCCGGCGTTACAAATTTGTCGTATGTGTGGGTGCCTTTAGGCAGCCAACGCAGCACGTGTTCTGCACCAACGATGGCAAGGGCATAGGCCTTAAAGGTGCGGTTGATGGTGGCGACAAACATGATGCCGCCGGGTTTAACGAGGGCGGCGCAACTTTCAAGATAAAGTTGGATGTCGTTGACGTGCTCGATGACTTCCATGTTCAAGACCACATCAAATTGCTCGCCTTGTTCCGCTAGGGCTTCGGATGTGGTGGCGCGATAATCAATATCCAACCCAACGCGCTCGGCATGATTTTGAGCAATTTTAATGTTCTTCTCGCCTGCATCCGCGCCCACAACGGTTGCGCCCAGGCGCTTCATGGGTTCACACAGCAAGCCGCCGCCACAGCCAATGTCAAGGAACCGCAGGCCTGCAAAGGGTTCGCGGGCCGTTTCGTCTAAATTGAAATGGCTGATCACGGCGTTTCTAATGTAAGCTAGGCGCACTGGATTGAATTTATGCAGCGGTTGAAATTTGCCTTTCGGGTCCCACCATTCGTCGGCCATAGCGGTGAAGCGTTCAACTTCTGCGGCTTCAATTGTGGTTGCTGACATGTTTTTATCCTTAAATCGGTAGCGGCCAGATTAGGTGAAACCAAGACCAGTTGGTTCAAACTCGACTTGCATTATACGCCAATAACACCCTAACAGATCAGGTGAGATATTGTCTCAGTCAAGCACAATGTTGGCTTTTTGTTGATTGAATTGCTGGTTTATGGCAATGGTCCGCCCGCGACAACTTTAAAGTGCACCCTATTTAACCTGTGGCAGTAAACGTCAGACAGGGCAAAAAATCAGGAACGTTTTTAATGGCAACCATCGTGATGAAGTTTGGCGGCACCTCTGTCGCTGATATTGAACGGATCAGGCATGCGGCCCGACATGTCAAACGTGAAGTTGATCTTGGCAACAAGGTTTGTGTTGTTGTGTCTGCCATGTCTGGCAAGACCAACGAGCTTGTTGGCTACGCCCGCGCCGCAGCAACATTGCATGATGCGCGCGAATATGACGCTGTTGTGGCCTCTGGTGAGCAAGTCACCGCTGGGTTGATGGCGATCGTTCTGCAAGACGCTGGTGTGCCCGCGCGCTCTTTTGCGGGTTGGCAAGTGCCGATTGAAACAAATGATGCGCATGGCGCCGCGCGGATTACCAATATTGAGCCAGACCTTTTGCAAGAGCGCATGGATGAAGGCGTTGTTTGTGTGGTCACGGGTTTCCAAGGCATCTCGCCACAAAACCGGATTACGACGCTTGGGCGGGGTGGATCTGACACAAGTGCGGTGGCGGTTGCTGCAGCGGTCAAAGCGGATCGGTGTGATATTTATACGGATGTGGATGGGGTCTATACAACGGACCCGCGCATTGTGCCAAAAGCCAGACGGCTTGAAAGAATTAGTTTTGAAGAGATGCTTGAAATGGCATCATTGGGCGCGAAAGTTTTGCAAACGCGTTCTGTCGAATTGGCCATGGCGAAAAAAGTTCGGCTGGTGGTGCGTTCGAGTTTTGATGACCCTGAAACAGTGCCTGCTTTGAATGCAGATGGGTCTTGGAATGGTCCTGGAACGTTGGTTTGTGATGAGGATGAAATTATGGAAAAGCAAATCGTATCTGGTGTGACATGCGCGCGCTCAGAAGCCAAAATCACACTGCGCGGCGTGAAGGATAATCCTGGCGTGGCGGCAGACGTATTTGGCCCATTGGCCGATGCTCAGATTGTGGTGGACATGATCGTGCAGAATATTTCTGACGATGGCCGCGAGACCGATATTACCTTCACCGTGCCAGACACTGAGTACGAAAAGAGCCTTAATGTGCTCAAAGAAGCGGGCAAGTCTACGCTCGAATATGATTCGATTTCTGGCTCAAAAGGCTCTGCAAAGATCTCTGTGGTGGGTGTTGGCATGCGTTCGCACGCTGGTGTTGCCGCTTCAATGTTTAAGGCTTTGTCCGATAAAGGCATTAATATTCAACTGATTACGACTTCTGAGATCAAAACTTCAGTATTGATTGATGAAGAATATGCTGAACTTGCAGTTCGGGCGTTGCATACTTACTACGGACTTGATGTAGAAGAGGCCTAATCGGGTTAACCGAAGACGGCACAGGCGGCCACATTTGTGGTTGAGGGAAAAATGACAATTATGACCACTGGTCCAAGGGAGCTGTTGCGTCGTTTAAGAGCGACCATGGCTGAAACTTTGGGTATCCAGGAGCGGCTAGATAAAATCGTTGAGTTGATTTCGGATAGTATGCACGCCGACGTGTGCTCTTTCTATGTCTTGCGCGATGATGGTCAATTGGAATTGTTTGCCACTCAAGGGCTCAAGCGCGAAGCGGTGCATAAAACCACTTTGCGATTGGGCGAAGGCCTTGTTGGCTTGATCGCGTCTGAAGCGCAGCCGCTCAATTTGGCCGATGCACCTTCGCATCCCGCTTTTGCCTATCGTCCTGAAACGGGCGAGGATCCCTACCACTCGTTTCTTGGGGTGCCGGTATTGCGATCCGGGCAAACCCTTGGTGTTTTGGACGTTCAGGGCCGCGAAGGTCGACTTTACTCCGAAGCTGAAACAGAAGCCCTGCTGACCACGGCTACCTTGTTGGCGGAAATGGTTTCGACCGCGGAATTTGGTTTATTGGTGGGCTCTGGGTCCAACATTGAATTACGCCGCCCGCGCACGTTTGAAGCGGCCAGTTTTTCTGATGGTATTGCTTTGGGCAAAGTGTTCATCCACGACCCACGGGTGGTGGTGACCAATTTTGTTGCCGAAGATGTGGACGCAGAAACACAGCGGTTGGAACGCGCGGTGCGCACCATGCGCATGTCGATTGATGATATGTTCAACCAACGTGACATGCAGGCACGTTCTGAACACCGTGAGATTTTGGAAAGCTACCGCATGTTCGCCCATGACCGGGGGTGGTTGCGGCGGTTGCGTGAGGCGGTGGCCAGCGGGTTGACCGCAGAAGCTGCGGTTGAACGGGTACAAAACGATACGCGCGCGCGCATGATGCGCCAAACGGACCCTTACATTCGGGATCGTTTGCACGATTTGGATGATTTGGCGAACCGTTTGCTGCGGGTTCTGACTGGCGACACGAAGGTTTTCGGGCGGCATGAATTGCCCGAAAATGCGATTTTGGTGGCGCGGAATATGGGGCCGGCTGAATTGCTGGAATATGACCGCACCAAACTCAAAGGCGTAGCGCTTGAAGAAGGCGGCATGACCGCCCATGTGGCCATTGTTGCTCGCTCGCTTGGCATTGCGGTGATGGGGCAGGCGGACAATATCACCTCGATCTGTGAAACGGGTGATAGTATTATTTTGGATGCGCAAACGGGCACGATCCATTTGCGGCCAACTGAAGATGTTGAAGCCACATATGCAGATAAGGTTCGCCTGAGCGCTAAGCGCCAAGAACGGTTTGCAGCGCTTAAGGACAAACCATCGGTTACCCTTGATGGGGTTGCAATTACCCTGTTGCACAATTCAGGATTGCTGGCTGATCTGCCCGCGATTGAAGAAACAGGCGCCTCAGGCATTGGGCTTTTTAGAACTGAATTGCAGTTCATGATCGCATCCAAACTCCCACGTTTGGCCGAGCAGGTTGAACTATATAGCCAAGCGATGGATCTGGCGGCGGACCGCCCGATTGTATTCCGCTTGTTGGATATTGGGGGCGATAAGGTTGTGCCTTATCTGCGCTCAGCGACTGAAGAGAACCCGGCCATGGGCTGGCGTTCATTGCGTTTGGGTTTGGATCGACCTGCCCTATTACGCACGCAAATTCGCGCGCTTTTGCAGGCGGCGAATGGCCGACCTCTGGACATCTTAGTGCCTATGGTTACGGACTGTCATGAGTTCATTGAAGCCCGCCAGATGGTCAATGTTGAGCTGCAGCGTTTGCATAATTCTGCGATTGCGGTGCCATCAAAATTGCGCGTTGGGGCAATGATTGAAGTGCCCTCGCTGTTGTTTGAGCTGGACCAATTGTTGCCGCTGACGGATTTTGTTTCCATAGGGTCCAATGATTTGGTGCAGTTTTTGACCGCTGCTGACCGGGCAAATGCGCGGGTTGCGAGGCGGTATGATGCGATTGCGCCATCGCGTTTGCGGGCATTCAAGCACATTGCAGACGCTGCAAAACGGCATGAAAAACCTTTGACCATGTGTGGTGAATTGGCCGGCCGTCCAATTGAAGCTCTGGCGCTAATGGCGGTGGGCATTGAGCGGTTGAGCATGGCCGCATCATCAGTTGGACAAATCAAAGAATTGGTATTAAGCCTTGATTTAATGCAGTTGCGCTCCCAATTGGCAGAGGCGCTGGACAATGACTCGGGCAACCTAGACATTCGTGAATTTCTTTATGCGCTAGCGGACCGGCAAGGTCTGCCGCTTTAGCGCTCTTACACATTAGAAGGTGCCTATTTATGGCGAAATTACCGACCGAAAAGTTGGATGCAATGGTTAGCCGCTACCAAGCGATTGAAGATCAGATGTCGCAAGGCCCTGATGCAGAGACCATTGTAAAGCTGTCTAAAGAACATTCTGAACTTCAAACTGTCGTGGAAAAAATCCGCGAGTTTAACGCTGCCAAATTGGGCCTTGAAGAAGCTGAGGAAATTATCGCATCGGGCGATAAAGAACTTGCTGAGTTGGCCGAAATGGAGCGCGAAGAGCTTAAGGAGAAAGTCGAGCAATTCACCCAAGACATTCGTTTGTTGCTGCTGCCAAAAGACGACGCAGACGACAAAAGCGCTATTTTGGAAGTGCGCGCGGGTACGGGCGGTGATGAGGCCGCGCTTTTTGCGGGTGATCTGTTTCGCATGTATCAACGCCACGCGGAGCTTTCAGGGTGGAAAATGACCATCATGGATCAAGCTGATGGGGATATGGGCGGCTACAAGGAGATTGTTGCCTCTATAAAAGGCAATGGCGTTTACGCGCGGATGAAATTTGAATCCGGTGTGCACCGCGTGCAGCGGGTACCTGATACCGAATCAAGCGGGCGTATTCATACCTCTGCGGCAACCGTTGCGGTTTTGCCCGAGGTTGAAGACATCGATATTGAAATTCGCAACGAAGACATTCGTATTGATACAATGCGGGCTTCGGGCGCTGGTGGTCAGCATGTGAACACCACCGACAGCGCGGTCCGCATTACGCACATTCCAACGGGTATCGTTGTGCTTTCGTCTGAAAAGTCTCAACACCAAAACCGGGCCAATGCGATGAAGGTTTTGCGGGCACGGCTTTATGAAGAACAACGCGAAAAACGGGATAGCGAACGGGCCGATGCACGTCGGGACCAAGTGGGGTCCGGGGACAGATCTGAACGCATTCGCACGTATAATTTCCCGCAAGGTCGAATGACAGACCACCGGATCAACCTCACGCTATATAAGTTGGATAAGCTGATTGCGGGCGAGGGGCTGGATGAGGTAATTGACGCACTGATTACCGAGAATCAAGCCGCCCAATTGGCCGCTTTGGATGAAGACGTATAACTCAGTGGTCAGTTATGCACAGCGTTTGCTTTTTTGGCGCAAGAAATTTCAAGCTGCGGGCTTAACGACCGCGGGGCTAGACGCTCGCTATTTGCTGCTGTTTGCGGCAAAAATGGATGCGGCCCAATTGATCAGCGCCGATCAGAATGAAATACCTGCCGATGTGTCAGCCGCATTTGATGGCATGGGGGAAAGACGTTTAAAAGGCGAGCCTGTAGCGCGCATTTTGGGCGAAAAGGAATTCTTTGGGCATAACTTTTTGCTCAATAAAGACACGCTGGTGCCGCGTCCTGAAACCGAATTGATCGTTGATATTGCGCTCGAGCGCTTTCCAAGTGACGGGCGCTTGTTGGATTTGGGCACCGGGTCCGGCGCAATTGCCATAACCATATTGCTGGAGTTTCCGGACGCTATCGGCACCGCCGTTGATATTTCTAAGGGGGCGTTGGATTGCGCCCGCGAAAACGCCATTCGACACGGGGTCGAAGATCGTTTGACCTTGTTGCAGGGCAGTTGGTTTGAACCGGTCGAGGCGCAAAAGTTTGATCTGATCATTTCAAACCCACCCTATATCGGCCTTGATGAGCGTAACCAGATGAACGCTGAAGCATTGGGCTTTGATCCACAATTGGCGCTTTTTGCTGATGAAGGCGGACTTGCGGCCTATAAGTCGATTATTGATCGGGCAAATGAATATTTGGCGGGTGATGGGTGGTTGATTCTTGAAATTGGCTATCGGCAGGCTGATGTGGTCTCCAAACTCCTGTCAGATAATGGTTTTGATGAAATTGCCAAACTGTCTGACCTATCAGGACATGACCGGGCGCTATTGGCTCAGCGTTAAAATTGGCTTGTAAATCAGGCATTAATCGAAGAATAATTTTTTTCTTGGAAAATTTAGACGAACCATATAGGTTCCATTTGCGTGTTAAATTATTGGGTGCAGGTCATCCAATCGCGAATCTACAATTGAAACGAATTTTTGATTGATAGATCGCGCGCACGCCGGACAGCAGGCATATAGCAGCATCCATCTTTGCATAGACAACGAGCAGACTTCTTAAGTGAAGCGCTTGGGCCGGATTTGGATTGCAATTACATTTTATCAAATGTGAGCCATGTGCGTTGCCCAATGAGATAAGAATTATTTGTAGCCATCGCATGAGACATCTATGAGACCTGGACAAAAAAATAATCGCTCACGTGGCCGTGGAAACGGCGGCGGTGGTGGCGGTCGCAAACATGTCAATCCGTTGTCACGTAGTTACGAAAGTAACGGCCCAGATGTTAAGGTGCGCGGCAACCCAGCAACGATTGCTGAGAAGTACGTGCAGTTGGCACGGGACGCTCACGCATCTGGCGACAGTGTGAACTCTGAAAACTACTACCAGCACGCTGAGCATTATTTCCGGATCATTTCTGCTGCTCAAGCCCATACACAAGCGCGTCAAGAAGAGCGCGATCGTGCACAGGCTGAACGTGGTGAAACTGCACCTGAAGAGAATCGTGCAGACAACCAAGCTTCAAAAGCTGAAAACACGCCTGTGGAACCTGCAGTTGTAAAAGAAGCTGATGCGCAGGTTGAAGCCAGCTCGAGCGACGAAAAGCCAAGCGGCGGTGAAGAAGAAACGCCACGGCCACGTCGTGCACCGCGTGCGCGTCGGCCACGTCGTAAACCGGTTGAAAATGCCGAACTTGCAGAAGCGCCACAGCCTTCGATGAATTTGGCAGAGCCGGAACCCAAAAAGGTTGAGCCTGCAGTTGAAGCGGTGAAAGAAGAAAAAGCGCCGCCTGCAGTAAAAAAGACGCCTAAAGCCAAAGGCGACGACAGCCCGGCAAAAGAAGCGGCTGAATAATTAAAAAGGGTCAACTGAATAGTGGCCCTTTTTTTGATTCTATACCCCCAGTTCAACTGTGGTCAGGTTTATAATCGCAAAAACTAGGCGGCGGTGCCTGCGTTGAATTGCCGGCGATAGTCACTGGGTGAAATTTTCAACTTGTTCCTAAAATGGTGGCGCAAGGTTTCGGGCGTTTTAAAACCACTTCGGGCGGCAATGTGCTCGATTGACAGGTCGGCCTTTTCGAGCAATTCGCGGGCAAAATAGATCCGCTCGGTGGTCAGCCATTGGGCTGGGCTTTGCCCCGTTGTTTGTGCAAAACGCCGAATCAAAGTTCGCTCTGACATGACAGCATGGGCGGCCATGGATTTGATGGACCAATTGAGATCAAGGGTTGTGCGTACATGGTCGAGCAATTGTGCCAATGGCCCTTTGGAAGGTTGAGCCACCGGGCGTGGCACAAATTGCCTTTGGCCCCCCTCACGATGGGCGGGCAAAACTAAACGTTGGGCGATAATGTTCGCAACATTCGTTCCAAAATCTTGCCGGATGACATGCAGGGCCAAATCGATGCCCGCAGCAGACCCTGCAGAGCTTAGGATCTTATTGTCCGTGCAATAGAGCACGTTCTCTTCCACCAGAGCAGTTGGCGCTCGCGCCTTGAGCGCCTCGATATATCGCCAGTGGGTGGTTATGGTTTTATCTTGTGTTAACCCCAGTTCGGCCAGCAAAAACGCGCCCGAACAAATGGCCATAAAGGTTGCGCCCCTATGGTGGGCGGTCAGCATTTGCACCAGCAGTTCATCGCTTGGTTTCTTGTTTGTTGGCCAGCCGGGGATAATGATCAGGTCGGCTGTGCCAATATCTTTAATGTGAGAATCGCATTGCACCACCAATCCGCCGGCGGCCTGCAAAGGGCCTTCCTCCACTGCGATGGTTTTGCAGGTGTACCAGTTCTCTATTTCAGGTCGCGGGGTGGCAAAAATTTCAACACTTAGTCCAAATTCAAATGTGCAGAGCTGATCATAGGCAAGGATAACCACCTGTTTGGGGGGAGGTGACTGTGCGTTTTTGGTCATTATGAGGTGCATGCTTTGTTTTTTTAAAGTTCATGGTTTGGCGAAATTTTAACGTAGATTATAAAACTCGCCAATGGGGTTAGGCGACAAACTTTGACGTTGCTGCCGTTTTCGTGACCCCAATGATTCATTTTCTTGCAAAAAAATTGCCCGATCCCCTTTTTCTTGCTCAAAGATTGCCCATATCAGTTGGCGAAGGACGTGCTGAGTGTCAGGCGTTCGTTTTAAATCACGCTTTGGTTTTGATTCCGCTCAATGTGGGAAAGAGCTAAAAGCGATACAACACTTCGAGACGCAATGATCTGTGCCAATATGTGGGCAGGTAAAGCGGGCCGAAAATGGAGAGTTGAAACGTGAATATTGAAAAATATACCGAACGTGCGCGTGGATTCGTTCAGTCAGCGCAAACTGGTGCTCTTTCTGCTGGGCACCAACAGTTTTCCCCCATCCACCTATTGAAAGTCCTTTTGGACGATGATCAGGGCATGGCCTCTGGTCTTGTTGATCGCGCCGGTGGCAATTCAAAAGCCCTGCGCGCCAGTGTGGCTGCGGGTTTGAACAAAATCGCTTCTGTTTCTGGGGGCGGTGGTCAGCTTTACATGAGCCGCGAAATGGCGCGGGTTTTTGAAACAGCTGAAAAAGCTGCAGACAAGGCCGGTGATTCTTTTGTCACCGTTGAGCGTTTGTTGCTCGCCTTGGTGATCGAAAAAGACAGTGATGCGGGCAAATTGCTTAAATCTGCGGGCGTTACGGCCAATGGGTTGAATGATGCCATCAACGAGTTGCGCAAAGGGCGCACCGCTGACAGTCAGAGCGCAGAAGAAAGCTATGATGCATTGAAAAAATATGCGCGCGATCTCACCGAAGCCGCTCGCGAAGGTAAATTGGACCCAGTGATTGGTCGAGACGAAGAGATTCGCCGGGCTATCCAAGTTCTGTCACGTCGGACGAAAAACAATCCGGTGCTGATTGGTGAGCCGGGCGTGGGTAAAACTGCGATTGCCGAAGGTTTGGCACTGCGAATCGTCAATGGAGACGTGCCCGAATCAATCAAGGGTAAGTCATTGCTTTCGCTTGATATGGGGTCGCTGATTGCTGGTGCGAAATATCGTGGGGAGTTTGAAGAACGCCTCAAAGCGGTTTTGAACGAAGTGACGTCTGCGGACGGCAATATCATTCTGTTCATCGACGAAATGCACACATTGGTGGGTGCCGGCAAATCGGATGGGGCGATGGATGCATCAAACCTGTTAAAGCCAGCGTTGGCGCGGGGTGAATTGCACTGCGTGGGTGCAACAACCCTCGACGAATATCAAAAACACGTGGAAAAAGACGCCGCTTTGGCCCGTCGGTTTCAGCCTGTGTTTGTTTCTGAGCCAACTGTTGAAGATACAATTTCGATTTTGCGCGGACTAAAAGAGAAATATGAGTTGCACCACGGGGTGCGGATTTCTGACGGCTCTTTGGTTTCAGCCGCTACTTTGTCTAATCGCTACATCACAGATCGGTTTTTGCCGGACAAAGCCATTGATTTGATGGACGAAGCATCAGCCCGGTTGCGCATGCAAGTGGACAGCAAGCCTGAAGAATTGGACGAGTTGGACCGCCGAATCATTCAATTAAAAATTGAACGCGAAGCGCTGAAAAAAGAAACGGATGATGCGTCTAAGTCTCGTTTGGACAAGCTTGAAACTGAATTGAGTGATCTGGAAGAACAAGCAGATGCGCTTAACCAAAGGTGGGTTGCAGAAAAAGACCGTTTGGGTGCGGGGCAAAAGCTTAAAGAACAGCTCGATCATGCTCGGACGGATTTGGAGAATGCGCAGCGACAAGGCGATTTGGCCAAAGCGGGTGAATTGGCTTATGGGCTAATTCCCGAACTTGAGCGTAAAATTGCAGCGGCTGAGGACGAATCGGGCAGCGCTGAAACCACCAGCATGGTGGAAGAGGTGGTGACCCCTCAGCACGTGGCTCAAGTGGTGTCGCGTTGGACCGGCGTGCCGGTTGATAAAATGCTTGAGGGCGAACGCGACAAGCTGTTGCGCATGGAAGATGATTTGGCCAAACGTGTTGTTGGTCAATCTGAAGCGGTGACCGCTGTTTCAAAAGCCGTGCGTCGTTCACGGGCTGGGCTGCAAGATCCGAACCGGCCCATGGGCTCCTTCATTTTCCTTGGGCCAACTGGTGTGGGTAAAACCGAACTGACCAAAGCATTGGCGCAATTTTTGTTTGATGATGACACCGCAATGGTGCGCTTGGATATGTCTGAGTTCATGGAAAAACACTCCGTGGCCCGCTTAATCGGCGCGCCTCCGGGGTATGTTGGGTATGATGAAGGGGGCGTGTTGACCGAAGCGGTTCGCCGTCGGCCTTATCAGGTGATCTTGTTTGACGAGATCGAAAAAGCCCACCCGGATGTGTTCAACGTTTTGTTGCAGGTATTGGACGATGGTCGGTTGACCGACGGACATGGCCGCACGGTTGATTTCCGCAATACGCTGATCATCATGACATCAAACCTTGGTGCTGAATATTTGGTTGAACAAAAAGAAGGCGAGTCGGTTGAATTGGTGCGCGGTAAAGTGCTTGACGCTGTGCGGGCAAGCTTCCGCCCTGAATTCTTGAACCGGGTTGATGAGATCTTGCTGTTCCACCGTTTGGCCCGCTCAGATATGGGCGCCATTGTGGATATTCAATTGGGCTATTTGCGCAAGCTATTGGTTGAGCGCGATATTACGCTTGAACTTGACGATGCGGCCCGCGATTGGATTGCTAATGAGGGGTATGACCCCGCTTATGGCGCACGACCTCTGAAACGGGTGATCCAGCGGGTATTGCAAGATGAGTTGGCCGAGAAGATTTTGGCTGGCGAGATTGCCGACGGGCAAACTGTGCACGTTAGCGCAACTGAAACGGGTTTGGTGATTGACCCTGACGCTTCTGTTCAAGAAGCGGCTCAATAATCCTTCAAACTGCACTGGCGTCGCAATGATGTGTCGCCAAAATCAACGATCAGCATATGCTCGGTATCAAATGATGCCGGGCATATGTTGGTTTTGCGTGATGGTTATTTCAGCTTACCAACTTCAATCCGAATAAACTCGGGCAAATAATTTGGCGTACAACCAGGTGAGGTATGATCACCTTTATACAGCCCCAATCGTTCACCCAACCCAATGCATTGGTCGCGATATTGAGGGTCATGAATGCCGATTTGTCCGGCGGTGAAATTCATGGCCCACTGCACTTGGGGGTCTTCCTTGCCGAGATTATTTTCGAGCGAGGTGAGAAGTTGCTGGGTGTTGTTGGGCGGCACTTTGCCCGTCCATCTTAAACGCCCTTGATGGTACCAAAACAAGCGCCTGAGTACCGGCGAAGCATGATGTTCCCAGCTTTCCAGCAAGGCTGTTGTGCGTTTGGACTTCATCAATTGATGGGCCATCAACCATTCAGAAAGCTTGTCGCGCTCGCTTGGTGGATGGTTTGCAATGTCTGCTGCAAGTTGTTCAATCGATTCTTTTGAAAGTTCTGATTTATTCAGAATGAGTGTTGCGACAAGGCGTGGGCCAAACTCGCCCGTGGACCATAACTCAAGCGCCAGCGAATGGTCCTGCTTGATCGCGGTCGCAAGTTTTTTGACCTCACCCATTCTTGGGTTTTGCCTATCGATTCTATCGTAAACCTCTTGCGCTGCGCTCGACAGTGCCATCATGCTCCCCCAACTTCGATTGTTTTGCAATAATGCGCAGGTCTATTAAGAGTTGCAAGCCATCTGGAATTGCCTTTAGGAGACAATATGGTTGAATATTTAGGGCTGATTGCCGTGATCATTATGGTTGGATCCTATGCGTTGGAGGACCGGCATCCGCTTTTCGTTTTGCTGTTTGCTTTGGGCTGCGCCATGGCAGCATTTTACGCTTGGTTGATTGGCTCAATTCCATTTCTTATTGCCGAGGGCATTTGGGCGATCATTGCGTTTACGCGTTGGCTGCGCCGCGCGCGGAAAACTGAGCGGCCCTAACCGCCAAATAAAGTGGCAGCGCCACGGATAACCCCAAACACAGACCTGCCAAGAACGCCGCCCACCAGTGCGGCACATTGTGCTTTCGTGAATCGGAAAAACTCCAAATCCAAAACACAAATGTTGCCCAAACGATATCCAACGTGAAGCCGATGGTTGGGCCGTTGGCGACAACATGGCTGATGAACAGCGGCAGGTTTAAACCCTCATTTTGGATGAATGGCACATATTGCGACCAAGGCAATATCAGCCCAACAACGGCGAGCAGGGCGTAGAGGCGGGTTTGGGTCATGTTGATACTCCTTAGTTGCGCCAAACCTAAGCGACCGCTTGGTATAGAATCAATTCCGTCCTAGGGAATGGGATGGGTATAGGCTTTGTGCGCAGCTGGTGGGTGCCAAAATCTGTATTAGAACAAGCGTCTTTGATCCCGGCTCAAGGCCGGGAATGCCCCATGGGGGATGCTGTCTTTGATCCTTTTGGTCCTGCATCAAGTGCGGGACGGTGCGGATGTCGGTGCGCTTTTCCCCCGTACCGCCCCGGACTTGATCCGGGGTCTAGCTTGCGCCACGGCATGATGTTCGCGCAAAGGGATTGCACCGCGCTTTCCAGATCCGCTGCGCTCGGAAAGAAATAGCCCAATCCGCTCGTTGGGTAGTTTCAGTATGGGTGGAACTGAGGGTTGTTCGCCATTTCAAACTGCAGTCGAAAATCAGCGTTCGATGAGACAGTGCTAAGGCAATGCCCTAATTACTGAAAGTTTTGCTTGCTCAAAATACGAAGTACCTCTTAAAAATGAAAGTGATTGCTATAATTAAGGGTTACTAATGTCGTTTTTTGAGATTAATAAGATTTCTATTGAAAATTTTAAGCGGATCGAAAGTCTCTCGCTTGAACTAGGAAAGATCACAGCACTAGTTGGAAGCAACACAAGTGGAAAAAGCAGTGTGTTGCAAGCCGTTCAACTTGCAATATCGTTGTTACAAGCAGCATATCGGCCCCGTCCAAGAAGCAAAGCGATAATTGTTGGATCAATATCTGATGAGGAGGTTTCATTTCGGCCAACTCACAAAATTGTAGATTTACGCAGAGAGCGACCGGCTACCGAAAGTGCAGGGTTCAATGTGACACTGGACGGACTGATGCAGATCGAAGGACAAAGAATTGATAAGACTTTAACATTGCAGGTCCGTCGAGGCAGGAATGCAAACATTTCATTACGTCGAAGTGGAGACGATGACTTTGCTGTTGAATTGGCTAATCCAGAAAATAACGCGTCAGTTTTTACCCCAGGACTGTCTGGCGTTTCGACCAGAGAAGAATTGAAAACTCGCGGAGCATTAGCTTCAAGCGTTATGCAGGGAGATGCAAATACATACTTGCGCAGTCTGTTGTACCATCTGTTCCAAGATGAAACCGGCAGGACAGATGAGAATAGTCAAATTTGGGACTCTTTAGACTGGAACACTGCGCCAATTGCAATGCTACTTGACAGTAAATGGAAACGATTTTGTTCGCTACTAGATGAGGTTTACAATGGCGCTCGAATTTCCATATCGCACGATGCTGATACTGATCAATTCATCGAAATAGTTGTAAATTATCAAAATCAAGAAATGCCTTTGGACCTTGCGTCTACTGGGATGTTGCAAGTGATACAAATCCTTGCATACTCTTGTTTCTTTGAGCCGCCGCTACTGTTGCTTGATGAACCAGATGCTCACCTTCATGCCGACAGCCAGACTAAGTTGTTGATAGCTCTACAAGGGCTTTCAGAGCGGCTCAATATTCGTATTCTCCTAACCAGTCATTCCCCTCAACTCATTCAGAAGATGAATAGGCAAACGGAGATACAAGTGGTCTGGTTGGAAGATGGCGCAAAAGTCGAACTAGATGACAATAACTTACCTGCAGTACCCCTAATGATGAGTTTAGGGGCCATGGGAATCGGAGCTGACGCGTTTGCACCGGAAAAAACAGCCATAATACTTACTGAAGATCGTAATGCGGACTTGGTAAAAATATATGCAGAGGCAAATGGTGCCGGTGATAGCTTTGCCATTCTGTCATACAATGGCTGTGGCAATTTACAAGGAGCGCGGCAGTTGGCTGTGTTACTTCGAGACCTGAGGCCCGAAACTTGTGTAATCATTCATCGGGATCGTGATTTCCGAACCCCTGAAGAATTGCTCTTCGAACAACTTTTGTTCGAAAGTTGGCTAAATGAAGAAGGTGCTTCTGATATCGTGGAAGTGTTCACTGAGCTTAACGATATCGAACACAAATTCGCTTCCATTGAACATCTTCAAAACAAGTTTCCCGACAGTGATGAGAATGACCTTCAACAATGCATAGACGACGCAATTTCGGAAAAACGAGATGATTTTGTGAGCGCTCTAGATCGGGCGCGTCTTGTTATCGCTGACCGACTCTACACCCAACGGATGCGGGGTAAGGTGAATAAGTGGGGTGAAGCTGGAATGCCTCAGAATTGTCCGGCAGCGAGCAGCTTTCGACCGGCAAACGGCAACGACCCGTTCCCTTTCGAAGTTTGTCATGGAAAAGGTCTTGAAATGCGAGTCCGTGAAAAACTTCATGCCTTGTTAGGCGGCAGCACAGCGGATATTAAAGTCAAACTACAGACCTCCTCACAGGCGTTACGGGATGAGGGATGGGCGGCAGTAATTGAACCAATAGTGAATTAAGATTTGCTATCTAATCCCGAACTTAAGATAAGAAACGGCCAAGTCAATATTAGACCAAGATCCGCTACAGTATCGATCTAGCCGCACCCTAGTTTTGGAAGGCTTGGAGAGAACTGAATTGAATTGGAGTTTGTAATGACTCTCAGTGTCTCCTATTGGCACTTCGCGACATCAGTGGCGTGTCGTTCGCTGGACAATTGTCAAAATTAAAAACGGTAAAAAGTCCGCAAAGCAGACACTACTCTTTGCCCCCCCCAAAGATTCAAAAAACTTATCCCCGCGCACAAATCCCATGCCTAAACTACACCCATCTTCTTTGAAGCCTTTGGGGTGCTGACGAGCATTCGGGCGGTGAAAATGGCACGGCGAACAAATCCAATATTGCGCTCAGACCAATCACCAAAGGAAGAGGCTAAGATATGACAGGGGGCGCCCTTCATATCGTTTATGTTGATTTATCCAGCCTGACACCGATGGCAGCTGTAAGTCGCATGGTGGGTATTGTTTCTCACCTTCACCCTTAACGGGTGATCATCAAATGATCGCAAGAGATCAAAACAGTTTTGATGGTGTGCTCGAAAAGGGGATAGAAGGGTTTAGCACCCCGGGGTATTTCAACATATGCGTCAAAAACTTAGTTGCACGAGGCGTTTATTGTCTCATTTTTTACTCTACTCAAACGAGCCAATATGCGCCTCGTGCTCCCAATCTCTTATCCCGCAAATGGCATGCGCCATGTTGCGCTAAAGCTGTTTGAATCGTTGACAGGTTGGATTGGGAATACTAGAACAAAATAAGAACAAGAGGCGGGGCGAAAAGTGAGCAAGCACACAACCAATTACGAGAATGCGTTTATTCAGGTTTCGCCTGATAGTGCGGCAATGGTTGGCACTTCGCCAACACGCGCCGGTACAATTGCCGCCATGCAATATGAGCGATTGATCAACGCCCCTTATCAAATAACAAGTGATGAATTGCTCTTTGGCATTTATGCGGATCGTGGTGGGTTGTCGCAAGAGGAATGGGGGGCAGAAAGAGTGGCGTTCTTTGCAAAGGGCCAGCCCTGTTTGCGGGTTTCGCCCTTGGTCAAAACATTTGGCTGGGGCGTGCACCACGACAAAAACGGTCGGGTAGCGATTTACCCCGTTGAGGGTGATCGATATGCGCAATTTGTAGCTGATCCCAATATAGAAAACATCAAAGGAATGCGTAACAAGCGCAAAGGGAACTGACATGCCAACTCTATTAAAAATTGATTATGTGGAACTGCCCGGTTCAGATTTGACTGCCTCCAAACACTTTTTTGCAAAGGCGCTCGGGTGGAAGTTCACCGACTATGGGCCGGAGTATTTTTCATTTGATAATGCGGGTCTTGACGGGGGAATGGATGGCACCAAAGACGCGGTAACCAAGCCGCTTGTTGTGCTTAAGGCTGACGATTTGGAAGCAGCACTTGCCCAAATTGAGGCGGGTGGCGGAGAAATCGTGCGTCCCATTTTTGCCTTTCCCGGTGGACGCCGGTTTCACTTTAAAGAACCTAGTGGCAATGAAATGGCAGTTTGGGGTGAATAATGGGTGATGACGTAAAAGCCTTTGTGCGGTTGGCAGACTTAGAGACCACACCGTTCTCGCACGGCAAATCCTATGAATCATACGATGCGCCGGTTGCCAAAGCGCTGGGGCTGACCAAACTTGGGGCCGCCTATACTGTTGTGCCGCCGGGCAAAACGGCATGTCCTTATCATGTGCATCATGCTGAGGATGAGATGTTCATTGTTCTGTCTGGTAGCGGAGAATATCGATTTGGCGACACTGTCCATCAGGTGCAGGCAGGTGATGTGTTGGGTGCCCCGGTTGGTGGCGCAGAATTTGCGCATCAATTGTGGAATAGGGGAAACGAGCCGCTGATTTATCTCGCGATATCGTCCAAAGCCGATGTTGATGTTTGTGAATATCCAGATACGGGCAAGTTCGCCGTGATGAGCGGCAGCGGGAAAACCCGTCGGCATGGGCAATCTGCTTTTGCTTTTGTTGGTCGGGCTGAGCAGGGGCTGGACTATTTTGACGGCGATGCGGACGTCTAGGTTGGGCCGATTATTGGAAATGTGTGATTTTGCCGTCTTGCCGAACTTTCATTAATAACGCACACTCAATTTGTCGAAAGGAGAAATGCAAATGAAAGTTAGCGATATTCTTCACGCGAAGGGCAGTAACGTTCTCACAGTGACACGTTCAGATACGGTGGCCAAGGCCGTTGATATTCTGGGTGAACACAACATTGGTGTTGTTTTGGTTCTGGGTGATGTTGGCGAACTTTGTGGTATTCTTTCCGAGCGCGATATCGTGCGCCGATTGCGCGAATCGGGGAGCTCTGCACTTGAGGGTGCAGTAGGCAAATGTATGACCCCGGATCCATTTACTTGCGATATGGAAGCCACAGTGGATGAACTGATGGGCATTATGAGCCAAAAGCGCATCCGGCATATGCCTGTTGTGGATGGCGGCAAGCTGGTTGGTATGATTTCCATCGGTGATTTGGTCAAACGCAAAATCGAGCAGGCCGAACGCGAAGCGGCGGCAATGCGCGAATATATAGCCTCTTAGGCAACACGGTTTGGGAGCGGTGGGGTTCTACCGCTCTGCGACGTTTATGGGGTTGGCCTCGCGGCCCATGAGTTCTTGGATTTGGGCGATCGTTTGCTCAAATTTCCGGCGATATTTATTGGGCAAAGCCTTGTCGCGTGGCAAACGCACTTTGAGTGGGTCAACCGTGCGGCCGTTGATTTTGATTTCGAAGTGGAGGTGAGGGCCGGTTGAATAGCCGGTGGAGCCAACATAACCAATGACCTGCCCCTGTCGAACGCGAACGCCTGGTTTCATACCTTCTGCGATGCGGGTCATATGCGCGTAGGCAGTTTCATAGCCATTGGCATGACTAAGCGAAACGAAACGGCCATAGCCTGAAACCCATTGCGCGCGTTTAACAACGCCATCGCCGGAAGCATAAATTGGTGTGCCTGTTTTTGCTGATAAATCAACACCGGTGTGCAGCTTATAGGTTTTAAAGATCGGATGACGGCGATAGCCGTAATTCGAACGCAGATTGCCCCCACCCTGCAGCGGCCGACGCATCAAGAACTTCTTGCCGGTTTGGCCGTTCTCGTCAAAATAATCCACTATGCCGTCGTCGGACTGGTGCCGATACATATGCCGTTCAACATTGGCCAGTTTTAAGCCAACATAAAGCAATTCCTTTTGTCCTTGCTGGTCTGGTTCGGAAAACAACAATTCGACAGAATCACCGGCGTTAATTTTTTTGGTGAGGTCCAAGTCATAAGCAAACATGGCGATTATGCGCTCAATGGTTGCATCCGGGATGTCATGCTTGCGGCCCGTTTCAAAGATCGAGCGATAAAGCGAGGGAAGATTGGCAACATCGATTTCTTCACTATCCTTTTCAGGAAAGTCGATGGCCGGTGGCGCGAGCCCCAATACATATTGTCCCTTATCTGTTCGGGCAACGGTGACGATATGCTGGGCGGCGCTGGTATAAACACTCATGCGATATGGCAGTTGGGTCGGAGCACCGGTTTCACTTCCAAACAGAATGCGCAGCTTGAGGCCCTTGTTCAGCGTGGTTGAAGGGAAAACATTCTTGATCGCACCTTCAATGCTGTCGACCATTCCTTGGGTGAAGCCGTTTTTAAGCAGGACATCTGCCAGTGGTGCATTCTTGCGCACAGTCAACACACGTTCAGTTCGTGAAATGGAATTGGAACCATCAATATTGGTGCGCGGCACGATAGAGACGTTTTCTGCTACCGACGAAAATCCATCCCGCACAATAGAAAGTGGGTTGATGTTTTCAACGTCTGTTGATGCATAAGCAAGGGCAGCACCATCAAAACCGGTATAGGCGCCTTCCACTGTTGAGCGCACGAAGTCGGCGGCAATCGCATCGGTAATTGAAGCCCTGGGCGCATTCACAAGAGACAAAGACGCCTGTACAACGGTAACTTCGCCTTCCACTTCAGCCCCATAGATATCTGTATTGATGGTGCGCGTGTCACTTGGCAAACTCACCGGTTGGTTGCGGCTCAATAAAGCCACGGGATCGTAGACGGGGATGTCTTGGGAAAGGGCGGTCGCCGATGTGGCCAATGTGGCGCGGATGCGCTCAAAAGGCTGGCGCTTGATTTTGGCCACGCCGTCCACAGTTTCCCGGATCGAGGCTTCAATCGTCTCTTTGTCCGAACGGCTAGCGGCAATAGGCCGGACACGATCGGTCTTCATCACCACAACAGCCTGTGTCGGTGTTGGGGCTGGCTCGATGCCTAGAGCATCATAAGGAGTGGAAAATGTGCCTTTGCCGTCAAACGACACATAAAGCACCGCCGCCATTAGGAGCGCGCCAGTCAAACCAGTTAAAATGGTGCCGCTGAGCCATTTTAAAGAAACCTCACCGCTTTCGGGCAATTTCGAGCGCAGCACATTCACACTTAATGCTGCAGCGTCACGGAACCCGGCAGACTTAAGAAGTGCTCGATCTTGTTTGCGTTTAACTGCGTTCAAAACGTAACTTGCCTTCTAGCGTGCTGTTCTTGGCGCTTGATCGCCAAATTAGTTGCTTCTGGTGTAACGGACCGGCGATTTATGACACGAGTTCGGACCCATATTCAATGCACCATATGATCGTGTGGCGCTCACTCGTGGATATAAACCTCCACCATAAGCTGTATTGGGCGGCAAATGCGGCGAAACTTCGTCGGTATTTCCAATTATATTATGATCGATTTGACCAAGGTTTGGGGCCCAAAACCCCAGCTTTGCTGAGGTCCTGTGCTAAGGGGGGCAAGTGAGCAATAGAGATTGTCAAAAAACCTTCATTTTTCTGCCCAGCACCTGTTGACTCTGAAAAGGCCCAGCCCTATAACCCCCCAGCACTGAGAGAAACGACGTCGCAAGATGCTGTAGACACTCAGTTAACTGGTTGAAAGATAAATAGAACTTTGACTTTCAATTGAAGATGGATGGGTACTTTCAAGTACCAAAATTCATCAAGACCTTTGTTATCGTGTTCAAACGTAAGTTCGAATTTGTTAATAAGGTAACTGTTTGAAGAATATGAATTATTTTTCAAATGGGCATTGTAAAGCCTCGTTATTTGGTTTATCAATGTTTTTCTTGGAAATGAGCTGGCTCTGTCCGCTTGGTTTTAAGAAAATGTTTCATCGAAAAACAGTTTGTTTTTTGTTGAAATTGGTGGTTGACAGGTTGGTTTGCTGATCTTATAACCCCGGAGCGCTGATGAGACTGATTGGTTTTATTGAGTGTTTCCTGAATTGGGCAGCGATTTTGTTGCCGGGCTTGTCCGGTGAGATAGATTGTTGTTGTTGATTTAGGGTGATGATTTTGACGTTTATGCCATTGGTATGAGGGTCTGTTCTTTGACAGTGTGAAGAAGAAGAAAGAGAAACGTGGACGGCGAGGTCCTTGCGGATTGATCGAAAGATTGATCATACAAGACTTCGATGGGTGTACGTTTCTATTAGAGAACACCAAATTACCTTTGCGCTGCGAAGCGCATAGTGACAAGTGGTGTCCTCGTCAAAACGTGCATTGCGTCGACAAAAGTCTATATCAAACTTGAGAGTTTGATCATGGCTCAGAACGAACGTTGGCGGCAGGCTTAACACATGCAAGTCGAGCGCTTCACTTCGGTGAGGAGCGGCAGACGGGTGAGTAACGCGTGGGAACATACCTAATAGTACGGAATAACGATTGGAAACGATCGCTAATACCGTATACGCCCTTCGGGGGAAAGATTTATCGCTATTAGATTGGCCCGCGTTGGATTAGCTAGTTGGTGAGGTAACGGCTCACCAAGGCGACGATCTATAGCTGGTCTGAGAGGATGATCAGCCACACTGGGACTGAGACACGGCCCAGACTCCTACGGGAGGCAGCAGTGGGGAATATTGGACAATGGGCGCAAGCCTGATCCAGCCATGCCGCGTGAGTGATGAAGGCCTTAGGGTTGTAAAGCTCTTTCGCTAGGGAAGATAATGACGGTACCTAGTAAAGAAGCCCCGGCTAACTTCGTGCCAGCAGCCGCGGTAATACGAAGGGGGCTAACGTTGTTCGGATTTACTGGGCGTAAAGCGTACGTAGGCGGATTAGTAAGTTAGGGGTGAAATCCCGAGGCTCAACCTCGGAACTGCCTTTAATACTGCTAATCTAGAGATCGGGAGAGGTGTATGGAACTCCTAGTGTAGAGGTGGAATTCGTAGATATTAGGAAGAACACCAGTGGCGAAGGCGATACACTGGCCCGATACTGACGCTGAGGTACGAAAGCGTGGGGAGCAAACAGGATTAGATACCCTGGTAGTCCACGCCGTAAACTATGAGAGCTAGCCGTTGGGAAGTTTACTTTTCAGTGGCGCAGCTAACGCATTAAGCTCTCCGCCTGGGGAGTACGGTCGCAAGATTAAAACTCAAATGAATTGACGGGGGCCCGCACAAGCGGTGGAGCATGTGGTTTAATTCGAAGCAACGCGAAGAACCTTACCAGCTCTTGACATACCTATCGCAGTCTCCAGAGATGGAGACCTTCAGTTCGGCTGGATAGGATACAGGTGCTGCACGGCTGTCGTCAGCTCGTGTCGTGAGATGTTGGGTTAAGTCCCGCAACGAGCGCAACCCTCGCCCTTAGTTGCCAGCATTTAGTTGGGCACTCTAGGGGGACTGCCGGTGATAAGCCGGAGGAAGGTGGGGACGACGTCAAGTCATCATGGCCCTTACGGGCTGGGCTACACACGTGCTACAATGGCGGTGACAGAGGGCAGCCACTCCGCGAGGAGGAGCTAATCCCTAAAAACCGTCTCAGTTCGGATTGCACTCTGCAACTCGGGTGCATGAAGTTGGAATCGCTAGTAATCGTGGGTCAGCATACCACGGTGAATACGTTCCCGGGCCTTGTACACACCGCCCGTCACACCATGGGAGTTGGTTCTACCCGAAGGCGCTGCGCTAACTTTTGAGGCAGGCGACCACGGTAGGGTCAGCGACTGGGGTGAAGTCGTAACAAGGTAGCCCTAGGGGAACCTGGGGCTGGATCACCTCCTTTCTAAGGATTGACCTTCAAAGCTTCGGCTTTATTGGACTTTCATTGGATAAGATTGGTTTAGTCAAAACCGATCGCAAAATACAAGCGGGATTTCGCCGCCTTCGTTTCTCTTTCTTCACATTAAGTGACGTTCATCACGTGATAGTGTTTTACGTGCCGCCGTCGCAGCCTTTGGCTGCTACCCCGGCATCCCCGCCAATTGGTTGGGTAAAACGTGAGCACTATAGGCTTCGGGCCTGTAGCTCAGTTGGTTAGAGCGCACGCCTGATAAGCGTGAGGTCGGTAGTTCAAATCTACCCAGGCCCACCATATTCCTTAATTAAGATCCGCCAACTTGTTTGTTGGGTCTAAATAAGGGGCCATAGCTCAGCTGGGAGAGCGCCTGCTTTGCAAGCAGGAGGTCGTCGGTTCGATCCCGTCTGGCTCCACCATTTATTTTGGATGCTGGATGTTGGTATCGCCGGTTGAACATTAAGTCACTTAATAGAAAGAACAAGTTTTGCATAACTGACGCGAGTTGGTTTTGCATGATCTTATATATCGTAAAGAGAAAGATAGTTTGTTTGTTTGACCCACACCCGGGGAGAACGAATTATCTTCGTGAAGTTAAATTTAAATATGATCTAACCTTATCATATTCGACGGTCCATTATGCCTTGCACGAGGCGGATTGCGGATATTGATAATGAGAACAATCAAGTGTCTTAAGGGCATCTAGTGGATGCCTTGGCGCACACAGGCGATGAAAGACGTGATACGCTGCGATAAGCGTCGGGGAGCTGCGAATAAGCTTTGATCCGACGATTTCTGAATGGGGCAACCCACTCCGTAAGGAGTATCCCGCAAGGGAAGCAAACCCGGGGAACTGAAACATCTAAGTACCCGGAGGAAAGGACATCAACCGAGACTCCGTTAGTAGTGGCGAGCGAACGCGGACCAGGCCAGTGGCCTATATGTAAAAACAGGAAAGAGCTGGAAAGCTCTGCCATAGTGGGTGATAGCCCCGTACTGGTAAAAAGCATATAGGTCCTCGAGTAAGGCGGAACACGTGAAATTCTGTCTGAACATGGGGGGACCACCCTCCAAGCCTAAGTACTCGTGTGCGACCGATAGTGAACAAGTACCGTGAGGGAAAGGTGAAAAGCACCCCGACGAGGGGAGTGAAATAGTTCCTGAAACTGGATGCCTACAAACAGTCGGAGCCCGCAAGGGTGACGGCGTACCTTTTGTATAATGGGTCAGCGACTTAATTTAACATGCAAGCTTAAACCGTTAGGTGTATGCGCAGCGAAAGCGAGTCTGAATAGGGCGTTGAGTATGTTGGATTAGACCCGAAACCAAGTGATCTAGCCATGGGCAGGCTGAAGGTGCAGTAACATGCACTGAAGGGCCGAACCCACTTCTGTTGAAAAAGAACGGGATGACCTGTGGCTAGGGGTGAAAGGCCAATCAAACTTGGAAATAGCTGGTTCTCCGCGAAATCTATTTAGGTAGAGCGTCAGACGAATACTCCAGGGGGTAGAGCACTGGATGGGCTAGGGGTCCCCAACGGATTACCAAACCTAACCAAACTCCGAATACCTGGAAGTAATATCTGGCAGACACACCACGGGTGCTAAGGTCCGTGGTGGAAAGGGAAACAGCCCTGACCGACAGCTAAGGTCCCAAAGTCATGGTTAAGTGGGAAAGCTTGTGAGATTGCACAGACAACCAGGAGGTTGGCTTAGAAGCAGCCATCCTTTAAAGATAGCGTAACAGCTCACTGGTCAAGCGATCTTGCGGCGAAAATGTAACGGGGCTCAAACCATGCACCGAAGCTTCGGGTTTACAATTTATTGTAAGCGGTAGCGGAGCGTTCTGTAAGTCTGCGAAGGGATACCCGCGAGGGGTCCTGGAGGTATCAGAAGTGCGAATGCTGACATGAGTAGCGATAAAGAGTGTGAGAGACACTCTCGCCGAAAGTCCAAGGGTTCCTGCGCAATGCTAATCAGCGCAGGGTTAGTCGGCCCCTAAGTCGAGGACGAAAGTCGTAGACGATGGGAAACAGGTTAATATTCCTGTACCTGGTGGTAGTGACGAATCTATAGATCTGTCAGTCCTTATCGGATTGGTTCTGGCAGTGAGTAGGTTCCAGGAAATAGCTCCACCAACAAGACCGTACTCTAAACCAACACAGGTGGACAGGTAGAGAATACTAAGGCGCTTGAGAGAACTATGCTGAAGGAACTCGGCAAATTACATGCGTAACTTCGGGATAAGCATGACCATATGGGAGGCAACTCTCATGTGGTGGCACAGACCAGGGGGTGGCGACTGTTTACTAAAAACATAGGGCTCTGCGAAGTCGTAAGACGACGTATAGGGTCTGACGCCTGCCCGGTGCCTGAAGGTTAAAAGGAGAGGTGAGAGCCTTGAATTGAAGCCCAGGTAAACGGCGGCCGTAACTATAACGGTCCTAAGGTAGCGAAATTCCTTGTCGGGTAAGTTCCGACCTGCACGAATGGCGTAACGACTTCCCCACTGTCTCCAGCATAGACTCAGCGAAATTGAATTCCCCGTGAAGATGCGGGGTTCCTGCGGTTAGACGGAAAGACCCCGTGCACCTTTACTATAGCTTCACACTGGCATTCGTGTCGGCATGTGCAGAATAGGTGGTAGGCTTTGAACTATAGACGCCAGTTTATAGGGAGCCAAAATGTGAGATACCACCCTTATCGTCATGTATGTCTAACCGCGGCGTAACAGCGTCCGGGACAGTGTGTGGTGGGTAGTTTGACTGGGGCGGTCGCCTCCCAAAGAGTAACGGAGGCGCGCGATGGTGGGCTCAGACCGGTCGGAAATCGGTCGTCGAGTGCAATGGCATAAGCCCGCCTGACTGCGAGACTGACAAGTCGAGCAGAGACGAAAGTCGGTCATAGTGATCCGGTGGTCCCGCGTGGAAGGGCCATCGCTCAACGGATAAAAGGTACGCCGGGGATAACAGGCTGATGATGCCCAAGAGTCCATATCGACGGCATTGTTTGGCACCTCGATGTCGGCTCATCGCATCCTGGGGCTGGAGCAGGTCCCAAGGGTTTGGCTGTTCGCCAATTAAAGCGGTACGCGAGCTGGGTTTAGAACGTCGTGAGACAGTTCGGTCCCTATCTGCCGTGGGTGTAGGAATGTTGAGAAGAGTTGCCCCTAGTACGAGAGGACCGGGGTGAACAGATCTCTGGTGGACCTGTTGTGGCGCCAGCCGCATAGCAGGGTAGCTATATCTGGACGGGATAACCGCTGAAAGCATCTAAGCGGGAAGCCTCCTTCAAAACTAGCATTCCCTTGAGAGCCGTGGGAGACCACCACGTTGATAGGTCAGGTGTGGAAGCGCAGCAATGTGTGAAGCTTACTGATACTAATAGCTCGATTGGCTTGATTGTTCTCATTAATCAATGCCCGTAATACACCAATACCAACAACATCATCCTAGGCATCAAAACCTAGAAAATATGTTCCTGTATTACATTTGCAAAAATGTAGCGAATATGGTTCGTAAAGAACCAAACAAATTTAACTTCACAGCTTTTGTTTTTTGCTGACTTGGTGACTATGGCGAAGCGCCCAGAACTCGATCCCATTCCGAACTCGAATGTTAAATGCTTCAGCGCCGATGGTACTTTGTCTTAAGGCACGGGAGAGTAGGTCGTCGCCAAGTCTGCTAAAAACAAAAGCTAGCTCTTTACGAAATATAATTTAAAAAAACGCCCTCCAGTGAAAACTGGGGGGCGTTTTTGCGTGCTAAAGGGAGAAGGGGGGAGAGGAGATAATGTCATTGTTCAATAGTGTTCCCGTCTATATTGCCGCATTTTTTTTGATCATTAATGTTTTGACCTTCTTTGCGTTCGCGCTAGATAAATATTTGGCAAAGAGGGCCTTGTGGCGCGTATCAGAGAGTGCGCTTCTAACGCTTGCTGCGTTTGGTGGGGCAGTGGGCGCCACGTTGGCTCAACGTCTTCTTCGACATAAAACTCAAAAGCAACCCTTCAAAACGATTTTGATGTTCATTTCAGTCATCCAGCTGTTGCTCATTACTTGGTTTGGATTCGCTTCCTGATGAAACTGCTCATTAACTTGGTTCCAATTGTGCGTGTGTCTGTAGATAAGTGTCGCCCGAATCAAAAGATAATGCAGGGTGCGAACGGCTTTCCTTCAATGTGCTGCAAGCACAGCCGATTTTATGGAGGCAGAATCAGATGATCACGCCTTCAATGACGTTGGAAATTCCGGCAATTAGCGGCGTCCGAATCGGAAACGCTTGTTAATTGAATGTCGTACGGGTGCAAAAAGCGACAAATAGGCCCGGCGGAGGACAAAAGAATCATGCCCGAACTCTCATAGGGGCGCGAAGTCTGAAGCACTGAAGTCGATGTTTCTCTCGAACCACGGCGTCGCTGACTATCTCAAAGCTCTTAAGTCTGAAAACGAACGTGATGTTCCAGGTCTAATACATAGCTCTTGGCGCCGATATTGATTTGGATAATGCAGTAATCTGTACCCCTCCGACGGGAACCTTGTGAACGCGAACTAGAATCGGCTGGCTGGAGATTATCGTTTGCGCTCTGGGAATCGGCGCATCCATCTCCAGGAAGCGGAATTCCATCAAAGATATGTATGCGGTGTGGCAGATAACTAGGGTGTTGAACGTGTAGCTAACCCACAAAACCCCCGGTTTTCTTGATTTGATTGAGGACTGTCAAAAAAGGTTCAATTTTCTCGTTTGTGTTGTTGACTCTATGAAGGTGCGGTCCTATAACCCCCCAGCACTGAGGGAAACGCACCGCAAGGATGTTGGTCTCTTTAGTTAAGCTCTTGAAAAATATAAGCAATTGTATGATTGAGAACTTAAAGGTTAGAACAAACTACTCGTTCTAACACTTGCTTGGCTCGGAGAGTAGTGAAGTTACAAACTTCATTAAAAAGATGAGCTAACTATTTGAAAGACCGACGAAAGTTTTTCAGATAGGGTGTTGACAAGTCATTTGGTTGACCTTATCAACACCGACACTGAGTTAGATTGGTTTTAAACCAATTTGGTTTGGTTCTTAGTTAGAAACTAGATTGGTTTTTATCTCAGAAAAGTGGTTGACAGGTTGGTTTGCTGATCTTATAACCCCGGAGCGCTGATGAGACTGATTGGTTTTATTGAGTGTTTCCTGAATTGGGCAGCGATTTTGTTGCCGGGCTTGTCCGGTGAGATAGATTGTTGTTGTTGATTTAGGGTGATGATTTTGACGTTTATGCCATTGGTATGAGGGTCTGTTCTTTGACAGTGTGAAGAAGAAGAAAGAGAAACGTGGACGGCGAGGTCCTTGCGGATTGATCGAAAGATTGATCATACAAGACTTCGATGGGTGTACGTTTCTATTAGAGAACACCAAATTACCTTTGCGCTGCGAAGCGCATAGTGACAAGTGGTGTCCTCGTCAAAACGTGCATTGCGTCGACAAAAGTCTATATCAAACTTGAGAGTTTGATCATGGCTCAGAACGAACGTTGGCGGCAGGCTTAACACATGCAAGTCGAGCGCTTCACTTCGGTGAGGAGCGGCAGACGGGTGAGTAACGCGTGGGAACATACCTAATAGTACGGAATAACGATTGGAAACGATCGCTAATACCGTATACGCCCTTCGGGGGAAAGATTTATCGCTATTAGATTGGCCCGCGTTGGATTAGCTAGTTGGTGAGGTAACGGCTCACCAAGGCGACGATCTATAGCTGGTCTGAGAGGATGATCAGCCACACTGGGACTGAGACACGGCCCAGACTCCTACGGGAGGCAGCAGTGGGGAATATTGGACAATGGGCGCAAGCCTGATCCAGCCATGCCGCGTGAGTGATGAAGGCCTTAGGGTTGTAAAGCTCTTTCGCTAGGGAAGATAATGACGGTACCTAGTAAAGAAGCCCCGGCTAACTTCGTGCCAGCAGCCGCGGTAATACGAAGGGGGCTAACGTTGTTCGGATTTACTGGGCGTAAAGCGTACGTAGGCGGATTAGTAAGTTAGGGGTGAAATCCCGAGGCTCAACCTCGGAACTGCCTTTAATACTGCTAATCTAGAGATCGGGAGAGGTGTATGGAACTCCTAGTGTAGAGGTGGAATTCGTAGATATTAGGAAGAACACCAGTGGCGAAGGCGATACACTGGCCCGATACTGACGCTGAGGTACGAAAGCGTGGGGAGCAAACAGGATTAGATACCCTGGTAGTCCACGCCGTAAACTATGAGAGCTAGCCGTTGGGAAGTTTACTTTTCAGTGGCGCAGCTAACGCATTAAGCTCTCCGCCTGGGGAGTACGGTCGCAAGATTAAAACTCAAATGAATTGACGGGGGCCCGCACAAGCGGTGGAGCATGTGGTTTAATTCGAAGCAACGCGAAGAACCTTACCAGCTCTTGACATACCTATCGCAGTCTCCAGAGATGGAGACCTTCAGTTCGGCTGGATAGGATACAGGTGCTGCACGGCTGTCGTCAGCTCGTGTCGTGAGATGTTGGGTTAAGTCCCGCAACGAGCGCAACCCTCGCCCTTAGTTGCCAGCATTTAGTTGGGCACTCTAGGGGGACTGCCGGTGATAAGCCGGAGGAAGGTGGGGACGACGTCAAGTCATCATGGCCCTTACGGGCTGGGCTACACACGTGCTACAATGGCGGTGACAGAGGGCAGCCACTCCGCGAGGAGGAGCTAATCCCTAAAAACCGTCTCAGTTCGGATTGCACTCTGCAACTCGGGTGCATGAAGTTGGAATCGCTAGTAATCGTGGGTCAGCATACCACGGTGAATACGTTCCCGGGCCTTGTACACACCGCCCGTCACACCATGGGAGTTGGTTCTACCCGAAGGCGCTGCGCTAACTTTTGAGGCAGGCGACCACGGTAGGGTCAGCGACTGGGGTGAAGTCGTAACAAGGTAGCCCTAGGGGAACCTGGGGCTGGATCACCTCCTTTCTAAGGATTGACCTTCAAAGCTTCGGCTTTATTGGACTTTCATTGGATAAGATTGGTTTAGTCAAAACCGATCGCAAAATACAAGCGGGATTTCGCCGCCTTCGTTTCTCTTTCTTCACATTAAGTGACGTTCATCACGTGATAGTGTTTTACGTGCCGCCGTCGCAGCCTTTGGCTGCTACCCCGGCATCCCCGCCAATTGGTTGGGTAAAACGTGAGCACTATAGGCTTCGGGCCTGTAGCTCAGTTGGTTAGAGCGCACGCCTGATAAGCGTGAGGTCGGTAGTTCAAATCTACCCAGGCCCACCATATTCCTTAATTAAGATCCGCCAACTTGTTTGTTGGGTCTAAATAAGGGGCCATAGCTCAGCTGGGAGAGCGCCTGCTTTGCAAGCAGGAGGTCGTCGGTTCGATCCCGTCTGGCTCCACCATTTATTTTGGATGCTGGATGTTGGTATCGCCGGTTGAACATTAAGTCACTTAATAGAAAGAACAAGTTTTGCATAACTGACGCGAGTTGGTTTTGCATGATCTTATATATCGTAAAGAGAAAGATAGTTTGTTTGTTTGACCCACACCCGGGGAGAACGAATTATCTTCGTGAAGTTAAATTTAAATATGATCTAACCTTATCATATTCGACGGTCCATTATGCCTTGCACGAGGCGGATTGCGGATATTGATAATGAGAACAATCAAGTGTCTTAAGGGCATCTAGTGGATGCCTTGGCGCACACAGGCGATGAAAGACGTGATACGCTGCGATAAGCGTCGGGGAGCTGCGAATAAGCTTTGATCCGACGATTTCTGAATGGGGCAACCCACTCCGTAAGGAGTATCCCGCAAGGGAAGCAAACCCGGGGAACTGAAACATCTAAGTACCCGGAGGAAAGGACATCAACCGAGACTCCGTTAGTAGTGGCGAGCGAACGCGGACCAGGCCAGTGGCCTATATGTAAAAACAGGAAAGAGCTGGAAAGCTCTGCCATAGTGGGTGATAGCCCCGTACTGGTAAAAAGCATATAGGTCCTCGAGTAAGGCGGAACACGTGAAATTCTGTCTGAACATGGGGGGACCACCCTCCAAGCCTAAGTACTCGTGTGCGACCGATAGTGAACAAGTACCGTGAGGGAAAGGTGAAAAGCACCCCGACGAGGGGAGTGAAATAGTTCCTGAAACTGGATGCCTACAAACAGTCGGAGCCCGCAAGGGTGACGGCGTACCTTTTGTATAATGGGTCAGCGACTTAATTTAACATGCAAGCTTAAACCGTTAGGTGTATGCGCAGCGAAAGCGAGTCTGAATAGGGCGTTGAGTATGTTGGATTAGACCCGAAACCAAGTGATCTAGCCATGGGCAGGCTGAAGGTGCAGTAACATGCACTGAAGGGCCGAACCCACTTCTGTTGAAAAAGAACGGGATGACCTGTGGCTAGGGGTGAAAGGCCAATCAAACTTGGAAATAGCTGGTTCTCCGCGAAATCTATTTAGGTAGAGCGTCAGACGAATACTCCAGGGGGTAGAGCACTGGATGGGCTAGGGGTCCCCAACGGATTACCAAACCTAACCAAACTCCGAATACCTGGAAGTAATATCTGGCAGACACACCACGGGTGCTAAGGTCCGTGGTGGAAAGGGAAACAGCCCTGACCGACAGCTAAGGTCCCAAAGTCATGGTTAAGTGGGAAAGCTTGTGAGATTGCACAGACAACCAGGAGGTTGGCTTAGAAGCAGCCATCCTTTAAAGATAGCGTAACAGCTCACTGGTCAAGCGATCTTGCGGCGAAAATGTAACGGGGCTCAAACCATGCACCGAAGCTTCGGGTTTACAATTTATTGTAAGCGGTAGCGGAGCGTTCTGTAAGTCTGCGAAGGGATACCCGCGAGGGGTCCTGGAGGTATCAGAAGTGCGAATGCTGACATGAGTAGCGATAAAGAGTGTGAGAGACACTCTCGCCGAAAGTCCAAGGGTTCCTGCGCAATGCTAATCAGCGCAGGGTTAGTCGGCCCCTAAGTCGAGGACGAAAGTCGTAGACGATGGGAAACAGGTTAATATTCCTGTACCTGGTGGTAGTGACGAATCTATAGATCTGTCAGTCCTTATCGGATTGGTTCTGGCAGTGAGTAGGTTCCAGGAAATAGCTCCACCAACAAGACCGTACTCTAAACCAACACAGGTGGACAGGTAGAGAATACTAAGGCGCTTGAGAGAACTATGCTGAAGGAACTCGGCAAATTACATGCGTAACTTCGGGATAAGCATGACCATATGGGAGGCAACTCTCATGTGGTGGCACAGACCAGGGGGTGGCGACTGTTTACTAAAAACATAGGGCTCTGCGAAGTCGTAAGACGACGTATAGGGTCTGACGCCTGCCCGGTGCCTGAAGGTTAAAAGGAGAGGTGAGAGCCTTGAATTGAAGCCCAGGTAAACGGCGGCCGTAACTATAACGGTCCTAAGGTAGCGAAATTCCTTGTCGGGTAAGTTCCGACCTGCACGAATGGCGTAACGACTTCCCCACTGTCTCCAGCATAGACTCAGCGAAATTGAATTCCCCGTGAAGATGCGGGGTTCCTGCGGTTAGACGGAAAGACCCCGTGCACCTTTACTATAGCTTCACACTGGCATTCGTGTCGGCATGTGCAGAATAGGTGGTAGGCTTTGAACTATAGACGCCAGTTTATAGGGAGCCAAAATGTGAGATACCACCCTTATCGTCATGTATGTCTAACCGCGGCGTAACAGCGTCCGGGACAGTGTGTGGTGGGTAGTTTGACTGGGGCGGTCGCCTCCCAAAGAGTAACGGAGGCGCGCGATGGTGGGCTCAGACCGGTCGGAAATCGGTCGTCGAGTGCAATGGCATAAGCCCGCCTGACTGCGAGACTGACAAGTCGAGCAGAGACGAAAGTCGGTCATAGTGATCCGGTGGTCCCGCGTGGAAGGGCCATCGCTCAACGGATAAAAGGTACGCCGGGGATAACAGGCTGATGATGCCCAAGAGTCCATATCGACGGCATTGTTTGGCACCTCGATGTCGGCTCATCGCATCCTGGGGCTGGAGCAGGTCCCAAGGGTTTGGCTGTTCGCCAATTAAAGCGGTACGCGAGCTGGGTTTAGAACGTCGTGAGACAGTTCGGTCCCTATCTGCCGTGGGTGTAGGAATGTTGAGAAGAGTTGCCCCTAGTACGAGAGGACCGGGGTGAACAGATCTCTGGTGGACCTGTTGTGGCGCCAGCCGCATAGCAGGGTAGCTATATCTGGACGGGATAACCGCTGAAAGCATCTAAGCGGGAAGCCTCCTTCAAAACTAGCATTCCCTTGAGAGCCGTGGGAGACCACCACGTTGATAGGTCAGGTGTGGAAGCGCAGCAATGTGTGAAGCTTACTGATACTAATAGCTCGATTGGCTTGATTGTTCTCATTAATCAATGCCCGTAATACACCAATACCAACAACATCATCCTAGGCATCAAAACCTAGAAAATATGTTCCTGTATTACATTTGCAAAAATGTAGCGAATATGGTTCGTAAAGAACCAAACAAATTTAACTTCACAGCTTTTGTTTTTTGCTGACTTGGTGACTATGGCGAAGCGCCCAGAACTCGATCCCATTCCGAACTCGAATGTTAAATGCTTCAGCGCCGATGGTACTTTGTCTTAAGGCACGGGAGAGTAGGTCGTCGCCAAGTCTGCTAAAAACAAAAGCTAGCTCTTTACGAAATATAATTTAAAAAAACGCCCTCCAGTGAAAACTGGGGGGCGTTTTTGCGTGCTAAAGGGGAAATGAACGGGGGGCTCAGTTTAAGGAGCGCGCACTTCCTTTAAACGGGTTTAAGACCTGCTTCGAAGTTATCCGTGGTTTTGGTCTGAACGCCTGTCGCGGACCCTTCCACTGAGCACCCTACAATATGAAATCGAGTGCTAGTGGACTTAGTAGCTTTGCCGTTGTGAACGGCTGATTTGATTGTGTGCTTCTACTGCTTTTTGCGCGTTGCCGCGTCTATGTTGCTTGAGTTCTAATTTTGTCTGAGCGGTTGAACTCATCATCCGCACGTAAGCCTACAAACTTGAACCACAATTGAGCTTGGAAACCCGTGTTGGTTTAAGCCTCAGGTTCCAATATCTGTAAGACTTACATTCAATGCTGTGCTTGCGTCTTGGTGTTTGTGCGCACATTCGCCGCTAAGCCGTAAAGACCGGCCACTGAAACTGCGAGGCCCGCCATTACCATCCACATGGTGAAACCACCAAACTGATGCAACAAGAAGCCGCCAACCACCGGGGCGGTTACAAAACCCATAGAGGCTAAAGAGGCCGCGCCGACATAGCTGCCTTTAAGGTGCTCTGGGGCCATACGATCAATAATGATGTTAAGGGTGGGGAAGAGGATCGTTTCACCTATGCTTAAGACAAACATCGCGCCGATAAGCCAATAGGTCGGGGAGGTAGGCACAAACGCAAATCCCAAAAAACCGAGGGCAAATAAGACGACACCGGCCATGGCTCGAACGAGAGGGCGCACGTTCTCTAAAAGTTTGAGGAAAGCGAATTGGAAGATGATGATGGTCGCGCCATTTACAAAAATCAGCGTGGCATAGAGGGTGGTCAGGTTGAGCACGCTTTCTTGACGCAAATATTGAACAAGGCCGGCATCAATTTGCCCATAGGCGATGTGTGAGATGAGCGTTGCTGCGACGAACAGCATGAAGGCCTGATCTTTGCGCAAAACCCCCAAGGCGTCGCCAAAGCGCATGGCTGTACCTGCTTTGGTTCGCTTTATCGGTCGCTCCACCCGGAAAATGATGGCGGCAATGACAAAGTAGACGACATATAGACCTGAAACGATCAAGAAGGTGGATTGCTGACCTGTTGCCCCTGCAAAAGTGCCCAACAGTGGGCCGGTGGCTGCCCCGATATTGAGGAAGAAATAGCGCATATGCAGCGCCATGTCTTTGACTTGGCGGTCTTCCACCATATCGGTCATAAGGGCGCGACCCGGGCTTTCCACCATGCCGCGGCCAAAACTTTGAATAACGGTGCCGGCAAATAGCCACCACAAATGATCCGCAACACCCAAAATGAACATGGAAATAATATTGATGGCCAATCCAGCCAAAATGATCTTTCGACGGCCAATGATGTCTGAGAGGAAACCTACGTAAAAACCGAAGAATACACCCACGGCTGCAGACCCGGCGAGAAATATGCCGATTTGAAATTCGTTCAGACCGAATTTTTGATGCAATAATATGGCAAGAAACGGCCAGACCATAAACAGCACGAAGCGCGAAGCAAAAGTGGCTAAAATGATCAACCAAATGGTTTTGTTAAAATGGCGCACCGCGGCAAACATGGCCAAAGTCCGATCGGTTTGATGATGACGTTAGGGGCGTTGAAAACGCGAAGGATGGCGACCAAATCAGTCGCGCTTAATATGTGAGAAATCTTTAAATGGCGCAATAGTCAGTTTTGCGCGATGCGCCGATCCGCAAGTGTCGAGGTTGTAAATCATATTTTGGCAAATTGATCGGTTCAATCACCTCATATTAGGAAAAGACTGTTTCCAATTGTTGGGTTATTCTTGCTGATTGTACAACTATATTGAACCGATGAATGGGGCGGCGCATGGACCGCCCATCAACGTCGGGAGACAGATATGTCTATTCGTCCAGTTAAGAAAACAGTTTTGGCAAAGCCTACAATGGAAGGCGCGGGGGTGAAATTGCACCGCGCATTTGGGTTCCATGAACCGCGTGAGTTGGATCCGTTTTTGTTGTTCGATGATTTTCGCAATGAACAGGAAGAAGATTTTATCAAGGGCTTTCCTTGGCATCCACATCGGGGCATTGAAACAATCACCTATGTGCTTTCTGGCTCTGTGGAGCATGGCGATAGCCTGGGGAATAAGGGTGAGTTGAATGCAGGCGATGTGCAATGGATGACCGCAGGGTCGGGCATTATGCACCAAGAAATGCCTAAGGGTAATGCCGATGGGCAAATGCACGGGTTTCAGCTCTGGGCC
Source organism: Maritalea porphyrae (assembly GCF_027213965.1). Taxonomy (GTDB): domain Bacteria; phylum Pseudomonadota; class Alphaproteobacteria; order Rhizobiales; family Devosiaceae; genus Maritalea; species Maritalea porphyrae_A. Next base: position 36,442 of record NZ_JAPWGX010000006.1, on the reverse strand, counting down.
AATCTGCCCGCGTCAATGAAAATGACGTCACCACGCTATCAGGATGTAGAAAGCAGCGATGTCCCCACTATTGTTGATGATGACGGCACGTCGGTTCGCGTTGTTGTTGGTGATTTCTGGGGAAAAAAAGGCCCGGTGGATGGCATTGCAGCTGACCCCCAATATTTGGATATTTCGGTGCCTGCCGGGGTGCGCAAAACCTTCAAGGTGGATACCTATCGCAATACGTTTGCCTATGTTTTTGCAGGGGCTGGCAGCTTTCGAGATGCGTCAAATCCGGTTGGGGTGTTGACCGAAAAAGAGGTGGCGGGCGAAGAATTGCACATTCGCGATTTGAGTGGCGACCGCACACTCGTCTATTTTGATACCGGTGATGAGGTGGTGGTGCAAGCTGGTGATGAAGGCGTGCGCTTTTTGCTGATTTCGGGCAAACCTTTGCAAGAGCCGGTCGCTTGGCACGGCCCGATTGTGATGAACACGCGCCAAGAATTGATTGAAGCGGTGAACGAATTGCAGGCGGGTACATTCATCAAACAAAGCGGCGCCAACTGGCTTGAACAATAAGTCTTTCGGCTCCGGATATTGCGTATATGCACATATTCAGAGCCGTATTCGATGCTTGAAATTCTGATTGGGAATCAACGCAGTTAGATTTTTCAAGAGTAGAAATGAAGCAAAAAGGAAAAAAGTTCGCTATATGTTCTGGTCTTGTTGTGGCATATGAGGGCTATGAACCATTTAAGATTTTGCGATTTGCCATTTGACGAACAAAGCTGCGCGCTTAAGGAAATCATCCGCTCCTATCCTGAATTGATGGATGTGTTGGCGCGCGCACGCGACATGGATTTGCCCGATCATTGGATTGTGTCCGGTGCTATTTACAACAATGTTTGGAACTATCTCACCGAGCGCCCCTATATGCACGGGGTGAAGGATGTGGATGTTTTTTATTTTGATTCCAAAGACTTGAGCTATGAGGCCGAGGACAAAGTGATCAAGCGTGCGGATGCGGTTTTTGCGGATTGTAATCCACCGGTTGAGTTGCGCAATCAGGCACGGGTGCATCTTTGGTACAAGGACCATTTTGGTCAGGACTATTCTCCGCTTGTTTCCGCGGAAGAAGGTATTGATCGCTTTGCGTCAATCACGCATGCGGTTGGGGTGCGTTTGCGGAAAAACGACCAGTTGGAGCTTTATGCGCCCTACGGGTTGAACGAGATTTTTTCGTTTCGGATCACCCCGAACTATGTGCTGCATAACGAAAAAACGCATATCGAAAAGGGCGTGCGTGCCCTGCAACATTGGCCTGAACTGACCATTGTGCCATGGGACGCTCAGGCGCTAGATTTCAAGGATAAACGGCAAGCTTCCTAACGATTTTCCATTGGCAAGAATTTCGATTTTGTGGCTACCAGGATAAAAGGTGCGCGTGGTTATGGGCTTAATCATGTGCGTCTTTTTAATTTTTAGCACGTCGTGTGGCTTTAGAGTGCCCGTTTTCAGCTTGAACACTTTTGGTGCCAAAGTCCCGTTGGCTTTCATAAAATGAATGGCGTAATCCAATATGATTGGCTGCGGTTTATCGCTTTTGTTTTCAATGACAAATTGAAACACCAAGGCTTCACCCAGTTTGACTTTGTCGCTTTGCACTTCGAAGTCTGAGAACCTAGCATCAAGCGCTTGGTAGCCAAGGGCTTCAAGCGTTGGCTGATGGCCCTGTTTGATTAAGGTGCGGCAGGCATGACGAACCAAACGTTCCCGATTTTTGCTCGCGCCTTTGAGCCAGTCCTTTGCAATCTTTGCTACCAAGTCGGGTTGGTTTTTGGCAATGTCGTTTAAGTTGTTGGCCACAGATCTGCGTACATATTCTTCCGGGTCGTCTTTAAGCTTTTCCAAAATGTTTAGAACGGGCGTTGGGTCCTGAACAAATGTTTGTAGGCGTATGCCCCAAGGCAATAAGGGGCGACACCCTTCAGAAGCGAGGCGTCTAACGTGCGCGTTGTTGCTTTTTGCCCATTTGGCGAACTGGCGCATAGCACCTTCTTGGTTAGCTATGATGAACGGGCGCACCGCAAATTCTGCGCTGAAGCGTTTGGTCAGCTCTTCTAAAACATCAAAGCTGGTGGTTGGGTTGTTTAAACCAACTTGAGCCACAAAATCAGCCATGGGCATAATGGCAAAACCTGAAAGCCCGCTGTCTTGTTCTTGTGTAGTGCCCCCATCAATTGGGGCTTGTGACCCTAGTGTTTGAATGAGAATAGGGCCGGATACATCTATTGTATTTGGTAGAGTTGCAACCAATGCGTCGCGAATTTGGTTGGATCGTTGTTTGAGTTCGAGATTTTCAAAATCAGCACTTGCGAGGGCAATAAATTTGTCTTGATCAAAGGCGGGGTAGGCGTTGCACAGCAACGCCCCCATTTTTTCAATCAGCGGAATATTGAAGAAATTCTTGAACGGTTCGGGCATGGATTACATGTTGGTCCAGTCAAGATAACCAGCAAGCGCAATCGCGCGGTTGGCCGTTTTGTCGAGCACGCAACCGGTGAAAAATGTGGTGCGGATTGTGCCTTCTTTCCAATAGTCATAATTGAAGTCACAGTCTGTGTCCCGGAAAGTGATCCAAGCCCTTTGTGCGTCGCGCAATTTGCTAAACTGTTCAGCGGATAGGTTTGCTTTGAGATCTTGATAGAGAAAGTTGAGATAGCTGTCCCACCATGCATTTTCGCGCATGGTGCATTCAGCCATGCCTACGGTGGAGGAGCCGTCGGGCGCGTCCATGCAAACGCGTGATGCAGCGCCAATGCATTCACGCAAGGAGACATCATCGCCAGAGCTTTGGATATCGTGCACGGTTTCAATGCATTGTTGCATTTGAATTTCGTCTTCACTGGTAAAATCGTCTGCGACGCTGGCGCTTGCAGGGATAAGAAGAACAGTGGCGGCAAGTGGCAACAGATATTGTTTCATGCTTCAGTCCTCGATTTGGGTTGTGCTGCTGGGCAGTTGCGAAATGGCGCGTCGAGCAGCTGAAAAATATTCGCGGTAGATGATAAAGCCAATGGTGCCCACGGCCATGACAATGCCCACAGTGCTTGAAAGGAACCAACCAACGTTCGCGATGGAAAAATAGTAGGCGCGAATGCCTGAATTAAAGTGGCGCGCCCCTTGGGTGTTCAAATTGGCCATGGCCCGCACTTCTGCTGGATCGGCGTTTGTGGAATGGTCCGCTGCGCCCATCAAAATGCAAAAATGATTGAAGTGGCGCAACGACAGGGTAAATGACAAAAAGGCCATAACGGTCATCACCAGCATCACCACAAAGTGGGACTGATAGTCAAAATCTGTGTAGACATCACCCCAGCTCAAAGACCGAAGGGTGGGCAAAAGTTCGTTTAATTGTCCGATGACGGCGAACATGGCCAGAATGAGCAACACCGAAGTAGAGGCGAAAAATGAGACCGCGCTCATGATGTTGCCGGTCAAAATGCCGTCAATTGGGGTGTCGCGCCGCACAGCATTTTGTACCCAGCGCAGCCGCTGGCGCGCCATAAGGGCGGACATTGAGGTGCGTCGGGTTTCAATCGCCTTGCTCAATAGGCCATAGAATGCCCAAAAGATCAGCGGCAAAAATGTAGATAACAATGTCATGTGTAAGCGATTTCACTCCCCAGTTGCACCAATAATAGCGCAATTGGGGGGCTTGGCGAGATGATAATTTGTCAAAGTTTTTCGGTACGCTGCACAGCGGTTTTCAGCAACCATGCAAGAACAAGGATGTGCACAACAATTGCCACTGCCAGAACGAGCGCAGTTGGCAGGTAGCTTTGTGGGGAGAGCGCAAAAATCTCACCTATCCAATAGCTCGGAAAGAGCCCACCCAACAGTCGCCAAGGCGAAGGAATTGCAGCGATCAAGGGGAAGAGCATTAAAAGGTTGAGGAGCTTGGACAATGCAAGCCCTTCAACTTTGTTCCCGGCAAGGGAAAGCAAAGTAAGCGCCACAATTGCCGTTTCAATGGCGACAAGAAGGGCGGCGAACAGTTGGGTGCTAAGTGCGTGTTCTGGGTATATTTGTATCATACCAAAAAGCCCGAGCATGCCGCCAATCGCGCTAGCGATGGCAAGGCGGTAGCTCATAAACCCGATTTTGCCGACCGATGTTGTTTCGATGGCGAGCAAGGTATGATCATCCCGATCTTCAAGCAGCAAAAAGCCCGCGACCCACCCCACAAGCGAGGCTGGCAACAGCAGCGCCATTGGGGCGATATATGCGGATAAATTTGGAATTGAGAATAACCCAATGCCCAATTGGTCCAACTTGGCACTATATGCGGCAAACAAGGGGGCAGGCACGGCGCTTAACAAAGTCGCCAGCAGTAAAATCGGATCGCGCGAAAGATTTTGCGCATCACTTTTGAACAGTAACCAGAACCTTTTCACCGCTGATTGTTGTTGCATCATGGTTTTGATCCTAGTTCCTGTTTAAGGAAATTTGCGCTCCCAATGAAACAGACCGTCGCGGCCACCAAGCAACCAAGGGCGCAAATTCCTAAAACTGGAAATGCTGTTGGTTCTGGGTCAAAAGCGACGAGCAGAAGTTTGAGCTGGGCGACAGGCGGGATTGCATAAACAAATAGTGGCAAAGGATCAACAATCAGCAGCGCCGCGGGTGCCACGAGCGGTGTGATGATAGGAACTGAACCAATGAGATAGCCGCTGACGGTTTTGAACTTCAGGGCAGCGATGGCCCCTGCGGATATGAACATAATGGAGGTGCAAATGGTGGCGAAAATCACAAGCGCGGCATTGTGCCATGCCAATTGCGCGGCGACTGAAAGCACGCAAACTGCTGCCACAGCCACAATGGTGAGGCTGATGGATTTTGCCGCGAGATATTGAGTGGCTGAAATGGGTGACATGGCTAGTGCCAGGCGCACATTTTCGCTTTTCTCGAGCATCATCAAGCCGCCCAAAAAGAAGAAGCCAAGCACGGCCGGGTCAGAGTAAATGATGATCGCGATCACCCAGTGGGGCAATGCGTCTTGAGCAACAAGAATGATGGTGGTGTATAGCCCAATAACAACAGCATAGGCTGCGATTATGCGATATCGCCATTGCAGCTGAAAATCTGTGAGCAACAGTTTTATGAAAGGGCCATTCATTGGTTCACAACCTTGATGAAAACCTCGTCAAGGCTTGCCTCTTTGGTGTGTAAACTCAAGATATTATCGTTGTGCATGAGTTCAAGGAATGCTGGATTGCGTCCAATATTGGACATTGGAAATTCGTGATGTTGTTGGGCCGATTGTGTGCCGGTTATAACTTCCAGCGTGCGGCTGCCGAATTTTCGTTTCAGCTCAGATGGTGTGCCCGTTAAGGGAATGGTGCCTTGATGCAAAAAAGCAATCCGGTCGCACACTTCGTCGGCTTCTGCCATATTATGCGTGGTCAAAAAAATGGTCTTGCCTTCTGACTTTAATCTTTTGATGAGATCGCGGGTAAGGCGCGCACGTGCCGGATCTTGCCCCGTCGTTGGCTCATCTAGAAATAAAAAGTCGGGATCGTGCAATAAAGCGCGGCAAAGGTTGAGCCGCATTTTCATGCCTTTTGAAAAACTTGCGACACGTTTGTCGGCATCGTTGGCAAGGTCAACAAGCGACAGACAATCGATTATTGGCATGGTGGGTACATTGTATAGCGCGCTAAAAAGCTGCAAATTTTCGCGTGCAGTTAGTCGCTGATAAAGGGCGGGCAATTCAAAACTAACGCCGATGCGGTCATAAAAGCTTCGATCGATTTGTGTGATGGGTTGGCCAAACATTTCCACTTTGCCCCCATAGCCATTTAATAGGCGCATGAGGATGCTTTGGGTGGTGCTTTTGCCCGCGCCGGATGGTCCCAAAAGGCCAAAAACTTCGCCTTTTGAGATGCGAAAGTTGACGTCTTTGAGCGTTTGAGTGGTTGCTTTTGGGTAGGTGAAACTCAGGTTTTGAACGTTGAGCATAACTTATGCCCCTTTGTTTGAAAGTTTGAAATGCAACAAGTCATTTAGGTGGGCCAAGGACGCATCAAAGGATTCAACGGGCAGCAGATCGGCCTGCATTATTAAGCAAAAGATCAAAACCGAGATTTCCGCCATTGTGTTCACTTGTGCAGAAGTGCAGTAGCCCCGGCTCTGCATTGTTTTGGTGAGATCATCAAAAAAAGCAAAGTCGCCACTTTGGTGCTTGGCCATTTGTTCTGGCCCCATTTTTCTGGCCAAATGCTCTATTTCGCCCGGTTGCAGCATAACGCCGATAAATGGGTCAGTTCTGATGGCATTGACGGTTATGTCAAAAAGACCATCAATCAGGCCTTTCTCTTCGCCACTAAATGTTTCGACAAGTTGTTTCATCGCGTCGCGATAAATGCGTTCGCGCTGCTCAACAATGGCTAAAAACAACTGCTCTTTGGTGTCGTAGAAATTATAAAATGACCCCTTTGATATGCCTACAGCGCGGCAAATGTCTTCAATTCGCGCAGCCCGCAGTCCACGTTTTGAAAACTCAAGGTTTCCAACCTCACAGAGCGTTGCCATGATTTGTTTGCGTTCTTTTTCGCTGAAGTGTTTGGCCATTGCGCGTGCTTTTTCTCGTTACTCAATAAAGTGCGATGTTTTCACCGCGACAGTCGGGGTGTTGTATTCTTGTTTTGCCATTTGTTTTTTGCTTTTTCATTCATGGACTTGGCGGCACAATGTTTGAGTAAACCAGTCAGCTTGTTTGGAACGTTTCAAAACTCGCAAAACATTCTTTTCTAGAACCCATTTTGCTCAAAAAAACACCGACACATGTAGGTCCTTTTCATGCGCACAAAACAACCATATCGGCAGTTGGGAGTCAATGACCAAATAAATCATTTGGTCATTGGCGTGTAATATCGAGTGTTGATGTGTGGGTTTTTTTTGGGGGAGTGACTAGGTCAGTCTTAGGTGGGTTATGCAGCAAGTGGCAGGGGTGGCCCTTAGTGGGGCGCTGGGTGAGGGCGCGCGCTGTGGGGTGTATATGTTGCCTTTTTCAGCCCATCAAAGCTTGTTTTCTCGGCTTGTAACGCGCAGATTTTGATGTGCGCGCCAATTTGTGGAAGCAGTCAGCTGGCAATTTGCTGAAATTGAGTGTCTGGCTGTTACGGATTGAGCTATCTTTTCGCGATGGCGGGTAGTCAACGCATCGCGCTATCATGGTGCGTGGCGGAACGCACTAGGCAAACAGGGCATCAATGGTTTTACAAAGGGCGTTGGTGAGTTCTTTTTTTGAAGAGGTGGCAGCAGAGGCCGCGCGCGCTGTTATGCCGTCAAATAGTGCCAGCAAGCAAAAAATGGCGCTTTCAATATTGGCAGTTTTTACTATGGTGCCGCGCTCTTGCGCGGTTTGAAAAATGGCTGATAGGTCGGTTTTAAATTGTTCTTCGACGGTTTGGAACGCGCTATTTACCTCGGGGTTTCGCGTGGCTTCGCTGCTGATTTCAATCATTAGGCGGGCAAAATCTTCATCAAGGAGCGTGTCAAGAACATCTGGCAGAGCGTTTTTTAGTCCACGCACAGGGTTCTCAAGGGCGCGCAGGAAGTCGATCAGCTCCAAGTTTTGTTCGTGTTCTTGGGCGGCAATCGCTTCGATAATAGCTTGCTTTGACGGGAAATACCGATAAAGCGCGCCCGGGCTAATTTTGCCCGTTTTGCAAATGTGGGCCATTGAGGCATTGTGAATGCCTTTTGCGATGAAACACTTTTTTGCTGCCGCAAGAATTTGTTTTTTGCGGGTCTTGTGTAGCTCTTCGTTTTTGGTGCGGGCCATTCGGATATCCAATTATCAGAGCGATAGTTCTAAAATAGAATTGCGTTCGTCTCAAGTTATGTTATTAAGCGAATGATTGTTCGTTAAATGAGGGCGTTATGCGTTTTAAACATATTTCAATTGGGGCTGGGGCCATTTTGGGTGTCGTTTTGTTGATGCTGACCTTTTTGTTTTTGCTTCCTGATCAGCGTTATTCAGAGAATGATTTCCGGTTTGACTTCCGGGGCACCGAAATTGCGGGAAAGCTGATCTTGCCGTTGGTCCCAACAAACGGCCCCATTGACTGTTTGGTTTTTGTGCATGGGGACGGGGCCATGTCTTTTGATGGGACGGGGTACTTCGAGCCGTACTTTTCTCATTTTGCACAAAAAGGCATGTGCGCGCTTTCGTGGCATAAGCCGGGGGTCGACGGCGCAGAGGGTGAGTGGTTGGACTATTCGATGGCTGACCGGGCAGCATTGGTTGAAGCTGGGGTTGCCGCCCTGCGCTCAAACAGCGTGCAGCCCATCGGGCGGGTTGGTTTGATCGGGTTTTCACAAGCAGGTTGGGTGCTGCCTAAGATTGAGCCGATAAAGAACGACATTGCGTTCTACGTGTTTGTATCGCCAGCGGTGAATTGGATGGAACAGTCTGCCTATATGACCAATTTGCGGAACAAAAACACGACCCCGGATTTAGTGAAAGTGCGAAACAACCAAGCCATCGATGAAATGGTGCTGGCAGGAGCGCCTTATCGTCAGTTCGAACAATATGCTGCAAAGCATAAGGAGATCGACAAAGAGGAGTTTTCGCCAAAAAGGTGGACTTTCATAACCAAGAACGCCCGATCAGATTTATCCCAAGATATAGGTCAACTTAACGATGTGCCCGTGTTGTTGTTGACCGGTGCGCGGGATGGGCAATTGGATGCGGCAAAAACGGATGCAACGTTTAAAAAGCTGTTGGGCGAAAAACTTGTGCGCCACCAATTTGAAACGGCCGGGCACAGCATGATCCAAGTTGACCAACGCAAACCAATGGATGGTTTTGATGGGTTTTGGGTTTTGCTAAAGGTTGGCTTTATGGGCCGAGATGCATTTGTTGAGGGGTATTGGGCGGCAATGGATGAGTTCATCGCCGCCGTTTTGAATTAAGGGCTAAATCGGGCGCGGATATTGCACATAGATTTGTTTGATGCCCTCTAGCACGTCCTCACTGAGCACAATGTCTTTGGCGTCGATATCGGTTTTCAATTGTTCCATATTGGTGGCACCAATAATAACGGAGGTCATGAACGGGCGATCAAGGGCAAACTTTAAGCCCATTTGGCAAACGTCCAAACCGTGTTCTTTTGCCAATGCCATATAGGCACGGATGGCGGGTTCAGATTGGGGAGAGTTGCGGTAGGTTGCACCCACCGATAATTCGCCCCGTGTGCCTTTAGGGATTTGCCCATCCAAATATTTGCCCGACAAGGCGCCCGCTGCCAACGCCGAATAGGCAAGCAAGCCGACATTTTCGTGATGGCTGACCTCTGCCAAATCGTGATCAAAATAGCGGCGTAGCAAACCATATTCGTTTTGAATTGACGCCACACGGGGCAGATCATTTTGTTCGGACAAACGCAAATATTGCATGGTGCCCCACGCAGACTCATTGGATAGGCCAATATGGCGGATTTTTCCGTCGCGCACCAATGCATCTAAGGTTTCAAGCACCTCAAGCATGTTGGAAAGCTCGGCTTGGGTGTCTTGCGAAAACGGGTCAAAATCATGGGCATTGCTGAAATGATAATGGCCGCGGTTTGGCCAATGCAATTGGTACAGATCAATATAGTCGGTTTGCAGCCGTTTCAGGCTATCTTCCACCGCTTTACGAATGGAGCTTGCGTTGATCGGGCTGCCATCGCGAATCCAGGGCACGCCTTCGCCAGCAATCTTTGTGGCTAAAATGACTTTGTCGCGGTTTCCCGAATTTTTGAACCAGGTGCCGATATATTGTTCGGTAAGTCCGTAGCTTTCTGGGATGGTGGGTACAGCATAGAGTTCGGCTGTATCAAAGAAGTTGATTTCCCGATCCAGTGCGTAGTCCATTTGTTGATGGGCTTCTTGTTCAGTGTTTTGTCGGCCCCAAGTCATGGTGCCCAAGCATATCTCAGAGACCTTTAATTCAGTGCGGCCAAGTTTGTTGAATTTCATCTGATGTCTCGCAATTTGGTGAGGACGCACAACCTAGCCCAAAGCCCCCCTAAGACACAAGATTGGACCGGCTCGAACTGGCCGAAAAAGTTTTTTTCAGTTTTATGTCATTAAGGGTTCACATTCAGATCAAAGCACCCTATATAGGCGCTGCACCCGGTAATCACCGGGCACAAAAACGACATCGTCGTTTTCTTCAAGACAGTATCTGTCTTATTTTTGGCGCGGGGTGGAGCAGCCCGGTAGCTCGTCAGGCTCATAACCTGAAGGTCGTAGGTTCAAATCCTACCCCCGCAACCAAAAATTCCATAAATCTTCCAGTTCGTTGCTATTCTTTCAGCAAAATGCTCATGTCAGGCAGCAATCTATTTTGGTTGTTGAACAGGTGAGGAAATTTGATGTTTCGAAATGTTTGTGCCGCCTTGGTTGGGTTTGTCATATTGGTCTTGGGAAGTGCTTCTCCCAGTGTTGCAGTAAACTGTGATGCATCCAAAACAACTTCAGAAATGCAGGTTTGCCAAACGGCCGCTAAAGTTAGTGCGATTGAAAAAATTCGGGCTGCTTATCAAAATGCGCTTGTTGGGTTGAGTGAAGATGATCAGACGTTGCTTTTTGAAACGCAAACAGCATGGGACACCTTTAGAGATAAAGAGTGTGTTCGCCTGTCTAAAATCGTTAGCGAAGGCACGATGCGCAGCTTGGCGGAATTGTCTTGCATAATCAAAATGACCACAGAACGAGCAGATGTGCTGAACACAAACCCACTTACCGGTGAAATTGTTGAACCAGCTGTTGTGCAGGAAAAATCCAGTTTGGATGTGACTAGTCCGGCGCGCGAAATTTTGGACCTCGCCAACGCGCACTTAAGCGGTCAGTCCTCGGAGTCATATTTTTCGAACGATCGAATTGATCGTCTATATAGCGCTGGCTTTGTTGAAAAATATAAAAAAGCGGCGGCTTCGATGGCGGCCAAGGGGTACTCTGTCGTTTTTGATTACGATGTAATTATCCAAGCCCAAGATGGGTGCCCCCTTGAGAACCTGTCGCTTAAGACTTTTCCAAAGAGTGGGCAAACCACGATCGTGATGGCGACGTTCCAATCCAAAGCCTGTTGGGATAATTCAGAACAAAATCAAGCCTATTCAGAAGTGCGCTTTGAAATATTGGAACAGAATGGACGGGCGGTAATTAATGACATTTATGTTGTCGTTGAAGGCGGCGCCTATATGTCGGTCCAAGAGGAAATGGAAAAGTTTTGAGTAAGAACTCCCATCTCTAAGTTGTTTTGATTGGGGCGCCAACTTTGCTTTGCAGCGCGCACGATTTCCAATATGAAGAGTGAATGAAAAAGGTTCTCTCCTCCCTGCCCATCGATGATGTGCTGGACCAACTTTCCACAACGTTGAATGAGCAGGCTTTCGCTATTTTGGTTGCAGCGCCAGGTGCTGGTAAAACCACGCGTGTGCCGCTTGCTTTGCTCGATGCTGAATGGCGCAACGATGGGCGTATCATAATGCTCGAACCTCGACGAATTGCCGCTAGAGCCGCAGCGCATCGTATGGCGCAATCGCTGGGCGAAAAAGTTGGCGAAACTGTTGGCTACCGCGTGCGGCTAGATACGCGCGTGAGTGCAAAGACGCGCATAGAAGTGGTCACCGAAGGGGTTTTTACCCGCATGATCCTTGATGACCCCGAACTCAATGGAGTTGCGGCGGTGATTTTTGATGAGTTCCATGAACGCAGCCTTGACGGCGATCTTGGACTGGCTTTGGCGCTAGATACTGCCATCTTGCGACCTAAATTGCGCATTCTCATTATGTCGGCAACACTTGATAGCGCGCAAATGTCTAAGCTGTTGGCAGATGCACCGCTTATTGTCAGCGAGGGGCGCGCATTCCCTGTTGAAACGCACTATGTGCCGCCAAAGCCAAATGTGTTTGTTGAAGACCATGTGGTGTTAACGGTGTTGAACGCACTACAAGAAGAGCATGGCTCGATCTTGGTGTTTTTGCCCGGCCAAGCCGAAATTCGCCGGGTTGCTGAGCGGCTTTCTTCAGCGGTCTCTGACACTATAGACATTGCGCCGCTCTATGGACGATTAACACCTGAGCAGCAAGATCGGGCGATCGCACCCGCCGTTGAGGGGCGACGTAAAATTGTAATTGCGACATCAATTGCGCAAACTTCTTTGACCATTGAAGGTATTCGCATTGTTGTTGATAGCGGCTTGGCGCGGGTGCCGGTTTATGAGCCAGCGACCGCTTTAACACGGCTTGAGACCCGCACGATTTCGCAAGCGGCTGCCACCCAAAGGCAAGGGCGGGCCGGACGAACCCAAGACGGCGTTTGTTATCGCCTTTGGAGCAAAGGCCAAAATGCAGCACAAGCCGCATTTGATACGCCAGAAATTTTGGCCGCCGACTTAACTGGTTTGGTGCTCAATCTTGCTAGTTGGGGCGTCACCGACCCAAATCAAATGCAATTTGTTGATCAGCCGCCTGCGCCTGCATGGGCAGAAGCTGTTGCGCTGCTAAAGGATTTGGATGCGCTGGACGAGCGTGGACAGATCACTGATCATGGCCGTGCTTTGGTGGGGTTGCCCCTCCACCCGCGCCTTGCGCATATGGTGCATCAAGGCAAAACCTGTGGCAACGCCCAGCTGGCCGCTGACATTGCAGCGCTTGTTTCGGAACATGGACTTGGTGGCGATGCGATTGATATCGAAGAGCGTTTGCGCATTTTTTTGTCAGATCGGAGCCCCCGGGCGACGGACGCGAAGTCTTTGTCAAAGCGATGGGCGAAAGAGGTTGGCGAAGGCGGCAAGCAAACGCGTGAAACGAGCGTTGGACAATTGATCGCTTATGCTTATCCGGATCGCATCGCGCAGGCCGCTGGTCGCCCCGGACGTTTTCGGCTAGCAAATGGGCGCGCAGCTTCATTGCCTGCAACTAACCCGCTCGCGCAGCAAAAGTTTTTGGTGGTCACTGATATTACCGGACAAGCTGCAAATGGGCGCATTCGCGCGGCTGCAGGAATTGATCTTGTAGAGATTGAAGAGAGTTTTTCGGCTCATATAGTTGAAGAAACCCGCTTAGAGTTTGACACTCAATCCCGCAGCGTTCGCGCGCGCCGTGTGCGGGCGCTCAAGCAGGTTGTGTTGGCCGAAGCGCCTGCCAAAATTGAAGATCAAGATGCTGCAGCAGCCGTTCTTTGCACGGCGATAAAGGCGTTGGGGCTAAATGTTTTGCCATGGACAAAGTCACAATTGGCCATTCGAGCGCGAGCGAATTATTTGCATCAAACGCTTGGTGCGCCTTGGCCCGATCTTAGTGACTTGGCTTTGCAAAAAGATGTTGCAAGCTGGTTGCAGCCATACCTTTTTGGGGAAACAGCCATTGCCAAAATCTCCCCGCAAGTTTTGGACAGTGCGTTGTTGGCTTTGTTGCCGTGGGGCATGAGAAACCAGATGGATGAGTTGTTGCCCACTCATTTTGAGGTGCCCACGGGGTCTCGCATTGCGATCAACTACGCGCACGAAACCGCCCCTGCGATTGAGGTGCGGGTGCAAGAATTATTTGGTCTTTCCAAGCATCCAAGCGTTGCTGAGGGTAAAATTCGATTGTTGGTCATACTGTTGTCGCCCGCGCACCGCCCTATACAGATGACCCAAGATTTGCCCGGATTTTGGCAGGGCTCATGGGCCGATGTGGCCAAAGATCTAAAAGGGCGATACCCGCGTCATTTCTGGCCGGATAATCCTGCCGCAGCAAAAGCGACCTCGCGCGCGAAGCCACGGGGGAGTTAGAGGCGTTTGCGTTTGAGCGGAGCCCTGTGCATTTGATCGGGGCCCATCGGATTATTGAAAGGTGGCTTAGCTCGCCAGCTTGATATCAACTGCATCTGGACTTGTGTGCTGTTCTTCTAAAATGAAAATCTCAACTATTTGATCAAGAGCGATTGCTTGCTCTTCAGTTTGTTCGATTGCCGTGTTGGTTTCTTCCACCAGTGCGGCATTGTGTTGGGTCATTTCATCCATTTGCCGGATCGCTGAAGAGACCTCGTCAATTGAAGAGGCTTGGCTTCGGCTTGCTATTGAAATCTCCACGACCAAGTCACGGTTTTCTTGCACCGCCGCTAGCATTTCTTCTATTTTTTTAGATGCGTCGGCAACGAGTTGTGTTCCATTGTCTACCTCTGATGAACTCTGTTCAATCAGTGCTTTAACGTCTGACGACGCTTCAGCTGCGGACTGTGCCAGCCGACGCACTTCAACCGCAACAACGGCAAAGCCTTTGCCTGCTTCGCCTGCCCGGGCAGCCTCGACGGAGGCGTTTAACGCCAGCAAATTGGTTTGGAAAGCAATGTCATCGATCATGCCGATAATATTTGAAATTTTGGCCGATGAAGAGGCGATGCGTTCCATTGCGTTGGTTGCGTTTTCCATGACCTGGCCGCTGCTTGTCGCAATTGTGGCGGTCAGCGCAGTTTTTTGTTTTGCATCCTCGGAGCGGCGGGCGTTTTCGTCCACCGCCGTTGAGAGCTGTTCCATCGCCGCGGAGGTTTGTTCGATTGCGGAAGCTTGGCGGGTTGTGCGATCAGCGAGATCATTGGACCCGGTTAGGATTTCGGATGTCGCAGCTTTTAGACCCCGCGAAGTTACGCGCAATTGGCCAACAATTTCACAAAGTTTTTCAGCAACGTCATTGGTGTTGGATTTCAGTTTATGAAATGCGCCTTCATATTGTCCTGTAACCCGCTTTGAAAGGTCTGCTTTTGAAAGCGCTGCAAGAACTTCGCCCGTTTCGTTCAAGCCTCGGTCAACTGTAGCAACAAGGTCGTTTACGCCCTGTGCGAGATGGTTGAGTTCCTCATCGGGGAATTCTGCGCTGACCCGCTTATCGAAAATACCTGCGCTTGCCGCACTGACAACATTACCAAAGGCGGCTTGTAGTTCTTGCATCATTGACGCTCGTTCAAGCTTGCGCAAATTTTCAGCTTCAACCTCCTGGGCAGCGTTGGCCTCCATTTTGATTGCATTGTCCTTAAACACCAGAACAGCATTTGCCATTTTGCCAATTTCGTCTGCACGATCAGTTTGTGGGACCTCTGTCTCTAATTCGTTTCGCGCAAGAGAGCGCATAGCTGTCGTAAGTCTGGCAATTGGATTGGTGATTGAGCGCGATATTGCAATGGCTAGCCCTGTTGTAATGAGCATTAGGATTAGTCCGGACATCAACATGAAGTTGCGTAAGGCGACAATGCCCATGCTTGCCTCTTGTGTGCCTTGCATGGCAATAACGGCCCACTTGGTGGTGCCAAACTCGATCGGCGTTGCCGCTACCCGGGTGTCCACGCCCAGTTGGTTTTTCCAGTCGCCGACAAAAGTGTTTCCAGCAAGACCCGCTTTGGCGGATTCGCTTTCGTTTGAAGTAGTTAGAATATCATTTTCGGGTGTAAAGCTGCTGTTATTTCTAAGCAGATAATCTTCACCAACAATTATGGTTTCACCGGTTTCGCCAAGACCTGTTTTCTCATTCATAATGTGGTTAATGCGCCCTATAGGCATTTGCATTGCTGCAACCCCGATTTGTTTTTCGTCCATGTAAACCGGTGAAGACATAAAGGCCGCAGGCGCATCAAAGCTTGGGGAGTAGGGTTTGAAGTCAAAGAAGTTGATTGTGTTGGGTGCTTGCTTTAGCGCAGCTCTAAAAGCCTTGCCCAAATCTGTATTCTTCCACTCGTCGCCGCTATTGGAAAAATTCGTCGCAAAGTCGGCTTCCTTAAATACGGAGTATACTAGCTCGCCATTCATGTCGAAAAGAAAGATGTCGTAGTAGCCTTTGGTCTCCAATAACTCTCTGAAGACAGGATGAAATTGGCCATGGGTCGTATCGTATGATGTTTTTGTCGGCGCTTGATCAAGTAAATGCTTTTCGCCAACTTTGTTCTTGTTGTCTGTTATATAAGCCCTTTTTAGTGTGGCATTTGCGCTTGACCCTAACTCTGCATAGTTCGCGGTAAACTCGGCCAGAGCGGTTGCCGTCTGTGGATTGCTGGAGAACAGTCTTAGATCGTCCTCCAAGTCATACAGATAGTTTTCAAGGGTATTGGCGCGGCTTTTTGCAATGGTCTCAAGCTTGTTGGTAGTCGTGTCCATCAGCGCGGAGGATGCGGTGGACAAGCTAATGCCACCCATAATCAATACGGCTGAGAGCGAGATGCCAGCAAAAGCAATGGGTAGTTTTGTAGAGAGGCTTAAGTCTTTAATTGATTGAAACATACTTGCACCATTTTCAGAAATGGCCAGATGACAGTTTGAGCAAAAAAATGTTTTTGTTTCTATTATTGTCGAATGCGCCAAACAGCTCTGGCAAAGAAAAATACTAAATATTGCTTTTTTATACGGATTAATACCTAACCTATTGTTAAAGGCGAAAATCGGCAAATGTGCAGGTTGCGCCTGTTGATGGTGTCCCTACAATGCGATCAACTCAAAAACTGGTTGTAGTTGCAAAATGAAAAATGATTTCGGTGATATCCCGTTTAGCCCGCAAATGTTGCAAAGCCTTTTAAGAGAAATGGGCGACGGGGCCATTGCAATTGATGCGCTGGGGCATATCATTTGGATCAACAATAATTACCATAAAATGTTGGGTATCCCTAAGGGGATAGATCCGCGCGGGCGCGATATTGAAGAGCTTATTCCTGAGAGCCGATTAAAGGAAGTGGTGCGCACAGGAAACTCGATTTTAATCGACATTATGAATTTTGATGATCAACAATTTGTGGTCAGTCGGTTTCCATTAAAAGACAGCGCGGGCGTTGTTGCGGGTGCCATTGGATTCGTGCTGTTCGACAAAGTTGGTCCCTTGGCTCCGTTGATGAAGAAGTTTGAAATCTTGGGCAAACGCTTGAGTTTAGCTGAGCAAAAATTGGCTCAAGCCCGCCAAGCCAAATATAGCGTTGCGAGCATTATCAATCGGTCGCCAAAAATCGATAAGGTGAAAGAGCAAACCCGCGCGGTGGCGCAACATGATAGCCCGGTGCTTTTGCGGGGGGAAACGGGCACCGGCAAGGAGCTGTTTGCCCATGCCATTCACAATGCGTCGGCTCGGCGCTCTGGCCCATTTGTGGCGCTTAATGTGGCAGCAATTCCTGAGGCTTTGCTGGAGGCTGAGTTTTTTGGGGTGGCGCCGGGAGCTTACACTGGGGCCAGTGATCGTCAACCAGAAGGCAAATTGGCATTAGCGCGGCATGGCACCCTATTTTTGGATGAAGTGGGGGACATGCCCTTGGCCTTGCAGGCCAAACTGTTGCGCGTTCTGGAAGAAAAAGAATTTGAACCTGTTGGATCAAACATCATCCAGCCCGTTGATGTGCGCATTGTGGCTGCGACTTCGCTTGATCTAGAGAGCATGGTGAAAAAGGGCACCTTCCGGCGAGATTTTTATTATCGGTTGAATGTGCTCAAGATTGATATTCCGCCTTTGCGACAACGCATCGAAGATGTGCCGGTGTTGTGCGACTATTTCCTTGAAGAATTTGCGCAGCGCGCCAGTGAGCCATTGCGCCTGATGGCGGACAGTGGGGTGCAACATCTGATGCGCTATGATTGGCCGGGCAACGTGCGCGAATTGCGCAATGCGATCGAGCGGGCTTGTGTTTTGTCCAAAGCCCAGGTTCTGGGGGCTGACGCATTTGAGGAAATACTGCCCGCTGATGATGTTTCGTCGCCGAGCAAAGCACCTTATCAAGAGCCGGGCATGGACGCAGCGGATAATCTACCATTGCAAATTGCACAGCTTGAGCGGCGGGCAATAGGAGATGCGTTGCGCATATGCGCTGGGCACAAGGGCAAGGCCGCCAAGCGGTTGGGCATTTCGCGTTCTCAGCTTTACGATAAGCTCAAACTCTATGATTTGTCGTAAAGTCAAACATAATTGTATGTTTTTCAGACGATGCGCGTTTTCTCATTCATTTCAAATAGTTGAGCCTAGTTTTTATCCATTTTGTGTGAGAACAACACATTTTTCAAGCGACATAACCTTGTCCCATCATTGGTATAACTTGCTGAAATAATTACACTAATCCCTTTTCGGAATTGTTGGCACGGCCATTGCAATGAAATGGTGTGGATCGCGCACGCGAAATTTAACAGCGTGCGGTCATTTCCATTAAAGGGAGGAATAAATGGATCGTTCTAATTTCAAAAGTGTTGCGCAAAAAATCGCTGCACCTGCCTTGGCTGCATTGGCAATGTCAACAGCTGTTCTGCCAACCCAAGCTGGTGAGCCGCTGCGTTGGCGTGTGCCGGTGGCGTTTGGTACACATTTGCCAGCGCTTGGCGACAATATCAATTATGTGGCTGAAGCACTTGATGCGGCAACAGCGGGCGAAGTGCAGTTCAAAGTGTTTGAACCTGGCAAATTGGTGGCACCCTTGTCGATCACTGAAGCGGTGAAAGACGGCAAAATGCAAGCCGGTTACACTTGGCTTGGTTATGATCAGGGCCGCATTCCATCTGCCCCTTTGCTTGCGGCGCGTCCGTTCGGCATGGAGCCTTGGGAATATACAGCTTGGTGGTATGAAGGTGGTGGGCAGGCGTTGGCTGAAGCCGTTTATGCTGAGCACGACGTGCATCCAATTTTGTGCGGTATTATTGGCCCCGAAACTGCTGGTTGGTTCCGTAATGAAATCAAATCACTTGAAGATATTGATGGGCTGAAAATCCGCTTTGCGGGTCTTGGCGGCAAAGTGATGCAAAAACTTGGTGCGTCTGTAACGGTGTTGCCCGGTGGTGAGATTTTCCCCGCGTTGGAAAAAGGTGCCATTGATGCGACCGAGTTCTCCATGCCCGCGATCGACCAATTGCTGGGTTTTGATAAGATCATCAAAAACAACTATTTCCCCGGTTGGCACCAAACTTACACAGCCTTCCATTTGGTTGTGAACGCCGAGCTTTGGGCCGGATTGCCAAGCGATCGCAAAGCGTTGATCGATATGGCTTGTACTGCTGGTGTAATTCGCAACCTTTCAAAAGGTGAGGCCATTCAAGGCGCCGTGATTGCTGGTTTCCCTGAAAAAGGCGTGACCGCCAACACATTGCCCGAAGAATTGCTGCGCGAGTTGCAGGTGATTACGCAAGAAGTGTTGGAAGAAGAAGCGGCAAATGACGAGCACTTCAAGACCATCTATGAGTCTCAAGAAGCTTTCTCTGCGGACTACAAGAATTGGAAAAGCCTCGCGTACCTACCACGCGATTTTTAAGCGCACGCGTTCTTAAAAACAGTTGGTCGTTGGGTTGTGGGGAGGTCTGCTGTTCGAGCAGATATGTAAATGACAATTAAAAAAGATCTGGACCATCCAGAACATATGCTCGAAGAGCCGGGCCATGCCTATGGCGAGTTTTTGCCAACAACGGCTTTTTCAAGAATTACCGATCGCGCCTTGCGTGCGATCGGCCATGGTGTCAGCTGGGTTTGGCTGTTGCTGTTGGCCACCATCGTGATCAATGTTGTGTCGCGCTATGTCTTTGGCAAAGGGCGCATTGAGTTTGAAGAAATCCAATGGCATTTTTATGCAGTTGGGTTCTTGGTCGGGCTTTCCTATTGCCTGACCACAGACGATCATATTCGGGTTGATGTGATTGCTGAGGTATTCTCCAAAAAGGTCAAAACATGGGTCGAAACGTTGGGTATTATTTTGCTGCTGATCCCATTTTTGGTGTTTGTAATTATCTACGCTGTGCCGTTTTTCACCTACTCATTGTCGATTAATGAGGTCTCAGGGTCGCCCGGTGGGCTGCCCGCTGTGTGGGCCATCAAGTCTTTCCTCATCATCGGCTTCGTTTTGCTGCTGTTTGCGGCTCTGTCGCGGCTCAGTCGGGCGGTTGCCTTTTTGACCGGAGGCGGTGAAACGCTACCGCCTCAAGATGGAGGGCGATGATCATGGAAATCAATGAAATTATCTGCATTTCGATGTTTGCCTCCTTTATTCTTTTGCTGTTCACAGGCTTTCCCGTTGCTTGGATTTTGGGTGGCTTAGCCGTCGCATTTACCGCGCTGGGTTGGTATTTGGGGGCCTTTACGAATGTATTGGCCAATAGTTTTTTCTATGTCGATTGGGCCTACAGTTCTGCAACAGTCGACCGGATTTGGGACGTGATGCACAATTGGGTGCTGGTTGCTTTGCCTATGTTTGTATTCATGGGGTTGATGCTTGACCGCTCAGGTTTGGCGTCCAAATTGCTTACGGATTTTGCCAAGCTTTTCGGCCGGGTAAGAGGCGGGTTGGCGGTAACCGTTGCGCTGATCGGTATCTTGTTGGCGGCATCGACGGGGATTATTGGTGCCTCTGTTGTGCTGTTGTCGGTTCTTGGATTGCCGGTGATGATGCAAGCGAACTATTCAAAGTCTTTTGCCTCTGGCGTTGTTTGTTCGGTGGGCACTTTGGGCATTCTTATCCCACCATCCATCATGCTTGTGTTGATGGCAGACCGGTTGGCAATTTCGGTGGGCGATTTGTTTTTGGGCGCATTGATCCCAGGTATTTTGCTGGGTTCAATCTATATCATTTACATCTTGGTGGTGGCGAACTTGTTTCCAAGTGTTGCACCTGCGCCAAAGGATGTGGAGCCGATTTCGGGCAAGATGGTGTGGCGTGTGTTTGTGGCGGTACTGCCGCCTGCAGGGCTTATCCTTGCGGTTCTCGGCTCAATTTTTGCGGGCATCGCCACGCCAACCGAAGCATCTGGCGTTGGCGCATTTGGCGCGCTTTTGTTGGCGCTATTTGCGGGCAAATTGAACTACAAGGTTTTGATGGAGGTGTGCCGCGAAACCACCAAAACCACAGCGTTTATTTTTGCTATCTTTTTGGGGGCGACTGCGTTCTCGCTCGTGTTCCGTGGTTTTGGCGGAGATGAGTTGATTGAGGGCGCTTTGCTTTCGCTTCCCTTTGGGCCAACGGGGATCATTATCACCATTCTCTTTTTCACCTTTTTGCTGGGCTTCTTTTTGGATTGGATTGAGATCACCCTGATCATTTTGCCGCTCGTCGGTCCGGTGGTGGCTGGTTTGGGTTTTGATTTGGTGTGGTTCACCGTAATGTTTGCCGTGTGCCTGCAGACGTCTTTTCTCACCCCACCGGTTGGCTTTGCTTTGTTCTATTTAAAGGGAACAGCGCCTGCCGGCATTAGTGTTCGTCACATTTATGCAGGTGTGTTGCCGTTTATTGGTTTGCAATTGCTGGGGCTTGTGCTTGTCTTTGTGTTTAAAGATCTGGTGACGTGGTTGCCTTCAATTGCATATGCAAATTAGCGGCGGAAAAAAACGATGACAGTTTCTATGTTGGATGGGTACAGCGGGCTAAGGGGCAAGCGCGCGCTGATAACCGGTGGCACGAGCGGCATTGGCCTTGGTGTTGCCACGCGCTTAAAAACGCTGGGTGCTGACGTGGTGATAAATAGCCATGAAAGCCCTGCTCAGGTGGCGGCTGTGCTTGAGCAAGTGAACACACTTGAAGGTCCAGAAATGGTTTTTGCCCCCGCGGATATGTCGGATCATTCATCCTTTGACGATTTGCTCGGGGCAATTGGTGCCGTGGACATTTTGGTCAACAATGTGGGCATTCAGCATGTGCAAGCGATCGCAGATTTTCCGGACGAAAAGTGGCAGCAAATATTAAACATCAACCTTTCTTCTGCGTTTTATCTGACCAAGCGTGTTTTGCCCGCCATGCAGTCTCGCAACTGGGGGCGCATCATCAATGTTGCTTCGGCCCACGGGCTGGTGGCTTCGCCTTTCAAGTCGGCTTATGTGGCAGCAAAACATGGGATATTGGGACTAACCAAAGCAACGGCGTTGGAACATGCTGAACACGGCATCACCTGCAATGCAATCTGCCCGGGATATGTTTGGACCCCATTGGTTGAACAGCAATTGGCAGACCAGTGCAAAGTGCATGGTATGAGTGAGCAAGATGTTATCCAAAACATCATGTTGCAACCTCAGCCCACCAAAAAATTTGTGCAGATTGAAGAGGTTGCAGAACTTGCCGGTTTCCTTTGTGGCGACCTTGCGCGCTCAATCACGGGTACATCTTTGTCAATAGATGGGGGCTGGACAGCGGGTTAGAACAGGGTTGAAATTTGATTGATCAATTCAATGATCAACAACCCAGCAGATAGGGCCGCCCCAAGCAAACCAAGATATTTCCAACGTTGCAGGCTTGGGTCTGCTTGTTTTCGGTTGCCGATGCGCCAAAGGGATATATTGACCAAGGTAAAAACCGTTAGAATGACGGCGGCGGTGGTGCGGGCCAAACCGCCAAGTGGGAACGTTAGCGCCAGAACGGTAATTAATACGGCGACACCAATGGTTGCGCGAATTGGGGTTTTTAGTTTTGGGTGCACATGGGACAAGCCTTGCGGGAGCATGCCCTCTTTGCTCATGCCAAATATCACCCGCGCACCCATAATGATTTGCACCAAAATACCATTGACCATGGCAATGGTTGCCGCCGCCGCAATCAACTCGCCACTGCCCCCGGTAAGTTGCGCGTACAAGGTGGCCAAAGGTGCTTTGGAGTGAGCGATGGCGGTCGGATCAGGAGCGGACACCGCAACAAGCGCCACAAGTGCGTAAATGATGACCGTGATGATCAAAGTGGCGATGATGGCGAGTGGTACATTGATGTGCGGATTTATGGTTTCTTCTGCCATGTTTTCAATATCTTCAAATCCGACAAAAGCAAAAAAAGCGAGCAGGGCTGCGGAGAAAATTGCGGGCCATATTTCAAAGCTGGACGGTGGCGCAAAAGCATCAACCCAATTGCTGGGTACGGTCAAACTGTTAGCGCCAAACCACACAATCAGAATGAGGGCGCCAAGTTCGATCGCTGTAATAATGGCTGCAAAAATTACACTTTGTGTGACGCCCAAACAGGCGATCAATGTTAATAGGGCAACAATGCCAATGACCAAAATTGGCGCGGGCAGTGGGATCAGTTGACCCAAATATCCTGCAAATGCAATGGCAATGACGGCGCTTGAAACAATGGCGGTGATGGTGACGCCAATGCCGACCAAGCGCCCCCAATTTTGCCCCATGCCGATGTTTACAAAAACGGCTTCACCAGCGGCGCGGGGATAAACCGCTGCCAATTTGGCGTAGGATAGGCCGGTGGCTGCTGCGATAATGCCCGCTAAAACGAACCCGATTGGGGCTTTGTTGCCTGCGATCGATATCGTCTCGCCAATAAGCGCAAAAATGCCTGCACCAATAGTGACGCCAACGCCGTAAAAAATCAGCAATGGCAATGTCAGCGTGCGTTTTAGTGTGGTTGATTGCTCTGACATTTCAAATTCCCCTATTTGTCTGCCCCAGCTTAACAGTATCAACCATAGTGGTTTTGATTCACCTCAAATTGCAAATGGATGCCGAAAGGTGAACAAGTTGCACTTGACATAGTTACGATTGAAACTAATCTGGGCGCGACTTAAATTTGAGCGAATAGGGGATGATCGCTTGACGGTTGCAAATTGGGGGTGCCTGAAGCGCCTGATGATTTGTAATTGGCAAGAGCTCATTTGTGCGAGGAGAAAACACATGGCAAAAGCATTCGCATCTACTGGAGATATGGCGGACAAAAAGATCTCGTTTACTGAGGTTGGGCGTGATCTGTACGCATTTACCGCTGAGGGCGATCCGAATACGGGGGTTGTTATTGGCGACGATAGCGTGATGATTATTGACGCGCAGGCAACGCCTCGGCTTGCCAACATGGTGGTCGAAAAGGTGCGCAGCGTCACCGATAAGCCGATTTCACATGTGGTTCTAACTCACTATCATGCGGTGCGTGTTTTGGGGGCTTCAGCCTATGGCGCGGGCCAAGTGGTGATGTCTGAAAAAGCGCGCTCGATGGTTGCAGAGCGTGGGCAAGAAGATTGGGATAGCGAATTTGGTCGGTTCCCACGCTTGTTTCAGGGACATGAAAGTATTCCTGGCCTCACCTGGCCAACCACAACTTTTAACAAGCGCATGTCGATTTATTTGGGCAAGCGTCGGGTCGACCTGATGCATTTGGGTCGTGCGCACACGGCGGGCGATATTGTTGCTTATGTGGGCGACGAGAATGTGATGTTTACCGGCGATATTGTTGAATATCATTCAGCTTGTTATTGCGGTGATGGACATTTCCACGATTGGACCAACACGATTGAAGCGATCCGCTCTTTTGACGTTGATGCGATTGCACCCGGGCGCGGTGATGCGCTGGTGGGCAAGAAGCTTGTGAATGCAGCGCTTGATAATACGTCCGATTTTGTACGCTCAACCTATCTGCCTGCAGCGCGCGTTGCCTTGCGCGGTGGTTCGCTCAAAGAAGCTTGGGATGCAGTTCGAGCGGCGTGCGATCCTAAGTTTGGCGACTATGCGATTTATGAGCATTGCCTTCCGTTCAATGTGTCGCGTGCATACGACGAGGCGTTGGATATTGATACACCGCGCATTTGGACCGCTGAGCGTGACATTGACATGTGGAACCAGTTGCAGGGCTAAGAACAGACGCAATCGTTCTTTTGGGGAGGAAGAATGACCAAAATTTTTGAAACACCGCTTTATCCATATAAACGTAGTGTGGATCAGGATGCCGGCGAGGTTGTTCGGCATCCGGTCGTTGTTGTTGGTGCGGGGCCGATCGGTTTAGGTGCTGCCATTGATTTGGCCATGCAAGACGTTCCGGTTGTTGTTGTTGACGACAACGACAAGGTAAGCTGGGGTTCGCGGGCCGTATGCTATGCGAAGCGGCCATTGGAGATTTTGGACCGGCTTGGCTGTGGTGACGAATTTGTCGACAAGGGTGTTTTGTGGAACTTGGGCAAAGTGTTCTTTGATGAACGCCAAGTCTATGATTTTGACCTGTTGCCAGAGGGCGGGCATAAGCGCCCCGCCTTCATTAATCTGCAGCAATATTATTTCGAGCAATATTTGGTGGAGCGGGCGTTTGAATTGCAACGTGAAGGCAAACCCATTGAAATTCGAGGGCGTAACAAAGTCACCCATGTGGACCAACAAGAAGATGGTGCAAGAATTTCAATTGAAACGCCTGACGGTCCTTACCAGCTCGATACAGACTGGCTGATTGTTTGTGACGGGGCTGCTTCGCCGATCCGGCAGATGCTCAACCTAGATTTTGACGGGCGGGTGTTTGAAGATAATTTCTTGATCGCTGATGTGATCATGGAAGCGGATTTTCCGGTGGAGCGTTGGTTCTGGTTTGATCCCCCGTTCAACCGAGGACAATCGGCACTGCTGCATTCTCAGCCGGATAATGTGTGGCGGATCGATTTGCAGCTTGGCTGGAACATCGACAAAGAAAAAGAAAAGCGCGAGGAAAATGTGATCCCGCGCCTAAAAGCCATGCTTGGCGAAGACGCTAAGTTTGAGATTGAGTGGGTGTCGATCTATACCTTCCAGTGTCGCCGGATGGAACAATTCCGCCATGGACATGTCATCTTTGCGGGTGACGCCGCGCACCAAGTTTCGCCTTTTGGGGCACGTGGTGCAAACTCCGGTTTGCAGGACACAGATAATCTGTGCTGGAAGCTCAAATTGGTGATGGACGGGCATGCGCCTGAAAGCTTGTTGGACAGTTATAACTGGGAACGGGTTTATGGTGCGGATGAGAATATTCTCAACTCCACCCGGTCAACCGACTTCATTACGCCAAAATCTGATGTGAGCCGCGCATTCCGCAATGCGGTTTTAGATTTGGCGGAGCATTATGAATTTGCACGCCCCTTGGTCAATTCAGGTCGTTTGTCGGTGCCAGCAATTTATGATGGGTCACCGCTGAATGGGGATGATGACGAAGCATTGCCGGTTGGCACGCGGCCTGGCGCGCCCTATGTGGATGCGCCCTTAGAAGGCGGATGGTTGGGTGATCAGTTGGGCAATAGGTTCCAATTGTTGGCGATCAATTGTGATGTACCTGAGATGTTGGATGTGTGTGGTATTGGGGTTGAAACCTTAAAGATCGATACGTCAAAACACGCCGATAAGGCGTTTGCAGAGCGTTATTTGGGCGCGCAGCCGTCAGCTGTTTATCTGATGCGACCTGATCAACATGTGGCGGCGCGTTGGTGCGCGTTTGATGAAACAAAAGTGCGCGCTGCAGTGGCACGTGCAACCGGACGCGGGTAGGGAAGAAGATGCTCAACACTAAGCCAAATATTGCAAAAGCGGATGATTTTTATGCTGACCTGCTGGCGTTGCATGAAGACAAAACCCCGAAAGAAAGCCAAGACATCAATGCGCGGTTGATCCTATTGTTGGCCAATCATATAGGCGACCGGGATGTGCTAAGAGCGGCGATGGAAGCTGCGGCGCATCCGGGGGGCTAATTCGCCGCGCAGTTAAGAGGGACCAGACATGGCATTTGAAGACCTCAAACTCAGACTAAAAGAGCTCTATCAACCGCCAAGCGATGAGTTTTCTCAGGTGCTTGTGCCAAACTTGCCTTTTGCGATGCTGGATGGGGCAGGCGATCCGACTGCTGGTGAATATGAAGCGGGATTAAAGTGGCTTTTTGCGGCCATTCAACCTATCCGCAAAGAGGCAAAAATAGTCATGGGCAAAGACTTTATTGAACCGCCGCTGGAAACACTTTGGTGGGCTGACGATATGAAGGATTTGATCGAAGGGAACCGCGATAGACTGAAGTGGCGGTTGATGATTCCGCTGCCTGATTGGCTTGAAGAAGACGCGTTTGCCCTTTCGTTGAAAAAAGTGGCTGAACAGCGAGGTCAGCGCCCACCAAAGGGCATGCGTATGGAAAGATTTGAAGAGGGTCTTTGTGTTCAAATCATGCATATTGGTCCGAACGAAGAGGTGCGTCCCACATTGGACCGGCTTTATCACGACTATTTGCCCGCGCAGGAACTAGAAGCTCACGGTCATTATCATGAAATCTATTTAGGTGATCCCAAACGAACAGCGCCGGAAAAGCGCAAAACTATTGTTCGACAGCCTGTTAGAGAGCTAGTGCGATAGGGCTTTGTTTTTTTGCTCTACAGTGCCTTGGTGGAAACGCATTTTCCATTCACCGCCGCGCTTTTGCCAAATCGAGGTGCGCTGGGTTGAGGTTTCCGGAATGCGATAATTCACGATCCAGGTGTCTTCGCTCAATTGTTTTGCGAAGAAGTTTTCAATAGATCTTGGGCCATCAAAACCCGGCTTTTCGCGCAAATGCTCGATGATGTTTGCTCGGGTGTAGCGGGTGCCAGAGGCGCCGACTTCTAGAAAATCTGATGTCAGCATATTCATCAGAAAATCCGTGTTGGCACGATTGTTGGGCGCAAGAATTGCGCGTTCTAGGTCTAATAGTGTTTGGTGCATTCTCATCGACATGTTTTTTCTTTAGCAGGCTCTTGAGTGTGTGCCAATTGATCTTTTGGCGAAAACGGCACTGTTCGTTTTTTAGCAAAAGCGAGTTCGATGAGGTGTGATTGACTAATTAGTCAGTCATACCTACATGGCTGGCATGGAAAAGAAAATGCCGACAAATGTTATTGTGTTCTCACCCGCCGAGTCACGTTCAACCAACAGCGCTGGGGGGCACGGTAAAAACAATAGCCACGCCAATGGGGCTGTGAATAAACGCGAGAAGTTGTTGGAAGCCGCGATTGAGCTTTTTGGGGCCAATGGGTTCTGGAACACTTCTACCGCCTCAATCGCTAAACACGCGGGCGTGGCAACGGGGACTTTGTTTAATCACTTTGCGTCAAAAGAGGCCCTTATCCGCGAGGTTTTGGTTTATCTTAAGCGCGAAATGATCAGCAAAGCTTCGGTTGGGTTTGACCCAAATGCTGACTTGCGGGATCAGCTTGAGCTGCTTTGGTATAATGGCCTGCGATGGGGCATGGCGAATTGGACACGGTTCTATCTGATGGAACAAATTCGTGTGTCTGAGCGCATTGGCAAAAGCGAACTGGATGCTATTGGTGCGCCCTACGAAGATATGATGACGCTTTTTACCCAAGGGGTTGAAGATGGTCGCTTGCAGCCTTTGGCGCCTGAATTGATCGCAGAATTGATGTTTCGGCAAGGCCAAGCAATCGTTGAATATTTATTGTGGAGCGAAGGGCTTACAAAAGCGGATCGCAATGCCCATTTGCAAACGGGTTTCGACGTTTTCTGGAACGGCATAATCAAACGATAACTAACTAAAAAGCATCAGCGGCACAAAGTGCTGTTCGCTGTTGACTGACTAATCAATCATTTTTGGAGTAAGCATGAGCAAAAGCAATATGCCATTTGGCAATCAGGGATGGGATTATAGTCGCACCCCGGACATGAGCAACAAAGTGGTTGTTATCACCGGCGGCAACTCTGGTATTGGATTTGAAGCAGCGAAAGTGTTGGTGGGTAAGGGCGCTCAGGTCACCATATTCTGCCGCAACGAGCAAAAGGCAAAAGAAGCAGTTGCAGAGATTGCAAAACACACCAACGACAAAGGGTCGATTGACTATATTTTGATGGATCTTGCTCGGCTTGATAGCGTGCGCAGCGCAGCTGATCTGTTTATTGCCAATCATGAAAAGTTAGATGTGCTTTTGAACAATGCGGGCTTGATGATGATCCCGACAAAAACACTTACTGAAGATGGTTTTGAAACCCAGTTTGGGGTCAATCATTTGGGCCATTTCTTGTTTGCGCAATTGCTCTATCCGTTGGTCGAGAAAGCACAAGGTCGGATTATTGCAGTTTCTTCGATTGCGCATATGTGGGGATTAAAGCGGATCAAGTTTGAAGATTTGAACTTTGATCATGGTTACAGCTCCACCGCAAGCTACGGGCAAAGCAAGCTGGCGAATATGTTGTTTGTTCATGAGCTGCAAAGGCGTTTAAAAACTGCGGACAGTGCGGTTAACGCCTATGTGGTGCATCCGGGATATGCAGATACCAATTTGCAGCGCACCGGGCCGGGCGGTATCGAAAAGTGGATGATGGTGGTGTTTGGACGGTTCTTTTCGCATCCGCCTTCGCATGGCGCAAAGTCTTTGGTCTTGGCCGCGGCTGACAAAGAGGCACAACCGGTCACTTTTTATGGCCCGGTCAAACGGGGTGGGTTAGGCGGTCCCGTGGGGATTTTCCCCATTGCGCCGCACGGTCAAGATATGGACGCCGCTGCAAAACTTTGGACCGTTTCTGAAGAGCTAACCGGCGCGAAGTGGGCGATCTAAAACAAATGGAGCGGTGGGGTGCCACCGCTCCGATTTAGCTTAGCTGGCGTTGATGAGTTTTGAGAGTTCGACAACCTTTTGGTCGACCAAGGCTTTGTCCCCACGTGCCTCAACATTGATGCGCAACAAAGGCTCTGTGTTGGAGGAGCGAACGTTAAAACGCCAATCATCAAACTCAATGCTCACCCCATCGATATGCTCGACCTTTAGCGCGTTGGGAGCATATGTTTTCTCGATTTCGGCCAAGATTGAAGGCGCATCATTTACGGTGAAGTTGATTTCGCCAGAGCAGGGGAATTTTGCGATCCGCTCTTCAACCATTTCTTTTAGGCTTTTGCCACTTGTTGAGATTTCGGAGACAATGGCCAACCAAGGCACCATGCCCGTGTCACAAAAGCTGAAGTCATCAAAATAGTGGTGGGCACTCATTTCGCCACCATAGATTGCGTTTTCTTCGCGCATGATTTGCTTAAAGAAGGCGTGCCCAGTTTTTGAAATGATGGGCACACCGCCCGCTGCTTGAACCACATCGATGGTGTTCCAGGTTAGGCGCGGATCGTAGACGATTTTGCCGCCAGGATTGTTGTGCAATAGCGTTTGAGCGATTAGCCCAACAAGGTAATAGCCTTCAACGAATTCCCCGGTGTGATCGTAAAAGAAACAGCGGTCAAAGTCCCCGTCCCATGCGATGCCGAGGTCGGCGCCATGTTCTTTTACGGCGTTGGCAGCTTTTGCGCGCTTTTCGGGCAATAATGGGTTTGGAATGCCATTGGGCAAATTGCCATCGGCTTCATGGTCTACCTTGATGAAGGTGAAGGGCAAATGCTCTTCAAGCAAATCAATAATTGAGCCCGCGCAACCATTGCCCGCGTGACAAACGATTTTTAGCGGTTTGAGCGCAACGCCATCAACCTGATTAAGCAAACGCTGGATATAGGGCGCGCGGTCCAACTGGGGCAATTTTTTGCCGCGGTTTTCGTATGAAACCGGGGTGAACGGGGTATCGCTCATCACAAGTTCTTCAAGCGGACCAAGTGCGTTATCCCTTGTGGCCGCATGCGCGCCTTTAAGCACCATTTTGATGCCATTATAATTTTGCGGGTTGTGACTGGCGGTTACCATCAAACCACCATCTGCACCGGATGTGTCTGTGTGAAAATACACTTCTTCGGTTCCACATTGGCCAACCGGGAGCACATTGACGCCGCTGTCCATTAAGCCTTGTGAAATTGCATCGGCAAATGGTGCACTGTCCAAACGCATGTCATGCCCAACAACAACCGAGTTTGCTTTGAGCAAATGGGCAACGGCTTGACCGAAACGATAGGCGAACGGCACGTTCATTTGGTCTGGAATTAAGCCACGGACGTCATAGGCTTTAAACGGGGAGTTGGACATAGTTGCTCACTCAACTTATTCAATGGACGGGCTACTTTTACCCCAATTTCGTTAATCGAAACTGGTGGCAATGGACGAATGTTTGTCAAATATGTGCAATCGACAATTATAGCAAGTTCTAGGCCTCAAACCGTCGCTCAATCGCATCGAGTGCGCGCAGTAAAAGTTGTGCGTCTTGATCTCCGATTGATTGGATGAATTTCTCTTCAAAAACGTTGGCAACGTTCACTAAGTCTTTGTAGGTGGCTTGCCCGGTGGTTGTTAGTTCAAGGTGTTCTAGGCGGCGGTCTGTTGGGTCTTGTGTGCGTTTGACCCAGCGCCGTTTTTCAAGGGCGAATACAGCACGCGAAACCTTGGTTTTGTGCATGGGAGAATGATTGCAGATTTCGCGGGCAGTGATGGTGCCAAATTGGCCGATGGTCGCAAAGGTTCGCCATTCGGGGCGGGTCAGCCCATAGCGTTTTTTGTATTCTTGTGCAAACTTTTGGCTGACCTTTTCCGAGGCTTGGTTGAGCCGGTAGGGCAAAAACTTCTCTAAAGCGAGGATGTCGGCATTTTTGATGTTTGAATCGTCCATTGTATAATTCTCCCTCGTTTGATAGTTACATAATAGATGGTTACATGTGCAACCACAATTTTGCCTTTGGAAAAGATAGATAGGGTCCAACGGTGCCATTATGAGCAAAAACGATCTTCAATATATGCCCGGTTTCGGCAATGACTTTGAAACCGAAGCCTTGCCCGGCGCGTTGCCGCAGGGGCAAAATAGCCCGCAGAAATGCGCTTATGGGCTTTATGCAGAGCAATTGTCTGGTTCGCCATTTACCGCGCCGCGCGGCACAAATGAGCGCTCGTGGCTGTATCGCATTCGCCCAAGCGTAAGGCACACCACGCGGTTTAAGCCGTTTGATCTGCCGCTTTGGAAAACTGCGCCCCACCAGATGAATGGGGAAATGCCGATCGGGCAAACCCGCTGGGACCCCATTCCCATGCCTGAAGAAAGAACAGATTTCTTAGCCGGGGTTAAAACCATTACGACGGCGGGGGACGTTTTCACCCAAGTGGGGATGGCGAGCCACGTTTATGCGTTTAACGCCTCGATGGAAGACGACCATTTCTTCAATGCAGATGCTGAATTATTGCTGGTGCCAGAAATTGGTAGCCTGCACATTTTCACCGAAATGGGAAAGTTTGACGTGGCGCCGGGCGAGATTGTGGTGATCCCGCGCGGCATGGTGTTTAAGGTCAGTGTTGAGGGGCCATCGCGCGGTTATATGTGTGAAAACTATGGCGCGAAATTCACCCTGCCAGATCGCGGCCCAATTGGGGCGAACTGTTTGGCCAACCCGCGTGATTTTAAAACACCGGTGGCTGCATATGAAGAAAAAGACACACCTTGTCGGGTGATTGTGAAGTGGTGCGGAAAGTTTTACGAAACTGAAATCCCCCATTCGCCACTCGACGTTGTGGCCTGGCACGGCAATTACACGCCATATAAATACGACCTGGCGACCTATTCGCCAGTTGGGTCGATCTTGTTTGACCATCCTGATCCTTCAATTTTCACGGTATTGACTGCGCCTTCGGGGGAAGACGGTACGGCGAACATTGATTTTGTGATCTTCCCGCCGCGCTGGTTGGTGGCTGAACATACGTTCCGCCCCCCTTGGTATCACCGCAATATTATGAGCGAATTCATGGGCCTTATTCACGGTCAATATGACGCGAAAGAAGAGGGCTTTGTGCCCGGCGGCATGAGCTTGCACAATATGATGTTGCCGCATGGGCCGGATGCTGGTGGTTTTCACAAAGCCTCAACCGCTGACTTGAAACCGCAAAAACTCGACAATACGATGGCGTTTATGTTCGAAACCCGCTTCCCTCAGCTGTTGACGGAATATGCGGCGACGCTAGAAACGACACAAGACAATTACATTGATTGCTGGGCTGATTTGAAGAGCCATTTTGATGGCACCCCAGAAGGAAAGTGGGACTGATCTATGAAACTTGCAACTCTTTCAAACCAATCGCGTTATGGCGAATTGGTGGTGGTAAGCCGTGATTTGACGCGCTATTTGAGCGCACAAGATGTGGCCAAAACCATGCGCGATGCGATTGATAATTGGGCCGGCGTTGAAGCAGGTCTTCAAGCCCTTTCTGATAAGATCAATGCTGACGCCAGTGTTGGCGATGCGTTTGATGCAACCAAAGCCATGGCACCATTACCAAACCCAAGCCAGTGGGCGGATGGGTCGGCTTATGTGAACCATGTTGAATTGGTGCGCAAAGCACGCGGCGCAGATTTGCCCGCAAGTTTTTGGGAAGACCCCTTGATGTATATGGGCGCACCAGACGCAATGCTTGGCGCAAACCAGAATGTTGAAGTTGGCTCCGAGAGTTGGGGCATCGATATGGAAGCGGAAATCGGCGTGATCTGTGATGATTTGCCGATGGGTATTTCGCCTGAGGCTGCCGCTGACAAAATCAAATTGATCGTGTTGCTCAATGATGTGAGCTATCGCGCTTTGATCCCCGGGGAACTGGCAAAAGGCTTTGGGTTTTTCCAAAGTAAAGGCGCAACAGCGTTTGCACCCGTTGCGGTGACCCCAGACGAGTTGGGCGATCATTGGGCCGACGGCAAAGTGCATCGCGATATGTTGGTGCATTATAATGGCGATGCTTTCGGCAAGGCCAATGCGGGCGTTGATATGACGTTCAATTTCCCCAAAATCGTGTCGCATGCGGCCAAAACGCGCCACGTTGCCGCTGGAGCGATCATCGGGTCCGGCACCGTGTCGAACAAAGATAAAGACGGCACACCGGGCAAGCCCGTGCGTGATGGCGGCTTGGGCTATTCGTGCATTGCGGAAATCCGTATGATTGAAACCATCAACGATGGCGCGCCAAAAACTGAATTTATGAAGTTCGGTGACCAAGTGCGCATTGAAATGCTCAACGATGATGGCAGCACAATCTTTGGTGCTATTGATCAGCAAATCGTCAAATTCGGCTAAAATACTTGGAGCGCCAATATGTCGGAGACACTTTTGTCTGACGTGATTTTATACAATTATTGGCGCTCTTCTGCGGCCTATCGGGTGCGCATTGCTTTGGCCTTGTGTGGTGTTGAGTATGAAGTGGTTGATGTAAACTTGCTTGAGGGGGCGCATAAGGGTGAATCTTATCACCTGCTCAACCCGCAGGGTTTGGTGCCGACCATCGAACTTGACGGTATGTTGCTCACCCAATCCGTTGCGATTATCGAATATTTGGCCGAAATGCACCCAGATCAGGGGCTGATGCCAGGAAATGCGCTGGATCGTCAGCGTGTGCGGGCACTAAGCCACGCTATTGCGATGGATATTCACCCCGTGTGTAATTTGGGTGTGACCCAGCATATCACCAAGACATTCGGTGTTGGCAAAGACGCGGTGCGCGATTGGTTTCACCACTTCATCGGCCAAGGCTTGCACGCCTATGAAGGCATGCTGCTCCAACAATCAGACTCTAAGTTTTCCTTTGGCGACAGTCCAACCATGGCCGATACGTGCTTGATGCCGCAGCTCTATAATGCGCGGCGTTGGGACGTTGACTTGTCGACTTGCGAACGCATTCTCGCCATCGAAGAAAACTGCAAGCAGCATCCCGCGTTTCAGGCTGCCCACCCGGATATGTTCGCGCCAAAGGGGTGAAGCTGGAAGGGCTTTGGAGTGCCTAAATCGGGATACATTGGCCCCATTTTTTGATAGGAGTTATGCTAGACTGAGGCCGATAAGCATCAAAAGGGAAGCTGCAATGATCAGACGAGAGGTATTGATGACCGGCGCCGCGTTTTGTGCAGCCGGTCTGTTGGGAGGTCATGCAATGGCTGAAAATCAAGCTGGTTTGCTGGTGCCACCAGAAGAAAGCCTGCACGAACGCACATTTATGCAGTGGCCGGTAAACCGAGAAGTTCATCCGGAAAAAGCATTTCTTGATCTCTTGCAGAACACCATTGCCGACATTGCCAACACAATCGTCGAGTTTGAACCGGTGGTTATGCTCGCTGCGAAAAAAGATCACGCCAATGCAAGGCGCTACCTTTCTGAGGCCATTGAACTTTGGGATATTCCCACTGAGGATTTGTGGTGCCGTGACTCAGGGCCTCTTTTTGCAAAACAAGCGAATGGGAAGCTCGCCATTTCACATCTCCAGTTTAATGGTTGGGGCGCAAAACAGGTGCACAAACACGATGGGTTGGTGGCAAAACGCATCGCAGAAAAGCTGGGCATCCCCTTAGTCGCAAGCGGATTGCAAGGCGAAGCCGGTGGTGTCGAACATGATGGTCATGGACTGTTGATGGCGCATGAAAGTTCGTGGGTGAACGAGAATCGCAATGCTGGCAAGTCCCGAGAATATATTGAGCAAAAATTGCTCGCCGCTTACGGCGCACAGCGCATGATTTGGTCGCCCGGTGTTTGGGATCAGGATATCACCGATTACCACATCGACAGTCTGGCCCGCTTTACTGGCCCAGGCAGAGTTCTCATAAATTTGCCGGACGATCCTGATTTGACAGATCCATTTCACCTCGCCGCATTAGACACGCATGACCGTTTGGTTGCCGCCAAGCTGGATGTAACAATTATTCCAGAACCCAAAAAGCGGCGGGTCAATAGCATCGACTTTGTAGCGTCTTATGCGAATTATTATGTTTGCAATGGCGGTGTGATTGCAGCGCAATTTGGTGACAAAGAAACAGATGATATTGCCGTTGAGACGCTGAAAAATCACTATCCCAACCGAGAAGTGATCACCCTAAATGTGGACGCCCTTGGTGAGGTCGGTGGTGGTATTCATTGTGCAACTCAACAAATGCCAGCTCTATGAACTGGTTCTCTAGACACGCAAACCTAATTGAAGCAGGCGCGGCGGCCATAACCGCATTGGTGGCCCTTGCGGCATTGATTGGCGTTAAAGTTCAGTTGGATGCCACTGACTTGCAGCAACGTACACAATCTGCGCGCGATGCATATCGCTCACATTTGGCATTGGCCAGCACCTCGCCAGATTTCGCCAGTCCAACTGCAGCATGCCAGCTGTTGTCGAGCAACAACGCTGGCGCATATGCAGCATTCGTTGACCATCTCCTTTACTCAGCGGAGCAAATGCTGGAAGTTGAACCGGGTTGGGAGGACACATTTGTCCAGGCTTTGTTGCCCCACTCAGAATACATGTGTTCCGAAATTGCACCTACTGGCAGTACATTGGAAACCAAGCGCTTGCTCAGCGGGTTTAAGGCGCAATATTGCACCAACGTAATCCCATGCCTTTAAAGAACAAAACTTTCGGAAAATGCGCTCATTTGATTTAGCCCCTAATTCTGTGTTGTGAAATTTTTCCATGTCTACTTTGGGCTCGGAGCGGCCGTTTCTAAAAATCTTATCCCCGCACATTTCCACTCACCCTATAATGATCGCAGCTTTCTTGAAGACCCTGCGGACAGCGGACGCGTTGTTGGGGTCGTGTGGAGTTTGTTTGGTTGTTGGTGGATGATCCGGCGGTGTGTTGAAAGTGAGTAGGTCCCGCATCAAGTGCGGGACGGTGCGAGACGGAAGGCGTAATTGTCCAACCCAACCGCACCACCCCGGACTTGATCCGGGGTCAACTGCAATCATCCCAACACGGGTGTAATGCACCAACAGGCGGGGGTGCCGGGGAAAGCCCTGAAAGGGCCGACGGCGGCGTGAAAGACCCGGGGGCCAGTCGAGCAGCCGAAAGGCTGCGACGGCGGCACGCAAAACCCTCATAAAG
>NZ_JAPWGX010000069.1 GCF_027213965.1 Maritalea porphyrae | reverse complement strand
GTGCGGAAGTTGAAAATCTCTCCGCGATTAAGATATTGCAAGCTTTAGGGTTTGAAAACAAAGGCGAAAATGAAGAATATTTCGCCCCGAGTTATGACTTCGAATGGATTAGACCATCCGATGCGGTGGTAAGTTAAAGCGCATTGGGATGAAACCGCGCATTTCCAGCCTTCCTTGGTAACAGTCGTCGCCTAAAGCCGAAAATTCAAACAAGTAAACCGTATGCCAAAACCAGCGACCATCGCTGG
>NZ_JAPWGX010000068.1 GCF_027213965.1 Maritalea porphyrae | reverse complement strand
ATCGTAGATAACATGATTGAAACCATGTACGACGAAGAAGGTATTGGTTTAGCTGCGACGCAAGTCGACATTCACCAACGCATCGTGGTGATTGATATTTCTGACAGCCGTGATCAGCCAATGGTATTGATTAACCCAGAAATTATAGAGAAGCGCGGCGAAGATGGTATTGAAGAGGGCTGTCTATCTGTCCCTGGTGCTCGTGCTCTTGTGCCACGTGCTGCTGAAGTCACCGTTAAAGCTCTTAAC
>NZ_JAPWGX010000067.1 GCF_027213965.1 Maritalea porphyrae | reverse complement strand
GTTTGACTAACCAATCACCAAACGCATCAATTAGCCCGATAACAGAACGCTTGGGAATACCCCGGCCAGAAAGTAAAATTTCTAGCCGCTCGATCTCAAGCTGCTTTTCAGGATGATAAGTTAAGAATACCTTGCCACATTGTATAGGGTCATCAAACCAACGTTTATCTCGATACATCACCAAAGAGTATGACGCTCTTAGTAACTTTTTAGCAATCACTCGCTGGGCGGCCACCTGCTCTTCTATCG
>NZ_JAPWGX010000066.1 GCF_027213965.1 Maritalea porphyrae | reverse complement strand
GCCAGACGCTGTTTTCAGCAATAGTGATCACTTACAAACTTCCACCGCCATCTGCGCGCAATTTTTTGGTCTACCAGCCATAGATTGGTCTGTCACGTTAAAGGCCAAAAACAAACACTTAACTCGACAAGTGTTAAATGAAAAATCCTTACCCAACACACAAAGCTGTTTGCTGCATCGCCATTCGAATGTGGCATTAGGCATGGCCTTCCCTGTCGTAGCAAAACCCAATGAAGGCGTGGCAAGTTT
>NZ_JAPWGX010000065.1 GCF_027213965.1 Maritalea porphyrae | reverse complement strand
CAGCAAATTTGCACCACTAATAGCCATGTGGATAGATTGAAACAAGGCATTCCGGAAGAGTGGGTGATCATCTGCAATAATGATGGTGTAGGTCGAATCCATGACGTTAAACACTTTTGACTATTTCGTTAAATTTATTATTGTCCAGCTTTGAGAGAGTGGACAATATTTATTCGCTAAAAGTCTGAACCAAATCGACTTTTATTAGGAAAATTGCATATAAACGCAATGTTCTTATTCAAATCTGAGC
>NZ_JAPWGX010000064.1 GCF_027213965.1 Maritalea porphyrae | reverse complement strand
TTCTATGTATTCACATTTTATTACCCAAATAAGAGCCGCAGAAAAGGTTCTTCATAAATTTCAGATCCCATTCACTAGATTTGAGATAGGTAACGATAAATATGAGCAAATCCCAAATTACGAAGGTTGAATTAGAGCAAGCACTAGAAAGAATTTTATCGGGAAAAACTCACCGTGTAGATCCTACGAGGAAGATATCCGTTAAAGCTGTCGAGGAAGAAGCCGGGCTAGGCGATGGCTCTGCTTATTAC
>NZ_JAPWGX010000063.1 GCF_027213965.1 Maritalea porphyrae | reverse complement strand
CCTGAGTTAACTCAGTTGAAAGTGCGTTGTGAATCAGTTGCTGATGTCACTTTTAATTCTGTTCTCGCTAACTTATATCGACACGGCCAAGACTCAATGGGCTGGCACCAAGATAATGAACCAGAGTTAGGTAGAAACCCTGTTATCGCATCTTTGAACTTAGGTGAAACACGTCGATTTTTGCTTAGAAATTTACATTGTAAAACTGAGATTGAATACGAGCTTTCTCACGGCTCCTTACTGATTATGGC
>NZ_JAPWGX010000062.1 GCF_027213965.1 Maritalea porphyrae | reverse complement strand
GGCCATGTTCAACCAAGCAGACGTGGGCAATATGCCGTTCGGTCATGGCCATTGCCGCATCGAAGGCGCTGGCGTCTGGCGGCTGATGGAAGGGCGATTGGGTCATCAGGCGGTCGATGGGCTGGGTCAGGTCGACGCCATCGGCTACGACGCGACGCAGGTCGCGCAGGGTAAAAATGCCCAGCGGTTTCAGCTTGGAATCAACGATCACGATGCTGCCGACCTGCTGCTCGTGCATCAGTTTGACGGCAT
>NZ_JAPWGX010000061.1 GCF_027213965.1 Maritalea porphyrae | reverse complement strand
TGCTTGGGCCGTGGATTACCCAGCGGTAATGCTGGCTGCGAAAGGCTACAAAGTAACAACCATCATGAAGCCTCAGCGTAACCCAATCGGCGACTGGTTAATGCACGTTCAGCGTATGCAGTATGGTGGCCGCATCTTCGCTCGCGACGCAGGGGTTAAACCTTTTGATCGCGCTATCAAACAGGGTTACTTAGGTTACTGGTTACCGGATCAAGATTTCGCTGAGGCGAACTCAGTTTACGTGCCCTTCTTT
>NZ_JAPWGX010000060.1 GCF_027213965.1 Maritalea porphyrae | reverse complement strand
AATATCGCTCAGTTTACAAGGTGTCGTAGGCACACGAAGCGAGGGTAAACCAGAAACACCACTCGCGCAGGTACAACACCAGTTTAACTATGCGCCTTGCCAGTACATCCATAGAAGTTGCATAGAGCAAAAGCAGCATTGGTTACTAAATATCGAAGGCTGGAGAGATAACCCCATGTTCAACCAATGGTTTATCAATGAGTGGGCGTTATCTCCCGTTCCTGAGACGGCTTTTAACAGACCTTGTCATAGTT
>NZ_JAPWGX010000005.1 GCF_027213965.1 Maritalea porphyrae | reverse complement strand
TGGCGCGAGACATTGAATTGTCTCTACACATATTCTTCTAGCGCTTAACAGAGCCATTCACTGTCTCGCGCGTCGCATTATTGTCCCTTCGCATGGAAACATGGCGGAGATGTTGGTGTTTGGGGGCAGAGCCTTAGTGATAAAGCCATCCCCCCACCCTTAATCCCTCCCCACCAGGGGGGAGGGAAATGGTGCGTTGAAATGCTCACCACAAGTCACCACGGTCATCCCTGCGCAGGCAGGGATCCAGACTGGAGCAAATCAAGTGCGCTGTTGCATGTGGATATTCTCGCCTAGATCCCGCACTAAATGCGGGATGACAGCTGAGTGATTTGGCAAATGGATTGCACAATATTGGTGTAGGGCACCAACAGGCGGGGGTGCCGGGGAAGGCCCTGAAAGGGCCGACGGCGGCGTGAAAAAGGAGAAAGTGAAATCCGGAGGGGCTTAGCCCAATGGCAAGCTCGATGTATCCTTGAGCGTTTCCAACACGATTGATGTTTTTACGTTTTGCACTGACTCGTGTGGCAATAGCACATCGTTGACGAATTCGCGCAACCCGTTGAGGTCTTTGGCAACCACCTTGATAAAATAATCCATTTCACCGGTCAGCGCGTGGGCTTCTTGCACTTCGGGCAGGTTTGAAATGAGGGCGGCAAAGCGTTTTGAATTGTTGGGGTTGTGGGTTGCGAGGGTCACATTGATGATGGTGACGATACCCAGTCCGACCTTTTCGCGGTCTAGTTTGGCATAGTACCCGGCGATCAACCCTTCATCTTCCAAACGGGAGCGTCGACGCGAACATTGAGAGGCGGAAAGGTTTACTTGTTCTGAAAGTTCATTGTTGGTCAGTCTCGCATCATCTTGCAAAAGTGCGAGGATTGCACGGTCAAATCGATCAAGTGTGTCCATATTGTGCATGTTTTTTCTGTTTGATGCGTGTATTGTGCGTAATTTTGCTGAATATGTGAAATTTTGCAAGCCTCTTGCGCGGGTTTTGCGTCATAATTGGGTTCACAGATATTGATAGGGAGAGTTTGAAATGGGTCCATTTCCTCACGACGCACCGGTTGCAACAATCACTGAAAGCAACCCAGCGGGTACAGACGGTTTTGAATTTGTAGAATTTGCCAGCCATGAGCCCGAAAAGCTTGAAGAGCTTTTTACCAAAATGGGGTACACAAAAGTTGCGACGCATAAATCAAAGAATATTTCTTTGTGGCGGCAAGGGGATGTGAATTACATCTTGAACGGCGAAAAAGACAGCTTTGGCGGCCGCTTCGTTGAAATGCATGGTCCATGTGCGCCTTCAATGGCGTGGCGCGTTGTCGACGCAAAACATGCATTTGAGCATGCGATTAAAAATGGCGCAGAGCCTTATACGGGCGACGACAAATGCATTGATGCACCAGCAATTTTGGGCATTGGCGGGTCGTTGCTTTATTTTATCGATACCTATGGGGAAAAGGGGTCAGCCTATGATGCGGATTATGATTGGCTCGCAGAAGCCAACCCGCGTCCTGAAGGGGTTGGTTTCTATTATCTGGATCACCTGACACACAATGTGTTTCGGGGGAATATGGACAAATGGTGGGATTTCTACCGCAATTTGTTCAATTTCGAGCAGATCCACTTTTTTGATATCGACGGAAAATATACGGGTCTTGTTAGCCGCGCGATCACATCGCCTTGTGGCAAAATCCGTATTCCACTGAATGAGTCAAAAGATGATACGAGCCAAATCGAAGAGTATTTGAAAAAATACAAAGGCGAAGGCATTCAGCATATCGCGGTTGGTTGTGACCATATTTATGACAGCACAGACAAGTTGGCTGAGAACGAACTTAAGTTCATGCCGGGTCCACCAAAAACCTATTATGAAATGTCTCATGACCGGGTAAATGGCCACGATGAGCCGCTTGATCGGATGATGAAGCACGGCATTTTGATTGATGGTGAAGGTGTGCTGAATGGCGGTATGACGAAGATTTTGTTGCAGATCTTCTCAAAAACCGTGATCGGACCGATTTTCTTCGAGTTCATCCAACGCAAAGGTGATGAAGGGTTTGGCGAGGGCAACTTCCGCGCTTTGTTTGAATCGATTGAGCGCGAGCAAGTTGAACGCGGCATTGTAGGTACGGACGCGGCCGAATAGAATTAGCGGGCAATTTGCCTCCCAATTTGAACGCTAAGAAGGCACCTTTGGTTAGCCCCAAGGGTGCCTTTTTTAGTCGCCAACCGGTTGCGGTCCAGTGTCGCCATGTAAAGCGGTCAGGCTTGCGCGGATCCGGCGTAGATTCTCTTTGGATTGCTCGGGGCGTTGCCGGGCCACGGTAGCAGCAATGATATCGATTGTAGCCAAAAAGACGAGCCGAGAAGCGGTGGGCTTATAGATATCGGGGTCCTCGGGCAGGCTTAAGCCAATGGTCAGGTCGCAAGCATTGGCCAGGGGGGAACCTTGTTTGGTCAAGGCAATGGTCTTCGCCCCATATTGGCGGGCGACATTGGCGCTATCAATGTTTGAGCGCGGCAAACCGGTGGCAGAAATGAACACCATGGCGTCTCGTTCGCTCAGAGTTGCGGCGTGCATGCGCTGCAAATAGGCGTCGGAAACAGCGATGGCGGGAAAGCCTAGACGGAAAAAACGGTTCGCGGCGTCAAAAGCCACCGTTGTTGACCCGCCGCCAACACCACAAAAAATCAGCTTTTCAGCATTGTTGATATAGGCTGCGGCCTGCTTGATGGGCTCTTCTTGCAGCTGAGAGCGGGCGATGTTGGCAGTGACATAAAGGGTTTGAAACACTTGGTCCACAAGGTTCTTGGGCGGTTCGTCCTTAGCGTCTGGCGTATCCAAATATTGCAGCGACACCGCAACATTTTGGGCCAGTCGAATTTTGAAATCCCTAAACCCGGTACACCCCAACGTGCGACAAAACCGAATGACCGTGGGTTCAGACACATCGCATGCGCTTGCTAGGGCGGCCAAAGACATATCCGAGACGGTTTCAAGGTTCTTAAGGATGAAGCTTGCAACCTGCTGTTCACGCGCATTGTAGCTGCCATCATTTTGGCGGATCTGTGAAATGATGTCTAAAGCGGTCGACATGTTGTTCCCCCAAAATGGCACCTAAAACAAGGTTCTAGCTTCGATTTTTATCGATTTGCGTCGGCCAATTGCCACGAAGTAATTTTCCAGCTTCATAAGTGCACGATTCGCGATCTCGTGCATAAAATTTCGAATTTCTTTTGCCAAGCTACATAAAATTCGCTTTACAAGCAATAATTCATTGAATATTTGTAGTTTTACTACATTTAGATTTGTTTGGGGAGAACGAATTTGTCAGAATTGGCGGGGGTGCTAAGCGCAAGGTTGAATTGGGTCGTTGAGCGCATTGTTGCGCTGTTAATGCTCTTGCTTGTGCTTGATGTTTGGATTGGCGTTATTGATCGCTACATTTTCCATTGGCAACTGCCTTGGCCTGAAGCGTTGGCAAGGTACTTGATGATTTGGGCCGCTATGTTGGCGATCTCGGCGGGCATCGCACGGCGCGAGCATATTGGCCTTCAAGGCTTGATTTCAAAGTTCCCAGAAAGTTTGCGCCGAGTGGTGGTGTTGAGTTTGGACTTGGTTACCTTTGCTTTGTTTTTCTATGTGTTTTGGTATGGCATCGGCTTTGCCCAAACTGGCGGCAACCGGCAGGCGATGATCTTTGGCATGACCTTGCTGTTTCCCTTTGCGGCCATCCCAGTTGCTGGTGCGATATGCGCCATTCAAACATTGCTGGTGGCGTTGCGTGATCGTGGTGAATTAATCACCCCTTCAGTTACGGGGATGGCAGAATGATTGTCGCCCTTGCATTTGTCGCATTTGTTGTTCTTGGGTTGCCCATCGGTTTCGCATTGGGTGTTGCTGGTGTCATTGGTCTGTTTCAAATCGGGGGTGAAAACTTTTTTGCGCTCGGTCCAGGCAAAATGTTCAATGGGCTAAATATCTTCCCGTTCTTGGCCATGCCATTTTTCATTTTGGCTGGCGAAATCATGAACCATACGGGCATCACCAATCGGTTGGTGTCGCTTGCACAGGTGCTTGTGGGTCATTTCCGTGGCGGTTTGGCGCACACCAATATGCTGGCCTCCGTTTTCTTTGCGGGACTAACGGGCGCTGCAACGGCAGACGCAGCGGCTTTCGGTAAAACCTTGGTGCCCGCCATGGTTAAAGAAGGTTATGACCGCGACTATGCCTGCGCGGTAACGGCCGCTGGCTCAATCATTGGCCCCACCATTCCTCCATCTGGATTGATGGTTGTCTATGGCTCTTTGATGGGGGTTTCCATCGGTGGTTTGTTTGCGGCCGGTATTTTACCGGGGCTGATCATTTGCGCGGTTTGCATGGGCGTTATTGCCATTGGCGCACGGGCAAATAATTTGCCGCAAGCCGAAGAGCGGGCGCGCCTGCCCCAAATTTGGGCGACGTTCAAACACTCGATTTTGGCTTTGATTATGCCCGTCATAATCTTGGGCGGCATTTTGGGTGGCATTGTTACGCCAACAGAAGCGGCGGCGATTGCTGTTGGTTATGCCTTGTTCATTGGGGTGTTTGTTTACCGAAAGATTGGGGTGAATGATCTCATTCAAATGCTTATTCGCACTGCGCGGGTTACAGGCGTGATCTTTGTGATTATCGCCTTTGCTTCAATCGTTGGTTGGTGGTTAAGCTTTAATCAAATCCCACAAATGGTCGCGACGCAGATCCTTTCGGTTTCTGACAACCGCTATGTCATCATTGCCCTGATCATTGGTCTTCTGCTGGCGATTGGCATGGTGATGGATATCACCGCAATTCTGATCATTCTAGCTCCAGTTCTTGTGCCGCTTACCGCCTCGATTGGATTAGAGCCGATCCATGCGGGGATCATCTTTGTGTTGGCGCTTAATATCTCATTGATGACGCCGCCGGTGGGTGCGTGTTTGTTCGTTTTGTCTTCGGTCACCGGAGAACCCCTAGAACGGATCGCTGCAAAACTTTGGCCGTTCCTTTTGGCGGAAGTCTTGGTGCTTTTTGTTTTTGCTTTCTTTGAAGATTTGGCGCTGTTCGTGCCCCGATTATTGGGGTTCGCATAAGGCTGTTTATCGGCGTTGGGGTCACGCCATCTGATTTGTTTGACCCACATAGTCCAACCAGGGAGAAGAGTTATGGGACTTAAAAAACTAGGAATGGGCCTGTCGCTTAGTGCAGCCATTATCATGTCGGCAACGGGCGCATTTGCGGATACAAAAGTGCTCAAATTTGCGCACGATAACAAAACTGATCCGTTTGAAAATCCTGCCCATGCTTGTACCGCAGTATTTGCAAACATTGTTGAGGCGGACACAAATGGCTCGGTTAAGGTTGAAGTTTTCCCTTCAAACCAATTGGGTTCGGCCGCTGAGCATGTGCAGTTTTTGCAAGACAATGTGATCCAAGCAACATTGACTTCAACGGGCGCGCTTTCATCCTATTACCCACGCATTGACGTGTTGAACTTGGCGTTCGCATTTGATCACAACGCGGCAACTTATGATGTTTTCGATGGACCATTTGGTTCGGCTTTAGCAGCAGACATTGAAGCAACAATTCCAAACACCAAAGTTTTGGGCTTCCCAGACACTGGTGGGTTCTTCGCCGTTACCAACTCAAAGCGTCCAATTAAAACACTAGCGGATTTCGAGGGTGTTCGGGTGCGCACAATGACTTTGCCTTC
The DNA here is from genome assembly GCF_027213965.1 of Maritalea porphyrae. Taxonomy (GTDB): domain Bacteria; phylum Pseudomonadota; class Alphaproteobacteria; order Rhizobiales; family Devosiaceae; genus Maritalea; species Maritalea porphyrae_A. Next base: position 211,494 of record NZ_JAPWGX010000005.1, on the reverse strand, counting down.
GCACCAAAAAATTATTCAAGCGCTGGGTGGCGAAGCCTATCCATTGTCATGGGGTGAAGTTTATTCAGGTCTGCAAACTGGCGTGATTGATGGGCAAATGAACCCTGTTCCAATTATCGCCTTTGCGAACTTTGCTGAAGTTCAGCAATATATGACCCTAACGAACCACTTGTTTTCGCCCTATACATTCATGATTTCAGATTCTTTCTGGAATAGCCTGACCCCAAGTGAGCAGCGCGTGGTGAACTATGCCGCTAAGTCTTGTGTAACGGCCAGCCGTGGCATTAGCCGGATCATTGAAGCATCAGACCGTGGTCTTGCTGGGTTGATGGACAAAATTGAAGTGACAGCTCTAACCGCTGAGGATCGACAAGCCTTTAAAGATGCAGCACAACCAGCTGTTGTGGCGCATGTTGAAGAAGCGCTTGGTGCCGAAGGTGTAGCTTTGCTGGATCAATTCCGCGCGGCTGTGGAAACTGCCAACGGTGCAACTTATCTGAAGAACTAACTTGAACCATCCCTTTGATGATGAACTTGGCGGGCTCTTGAGCCCGCCATTTTTTGTTTTGGTTGACCGTGATCAAGGTTCTTAAACCACGCCTAATCTAAGCAGTGTTTAGATGGAGGTCTGCATGGGACATTTTTCACGATGGCTTCGGAGTTGTATTTGGCTGTGGGTGCCGCCACTAGTGGCTAGTTTTGCGTTTTGGCCAAACCTTGGGGCGGCCTATCAACCCGAAGAGTTTTGGCGCGATATTCCGCCGTTGCTTGGGTTGGTTGAGAATGTAAGTCGCTTTGGCGTTATCGCCCTGTCAGTGGTTATGTTGCTCGAATGGCGGACTTCCACTCAACGTGTTGGCCTATTTGTTTATGCCGTTGGTTTGTCGCTCTATATTGGTTGCCAATGGGCGATTGTGGCGGATCCCTCAGGCGCCTGGGCAACCAGCGCGATTGGATTTTTGGCCCCGGCTTACACGCCAATCATCTGGATTATTGGCATTGGACTGATCGGGTCGCGACCAATTGATGATCGTATTCCTTGGCGCAGCTCTGTTTTTTTTGGTCTCGCGGGTGTGTTTTTGGCGGCACACAACGCCCATGCCTGGCTGGTTTTTTCACGTCTCGGATAATTTATTTATATTTCTTGGGAATAAAAGCTGTCCCAGCTTGTTGTTTATGTATTGAAGCAATTTATGGGAGATCAACATGTCATTTTTTTCAAAAATATCAGGTGCTGCCGTCGTGGCATTTGTTGCCGGTGGCGTCGTTTTCGCTGCCGGTCATATTCCGGTGCAGCAGTTCGACACTGAATTGGGCAAGGTGCTTACGGACAAGAACAATATGACGCTTTATACGTTTGATAAGGACGAAGCGGGCGTTTCGAACTGCTATGATACCTGTGCTGAAAAATGGCCACCGCTCTTTGCGGATATGGATGTGCATGAGGGCGACTATTCTGTCGTTGAGCGCAAAGACGGCACGAAAATCTGGGCATTTAAGGGGCAGCCGCTCTATTTGTGGGTTGGTGATAGTGAACCAGGCGATGTTTCTGGAGATGGCGTGGGTGGTGTTTGGCATGTGGTCAAACCCTAACTCAATTTTCCTGAAGAGGCGCTGATTGACGTTTGCGCCTAATTGAACGCAAGATGCCCCGCCGATAAATGGCGGGGCATTTAAGGAGACTATTGAGTTTGAGTTTTCGGATGGAAGAGCAGTTTGCAGACCATATTCCTGCGCTTAAACGCTTTGCGCGGACCTTGACGGCTGCGCCTGAACATGCCGACGACTTGGTACAAGATTGCTTGGAACGCGCGATCAGAAAGAAGTCACTCTTTCGTCAGCCATCGAACCCAAGGGCGTGGCTGTTTAAAATCATGCACAATTTGCATCGCAATCAGATTGTTCAAAAACGTCCAATTGCAAATAGCGATGAATTAGAACGAATTGTAGAGCCACCACAACAACTTGCCGTAGCAGAATTGAAGGATGTTCGCACAGCGATGCAGCTCTTGTCCAAAGAACACCAAGAGATATTGATGCTGGTGGCTGTTGAGGGGCTCAGTTACAAAGAAGCAGCGCAAGTTTTGAACGTACAAAAGGGCACGGTGATGTCGCGCTTAGCGCGGGCGCGCGACCATTTGCGCGCATTAATGAATGGGGAACATCAGTTCAAGGGTGAAAAAAGATGAAGATTTCTGATGATCTTTTGGTCGCCTATGTTGATGGCGAATTGTCGGCTAGCGAAACTCAAAAAGTTGAGGCATATCTTGCGCAAAATCCGTCTGAGGCGGCGCGTGTTGCTGATTGGCGTGACAATGACGATGCGTTGAAACAGGCTTTTGCGCTTGGGGATGATGAAGAACAAGCTGGACGTGATGGTTCAAATAGGCAGACCAGCAATGACAATGATCGTTGGCAGCAACTCACCCGCTATGCGGTGGCCGCTTGTTTGTTGCTCGCGATTGGGTTCGGCGGCGGACTGAGCTTGTCTCAACTGCCGTTTGGCGCGGTAAAATACCAGTCGCAGGTAGCGGCCTGGGCCAATGAGGCGCACGAGATATTTGCGATCGACGCCAATCGGCCCGGCGAGTTTGACCAAGGAAATCTAGATGTCGCAACCGGTTGGCTGAAAAAACGAGTTGGTGTTGATGTTGTCATTCCAGACTTGAAAGCGAATGCGCTGCAATTCGTGGGGGCTCGACTGGTGGGGCAAGGGGGCGCACCGGCTGCGCTGATGACTTATGAAACAGCGGATGCCGGGCGTATTTCGATCTATGTACAAGCTCACAAACAAAAGCTTGGCGAAACTGGATATTGGTTCATCCACGGTGAGGATGTGACGACTTGCGTATGGTTAAATGAACAAATCGCTTTTTCCGTTACCGGCGACCTTAGCGAGGATCAACTCAAGGACATTGCCTTAAAAGTTCGTGATGGTCTTGGCCTTGGGTATCGGGCGAGGGATGTTTAAACCGTCTGCCATTGGTTGTCATTAAACTGTAACCTAATCCCATTAGAGCGCCTTAACACTAGAGTTTGAGGGCGTGAAATGACGGATCGACCAATTGGGATATTGTTTTTGTGCACGGGCAATTCAGCCCGTTCGATCATTGCTGAAAAACTGATGGCGGATCTGGGTGGAGAGGAATTTGCGGTTTTTTCTGCTGGTTCACAGCCCACAGGCGCACCCAATGCTTTCGCGCTTGAAGTGTTGCGCAAGAATGGAAACAGTGTTGAGGGCGTGCGGTCGAAAAGCTGGAACGAGTTTTTGGATGCTGACGCAACACCTATTGATATTGTGCTTACGGTTTGTGATAGCGCGGCAAGTGAGGCTTGCCCGATCTGGCCGGGCCATCCGATGCAAGCACATTGGGGAGTTGAAGATCCGGCTGCTGTTGATGGCGACGATGAGGACAAGCGGGTGGCGTTTGCCAAAACCTACGCCCAAATGAAGTTGCGTATTATGGGGCTGTTGGCACTTGATTATCACGTGCGGGACGCCTCATTTCAGCGCGCATTGTCCCAAATTGGGCAAATGGAAAATGCCAATGTTTAGTCGAAGGCAGGTTTTGGTTTCGGAGTTCTTGGGAACAGCCTTTCTTCTGGCGACGGTTGTGGGCTCGGGCATAATGGCCGAACGCATTTCAGGCGGAAATGTTGGAATTGCTTTGTTGGGCAACACAATTCCAACCGGGGCCGTTTTGGTGGTGTTGATCACAATGTTTGGCCCAATATCTGGGGCGCATTTTAATCCCGCTGTGACCCTTGCCATGATCCTAAATGGGAACATGAAAAGGGTCGACGGCCTGCCTTATGTGGCAGCCCAACTTGTTGGTGGCATATTTGGTGTTTTGTGCGCTCATTTGATGTTCGCAGAACAAGTCCTGCAAATCTCTCACAAGGCACGCTTTGGTGCGGGGCAATGGTTCTCAGAATTTGTTGCGACCTTTGGGTTGGTCCTCACGATTTTTTTGGTGGTGAAGTTCAAGCGCGACGCCATTGCAATGGCCGTGGGATTATACATTACAGCGGCATATTGGTTCACCGCCAGCACTTCATTTGCAAATCCAGCGGTTACCGTGGCCCGTGCACTTTCGAATAGTTTTGCGGGAATTGCCCCGTTATCTGTGCTGCCTTTCATCCTCGCACAACTGATTGGTGCGGTCGCGGCCTTGGCCGTATTTAGGTTTTTTGAGGCGGAAATGTGAGGTCGACAGACCGAAGATGGCTAGGTTATATCTTTAAATAACAATAAGTTGACGTAGCGGACCACACGCGGTTGTTGCACAACTGTCATAATTGCGTGGTCTACTTGAGCTCGGATATTTTGAGTTCTCGGGGTTTTATGAGCCGCTTTGGTTTTGTTGCGTCTTTAGTGTTTTTATTGGCTGCATTTACTTCGCTTGTGTTTGCATCTGCATTTATGGCGCCAGGGATCGTCCAGCAATTGTCGGGTTTGGATGCGCGATTGTTGGCCCGTGATTGGCTGGTTTCGATGCAAAGTCAGTTTGAATTGCCCGGCGAGCCGATCCCCTTTAAAGCCAGTGTTGGGGACAACCTTGCAGCATTTTTATTGCAACAACGTGGCGAGGGCTCCAGTGAAGTGGATCTATTTCGCCCGATCGAATTTCAGTCGCTCGAGCATTTTGGCAATATTACTGGCTATGCGGTTTTTACCAAATTTGGTGAATTGTTTATTGCTGGCGGTCGCCCGCAACTGCGCTCCTTGGACAATCAACAATTTGCAAGCGTTGTCAAAAAGGCGATGAGCCAAAACATCACGGTGGTATTTCCATTGGAGCACCGCGTCAAATTGGGTAAACCCTCTCAGGTTGTCGTTATCCCTTTGACCCGGTTCAATGGGCCACGTGGCGTGGTGAGCATTGAAGTGGAACGCCACAATATTGAAGGGGTTATGGAACGTGGTGTGCAGTTTACCAGTTTTCTGACAGCCGGGATTTTGGCTTTTCTGGCGCTGGTGGTGATGGTGACCCTGTTCTATTGGGGGCGGCAGCGTCGAAAGGCAGAACGCGAAGCGATACGATTGGCGTTTTTTGACCCTTTAACAGGGTTGCCCAACCGCCGCAAATTCCACATGGATTTGCCCCGAATTGTCGACGAGCTGCGCGGACAAAATGGCGATAAAGAATTTGGGCTTTTGAGCATTGATGTGGATAAATTCAAAGCGATAAACGATTTATATGGGCATAGCGCGGGGGACGCGGTTCTCAATGCAATTGGCCGCCGATTGGTGGAAAATTTGGGTGCGCAAAATAGTGTCTTTAGGCTGTCTGGTGATGAGTTTGTCGTCATTCTTTCCCAAGATTTTGAGTTTTGCCAATTGTCGGACATTTGCGGTCAACTGGTCGAAGCAATGGAGCACCCGATAGAGGTGGAGCAAAGTCATATTTTGGCCAGTGTGTCCATTGGTGCTCTTGCATTTCCAATGCATGGAGATGATGAACAGCTTTTGCTAAAGCGCAGCGACTTGGCCCTATATGACGCTAAAGACAATGGGCGTTCGGGATTTACCGTTTTCAGCACAGCGCTAGAACAAGAAATGAGGCATAAAGCACGTCTTGAGAGGGACCTGCGGCAGGCGCTAGAACTTGACCAATTGCATTTGCACTATCAGCCTCAAGTGGATGCATGTTCTGGTGAATTGCTTGGGTTTGAAGCCCTCGCGCGTTGGACACACCCTGAGCTTGGGGCCATAAACCCTGAGGAATTTGTTGGTATTGCTGAGCAAAGCGGTCTGATTCATAGATTGGGTCAGTGGGCCCTAAGCACTGCGTGCGAAGAAGCGGCAAAATGGGAGGGAGGCTTGACAATTGCCGTTAATCTTTCACCACTGCAGCTGCGTGATGCGCAGATTGTGCTTTGTGTTCAACGCGTTCTACATCAAAGTGGATTGGCGCCCGAGCGCTTGGTGCTGGAAATTACCGAGGGCGTTTTCGTTTACGATACAAGCCAAGTGCGGCACACATTAGATGAATTGCGTTCGCTAGGCGTGGGGATCGCCATGGATGATTTTGGGACTGGCTACTCATCGCTAAGTTATCTGACACGTATTCCTTTGACAAAGCTAAAGATTGACCGGGCCTTCGTTTCCAACTTTCATTTGGGCAAGGCGGACGACGCGGTGGTGCATTGTGTTGTCGGCCTATCAAAATCGCTAAGGTTGCAAGTTGTTGCTGAAGGGGTGGAAACCCAAAGCCAGGTGCAGGCTCTGCAATTGGCGGGGTGCGATATATTGCAAGGTTACTATTTTGGACGACCAACTGGAGCCCCACACGAAGTTATTGAAGCATTTGCTGATCGCACATTGAAGCGCGCCGGCTGATCGGTTACGCGCCAAGCAATCCATTTGCGATGGCGTAGCGCGTCAGCCCTGCGGTGGTGGAAATGCCGAGTTTTTTCTTGATGTTTTTGCGATGGGTTTCCACGGTGCGAATTGAAATGTCGAGTTTTGAAGCAACGTCTTTGTTGCTGTTTCCTTCTGCGACTAAAAGTAAAACCGCCTGTTCGCGCGTGGTCAAAAGCGAGCTGGCATTTGGGTCTGTTTGTGCGCCCATTAGGGCTTCAGAAACGCCGGTTGAAAAGAAGGTGCCGCCTGCAGCTACCGTTTCAATAGCAGTAACAATCTCAGATGTTGAAACGTCTTTGAGGACGTAACCGGATGCACCATACATGGTGGAAGTTGAGATATACTCGCGACTGTCATGCATCGAAAGCATCAACAGTCTTGTGTTGGGTAATTGGTCTTTGAACAATTCAATGGCATCAATGCCATTCATATCAGGCATATTGATGTCCATTAGCACCACATCGGGGCAGGTCTTTTTGGACTGGGCAAGTCCTTCTTTTGCGGTGGACTGTGCACCAACCACTTTGATGTGATTATAGGTTTCCAAGACCGAGCGAATGCCTTCTAGCACGAGCGGGTGATCATCAATGAGCAAGACTTTGATTTGCGAATTCATGCGCTTTGAAACTCCGCTTTTATGTTGGCGTTCGTCAAGTAAATGGATCGTGGCAAACGCGCAACCAACCTTGTGCCTTTAGGGGTGGAAATCACTTCCAAACTGCCACCAAAGTGTTCCATACGCTCTTGCATATTGCGCAAACCCAATCCGCCCGATGGACCTATGGTCTTGTCTTTGGGGTTTTGCTTGGTCACAAAGCCGCGCCCATTATCGATGATCACCATTTCAAGTCCGGTTTTTGTGCTTTTCAGGCGCAATTTGACATTTTCAGCCGCGGAGTGTTTTTCAATGTTACTCAATGCTTCTTGGGCGATCCTATAGATGGCGGTTTTGGCGTCTGAGGGAAGGACGTTCTTAAAGGCCACACTTTCAAAATCGACATCAATGTTTGTGCGCTCTTCAAAGTTGTTGATCAGAGATTCTAATGCGGCGCTAAGACCTAAGTCGTCCAGCTGTCCAGGGCGAAGATCGTGCGAAATTCGGCGCACCTCTTTAATGGCGGTGTTGAGCGCGCCCGCACCCCGTTCAATGGTGGCAAGGGCTGTATCTTTTCCTTCGCGCACCTGTCGTTCTGCCAAATCAAGCACATAACGCACGCCAACCATATTTTGGCTGATGCCATCGTGAAGTTCTCTGGCAATACGCGAGCGTTCTTCTTCTTGTGTATCCACAATACGTTGGGTGAGTTCTTTTAGTTTGCTATCCGCCAGTCGGCGCTCGCGCAAATTCATGATGACACCCGTGCCAAATACAGCAAAAACGGCCGGCACGGTGATGAGGGCGACGAGCAAAAATGTCTGATTGATGGTGTTGGATAAGCTTTGATTGGCGGCCTCTGTTTGGGCCAAGATGTCGTCGATATAGGCCCCGGTGCCGATCATCCATTGCCATTTGTCTAGTCCAACCGCGTAGCCGATTTTGTCTGATACTTCGCTTGATGATGGTTTTTCCCAAACATAGCGATGAAATCCACCGCCGTTCTTAGCGTAATCAAGCAATGCAGCAACGTCGGGGTGGTCGGCCCAGTTTTTGCCTACGCGGAACGGTTGACGTGGATGCACGACGTTGGTGCCATCATAGTGATAGACGTAAAAATATCCATCTTCTCCAAAGCTTAGTCGATTTAGAACGCGCTTCACTTGTTCTTTGGCAAACTCATCATCAGGTGTCGCATTTTCATAGACAGGCTTAATGGCGGTGAGGGCGAGTTCAATGTAATTCTTGAGTTCGGATTCCTTGGCATAGAGCATTGACTGTTCAAATGCTTGAATGCCGTCTTTTGATAGCTGACTTGATTGCCATGTTACAAGCGAGGTGATGGCCAAGATGGCCAGCAGCAGTGGGATCGTTGTTAGCGCTAGAATCTGTTGTCGAAAGGTCATGATTTTGCCGTTTCAAATGCGTTCCTGCGGATGGTTTTAGCATTTTTTGCCAAGTTCATCTCCGTATTTGTGGGTAAATGCTTAAAAGGGTGCGCCAATTCTACCCATTAACCGCAATTGGGTGCGATTGGCTCTTGAAAGTTGGGAAAAAAATAGATGGACTGTGGCGCAAGGTGCAGGCAAGGGAGCATGGGCCTTGTTTCTAGTTGCGTGTGCGCATTTGCGAACCGCAATTGATTTTATCTCTTTGGGAGGAATTAATGAAAAGACGTGAGTTTTTCAAAAAAGCTGGTGTGACAGTTGCGGGCGCTGCAGGCGCGGCAACTTTGGCGTCACCGGCTCTATCGCAAGGCCGCACACAGTGGATTGGCGTTTCTGCATTCGGTAAAGCTGGCCTATTGGGCGCAGCGTACGAAGATTTTGCCAAGCAAGTGGGCATTCTGACTGAAGGTAGCCTTGAAATTAAGCTTTACCACTCTGGTGAACTTGTTGGCGGTCTTGAAGCGCTTGATGCGGTTCAGTCTGGTACTGCACAAATGGGGTATGGCGCTCCATATTATTGGGCTGGTAAATCAGATGCGATTTCGTTTGTTGCGACCATGCCTTACGGCTTGAACGCACAAGAGCAAAATGCTTGGTTCTACTACGGCGGCGGCATCGAGCTTGCTGACGAAACGAGCTACAATCCTTTGGGCCTTAAGTTCTTGCCACTTGGCAACTCAGGCAACCAAATGGGTGGCTGGTACGCAAAAGACATCAACACAGTTGCTGACTTGGAAGGCCTTAAGTTCCGCATGCCTGGTCTTGGCGGCGAAGTGTTGAAAACTTTCGGCGTGAACGTTGTTCTATTGCCTGGTTCTGATGTGTTGCCTGCGCTGACATCTGGCGCGATTGACGGCACAGAGTGGATCGGCCCTGCGGCTGACCTTGGTGCTGGCTTCTTTAAAGTTGTGAAGAACTATTACTATCCTGGTTGGCACGAGCCTGCCACAGTTCTTGATGCCTTCTTTGACAAAGGTGCATGGGATTCATTGACTGACCAACAGCGTGCCGCTGTTGAACAGGCTGCAATGGCCACAAACTTGGGCGTGTTGTCACGCTTCCAAGCTGTGAACAACGCATCATTGGCAAAACTTGTGAACGAGCATGACGTTCAGTTGAAGCCTTACTCTGACGAACTGTTGCAAGCAATTGGTGAGCGTACACCTGACGTGCTTTCAGCATTGGCAGCTAAATCTCCAGAAGCAACGAAACTTTACAACAATCTTGTTGAGTTCCGTTCAGGTATGGTGAACTGGTCAGGCATTTCTGAAGGCAAATTCATGAATGCACGTACATCAGCACCATTTAAAACCATCTAGGTTTTATCTGGGTTTGTTCTTTATTGGCGGGGTCAATTGGCCCCGCCTTTATTATACCCTATAGTGAGAAAAATTCCTTTGGGGGGAGTGAAATGTCTGGGCTTATAAATGGCATCAGGCTAGTGGCAGGCCTTATTGACCGGATCAATGAGTTTGTTGGCCAAATCTTGGCTTGGCTGGCGCTGCTGCTGGTTCTCAATGTCTTCATGGTAGTAGTTTTGCGATATCTGTTTTCATCCGGCGACGTGTGGATGCAGGAAACCTATATCTGGATGCATGCATTTGTATTCATGTTGGGGGCGGGTTTTACGCTTTTGCATGATGGGCATGTGCGCATCGATTTGATCTATTCGGGGGCTTCGGATCGCTATAAAGCGTTTGTGAATTTCTTCGGTTCGATTTTTCTGGCGGCGCCAGTATTGTGGTTGATCTATGCAAGGGGAATGGACTTTTTCTACCGTTCGTTCTCGCGTCTTGAGACATCGCCTGAAGCGGGTGGATTGCCGGCACTTTATATATTGAAGGGCGTCATTCCTGCATTGGCCATTTTTTTGGGCCTACAGGTGTTTTCTATGGCAATTAGATCGCTTGATACAATCATAACCGGCGAGCGCGTTCGCCTGGTAGAAGATGAAGATGAGCCGCTGACATGACCCCAGAAATCCTAGCTTTTGTAATGTTTGGGGTAACCATTTTTGTGTTGCTCCTTGGTTTTCCAGTGGCGTTGTCGCTTGCTGGTGTGGCCATTATCTTCGCCTTCCTGGGCGATCAAATGGATCTCTTCCATTTCGCATTTTTGAATCTCTCGCCAACTCGAATTTTCTCATTGATGAAGAATGAGCCGCTGGTTGCTGTGCCCTTGTTCGTTTATATGGGCGTGATTTTGCAGCGTTCAGATATTGCGGGCAGGTTGCTTGAATCCATGGGCCAATTGTTTGGCACAATTCGTGGTGGTCTTGGCTATTCAGTAATTATTGTTGGCGCGTTGCTTGCGGCTTCAACCGGCATTGTTGGAGCCACTGTTGTTACCATGGGCTTGATGAGCCTGCCGGTAATGCTCAAAGCTGGATATAATCCCAAAGTTGCTGGCGGTATTATTTGTGCTTCTGGAACGCTTGGCCAAATCATACCACCGTCGATTGTGTTGGTTTTGTTGGCCAATATTTTGCAAGGCGTGAATGAAGAGGCCGCCGCGCTAACAGGCAATTTGGCTCCTGAGCCGGTCACTGCAATTGATCTGTTTGCGGGTGCTTTGTTCCCCGGATTATTGCTGGTGGGCTTGTACTTGCTCTGGATCTTCATTCTCACCATTGTTCGGCCAAATGATGTGCCTTCAATGAAGGATGAGAGCGTCAATGCGCCGAGCGTTGGTCAATTGGTTGGTGCCGTTGCGCCTCCGCTCATTCTGATTGTTTTGGTTCTGGGCTCAATTTTGGCCGGTATTGCGACACCTACTGAGTCTGCCGCTGTTGGTGCCGTTGGCGCGGCAATTCTGGCGTGGCGTGCGAAACGACTTGATTTCACTTTGTTCAAAGAAGTTGGTATCGAGACCGTCAAAGTGTCCTCAATGGTTTTCTTGATCATCATTGGCGCTGGCCTGTTTTCGACGGTGTTTAAGGGCTTTGGCGGCGATGATGTGATTGCTGAGTTCTTGCGTCACTTACCGGGTGGTGCGTTTTCTGCACTGTTGCTTGTGATGTTGCTGATGTTCTTCCTTGGCTTCTTCCTTGATTTCATTGAGATCATTTATGTGGTGGTGCCAATCGTTGGGCCAATTTTGATCGCTTTAGGCTATGATCCCTTGTGGCTTGGCGTCATGATTGCGATCAACTTGCAAACCAGCTTCTTAACGCCGCCATTTGGCTTTGCCCTTTTCTATTTAAGGGGGGTTGCGCCAGCGGAGTTTAAGACGAGTGATCTTTACGCCGGGGTCTTGCCGTTCATCCTCATTCAGGTGATTGCACTTGCAATCCTGTGGATATTCCCAAGTGTTGTGACATGGTTACCCCAAACACTTTTCTCTGGCTAATAAGCAAGTGAAAATCTGAAATATTGAGCCGTCTCGAGCAATTCGAGGCGGCTTTTTTGTTCACACGCTTGTGATGAAAGGTTAGCGGCGGGGCGACCTTGCATGATGTACTAAGGCTTAGAGAAATGAACGAGGGCTTTGTGTGATAGATATTTTGTTCGCCTATTTGGCTGGGCTATTGACGTTGATCAATCCGTGCGTTCTTCCCTTGTTGCCGATCGTGCTAGCGGGCTCGGTTTCTAAGAATAAGTTTGGGCCGGTGGCAATGGCGTTCGGCCTTGCTGTCTCGTTTACTGTGGTTGGGTTTTTGGTCTACTCAGTGGCGCAGAATATTGGACTCGACCAAGATGCTATCTCAAAATTTGGCGCAGGGATTATGATCGCGTTTGGCGTGATTTTAATTGTGCCCCAATTCGAACGACAGTTTGCAAGAGTGAGCTCTGGTTTAGCTACAGGTGGCAATAAATCAATCAATGAGATCGATGATAGTCGTTTGGCCGGACAGGTCTTAACCGGCGTTTTGCTGGGGGTGGCGTGGTCACCTTGTATTGGCCCCACATTGGGTGGTGCCATTGGGTTGGCCTCTCAGGGTGAAAGCTATTTCTATGCTCTTTTGATTATGGCTGTGTTTTCGCTTGGCAGCGCAACGATTGTTCTGGCGCTGAGCTATGGTTCACGAGAGTTGATTGGGCAAAGATCAGAATTATTATCAAAGCTTTCGCAGCACGCCAAACCGATCATGGGGTTTGCTTTGTTGGTTGTGGGCCTTGCGATTTGGTTTCATTTGGATCGGGTTGTGGACAATTGGGCGCTGGATAATATGCCGGACTGGTTGCTGGCCTTGTCTGTACGGTTTTGAACACATGAAGGAGGTCGCCATGCGACAACTTATAATTAGAGCTGCTTTGTTTGCGGTGCTGATGGTAAGCAGCTTAACCGGGGCCTATGCGCAAACACAGCATACGCCCTATAGTCCCACGGTTTTGGCAGCAGCTGAAAATAGCGGCAAACCCTATTTGCTGGATTTCTACGCCAGCTGGTGCTCAACGTGCCGCGCTCAAGACAAGGTTTTGGGCGAGTTGCAGGCTGAGGACGCTAAGTATTTAGCTATTGAGATCATTCGCGTGGATTGGGATGACCCGGCGTCCAAAACCATAATTAAGGCCAACAAAATTCCTCGCCGCTCAACTCTGGTGATCTTTTCGGGGCGCAAAGAATTAGGTCGTGTGGTCGCACAAACGAGCAAAGCCAAAATAAGGGATTTGCTTGAATTGGGCCTCTAGTTGTTTGACAGATGAAGCGTCGCATGAATAATCAAACGCTTAGGGAGAGTTTCATGCGGCGTTGGTCAATCTTTTTGGTTTTGTTGGTTGTTTTTGCGTTGGCAGGAATTGCCTATTTCTTTTCGCCAATCGGTGGGCCTAAACGAGATTTATCCTTGGCCGGCGATGTGACGCGTGGCCAATATGTGATCCGGTTGGGGGGCTGTGTTGCCTGTCACACAGACCTTGCCGCCGGAGGTGCCTATTTGGCGGGTGGGTTGCCGCTTAAGACGCAATTTGGTGACTTTGTTCCGCCCAATATAACCTCAGACAAACAAGCGGGCATTGGTGCTTGGACATTGGCTGAGTTCTCTGGTGCTATGAGCAAGGGCTTAGGTCCTGGTGGAAAGCACCTCTATCCCTCATTTCCTTTTGATAGCTACACCAAAATGTCTGACCAGGACATTGTGGATTTATATGTGGCCCTGATGGCGACGGATCCCATTGGCGTGAAGGCTGCAGATCATCAAATTGGTTTCCCGTTCAACATTCGTTTAGCGATGCAGGGTTGGAAGAGACTCTTCTTTACGCCTGTGCGGTTTGCGCCTGATGCTACGCGCTCTGAACGGTGGAACCGGGGTGCATATCTTGCCAATGGTCCTGCCCATTGTGGTGCCTGTCACACGCCGCGTAACGCATTTGGTGCAGCGCAAACCGATCAAAGATTTGCGGGCACACCTACTGGCACAAAGCCGTTCTTTCCCGCGATTGACCCAGAAACGCTTAGAGCCCGTGGATATGATGAAGCAGGTCTAATTGATGCGTTGACGGGCGGGTTTGATCCAGATTTTGACACGTTGGGCGGTGCGATGGGGGAGGTAATCAACGAGAGCTTGCTCCATTGGACGCCACAGGATTTGGCGGCGCTTAGTGCGTATTTGTTGGACACAGACTAAAACGGTTTTGGTGCTAGGGGTTGAGTTTATTACTCATTGTCTGCATTAGTTTTCAAAAGTTTGATTTGATAGGCGGAATGATAAATGGAAAGTTTTCTTTCAATTGAGAACTGGATTACTCTTTTAATGCTATTTGGGTTGTTGGCCGTTTTGGGCTTTGACAACCTCTTGTATATCTCGCTTGAATCTCAGCGGGTGGAAAAGGACAAGCAGCAGTATGTGCGCCGCATGGGTATTGGCCTGGCGGTTATATTCCGTCTGGTCCTTTTGTTCGCGCTTATTCAGCTTATTGAGTTTTTCCAGGACCCATTTCTCAAACTACAGTGGACCGGATTCATTGAAACCGAGATGAACGTGCATGCCTTTATCGTTCTTGTGGGGGGTGGATTTATCATCTACACAGCGATCCAAGAGATTTTCCACATGATCTCGGTGCATGATATTCACGATCAGAATGAAGATAAGCGTAAACGCTCCGTCGGTGTCACCATATTTTGGTTGGTGGCAATGAACCTAGTGTTCTCATTTGATAGTGTGTTGTCCTCAATTGCCCTAACCGACGAGTTCTGGGTGATGGCTGTGGCCATCGTCTTGTCGGGCATCATGATGATTGTATTGAGCGACTATGTTTCGGACTTCTTGCAGCGCAACCGGATGTATCAAGTGCTTGGATTGTTCATCCTCTTGTTGGTCGGCATTTTGTTGCTCAGCGAAGGCGGGCATTTGGCGCACCTAAAACTGTTCGGTCATGAAATTCTGCCGATGGCAAAATCAACCTTCTACTTCGTTCTCTTCGTGATGGTTGCGGTGGATGTTGTGCAAAGCCGCTACCAGAAGAAATTGATGCTGGAGCGCGAGCAGCGTGAAAAACTCATCCGCAAAGTCATGAAAGACAATGAAGGCGCGGCTGACAACCACGCCTAGAATTGCAGATCGAGCTTAAGCCGATGCGCGAATTTTTAGCGCGTCGGTTAGGGTCATTGTGGTGTGATCCTTAAACGCGGGATCTTTATCTGGGAAGTCGGTGCGGAAATGTCCGCCCCGGCTTTCTGTGCGTTTAAGGGCTGCTGCTGCCACCAATGTGGCAGAAGTGGTCATATTGAGATATGATCTCGTAACATCTTTTGCGGTCTCTTCCAGCACCTGAATTTTACGCAATGCGAGGCGCAGGCCTTCTTCGTTGCGCTCCACGCCCACAAGATTGGTCATGATGTGCCGGAGTTCCTGCACAGCTTCTAGGTTGCGCAAGACACGCTCTGCTTCTTCGCCTTCCGCCTCGTTCCACTCGATCCCCAAGTAGGGGGGCAGGCTTTTGTTGACCGGCTCAAGCCCAGAAATATCCTCTGCGATCCGCGCGCCAAAAACCACGGCTTCGAGCAGTGAGTTGGAGGCAAGGCGGTTTGCCCCGTGTAGGCCGGTGCAAGAAGCTTCTCCGCAGACCCAGAGCCCGGCCAGCGATGATCTTCCGCGATCGTCAACCTTTACACCCCCCATGTGGAAATGGGCAGCTGGGGTGACGGGGATCATATCGGCGACAGGGTCAATGCCTGCTTCTTTACAATAATTGGCCACAGTTGGGAACGCGGTTAGAATGCGTTCGCCCAACACTTTTCGGGTGTCCAGAAAGACTTTGCGTCCTCCTTGGATTTGGCGGAAATTGGCACGGGCCACCACGTCCCGTGGGGCAAGTTCAGCGTCTTCATGCACATCAAGCATAAAGCGCTCGCCTAAGTCGTTGATTAATGTCGCGCCTTCGCCGCGCAAAGCTTCAGTGGCGAGAGGAGCTGGGTCTTGGCCCACATCCATGGCAGTTGGGTGAAATTGCACGAACTCGCTGTCAGCAATCAAGGCGCCGGCACGTGCGGCCATGCCCATGGCGTGACCACGCACTCCGGGTGGGTTTGTAGTCACCGCATATAAGCCACCAAGGCCGCCGGCGGCCAAAACTGTAGCGCGGGCCCGGATCAGCACTGGTTCGGCGTATCGGTCGCCCAATTTACGGGCATAAACGCCGATCACGCGCCCGTCGGCACGCGCTAGATCCACCGCTGTAATGCCCTCAACAATGCGAATGGATGGGGTATTGCGCACTTCCTCAATCAGCGCGGCCATGATCTCGCGACCAGCCCTGTCGCCCGATACGCGCACCACCCGGTTTACAGAGTGTGCGGCTTCTTTAGAAAGAACAAAACTGCCATCTTCCGCACGATCAAATGGGGTGCCCCATTTAGCCAAATCTGCAATGCGTTCCGCGGCTTCTGCCGCTACGGATTGGGCGACCTCAAAATCAACGATGCCAGCGCCTGCAATATCGGTGTCGCGGGCGTGGGCTTCGGCGCTATCGCCTTTGCCAACGGCTGCAGCAACGCCCCCTTGGGCCCAAGTGGAGGAGGCACCCGTACCCAAAGGCTTGGGGGATAAAACGGTTACGGGGCGGGGCGCCAGTTTGAGCGCGCAGAATAGGCCTGCAAGTCCGGCGCCAACGATCAGCGCACCTTCAGCATTCAACACATTGTCATAAATGGTCATTGGCAGTTCTCATGAATTGAAATGGGAAAAGTCGCAAGCCGAATGCTTGGATGCTTGATTGCAGATTCGTTTTGTTGGCGGGTACGTTACATAGAAGCCCGATTGAAGGGAAGGGCGCGTGCGGTCGCATATGCTTGTGCATCTGTGTTTGTTTTCAATGTTACTTGTAATTATGTACTTGAGTGCCCACTTGAATGGCGACCAAGACCTTACGCAAAGGACCTTTTGATGAAAAAGATACTCGCTGCCACCGCCCTTATTTCCGCCTCGCTGATGGCAACGTTTGCGCAAGCCGAAGAAGTTGGCAAGATCGGGGTTGATTGGGTCGGTAATGACATTTTGATCGAAGCAGTACACGACCATGAAATTGAAGGCGTGACCTGTCACCTGGCTTATTTTGATCGTGGTTTTTTTGATCGACTTTCAAAAGGCAATTGGTTTGAAGACCCTTCAAATTCGTCGATTGCATGTCGTGTCACCGGCCCTGTAACTGTTGGCGACATTGATTTGGATAAGAATGGCGAAGAGGTCTTTAAAGAAGGGCGTTCGTTCCTTTGGAAGAAGCTGGTTGTGAAGCGCATTTACGACAAAGCGAACAATAGTTTGATTTATCTTTCTCACACACGCGAAGTGTCGGAAGGCAGCGCCAAAATGTCAATTTCTACGGTGCCGCTCTATGGCGTTGACGTGACTTGGAGCGACAAGTACTGGCCGAACGGCAAGCCTGAATAGTTTTTCTGACGACAGCGACAGCCAAGTGCGTTATGCCTCGGTCAACATTTGACCGAGGATATTGATATGAGTGTGCATGATTGTAATGGTGCTGAGTTGGAAGATGGCGATAATGTTCAGGTCAACAAAGACTTGAAGATTAAGGGCATGTCTAAAACGCTAAAGCGCGGCACAGCGATAAAAAACATTAGCACGACCAATAAAGATACAGAAGTTGAGTGCCGGATAGGCAAATCAACCATCGTGCTCAAAACTGAGTTCTTGAAGAAAGCTTAGTCCCGCTAGTTCGATCGATTATTGCATCAACCGGCCAGTGGTTGAGGGCGGGGGCAATCGATTGCCTCTGCAAAGGCAAGCTTTTCAACTCATCTAACCCAAACAAGTCCGCGCTTTTAGGCATGAGTGAAATAATTTCGTTGCGATTCGTAATGTTATAACATATTTGACGTGCTGTAATAACATTACATGAGGGAAATCATGCAACAAAAAGTACGTTATGCTGTTTCTGCAGCGATACTATTGGCATCAAACGGGCTTGCTTTTGCCCAAGATGAGGTTTGGCGTTACTTCGTGTCGGACCACGAAAAAGCCCAGATAACTGTTTTTGAAAAAGAAGTTGAACCCCTGGTTTGGACGGACTTTGCAGCACCTGCCCGACTTTACGCGAGTGGCGATGGTACGCGACTATTCGCAGTTCAACGCGCAATAGGGCGCATCGACTTCGCTCGCACTGGATTGTCGTATGAGGATCATGGCGACCACCAAGATCCTCACATGGGTGAAGCACAATGGAATGGGCTCTTTCTGACCGGTCACAAGCCGACGCATTTTGTTGTTCATGACCAATCTGTGGCTGCATTTATGGACGGCACCGGCAGTGTGCAGCGTATTGATTTGGCTGAAGAAGACCTTCAACATCAAGTGAGCTTTGCAGTTTCTGCGCGGCCTCACCATGGCGTTGCGGTGCCATTTGATGGCCATTTGTTGATCAGTGAACCATCAAAAGCCAGCGATAGCAGTCTGCCCGATTTTGTGCGGGTGTTGGACCGTGAAATGAAGGAAATTGGCGAGCCGCATGCGTGTAAAGGGCTACATGGCGAGGCCTCATCTGGCAACAAAACGGCATTTGCATGTGTAGATGGCATTTTGGTTTTTGATGCTGCGGACTATTCCTCCTCTCAGTTTCTATCTTACCCAGAGGAATTGGGAGAAGGACGAACTGGTCGCCTTGATGGTGGACAGGGGATCCAATTGTTTGCGGGCAATTTCGGCAAAAATAAAATGATCTTTGTTGATGTTGAAAGTGAAGGGCACTTTGTATCAACCCAATTTGACGCTGGCCTTGTTGCTGGTTATTTGGACCCAGAAAACGCGGCCCAAGCATTTGTGCTTACAGCAGATGGCAATATGCATATTGTAAATGCCCTTAGTGGTTCCATCGTTCAATCTACGAGTATATTGGCACCGATTGATATGGAAGGCGGGCACGGGGCTGCTCGACCGTCTTTTGTCTTTGCTGGCGAAAATCTTGCGCTGGTTGACCCAACCCAGGGGCATTTAAGGTTGATCAGAAAATCTGATTTGGCAAGTGTTGAGACCATTGAGGTGGGTGGCAAGCCATCCTCCATCGTGGCAGTTGGTGCCAAACTAGAGGATCACTAACAAAAGAGCCCCCGACTTTTAAAGGCGGGGGCTCACTTGGATTAGCTTCTAGATTGAAGTCTTATTTGCGTTTGGCTTTTTTGTCTTTGCCAAATTCAATCATGCGCTCAACCGCGCCACGCGCTTTTTCTGCAATCGCTGGATCAACGGTCACTTCTTCGGTGCCGGTGTGTAGTGACCACAAGATGTTTTCGAGGTTGATGCGTTTCATGTGCGGGCAAATGTTGCAGCCTTTAAGGAACTGAACGCCTGGTGTTTCAGCCGCCACATTGTCGGACATGGAGCACTCGGTGACCATCACCACATTTTTCGGCTTTTTGGTTTTAACCCAATTGATCATGCCTGAAGTTGAGCCTGAAAAATCACACGCATCAATTACGTCTGTTGGGCACTCTGGGTGCGCAATGATTTTTGCGCCCGGATACGATTCTCGTAATTCAGCGATATCGGCTGCAGTGAACGTCTCGTGTACTTCACACGCGCCAGCCCAAGTGATGATTTTTTTCTTGGTTTTCTTGGCGGTGTTTTGCGCCAGATATTGATCTGGAATCATGATGACCGTGTCGCTATCTAACCCTTCAACAATATCGAGGGCGTTGGACGATGTGCAGCAAATGTCGGTCACCGCTTTTACTTCAGCAGATGTGTTCACATAGGTAACCACGGGAATGCCCGGATATTGCTCACGCATGGCCATCACATCTTCTGCGGTGATAGAGGAGGCAAGCGAACAGCCTGCCCGCGCATCGGGGATGAGCACGGTTTTAGTCGGGTTCAGCAGTTTTGATGTTTCCGCCATAAAGTGCACGCCGCACTGAATGATGGTGGAATGGCTCACTTTTGTCGCTTCAATAGCAAGCTGCAAACTGTCTCCGACCACATCGGCCACACCGTGATAAATTTGTGGTGTTTGGTAGTTGTGGGCCAAAATTACCGCGTCTTTTTCGCGTTTGAGCTGATTGATTTGGCGAATCAGTGGGGCGTAGAACTGCCATTCGATCTCTGGGATTCGATCTTTGAGATGTTCATAGATGGGGGCTGTTTCTTTCTCCACGGCCTTTGTGAACTTAAGGTCAAACAGACCCTTAAGTACATCGCGTGCTTCATCAAGCGGGGTGGTAGAATTGATCAATTGAGCCATCGTTTTGCCCTTTCCCAAGCTAGTTGATGCGGAACTTAGGTATTTTTATTGTGTATTTCAATTGATCCTTCGTGTTAAAGCCCAAACCAATGTCGATTATCCCGCAATTGTGATTGCGGTGCACCCAATAAGAGAAAAGCAGATCATGGCCCAAATCGTTGCTCAACTGACCCCAATTCTATCCGCTGCACCTGTGGTGCCCGTTATTGTTCTTGATGATTTGGAAGCTGCAGTTCCGCTTGCACGAGCGCTCGTTAAGGGTGGGCTGCCAGCACTTGAAGTGACATTGCGTACTCCAAATGCTTTGGCGATTATCAAGGCCATGGCAAGTGTTGAAGGGGCTTTTGTTGGTTCTGGCACTGTGCGGAATAGAATGCAAATCGAACAATCAATTGAAGCGGGTGCGCAATTTATGGTGTCTCCAGGCGCGCCGCTGAACCTTTTAAGCGATGCGCTTGAATATGATGTGCCATTGCTACCAGGTGTTTCCACCGCGACCGAAGCCATGGCAGCGGCGGATGCGGGCTATAGCTATTTGAAGTTGTTCCCGGCGGAAGCTGTGGGTGGCGCAAAATTGCTCAAGAGCTTTGCTTCGCCACTGCCTGATCTTAAATTTTGCCCAACGGGTGGCGTGAGCCCACAAAATGCGATGGATTATCTTTCGCTTCCCAACGTGATTTGTGTTGGTGGATCTTGGATTGTGCCAAGCGATGCGATTAAAAATCGTGATTTTGATAAAATCGAAGCCTTGGCGCGCGAAGCGTCACAAATCGGCAAATAAGACAATGCGGCGATTTGGCTTTGCATTGGCAATGTTGGTTGGGCTGATTGCTCAGCCTGCTATGGCTGATGCAAAGGTCTTTGTCGCCGCCAGTCTTGCCGATGTTGTTCAAGCACTCGTTGACGCCTCTGGCATGAAGGGCTTGAGCGTTGTTGCGGGCAGTAGCTCAAGTTTAGCCCGACAAATCAAAGCCGGTGCGCCTGCGGATGTTTTCATATCTGCCAATAAAGATTGGGCAGCGTTCGTTGCCGCGGACAAAAAGCTGGTGCCGCTGTTTTCGAACCGATTGGTTTTGGTTGCGCATCAGGAACTGGCACTGACTGATATTTCTGAGTTGCCCAAGTTGTTGGGATCAAGGCGTTTGGCCATGGGAGATCCAAACCATGTGCCTGCGGGAATTTATGCGCGTGAGGCACTGAAGAGTTTGGGGCTTTGGGATGCTTTGCAAAACAATCTGGCGCCCGCCGATAATGTGCGCGCAGCCGTTCGGTTGGTGCAAACTGGGGCGGCACCATTTGGCATTGTTTATGCTTCAGACGCGGCGCTTTTAAAGCTCAATGTGGTTTATGTTTTTGATGAAACCGCGCATTCACCTATTTCCTATTGGGCGGTGACCTTAGCAGATCAAGAACCCGAAACGTTGGCGTTTATGCGTTTCCTTGGCAGTGCGGATGCACATGCTATAGTCGCTTCTTATGGGTTCTTATCGCTTGAGGGAAAATAGTGTCGGCTGAGATTTGGTCCATTGTTTTGCTATCGCTCAAAGTGTCGTTTTTTGCACTGTGCTGGGCTGTGCCAGTGTCGTTTGGTTTGGCCTATCTTTTGGCGCGCAAACGGTTTGTTGGACGCAGGTTGCTGAGCGCTGTGATCATGCTGCCCTTGGTTATGCCCCCGGTGGTGACCGGTTTGGTGCTTTTGTATGGATTTGGCCCCACGGGGCCAATTGGGCAATTGTTGGCGCCCTTGGGCATATCATTTGCATTTAATGCAGCGGGTGCCAGTTTGGCCGCCGGGTTGGTGGCATTGCCTCTCATCGTTCGTCCCATTCGGTTGTCGCTTGAAGCGGTTGATCCCGATTTGGACGAAGCCTTGGAGGTTGCGGGCAAAATGGGCTGGCAGCGCTTTACAATGTTATATTTTCCCATGTCATTGCCCGGCATTGTTGCGGGGGGCATTTTGGGCTTTGCTAAAGCGCTTGGCGAATTTGGGGCAACCATAACGTTCGTTGCCAATATTCCGGGTGAAACGCAGACATTTTCACTAGCGATCCATTCTGCATTGCAGCGATTTGACGGGGAGCAAATGGTGCTGATGTTGAGCCTTGTGTCGATTTCCATTTCGGTGATTGCTGTCTTGGGGTCTGAATATCTGCTCAATTGGCTGCAAGTGCGTTTATCGGGCGACAGGTCGGTGCGCCATGCTTGAGGTGAAAATCAAGGGCACGCGGGGCAACCCGAGCGCGCAATATCAGTTTGACGCTGGGCCGGGCATAACAGCGATTGTTGGGCCATCGGGCGCGGGCAAAACCTCTTTGCTTCGTGTGATCGCTGGTTTGGATCACCCGGTGAGCGGAACAATAAGTCTTGGCGGCATTGCCATGCCTCAAAGAGCCGAGCATCGTCAGATCGGCATGGTGTTCCAAGAGCCGCGCTTGTTGCCTCATTATACAGTTCAGCAAAACATTGAATTGGGCCGCAGCGGGGTCATTTCTGCCAAACAGTTGGCCGATCAATTGGGAATATCGGACTTGATTGAACGGTTTCCGCATAGCCTATCAGGTGGCGAAAAACAACGTGTGATGATTGGGCGGGCTTTGTTTGGTGCGCCCAAACTTATGCTGTTTGATGAACCGTTGAGTGCAATTGATCCGCGCCTAAAAGCTGATTTGCTTACGCTTATTCGCACCCATTTTGCTCAAGCTAATATTCCAGTGCTTTATGTCACCCATCAAATGGAAGAGGCCGCGCAATTGGCGCAAAACCTGATCGCCATTGATCAAGGTAAAATTGTTGCGCAGGGGCCATTGGCACAAACAATGGCGCAATTGGATGGGCCTGCGTTTTTTGAAAATGGCATCACCAGCCTTTTGTCTGGCACCGTGACCGCAATTGATGCTGAGTTTGATTTGGCAACGATAGGGGTGGGCGCACAGCACGTCGATTTGCCGCGCAAGGCGCTAAATGTGGGTGATCAAGTTCGTTTGCGCATATGGGCGCGGGATGTGTTGCTTTCAAAAAAACGGCTTGAAGGAGTGAGTGCGCGCAATCAGTTGCAGGGTGAAATTGAAACCATCCGGTTGTTTGATCGGTCGCAGGCAGATGTTTTGGTACGGGTGGAAGGTGAGATTGTGCGGGCGCGCGTGATGGCCAAAACCATTGCAGATTTGCAGATGGTCGTTGGACAATCCACTTATGTGGTCTTCAAATCGGCGTCTGTGGAATAGGTGCAGCGTTGCGCATTCTAATCATTGAAAAAGCAAAGCTTGAACCCAAAACAGTCTCTTTAAAACTGTGCAATTCTTCAAGCACTTCAAGCCGCGCACCAGCCAAGTTGAGCTGACGCAACGGATCATCAATCGTTAGCATTTCGCGCGGCTTTTGTGCTGTGGAAGCGGTGAAATACCCCGCATTCGGGCCGATCAGATCAAATTCAGCGCTGTCAAAAACATAGGCGTATAGTTTTGCCGCGGCGCAACGTTCAAACCAGCCGCGCTCAATCGCAATAATTGAGTTGGCGTTTGACAATTTGGCCCAGTCATTGGCGTTGGTTTGCTCATTGGCCCAAATGCAAATGCGTGGGCAATCGCGGGGTAAAAGATAGTTTTGTATTCGACTTGCTGAAATCGCCCAAACGCTGTTGTTTCCCTCTTTGTCGAGACGCGGATCGAAGCGGTCAATGCTTGGATCTTCAGAAATGTGGTAGAGTTGTTGATCAAGAAATTCAATCAATAGTCTCGCCCCTCGCGTGGTTTGTAGCGGGGGATTTTCCAACTGAATTGAATGGCCCCGGCGCGGACCACAAAACCGATGACGGTGCCAAAGATGGCGGCATAGAAAAAGGGCATGCCTAAATAAACGAGGGCCATATAACCGCCCGCTGCCGTTAAGGCTGCAGTGGCGTATATCTCATCTTGCAATATCAGAACATTTTCGTCGCACACCACATCGCGGATCATGCCGCCAAAGGTTGCGGTCATCACGCCAAGAGCGGTAGCCACAAAAAAGCCCGCGCCATTGGCGTGGGCAATATGTGCGCCCAAAACGCCATAGGCGGCAAGGCCGATTGCATCGAGCCACAAAAGCGCAATATATCGGCGCTGGATCAAGTGGGAAGCAAAAAAGGCAACCACGGCAATCGCTAAGCATGTGACCAAATAGGCCTGATCGACAATCCAAAAAACGGGACGATCTAAGATCAGGTCTCTGAGTGTGCCCCCGCCCACGCCGGTCAATGTGGCCAGAAGGGCAAAGCCGATAATGTCCATTTGCCTGCGGCTTGCCACCAACGCCCCTGTGGTCGCAAAAATGGCAACGCCAAACAGGTCCAAATAATAGATGGGCACAATAAACATTTCTCATCTCCGCCAAATCAGTAAACTCAGTTTAGCAGTTCGATTGAACTGGGGAAGCAAAAACACCAATTGTGCGCACGCCAGTTTTGAGTATGTTGTTGCGATGCTTTTTGTTTGATGTGTGTGAGACTTGACCATGAGATTATTGAGCGAAATGATCCGGCAGCTAAATTTAGCAACCCTGTCACTGTTTGGATGCGCTCTTTTGGCAGGTCCTTTTTTGGCCGCTGTTT
Organism: Maritalea porphyrae; assembly: GCF_027213965.1. Classification (GTDB taxonomy): domain Bacteria; phylum Pseudomonadota; class Alphaproteobacteria; order Rhizobiales; family Devosiaceae; genus Maritalea; species Maritalea porphyrae_A. The sequence goes on along the minus strand of NZ_JAPWGX010000005.1, from coordinate 186,869 downwards.
TGGACAATAGTGTTTATTATTGGGACATGCTTTATTGCTTGTCGTTTATGCTCGCAGCACTCGTTTACACAGCTGGTCAACGCGTGAGTGCACACGAAAAGAGACAAAACGACCAGGGTGTATCTCCAATTATTTCTGTCAAATGGGTTGGATATTTGATTGCGTTTGGCATTGTGTTGGCGGCGTCGGTTTTGTTCTCAAAGCCGCAATCTACAATTGCGACCAAACTCACCTATTTGGGTTTAGGGGTGGTAGTGCCTGTCACGTTATTCTGGTCATTTAGGTGGCTCAGAAAGAAGGTAAATGGAAGCGAAGTTTGACATTTCAGGAACGTTTCAGCGCACATCTTTTTCACCGTTCAAACTGGTGGTTGCTCGTCTTTATGGTTTGGGCGGCCATTCATTGGAAGTTTGATCTGGGTGGTGAGTTTGCATTGGAAAATGGTGCCTTCCCACCGCTTATCTTGCTGCTCTGTTATTTCACCCTGTCCCCCGCCTTTTTCTTTGCGCTGGCCGGGGTAAACCCAGAAGCTGCTTCGCGCAGTTGGGGATATTTGGTGGAAGCGACTTGGCCGATTTATGTGCTCGACCATATGGTCAATCTTGCAACCTTGACCGCGCTTCACGCCTTGATGGGTGCGCCACTGGGTTGGGGCTTGTTTTTGCCTCTGACCCAAACAGTATATTTAACATTTTACGCCGCGCGCGGCTATGTGCGCCGAATTGGATATTACAAGTTTGATGACAAAAGAGATGACATTTAGAGAGTTGTTTTGGGCGCACCTGACGCACAAAGAAATGCGCTTGATAAATACCTTGATGATGACAACATTTAGCGTGGTGGCGTTGACTACCATGTTTTTGTGGCCCGCTGAGCGGCAGATGATTGTGATTGTCGGCTATGGTTTGTTCCTAGGATGGATGGTGACTAGTCCACCACTTTTTTACGCATTAGCGGAAATTAGCCCAACGCTTGCCAAACGCCATTTGGCGTTTACCGCTCAAGCTAGCTGGAAGCTGTTGACGATCCAAATGATCATTACGAGCGTTGTTTGTCTCTTTTGGGTTTACTCAATGGAAACTGAATACTTTCTGTACTATTTTGTGGCTTTTGGTGGGTTTGTTGGAGTGGTCTGGACATCGGTTTTGCGCAGAAAAATGCGTCGCGCGGAGAAATCAAATGACATTTAGACAACTATTTTGGGCGCACCTGACGCACAGAAAGAACAGGTGGACGACAAGCGGGGTGGTGCTTTTGTTGACAATGGGGTTGGTTGCATACCTAACAGGCGCAATCCTAGATATGCGATTTCAGTTCCTTGTTGTTCCTTTGTATTTGGTTCTGCTGTTGGTGAGCAACAGCACTCTTTTTGCGCTGGCACATGTTTCCCCCAGAGCACAAGACCGAGCTGAAGAGTTTTATTGGACGGCCAATTGGTGGCAATACTCGTCGATGCAGTTGGTGCCGCTAACGTTTTTCTTGGTTTCGCTCGGACTGTTCTTAAGATCCAACTTGTTCTTGTATTTTGTGAGCTTCGCGATTTTGTTCGTATTGGGCGACTTTTTTTGGCGATATTGGCGTGTGAAACACCAATCCAGGCCTGGGCCACAATCCCACTTCAAGGGGCATGAGCACCATTCCTCAAAAACTGTCCGCTAGTTTGTGCAGGGCTTTCTTTAGCTTTTTGCTCTTTTTGGGCTGCAGCTGGGCACGTAGTTGTTTGTCTAGCGTGCGCCAATGGTGTTCAAGCGCGTCGATGAGCCGTTGACCACCTTCGGTGAGGGACACTTCAAGATCGTTGGTGTTTTGTGTTGGCACACAAGTCACAAGGCCCGTGTTTTGAAATCGGAACAACACGGTGCGCAGGGTTTGCTTTTCTAGTCCCAATTCGAACATCATTTCTGAAAATTCGGTTTCTGGATTGCCATTGAGCCAAAGCAAAATTGCATCGTCGCCGGGCAGCAAACCAAGTTCTCGCAATGGGGCGAGGGCCGCTTGGCGGCTCAGGGCACCAGCTTCAATGAGGGCAAATAGCAATGTGTTTTCGGTTTTTTTGGCCATAGTTCTTTCTAGCCCAAGCGCTTAGGCAAATGAAATTCTTGGCTTAGACTATCGTTAATCGGTTAATTTGAACTGACCCGCTTTGCAAATGGCGCAATAGCTGGCAAAACCAACAAAGCGCAAATAGCAAAAGAGCTCTTCAAATGCCAATTTTCAACCTAATGGATTTGAAACGTGACCAGTTAGCGGAGCTGGTTGATGCGCAAACTGTTGGCGTGTTGCCGGTTGGGGCGATTGAACCACACGGACCCCATTTGCCGCTTTCAACTGATTGCGATATTGCCCAGGGCCATTTGAATGCAGCGCAAGAGTTAGCGATTGAAGCCAACGTGTTGGTGTTCCCATTGCAGCAGATTGGAGCCAGCGATGAGCATGATCACTTTGACGGCACGCTGAGTTTTGATGCTGAAAACTTGTTTCAGAGTTGGTATGAAATTGGCGCAAGGTTTCATGCGTGGGGCGGGCGTCGTTTAATCATCATGTCGTCACACGGCGGCAACAGCGGTGTCGTGGATCGATTGATTTTGGCGCTGCGACGGGATTTTTCTATGTTGGCTGTGTCTTCGGCTTGGCTGCGCTTTGGGCAACCTGCGAGCCTGTTTGATGAAGAAGAGCTAAAATTTGGCATTCATGGCGGTGATATAGAAACATCGCTGATGTTGCATTATGCCCCGCAAAAAGTTGACATGGATGCCGCAGATCATTTTGAAAGCGCCTTAAAGGGAGTTCAAGCCTCTGCTCACCATTTAACGGGCTATGGCAAGCATCATTTTGGTTGGATGAGCCATGATTTGAACGATCAAGGTGTTGTAGGGAATGCGTCGGTGGCAACGGCTGCAAAGGGTATGGCCAGTGCAGCGCATGCGGTGCGCGGATTTGGTGAACTTATTGATGATGTGGCGCAATTCAACTTGTCGCTTTTTGATCTTGAAGATTGACTCTTTGATGCCGCAATTGCTGGCTAGATTTGGCTCAAAATACTTCGGTTGGGCGGGAATTGTGAATAGTTTTTCAACTCGGTTTTTTGCGGTAATCATCATGGTGCTGGCCCTTGCCACATCAGTGTTTGCCCATCCCCATATTTTTATCGACGCGCGAGTTGTTGTTGTATTCAACGACCAGGGTGAATTGGTTGGATTGCGGCAGGCATGGTCGTTCGACCCGCTTTATTCAGCATGGGCCGTGCAAGGGCTGGACGAAGATGGCGACGGCCAAGTTTCAAGCGAAGAACTTCAACCACTGGCCGACGATAATATGATGGGGCTCGAAGAGTTCGGTTATTATACGGTTGCGGGTTTTGCGGGCGCGCAAAACTTGGTGTTCGCCAAAGGGCGCGATGCCCGGATGGAATATGATGGGACAAATCTGCAGCTGGCTTTTGCCCTTGATTTTGAAGAGCCGGTATTCCCATCGCGAGATATTGAAATTGAAGTTGCGGATCCTGAGTATTATTCTGCGTTTCAGTTTGTGGAAGGTGATGCCGTCTTTTTTGATAATGCTGATGGCAAATGCACGGCTGAGGTTAATGGACCGCGCCCCATTGATCCCAATATTGAAGAGCAGCTATTTGCGCTTGGAACCGACGTTTTGGAGCTTCCCGAGGAATTGGCGCAAGCTGTAAAAGATCTGTCGAATGTCATTATTGTGCGATGCGGTGAATACGCTTCTGGTGCAGTTGTGCCCGTGGCCCCTGCAAAGCCCAAGGGGTCGCCCTTTGTTGCACCGCCACAAGAGCCGAATTTGGGCGGTCAACAATCAGGTTTTCTTGGGTGGATCAATGTGCAGCAAAAGGGGTTTTATCGCGCGCTAACAGACGCGATGGCACGAATGCGCAGCGATGGTAGTGCATTTTGGGTTTTGGGCGGATTGAGCTTTTTGTATGGCATTTTTCATGCGGCGGGCCCAGGGCACGGCAAAGTCATTATTTCATCCTATATGGTGGCCAACGAAAGCGAGTTGCGCCACGGCGTTGTGCTTAGTTTTGCAACAGCATTTATGCAATCCATAGTGGCGGTAGTCTTTGTTTTGGTGGCTGCAAGTTTGTTGCGCCTCACAAGTTTTGCCATGTCAGATGCCGCACACTGGATGGCCGTGGGCTCTTATGGGCTGGTGATGTTGCTTGGCGCTTGGTTGATTTGGCGAAAATTGTTCAACAGGCATGCGCAGGCTGTTCACCACCACCATAATCACGATCACGATCATGAGCATGGACCGGACTGCGGTTGTCAGCATGCACCTGAGCCACGCCAATTCAGTGGTCGTACGTTGCGTGAGCAGGTTGGGCTTATCGTTTCTGTGGGGTTGCGGCCCTGTTCTGGTGCGCTGGTGGTTTTGGCTTTTGCTCTCAGTCAACAATTGCTGTTAGCAGGTATCGCCGCGACATTTTTGATGGGCTTGGGTACAGCGATCACAGTTTCTATGCTGGCGGCATTGGCGGTCTATTTTAAAGGCCTTGCCAAGGCTCGTGCGTTAGCTGGCGGTCGGTTCTGGGGTGAGATTGTTGGCACAGCAGAATTGGCCGGTGCCTTCTTGGTGTTTGGATTTGGTGCAATTTTGCTGATTGCGTCTTTTTAGTCGGGACCAATTTTGTCCAAACGGTCCAATTTGTGCTGGTCAGTGTTACAAAACTGTCATAAAGTTACGCGCATGCCAGTATCTGTGGGAGGAACGGCGCGCCAAAAAAACATCGCACATTGTCAAAAATATGCCATGCAGCGCGTCCTATAAGAGGCTGGTTTGAAATTATTTGGAGGCTCATAAAAATGAAGAAAAAAGCACTCGCGCTTGCGCTTGGTACCATGATGGCCAGCGCTGCAGCGCCAGCATTTGCTGACTACACGCTTAATATTTTGCACTTTAACGACATGCATTCGCGCTTTGAACCAGTAAACAAATATGATTCAGGTTGTAGCGCAGGAGACAACGCCGCCGGCAAATGTTTTGGTGGTGCCGCGCGTTTGATGACATTCATCGACACGCGTCGTGACGCTGTTGAAGGCGCAGGCGGCAATGTGATTACTCTCGTTGGCGGGGACCAGTTTCAAGGGTCTCTCTATTTCACAACATATAAAGGCAAAATGAACGCCGAATTCCTAAATATGTTGGAAGTAGACGCGATGGCGGTGGGTAACCACGAATTTGATGATGGACCTCCAGGATTGTCCGATTTTGCGGATCTTGCAAATTTCCCGGTTATGTTTGCCAATGGGGATATGAGTGGTGAGCCATTGCTTGATGGCAAAATACCGCCCTATACCATTCTAGAAGTTGGCGGCGAAAAACTCGGCATCATCGGATTGCTCACACCGGACACAGCAGAAATCTCTAGCCCTGGTGACACCGTAAAATTCTTTACAGAAGAAAGCGTATTGCCTGCTCTTATCGAAAAACTAAAGGGCGATGGCATCAACAAAATCATTCTGTTGACCCATATTGGGTATGACCGCGATCTTGAACTTGCAGCCTCAATTGCAGGGATCGATGTGATTGTTGGCGGTCACACCAACACATTGTTGGAAGATTATCCAACGGTTGTGGATGGTCCTGACGGCAATAAGGTGCAAGTTGTGCAAGCCTATGCCTACACCAAATATGTGGGTGAGCTTAGCGTAACTTTTGATGACGAAGGAAACGTCAAGGATGCTGGTGGTCAGGCATGGTCGCTTGATGCCCGTGTGCCGGAAGACGAAGAAGTGCTTGCCTATATTGAAAAGGCTGCTGGTCCCCTTCAGGAACTTATGAACAAGGTTGTTGGTGAAACAACAGCGCCGATTGAGGGCAATCGTTCGTTCTGTCGGGCACAGACCTGCGAAATGGGCGTTCTCGTTGCTGAGGCTATGTTGGACCGCGTTAAGAACCAGGGCGTTTCAATTGCGATCCAAAACGGTGGCGGTTTGCGCGCATCAATTGATGCGGGTGAAATCACAATGGGTGAAGTGCTGACGGTATTGCCATTCCAAAACACATTGGCAACATTTGAGTTGACTGGTGCTGACGTTATTGCAGCGTTGGAAAATGGCGTTAGCCAAGTTGAATCTGGCGGCGGTCGTTTCCCACAAGTGGCTGGTCTGAAATTCTCATACGACCCGACCAAAGATGCGGGTGGCCGGATCGTTTCTGTTGAAGTGCTTGGCGACGAGGGCACTTTTGGCGCGCTTGATCCAGCCGCAACATATGGCGTTGTTTCAAACAACTTCATGCGTTCGGGTGGGGACGGATACAAAGTGTTCGCCACAAATGGCATGAAAGCTTATGACTTTGGTCCAAACCTAGAAGATGTTGTTGCGGCATATGTTGCAGCAGGTGGCGCATATACGCCAATGGTGGATGACCGCATTACCATCGTCGAATAAGCACTCTAGCTAACAAACTGTTGATGAGGGCGATCCATTGGGTCGCCCTTTTCGTATTTGCTTTTAGGAATGCACCCACTATGTTAGGCGCCAAGGTAAGGGGATAATGCGACAATTGGTGCACTGCAATTTGCGGTCGCGCTCTTTATGTTGCTTCAAACCTTCCAAGACGCCAAACACATAAAAGCAACGAGGCAAAATGACGTCGCATCTTCCAAAAGACCATCCCGCTGTTGCGCCAAAAAAAGTTGGCGTTCTCTTGTTGAATTTAGGAACGCCTGATGCAACCGACTATTGGTCTATGCGTCGTTATCTCAAAGAGTTCTTGTCCGACGCTCGGGTAATTGAGATACCGAAGCTGATTTGGTGGCCGATTTTGAACGGTATCATTCTGACGGTGCGGCCAAAAAAATCTGGCGCTGCATACGACAAGATCTGGGACCGAGAGAAAAACGACAGTCCGCTGCGCGTAATATCTGAAGGTCAGGTGCAAGCTCTAAAAGCTGCCATGTCCGGCGAGGAAAATGTGATTGTCGATTATGCGATGCGCTATGGCAATCCATCCACTCAGTCCAAACTTGAGGCTTTGCAGGCACAAGGATGCGATAAGATTTTATTGGTGCCACTCTACCCACAATATTCAGCGGCAACGACGGCGACAGCCAATGACAAAGCTTTTGACGCGCTGAAAAAAATGCGCTGGCAACCCGCAGTGCGCACAGCACCTGCATATTTTGAAACAGATGCCTATATTGATGCGATCGCACAATCGATCGAAGATGGTTTGGCCAAACTTGATTTTGAGCCTGACTTGGTGATCACTTCCTATCATGGGGTGCCCAAAAGCTATTTGATGAAGGGCGACCCCTATCATTGCCAATGCTATAAATCGACGCGGCTGGTGCGCGAAAAACTTGGCTGGGCTGAAGACAAATTGATGGTGACATTTCAGTCCCGATTTGGGCCTGAAGAATGGTTGCAGCCTTATACGGACAAAACGCTTGAGGCGTTGCCCGCAAAGGGGATCAAGAAGGTCGCCATTTTAACCCCTGGATTTTCTGTTGACTGTCTTGAGACACTAGAAGAAATCGCCATGGAAGGTCGTGAAGAATTTATGGACGCGGGCGGTGAACATTTTGCCTATATCCCTTGTCTGAACGATAGCGAGTTGGGCATGCAGGTGATCGAAGATGTGGTCCGACGCGAGCTTTCGGGCTGGCTCTAGGCGGGTCACCAACTGAAGTAAAACATACCCTTTGCTAAAATGACGATCAGCACCATGTGGGTAAACACGCTAATGTGGGTTAGTTGAAACTTGGTAGAGTTCATACATCCGTTTTTTGCGTTGGTCAGTGCCCAGACGAAATGTCCCAGCACACTGAGTGCAAGCAAAATTTTGATGCTAAGCAAAATCGAGAAGCTGTCTTGCCAGAGTACGCCCATACCCTGGAATTGTGTGTATCCCAAATAACCGCCGCTTAGGAACAGTGTACCAACGATGTAAGGCATAATTTGGCGGGCGCGCGCTACCAATCCGGTTTCAATTTCGACCATGGTGCTATGCGAGATGTGGTGACGCATGCCTTCAAGAATGAACACCTCAAAAAAAACGACACCAATAAAGGCGCATGCGCAAAGCAAGTGCGTGATGAGGGCTATAGGATAGAGCATGCGTTCACCTTTGGATGACGATTGATTGGCAATTTTAAGTTGATTGTTATTGTCATAATAAAAATGACCTAGATCAATTGCAATCAAAATGTGATCGTTCACAAAGGAAAACGTTGAGTTTCTTGAGATTTGGGACCATTGTCCCTAGATAATTGTTAGCGGAATTGTTTGGAGAATATGATGGACGGGTTTTCAATCGCGATAATTGTTGGCGCGGTATTGGTTGTGATGGTGCTTGTTGCCGGTGTCAAAACGGTCACCCAAGGGTATAATTACACCATTGAACGTTTTGGGCGTTACACGCGCACATTGCGACCTGGTTTGAGCCTGATTATTCCATTTGTGGATGGTGTTGGTCGCAAGATCAATATGATGGAGCAGGTGTTGGATGTGCCTCACCAAGAGGTGATCACCCGCGACAATGCGACCGTTACCGCGAACGGCGTGACATTTTTTCAAGTGATGGATGCGGCGGCGGCTGCATATGAAGTCAACAACCTTGAACATGCGATTTTGAATCTGACGATGACCAACATCCGTACAGTGATGGGCTCGATGGATTTGGATGAATTGCTGTCGAACCGTGACGAGATTAATCAGCGTTTGCTGCATGTTGTGGACGCTGCCGTTTCTCCATGGGGCGTCAAAATCACGAGGATCGAGATCAAAGACATTGATCCGCCCAAAGATCTGGTTGAGTCTATGGCTCGCCAAATGAAAGCTGAGCGGGAAAAACGCGCGACGATCTTGGAAAGCGAAGGGAAGCGACAAAGCGCGATTTTGGAAGCCGAGGGCGAAAAGCAAGCGCAAGTGTTGGAAGCTGAAGGACGCAAAGAAGCAGCTTTTCGTGATGCTGAAGCGCGTGAACGGGCAGCTGAAGCTGAAGCAAAGGCCACCCAAATGGTTTCTGAAGCGATCGCGCAGGGCGATGTGCAGGCGGTAAATTATTTTGTTGCGAATAATTATATCAAGGCACTTGAAAGTATCGCCAAATCTCCAAATCAGAAGGTTCTAATGATGCCAATAGAGGCGGCAAATGTGATTGGCGCCGTTGGCGGTATCGCTGAAATTGCGCGTGAAGCATTTGGGGGCGATAAGCCCAAACGCCAGACGGGCCGTGTCCCCAACTCGGAGAGCTAGAAGATGGATCTAGTGGCACTGATTATTGAATATGGCGGCTGGTCGTGGGTCATTGGCGGTTTTGTGCTGTTGGCAATTGAACTGGTTGTTCCTGGTGGTATTTTTGTTTGGTTTGGCCTTGCTGCGGTATTGGTGGGTTTGGCCACGCTCACACAAGCATTGAACTGGCAAATGCAGTGGATTTTGTTTGCTGTACTTTCAGTTTCATGCGTTGCGGTTTGGACACTATACTTCAAAGGGCGCAAAGATGTATCGGACCGACCATTTCTAAATGCCAGAAACGAAAAGCTCATCGGGCAAGTTTTTAGCCTTGATGAACCCATCGTTGATGGCATTGGATCGTTAAAGGTTGGTGATAGTTTTTGGCGGGTCACGGGGCCAGAATTGGCCAAAGGCACCAAGGTCAAAGTGACCTCCGTAGAGGCAACCATGCTCCATGTTGAAGCGGTTTAACAAAAGCATTCGTTAGCATTGCAAAAAAAAGGGCGCCACATTCGGCGCCTTTTTTTATGGTTTTAGCTCAATCGGTACCGGTGGGCTTTCTTGCATCACAAGAATTGATATTCTGCGATTTGCCGAAAGGTAGGGATCGTTTGGAAAGAGTGGGTCTGCGTCCCCTTTGCCGACCACGGAAAAAATGCGCTCAGATGGCATGCCAAATTCTTCCATTAGGCGACGCACAACATTCGCTCGATCAGATGATAGTTCCCAAGGCCCATAGGAGGCCGTGTGGTAAGAAGCGCCGGCGGCTGTGTGCCCGGTGACCCTAATTTGGTTTGGCAAGCTTTTTAAAATTGGGGTCATGATAGCGATAGCTTGGCGCGTCACCTCATAGGGATATTTTGATCCTTCAGGGAACATGGTGCGACCTTCTTGGTCCACGATTTGGATGTGCAGTCCTTCTTCCGTTTCCTCAATCAGCAAATTGTCAGCAACAAAGGTAATATCAGGCAGTTCTTGCCAGGCTTGACGCAAGGTTGTTGTGGCCAAAGCGAACTCACGCGGGGTTTCCACGTCGGACTTTTCAATATCGTGGGTATTTGCCTCTGGCCCCTGTTTGGAGCGTTCATTGTGTTTAATCTCGGCAAATTCGGTTTGGTTGGTGCTCTCTTCAGTTGTAACGGATTTCACAAAATCACGTTGCGGGTTGCCATCGCGTTCAATAATACCCGCTTTAGCTTCCGTTTTGATGACACCAAATGCATCCTTCATGGAGCCTGCAACGACCTGCAGTTTTTCATCATCTTGAATGGAAAATGAAATGATCAAAACAAAGAAACACACCAGAATGGACATGAGATCGGCAAATGTGACGAGCCATTCGGGGATGTCACTCCCGCCAGCCGCCTTTTCTTTCTTTTTGCCCATTATCTGGTTCCTCTAGTCATTATATTGTTGGGCCGCTTTAAGCCGCCTCATCCAAACTCTCGCGCATTTTTTCAGGCAAATAGGCGGTCAACATCTCTTTGATGAGTGCCGGGCTTTTGCCGTCGCGGATCGACATAATGCCGTCAATGATCAGGGTTTGGTTGATATCCTCAAGCGCTAGTTTTGCTGTGAGTTTGTCTGAAATCGGCAGACAAACAAGGTTGGCCAAAACCGCGCCATAGAGTGTGGTCAACAAAGCGATCGCCATCGCAGGGCCAATGGCTGCAGGGTCAGACATGTTGGCCAACATTTGCACCAAGCCCACAAGTGTGCCGATCATCCCAAAAGCTGGAGCCGCATCACCCAAGGATTTGAACACGCGTTGGCCCTCTGACAAACGTGTGGTGAATTGATCGCGTTCCAATTCCATTGTTTCGCGAATAAACCCGGCGTCATATCCATCAGCGATATATTGCGCGCCCTTTTTTAGGTTTGCATCGTCAACCTCGACGTTTTCCAGTCCAAGTGGGCCATTTTTGCGTACGATATCGCCCATTTCTGCGATTTGTTCTATCAGCTCTCTCGGGTCGACTTTTTTGTGGGTAAACGCAACTTTGCCGCCGGTTCCGAATGCGGTTACAACGCCAGCGAGTGGGAAACGAATAAGTGTTGCAGCCAGTCCGCCGCCGACCACAATCATCATGGATGGTGGATCGATAAACTGGGTGATCGAACCGCCCATAAAGATGGCGAGGAAAATAAAGCCGGCGCCGGCTAACATGCCCAGAATGGTGGCTAAATCCATGCGACCTTACTCCTTACTGCAGCCCAAAATACGCGGGCGCTAGGTCAATTCAATTGGGTGCAGTGTACATCGTTAAGGCTAATCAGCTGTTAATAACGGGGGTGAGTGATGCTCAATTGCGTTGGCCTGCGCTGCAGTGCAAGTCCTTGAATATCGTCAGTTTTTCTAAAAATCTGCTTGTCGATTTTATCAGTTCGTTAACCATAATATATCAGGATGCGAAAGAAGATTTTCCAATCATGAGCGGCGAAAAACGTGTCAACAAACTCAAATGCCAGCTTGCGGCGATCACTGGCGATTGTTCTGTTTTTTGGCGTCGGTACATTGCCGTCCATCAGCCATGCACAGGCTGTTTTAGGGGATTGGGATCTAACGAGCGCGATCAGTTTGCGCGGTGGATTTGAAAATGCGTCAGGCACCACGTCCCATTTTCTTGTGGCAGCCCCTGAGTTTAGTTTGCAAAGACAAGGCGACGATTTTACCGCTAGCCTAAGCGGCAATATGGTGCTGGATCAAATGGGTGCTGAGCATTTCACGCCAAGATCACTAGGGTTGCAGAGCAACTTTGGCCAGCAGCTGAACCAGCATTCTCAGTTGGGATTTGGTTTGTCCTATAATCTTTCTCAACCTCAATCATCCGATCCTGATCTGCCAACAGGCGTAAAAATTGGTGGGCATGATCAACAACTTGGTCTGAATGGCAGCTACAGCCACCAGTTCAGCAAGACGGGCGTGCAATTGCGTGGGTCTGTTGGTCGATCTCAGACGGCAGCATCACAGTTAAATGATGGTGCGCTGCAATCCAACGCTGAGAATAATGCTTGGACCTATGGGGTCGGTGGGCGCATTTCGCGCGAGCTCACGCCTAAAATCGGGATATTTGTGGATACGCAGCTGAACCGATCGCGCTATGATGCTGGGTCCGCAGCTCTTGCCGCGTCGCGTAACAATTGGTCCTATGAAGCTCAGGTCGGTGCTTCATTGAATTTTGACGAGCGGCTGCGCGGCGATATTTCTTTGGGGCAATTGCGCCAAACATTTGACGATGCGAGTTTGGATGCGGTTCAAACGTTTACTTACAATGCTGCATTGCAATGGCAGGCAACCGATACCTCGCAATTCAGTCTAGATGCGAACACGAGCGTTAGCCCATCAACTGTTGCCGGCGAGCCGATGCGCATTGTGGACACGGGACGCCTTACATTCAATCATCAGATGAATTCGCGTACCCAAATTTCTATGTTTGGTGAAGTTGAACGCCAGCACTATCAATCAAGCGTTGATCAGATACTGACCAGCCGTGCCGGGCTTGGCGTGCAATATCAGGCCAATAAGCAATTGTCTGCTTTTGCCAATTACAGTTTTGCGTTCCGCGAAGAGCCCGCAGCGGTTCTACGCACACATAAGCTTGAAGCGGGTTTGCGTTTTAGTCGCCAATAGAGAAGTTTTTGAGCAATTGGGCCGCAACTGTACGCAATTCTTGCTTAAATTCGTCAGCAATATCGTCGCGATCCATCGCAAAAATAACATTGGCGGTGAGAAATCCAACTTTAGATCCGCAGTCAAAACTGTGACCATCATATTTGACGCCGGTAAAGTTTTGCTCATTCATCAAAGTGACCATGGCATCTGTGATTTGGATTTCGCCGCCTGCGCCTTTGGACTGTTTGCTCAGGAGATCAAACACCTCGGGCTGCAAAATATAGCGGCCTGAAATAATAAGATTTGAGGGCGCTTGATCAACCGCAGGTTTTTCAACCATCTCAGAGATTGCAAAGCCTTTGTCCGGGCCTTCTCCGCGGCCAACTACGCCGTAAGAGCTGACATCGTTTGGCTCAACCTCTTCAACAGCAATAATATTGCCGCCACGCTCATTGTAGCTTTCCATCATTTGGCTCAAAACGCCCGGTTTTGACCGCATCAACATGTCCGGCAGCAGCAGCGCAAAGGGTTCGTTGCCCACAATGTCGCGCGCGCACCAGACCGCGTGTCCCAAGCCCATTGGTTCCTGCTGGCGGGTGAAACTTGTTTGGCCCGGTTTTGGCAAACCTTCGCCCAACATTTTCAACATGTCGTGTTTTTGACGTTGGTGGAGGGTGATTTCCAGTTCAACTTGCCGGTCAAAATGGTCTTCAATAACGCCCTTATTGCGACCTGTCACAAATACGAAGTGCTCAATTCCGGCTTCACGTGCCTCATCAACCGCATATTGAATCAACGGCTTATCGACAACGGGCAGCATTTCTTTGGGCATGGCTTTGGTCGCAGGCAGAAAGCGTGTGCCAAGGCCGGCGACGGGAAAAACGGCTGTGCGGACTTTTTTGCTCAATGGGTTTTCCTTTGACAGTATTTGTAACACAACTAGTCATTGTGTAATGCAATCGCAACCCTTCAAGTGATAGACGGGAAGTGATTAACAATGTTTGAGGACGTGCAATGAGCATTTTGGTGACAGGCGGTGCTGGCTATATTGGCGGGCATACAGTTTTGCGTTTGGCGGATGCAGGTGAAAAAGTTACTGTATTAGACAATCTGACAACAGGCTTCCAATGGGCCATCGACGACCGCGTTGATTTTGTTGAAGGCAATGCTGGCGATGTTGAAAATGTGACCGCGCTGCTGCAGGAACGTGGCATCAAATCTATCTTGCATTTTGCCGGGTCAATTGTTGTGCCCGAGTCGGTTGAGAACCCGCTGAAGTACTATCAAAATAATACGGCGACGACGCGAAATTTAATTGAGGCTGCTGTTAACGCGGGTGTGAAGAACTTCATTTTTTCATCTACCGCTGCGGTTTATGGCATGGCCGGTTTGGAACCCGTTGGGGAAGATAATCCGCTTAGCCCACAATCTCCATATGCGCGCTCCAAGCTAATGAGCGAAATGATGTTGGAAGACGTAGCATTTTCCCATGACATAAAATATGGCGTGTTGCGGTACTTCAACGTTGCGGGGGCGGACCCACAAGGGCGCTCGGGCCAATCAACCCCCTTGGCCACACATTTGATCAAGGTGGCGTGCCAAACAGCTCTTGCGCAACGTGACAAAATGAAGATTTTTGGCACGGATTACGATACGCCTGATGGAACAGGCATTCGGGACTATATTCATGTCACCGATTTGGCCGAAGCACACGCGTTGCTGCTCGACTATTTGCGCAATGGGGGCGAAAGCACCACAATGAATTGCGGTTATGGACGTGGCTATAGTGTCCGTGAGGTGGTCAATGTGGTCAAGAAAGTGACGGGTGTTGACTTTGTTGCCGAAGAAACTGGACGGCGTGCTGGTGACCCTGCAGCCATCGTTGCGCAAGCGGATCGCGCACGTTCTGTGCTTGGCTGGGAGCCAAAACATGATGATTTGCGGGAAATTGTGGAGCACGCGTTCGGCTGGGAAAAATATCTCCTAACGCGCAATGATCGCCCTGAAATGGGCTAAAACAACTGTCATTATTCCCTCCACGACGTTGGGAGGCCCATATGCGCTTTGTTGTTGTTTTTCTCGCTGTTGTCTATGCAGCGTTTTCTGGGGTGGCGTTTTCTGCCCCTCAAGAGAGCTTTGACCAATTTTTGGTTGGCTTTGAGAAAAAAGCACTGTCGGCAGGCATACCCAAAACAGTTTATCGCGCAGCAACAAAGGGCTTAAAACCTGACCCATCAATAAAAGTGTCCCAAGGCAGCCAGCCTGAATTTGAAAAGCCGGTTTGGTCTTATTTGGATCAGCGCATCACCGCAGATCGGATTGAACGTGGGCGTTCCGCGTTTGGCAAAAACGAGGCGCTTTTCAATCGTGTTGGCAATGCATATGGAGTTGATCCATACATGTTGGCAGCCATTTGGGGTGTTGAGACCGATTATGGTGCGATCATGAATAATGATCGCTATTTCAAGCCGGTTTTGCGTTCGCTGTTTAGCCTGGTGCATCAAAGGCGTGGTCGGGTAAAGCTGGACGAAGCCGAGCTGATCGCCGCACTACAGATTTATGCGCGCGGCGAGGCACCAGTATCTGGCTTAAAGGGCTCATGGGCGGGTGCTCTTGGTCATTTGCAGATTATGCCAAGTGCTTTCCTGACCCATGGAACGGATTTTGATGGGGATGGCAAACGCGACCCGCACGGCTCACTAGGCGATGCGTTAGCGTCTAGCGCAAAATGGCTATTGGGTGTTGGTTATCAGCCAGGCCAAGATTGGGGCTATGAAGTCGATCTTCCAAAAGGGTTTGACTATATGTTGGCTGGCCGAACTCAATTACGATCCATTTCATTTTTTGCAGAGCGTGGCGTTACAAGGGTCAAGCGGCGCAAATTTGGGGATTTGGACGAGCAGGTCTTTTTATATGTGCCAGCTGGGGCCGGTGGGCCTAAATTTTTGATGACACAGAATTATTTGGCACTCAAAGGCTATAACTTTGCGGATTCTTATGCGTTGGCAGTCGCCCATTTGACGGATCGACTTAAAGGGGCAGGGCCATTTGTGAACAGTTGGCCCCGGCAAGCAAAATTCCTAAACCGTCAGCAAAGGATAGAACTGCAAAAGCGAATGATGAAGCTTGGTTTTTACGCCGATAAACTGGATGGACGCTTTGGTCCAATTAGCCAAGATGCACTGCGGCAATGGCAAAAACGCCACGGGCACTTAGCAGATGGCTTTGCCACGATTGGTGTCTATAATAGTGTCATGAATTCTAACTGATTTGCGATCTGTTTAATGGCCCGGATACTTCGAATCACATTGTTGTTTTTGCTGATTTTGGCACCACTTACGTTGCCAACGTGGGGCAACGTTGTGTTTGCGCAAGATCGCATTGAAGTTGCACAGGCGGAGAAACCAAAGAAACGCTCGCTGTTTGATGTGCTGTTTGGTCGAAACAAATCTGCAAAGGAAAAAGCGGCGCCACCCAAAAAAACGACGACCAAACGGAAGTCGTCACCTAGCATTACAACAGTGCCGGTGATCAAAATGATAGAGAAGGAACCCGATGCAAAGGTTCTTCTCGTAGTTGGTGATAGTTTGGCGATTGATTTGGCCAAGGCACTGGACCGCTTTTATGCCAAGGAAACCCAATTGGCGATTGTCAGCAAAGGCGTGGGGTCTTCAGGTTTTGTGCGGGACGATTATTTTGATTGGAACGCTGCGATTGATGACTATTTGGCGACCTTAAAGTTCGATCTGGTTGTGGTCGCAATTGGGATTAATGATCGCCAAGAGATTAAGTCCGCAGAAGGGCGATTTGAACCGCTGACTGATGGATGGCGTTTAGAATATGAGCGACGGTTGAACCTGTTCTTGCGCAAGCTTAGCGACGCCAAAAAACCTGTCGTTTGGATGGGGTTGCCGCCCATGAGCAAAACGTCTTATTCAAAATCCATGAGCCAAATAACATCCCTTCATCGGTTGACGGCCTTTGCCAATGGGGCGGATTATGTGGATATTTACGAACGATTTGCGAATGAAGAGGGCGGTTATACGTCTTATGGACCAGACTTAAATGGGCAAAATGTTTTGATGCGCAAGAGTGATGGTATCCATCTTTCGTCTGCGGGTAGTGACAAGGCAGCATTCTTTATCGATAAAATGATTCAACAATATTATCGCGGTGGCGAGATCAGCATTGCGGTGGTGGATCCGCTGGTTGGCACTGACGCTTTTGATATGTTGCGACCACCTTTTCAAGGCATTGCGCAAATTCGCAAGCTAGAACTGGCAGGGGCGGTGCGAGAACTGGGCGAAGTTCGCCGGTCTAGTGGCGAATTGGTTCGGGCCACGACACCGCAACAACAACCTTTACCGCTCGAACAAATGTTTGTTGCCCCTAAAGGCCGGGCAGATGCCTTTGGGGTTGGCGAAGTCGCGGAAACGGACGCGCCGCAAGAATAAAAAAAGCCAGCATCGATGGGGTCACATTGATGCCGGCTTTTGCCAAGTCATTCGCACTGATTGTGGGTTCAGCGCGGCAGACTTGTTTTTCCCATGAGATCAAAGTCAATCGAGCGTGCGGCCTGTCGGCCCTCGCGGATTGCCCACACCACCAAGGACTGGCCCCGGCGCATGTCTCCTGCAGCGTAAACACCGTCCACGCTTGTTTTATAGGACATGGTATCGGCAAAGAGATTTTTACGTGGATCTAAGTCCGCGCCCAATTCTTCCAGCATGCCTTCAAAAACAGGATGGGCAAAGCCGATCGCCATAAGCACCAGATCTGCTTTCAAAATGAACTCGCCGCCATCTACCGGTTTGCGTGCTTTGTCAACGCGGGAGCATTTGACGCCGTTCACATGACCCATTTTGTCGGCCATGATCTCAAGCGTTGCTGCTTGAAACTCTCGGTTTGCGCCTTCAGCTTGCGATGATGAGGTGCGCATTTTGATGGCCCAGTTAGGCCACGATGTCAGTTTGTCTTCTTTTTCAGGTGGCTGAGGGCGAATATCAAGTTGGGTGACAGAAACAGCACCCTGACGGAATGATGTGCCCACACAGTCAGACGCTGTGTCCCCACCACCGATAACCACAACTTTTTTACCCGTCGCAAGGATCGGATCAAGATCGTCGACATTCTCGCCGCCATTGCGTTTATTTTGCTGAACCAAAAACGGCATCGCATAGTGGACGCCAACCAGTTTCTCGCCCTCACAACCCGGGTCACGCGGATGCTCTGAACCACCGCACAAAAGAACGGCATCGTGGTTGCTTTTTAGGTTTTCAATTGTGCGTGTTACGCCGATATTTTCATTGTAGTGGAAGGTAACACCTTCGGCTTCCATCTGTTCGACGCGGAAGTCGATATGGCTTTTTTCCATCTTGAAGTCAGGAATGCCATAGCGGAGCAGTCCACCAGCTTTTGCTTCGCGCTCAAAAAGATGCACTTCGTGACCGGCGCGCGCCAATTGTTGGGCGGCAGCCAGACCCGCAGGGCCTGAACCGACGATGGCGACTTTTTTGCCGGTTTTCTTTTTGGCAGGTTGTGGTTTGATCCAGCCGTTCTTAATCGCGCGGTCGGCAATGGTTTGCTCAACCGTTTTGATGGTGACGGGTTGGTCTTCCAAGTTTAGCGTACAAGCCTCTTCACAAGGGGCGGGGCAAATGCGGCCCGTGAATTCGGGGAAGTTGTTCGTCGAGTGCAGATTTAACGCGGCGCGTTCCCAATCGCGTTGATAAACCAAATCATTCCAATCAGGAATTTGGTTGTTTACGGGGCAACCGGTATCGCCGTGGCAATAGGGGATGCCGCAATCCATGCAACGAGATGCCTGACGCACAATTTCGCCCTCGGTGAGCGGAACCGTGAATTCATTATAGTGCCGAATGCGGTCTGATGCTGGTTCATACCGTGCTTCTTGGCGATCAATTTCGAGAAAACCTGTGTGCTTACCCATCTTGCTTTCTCCTTTTACGCTTTGGCCGAAGATTGCTGGTTTTTTTGCTGTTCCATCTCAAGGATGGCACGGCGATATTCAACCGGCATGACTTTGACAAATTTGCCCCGATAATTTTCCCAGTCGTCAAGAATGTCCTTGGCGCGAGTTGAACCGGTGTAGTGCAAATGGTTTGAAATCAGTTGATATAAACGCTCGTCATCGTGTTTGGTCATGTCGCCTGAAATGTCGACGCGACCGTGCCATTCGATGTCGCCACCGTGGTGGTGGTGTTCGCGCATCAATTCTTCTTCTTCAAGAACTGGCTCAATATCAACCATTGCAAGGTTGCAACGAGACCGGAAGGTTTGATCTTCATCCAAAACATAAGCGACGCCGCCGGACATGCCCGCTGCAAAATTGCGCCCCGTTTCGCCAATCACAACAACAATGCCGCCGGTCATATATTCACAACCGTGATCGCCTGTGCCTTCAACAACCGCAACAGCGCCTGAATTGCGCACTGCAAAACGTTCGCCAGCGATGCCGCGGAAATAGCATTCTCCAGATACCGCGCCATAAAGCACTGTGTTGCCAACAATGATCGCGTTTTCAGGCACGATGTTGGTGTTTTCTGGAGGGCGCACCACAATGCGGCCACCTGAAAGGCCTTTGCCCACATAGTCGTTGGCTTCACCCACGAGGTCAAAGCTTACGCCATTCATCAAAAATGCACCAAAGGCTTGGCCCGCGATGCCTTTAAGGTTCACAGCGATTGTGTCCTCTGGCAATCCTTCAAGACCATATTTTGACGCTACAGCGCCAGAAAGCATAGCACCTGCGGAGCGATTTTTGGATTTGATATCGATATCAAACTTAACTGCTTCGCCGCTTTCAAGCGCCTTGGACGCCTTCTCAATTATTGTGCGGTCAAGTACCTCTTCAAGTTCGTGGTCTTGAACTTGAGAGTGGTAGTATGTGTCGTCGCCCACAAGTTCAGGTTTGTGGAACAATTTGGTGACATCAATCCCTTGGGCTTTCCAATGACCGTCCGAACGTTTTTGTGCAAGCAGATCTGACCGGCCAACCAATTCATTGATGGTGCGTGCGCCCATATCTGCCATGAGTTGGCGAAGCTCTTCAGCGACATAGAAGAAGTAATTGATCACGTGCTCTGGCGTGCCTTTAAAGCGCTTACGCAACACGGGGTCCTGTGTGGCAATGCCAACCGGGCAAGTGTTGAGATGGCATTTGCGCATCATCAAGCAACCCGCTGCAATTAATGGGGCGGTAGCAAAACCAAACTCGTCAGCACCCAAAAGCGCACCGATCAAAACATCACGACCGGTTTTAAAGCCGCCATCTACTTGCAATGCCACACGAGAGCGCAGGCGGTTGAGCACCAGGGTCTGGTGCGTTTCTGCCAAACCAATTTCCCAAGGGGAGCCAGCATGTTTAAGCGAAGTGAGCGGAGAAGCACCTGTGCCGCCATCAAATCCAGAAATCGTGATGTGATCAGCATGTGCCTTTGCCACCCCAGCCGCAACGGTTCCCACGCCCAGCTCCGATACGAGCTTAACTGAGATGTCTGCTTTTTCGTTGACGTTTTTCAGATCGTAGATCAGCTGCGCCAAATCTTCGATTGAATAAATGTCGTGGTGGGGCGGTGGAGAAATTAGACCAACGCCTGGTGTTGAGTGACGCGTTTGGGCGATCACTGCATCCACTTTGTGGCCAGGCAATTGCCCGCCTTCGCCCGGTTTTGCACCTTGCGCCACTTTAATTTGGATCATATCGGCGTTGACCAGATAGTCTGTGGTTACGCCAAACCGGCCGGACGCCACTTGTTTGATGGCTGAACGTTCCGGGTTAGATGTTCCATCGGGCATTGGGTTATAGCGGTCAGGTTCTTCGCCACCTTCACCCGTGTTGGATTTGCCGCCGATTTTGTTCATGGCGACCGCAAGTGACGTATGTGCCTCGCGGCTGATCGATCCAAAAGACATTGCACCAGTTGCAAAGCGTTTGACGATTTCGTTGGCCGGTTCAACCTCTGAAATGTCGATAGGCTCGCCAATCGGTTTGATTTCAAATAGCGAGCGGATGTTCAATAGCTCAGCCGAAGCGTCATTGATGGCTTTGGCGAAGGCATCATATTTGGCCTGTGCGGATGCCGGTGATTGCTCGGCGGTGCGCACGGCGTGCTGCAGGTCAGCAACTGCATTTGGAGACCAAGCGTGGGCTTCACCGCGTGTGCGATATTGGTATTCTCCACCAACGTCCAGTGAGTGGGCCAAAGTTGCGTCATTACCGAACGCCATTGCATGGCGATCCACGGTCTCGCGTGCCACTTCTTTCAGACCAACGCCTTCAATCGAAGTGCCCGTGCCAAAGAAGAATTTTTCAACAAACTCAGTGGAGAGGCCAACAGCATCAAAAATCTGGGCACCACAATAAGATTGGAAAGTTGAAATGCCCATTTTGGACATGACTTTTAGTAGGCCTTTGCCAATGGATTTAATGTAGCGCTCTACGCACTCATGTTCATCCACTTCAGGCGGGAACTGACCCTCAGCTTGAAGCGCTGCGATGGTTTCAAATGCCAAATAGGGGTTGATCGCTTCAGCGCCATAGCCGGCAAGCACAGCAAAGTGATGGACTTCGCGGGCTTCACCAGTTTCAACAACCAATCCGCAAGATGTGCGCAAACCTTTGCGGATCAAGTGGTGGTGTACGGCTGCCGTTGCCAAAAGGGCTGGTATGGCGATCCGGTCGTTGCTGAGCAAACGGTCTGACAGAACGATGATGTTAAGGCCCAAAAGCACAGCGCTTTCGGCACGGTCACAAATAGCTTCCAAAGCCACTTCCATCCAGTCGGCGCCCTTTTCGGCCGCATAGGTGATGTCGATGGTTTCGGTCAGGAACTGATTGTCGCCAATATTTCCGATCGTGCGGATCTTTTCTAGATCCTCATTGGTGAGGATAGGTTGACGCACTTCAAGCCGTTTTTGGGTGGATAGACCCTCAAGATCAAACAGGTTCGGGCGTGGGCCGATGAATGAGATCAAGCTCATCACGCTTTCTTCCCGGATCGGATCGATCGGCGGGTTGGTCACTTGCGCGAAGTTCTGTTTGAAATAGCTATAGAGAACTTTTGATTTGTCGCTAAGGGCTGAAATGGGCGTATCTGTACCCATTGAGCCAACTGCCTCTTGGCCAGTTGTGGCCATTGGGGTCATCAGAAATTTGATGTCTTCAGTTGTGTAGCCAAAAGCTTGCTGGCGATCCAACAGGCTTTCCGAAGATTTCAATGGATGACGATCAACGGCTGGCACGTCTTCGAGCACAATTTGAGTGCGCCCCAACCATTTTTGGTAAGGGTTTTTCTGCGCAAGTTTTGTTTTGATTTCATCGTCTGAAATGATTTTGCCAGCTTCCAAATCCACGAGCAGCATTTTGCCTGGCTGTAAGCGCCATTTTTCAACGATTTGGTCTTCTGGGATATCTAGAACGCCTGCTTCGGACGCAAGAATGATTTGGCCACCTTTGGTGACGCAATAACGTGCGGGGCGCAATCCATTGCGGTCAAGCGTTGCAGCGATCCGTCGACCATCGGTCATGGTCAGTGCCGCAGGGCCGTCCCAAGGTTCCATAATAGCAGCATGATATTCGTAGAACGCTTTGCGCTCTTCGTTCATCAGTGGGTTGCCAGCCCAAGCTTGGGGCACCATCATCATGGCAGCATGGGGCAGGTCGTAGCCACCACGCACGAGGAATTCTAGAGCATTGTCAAAACAGGCTGTATCTGATTGACCCTCATAGGAAATTGGCCAGATTTTCTCGATATCATCGCCAAACCGGTCCGATGAAACCGAAGCCTGACGTGCCGCCATCCAGTTTACGTTGCCGCGAATGGTGTTGATCTCACCATTGTGGGCCACAAAGCGATAAGGGTGAGCAAGCTTCCAAGAAGGGAAAGTGTTGGTTGAAAAACGCTGGTGCACCAATGCCAATGCAGATGTGAAATCTTTGTCGGCTAGGTCTGGATAAAATGGACCCAACTGATTGGCCAAGAACATGCCTTTATACACAATTGTGCGGGCGGACATGGACACAACATAAAATCCATTGTCGTTGTCGGCCTCAGGCAAGGCTGCATAAATTGTGTTTGAGATGACTTTGCGGGTGATCAACAGTTTGGTTTCAAACGCGTCGGCATCCATCCCCTCAGGGCGCGCGAGAAAAACCTGCTCGATGATGGGTTGCGTTCCAATTACACCTTGAGAAAGACATGAGTTATCCGTTGGCACTTCGCGTGAGCCAAGAACCTCGATGCCTTCTTTCTTTGCGCATTCCAACAGTTTAGCAGCGCACTTTTCTTTAAGCTCTGGGTCATTTGGATAAAACAGCATGGCCACGGCATATTCGCCTTGGCTTGGTAAATCGAAGTTGACGGATTTGGCGAAGAACGCATGCGGGATTTGTACCAGCATGCCGGCCCCATCTCCCATTAGCGGGTCAGCGCCTACTGCACCACGGTGGGTGAGGTTGATCAGAATATCCAACCCATTTTGAACGATCTCATGGGTTTTTGTGTTGTTAATATTGGCGATAAAGCCAAGACCACACGCATCATGTTCGTTGGCAGGATCATATAGACCCTGTTTGGCAGGGCGGCCATTGTAAGCAGATTTGGCGGTCATCGATGTGCTCCCCATCAATGTTGTCATGCTGTTGGCCATAAGCCCCTCCTTCAAAAGTGTCGTCCTTTTTACCCGAATGGGTAAAAATTGGTCAGGTCATCATGCTCGGGTCGCTTGTTGGAATACCACAAGCGGCTCGTTGCGACGTTGCGCAAACAATTTTCAAAAGAACGGCCAAGTGACTTGTTGCCGTTCAACTTACGAGCTCGAATTTTCGAACTCTCCCCTAGCGCTTTACCAGCGACATTTGACACACGTTCAACACCTCACTCTAACTATCACAAATTAGAAATGGGCGTCGCGGTGTTTTATAATGGACAATATTGCTGTCCTATTTTGAGTGGGAGATTGCCAGAAAATTGAGAGAAGGGCAAGACGGGTGGATAAGTTTTTTTGTCGCAGTGTGCGAGAATAGCTTTAATGTAAATGATGAAACAGGCGCAGTAAATTTGCAATAACTGCGCCTGTCGTTTGTATAGAATCAGGTACTATTGAAATAGACGAACTAGTTGCAGTTTAGTTCTTCACATCGTTTTCAATAGTCTTTGTTTCATTTGCTTTATCCGTCCCAATTGCAATCTTGCGTGGACGTTTGCTTTCGGGCAGCTCACGCACCAGATCAATGTGCAACAGTCCGTTTTGCAGATCTGCGCCTTGAACTTCTACATGGTCCGCCAATTGGAACCGACGTTCAAATGATCGTTCAGCGATGCCGCGGTGCAAGAATTCGCGCTTCTGTTCCGTCTGAGAGGTTGATTTGGCCCCTTTGACGCTTATCGCGTTTTCTTTGGTCTCGATGACGATATCGTCAGCGGAAAAGCCCGCGACGGCCATAGAGATGCGATAGGTGAATTCGCCCGTGCGCTCGATGTTATAGGGTGGAAATGCGTTGGCCTCTTGGGGTGCTTGGTCATCAAGAAGCGAAAACAGGCGGTCAAAGCCCACCGTTGAGCGGTAGAATGGGGAAAGATCTAGAGTTTGCATAACATATTCTCCTGTGAGCAACATGCATCGATTTGACAAATTGAACGGCCCCACTTTGGAGCGGCGGCGGTTCAAGTTGGCCCCTTCAGTGGCAGCCAACGTCAAATATGTTGTGCCTATTTTTTTGTTTTCAAGAGGCGATGGAACTCAAATTATCTTCGATGAACCGAATATGAATGCTGGCTTCGGAAATCGTTCAGTCGGTCCTTGGTAATTGTTTGAATGTGGCGAGCAAAAAGTCTGATCACTTCGAAAAGCGTCACACCAATTGAAAAATGAGATGCCATCATCCGCCCCCCGCATGGTATCTCACAAAAAGAACCAGCAATTCATTTCGGATTGCTGGTTTTTTTGTCTGCGGTGCCTTACTAAATAGGACAGTGAATTTTGCCAATTTTCAATTTTGTGGGGCTTTATGTCTTTGCCAGCCAAATCTTCGTCAGTTGCTCAGGTTTTGGGCCCCGAACTTGCCAATATTCCTTCAAACCCCATTCCAGAGGGTGCGCAAGCAGGATATTTTTCGACCCAAGATCGAGTGCGATTGCGTTACGCTATATTTCCCGCGCTTGGTCAAAAAAAGCGGGGCACCATTTGTTTGGTGCAGGGGCGGACGGAATATATAGAAAAATACTTTGAAACGATTGTTGATTTTCAAACGCGTGGTTTTCAGGTGGCAGCGTTCGACTGGCGCGGGCAGGGTGGGTCCGACCGGCTAATAGGCAATCCCAAACTTGGCTATGTTGAGGATTTCGACGACTATGTGACGGATCTTGTGGATTTCCACGCGCAGATCTTGCTACCCGATTGCCCGCCGCCCTATTTCCTAGTGGGTCACTCAATGGGTGGTCTTGTGTCTTTATTGGCTGCAACCCGCGATAGATTGATGTTCGATCGGGTGTTTTTAAGTGCGCCAATGGTGTCGGTGGATACGGGCGTGAGCCTTGCAACAGCAGCTACAATTTTGGGCGCTGGTAAATATCTTGGTCTTGGAAGATTGCCTCTTAATCCATGGAATTTCCCCCACCCGAGTGAAGCAACATTTCCCGGCAATGACATAACATCGGATCATTCACGATATATGCGCATGGTCAAAACGCTTGATCACCGTCCCGATTTGGAAATTGGCGCGCCGTCCATTGGTTGGGGCGCCGCGTCGTTTAAAGCGATGCTGCGCGCCAACACCAGCGAGTTTGCCTCTGAAATTCGGTTGCCAGTGCTCATGTTGGGGGCGGCGTCTGACAGTGTGGTCTCGACCCCCGCAATTGAGCAGTTGGGGATCAGTATGCGCATTGGACGCCACGCTGTGTTGCCCAACTCCCGCCATGAGATTTTCATGGAAACGGATGCCATTCGTGCGCAGGCGTTTGCCGCCTTTGACGCCTTTATCACTGAACAAACCAAAGGTTTTTAGCCAGATAGCAATCTAATCGATTGCTGCAGGCGCAAGCACTTCCAAAGCCGCTCTGTGGATTTCTTCATTGGCTGCCGCGATGATTTGTCCGCCGTTGGAGGCTTGTTTACCTGACCAGGTGCTGACAATGCCGCCAGCTTGTTCGATAATGGGGATCATTGCAGCTATGTCGACGTTCTTAAGGTCTTCTTCGACCACCAACTCGCCATGGCCAGAGGCCAGCATCGCGTAGGCGTAGCAGTCCAGTCCATAGCGCGCGAGCTTTACATTGTTTTCCAGTCTGTCATAGGCTGCAAGAGAAGACGCGCGCGAGAAGATGCGAGGCGATGTGGTGAATAAGTTGGCCTGGCCCAATTCTTTCACGCCGCTTGTACGCAAATTACTGTGTGTGCCGTTGCGTGTTAGAAATGACTTGCCTGGCAATCCGACAAAATTCTCACCGATGTGGGGCTGGCTCATGAGGCCAGCAATTGCTTCACCTTGATAGGTAAGGGCGATAAGAGTGCCCCACACAGGCAAGCCGCAGATAAAGGCGCGGGTGCCATCGATGGGATCAATGATCCAGCTGAACGGACTGTTCGTTTCCTTATTGTCCCATTCTTCGCCAAATATGCTATGGTCTGGGAAATGGTTCGCGATAACGGCGCGGATCGCCAATTCTGCTTCCTTGTCTGCGGCGGTGACAGGGTCGAACCCGCTTTGCAGTTTATTCTCAACATCGATAGTTTTACGGAAGTATTTAAGCGTAATATTCTGCGCTTTTTCAGATGCTTCCAGCAAAATTCTGTGAATTAAATCGAAATCCAAATCTTCGGTGGATTCTATTCGTGGATTTTTCATTTTTTTCTATCAACTTGCTGGTTTTGTTGGATTTTGATGAAGGTTTAGGAAATCTTTACACTGCTGTTCTATGGTTTTGGTAGAGTCATTTTGGCAACAGCTTATCGAATTGGTTGTTTTGTTGTTGGTTGATGGCTTGCATTTTGGGGCAAATCAGTTCACCCCAGTAGATGCATGATGCATTGGCAACTCAGCAAATATTGCTTTGAGCTGCTAACGTTTCCTCCCTTGACTAGGGCCGCTTCGGGCGGCCCCTTTTTCGGAAAAAATTTGAAATATTTGAGTTCTTGCTTATTCGGCGGCGCGCGGTTGGTCAATGAACTCGCGCAAATCCAGTCGCACCAAGAGTGAAATAAGCTGATGAGTGAGCTGTTGCATATGCGCAAAGTTTGCGCTTTTTTCTAACGTCACTTCGTTCATATACAGATGCCGACCTATTTCAATTTGCAGGGCATGGACATTATTGCCAGGCTTGCCGTAGGTCTTGGTGGTGAAACCGCCAGCATAAGGACGGTTGCGCGCAACTTTTAAGCCTGCCGTTGTAAATAGTGTATCGGTCAGGTCCGCAATCATTGGGTGGCAGGTTGAGCCAAAACGATCGCCCAGCACAATGTCTGGTGCACTGGCATTGCCGCGTTTATCCAAATTCGGCATGGAATGGCAATCAATCAAAACAGCAATGCCAAAGTTTTCAAGGGTTTGGCTCAAAAGGTTTTGCAAGGCAGCGTGGTAGGGCTTGTAAATGCCCTCAATGCGCATGTGTGCGTCTGCTAGCGAGAGCTTAGTGCGATATATGGGCTTCTTCTCAGCGACAATTTTTGCAATGGTCCCCAAGCCAGCAGCGACCCGTGGCGACATTGTATTGTAATTGTCAGGCAGTTGGCCCTCAAACATCACCGGATCGAGCTCGTAGGGTTCTCTGTTTACATCCAAGTAGGCGCGTGGAAAGTGAGCGCGCAATAAGGGGGCGCCAAAGTTGGGCGCGCGGCCAAACAATTCGTCGACAAATGCGTCTTCAGATTGGCGAATGCTCAATTCATCTAGTCGCGTTTGATCCACAAAGCGCTTTGGATAGTCCCTGCCCGAATGGGGTGAATTGAAAACAAATGGGGCGCGTTGAACGCGCGGCCGGATTGTTTCAAAAGCTGGTCGGTCAAAATAGTCTGATTTCAACATGTTCTCCGCGAATTACGGTGCTGTTCCCCAGAGCACATTGTGTAGAAGAATGATTATGAAGTCCACCCGAACAAGATGATTTGATGTGCAGAAATAAATAGTGACGTTGTTGGCTTGAGTTTGTGGCCACACACAGGCAAAATCCGAATCAATTGATTGCTTTTGGAGAGGCTTTTTCGATGCGTCGAATTCTGTTGGCTGAAGATGATAACGATATGCGCAAGTTTTTAACGCGCGCATTGGGTAATGCCGGTTATGAAGTGGTTGCATTCGACAATGGACGCTCGGCTTATGAGCGCTTGCGTGAAGAGCCATTTACGTTGCTGCTTTCTGACATTGTGATGCCAGAAATGGACGGGATTGAATTGGCCCGTCGCGCCACTGAACTTGATCCGGATTTGAAGGTGATGTTTATCACCGGTTTTGCTGCTGTTGCGCTCAACCCGGATAGCGAGGCACCAAAAGACGCCTCTGTTTTGTCAAAACCATTTCATTTGAAAGATTTGGTTGATGAAGTGGAACGCTTGCTTGCCGCATAGTGTTCGCTCATTTCTCTAGGTTTTGAAATAGGCCTCTATCTCTTTGTGGATAGGGGCCATTTCTTTGTCGCCAGGCATGTGGGCGCTTTCTTCAAGCACAAATTCAATTCCGATGTTCAAGATGCGCTCTGCGTGGGCACGTGTTTTATCGTATGGGAACATAATGTCGTTTCGGGCGAAGACAATAAAAACCGGCGCCATATCTTTGGGCATATCATTTTTAAAGAATGGTCCAGCTGGCCGATGTCGCCAAAAGGCGGTTTGGCGAATTATGATGTCAAGATAGTCAATGTTGTCCGGCGTCAAATGGCGCGACAATGGACGGGCTATTGTGGGTAAGATTGCTTTATTTGGAACAAAACGATAGGCGAGCCAGGAGAGCAAGAGCTTGGCGTAAATCTTGATGTAGGGCAATTTGGGCGTAACACCTGCGGTGACAACAAGCGCAAGTTTGTCGACCCGCTTTGGGGCGAGTTTGAGCATTTCTAGTGCGATTGAACCCCCAAAGCTGGCCCCAGCAATATCTGCCTTTTCAAGATGCAGCTGATCCATCAGCTCTATGAGCCATTTGCCGTAGGCGTTGTTTTTCATAGTGAAAGGCACGTCAGCAGAGCGGCCCGGCTGGCCGATTAGGTCCGGCGCGATCAACCAATGGTCTTTAGCCAGATAGGCAAAGAAGTTGAGCATCATTGGGCCGGTAATGGACATGCCGGGTAGTATTAAGAGTGGCTTTGCTTGGCGATTGCCCATGCTGGTAACATGGGTGGTGCCAAAGGATGTGGCGAGCACGCTTGTTTCAACATCCCCATCCAACAAACTCAAAGATTTATCATAATAGGCCTGAAATTCCTCTCGCCCTCCAATCGAACGGTAAACTGAATTTTTGGGCAAAGGGTGAGATTGGTTGCGCCACGTATCAATTTTGGTAGTGCGAAGAAGGGACTGCTCCATCATTTCGCGCTTGGGGTTGTGTGAGCACCAATTGTTCGCACCTGCACACCATCTTTTTTCAGTTGGTTTTGGGTTTGCGCGAAAAGGCTTTCGTGGGTGTAGCAGGGCAATTTTGGATACTCGTGGTGTAAAAAGTGATGGTTATTCAGCCAAAAAAATGGGCTAACGATATATTCCCAAAATCGTTCTCCGCGCACGATCAGTGTGGTCTTTTTGCGATCAGATGTCTGTTCAATGGTGT
The DNA here is from genome assembly GCF_027213965.1 of Maritalea porphyrae. GTDB lineage: Bacteria > Pseudomonadota > Alphaproteobacteria > Rhizobiales > Devosiaceae > Maritalea > Maritalea porphyrae_A. Next base: position 157,276 of record NZ_JAPWGX010000005.1, on the reverse strand, counting down.
GTAAAATTCTATGTGAGACAGCGATAGCGGAAGAAGCAATAGATGCGGGGGCTAGCCATAAGAAGAAGGTTTGCACCGGAAACATGATCAGCAAAATCATTAATACCGCAATGATCAAGCCGATACGAATATAGCTCGATGTTGCGAATGTCTTTGAGATTGCGTGTTTTTTGTCTGCAATGACAAACATGCGCAAATAGTGAAGGGGGACGAACAGTCCTAGAAACAGACCTTTGGGGATCGAGACGTTTTGAAGCCAGTAATCAGGGTCGTGTTCGGGGTCGTTGGTGTTGGCGTGGTGGCGTAGGTGTAAAAACTTGAATGTGGGAAAGTCATAAACGAGCAGCCAGCCATGCAAGGTGCCTAACAGCTGATCTAGCCAAGCGTTTGAGCGATTTGAAATGGTTTTATGGGTTGCTTCATGAGCAACGGCAAAGCTCATATGTATGGCAAAAAATGACAATAGGCTTGCCGCCCAAAGTGGGATGTAACTCATAAGATAACCGCCTATTGCCAATGCAAAAAGTGCCAACAACAACAATGAGGCGGCGAGTGTGGGCAATGCGAGTTTGTTGCGTTGCGCCTGCATCATCGACCGAGCAATTTGTGTTGTGCTTAGTGGCATTAGCTATCCTGTTGCGGCAAATATTGCAGCGAGTATGCAAAGCGATGCGCAATATGTCTAGGTCGCAATTGCGCCCGGGCAGGGAATGCCAAATTTTGGACAAATAGCTATTGACCCGCATTGTGGTTTTATGGTCTATCACCCCAGCAATCTTGATTGCACGGATGGGCGTATAGCTCAGCGGGAGAGCACTACATTGACATTGTAGGGGTCACTGGTTCAATCCCAGTTACGCCCACCATCCATTCCCCTTCTATTCATCTTGATTTGTTTCTTAATGGGCATCTGCCTGTTTCGCGCCGTTGTGTGTTTCGTACCCTGATGCGCTTTGCACTGGTTGATCGGTTTGTGGAAAATCGACAAATTGATTTGTTGCTCAATAATTGGTTTCATCAACAATTTACTAAAAGTTTAGGCGGAGCTGCTAGTCTTCGTTTGTAACTTTTAAGTATTTGATCATGCTCAATAGATGTAGTGCGTTAGTATTTTCAGCAGATGGACGGTGGTCGGAGGCGTTTTGCGCCAACCTAATCTCGATCGGCTTTATGCGTACATTTTGCGTTAACGACTTTGAATCGCTTGAGCAGGCGATCTCCAGACATCACATCAATTATTGTTTCTTTTCGCAGTCCAGTCAGGTCGTTCAAATCCGCGCGGCGATCAATGCAATTCGAACCTACAAAGACGATGATGTTCGATTTTCGCCAATCATATTGATGGCAAAAGAGATCTCAAAAGAGGAGCTGCGGCAGTATATCGGTATTGGATTTGACGACATTGTTCAATTCCCATGTACTTTTGATATGCTGCGTACGCGCGCAAAACGACAGCTGAACAATGTCATCAAATACTATGAAACCGCCGACTATTTCGGCCCTGATCGACGAAACTTCTTTGGTTCACAAACCCAACAGCACGAAAAGCGGAATGGGCTTGCCCCTTATAAGTGCCTGTCTGTCCGGCGTGATGTGTTTAAGGGCGTTGAAGTGGTCGATGTTTTTGATCATAAACCGCCCGCATTTGCCCAAGATGGGTTGAAAGCGATTTAGCTTGTTTGCTTTTCTAGTTGCTGAAGAGCGTATTCTTGCATGGCCTCAAGTTCTTTGACCGCTATTTCCAAATCTTCTTTTTGGGCGCGCAGCATCGATAGTCTTGAATTGACCCGCTCCAGCAAATGCTGGGTTTGTGTTGCTTGGGTGTTGTCGGCGTCATAGAGCTCGAGGTAATCGGATATTTCACTCAGTGAAAATCCAAGCCTTTTGCCGCGCAGTATGAGCAGTAAGCGGGTGCGGTCGCGGCGGCGAAATACCCGTGTGGTCCCCACACGGTCGGGAATGATGAGGCCTTTAGACTCATAGAATCGAATTGTTCGGGTGGAAATGCTGAACTCGTCGGCGAGTTCAGCAATTGAAAACAGATCTTGTTTCTTTTCGGCTGGTTTTTCCAGTATTCTATCCATTACGATGCCTTCGAATCCGACATTTTTTGGTATTCTTCGCGTAGCTCTTTTTTCGACAGCTTGCCAATAAGGGTTTTGGGAAGCTCATCTTTGAAGATGATTTCACGCGGCATTTCAATCTTGGATATATATGTTTGGATGAACGCCATCAGTTCGTCTTCGGTTGCAGTGGTACCTTTGACCAGCTTCACAAATGCAATTGGCGCTTCGCCTCGATATTCGTCTTTAACGCCGATGACATTGCATTCATCAACCGCATCGTGGTGGTAAAGCGCGTCTTCGATGGCGCGCGGGTAAACATTGTAACCAGAACAAATGATGGTGTCTTTGATGCGGTCGACGATGAAGATAAAGCCCTCTTCGTCAATGTACCCAACATCGCCTGTTCGGAAATAGCCATTAACAAAGGCCTCGGCGTTTGCTTCAGGGTTGTCCAGATATCCAGGCATAATTTGAGGGCCCTTGGCAACAAGCTCGCCGCGCTCGCCGGGTTCAACAAATACCGAAGGATCCTCAACACTGACAAATTGAATGTCCGTGCCGGGCATGGGTTGGCCGATGGAGTTTTCTTTGTTCGTTCCATAGAGTGGTGAGCATGCCAAAACCGGTGCGGTTTCGGTTAGGCCGTACCCTTCAGCTATTCGGCCACCGGTTGCTTTGGCAAAAGCAATTTTTGTTTCGTTTGGCAGCGCTGCGCCGCCCGAAATGCCGATTTCAATGCTTGAAATGTCATATTTGTCTAGCTCTGGGGCTGTAGCCAGTGCGTGTGAAAGGGTGGGAACAGCTGGAAAGATTGTTGGTTTGGTGCGCACAATTAATTTGAGCAGCGGGAGCTTTTCATAGCGCGGCAGCATGACCACTTTAACCCCGTTGACCAATGGGGTGTTCATGCACACCGTCATTGCAAAAATATGGAAGAAGGGTAAAACCGCGATCAGGCTGGCTGGTGGCCTGAATAAATCAAGCCCCCACAAGTCGATCTGGCTCAAGTTCGCCGCAATATTTGCGTGGGTGAGTACGGCGGCTTTGGGAAGTCCGGTGGTGCCGCCCGTAAATTGGAGCACAGCCATATCATCGCCGCTTAGGGCAACCTTGTCTGGGAGGTGACCTGCGTTCATCAAGTCATCCCAATGAACTGTCTTACCTGCTTGCGATGAAGCAGCTATATTGGCGAGATCCTTGCTCTTTAAAAGCTTATAAAGCACCTTCTTTAAGGTCGGTAGCGCGTTAGGGAAGTGGGCAACCAGTATTTTTTCGCACAAGTTATCTTGTGCAAGCGCTTCTGCTTTGTCGAATGTGAGTGCCAAATCAAGGGTGATGATGACCTTGCAATTGGAGTTTTTAAGAATATGGGTAAGTTCGGGGACAGTATATAGCGGGTTGCAATTGACGATTGTTGCGCCAATTTTTAGTGCGGCATAATAAGCGATCGGAAAGAAATGGCTGTTTGGCATGAGAAGGGCGACCCTGTCGCCTTTTTTGATGCCCATTTGCTTTTGCAAAGCGCCCGCCATTTGATCAATCGCTTCGCCAAGTTCTGCGAACGTTGTTTCTTTGCCAAGGAAATCAAGGGCGACCCTGTTTGCGTGTTTCTTGACAGACGCATCGATTTGCTCGGGCACAGGGGTGGTATCGACCGGAGCGTAAAAGTCAATTCCTTCAGGATAGTTTTCGATCCAAGGTTGATACGGCTTGTGCGTTGCTGATTTTGTTCCCATTTCCCACTCCCCTTAATTTGGTTGCAAAAACTATTGCATGTATTGACGTTAACGTCAATTAAGCGACGTCCCGCAAAAACATTTTCGAGTTTAGGGGTGGTGGATCGCTTAAGCACCTTCAAATGTTAGGCAATTCAGGCTCTTGCCTTTATCGTCATTGTGTTGACGTTAACGTATATCTGTGCCAATGTGCAATGAACTAAAATCATGGTTGTATGTGGCTTGCTGCTTGGTGTGGCGACGCCGCTAGCAGGAGGCAATGATGGCGCTTTTTCTTATTATAGCAGGTTTAGCCGCATTTTACGCTTTGGCTTTGTTTGAAGTAAAGCTGGTGGTCTGGGGGCTGGTTGCGCTCGGCTTTGCTGCCGTTTGGCAGATGCTGGTCGGTGCGGGTTTTGCGCCGCTGGGCGTTGGTTCGCTTCTATATATTCCGGGCGTTTTGATGGTCATCTTGTCGGTGCCATTTATTCGCCGTCTGCTGATTACGGCCCCGATTTATGGAGCAGTGAAGAAAATTCTGCCTAAGGTTTCGCGTACAGAGCAAGAGGCTTTGGATGCAGGAACGGTTGGGTGGGATGCGGAATTATTTTCGGGGCAGCCAAAATGGAACAAGCTGCTTGATATTCACAAGCCAGTTCTTTCAGCCGAAGAGCAAGCCTTTATGGATGGCCCTGCGGAAGAAGTTTGTGCCATGATCGATGATTGGGACACTCGCAACAATCGGGCCGATATGCCCGAACATGTTTGGACCTATCTTAAAGAGAATAAGTTCCTTGGCATGCTGATTTCCAAGGATCACGGTGGACTGGGTTTCTCTGCGCAGGCGCAGTCGATGATTGTGTCCAAAGTGGCTTGTCGCTCCATCGCCGCCGGCATTTCTGTCATGGTACCCAATTCTTTGGGGCCGGGCGAACTGCTCGAAAAATATGGAGCGCCTGCTCAAAAAGAAAAGTATCTTGAGCGCTTGGCCAATGGTTTGGAAGTGCCATGCTTTGCATTGACGGGTCCACACGCCGGTTCTGACGCTGCGGGTATGCGCGATTCTGGTGTTGTTTGTTATGGTGAGCACGAAGGTAAAGAAGTCTTGGGCGTCAAGCTGAATTGGGACAAGCGTTATATTACGCTCGGACCAGTTGCGACCTTACTTGGCTTAGCATTTAATCTTTATGATCCAGATAATCTTTTGGGCAAAGGCACAGATGTTGGCATTACCTTGGGTTTGATCCCCACCAACCACAAAGGCGTTGAAATTGGGCGGCGACATTATCCCGCGCGCTCAGCCTTTATGAATGGGCCAAATAGCGGCAAAGATGTGTTCATTCCGCTTGACTGGATTATTGGTGGTACCGAATATTGCGGCCAGGGTTGGCGCATGTTGATGGAGTGTTTGTCAACAGGTCGGGCGATCTCTTTGCCTGCAATTGGAACCGTTTCGATCAAACAAGCGTTGCGAGTAACCAGCGCCTATGCGCGCATTCGCCGCCAGTTTTCAATCCCTGTGGGGGTGATGGAAGGCGTTGCAGAGCCACTTTCACGGATCGTAAAAGACGCTTACATGTATGAAGGTTCCCGCGCGGTAACCGCTGCCATGGTTGACGAGGGGCAAAAACCCTCCGTGATATCCGCTTTGCTTAAATATCGTACCACTGAAGCCATGCGCGATCGGATGAATGATGCGTTGGATATCCACGGCGGACGCGCGGTATGCGACGGGCCCGCGAACTATTTGTTCTCAGCCTATCAAACGGTACCTGTGGCCATTACTGTTGAAGGGGCGAATATCCTCACCCGCACTTTGATTACTTTCGCTCAAGGCGCATTGCGGGCTCACCCGTTCCTATACAACGAGATCTCAGCAGCACAGGACGAAAACGCAAAAGAGGGCTTGAAAGCCTTTGATAAGGCCTTTGCTGGTCACACTGCATTCATGCTGCGCAATATTGCGGGATCGTTATTCCACAATATCACTTTGGGCGCCTTCGCATCCTCGCCAACGCAAGGGCCATTGAAAAAGCATTATCAACAGTTACACCGTTACGCGCAAAGCTTTGCGCTGGTGGGCGACTGGGTTGTTGTGGTGCTTGGCGGTGACATTAAACGCAAGCAAATGCTCTCGGGCCGCATGGCGGATATTCTGTCGGATCTATATTTGTGGTCGACGACTTTAAAACGTTGGGAGGACGACGGCGCAATAGCTGAAGACCTGCCCGTTGTTGAAGCGATTGTGCAAGATCGGATCGCGGCGATCGAGGCGAGTTTTCAACAAGTGTTTGCCAATTTCCCAAACCCTGTGATGACTTTTGTTATGCGTCGTTTGGTGTTTCCATTTGGCGCCTATGCCCAACCTTCTGGCGATAGAGCAAATTACAAATTGGCCAAAGCAATGTTGATGCATTCAGAGCAGCGTGACCGTTTCACACGTGACCTGTTTGTAAGTTTTGATCCTGAAGACCGCACCGGCATTCTTGAAGATGCGCTCAAAAAGGTTGAAGAAGCTGCTGATGCGGAGAAAAAATTTATCCGTGCGCTCAAGAAAGGCATCATTTCGCGACGTCTTGATCGGGACGCTATTGATGATGCAGTTGAACAAAATATCATCAATCATAATGAGGCGGGTCTCTTGCGTGCAGCGGATGAAGCGACGGACAATGTGATCCGGGTTGATGACTTTGCGCCGGATGAGCTTGCAAAAACCAACAAGTCGGGTGCTAATGGCGGCCATATTGCTGCTGAATAACCACCGGCGAAACTGATATGAGATGGGGAGCAAAAACGTGGCACAACCCAAAATGCCAAAGCTGAAATACTGGCGCTTTGAAGTCGATGTAGAAAAAATTGGTTGGCTGACCATTGATACGCCAAAATCGCCAGTAAACGTTCTGGGAACAGAATGCATGGGCGAACTTGAAACCCTGACGTTGCGGTTTGAAGATTTGGTGGCCTCTGATGAGCTGGCTGGCGTTGTGTTGTTATCGGCGAAGGACAATGGTTTCATTGCGGGTGCTGATGTGCGCGAATTTGACGCCATGAGTGATCCGTCGATTTTGCCAGAGGCTTTGAAAAAGGCACATGGGATTTTCAATCGCATTGAGAACCTTAAGGTGCCTGTTGTGGCTGGTATTCACGGGTTCTGTTTGGGCGGTGGGTTTGAGTTGGCTTTAGCCTGCCATTATCGCATTGCCGTTAATGATGACAAAACACGGATTGGTTTCCCCGAAGTAAAGCTTGGTATTTTTCCAGGCTTTGGTGGCACAGGACGTTCAATTCGCCAAGCAGGCCCAGTGGCCGCAATGACCGCAATGTTGACCGGCAAGTTCTACCGTGCGGGCGCGGCCAAAGGCATGGGTTTTGTTGATAAATTGGTGCGCCATAAAGACCAACTGCGTTGGGAAGCCCGTAAGGCTGTTATGCAGCGACGCGCTTCAGAACCCGCCGGATTTACAAAGCGTGTTATGGCCATGGGGCCGCTGCGCAGTTTTACAGCGAACAAAATGCGCGAAAGCGTGCGCAAAAAAGCCAACAAAAAGCATTACCCTGCACCCCACAAGCTGATCGATATTTACGAAAAGCATGGCGATAATCCAAAAGCTTTCATTAATGCGGAGCTCGAGCACTTCCCCCCATTAATGGCAACAGATACCGCGACCAATCTACGTCGCGTGTTCTTTTTGTCTGAAGGTTTGAAATCGCAAGGCGTTCAAAAAGGTCCAAAACCAAATTTTGCGCGTGTGCATGTGATTGGCGCTGGTGTGATGGGTGGCGACATTGCCGCTTGGTGCGCGTTGCGCGGCATGGAAGTGACGTTGCAAGATTTGGATATGGAGCGCATTGCACCGGCACTGAAGCGGGCAAAATCACTATTCAAAAAGCGTTTGCGCAAACCAAATCTTGTTGCGGCGGCAATGGCGCGATTGATCCCCGATACAGAAGCCAAAGGCGTTTCACGCGCGGATGTGGTGATTGAGGCGATTGTTGAAAATTTGGAAATCAAGCAAAAGCTGTTTGCTTCGCTTGAGGCGAAACTGAAACCAACAGCAATATTGGCGACGAACACATCTTCAATTCCATTGGAAAAGATTGCGTCCGTTCTTAGAGATCCGTCCAAATTGATTGGTCTTCACTTCTTCAATCCCGTGGCACAATTGCCATTGGTTGAGGTGATTGAGCAAAAGGGCAATAGCGCCGAAGTGGTGCGTATTGGCGCAAGCTTTTGTACAGCGATTGGCAAAAGCCCAGTCGTGGTGAAAAGCGCGCCGGGTTTCTTGGTCAACCGGGTGTTGATGCCCTATATGTTGCAAGCGGTTATGCGGGTCGAAAATGGCGAAAACCCCGTCACCATCGACAAAGCCGCAGTTGCCTTTGGCATGCCAATGGGGCCGATTGAATTGATGGATGTTGTGGGCCTTGATGTGGGCAAGTCCGTCGCCGAAGAGCTTGGCCAGGAAGTAAAACAAGGTGGCAAGTTTGCTTCGCTAGTGGCGAGTGGTCACTTGGGTCGTAAAACGGGCCAAGGTTTTTACAAATGGGAAGATGGGAAACCAACCAAGGGCGAAGCGGCAAATGTTGCGGACCTTGAAGGGCTTGGCCGTGAGTTGGTGAAGCCATTGGTTGATGAATGTGAGGTTTGTGTTGCGGACGGCATTGTTGCCAGCGCGGACATGGCCGACATTGGTGTGATTTTTGGTACGGGCTTTGCGCCTTTCCTTGGTGGGCCGATGCAGGCGCGCAAAGACGGCAAGGCGTAAGGGAGAGATTTGATGGCGAATAAAACACTTAAACGCGTTGCAATCGTTGGCAGTGCTCGAATTCCGTTTTGCCGCGCATATACGGGCTATATGGATGAAACAAGTTTGTCGATGATGTCTGGCGCTTTGTCGGGTTTGGTCGACAAGTTTGACCTTAAGGGGCAGCACATTGACGAGGTGATGGGTGGCGTTGTTCTTAATCATGCACGTGATTTTAATATCGCCCGTGAAGCAGCTTTGAACGCTGGCTTGGCACCAACGACGCCGGGCACCACGGTACAAATTGCATGCGGTACATCTTTGCAAGCGGCATTGATGCTTGGCGCCAAAATTGCTTCTGGTGACATAGAAAGCGGTATCGCGTGTGGCGCGGATAGCGTTAGCGATAGCCCTATTGTGTTTGGGCCTAAGTTTTCTAAACGCATGATCAAACTTAGCCGCGCGAAGACGCTTGGTCAAAAACTTGGCGTGTTCAAAGGCTTCTCGTTTGGCGAAGTGGTGCCGAATGCGCCTTCAACGTCCGAACCGCGCACCGGCTTATCGATGGGGCAGCATTGTGAGTTGATGGCCCGCGAATGGGGCGTGACCCGCGAAGAACAAGATGAATTGGCGTGGCGCAGCCACATTAATGCCGCCAAAGCCTATGACGAGGGGTTCCACGATGATCTGATTGTGTCCCATGCGGGTGTTATGCGCGACAATAATGTGCGTGCTGATTCAACCGTTGAGAAAATGGCGACGCTGAAACCATCATTTGATCGCAAGTCTGGCCACGGCACATTAACAGCGGCGAACTCTACACCGCTGACCGACGGCGCGGCTGCAGTTTTGCTGGCCAGTGAGGAATGGGCCAAAGAGCGCGGTTTGCCGATACTTGGCTATTTGCGTGCGGGTGCGGTTTCTGCGAATGATTTTGCTGCGGGCGATGGGCTATTGATGGCGCCAACAATTGCTGTGTCCAATATGTTGCGCAAAGAGGACTTGGGATTTGCCGATATTGACTTCTTTGAATTGCATGAAGCTTTTGCCGCGCAAGCGCTTTGCACCATTAAGTCCTTTTCTGATCGGGCGTACAACCGCAAGGTGCTTGGCCGTGACAAGGTTTTGGGCAAGATTGACCCTAAGAAGTTGAACGTGAAAGGCTCAAGTGTTGCTTATGGGCACCCATTTGCGGCCACTGGGGCGCGTATTTTGGGTGTAACTGCAAAATTGCTTGATGAGAGCAAAAAACAACGCGCGTTGATCTCTGTTTGTACCGCTGGCGGTCAGGGTGTGGCTGCAATTGTTGAGCGCAGCTAGCGCCCATCTTTTTGGCCACGCGAAATGCTTTGCGTGGCCAATTTGCCTTGTTCGCTCGCCTGGCTCAAGCCTTTGAGAATTTGCAAATCTGCGCTCGATTAGGATGGAACGTGTGCTGACACTTAACGGGCACAACCATAGGTATTGTGTCTGGCTGTTCTAAGTATTTCCCTTAAGAAAATTGTCCGATTGGTCTAGAACTGCCGTACCCTTGCGTACAATTGCAGCAATTGAGATGTATTGTCGGACAAATGGGGTTAGCGCCTTCAAGTTTAAGGGATATTCAGCGTGTGGTTTTTCCTCGCCGGGGGCAGTTTTTTACCAGTTTTCCAAAAAAATTTTGATCAGAGGAAAGTGATTAGCCTTCGAACTAATTCACTGAAATATAAACACAAAACTTGAATCAATGAACCTAGTTTAACAAATTGTGCTGATTTGCGACCGCCAAACGCGGGGTTTACCCTCAAACAGTGCTTGCCAAAAAGGGCGGTTGAACGCTAGGTTCTAGCCTCGCATTTGGGCTATTAAGTCCTCTTGTATAAAAGACCAAAAGACTGTCCACAAAAGCGACAGTCGAGGTCGAAGGAAACGTCTACTAGGGAGAGTAGTTTATGAAGTTTACCTCAATTTTTAAAGTTGCTACGGCGGCAACTATCGCAGCCTCAATGGCTGGCGGTTTTGCTTACGCTGATGCAATGCATCCAATGACTGGCGAAAAGCTAGCTGCGGATCAAACATTCACATACCGTTTGCTCGATGGCATTCCAACACTTGATCCACAATTGAACGAAGACGTTTCTGGTTCAGATATTCTTCGCGATTTGTTTGAAGGTTTGACTAACCAAGACGCAGACGGCAACACCATTCCAGGTGTGGCGGAAAGCTGGGAAGCTTCTGAAGGCAACACAGTTTACACCTTTAAACTTCGCGACAATGCGAAATGGTCAAATGGTGATCCTGTAACGGCTAACGATTTTGTTTATGCATGGCGTCGTGCAGCTGACCCTGCAACCGCTTCACCTTATTCTTGGTACATCGATCTGATGTCAATCAAGAACGGCTCTGAAGTTCTTGCAGGCGACCTTGCACCTGACCAATTGGGTGTTGAAGCGGTTGACGATTACACCTTCAAAGTATCATTGAGCCAAGCTCTACCGTACTTTGTTGCGATGACAACCCACGCAACAGTTTTCCCAACTCACCAAGCAACAATCGAAGCGCATGGTGATCAGTGGACACGCCCTGAAAATATGGTTTCAAACGGCGCATACAAGCTGACCGAGTGGGTTCTTAAAGAGCGCACAACTCGCGAACGCAACACAATGTATTGGAACAACGACAAGACAATACTTGATAAAGTTGTGACATTGGTCATCAATGACGACAACGTGGCATTGACTCGCTGGCGTGCCGGTGAGCTTGACCAAACAGCAGTTCCTGCAGGTCAGTATCCTCGTCTTAAAGAAGAGTTACCAGCGGAGACGTTCTCGTTCCCACGTCTGTGTAACTACTACTATACATTCAACTTGACTGATTCAGGTCACCCTGCGTTCCAAGACGTGCGTGTGCGTAAAGCGCTTGCTTATGCAGTTGATCGCGACGTGGTTGTTGAGAAAGTATTGCAAGCAGGTCAGTATCCTGCTTACACATTTACACCTGGAGCAACAGCAGGCTTTAGCGTTCCTGACGTAGATTTCGCCGGTTGGACACAAGCTGAACGTGACGCAAAAGCTAAAGAGCTTTTGGCTGAAGCTGGATTTGGTGCAGACAATCCATTGAAGTTTGACATGTTGTACAACACGTCTGAAGGCCACAAGAAAATTGCAACTGCAATTGCAGCAATGTGGAAACAGAAGCTTGGTGTTGAAGCTGTTCTTGCGAACATGGAATGGAAGACATTCCTTGATGTACGTGGAAAACAAGACTTCCAGTTGGCACGTGGCGCATGGTGTGGTGACTACAACGAAGCATCAACATTCCTTGATCTTGTAGACACAGATTCTGGCTACAACGACGGTAAATGGTCAAACGCAGAAGTTGATCAACTGTTGGCTGAAGCGAAAACAAGTGCTGACCCATCTGCGAACTACACGCGGATTGAGCAAATCTTGGCAGAAGAAATGCCTGTGATCCCAGTGTATCACTATACTGGCAACTTCATGCTGAAGACTTCTCTGAAGGGCTGGCCTTTTGGTAACGTAGAGCAAAACTGGTATAGCCGTGACCTTTATAAGGTTGCTGAATAGCAGTTAAGCGAATTGGAGGTGCCGCGGCTTGCCGCGGTGCCTTCGTTTTTTGGAGCACTGCAAAATGCAGGTTCCAGTATTTAGCGAATGCCCTCTCACATTGTTGAAATGCCGGTTTTTTGCTTGGCTGATATGATGCACAAATCGAAGAGGCACGCTAAGGGATGCAGGGTCAAAGCTTATGTTCAGCTTTATTGTAAAGAGAGCATTGTCGGCAGTTCCGACGCTCCTTTTTCTTATTATTTTTTCATTTGTCCTAATGCGCTTAGCGCCAGGCGGTCCGTTCACTTCAGAAAAACCGTTGCCGCCGCAGGTGTTGGCAAATATTGAGGCAAAATATGGTTTGGATCAGCCATGGTTGATTCAGATTTGGCGATATGTTTCGGGCATCATCACCCAGTTCGATTTTGGGCCATCTTTCCGCTATAAAGACCAAACGGTAAACAGTATCCTTTCTCAGGGCTTCTCTGTGACCTTGGTTTACGGCTTTTGGTCATTTGTTGCAGCAGTTGCCATTGGCATGCCTTTGGGCATTATTGCTGCAATTAAGCACAATAGTTGGTTGGATTATCTCGCCGTTGGTATTTCCATTGGCGCGCAAGTTTTGCCAAACTTCGTGATGGCACCAATTTTGGTGATCATTTTTACGCTTTGGCTAAAGGTCTTGCCAGGCGGCGGATGGAATGGCGGCGGCATAGAATATATCATCATGCCGGTTATCGCGCTGTCCACAAGCTATATGGCGTCAATTGCGCGTATCGCACGATCTTCGATGCTGGAGGTTTTGCATTCCAACTTCATTCGCACAGCGAAGGCCAAGGGCCTGCCGATGTCGAGCATCATTATGAAGCACGCCATCAAGCCGGCTTTGTTGCCCGTTGTGTCATACCTTGGCCCAGCGTTTGTGGGCATGATCACTGGTTCGGTGATTATCGACATGTACTTTTCAACCGGCGGTATGGGGCAATATTTCATCGAGGCTGCTCTGAACAGAGACTACTCTCTGCTCATGGGGGCAACGATTATTTTTGGCTCCCTCACCATCCTGTTCAATATGTTTGCTGACATTATTTATGCTTGGCTAGACCCGAAAATCCGGTTGGCTTAGGAGGCAAAAATGTTGGTAAGCAAAGAAAAAATGTCGAGCCTCGTTGAGGTTGCTTCGAATAGTAAAGAGGTTGAGGGACGCTCTCTTTGGCAAGATGCATGGGAACGCTTTCAGCGTAACAAGGCTGCAGTCGTAAGCGTGTTTGTTCTTACACTTATGGTGATTTGGTCATTTGTTGGACCTGCGTTGTCACCTTGGTCATACGAAGAGATTGACTGGAATGTGATTGGCAATGCGGCAACCGATGGGTTCCCTTCAATTGCGTCTGGTCATTATTTTGGGACTGACGATCTAGGTCGGGATATTTATGCGCGTACCCTTCAAGGTACACAGATATCGCTACTGGTGGGCTTGGTCGGTACGGCCGTTGCCGTGGTCATTGGCGTTCTATACGGCGCAATTGCGGGATATGTTGGCGGTCGTGTTGACAATTACATGATGCGCTTCGTCGACTTCTTGATGTCCATTCCATATATGTTCATTTTGATCATTCTGTTTGTGATGTTTGGCCGGTCATTGTGGTTGTTGTTCGCAGGTCTTGGTGCTTTTGCTTGGATGGATATGGCGCGGATTGTGCGTGGTCAGACTTTGTCTATTAAGAACAAAGAATATATTGAGGCGAGCGTTGCTTCCGGTGTTGGAAGTTTCACCATTATCATGCGGCACGTTTTGCCAAATCTCTTGGGTATTGTTGCCGTTTATACAACGCTATTGATCCCGGGCTTAATCATGACAGAGAGCTTCATTTCATTCCTTGGCCTGGGTATTCAAGAACCGCTGACCTCGTGGGGTGCTTTGATTTCGGATGGTGCTAAAACCATTCAATATGGCACGCCATGGCAACTCTTGTTCCCGCTTGGGTTCTTCATTGTTGGTTTGTTCTGTTTCTACTTCATTGGCGACGGCTTGCGCGATGCGCTTGATCCCAAAGATCGATAGGAGGGCATTTTGAATAATTCTCATTTTTCCCAATTGTCGACCTTCAATTTGAATAAAGGATCAGTAGCGTGAGCGATCAGAAGAAAAAAGTGTTGGAGGTCAACAACCTTAAGGTGACCTTCGATACGCCCGATGGGCAAGTAGAAGCGGTGAAGGGTGTTTCCCTTCACATTAAACCGGGTGAATGTCTGGGTATCGTGGGTGAATCTGGTTCTGGCAAAAGCCAAACCTTTATGACCACCATGGGTTTGCTTGCAAACAATGGTCGTACTGAAGGTGAGATCATCTTTAACGGCACGTCCTTGCTCGGGCTATCAACCTCAGAGTTGAACAAGGTGCGTGGTCGCAATATGTCGATGATCTTCCAAGATCCTTTGACATCATTGACCCCTCATCTCACCGTCTTTGAACAGATGTCTGAAGTGTTGCAGTTGCACACTGGAATGCGTGGGCGAGAAGCTGAAAAGAAGTGCCTTGATTGGTTAGATCGCGTTCGCATTTCTGAAGCTGAACGTCGGTTGCGCCAATATCCGCATGAGTTGTCCGGTGGCATGCGCCAACGGGTGATGATTGCAATGTCGATGTTGTGTTCACCGGATCTGTTGATTGCCGATGAGCCCACAACAGCGCTTGATGTGACCGTGCAAGCTGAAATCTTGGATCTCATGGATGAGCTGAAGCGGGAGAATAATACCGCAATTGCTTTGATTACACACGATATGGGCGTTGTTGCGCGCATGTGTGATCGCATTCAGGTCATGCGTCACGGTGTTTATGTTGAAGAGGGTACGGCGGAAGAAGTATTCCACAAGCCTGAGCATGAATATACCAAAATGCTTTTGGATGCGATGCCACGTATTGATCAGCCGGATAAGGCCACCAATCGAAAACTGAAGGAATACGACCTTAAAGGTCGGGACGAGAACTTCCTGAAAGTTGATGATGTAGAAGTGCACTTTAACATCAAAGTGCCTACGGGGCTTTGGTATCGCAATGTGCCTTTGAAAGCAGTGGACGGCGTTAGTTTTGATCTAAGACCAGGTGAGACGCTCGGTATTGTGGGCGAATCGGGTTGTGGTAAATCCACGCTTGCGCGGGCTGTTCTGCAGTTGATTCCGCCCACCGCCGGTACGGTGAGTTGGTTGGGGCGTCCTTTGGATGCTTCAAACAAGGCTGAATTGAAAGCCAAGCGTGAAGATCTGCAGATTGTGTTCCAAGATCCTTTGGCCAGTCTTGATCCACGCATGACAATTTCAGATTCCATTATGGAGCCGCTCCGCACGTTCCGCTCAGACTTGAGCCGTGAGGAAATGAAGTCGAAAGTGGCGAGCATCATGGAGCGGGTCGGGCTTGATCGAAATATGATCAATCGTTACCCACATGAGTTGTCCGGCGGACAGAATCAGCGTGTGGGCATTGCCCGTGCGATGATCATGGAGCCAAAGCTGGTTGTGTGTGATGAGGCGGTGTCGGCGCTTGACGTATCTATTCAAGCACAGATCATCGAGTTATTGATGGACTTGCAAGAAGAGTTTGGTCTCTCCTTGTTGTTCATCTCGCATGATTTGTCTGTGGTGCGTGAAGTATCTCACCGCATTATGGTGCTTTATCTTGGACGTATTGTGGAGTTGGCGGATCGCAATCAGATCTATTTGAACCCTCAACACCCCTATACTCAGCAGTTGATATCGGCAGTTCCAATTCCCGATCCAAACGTGGAGCGGACGCGTGAGCGTATTCGTTTCCCAGGTGAATTGCCCTCGCCGATGGATCCAACAGCTAAGCTAAGATTCCTAAAATCTAAGCTTAAAGCCAATGAGCTTGATTATGTGCCTGAGCTACGCGAGCTCACACCGGGTCATTTTGTTGCGGAACATGATCCTATTGAAGAGCTTTTAGTCAGCTAATCAGCTTGTCTAATTTGTACTTAAACAGGGGGCCATTTGGTCCCCTGTTACAATTTTGAATACGTGAGTTGTTAATTGTCCCTTGTTTGGGAGAAGAATCCTTGGCTTTTTGTGTTATGGTGCGTTGACAAACTTGGGATTTATCCATAAACAACGACCAACGAATTCTTGGCGCCAGTGGCGCCTATTTTTATGAATGTGAAGGGTGACCGGAATGAAAATCAAAAATTCCATTAAAGCGCTGCGCACCCGGCATCGCGACAATAAGGTCGTTCGCCGTCGCGGTCGCATCTACATTATCAACAAAGTGAACAAGCGCTTTAAGGCTCGTCAGGGCTAAGCAGTTCAAGCTTTGAACTATCAAATTTGGGGTCGATGGCAATGCCATCGGCCCTTTTTGTTGTGCTTGGGTATTTGGGATGAGCTTGCGAAATGATGGCGGTGAGTTTTGGGCCCTGCACTTACAACTGTACCAAATTGGGACAATTCAATTAGATTCGTTATTTTTTGCTTAATCTACTTCGTATGTGTAACATGCACAGTTGAGCATGCATCCAATTTTGGTTTGTTGATTGCGTCAATACTAGTTTGGAGTTCGGTCGCAGCGCTGAACCCAAGTCCCATAGGGGGGGAAAATGACTGTTCAAGAAGATATCGCAAAAATCTACGTTGGTTATTACGGACGCTCACCAGAGCCGGAAGGCTGGAACTATTGGATTGGCGAAAACACCAAAGCGAACCCATTGTCGCTCGCGCAAATAGCCGCTTCTTTTTCGGTTCAACCCGAATCTAAAGCGCTTTATCCATTTCTTGTTGCGCCCGCGATTTCTGATCCTACGACATTCATTACTCAGGTTTACCAAAATCTCTTTAATCGAAACCCCGATACAGAGGGGCTGAATTATTGGAAAGGTAAACTTGCCGCCGCACTTGGAGATCCGCAAGCAACGGGCGCTATGATTATCGATATTATTTCTGGCGCGAAAGATGATGCGAACGGCAACGATAGAACGACGTTAAACAACAAAGTTGCTGTTGCGATGGACTGGGGCACCAGTGTCCTGGCTTTGACAAATCTTGATTATGAAAACAACGCTGCGGCAAAAGCTTCGGCAAAGGAAGTATTGCAAGGCGTCACCGACGACGCATCAACAGTTGCGGCTGCAAAAGCGAAGACAGACGTTTATGTTGCTGACGCTGCAAGTGCCAATCCTGGTGAAACGTTTAACCTGATCTCAAGTGTTGAAACCAAAACCGGTGGCACTGGTGACGATAAATTTGTTGGCACAAATACCACGTTAAATGATGGCGATAATCTGAATGGCGGGGGTGGTACGGATACCCTTAGCATAACTGACGTTTCGGGAACGACAGTGACACCAGTTCTTACAAGCATTGAAAAGATTGAGTTGCTAGCTACCCATTCGTCGTTAACAACATTCAACCTGAGTGCTTCCACGGGCGTCACGTCAGCGGCTTTGAACAACAGTTCGGGCGGTTTAAAGCTTGAAGGCGCGGCTGCAATTGCAGACTTGTCCGCCACCAACACCACTGGCAACGCTTCGTTGATTGCTTCTTACAAAGCAAGTGCTGTTTCAGGATCAAGTGATGTCCAAAAGATCGCTTTGGAAAATGCTGTTTTGAATGGTGCAATTGCCATTGATGATGTGGAAACGTTCGAGATCACAGCAACGGGTACGAACACGACCACCAACATTATTGGTGCGCACACGATCAATGTAAGTGGCTCAGGTTCATTCGCTGGTGAATTCCGTCCAAGTACAGATACCGGCACATTCACCTCTACCGGTTCTGGGGCGATGAACATTAATTTCCAAAGCAATAAAAGCTACACGGTTGTGACCGGAAGCGGCAATGACAATTTGGAATTTGGTAGCACCAACACGGTTGATGTGAAATCAGGCGGTGGCGATGACACCTTGCATTTTGATTCTTCGTTAGATTCGACCGATAAGATTGACGGCGGTTCTGGAAAAGACACATTGGTCTTGGACAGCTTCGCAAATACTGCCACGCATGTGAATAAGGCCACTGGCATTGAAGTTTTGGTTGCGCAAAACGCGAGCAATGGCTTTACCGCAAGCGATTACACTAATGTGCATGAGTTTGTGTTTGCAGGTGGTCCTTCTGGTAGCCGAGTAAATGTTCGTGGCGTTGAGACTGAAGATCGGATCGTTTTTACGGCGGATCAAAGCCAAGGCGACGAAGCTGTTCGGTTTGAAGGCGAGGGTGCGGGGCAAACTTTGACCATGGAACTGCGTGCGCAAACCGGCAGTAGCGGCGAAGTGGTTATTCATGCCAATACCAATACTGGCAATGATTATGCAGCCGTTGGTTTCCAAAGCAATATTTCGTCGGTCATTATTGATTCAACTGGTGTTACTGGTGCAAGCACAAATGCCAATATGGTTCACGCTGTCGACAATGGCAGCAACAACTATTATGCGTTTGCAAATGATGGTGGCATTGCGAACTTCACGATCACTGGTACGCACGCACTTAACATTGGCGCTAAAGATGGTGCTGAGATGTCTGCGAGCAGCGATACGTTCGGGTTCATGAACGCTGTTAACGTGAATGCGGGGGCGTTTAAGGCTGATTTGAAAATTGCTGGTTCAAACTCTGATGATACGCTAACCGGCGGTGATGGAAACGACGTGTTCTACGGTATGTCGGGCGATGATACTTTGCGCGGCAATGACGGTTCTGATCAGTTCCGCTTTGTTGGCACCAACTCCACAGACAAAATCAAAGACTTTGTAAGTGGCACCGACAAGATTGGTTTCAATCTGTTTGATTTCGGCAATACGACTGCGACAACGGCCGGCCAGACCCTCTCAACAGACGATTATGTTGATAATCGTTCTAGCATTACGTCTATGGGTACGGCGGACAATCATAAAATGATCGAGTTGCAAACCGGCTTGTCATCGGGTCAGATCACCGGTGATACCGGGGCTGCGATTGAAGCTTATGTAATGGTGTTTAACACCTCTACGAACAAAGCTGAGCTTTGGTACGATAACGACTGGAGCACGAGCACCAGCCGTCGTCACATTGCGACTTTGGACAATACATCTGAATTGTCCGACGTGGTTGGTTTGAGCGCCACTGACTTCGTGGAGTTTGTTGCCTAATAATTGGACGTAATATGAATTGAAAAGGGAGCCGGTTGGCTCCCTTTTTTTGTTCGGCGCTGGCTATGCCCAAAAATTGAGCAGCTTTGACTTTTTCCAAAAAATAGGCAACAATGCAACGCTGCCTAAAAAATAGGCATTTTGTGTTTCGGGAGAAGTTGAAAATGAATGGTGCAGACACGAGCTGGATATTAACTGCCACAGCGCTCGTTTTATTGATGACAATGCCAGGCTTGGCCTTGTTCTATGCAGGTCTTGTGCAGGCAAAAAACATATTGTCTGTGTTGATGCATTGTGTGGCGATTGCTTGTTTGGCATCGATTCTTTGGTTTATGTTTGGCTATTCTCTTGCCTTTACCGAAGGCAATGCGCTCATCGGTGGGCTAAGCCGTATTGGCTTGGTGGGTATGGAGCGTGACAGTTTAAGCGGTACCATTCCTGAGAGCCTTTGGGTGATCTTTCAGATGACGTTCGCAGTGATCACACCAGCATTGATGGTTGGCGCTTTTGTGGAGCGGATTAAGTTTTCAGCTGTTCTTATTATCGCAGGCGCTTGGCTGATGCTGGTCTATGTGCCTGTTACCCATTGGGTATGGGGCGGCGGCTGGCTTGCCCAGCTTGGCGTTATTGATTTTGCTGGCGGCATCGTGGTGCATGTGACCGCCGGTGTGTCTGCGGCGGTGATTGCATTGATGCTTGGCGCGCGAAATGGGTTCCCCAGTGGTGTGCGTCCGCCGCATGCCCCTTGGATGGTCATGGTTGGTGCTTCGCTTTTGTGGGTCGGCTGGTTTGGCTTTAACGGTGGCAGTGCGGTTGCGGCAAATGGCGATGCAACCATGGCGATATTGGTGACGCATCTGAGTGCGGCAACTGCCTCGCTTGTTTGGATGGTGATTGAATGGGTCAAATTTGGACGTCCGAGCATTGTGGGCATCGTGACAGGCACCATTGCTGGGTTGGCAACAATTACCCCAGCGTCTGGCTCTGTTGGTCCAATGGGAGCCATTTTGTTGGGGTTAGCCGGCGGTGTTATTTGTTTTTATGCGGTTGATTTTGTGAAGCACAAAATGAACATTGACGACTCGCTTGATGTGCTTGCTGTGCACGGCATTGGTGGAGCTACGGGCACATTGTTGCTGGCTTTCTTGCTCGCCTTTGGATCGGGCGCAGCGGGCTACGCAGATGGAATGAACGCCATGAGCCAATTTGGCGTACAAGCCATTGGGGTTGTTGTAACTGCGATTTGGTCATTGGTGGTAACTGTGGTTATTGTGTGGATCACAAAGAAGCTTGTCGGCCTACGTGTCGATAAAGAAGCGGAAACCACTGGGCTTGATTTGGCTGTGCACGGTGAAACTGGCTACCGAAACTAGCCATTCATTTGATTGGAGGACGTATGAAATTCATTATCGCGATCATTAAGCCGCACAAGTTGGATGAGGTGCGTGATGCGATAGGCGCGTTGGATATTTCGGGCATGACCGTGACGGAAGTTCGCGGTTATGGGCGGCAACGTGGGCACACCGAAATCTATCGGGGTGCCGAATACGAAATCTCATATGTGCCGAAATTGAAGCTAGAAATCGCTGTTCCCGACGACAAATTGGACAAAGCTGTGGATGCAATTCGCGAAACAGCTTCGGAAGGCAAAATTGGGGATGGCAAAATATTTATCTTAGATCTTGAGGCGGCTATTCGTGTACGCACGGGGGAGAGTGGCGAAAGCGCGCTTTAGACAGCGCCCGTTTCAAGATTGAACGCGCCAATCACGTGGGAGAGTTGGACCCTTATCAGTTCTTCCACCGATTGGCGCGTTATGTATTTATGGATGTTGATTGGGCTCGAGTTGAGCAAAGAATTGTTTGGCGACATTCAGTCCATTGATTGCTGCAGGCATACCGCCATAAAGCGACATCTGCATAATGGTCTCAAAAATCTCAGTTTTTGTTGCACCCGCGGCATGTGCATGTTCAATATTGATTTCGAGTTGAGGCGCTGTTTGCCCACCCAGGGCGGTAAGTGCTCCAATGGTAATGAGCTGGCGTGTTTTCAAATCCAAACCCTCGCGGGCGTAAATGCGGCCATAAGCGAATTCAATTAAGGTTTCTGCAAACTCGGGTACGTCCTCGTCGTATCGGTCCGCCAGTGTTTTTTCCAGTGTTGGGTTGAATGAGTTGGTGAGGTTGCGACCTGCTTGAAGGGCACTTTTTGTCATTTGTTTTCTCGTTTGTTGAAATGATCAGTCATGCAAACGGAAATGGGAATATCTGTGCTTTTGGCAATTGCAGATTGATAGGCAGAAATTTTGTCTTGAACTAAAGCCAAGCAGCCTTCTTGTTCAATAATTGTTTGTTTGATGCGAAGTTCATGCACTTGTAGAAGATCACATCTGTCCTGATTGGATGAGGGCCCCGTTTGGCGGTGAGCCGCATAGGCAAGCATGTCTTTCAGTGGCATGCCTGTGGCTTTGAGCACTTTGATAAAGTTGAGCCAAGCCACAAAACTTGGGCCATAGACCCGGCGTCCACCGGCGTCACGAGGAACATTTTTGATCAATCCGATTTTCTCATAATAGCGGAGTGTATCGATGCTTACATTGCAGGTTTTTGCCAGTTCGCCGATATACATTTTGCTTCTCATTAGGTTTGCTTGATTACTTGTAGGTGCTGGAGTGCGCTCCAGGTCAAGCTCATAATAAAAAAATACCCGCCAAAAAGGCGGGTATTTGAAATCTTCGGTAGTCGCTCAGTATAGTTGTTCCTACGATGATCCAACACCATCTTGTCCAACAAATGCGATGCGCAGCATGTTGGTGGCGCCCGGCGTGCCCAAAGGCACACCAGCGGTAATGGCAACCCGGTCGCCCGGACGTGCAAAGCCTTCACGATAAGCAATTGAACAAGCGCGATCCACCACATCATCAAGGTTCACCGCGTCGTCGGTACGTACGCAATGTAGGCCCCAAACGAGGGATAGGCGTCGAACGGTTGCCAATTTGGGTGATAGCGCCACAATCGGCTTTTCGGGGCGCTCACGCGCGGCGCGAATACCTGTGGAGCCGGATGAGGTGTAGGTGACAATTGCGGCCAGATCGAGTGTTTCAGCCACTTGGCGGGCAGATGCAGAGATGGCATCGGCGGCGGTTGCTTCTGGTTCGATGTTTTGGCGGCGAATGATGGACTGATAAAGACCATCTTGTTCCACAGCGACCGCAATACGGTTCATGGTGGCGACAGCTTGTACGGGGAAATCGCCTGCCGCAGATTCGGCTGAAAGCATAACGGCATCCGCGCCCTCGTAAACAGCGGTGGCCACGTCAGACACTTCAGCACGTGTTGGCACTGGCGCTTCAATCATAGATTCAAGCATCTGTGTTGCAACAACAACTGGTTTTCCTTGTTGGCGGGCCATGCGGATCATGCGCTTTTGCAAACCTGGCACGGTTTCCAAAGGCATTTCCACGCCCAAGTCACCCCGCGCAATCATAATCGCGTCAGAGAGCTTGATGATTTCTTCCAAGCGCTCGATGGCTTGGGGCTTTTCAATCTTTGCCAAAATACCGGCGCGGCCCTGTACGGTTTTGCGTACGTCGATAATGTCTTCGGGACGCTGGACGAATGATAGGGCGATCCAGTCCGCTTTCACTTCCAATGCGGCGAGCAGATCAGCGCGATCTTTTTCCGTTAAGGCACCAACTCCGAGCAATGTGTCAGGCAGGCTAACGCCTTTGCGGTCAGACAATTTGCCGCCATGCACGACTTCGCATTCAATTTTGTCAGCTGTTTTTTTGATGCAGCGCAATTCGATTTTGCCGTCGTCAAGCAACAGCTTGTGGCCTTTTTCGATGGCTTCAAAAATTTCTGGATGAGGCAGGTGTACGCGGGTTTTATTGCCTTCAGAAGTGTCGGTGTCCAGGGTGATCACATCGCCGGTGGCCAATTGAACAGAGCCTGTGTTGAATTTGCCGACACGCAACTTGGGGCCCTGCAAATCAACCAAAACGCCGATGGGTCGTTTAACAGCTTTTTCAACACGACGCACTTTCGCCATGGTTTCAGCCAACAATTCGTGGCTGGCGTGGCTCATGTTTATGCGGAAAACGTCTGCGCCAGCACGGGCTAGCTCTTCGATTGTGGCTTCAGTGTTTGAGGCTGGGCCTAGGGTCGCGAGAATTTTGACTTTGCGTAGACGTCTCATTGGTGCTCCAACTATTGCAGATCGGCGTCCGTTAGTTGAACAGTCCAATCTCTGTTTTTCTTGGTATCGACTTCCATGAAGCCGGTTCTTTCGTAGCCGCGGGCTAGACAGTCCTTTTCACCAAAGATTGTGAAGGACTTATCTCGGGTGCACATAAAAATGCGCCCATCCCACCGATTTCCGCCGATATCATCTACGGCGTGAATATAGAAATATTGCGAACGTTGTTCGTTTAGAGGCCCATCGAACACGACCGCGCAATTTTCCGGTTCAGCCACCCACCAGCCTTCTGACTGCCAGCCTTTTTCGCTGCGAAAGCCTATGGCGATGGCCACCGAATTTTGACTTTGATTGCAAATCCGCAGATCAGCAGATGCCGGCGTTGAGTAAAAAGACGACAGCAGGAGGATGAGCGGTGCAACTCTCATTGCGGCCTTTGTTATACTAAAGTCGGTAAAAGACAAGGTGTCGACGCTCCCAGTTACGTACATTTTTTTACGATTTTTGCATGTTATAAATGATTTGGGACCGATCTGTGACCTGTAAAAAGAGATATCGTGTTTGATTTGGCTTCACGCGCGAAGTTTTTTTAAAACAGGTGGTGGATGAGTGGCTTTTGACCTTGCATTGAATAGGTGCAATAGGCGAAAGATATAGACCAGTTTTGCGAACCGTTTGAAAGAAAATTGATATGGGACAGTCCACTATCGCCCGCGAGCAGTTGCGCGCTCTTGTTGAACGCATTGAGCGTTTGGAAGAAGAAAAAAAATCGATCGCTGAGGATATTCGTGACGTTTATGGCGAGGCCAAAGGCAATGGCTATGACGTTAAGGTGTTGCGAGAAGTGATCAAGCTGCGCAAGCAAGAAGCCCATGAGCGCTCAGAACATGAAGCTGTTTTGGACCTTTATAAGCACGCGCTGGGGATGATCCCTTCTGCGCCAGTTGACGATGAAGCCTACTCATAGCGCTTCATCATTCGCTTAAGAAAATTATCGGCCGTCAATCAGTCCAGACATGACCTGATTGGCGGCTTTTTCGTTGCCAATCGCCCGCATGGCAGTGGCTGCAATCGCATTCCGGTCCAGGCCAGCGTGTGCATACATTTTATCTTGGGCTGCATGGTCAAAATGCTTGTCTGGAATAAACATTGGGCGGCATTTTAGGCCCCCATCAAGCAAACCGTTTAGCGCCAAGTGGTTCAAAACAAAGCTACCAAACCCGCCAATTGACCCTTCCTCGATGGTGATCAAGACTTCATGTTCGCGGGCAAGCCGTTCAACCATGTCAACATCAAGGGGTTTGGCGAATCGCGCGTCTGCTACGGTTGCTGAAATGCCGAACGTGGCGAGCATTTCTGCAGCGGCGATGGTTTCGCTTAAGCGTCCGCCAAACGAAAGCAGGGCAACCGAGTTGCCTTCTCGCAAGATGCGCCCTTTGCCGATTTCCAAGAATTCACCGCGTCTTGGAATTTCAACGCCAACGCCTTCACCGCGTGGAAAACGGAAAGCTATTGGGTGTTCATCGAACTGAGCAGCGGTTCGCACCATGTGTTTAAGCTCGGCTTCATCACCTGGTGCCATCAGCACCATATTCGGAATCGCACCAAGAAATGCTGTATCAAATGCGCCCGCATGGGTCGGACCATCGGCACCCACAAATCCTGCGCGGTCAATGGCAAAGCGAACGGGCAGGTTTTGGATGGCCACATCGTGCACCACTTGATCGTATCCGCGTTGCAAAAATGTGGAGTAGATGGCGCAGAACGGGCTTAGACCCTCGGTGGCCATGCCGGCGGCAAACGTCACCGCATGTTGTTCGGCGATCCCAACATCAAAACATCTATCGCCAAATTGCTTGGCGAATTTATCCAACCCGGTGCCAGAAGGCATGGCGGCATTTACCGCCACAATGCGTTCATCAAGCTCAGCTTCTTGGATCAGGCCTTCAGCGAACACGCTGGTATAGGAGGGGGCGTTTGAGACGGGTTTAGATTGTGCGCCGGTGATCACGTTGAACTTGGATACGCCGTGATATTTGTCCGCAGCATTTTCGGCGTGCTCGTAGCCTTTGCCCTTTTGGGTGACCACATGGATCAAAATTGGGCCGTTTTCTGCGTCTCGAACGTTATCGAGAATGGGCAAAAGGTGATCCAAATTGTGTCCATCGATTGGGCCAATGTAATAAAAGCCCAATTCTTCAAACATGGTGCCACCGGTCCAAAAGCCGCGCGCATATTCTTCTGTCTTGCGGGCTTTTTCTGAAACGAACTTTGGTAAATGTTCGGTGAGACCTTTTGCGATCTCGCGGATTGAGCGATAGGCTTTGCCCGAAACGAGCCTGGCCAAATAGGCGCTCATGGCCCCTGTTGGTGGGGCGATCGACATGTCGTTGTCATTAAGAACAACGATCAAACGCGCATCCATTGCCCCGGCATTGTTCATGGCTTCATAAGCCATGCCCGCTGACATGGCCCCATCACCGATAACGGCGATAATGTTGCGCTTTTCCTTTTTAAGGTCAGCGGCAACAGCCATGCCTAGGCCGGCAGAAATTGAAGTTGAAGAGTGGCCCGCACCAAATGGGTCGAATTCGCTTTCTCCGCGTTTTGTAAAACCAGAGATGCCACCTTCTTTGCGCAAGGTGCGCATTTGTTCACGGCGGCCGGTAAGAATCTTGTGCGGATAGGCTTGGTGGCCAACATCCCAGATGATTTTATCATCCGGGGTATTGAAAACATGATGCAAAGCGACTGACAGTTCAACCACACCCAGACCTGCGCCCAGATGACCGCCCGTAACCGATACAGCATCGATCATTTCCGCGCGCACCTCATCTGCCAGCAGGCGAATTTGGTCGCGCGGCAATGTGCGTAGATCGTCGATCTTTTCAATGCCATCCAAGATGGGTGTTTCAGGGCGTTTTGTCACTCATGCCTCACTTTATCGCAATTAGGACAATCAGTGCGCCCTTTGTGATCCAACGAGATTTAAACCTACAGGTGCAAAGGTGCAACCAGTGGGTGACGAAAGGTCGCTGTTTTTTGCATATTTATTGGCGAAAACTACAATGTGCTGGCGGTTTTGAAGCCAATTGTTGGTGCGGCGCGCGGCTGTGCCATTGGGGCAAAGCCAAGCTGTGTCAAATTGCCCAACACAGAAGTGGGTGCTAGATCGCCAACATCTGGTTCAAACATAATTGCAAAGCGGCCTTGTTCCAGTTTGTTCGGATCAGATTCAAAGCTAAATTCGTCTTCGCTTTCTGGTTCGAAGAACTGGCCTGCACGCGTGGCAATATTGACAAGCGTGGAGCTTGGTGCGGATTTCGTGTTGCCAGATTTGACGTTTCTTAGAATCGATCCGAAATCACTGAAGTCAGTGTGTAACGAGGCGGTTGCCAATGCAGCTTTGATATTGGCAGGGAACTGAGATTTGGGATCTTGTTTTGCGGTCCTTTGTTGTACTTCCGCTGCGCCGTTTTGGCGATTTAGGATGATCTCAAGTGCTTTTTGCGCATCCGCTGACGATGAGGTTGGCGTTGGTGCATAAGCAGCCAAAAGCGCCGTTGCAGCATTTGTATCTGGCACAGTGCCCGGACGCATTGGGACTTGTGGCAATTCATTGGCTTGGCTTGAAGCGTCCACCGCAAAGCGAGATGGGTTTGTGATTAGTGCCGGATCAATTGAGGCGACTGCAAAGCGTGAAGGCAAATCTTCAATCGCCTGCTCATCTTCGAGCAGATTCGCTGTTGCCACTTGAATGGCTTCAGGTTTGATCGGCGGTGTGACGGCAAAAAGGCTTTCGGTTTCGCCCGGCGCATCAAGTGGTGCCGGTGGGGATTGAGTGGCTTCAAGCGTTAGCGGCAAAGATGTGGGGCGTTTTGGAGGCAGTTGACCCAAAGCAGCAACTTTGACGGGGGTGCTGATTGAAGTTGGTTTTTTTGCCACTTCAACTTGGTCTTTGTTGTTGCCAAACAATACATCGAGCAAAGTTCGACCAGAGCCTGAACTGGCCGACTTGGTGTCTTTTTTTGCAGCACTTGCAAGACGTGTTGAGGATGCGCCGCTACATGGCACCTGCTTGCAACGTTTATATTCAGCTTGTGCGGTTGCATATCCGGCTTTGGACAAAGGAACGCCATTTGAAGGAATGTGAAGCGTTTTGCCCTTAGGGAAAATCTTCTTGAGTTGGGCCGTTGTCATGCGCGGCCAAGCGCGTACGCTGCCTGTGTCTAGGTGAACGAATGGGCTGCCAGATGTTGGGTAATAACCCACGCCCCCCATTTGCTTTTTCATGGCCACTTGGCGCAGCTTTGAAATTGAAACACCAGGAATGAAGAAATCCATGGCCAATCCACGCGTGTGGTTAGAGTTTTTCGCTACAGCGCTTGAGCGCGAGCGCAGCATTTCATTGGTTTTTGGCGAACGGTACGCCGAGACCACGTGAATTGGTTTTGATGCGCCCACTTCATTGTAGACTTCCCAAATTAAGTCAAAAAGCCGTGGGTCCATTTTGGTGGGTTCGTCGCGGCGCCAATCGCGCAAAAAATGGTTCAGTTGCGCAAGACCTTTTGTGTCAAAACGGCCGTTGCGTTTGTATGTGATTTTGGCGGTTTCTTTGGTGTGTGTGTAATAAAGGTACAGCGTGCGATCACGCGCAGCCGCGGCTGGGCTGGCCAAACCTGTCGCTACAACAAGTGTGGCAACCAACAATAAAAAGGTGCGCTTGATCGCGCATGTATAGAGTGTGCCCAATATACCCAACAATTTTCGGACGCCCTTAACGCTAAAACTTTATATAATCTACACCAAACAAGATGCGATTTTATTAACGATAAGAGCGTTTGCTACCCCATGAGTAAAACTCAGTGTACGGAACTTACCCTTAAAATATGGGTGAGAAAAGGGGCCGAACCAAGGCGGTGCGTCAAAATGCCCAGCGAGGTTAATCCGAAGGCGTAAAATTGTTGGTTGAGCGATATTTAGCTGTTGAGCAGATCAACAAGTTTCTTGTGGTGGCCATAGACA
Source organism: Maritalea porphyrae (assembly GCF_027213965.1). Lineage (GTDB taxonomy): Bacteria > Pseudomonadota > Alphaproteobacteria > Rhizobiales > Devosiaceae > Maritalea > Maritalea porphyrae_A. The sequence goes on along the minus strand of NZ_JAPWGX010000005.1, from coordinate 128,850 downwards.
TCACCAAAGCTACGCACTGTGCCGTCCGGGTCCACCCTAAGGGTGAAATAGGCGAGATGAACTGGCACATGTGTTTTCAAATTGTTCCATTTTTCGTTACCGCCCATCATGCCTTTGATCTGAGAAAGATTTAGCGAGGGCTCATAGCGTAAGAGTGCGTCTGCGAACTCAAGTGGGTTATGAACGCGCACGCAGCCATGCGAATAGGCGCGGTAAGTTCTGCTGAACAATGATTTAGAAGGCGTGTCGTGCAGATAAACGGAATGCTGATTGGGGAACAAAAACTTGATGGTGCCCAATGCATTGCCACTGCCTGGGCGTTGGCGGATGCGGAAAGGTGGGTTTTTCGGGTTGATGTTTGCCCAATCTACAGAAGAGGCGTTGATGACTTTTCCACCGGCCAATAATTCGTAATTGCGGCTGTCAAAATAGCCCGGATTTCCGTTGGCGCTAGGTAGAAGTTCTGTTGTTGCAATTGAAGAAGGCACATTCCAATAGGGATTGACCACAACATGTTCAATCTCGTCGGAGAAGACCGGTGTCATATGTTTTGGTTTGCCGACCACAACACGGGTAGCGTGCTCCACTTTGTCAGATTTTACGACTTGCAATTTGAACTCAGGGATGTTCACGAAAACATGGAAATCGCCCAGATTTTTGGGCATCCAGCGCCAGCGTTCCATGTTGGCAACGATGTCTTGCGCGCTGGCACCATGTGCGCCATTTAGGGCCGCAATTGTGGCTGGGCCAACAACGCCATCAGCAATTAGACCGATTGATGTTTGAAAGTCTTTTATCGCGTCTTCGGCCAATTGATCGTAAATGAATTCATTTGCTGGATCGTCTAGCGTTAGACCAAGCCGTTCACGCAAAACCGGCAGTCGTTCGTCGGTTTTCCCCAGCTTCATCAACTTGCCATCAGGCACAATAATTTGCTCGATTTTGGGCCCTGCAATGCGTTTCGCCAACTCTGCGCGAAGAGCTGAAAACTCCTGCTGAGTTGGGTGCATGCTTTGCAATAGTGCAGCAGGATTGTCCGAGCTGACCAAATCCACGCGCAATTTTGCCAGATCCACGCGCGTTGGGTGCAATGTAATGGTGCTTGAAACAGCGCTTGGTGCAATTCGCCCGCCCGCGGCATGTTTTGCGTAAAGAATTGCGGCGTCAGTGAACGCAACTTCCACATGTGCCAGCATTTGCGGGTCACCCTGTGCGGCGTCAATGTCCAGTTGGTCGGTTAAATAGTCGCTGGTGCGTAAGCCTTCAAACTCAGCTTTTTTGAATAGCTCAACGATCTCTTGGGCTTTTGGCGAGAATGTAACTTGGTCGCCATTATTTTGCAGCCACATAGGCTCAAAGCTGCGGGCACCGTAAAAATAGTAGAGACCTTGAGCGTTTTTCCAAGCGCGGGTGCCAGATTTCGCGCCGTAGTAATCGTCGCGCAGGCCCGCTTTAATGATTTTGGCCATGGGAGAAACAGCAGGGCCAATGACAACTCGTGTTGCTTGAACGCCATTGACCAAAACAGCTTCTTGAGCGTGTGCACCAAATGACGAAATGCTGGCAATACTCATGGCCAGAATCACTGATCGAAATTTATAACCCATTATGTTCCTCAAAACTCGCAACCGTTTTGTGGGCTAACCATTTGCCCGGACACGCTATTATTGGTGTGCGTTTCGTTTAACGCATTCAATAATTTAAAAATGTTGGCGTTTTATACGTTGAGTTTGGGGCAAAACCAAGCTTTTCGCATAATTGTTACCGTAAAATTGAACGGCCAATCTGCTTACAATTATGCCGCATTGCTATCTTCTAGACCATATTCCTTGATTTTTCGGTAAAGCGTTGATCGACCAATGCCCAACGCACGTGCCACCGCGCTCATTCGGCCTTGATATTGGTCTAAAGCAAAGGCGATGAGGTCACGTTCCACATGTTCAAGGGGTTCAATGTCGCCGTCCGCCGCTACAAACCGATCTTTCTCCTTCGTCAGTGTCGCTGGTACTTCTGGCGATGGAGTTGTTAGGTCGTCGATATGCACAGGCATAGACATATGTGGGTGGCTGGCCAATTGTGTGCGGATCCGGTCCGCCCCTTCAATCGAAGCGCAAATTTGGGGGAAATCGCTGGGCTCCAAGACGGAATTGGTGGCCAGCACCACCGCGCGATAAACCGAATTTTCGAGTTGACGGACGTTGCCCGGCCAGTCGTATCCCTTAAGGAGCGTTAGGGCCTCTGCGCTACATTGCGCAATATTGCGGCCTTCTTCTGCGCCAAAGCGGGCGATGAAGTGCGCAATAAGCGCATCCAAATCATCCATACGTTCGCGCAAAGGCGGCAAGTAAATGGGGAAGACATTGAGACGGTAGTATAGATCTTCGCGGAAATGGCCTTCTTTGGTCAGGTTGAGCAAGCGCTTGTTGGTGGCCGAGACGATGCGCACATCAACCTTTTCAGGGGTTGTAGACCCGACAGGTTCAACCTCACCCTCTTGCAAGGCCCGCAGCAACTTAACCTGCATGTCCAGTGGAAGTTCGCCAATTTCATCTAGAAAAAGTGTGCCACCGTCTGCTTCTTGAAATTTGCCTTTTTGGTCAGCATTCGCCCCCGTGAAGGATCCTTTTTTGTGACCAAAAAGAGTTGATTCAACCAAATTTACCGGGATCGCCCCGCAGTTGACGGTGATGAATGGTTTGTTCGCGCGTTTTGAGCAGGCTTGGATGGCGCGAGCGATCAATTCCTTGCCTGTGCCACTTTCCCCTTCAATTAGAACGGGAATGTTGGAAGCTCCGGCCTTTGCCCCTAGTTCTTTAACGCGGTTCATAACAGGAGATTTGGTGATGATGTCGTCAAAACCGAAGTGACCGGACAACCGGTTCCGCTCCGTTCTTAAACACGTCTCAAGGCTTTGACGTTTTAGGGCATTTTGTAAGGAAATGACAAGGCGTTCAGGTGCAACGGGTTTAACGAAGAAATCAGTTGCCCCGTGGCGCATGGCGGTGACAATTGTTTCAATGGACGAATTCGCAGTTTGAACGATTATGGGTTGGGGCAGGTTCCGTTTGTTCATTTCGGCCATGACCGCCATGCCATCCATTTCAGGCATGATCAGATCAAGAATAACCGCGTCGATTTGAGTCTCTTCAAGCAGTTTGAGGCCTTCAGCGCCAGAAAGGGCTTCAAAAGCTTCATAGCCGTTGGTCTTTAGAATTTGGGTGCTAAGGCGGCATTGCACCGGGTCATCGTCGATAATCAGGACTTTGGCCATTCTTGATATTACTCGCAATCGATTAGATCACGTCCCGAATGAAATCGGGGCGAATCATAAAACTGTTCTATTTTGGAGCAGGGTAGGGGCGAGTTCTTAACAGTGATTTAAGTATAATTGTTCATGTTCGCCGAACTCACGTTCAAAAATGTTGTGAACACGTAAACTTGTTTCTTGTTCTATGGGGCTGCGCGGTGGTGCGGCCTTCACAAGTTAGGTGAATATGCTAATGTCCGCTCCAAATCTTTTGGAGATACATTTAGATATGAGCAATGTGGTTTTTGATGCGGTGGCGGAAAAGAAGCCAGGTGCAGAATTTGGTGATTTACCTCAGTGGGATCTCACGGACCTTTATCTTGGTCACGATAGTGACGAGATAAATGCGGATATTGCTTATTGCGAAAGCGAAGCAAAAAAGTTTGCTGATGACTTTAAGGGTAAGCTTGAAGGTTTGGCAAAAGATGGCGATCTGCTTGCAACCATCACCCGCTACGAAGCGCTATCCGACAAGATGGGGCGGTTAGGTTCATACGCTTATTTGCAATATGCCCAAAACACATCAGACCCTGATCGATCAAAGTTCATGGGCGACATGAATGAGAGACTGACCAATTTCTCGACCCCTTTGCTGTTTTTTACGTTGGAGTTAAACCGGGTAGATGACGCAATTTTGGACGCTGCTTTTGAAAAGGATGCGGCCTTAGCCCGCTATAAACCGTGGTTTATCGAGTTGCGCAAAGCCAAGCCCTATCAACTAGAAGATCGAGTTGAAGAGCTTTTTCACGACAAGTCAGTTTCAGGACGTTCTGCGTGGAACCGTTTGTTTGATGAAACTATGGCCAGCTTGAAGTTTGATGTGGATGGGAAAAAGATGTCGCTTGAACCCACATTGACGCAAATGACGGATAAGGATGGCAAAAAGCGCGAGGCGGCGTTTAAAGGATTGGTGGGTACACTTGGCGAAAATCAACGCCTTTTCACGCACATCACCAACGTATTGGCCAAAGACAAAGAAATCTCTGATCGTTGGCGCGGTTACAAGGATGTCGCCGATAGTCGCCACCTGGCAAACTCGGTTGAACGTGAAGTGGTGGATGCGCTTGAGAGTGCTGTACGCACCGCTTATCCAAAATTGTCCCACCGCTATTATGCGATGAAGGCCAAATGGTTTGGCATGGAAAAACTCAACGCTTGGGACCGCAATGCACCTTTGCCAAATGATGATGACCGTTTGTTCAATTGGGACGAAGCTACGGACATGGTGATGTCTGCCTATAGTAAGTTTTCACCTGAATTGGCAGAAGTCGCGAAACCGTTTTTTGGCTCAGGCTGGATTGACGCGCCGGTGCGTGACGGAAAAGCGCCGGGCGCATTTGCTCACCCAACGGTGCCCAGCGCACACCCCTATTTAATGCTCAACTATTTGGGCAAATCGCGTGACGTGATGACTTTGGCCCATGAATTGGGGCATGGCGTGCACCAGGTTTTGGCTGCTGATCAAGGTCCCCTTATGGCGTCAACGCCTTTGACACTGGCTGAAACGGCCAGCGTATTCGGGGAAATGCTGACCTTCCGCTCGTTGCTTGATGCAACAACTGACAAGCAAGCACGTTTTGCCTTGTTGGCAGGTAAAGTTGAGGACATGCTGAACACGGTTGTGCGGCAAATCTCGTTCTATACATTTGAGCGCAAAGTGCATGAAGCGCGTCGAAATGGCGAGTTGCGGTCTGAAGAACTCAATAAAATGTGGGTGGATGTGAGCAAGGAGAGCCTTGGCCCATCTGTGGTGCTCAACGAAGGCTATGAGAGCTTTTGGTCATATATTCCCCATTTCATCCATGCACCGTTCTATGTTTATGCTTATGCATTTGGGGACTGCTTGGTGAATTCACTTTATGCGCAATATCAAAAATCAGAGGACGGATTTGCACAACGTTATCTTGACTTGTTGCGCGCTGGCGGGTCCAAACACCATTCAGACTTGTTGGCGCCATTTGGGTTAGATGCCAAAGATCCAGATTTCTGGTCGCTTGGTCTTTCGATGATCGAAGGTCTAATTGACGAGTTAGAAGAAATGGATGCCTGATCGGCATTCGAATTAGGTTCATTAAACGGAGATACAAATGAGCACTGAAGCTGAAAAATTGTACGAAGAGCAATCAAAGACCTATGCAGGCGTCATGAGCCTTTTTAAATGGGCAACCATCGCCATCGTTGTGGTGTTGGTTTTGATGTATTTCTTCCTCGTTGCCTAAAAGCTGACGAGTTTTTACGTGCCGCAAATGTGGGGGCGGCGCATTATTGTTAATGCGTTTGAATCTGTTCGCAGATTCAGGGAGTAAGGCATGAAGATAGCGATTTTACGCGAAACTGCCGCCAATGAAGCCCGTGTGGCGGCCACACCGGAAACGGTTAAAAAATATATCGGGCTCGGTGCAAAAGTGAGCATCGAAAAAGGAGCTGGTGAAGGCTCCAAAATACCCGATGCGGACTATAAGGAGGCAGGAGCGACAATTTCTGCCACCGCCGCTGCAACACTAAAAGGTGCCAATGTGGTGCTGAGTGTGCGGCGACCAACAGCCACAGCCCTAAAGGGCGCGGCAAAGGGCGCTTTGGTCATCGGACAAATGGATCCGTTCGGCAATGAGAAAGACATTAAGGCGCTTGCAAAAGCTGGTTTTGATGTGTTCTCAATGGAGTTCATGCCGCGGATTACCCGTGCGCAGGTGATGGATGTTTTGTCCTCACAGGCCAACCTTGCTGGTTACCAAGCCGTCATTGAAGCCTCTGTGGCATTTGATCGGGCTTTCCCCATGATGATGACGGCAGCGGGCACAATTCGCCCCGCCAAAGCCTTTGTGATGGGCGCCGGTGTTGCAGGTCTGCAAGCAATTGCGACAGCTAAACGTTTGGGGGCAATTGTTTCAGCAACCGACGTTCGCCCAGCGGCAAAAGAGCAAGTTGAATCTTTGGGCGGTAAGTTTGTCGCGGTTGAAGACGAAGAGTTCAAGCAAGCTGAAACGTCTGGCGGTTACGCCAAAGAGATGAGCAAAGAGTATCAGGCCAAACAAGCCGAGCTTGTTGCTACCCATATTGCAAAGCAAGATGTGGTGATTACCACAGCGCTCATTCCGGGTCGTCCGGCCCCGCGTTTGATCACCAAGAAAATGGTTGAATCAATGGCGCCGGGTTCGGTGATTGTTGATTTGGCGGTTGAACGTGGTGGCAATGTTGAGGGCGCAAAACCCAATGAGATTGTTGACCACAAGGGCGTCAAAATCATTGGCTTTGAAAATATGGCCGGTCGTGTGGCTTCATCTGCGTCTCAGCTTTATGCCAAAAACCTGGCTTCATTCCTTGAGACACTTGTCGACAAGGAAGCAAAAACATTGGCGGTTAACCCAGAAGACGAACTGGTGGCTGCAACACAACTGACGCGTGATGGCGTGGTTGTGCATCCTGCCTTTGCGGGCGAGAAGGGAGCGAAATCATGATTGCATCATTAGATCAACTTTCAACCGCTACGGGTGCTGCTGCATCGGCTGCGTCGGGTGGTTCAATCGATCCATTCGTTTTTCGCTTGGCGATTTTTGTGCTCGCGATTTTCGTTGGCTATTTTGTTGTCTGGTCGGTAACCCCCGCCTTGCATACCCCTTTGATGAGCGTGACCAATGCGATTTCTTCGGTGATCGTTGTTGGTGCATTGCTTGCTGTTGGCGTGCATTTGGCGGCGGATGGCAATTGGATTTCCAAAGTGTTTGGATTCTTGGCGCTCGTTTTCGCTAGCGTGAATATTTTTGGTGGCTTCATGGTCACCCAACGCATGCTCGCCATGTATAAGAAGAAAGGGTAAGCGATATGATTTCCGCAAATATTGCAGCTCTATTGTACCTCGTTTCCGGGGTGCTCTTCATCATGGCGCTTCGGGGCCTTTCCTCTCCAGCAACCGCGCGTCGTGGCAATACCTATGGTATCGTGGGGATGGCCATTGCCGTTGTGACTACGCTAATGGTGGCCGCGCCGTCTGATCTGTTGTCTTGGGTGCTGATTATTTCTGGTATCGGCATTGGTGGCGTGATCGGGGGCGTAATGGCCCGTCGTATCGCGATGACCGATATGCCCCAATTGGTGGCAGCGTTTCACTCACTTATTGGTTTGGCGGCTGTTTTTGTTGCTGCCGCTGCGCTTTATGCCCCTGATGCTTTTGGCATCACGACCGACGGTCACATTCATGCGCAAGCCTTGGTTGAAATGAGCCTTGGCGTCGCTATTGGTGCATTCACCTTTACAGGTTCTGTAATCGCGTTTGCTAAACTCAACGGCAATATGTCGGGCAAACCGATCATTTTGCCTATGCGTCATGCCTTGCATATCGCGCTTGGTCTTTTGCTGATCTATCTGATTTGGCAGTTCACTGTTACCGCAGATCCAATGCTGTTTTGGGCGATTACTGTACTCGCGTTGGTTTTGGGTGGTTTGATGATTATCCCAATCGGTGGTGCTGATATGCCGGTGGTTGTTTCAATGCTCAATTCCTATTCGGGTTGGGCGGCTGCAGGCATTGGTTTTACCCTTGGCAACACTGCATTGATCATCACCGGTGCGCTGGTTGGCTCTTCAGGTGCGATCCTTTCTTACATCATGTGCAAAGCGATGAACCGTTCGTTTATCTCGGTGATCCTTGGTGGCTTTGGTGGCGACAGCGGTGCTGCGGCCGATGGTGAAGAAGAAACCCGGCCGGTCAAACAAGGCTCTGCCGACGATGCGGCCTTCATGATGAAGAACGCGGGCAAAGTGATCATCGTGCCGGGTTACGGCATGGCGGTTGCACAAGCTCAGCACGCGTTGCGTGAAATGTGCGATTTGCTCAAAGCTGAAGGCGTGGAGATCAAATATGCGATCCACCCTGTGGCGGGTCGTATGCCGGGTCATATGAATGTTCTTTTGGCTGAAGCTAACGTGCCATATGATGAGGTTTTTGAGTTGGAAGATATCAACTCAGAATTCTCGCAAGCGGACGTGGCCTTTGTGATTGGCGCGAATGATGTGACCAACCCATCAGCCAAGACTGACAAAACTTCACCCATTTATGGCATGCCAGTTTTGGACGTTGAAAATGCAGGCACAGTTTTGTTCATCAAACGCGGCATGTCGGCGGGTTATGCGGGGGTTCAGAATGAATTGTTCTTCCGCGATAACACCATGATGTTGTTTGGTGATGCGAAAAAAATGACAGAAGATATTGTGAAGGCCTTTGGGCACTAGACCACTTCATTCAAAGTCGAAATTGAAGAGGGCGCTCAGTGAGCGCCCTTTTTTGTTGGGATGCTGGGTATAATACCTTGACGTAGTTTTTCGACCCGTTTGTTCATCCAGTGCCGGATGACATGTTGGTAGAGCCAGTTCTTTAACGGGCTAAAGGCCTGTCAATGGTTCGCATAAAACTGATCTGGACTGTCGAACAAACCGAAATCATTGTTGATGCCGGTGCGTTGGATATAGGTATCTGTGCCATTCCAATCGACCTTCGGATCTTCCAAACAGTTGGTGCCAGCCCCATATGCACAAATGCTAGATTGCCCAGCAAACTCTTGTTGCAGTTGTTCTAGAAATGGTGTGTCGAGGATGAACCCCTCTAGGTTCATCCATTTATCCTGATAATTCACCTCAACCCATGAATGCAATATGCTGTTGGGTGCAATGGCATAGACCAGTTCGGGAACAACGCCACGCTGCAGAGATTTTTTGATGGTGAACCCATGTAAGCGACAAGGTATGTTTAGGGCGCGCAGTAGCGCCATTAAAAGCGTGCCTTTGGTGTTGCACTGCCCGTACCCGTCTTTAAGGACATTGCTGGCAGGAATGTTGTCTGCCCGGTTGTAGCCGAATTTAATCTCGTTTTGAACAAATGTGTAAGCGGCACCAATTTTGTCGTGTTCGGTGAGGTCTTGCCAATTTCGCGCGTGAATAAGGTCTTGGATCGATTGAGATTGAAAATCCAAAAGTTGCGTTTGGGCGAGATAGTTGTGGTCTTTCATAATGCACCTTTTAAATAAGATGCAGGCTTTATAAAAGCTCTAGTGACTACAGATGCAAGGGCAAATTGCCCTTGCGCCTGTTTGTATTGATTTATGTTATTTTCCGGGCATCATGCGGGCGATCAAATTGTCTTTGATGATGGCTTGGTGATAGATTGCGCCAGCAATGTGTAAAACGAGGCTGGCCAAAAACAGCTTGGCGAACAGGCCGTGAGCACCCGCAAACGCGATGCCTGAAAGTTCGGGCCAAGGTGCTGTTTGTCCAGATTGCAAGATTTCGCCGAGCCCGGATGCCACCATTGTTGCTATGCCTGAGCCCACCAATGCGTGTGGAAACACATAAAGCAGGATATGAATGATCTTTGATCCCCACTTCACAGCAAGTGACCAATTTGGGTCAGCCGCTGGGCGAGGTTGGGTGAAAGCAAAATAGGTGCGGGCGAAGAGTAGAATGCCAGCCAATAGGCCTAAAGGTGCGTGCAGTTTGAGGATGGCGAACTTGGTCGCCTCGTCAGCGGTGTTGTGCATGATTGTGCCTGCAATCAGTAAGCCGATTAGCAGTAGTGCGAGCACCCAATGCAGAATACGAATTGCGCGGGAGTATTTGGTCACAGTTGTTGCAGCCATGGGGTGCACCTTTTTGTTTTCAAAGTGGTTGATATCTGTTAGTTTACATGTAATATAAATTATGTTCCATGTAAACTAAAAAGTCACATGCAAAAAGAAACGATTGATCCACCTGCGGATTCATTGGGCCGTTTGGTCAACATAACTGCTGCCCGAGCGCGCCAAATTTTGGCACATTTGCTGGAGCCGCACGACCTTTCGCCCCAGCAGTGGATTGTTTTGTGTGTCTTGTGGCAGCGCAAAGCTGTCAGTGTTGGTGACCTTGCCCGTTATATGCGGTCTGAAAAACCAGCGGTTTCGCGTCTGGTGGATCGAATGGAAAAGGCAGGTTGGGTTAAAAAATGCGCATCTTGTTCCGATGCACGTTCGGTTTTGGTTTCTGCTACAAATAAAGGCCAAGAGAAGGCGCATTTGCGCTCTTTGTACACTGAAGTCAACGAAGTTGTGCTTGAAGGGTTTTCAGAAAAGGAAACGGTGCAATTGTTTGCGCTTCTTAACCGGGCTCAAAAAAATGCCTCAAACTATCTCAAGCAAAAGTGAGCATCTGGTTCAAAGAATGAGGCTGTGGAACTTGTTTCACTTTGCGAATTGGTCCACCTTGGCGCCAATGGGTTTCTGACGGGTACATTGTCTCATGGCAGGTGAAAAACAAGCAATAGTTGTTGTGCATGGCATGGGCGAACAGCGCCCAATGGGGATGATGCGTCGGATTGTCGAAACGCTTTGGACCACCGACAAGAGCATGCTCAATTCAGGTGACCGCAACATTGGGCCAGATGGAAACAAAAGTTGGATTGTGCCCGATTGTAAGACCGGTAGCCATGACTTGCAGCGCATCACAACACCCCCGGCAAAAGACGGCAAGCGGACCGACTTCTTCGAGTTTTATTATGCCGATGTTTTAGATGACGCCAAGCTGCGCAATTTGTGGCGGTGGTTGCTGCGCATCGTCATGGTACGGCCTCAATATGTAACCGATCGCATGGTTTGGCCTTGGGCGGCGCTTTGTTTTCTCATTGTGCTGATTGGGCTTGTGGCTTTTGGCGTGGTGCTGTTGGGACTTGGCACAATCTTTGAGCTGGATTGGTGGAATTTGGATGGCGGCACCGCTCAGCTTGATATTTGGGAAGTGACCTTTTTAGGGGTGCTTAATTTGGGACTGATGGTGGGGCTGGGGAGGTTGGTTCCCGCATTGCGCTGGATATTGCGCTGGCCGGCCTATTTCGTCATCACCTTGCTGGTTTATTATACCCTCTTTGGCATTAGCGGGGTTGAGGTGCGTTCGGGCGTGGTCGGTGGAACGGTGTTGATCACAATACTAACCGGCATGTTTTTTCTCCCCTATCTTGGTGATGTGGCTGGCTATCTTGGTGCGCACCCGGACACCGTTAAACGTCGGCACGATGTGCGTGAGCGCGGGTTGATGCTCTTGCGCGATTTGCATAATGATCCAACCTACGATCGAATCGTGATTGTTGCCCATTCATTGGGGTCGGTCGTTGCCTATGATATTTTGCATCTATTGTGGGAAGAGCTTGGGCCGACCAATGAAAATCCACCTTCGGCACGGGTACGGAAAGCGCTGTTTGAACATGATTTGTTCGTTGAAAATCACAAAAGTCGCTATTGGAATGACCTAACGGTTGAAGCTTATCAGGCTGTGCAGGCAAATGTGGCCAAGGCGATCCGATTGTCTGGGCCAGTCACCAACAAATTGGGACAAAAAACTAAAGCTTACTGGAAGATCACAGATCTTGTGACCCTTGGTTCACCTCTCAGCCACGCCCAATTTTTGATTGCGCGTGGGGTTCAGAACTTTGAGAAGCTGAAAGAAGAGCGCTTGTTTCCGGTTGTGCCTCCGCGACCATATAATGAGGATTTCGGCGTGCTCTACACGCCGGACAAATTGGAATTTAGCCCTAACTACGCGGGGATGCCCATTCCTGAAACCACAGCTGATTGGGCTTTAAAGGCACCTCGTGCATATGCGCATCATGGTGCGGTTTTTTCCGCTGTGCGTTGGACCAATATGTATGATGAGCCACATCCTTTGTTCTTTTGGCAAGGCGATGTGCTTGGTGGGCCAGTGGGTGGATTTGACCTTTTTGGCCGTGGCGTTTTAGAGCACAAAGTTCATATCTTGTACTCAAAGTTCGGGTTGGATGATCTGCGCCTGATTACACATATTCGTTATTGGACGAATACTGCTCAGTCAGGCATTTCAGATCATATTGTAAAATTCAGGAAAGCCGTTGGGCTTTTAAAATCTTCAAAGTAGTCCGAAGGAGTGCCCATTGGCTGAACTACGTATAGATATTTTTTCCGATCCGGTTTGCCCATGGTGCTTGGTTGGCATTCATCGTTTGAACAAAGCGATTGCCGCACTTAACGATGGTACCAAAGTATCCATTTTTCACCATCCCTATCTGCTTGATGCAAACGCCATCAAAGAGGGGGAGGATAGTGAAACGATGCTGAAGCGCAAGTATGGTGTAGATCCCGCTGAAATGTGGGATCGATTGGAGGCGGAAGCCAAAAAGTCTGGCCTTGATTTGGACATGCGAAAACAGAAAATGCGTTACCCATCTCAGGCCGCACAGGTTTTGGTGGCCGCAGCTGAATCAAGGGGCACCCAGCACGCCATGTCGATGGCCATGAGCAAAGCAACCTATCTAGATGCGCTCAATATTTCGGACCCGGAAGTCTTGGTTGACATTGGCACCGCCAACGGCTTCACCCGTGAAGAAGTGTTGGCGCTTGTGACGCGTGAAGATTTGCAAAAAGAAGTTGAAAGTGCCTCTGTCAGTGCCTCACAACAGGGCGTACAAGGTGTGCCCTTCTTCATTTTGGGCAACAAATATGGCCTATCCGGCGCACAGCCAGAGGAAGTGTTTCAAGAGGCCTTAGAAACCGTGATTAAGGAAGCTGCTGAATAGCAGCTCCTTCGAGCCTTCAAACAATGAAAAACGCCGCTGAAATGATCAGCGGCGTTTAAAAATCTTGTTATGATTACTGAGACGTCTTAGCGACGACCAGTTGTAACCAAACCTTCGCGCTGCAAGCGCTTGCGAGCCAATTTACGGGCGCGACGCACAGCTTCTGCCTTTTGACGGGCACGTTTCTCAGAAGGTTTCTCATAGTAGTTACGCAACTTCATTTCACGAAATACACCTTCGCGTTGAAGTTTCTTTTTCAAAGCTCGAAGAGCTTGATCTACATTGTTATCGCGAACGACTACTTGCACGCGGCACACCACCTTCAAAAGAGTTAAACCAGAATTTCATTTAGCGCTTTGACAAAAAGCCAAATGCGCTTCGGCCAGCAGCACCAGCCAAGCGTTGGATGGGTAGATACCAAACCTGATGTGGCTTGTCCAGCGCTTGGCACGTAAATTTGCAGCAAAAGCGCCCTAATTTACGCCTTTTTTGGCAAAAATGCGATTGATGTGGCCCATCTTCCGGCCCGCACGGATTTCAGATTTGCCATAGTGATGAACTTGGGTATTCGATTCTGTGGTTTTCATCCCGGCAATGATTTCATCACCGATTAGATTCTCCATCACAACATCTGCGTGCCGTTCAGGGCTGCCAAGGTCCCAGCCTGCCACCGCGCGAATGTGTTGTTCAAACTGATCATTTAGGCACGCAGCTTGTGTCCAGTGCCCAGAATTGTGGACCCTTGGCGCGATTTCATTGACCACCAATTGAGTGCCGCTGTTGGTTTGAACCACAAAAAACTCAACGCCCATAACCCCAACATAGTCCAGGGCAACAATGAGCTGGGTAGCAATAGATTTTGCTGTTTCGCAGACATCGACATTGATGTTGCCGGGTACAGTTGAGGTTTTTAGAATATGGTTTTGATGCACGTTTTCAGCCGGGTCGTAAGCGGCCACATGTCCGGCTTGGTCTCGAGCAATGATCACGGAGATCTCTTTTTCAAAAGGTACAAAGCCTTCCAAAATGGCGGGTTGCGCGCCGATAGCGTCGAAAGCTGTCTCCACATCCTGTGCGGTTTTGAGCATGGTTTGGCCCTTGCCATCGTAACCAAAACGGCGAGTCTTTAGGACTGCGGGAAGACCGATCTTTTCAAGTGCTATGTCCAGCTCTTGTTGGCTGTCTACTTTGGCGTAAGGCGCAACTTCAATACCAACTGTTGATATGAAGCGTTTCTCAACGAGACGATCTTGCGAAATTTCAAGTGCTTTGGCCGAAGGGAACAGCTCGGTTCCCGCTTCGGTTATTGCAGCGGCTGTTTGGGCAGGCACATTCTCAAATTCGTAAGTTACGCAATCAACGCTTTGCGCAAATTTTGTCAGGGCCGCGATATCTTCATAGGCTGCAACAGTTTTATGGGGGGTAACCGCAAATGCGGGGCTATTTTCGTCCGGGCAATAAATGTGTGTGTTCAGGCCCAATCTATGGGCGGCAAGCGCCATCATGCGCCCCAATTGCCCACCACCCAAAATGCCGATGGTTGCGCCAGTTGAAAGCCTATTCTTCATCAACTGGGAATTCCGTTACTTGAGCGGTGCGGTCTTGTCGGTAGGCGATAAGGTTTTTGCGCGCTTCTTCGTCCGACAAGGCAAGTACGGCGGCGGCAAGCAATGCAGCGTTTGTTGCACCTGCTTTGCCGATGGCCAAAGTGCCCACAGGAATGCCAGCTGGCATTTGCACAATCGAATAAAGGCTGTCTAAGCCCTTCATGGTGCGGCTTTCCACTGGCACGCCAAAAACGGGCAGGTGGGTGAGCGCAGCGATCATGCCGGGCAAATGCGCGGCACCGCCAGCGCCAGCAATAATGGTTTTAAACCCATCGTCGGCTGCGGCTTTGGCGAAGTCATACATACGGTCAGGCGTACGATGCGCCGAAACGATGCGTGCTTCATATTGAATTTCGAGCTGGTCAAGTGTCTCTGCGGCGTGGCGCATTGTGGCCCAGTCAGACTGAGACCCCATGACGATGGCTATTGGCGGATTTAAAGGCATAAAAAGCCCTCTCGCATTGCGTCAAAAAGGGCGTTTACCCTACAATCTGGCTTTGAGCAAGTGGCGTAAAGTCTAATTGGTGCCGTTCTTTGGTTAAAAAGAAGCGATACTGGTCAGATACTAGGCGATTATGTCGGGCAACAGAATATCTTCTAGTTCTTTGATGCGGTCTTTAAGGGTGAGCTTTTTCTTCTTCAGCCGTTGCACCAACATGGGATCATTTTGTCCTGAATGCGTTAGCGCGTGAATTGCGGCGTCTAAATCTTTGTGCTCTTGACGTTTAGACGCCAACTCCAGCCCCAATCTCGCCCGTTGTTCGGAAGTAAGTGGCATCATGGTCTGGTGGGTCCCTTGTGATTCTGTTGTGACCGTCTGTCAAAATTACCCCATATTACAAATGATTGCACAAAGATTTAACTGCATGTGCAAAATTGGTACAAATTGACGCTATTTGTTGATTGGACAGCATGACATTTTTTTGACAGACTGCTTGGCGTACATACAGAGAAAGGAAGACTTCATGACAACTACTTCCCACCTCAACGCGCTGGAGCGCCGTCATGCCTCGCTTGACGATCAGATCCTCCAAGAATTGCAGCGCCCTGCTCAAGACGAGCTGAAAATTGGCATGCTTAAGCGCAAAAAACTCGAACTAAAAGACGAGATATCGCGAATGCAAAACCAAACGCGACAATAGGTGAGAATAGTATATTCTTTTGAGTATCAACTAATTGGGGCCACGATCATTCTCGTGGCCTTTTGTATTTTTGCTTATAGGAAGCTTTGGGCGCCATCATAGATTAATTTGAGCGCCAGAATGAACGCCAAGACATAAGCCATTTTGTAAAATAGTTCGGTTGATATGCGGCGTACCAGATAAACACCCAAAAGCATGCCCAAAATTGCAACTGGAATCAGTGTTGCTGAAATGGTGAGATTTGACACTGAGAGTTGGCCCAAAAACGCATAAGGGACCAGTTTGGTGGAATTGACCACGGCGAAAAAGATAACCGTGGTGCCCGAATATAGGGTTGGCTTGAGCCGTTGGGGCAGCATAAAGATTTGATAAGGCGGCCCGCCCGTGTGGCTGACAAAGCTGGTGAACCCGGCAATTGACCCCCAAAACCAACCCCATGGTTTGGACGGGGGGAGGCCCGAGAGCGTTTTGCGCAATGGCAACCATTCATCCAGGCAAAAGAGTATCGTCACGGTGCCAACCATTAAGCGCACCATGCCTTCTGAAATGAAGGCAAAGAACATCCAACCAATGATGATGCCGGTGATGGCGCCGGGCAAAAGGATTTTCAGGTTCGGCCAGTGAATTTCGCGCCGGTAGGCGATTAGCCCGATGGCGTCCATCGCCAACAACACGGGCAACATGACACCCACAGCTTGGGTGACCGGCATGACGATTGACAATAGCGGCACGCCGACAAAACTCAGCGACCCCACCAAACCAGATTTGGAAAGAGCGACCAGAAAAACGGCCAAAAAACTGATGAAGATGACCGTGGGGTCGATCGCTGACATGTCGAATGGCATAAGTAAAATACGTAATTGATTGGTAGGGTGATGGCAGGCTAGATCATCCAAGTTGCTTGGCCAAGGGCTTGATGGCAAATTCTGGCCACGAAAGGATGTTTGTTATGGGGAGTGCGGTTTCGCTTGTAGCGCGCAATAAGAGCGCGCGTGCGATCACGCACCTATGGCAAGAAGTCTCGGCCTTTGAAACGTCTCCATCTATGCCAACGCTGCAATATCCGCCCCACTTCACCTTTGCCATGTTCGAGCACGTCACGGGTGCGCAATTGAAACGGCAATTGGGAGATGCATTTACGCGTGCAAAACCTGTTCGCGTCACATTTAATAAAATTCGTTTCTTTGATGTGGATCCTATGGTGGTTTGGGCAGCACCAGTGCAGGTGCCGCGTTTGCTTGCTTTGCACCATGAAGTTCATGCAAGGGTTGATGCGGCGCAGTGTCGAGCAAATTATCTCCCCGGTAAATGGCATCCCCATTGCACTTTGGGTACGCAAATTGACCCGGCCAATCGCGAAGCGGCTCTTGCCTATATCAATAATGAAATAGGCGAGTTCGATGTTGTTTTTAACGCCATCGAGGTCATTGAGTTTTCACCAATAGAGGTGATCAAACAATGGCGTTTGGACCTTTAGTCAGTCCAAACTGATTGCGATAGCGCGATCAATATGTCTGCATTGTCAGGCTGTATGCTATTACTCGCCGCAATATTTCGGCCAATATGCCCGCAAATTGAACATTTATGGATAATTTGCCACCCTTTCTTCGGGTGCCAATGTAAGCCGATTGGCTCCATCAACCCTTTGCACGGGTTGGCGCGGTCGCCTGGCAATATGTCAACGTGCTTTGACCATAGACAAGCTGGGCAGTGATTGCGGAAACTGCCATTGGAAAGTTTTTCGATTTTGTGAGCGCATCGTTCGCATTCGAACGACACGTTTTGGGTGTGTCTCGACATCCTGAATCCTTGTTTCTTTGAGGAGAAATCAAGGATCAGGGTTCCGTTTGTTCTTGAGCGCTTTGGCGCGTGGCCAAAAAACGCTTTTCAGGCTTGATAGAAGAGGGACAGATTCACCGCTTTGCTGTCGCGGCTACTTCCAATTCCTGCTTGCGGAAAACTTGCAAACTAACGCGTTCCGCTCGAAGTCTACCGCCACAGGTGCAATAGCCATCGGTAAGTGTCATTCTATCTCACTGGCAAAAGGCATCGTCCCCTGTCAGATATCGAGATTGTTTTGTGCTGCCATTGCGTCCCCTGTTGATGTTGCGCTTTTCAGACTATTTATTGTCCTTGTTTTTGTCTACCGCCTGGTCTGCATCCAATTCATCGATGTCGGCCTGCATCACTTGCGCCAAAAGCTGTCGTGCGGTTTTAACGTGCCCAATCATGGCTTCATCATCACCACGTAATTCGTAAGCTTCATGCAGCATTTCTACGTCGTGTTTGGCAAAAGCGTTGGCCAAACGTTTGGCTTTTGCTTCTGTATACCCAAGCGTCACCAAAGCTTTGATGCCCAATTGGAGTGCTGAGTGGAATGTGTCACGTTCGAATTCATGCACGCCAATGTCCATAAGGTCGTGGGCATGGTTGCGGTCACGGGCGCGGGCCAGTACGCGGATATGTGGGAAATTCTCCCGCACCATGCGTGAAATTTCGGACACAATTTCAGGACTGTGGATGGATATCACCATGAGTTCGGCCTTGTCTGCGCCGGCAGATTTCAAGAGATCAAGCCGACGCGCATCGCCATAAAACACTTTGGCGTCGAATTTTTTCATCAATTCAATCTGTTCCGGGTCATGGTCAATCAGCGTAGCTTCATAACCTTGAGCGGTCAGCAAGCGAGTGACGATTTGGCCAAAGCGCCCATAGCCCAAAACTATAACGCGATTGCGCACACTAATATCGTCATCTTCGCGCTCCACAGATTGTAAGGAAGGCAAGCGGGGCACAACGATGCGATCAAATACGATCAATAGAATCGGCGTGATGATCATTGAAAGGGCGACGGTAACATTGAGGATACTGGCCATCCCAGGGTCAAGGGCGCCAGCGCCCAAAGCAAATTGGAACAACACAAAAGCAAACTCACCGCCCTGCGCAAGCAAGGTGGCAAACAGCAATCTATCAGCAATGTGAAACTTGAAGATGGTTGCGAGGCCAAAAAGGACGGCAAACTTAAGCGTTGCAAGGCCCAACACAAGGCCAATGATGGACCATGCATTGGTCAAAAACACCGAGAATTCGATCGACATGCCAACCGAGATAAAGAACAGACCCAGCAGTAAGCCCTTGAAGGGTTCGAGGTCGCTTTCCAGCTGATGCCGATATTCACTATCGGCCAAGATGACGCCAATCATAAAGGCGCCAAGGGCGGGCGAAATATTGATCCATTCCATCATGAGGGCCGCCGCGACAACGAGCAACAGCGCTAGGGCGGTGAAGATTTCACGCACACCAGATTTGGCGATGATCTTAAGGACAGGGCGCAAAAGGTATCGCCCTGCAAGGTACATGGATGAAAACACAAAGGTGACGCGCAACCCTGCCTGCCATCCACCTTCGTCTGTTGGAACAGCGCCATGGGCGTCCGTTGGGGCGTGGTTTGCCAATTCTGGGATCACCAAAAAAGGGATAATGGCAAGAAATGGGATGACAGCCACATCCTGCACCAAAAGCACTGAAAAGGCTGACCGACCCACACTGCGTTGCATGATGGAGCGCTCGTCGATGATTTTGAGCACAATGGCGGTTGAGGATAAAGACAGGCCAAGTCCCATCACCACGGCTGACTGCCAAGGCAAGTTAAGCCAAATGCCAAAACCAGCGATCAGGAGGGCTGTGATGATGACTTGGGGAACACCAAGTCCGACCAATCGCACCCGCATGTGCCAAAACTCACGGGGTTGGAGTTCAAGCCCGATGAGAAACAACATCATCACAACACCAAATTCGGAGAAGTGAAATATGGTTTTGGGATCTGCGACCAATCCCAAGGCGTAAGGTCCAATAATTACGCCCGCGAGCAAATAACCAAGCACGGGGCCAAGGCCGGTCAGTTTGGCCAAGGGCACAACAATAACGGCTGCGGACAAGAAAATCAGGCAAGCCAGTAAGAAGCTATATTCCATTAAACACGCCTTTCATCTGCACTGTGATTTTGAAGTGACCAAGAAAAAAGCGGACCTGCCATATGTACCTCCGTTAAGAGAACATGATGGCTGATCCGCTTTTACGATCTATTAAGGCAGTGACGAAACTTAGTCGTCGTCGCGATTGTTTTTTAGGTTGTTCAAGCCGGAAAAAACACTGTCTGCATCATATTCTGGTTCTTTGTGATCGTCGCGATCAAGAACTGAAGGCTGAGCGTCAAGGAACCCTTGGTCAAACACTGGTGTTGGTTGTGCTGTTGCCATTGCTTCTTCTGCAGTGAGCAGGCCAGAATCCTCGGCGCGTCGTTCTTGAGCAGGTGCGTTTTTCGCAGCCTTGCGCACTTCCATGTCCAACTCAACCTGCGTGCAAAGGCCCAATGTTACCGGATCAGCCGGCGTTTGGTTGGACGCGTTCCAGTGTGTGCGTTCGCGCACAGATTCAATCGTTGGTTTTGTTGTGCCCACAAGGCGCATCAGTTGAGCGTCTTTTAGTTCTGGGTGATTACGGACCAACCACAAAATCGCATTTGGCTTTTCTTGACGCTTGGAAACCGGGGTGTAGCGTGGACCGCGGCGCTTGACTTGTGGCACAATGGTTTTGGGGCCAGAAAGGTTCATGCGATAAGAAGGATCGGCTTCCGCTTTGATGATTTCTTCTTTGGTCAATTGGTCATTCTGTATCGGGTTCACACCCTTAATACCGCCTGCCACGTCGCCGTCGGCAATGCCTTGTACTTCCAACGGGTGCAGAGAGCAAAATGCTGCAATCTGATCGAAAGTAAGTCCTGTGTTGTCAACAAGCCAAACGGCAGTTGCTTTTGGCATTAATAGTTGTGTGGCCATGGTATATCTCTTTCCTCGGGTGCGAGGCTTTTAGTCACCTTGCACGCCCCTCATTTGTTAAAAATTGATGGGGAATTTAGCCTCATATAGCGCTGAACGTGTGAAATTGCAAACGTATTTAATCATTATGCTCATCTTGGTTGTATTGCGTTAGAAGGACAATCTTGCCGAAATGGGTTGCGCTATCCATTGCCGCATGGGCCTTTGATGCATCCTCAAGCGCAAAAGTAGTAATGCGTGGTTTGATGAATTGCCCACTTTCAAGAGCGGGCCAAACCTGCGCCAGCAGGTTGTTGGCGATTTGGCTTTTCACCTCATTGGACTGAGCACGCAAAGTGGACCCAAAAAGCGTAAGGCGTTTGGCAACAATTAAACCCATGGTGATGGTGGCTTCACGTCCACCCAAATTGGCCAATTGCACGATAGTGCCATCCATCGCGGCAGCGCGAATATTGCGGTCCACATAGTCAGCGCCAATAATGTCTAAGATCACATCGGCGCCCTTGCCTTGAGTGGCGGTTTTGGTTTTCTCAATAAAGTCTTCAGTCAAATAATTGATGGCAAGATCAGCGCCGACAGCTGTTACATACGCGAGCTTTTCTTCGCTAGATGCGGTTGCAATTACAAAACAATTCTTGAGTTTTGCCAATTGGATAGCAGCTGCGCCAATGCCACCCGCACCGCCATGAATGAGTACCGTTTTGCCGCTGCGCAGTTGGGCGCGGTCAATAATAGTTTGTTGCACGGTAAAAAGTGTTTCGGGCAGCGCTGCGCCTTCTGCCATGGTCCAGCCCTTTGGTAAGGGCAGGGTTTGACCTGAGGGAATGGAGACATATTCGGCATAGCCGCCGCCATTGCATAGGGCCACTACTGGGTCGCCAACTTTGAACTTGGTGACACCACGCCCAACTTTTTCGACCATGCCCGCAACTTCGAGACCGGGCAGAGGTGAGGCGTCTTTTGGTGGCGGGTAAGCGCCCATACGTTGCAAAATGTCTGGACGATTGACCCCAGCCGCATGAACCTTGATGACCAGTTCGCCTTCATAAGCATAGGGCATTGGCGCATCTATGGGGGTTAGAACCTCCGGTCCGCCGGGCTGGTCAATGGCGATCGCGCGCATCATTTGGTCACTCATTTGCTTATCTGCTCCACAAATTACAAAAATCTTCAAGTTTGGGAGTTGCCCAAATAGTGATTCTATATCCATTATTTTGGGCGAATAGGTGGAATTCAACAAGCGAGGCGATCAAATGGACGATGACGACTATGTAAAACCCAATTCGCACGAAATGGGCATGTCTTTGGATGCGATATCCGTCGATGAACTTGGCGAACGTATTTTATTGTTGGAAAGAGAAATCCTAAGATTACGTGCCGAAATCGAGGTGAAGAAAACAAGCAAGGCCGCAGCTGATGCGGTTTTTAAAATTTGATCGGCCCAGTTTAGATCAAATTCACTTGTGATGCGTCATTCTTGTCATTGGTAAAAAAGCCGATTAAAGCGAGGTGAGAAATTATGGGAGATGAAGCAATCGTGAAACCGGTATCACATCAGGTCGGTATGTCGCTTGAGGGCATGCCAGTTGAAGAACTTGATGAGCGTTTGGTGATGTTGTTTGCTGAGATGCAACGGGTCAAGCAGGCCATTGAAGTGCAACGACCTTCAAAAGCGGACAAACAAAAGGAAAAGTTCAATTCGCTGTTTCCTATGTTGTCCAGGCCCGAAGCCGGTCAATAGCAAGAGCCACCTTCGTTTCTTGTTGTCAATGTGCTGTGCATTTGTTGGCAGATTACAAACAACAGCCCGCTAACTTTTAGAGTTAAAAAAGTGACGGTTAAGAAAATGTTGGTGGTTAAGGTTGCATTAAAGTTTATCGGTTAACTTAGTTTTATCCAACATTCTTGTTGGGTCTGACAGAGCGGTTCTTTACTCTCTGTTCGACGCCTCCCTGTTAACTTTCGAGAGCCGATTTTTTCGGCTCTTTTTTTGTTTACTTGCGGGTTACTGAGAAGTTAACGAGCGAAATATCTCGATTACATTCGCACATCACAAAATCGGCAAATTTTGTTTGTTAAGTGTTTCCATGTAGAATCGCGTTAAAGCGATGAGGCAGAAACACAGATATGCTGTGTGCGAAAGAATTTGAAGCAGGTAGGCCATTGACACAATCTGATCAACCGCGCGACGCGCAATCCATTGGCCCTCGCATTGTTGCGACGGGTGGTTTTGACACGCTTTATCGCGAAGGCATGAAGTTGGTGGAAGAAGCTGCGGCCTATCTTGATGGCGATGGT
This sequence comes from Maritalea porphyrae, assembly GCF_027213965.1. Classification (GTDB taxonomy): domain Bacteria; phylum Pseudomonadota; class Alphaproteobacteria; order Rhizobiales; family Devosiaceae; genus Maritalea; species Maritalea porphyrae_A. Next base: position 106,093 of record NZ_JAPWGX010000005.1, on the reverse strand, counting down.
CGGGCGGCGAGCAAATTGTTGGAACGCGATGCGTCTTTGCTTTACGCCTCACAATCTATGCAATTGACGACACGTTTGATGCAGCTGGCAAGTTGGCTTTTGTTGCAGCGGGCCGTGCGCGAGGGTGAATTGACCGAAGAGCAAGCTCAATCGGAAGAGCGACGGGTCGAATTGAACACAAAGATGGCGGATAAAGACGTGCCGATGTGGGAAACACTGCCCTTGGCCATGCGCGAAATGATTGAGAAAGCTGATTCTTTAAACAAACGCATTCATGCGCTTGATGCAATGGAACGTGGTGGCGCTGAAGAAGCGGAGCAAAAGGTCAATCCGGTCAACAACCATTTGGCGCGATTGCGCGATGCTTTTGGCGCCAAAACTGAAGGGTAGTTTGGTTCCATATTGAATTTTGAACACAAAAAACCCGGCCAAAACAGCCGGGTTTTTTAATTCTGCTAAAAGCTCTGGATCGCTTAACCCAAGATGCCTTTGTATTTGTCTTTAAAGCGAGACACACGGCCACCGCGGTCCATCAATTGACCTGTGCCACCAGTCCAAGCTGGGTGGGTCTTTGGATCAATATCAAGCTGCATTGTTTGGCCTTCTTCACCCCAAGTTGAACGAGTGGTGAATTCCGTACCGTCTGTCATAACCACTTTGATCATGTGGTAGTCTGGATGAATGTCTTTTTTCATCTGGTTGCGCCTTCAATTCAAATAATGAGGTTAAGGGCTTTCCACAGGCGCCAAAATACGCCTTGCTGCCCACCTCAGGGAAACAGTTGGGCGGGTTCTACCCGATCTTTGATGAAACTGCAAGTGTGCAAAAGCGCTGGGTGGGATGAATCTGAGGCTTTGGTGCATACGGCTATTGAGTTGTTCGCATGGAGTACCTATTTTAGCTCCACAATTTGCCGTTCAAGGAAATCAAAATATGACTGATCTGTCCAGCCAGCCAGCCACGGACAAGCGTGACGACGCGAATTTGCGCACCGATAGCAAATCGCGTCTTGAAAAGATTATCCTGACAGCGGATCGCGAAAGCCAAACAAATTCCTCAGAGCCGCTCAAGGCTTTGTTGCCGTTTTTGCTAAAATATCCATTTCGACTTGGGTTTACAGCATTGTTTTTGCTGGTTGCGGCCTTTGCTGCACTGGCGATCCCATTTTTTGCGGGCAACATAATCGACGAAGGGTTTGTCACCCAAAATCTGGAGGTGGTGAATTCTTACTCAATTGGTATTATTGCCATCGCCGGTGTGCTGGCTGTTGCTTCTGCGGCACGGTTCTATTTCATCTCCGTCATTGGTATGCGGGTGATTACCGATATCCGGCGCGCGGTGTTTGATCATTTGATGAATATGGATGTGGTGTTTTTTGATACCAACCGCACGGGCGAGTTGATTTCGCGCATTACCTCAGATGTGGGCATTGTGCGCGGTGCGCTGGACAGCGCTTTGCCCGTTGTTTTGCGCTCGGCGGTCATGTTGGCTGGTGCGGTGATTATGATGTTTGTCACCTCGATTTATTTGGCGACTGCTGTTGTGGTCATTATTCCGGTTTTGGTGTTTCCAGTGGTCTGGTTGGGGAAATATATCCGGGGTCTTTCGCGCAAGCAGCAAGATAAAATTGCTGACCTGGCAGCCCTTGCCACAGAGACTTTTGGCGCCATTAAGACGATTAAAGCGTTTACCCGTGAGGGGCAGCGCAATGACGAATATGGCGAATATGCTGAGGCGAGTTATCAGTCTGAAGTGTCGCGCCTGCTGGTGCGTGCCGGGATGATCGCCTTTGTGATTTTCCTGACCGCTTCAGGCATTGTTGGTTTGATTTGGTTGGGCACACAATTGGTTTCAAGCGGGCAAATCACTGTCGGCGAACTCAGCCAGTTCCTGATTTATGCGATGATGGCAACTGGAACCCTTACGGGCATTTCTGAGATTTTGGGTACTTTGCAAACAGTTGCCGGCGCAACCGAGCGGATTACTGAAATTTTGGGCACAGAGCCCAGCATTGATGCCGCTAAGCATCCGGTCGCGTTTCCGGTACCAAGCCCGGCAACAGTATCATTTAACGATGTGCATTTTCAGTATCTCACCCGCAACGACGAAAGCGTTCTGAACGGTATTAGTTTTGAGGTGAAATCTGGCGAAACGATCGCTTTGGTCGGCCCTTCTGGTGCGGGAAAGTCCACCGTATTTGCATTGTTGCAACGGTTTTATGATGTGAGTGGCGGCACTATTTTGGTGGATGGCATTGATGTTCGCGAGGCCGATTTTACTGAATTGCGCAAACGCTTTGCATATGTGGAACAAGACGCGATCATGTTCTCGGGCACCATTGCGGACAATATTCGGTTCGGCAAGCCTGATGCGAGCGACGAAGAGGTGCGCGAAGCGGCGCGAGTGGCTTTGGTTGATGAGTTCGTACAGCGCTTAGAACATGGCTATGAGAGCATTGTGGGCGAACGCGGGGTGATGTTGTCCGGTGGGCAGAAACAACGCGTGGCCATTGCCCGTGCTTTGCTAAAAGATGCGCCGATTTTGCTGCTCGATGAAGCCACAAGCGCCCTGGATGCTGAAAGTGAAACCAAAGTGCAGCAAGCACTTGAACGTTTGATGATTGGGCGCACCACTTTGGTGGTTGCCCACCGCCTTGCCACCATCAAAAATGCTGACCGTATTTTGGTGCTTGAAGATGGGCATATCATCGATGAAGGCACCCATGATCAGTTGGTGACCAAAGGTGGTCGCTATGCTGAATTGGCGAAGCTGCAGTTTCAACAGTAGGAGAGGCATGTGAGCGATTATCTAACGCTTGCAATGAATTTGGGTAATCCTATTCCGCATGGCACCTGGCCAAAGGACGTCCAACTTGTTGCCTTTTCGCCGGCAGAACATGCCACCCAAGCACGCCAATTGCTAAATCTGTGTTACGCCAATGGCGGTGGTGAAGTGCAACAATATGATGAGTGGTGGTCAATTGTTGCAAAAGACGCAGAGTATGATTCTAGCTTGTGTTTTCCGGTGGTCAGTCGTGACACGCGCGAACTGGTTGCATTTGCACATTGCTGGACCAGCGGATTTGTTAAAGACATTGCTGTTCATCCAAAATGGCGACGACGCGGCATTGCGCAAGCGCTTATGGCCGATATTTTTCTGCGTTTTCAAGAACGTGGATCCGACGTTGTTCGGCTAAAAGTTGTTTGTGATAACCCACATGGTGCGGTTGAATTCTACCAAGCGATCGGCATGAGTGTTGAAGGCTGAGTTCAGCCTAGATTGCTGAAGGGCGTAGGTTCCTGCTGGTGGGTGCGCGGGTGTTGGTCGTCCAAATGGTCCAGCCCATGGTTGGAAAATCATTCAAAAGCTTTGTGCGCTCTTGCATCATCCCCGGACCCTCGGGTCAGGCCCGAGGGTGACGGGGGGGAATTGACTAAGTTGCTTTGCGGTCTGGATAGTCAATTTGGTTCTCTGGCCGTGCCTTTTTGAATGCGCCAAGTTCAATGCAACGTGCTTCTATTGTCAGCAGAAGCGGATATGGCGACAGGTCAACGTTAAAGCGCCGTGCGTTGGCCAATTGAGGGATCAGATGTAGGTCGGCCCACCCCGGTTCTTCGCCAAAACAGAAATCGGTTTTCTTTTTCTTTAGTTTCAAGGTTTGCTCAAGAGCGCTGAACCCCACCCTATGCCAATGTTGAACCCAGTCTTGCGCACATTCCGTGCCGATCATTTTTTGAATGCGCATCTGCGTTAGGGGGTGCATTTCTGACGAAATGTGGGCCGCAAAGGCTTTTGCTTGGGCCTTGATGATTGGGTCTGTGGGCAAGAGGGGATGTGTTGGAACGGTTTCCTCTAAATAGTCCAAAATCGCTGAAGATTGGGCGATAAAATTCCCGCCGACTTCAAGCGTCGGCAGCAAGCCTTGAGGGTTGATGCGCAAATATTCCTGCTTAGATAGAGCGCTAATGGGGACATATTCGTAATCAATGCTCTTGAGGTTGAGCGCAATGCGCACTCGTTCTCCAGCTGAATTTTGCCATCTGGAATAAAGACGCATTGGAACTCCGTATGACGGGCTTTTAGTCCGTCAGCTTAAACTCGATCCGGCGGTTGCGGCGGTAGGCTTCGTCGGTGTCACCTGGGTCGATGGGTTGGAATTCACCAAATCCAGCGGCAACGAGGCGGGTGGGGGAGATGCCTTGATCCACCAAATATTTTGCCACAGAGATCGCCCGACTTGCAGACAATTCCCAGTTTGAGGGGAAACGGGCGGTTTTGATGGGGCGTTTATCGGTGTGTCCATCGATGCGCAAAACCCAGGGAATCTCGGGTGGAATTTGGGTTTCGAGTTGCTTGATGGCGTTGGCGAGGGCGTTGAGATCAGCCAAGCCAGCATCCGCCACTTCCGCGTCACCGGCGCTAAACAGCACTTCTGATTGGAACACAAAGCGGTCGCCCACAATTCTTATATCGTCGCGATCGGCCAGAATTTCGCGCAATTGCCCAAAGAAGTCTGAGCGATATCTAGACAGGTCTTGCACACGTTGAGCCAGCGCCAAGTTGAGCCGTCGACCAAGATCGGCAATGCGGGTGCGGCTTTCGGTGTCGCGGGATTCAGAAGCGCCAAGGGCGGCTTCAAGGGCTGCAATTTGGGAGCGTAGAGCGGACATTTGTTGGTTGAGTAGGGCGACTTGGGCAGCCGCTTCTGCACTGATTTCGCGTTCTGAGGCGAGATCAGAGGAAAGCGAGGCGATCTGTCCGTCTTTTTCTGAGGTGCCCACGCCAAGACCGGCCAATTGTTGGCTGAGGCTGTCGCGTTGTGCTTCTGCACCTGAAAGGGAAGCCGACAGGGAAGCGATTGTGGTTTCCAGGTCCTCTGAATTGGTGCGCTCTAGCTGCAGCAATTCGGTCAATTCAGCGATTTGGCTGTTGAGGCGCGTTAGGGCGCTATCTTTGCCCAAGATTTCTTGGCTCAGGAAAAATTGCGCCAGCATGAACACGGACAATAGGAAAATAATGACCAGCAATAGGCTGGCCATCGCATCTACGAACCCGGGCCAATAGTCTTGGCGTGCTTGCCGTCTTGCGCGCGCCATATCCTATTTGCCCTTGGTGCGTGGGTTTGGTTTATCTGGCGTTTCTTCTTGCTCAACACTTTTGAGTAATGCGTCCACCAGCTCGCGCATTTTTTGGTTATTTGCGCCCTGATCGGTGATGTGGGTGCGCAAGTCATCTTGCTGTTGCCGGATAATTTTGGTCAGCCCGTCCAATCCGTGGGCCAATTCGGCCATGGCGCGAATGGCGTTTTGGGATGACGAGGAATTTTGCATCGTGGCGCCCAATTGCGCGACCATTTCTTGCATGCCCGCACCATCAAGCCCCATTTGATCCACCTGCATTTGGGTCATGGGGTGGTCAAGTTCGGTCATTGAAGACATCCAATCTTCAAGATCGGTATAAAATGCATTTTGCGCTTGGCCCGCTTGCAGGTCCAAAAAGCCCAGAATCAGCGAGCCCGATAGACCGAAGAGGGATGAAGCAAAGGCCGTGCCCATGCCAGATAGGGGGGCTTCAAGTCCGTTCTTCAAATTTGAGAACAAGTTGCCGCTATCCCCGGCGGTAATGTCGAGTGATTTGATCACGTCGCCAACCGAGCCAACGGTTTGCAGCAAGCCATAGAATGTGCCCAGCAGCCCAAGGAAGACCAAAAGACTGGTGAGATAGCGCGAAGTGTCTTTGGCTTCGTCCAAGCGGTTGCCCACTGAATCCAAAATCGAGCGCAAAGATGCGGGGGTGATCATGGTCTCCCCCAAGTTGTCACGCAAAATCACGGCGACGGGCAATAGCATTTTAGGCTGCCGACGATTCGCATCCATTTGCCCGGACTGCAGTGAATTCACCCACTGAACTTCTGGGAATAGGCGCATAACTTGCAGGAACGACAGGATGATGCCGATCCCCAATGCCGCCAAAATTACGATGTTAATGAAGGGGTTGGCCCAAAAGGCTTCCACCAGTTGAGGCGCAATGATTACCGCCACCATGCCAACGATTATGAGGAAGATGATCATCTTCACAAGATAAACGGTTGGACTTGCAAGATGATATGGATCGTATGACTGCGCCATTAACGACATTTCCCTCAGATCGATTGCTCCCAACTTGCGATTCTAGTCAGTGCAGTTGAGCCTGACAATATTTAAATCGAATAGTTGTGGTATTGTTGTGGCGGGCGCGGGTGGTTGGCAATTATTCTTGCCTGCGCAACCGCAAATACTCCTTAAGCCCATCATCTCGCAGCGCATCTTCGATGAAGTCTTCTGGATCGGACGTGAAGGCCTGATACAACTTAAAGTGCTGGGTGTTGCGATAGCTTGTTTCGCTAATGCCGCTTTGGGTGATTTCTAGGAGCCGAGCGTTAGGCAGTGCCATGAGGATAGGTGAGTGGGTTGCCATTATCACCTGTGAATTTGCGCGTTCTTGAATGTTGTTTAGAATGCGCAATAGTTCGAGTTGGCGCTGGGGGGAAAGGGCGCTTTCGGGTTCGTCCATAAAATATATGCCTTGCCCTGCCATGCGTTCTTCAAACAATCGGATGAAACCTTCGCCATGGCTCGCTGACAAGAAGTCAGCAAATGGGCTGGCCACCTCATCCAAATATCTCGCAACAGAAAAAAATGTTTCTGCCTTAAAAAACCATCCGGTTGTAACTTTTGGCAACCAACTTACGCGGAGGACCTCTTTTAAAAGTGCCCCGCTTTTATCAATCGCTTTCCTGTGGTCCACCGCAGCATGGTCTTTGCTGCCACCAGCTTCATCATAACCGCTATGCGCTGCTATGGCTTCAATCAGGGTAGATTTGCCTGTGCCGTTTTCACCAACAATGATGGTGACAGGTGTTGTAAAGTCTAGCTCGAACTCACGGTCCTGCAGCCAAGGCAAGTCATAAGGGTAGCCTGTTTTGTCTACCAATTGATCGGCCATAAGTGAGACGCGCTTTAAATAAGGTGCTGGTAGTTTTGTGCCAGTTTTTCGACGCATGGGACTACTTTAAAGAATAGTTCTGATGAAAATTGCAAAATGTATTGGCTTATGCATGCATGTTTCCGGTACGATTTTCAACAAGAATGCCCCAATAATTCTGCCGCGGCTCCCAGAATACCAAACGCTCCCAACTTGCGAATTTGGTCAGTGCAGTTGAGCCTGACAATATTTAAATCGAATTGTTGTGGCGTACGTTGGGTAGCATTGGTTATTGTTGGGCCCTTAGGTCCAGCATGAGTGCATACTTGGCGTTTTTGGTTGCCTATTTACTTGTTCAGTTTGAATGCCTAGTAGAGTTGAATGACTTGCATAAAGACAGTTTCATTTGATGCTGATCAAACATTGTTTGATTTTCAACGCACATTGGAAGATGCTTTAAACGCAGTTTCGGCGTTTCTATATGATGACTTTGGCTTGCAGATTTCAGCTCAAGTCCTGAGAAGCACTCGGGACGAGATATACGAACAAAGCCGTGGGCACGCTATGGAAATGTTGACGATCAGACGATTGTCATTCCAGCGCGTTTTGGTAGGTCACCCCGATTGCGACATGATCGTAGAGCAGGCGATGCAGCTGTTTGAAGATGTTCGGTTTGGCACGGTTTATTGGTATCCCGATACGCGGGAAGTTTTGCGCCAACTGAAAGAGCAGTTCCAATTGGTACTTATAACCAATGGCAATTCTGATCCAGAACGCGCTGGGCTTGAAGGTGTTTTTGATCATATTCTGTTGGGCGAAAAATTCTCTTTCAAGAAACCGGATCCACGGATTTTTCATGAGATGTTCAAGCTTGCCAAAGTTCAAAATCCCGCAACGGTTTGCCATGTGGGCGATTCTTTGGCGCATGATGTTAAGGGTGCTAATGGGGTCGGTGCCGTTTCTGTATGGTTCAACGCAGAGGGCCAATCCAACAAAACCGATATTGTGCCAAACCACACCATATCCAGCATGTCGGAGTTGACCGAACTGCTTTAGCTTTTCCAACACAAGTGACTAAGCGAAGTTGGTTAGTTCTGGCACGCCCCGAGAATAGGCGTGCCGCTACATTGTTTCGTTGCCTATCGGTGTCAGCGGCAGCCGTTGCGATGAAACACCGCATTGAGCTTTTTAAGCGTGCTGTCTGCTGACGCGCTGGTGATGTCTCCGACAAGACCGTCAACGGTATGGGCGGTTTGATCGGCCTTATTATCCGCAAGTAGAGCACCAAAAGTGCCTATGAAGCTATCTGCATCGGCATCTTCTTTTGCCTGCTGGGCCCGGCCGATTTCGCGGGCCAATTCTGTGCAGCTCATTTGTTCTGGCGGAATAGCATGTAGGCTGCTTGAACTGCAGGCGCATAGCCCCAACGTGGCAGCAATTGGTAGTGCTTTTAGTGATAGTTTCAACATTAGAAGTTGCTTTCATGTCTTGACGTTACTTCAGGCGTGAGATGCTTTGATTAAAGAGTATCGAGCCATTTGGTGATGTGGTCCAAAACCTCTTCAGCAAAGGTGATTTCGATCTCTTCATATTCAGAAGGCAGACCCGTTTCGGTTGGCTGGAAGAGGTGGTTCAGTCCGGCAAACACATGGACTTGGGACCTTGCGTTGCTGAGTAATTTACGCATAACAGGGGCTTCTTCTTTTGCCGAAACCTGCAGGTCTTTGTCGCCAAAAAGGGCAAGAACTGGACCATCGAATGCCCGTAGGTTTATCTCTGGTTTGTGTGTTGCGTATTCCAATCCCCATGGCCCAGCAAAAGACTTCAAAATGTCTTCAAGTTCGTTTTTCGGCAAACCAATTGAAAGCATGAATGCAGATAGTTCCCGGTGAATTTCTTTAATGGGCTTTTGTTGGGCAATTATCTTGTTGCCTTCGAGGTAGTCGCTGACAGCTTTTTTAATCACTTCATCACTTTGCCCTTCAGCGCGCAGAGTATCAGCTGTTTGGGTTGCTAGGACGTCTGAAAACGAACGGGCAGGCCCTGCTGCAAATATCATAAATGCGGGGTCTACGAGCCTTGCAGCAGCGGGCGCAATGTAACCACCTTCTGAATGGCCAAAGAAACCAATGCCTGCGGGGTCTATCTCCGGTTGAGATGCTAAGAAACGAAAAGCGCCGGCGGTGTCATTTGCAAAGTCGGTCAGGGTTGCGGTTTCAAAGTTCCCGGTGCTTTCGCCAAAGCCGCGATCGTCGAAGCGCAGAACCGCGTAACCCGCACGTGTTAAGTGGTCAGATAAAACAAGGAAAGGGCGATGATCAGCCAACGCTTCATCGCGGTCTTGTGGCCCCGAACCTGAAATCAGCACAAGCGCTTTATGCGGGCCTTTGCTCTCTGGCATGGTGAGCTCGCCAGCCAGCGTTACACCGGGGCCGCCAGCAAACTGGACGGTTTCGATTTTATAGGGGCGGTCAGTTGGGTCTTGGGGACGTCCAGTGAGACCAAGTGCCGCAAAGCATGCAGAAAGTAGCAGAGCCGCGCTACAGCCAGCTATCAAAGCAAGCGCACCCTTGATTGATATGGGTCGAACCATATTTTTTTGTGGGGTGGCGAGTTTTATTGCAGTTTGTTTGTCCGGGTTTGGTTGGACTTTGCGGGTAGAACGAGATAACACTTTTGGTCTCCTAACATCTCATAACGAGGTCAGGAATTGCAGGTTAAACTCAGCTCGTCGTCTCATTGTGCCCATTCGGACAGTTTTTTCGATAAGCGGAAGGCGTGTGCCCGGTCACTTTCTTAAACGCCATATAAAATGAAGAGCGGGAATTGAACCCTACATCATAGGTGATCGCCAGCACTGAAGCTTCAGAGTGCGCGAGTAGGTGTTTTGCATCTTCAATCCGGTAGCTGTTTACAAAATCAAAGAAGTTCTGGTTCATCACCGTGTTGAGGGTCTGCGAAATGTAATTCGGAGAAGCGCCAACATGTTGGGCCAAATCCCAAAGGGATAGATTTGGATTTTTATGCAGTTGTTCATCGCGCATGGCGGCACGGAGTCTGTTTTCAATACGCTCTAGCGCGTCCGCTGTCAGCGCTGAGTTTTCGTATTTTCGATTTTCTTGTTCTGCTTGGAAGTTGTCGTCATTGTTTGCAACGAGTGCAGGGCGCTGCCGCAATCCCCAAAATGCAGCGGTGCAAAACAACGCGAAACCCGCAACGCTGTACAGAACTGGAGAAAACAAAGCCTCATATATCCCGAGGAGGGCCAATAACCCCTGCAATTGGACCAGCCAAAACACAAAAGAAAACAACCCGATGACGATGATCCAGTTCAGTTCATGCTGCTCTGTGCTCGCGTAAACGTCCTTTAGTTGCTGCCGATAGTGCAATAGTCGACGTACGACCAAAACGACATAGATCGCCAATTGGACGTAGGCTGTAAGCTCTAGAATGCCGACAAAAGCGAAAACCGTGATGGCCCAATCTGAAATCGATGTGAGGTCGTCCCTAAGCATTGCGGTTTGCATGTCGAATGGCACGAACCACAGCGCCAACCCTGCAAGCCCTGCAAGGCTGGGTAACACCATGTGGATGGATAAATAGTTTGGACGGTTTTGATCATTCGACGTCAAAACATGGACATAGAGCCAAAAGCTAGGAGCGAGAGAGAGGGACGAAAACAGACTAAGTGGAAGGAACGATAAATCAGTGTGTTGAAACTGGGCAAGTTCTAACGCGCGTTCTATGGCTGATGGCAAATTGTTCAGGGCCACGAACAGCAAGAACAACGAAAAGCTTCGATAAACTTTTTGAAACCGAGATTGCGTCCAGCAAATCACAGCGCCAAACAGGGCAATCGCAATCGTTGCAATGGCGGTGAATTCACTGATAACGGCATCCATGTCAAATCTTTACTTAGTTTGCCGGTGTGTTCCAGCAATGTTTGCACAATTGGACAGATTTGAACCGCTGCGCGTGAACAAAAAAAGGGCCCCGGCAGAATGCCGAGGCCAATATTAATTCTAAAAACGAACTGGGCCTAGACCGTTTTCAGCGCCTTAAGCAATTTGCCGTGCACTTTTTCGTTGCCAGCAAGCACAGAACCACTTTCGGGTTTAATTTCTTTGCCGTTGATGTCGGTTACGGTGCCACCTGCTTCGCGGATCATCAGCATGCCCGCTGCAATGTCCCATGGCTGAAGGCCTGTTTCCCACATCAGGTCAAAGCGCCCAGCGGCAACCCATGCCATATCAAGCGCTGCAGAACCTGTGCGGCGGATGCCTGAAACTGTTGGGTTCAGCTTTGCAACTTCTGCGATGGTTTTTGTGTCTTCTGCGGTGCGGCCGGTGTGTTTGATGCCGGTCACAGCAACACAGTCCGCCAAATGGTTGCGGCCTGCAACGCGCAAACGGCGGTTGTTTACATAAGCACCTGATCCGCGTTCTGCTGTAAACAGCTCTTCGGTGATCGGGTTGTAAATAACGCCAGCAACCATAACGCCATTGCGCTCAAGGCCAATAGAAACAGCAAAGGCTGGGATAGAGTGCAAGAAGTTGGTGGTGCCATCAAGCGGATCAACAATCCAGCGGTGTTGGCCGTCGGTGCCTGCGATTTCACCGCGCTCTTCCATCAAAAAAGAATAAGATGGGCGCGAGCGGTAGAGTTCTTCAAAAATCACTTCTTCAGCGCGTTGGTCTGCAGCGGAAACGAAATCCGCTGGGCCTTTGCGCGAAACTTGTAGGTTTTCAACTTCACCAAAATCGCGTTTGAGTGAACGCGCGGCCTTGCGGGCCGTTCCGGTCATGATGGTCAAAAGGGCAGATTGTGCCATGACATATTAGCCTTCATTTTGGTAGCGATTATTCAGCGCGTTTTGAATAGGTGACTTCGGTGGTGTCGACGACGATTTTTTCGCCTTCGCCAACAAATGGGGGCACCATAACTTTTACGCCATTTTCCAGCAGCGCTGGTTTGAATGAGTTGGCAGCGGTTTGGCCTTTAACAACGGGCTCAGTTTCCTTGACTTCCAATGTCACAAACTGGGGCAATTTAACGCCAAGTGGTTTGCCTTCATAGCTTTCCACTTCAATCATCATGCCGTCTTGCAAGAATGCGGCGCGGTCGCCAACAAAGTCTGCTTGCAATTCAAGCTGCTCATAGCTTTCCATATCCATGAAAACCAACTCGTCGCCTTGTGCATAAAGGAACTGATATTCTTTTTGTTCAAGTTGGACACGCTCAACGGTTTCTGCAGCGCGGAAACGTTCGTTCAGCTTGGTGCCAGATACGATGTCTTTTAGCTCAACCTGCGCAAATGCGCCGCCTTTGCCAGGCTTTACACTTTGTGTTTTCACTGCAACCCACAGGCGATCTTGGTGCAAAATTACATTGCCGGGGCGGATTTCGTTGCCGTTCAGTTTCATCTTTGTTGATCTTTCGAGATTGGTCGTATTCTTGCGTTCGCCATACCTCAGGCTTGCACGCAAAAGCTGTTGGCCTGCCTTTTGCCTTAATATTGGGTTTTGCGCAAGGCTATTGGGTGTTTGCGGGTGTGGATTGGGCGGTAAATGCTTAACGGGCTGGCCAGTCGCGCGCCTGCTTTTCGGCTTTTTCTATGTCCGCTTGGGAAAGGGGCAATAGCATTTCTGCCAAAATTTTGTCATCCAACCCCTGCATGCGGGCCAAGGCGCGCCATTTTGCGGCCTCAATGAGATCTTCTTTCACGCCGCTGCCGGTGGCCAACATGCGACCAAACCGGGCTTGACCCACAGGGTTGCCCAGGTCTGCCGCCTTTTTGTACCATAGGGCAGCATTTTCTAGATCAAGTGGAACGCCTTTTCCTTGTACCAAATAGGTCGCATATTCAACCATGGCGGGCACATTGCCATTGTCTGCGGCGAGCCCAATATAATAAACGCCTTCGTTCAGATTTGGTGCAACCCCAGCTCCGGCAATTAGCACGTTGCCATAGTCATATTGTGCATCGGCAATATTTGCATCAGCCGCCTGTTTGAACAGTTCAGCAGCACGGCTCAGATTTGGCTCCACGAAGCGGCCTTCAACGTGCAATTGTGCCAAATTATAGATGGCGGGCAAAATGCCACCGGCGGCTGCTTTTTTGGTGAGGTCGGCGGCTTTTTGCCGGTTTTTGGGCACACCCAATCCGTTTTGATAAAGAAGAGCCAATTGAAACGCGGCGTTCAGGTCGCCATTTTTGTCTGCAAGGGCATACCATGAAGAGGCGCGGGCATGGTTTTGCGGCACGCCCAACCCTTTGGCATAAAGTTCGGCGATGAGTGTTTGTGCTGCGGCATCATCGTTTTGCGCACGTGGCAGCGCCAGCGAAAGGGCGGTTAAATAGTAGCCTGTCTGAAAAGCGCCGTAGGCCGCGTCGATTTTTTTGCGCGGACCAAGGACCGAACGTGAAATATCTGCAGCTTCTTTGGCTTGTTGCTCCGCGGTGGCGTCTTGTGCATTTACTAAGGGAACAAACGTCACAGCGCACGCACCCGATAGGGCGAAAGCAAAAAAGGTGCGCAAAAGGTGACGATTTTTTCGCATCTATTCAGCTGCTCCCAAAATCTGTTTTAGCCGTGTTGCTGGGTCTTGGGCAGACCAGACGTTTTCGCGCAGTGCGCGGAACTCAAAACGGACCTTGGTATCTGTCTGTTCGGGGTTAAACCCAACGGCTGGAATTTCCATGGTTTCTGCCCACCAATCGGCCAGCTCTTCTGGCGTAAATTCGTCAGCTGCTTTGCTTGGAGCCAAGTGACCGAAGAACACATAGTCTACGTTCAACTCCCCTTTGGTCATCGCGTCATGTTTTGAATGGATGCCACCCGCGCCAACAATAGAAGCCGGTTTTAGGCTTTTGACGGCGTTGAGAATGTCTTTTGCCGCGCCAGTCATATGCACGCCATCGGCGCCCAACTTGTTGACCGCCTCCGGCATATTATCCAAAAGCGCAGCTGCGCCTGCATTCTGGGCGATCGGGGTCAGTGCTTTGGCGACCTCTAAATATGCATCGTCTTCTCGCTCGCCGCGCTGGATCAACACGGCCGCAACTTCTGTGCCCTTAAGGGTGGCTTGAAGAGTGGATGCAAATGCCGGTTCAGCGTCTGGCGGGGTAATGAGATAAATCTGCGCGCGCATATTGGTCCTTAGAAATTGTATGTGCCTAATGGCCGGTAATTTGGGCAGAAAATAGATAGAGTGCAAGTATTTGCAACACGAAATAAAAACGGCGTGCAGGAGAGCCCTACACGCCGCTTCGAATAATTGCAAAGTTGGTCAGCAAATTAGCTGATTTTAGGGTCCAATTCGCCGCTTGCATAGCGGTTGGCCATGTCTGCCAATGGGATGATGCGACCGATTTTGCCCGCTTGGCCAGCTGTGTTGAACTGCTCAAGCCGTTCAATGCACAATTTGGTCATGGCTTCACGCGCTGGTTTTAGATATTTGCGCGGATCAAACTCGCCTGGGTTCTCTTGCAAGATGCGGCGGATTTGGCCGGTCATTGCCATGCGGTTATCGGTGTCGATGTTGATTTTGCGCACACCGTTTTTGATGCCGCGCTGAATTTCTTCAACAGGCACACCCCAAGTTTGTGGCATTTCGCCACCAAACTCATTGATGATGTCTTGCAAATCTTGGGGCACAGAAGACGAGCCGTGCATTACCAAGTGCGTGCTTGGCAGGCGGCGGTGGATTTCTTCGATCACATGCATGGCCAAAATGTCGCCATCTGGCTGGCGGGTGAATTTATATGCGCCGTGTGAGGTGCCCATGGCGATTGCCAGTGCATCAACTTTGGTTTCTTGCACGAATTTCACGGCTTCTTCTGGGTCGGTCAGAAGTTGCTCTGTGGACAATTTACCATCAAAGCCGTGGCCGTCTTCTTTTTCGCCTTCGCCTGTTTCAAGGCTGCCCAAAACACCCAATTCGCCTTCAACAGAAATGCCGCCCAAATGTGCGGTGTCGGTTACGTTTTTGGTGACGCCAACATTGTAATCCCAATCGGCAGGCGTTTTGCCGTCTTCTTCAAGCGAGCCATCCATCATCACCGATGTGAAGCCGGATTGAATGGCGGTCATGCAAGTGGCCGGGCCGTTGCCGTGATCTAGGTGGATACACACTGGGATATGCGGGTAGATTTCAATGATCGCGTCCATCATGCGCTTCAGCATCACATCGTGCGCATAAGAGCGTGCGCCGCGGGATGCTTGGATGATGACAGGAGAATCTGTTTTGTCCGCGGCCTCGGCAATCGCCAAAGCTTGTTCCATATTGTTGATGTTGAAAGCTGGAACGCCGTAGCTGTTTTCAGCAGCATGGTCGAGCAATTGACGAAGGGTGATGCGGGCCATTTAAAATGTCTCCAAAAATGTGTGAGATTTGTTGGTTTTCTGGCCCTTTGAGCAAATTTTGTCGAGTTAGACTTTGGAGTGATAAAGGTATGGTTTTGGTATCTATTATGCTGCCTAACTCCTTGATTTATATAAGTGTGTCTTGCAGACCTGACGCTAACCATAGTTGTGGAATGTGTAGTGGATTGATCCACGTGAAGATCTGAATACCGTTTCAAGACCTTGAAACAAAGAAATTGCGCCCAATTTCAGGACTATAAATACTTTATGACACAATGCCGCAGGGCAAAGAAACGATTGAGGGGCAAATGAGTGACACAATGCAAGCGGTAACCAGCCGCGCTTATGGTGGACCCGAAGTGATGAGGCTTGAGCAGGTTGATCGGCCCGTTCCTGATGAAAATCAGGTGTTGATCAAAGTCGCAGCCAGCTCGGTAAATCCTTATGATTGGCATTTTTTGCGCGGCAGTCCGTTTTTTATTCGGTTGGCGGCCAGCGGCCTGTTTAAACCAAAGAATTTGGTTTTGGGTGCCGATGTTGCTGGCGTGATTGCGCAGGTAGGCGCGAACGTGAAGAAGTTCAAAGTTGGTGATCAGGTGTTTGGCGATATTGGCGCTGCGGCCTTTGCGCAATATGCCGTTGCCAATCCTGAAAAATTGGCGCTGAAACCGAAAGAAATTTCATTTCTCGATGCAGGTGTTGTTGGCATTGCAGGCCTTACCGCTTTGCAAGCAGTGCGAGACTGGGGCGAAGTCAAGGCTGGGCAAAAGGTGTTGGTCAACGGTGCTTCTGGGGGCGTGGGGACCTATGCGGTTCAGATCGTAAAAGCGTTGGGCGCTGAGGTGACGGGCGTGTGCAGCACACCAAATGTGGCGCTGGTTAAAAGCCTTGGCGCAGACCATGTAATTGACTACAAAAAAGAAGATTTCACCCAAAACGGCGTCGCTTATGATGTGATTATCGATTTGGCCGCAAACCGATCAATTTCGGACACAAAACGCGCGATGGCCCCGGTGAGTAAATGGGTGTTGGTTGGCTTTAATCTCAAGAACATGTTGATGGGTGGTTTATTTGGCCGTTGGCTGTTTTCAGAAATGGGCAAAGCATTTGTTTTAAAAGTCGCGGAAGTGACGTCTGAGGACCTTGAAACACTTGGTGCAATGCTGGCTTCGGGGGAAATCCGCTCAGTGATTGATCGCGCCTATCCGCTCAAGGACACGCCGATTGCGATTGAATATATCGAGACCATGCGGGCTAAGGGCAAAGTGGCGATTGAGATTGAATAGAATGTGCTCGCCGCGTTGGCGGCTTTTCTTTGTGACCAATTTGACCCCGGATCAAGTCCGGGGATGCCCCGTGATGGATGTTAAGAGTTGCCCGTCATCAAGTGCGGGGCGGTGCAAGAAGCAAATTAGAAGTCAGCTCATCGCACCGTCCCGCACTTGATGCGGGACCTAATTCGGCTTCAGTGCTCGTGGGCATTAGGCCGTGTTCTTTTGCCGCCACTTCTCTAGGTTCACCCCTTTAAACAAGAACCAGATCGCAAGGCCCACTTCGCCAACAGCAGATGCGCCCAGAAGTGCGTTGGTGGCTAGGCCGTATGCGGGAATGTCCATCAAACCAAAGATTTGTCCGAAACTATCGAGCGCATAACTTGGGCTGCCAATGATCAGGGCAAGCCCGAGGATGCGCGGTAGATAGGTTGAGCGGAAAACCAAAATGCCGAGCAGCAACATGTGCAGCGCAAACAAGAGCTGCCAAGCGATTGTGCCGCCATTGTGGAACTGGAAGAACAAGAGCACCAAACTGTCCAACTGCGCTGGGGAAAAGCTTGCCAAATAGGCCGCGCCATTTGCTGCTTCCGCCATCATCAAAAGGGGCAACAGGTTGATGGTCATTACCACTGTCATGGCAAGGCGCGCGAATGTTGCCATCAACGCGGTTGTGCGCCCGGCCGGTTTCATCAGCACAAACAAAAGGGCGGTGAGAATGACCTCGGTGAAGACAATAGCGATTTGTGCCATCAGCCCGAGATGAAACGTGCCCATATTGGTGCGCAAATTCTGGGCGGTTTGGGTGGCGTCACCAGCTACCACAATTTGCTCGGGCATATACATCAGCCCAATTGGGCCTGCCACAAGCAAAACAAGATAACAAATGGCGGCCCAAATGGTCAGTTGTCTTGGATTTGAAATTGATAGCGCAGCCATTTTAGGTTCCTGAGTGTTGAGTGATGGCATTTTTAAGCCTGTTGAGTTGCTCCCACAGCATCAAGTGGGTTTGAAAGGTCGCAGCGATTGCCGATAGGAGAAAACCGGGGCTCATTGTCCGTTCCATTCTTGGGGCAATAGAACGATGCAGCCCTCGCGCCTTTTGTTTTCATATGCCCATGCTGCATCGATTGCTTTGTCCATCGAAAAACGATGCGAAATGATGGGTTTGAGCGATCCGTCGGCCAGGCGTTTGCCGATTTCTTCAAGTTTGTCGGGCGATGAGGGGGCAAGCACACATAATTGCTGTTTGCCGCCTTTGCCTTTGGTCTGGCGTTGCTTCCAAAGATGGGAAAAACCGAACATGGCCAAGAGGTGCTTGCCTTTTGGGGTGAGAACTGGCTCCACTTTGTGCCAAGGCAAAAAGCCAGCGCAGTCGATGATCACATCGTATTTTTTGCCCTGTTGGGTGAAATCAGTTTTGCGGTAATCGATCACTTCATCTGCGCCAAGAGCTAAAACCAGCTCGCTATTTTGCGCTGAACAGGTGCCAGTGACGATTGCGCCTTTTGCTTTGGCCAATTGGGTTGCGACCCTGCCAATGCCGCCAGATGCGCCGTTGATCAACACTTGATCGCCGGATTTGATATCGGCGGTTCTAACAAAATGCATGGCGGTTTGTGCGTTGGAGCCACCAATGGCGGCCGCAGTTTCAAACGAGACCGTGTCGTCCAGCAAGCCAATGGGTGCTGTTTCTGGCAGACATACAAATTGAGCATGGGCACCAAATTGCATATCGGTAAAGCCAAACACCCGATCGCCAACCTTATACTTGCTGACGTTTGAACCGACGCGCGTCACCGTGCCGGAAAATTCGCCGCCGGGCACTTTGAGCTTTGGTTTGAAGAAACCCATCATGATTTTTGCGGGGATCTTCATAAGGGGCCATGGCGAATTGCCGGTGCGCGCCACTTGGTCGCCATTGCCCATATGAGCGGCTTCTACCTTGATCAAAACTTCGTTTTCTTTTGGTTCTGGAATGGGCAGATCACGGATTTGCAAGACCTCGGGGCCGCCAAACGCTTCTTGATAAAGTGCTTTCATGGATTGTTTTGTCATTTATCTTCTCATTCAGTTGGTTTTTGTGCCGCAATGCACGCGCGGCAATCTTGATCTGGTTTGTTGCCGGCGCCCAAAATTTGGAAATTGTGGGCCATCAGTTCGGCTTCTGGTTCTCCGAACTTGTACACATGGATAAAGGGGGCGAGGCGCAGGGCGCTTGCCGCAAGGATGACCTTTTGCTTCCACCAAGTGAATTCACCAAGGCATGGGGTTTCAACAAACAACATGCCGCCCGGCTTGAGCAGAGATTTGAGACGATACAAAACCTCATCGTGATCCTTGACAAGATGCAGCACATTCATGGCCAAAATGGCGTCAAAGGTCTGTGGCTCTAATCGCAAATCAAAGATGTCGGTGGCCAGAAAACTGGCGTTTTGGATGTTTCGGTCATTTGCCTTTTTGGTGGCGATGTCGATCATGGCATTTGCAGGGTCAATACCCTCGATCGATTTAACGCTCGGTGCCAAATCCAATGCAATTTCGCCACTGGCACATCCGAAATCCAAAACAACGTCTGTTGGTTTCAATAGGTAACTGAATTGCTCGATCCGTTCTTCATAACGCGCGTCATGGTTGGAAATTGACGCGTCATAACGAGCGGCCTGCTTGTTCCAAAAATTATTCTGCGGGGACATGGCGAAGTGCCTTTCTCGATTTTGACTGGATTTTTGACATGGCGATAGCGCTTTCAATCTTGAGGTTTTCAAGTGAATTCAAAAAAGGTGAAACTGTTTGGGTGTGGCGCGGTTTCCCCGCGCCTAGGTGCTACGTGCTATTTGTCGGGCGGTGTGTAATTGAACACATCCTCCAGCGGCGTTTCAAAAACATTCGCAATAAGAAACGCCAGTTCGAGCGATGGGGAGTATTTTGCCGCCTCGATTGCCACAATGGTTTGTCGAGATACGCCGACCGCTTCTGCCAAAGCCTTCTGGCTCATTTCGTCATGGTCAAATCGTAACCGTCGAATGTTGTTTTCAAGTGTGCCTTTGGGTTTAACCATGGTTAGAAACCCTGCCGATAAACATAGAGCCGTACAACACTCTCTATGATGGACGAAAACCACATTGCGTAGATCATGGCGATCATGGCCATTGTTGTTGTAAGGCCGAAAATGAGGCCAATAAAAATGCCGATAAATATGACGGAAAAGGCGATAAAGCCGACCTTCATACCCAACAGATCGATCTGTTTGTCGCGTTCATCGCTGGCGTCCACATCGGTTTCTTTGGTGATGATGGCGTTGATGATGGTGACAAGGATCGTAACAACAATCGTGGCAATAATTGAGCCGCCAATGAGCTTGAGCACGCTCCAGCCAATTTCAACCCCAGCGTTGGGGCTTTCAAGCAAGCCCGCTTCAAATAGGGCTTGCATATGCATGGTGTAAACAGCCATCACAATGATGCCGCTGACGATGTAAACTACGATATTTCGTTCTTGATAAGACATGTTCGCCTCGTATCTCTTTGTCGTGAATTTGGTACAATAGGTCGTGTTTGTTGTACACTATGTATGATATTCATGACGTGATGTCAATAATATTTGACACATGGACAAGTGAAGGTGACACGTTGGTTAATATGTTGGCGGCGCAAACCCGCGGAACGCCCGCCCGCTCCCTGGGGCGCTACAGTGTTATCCATTTGAAAATGATGTGTTTTTAGCTCACTCTGATCAGCAGTTTGCCGAGTGCTTTTTGATCGCCAACATGTTGCAATGCCGATGGTATTTGCTCAAAGGGGAGGATATTTTCTTTGTGGACCGAAATTTTTTTATTGATGACCAATTGCGCTAAATCCAGCAAATCGGTGTCATTGACGTTCCACATGAGAATCTTGAACTTCTGTCCTTCGTCGGTGTTTTTGCGGCTGGCCAAGAGTATGCCAATGATTGCAGGGATCTTGCCACCCATCATCACAAAGGTCCCCGAGGGTGTTAGTGCGCGGCGATAGGTTGGAGGAAATTTGTTGGCAACCGCATCGATGATCACGTCAAATTGTTGATCGAGTTTGGTGTAATCAACTTGCCTATAGTCATAAATGTGGTCAGCTCCGAATGTGCGCATGGCCTCATGTTTATCAGCGCTATCGATGCCAGTGACTTCAGCCCCATCAAGTTTGGCGATCTGGCAAGCGAACATGCCAGCACCACCGCCCGCGCCATTGATCAACACTTTGTCGCCGGGTTTGACTTGGCCAAAAGTGCGCACGCCTTGATAGCCAAGCAACCCTGCTTGAGGCAGACAGGCAGCGTCTTCAAAGCTGAGGGCTTCTGGTTTGCAGCAAAAGTCTTCTGCCTTGCCTGTCACAAATTCAGCAAAACCGCCCCAGCCGCTATCTGACACATCGCCAAAAACTTCATCGCCAATTTCGAATTGATCAACGTTTTCGCCAACAGCCTCGACCACCCCGGATAGGTCAGCACCTAACGTCTTATAGGGTGGTTTGAAAGGGCCGATCATGCGGATAATTGGTTTGCCTGAAAGGATGTCCCAATCCCAACTGTTGATCGAAACAGCTTTCACCCTGATCAGGATTTCATCGGGTTTGGGAGAAGGTTTTGCAACTTTATGCAATTGCAGTTGACCGGCATTGCCATATTTCGTGCAGATAAATGCGCGCATTGTTTCCCCCCAAGATCTTCATGGAAAGTGGGGGGATGTCTAGTCAATTTCAAGTTCTTTCTTTGAGCTTATGACCAACTGTAACAATGGCCTCAAGCGCAGGCACCAATTCTTTGCCCAGTTCGGAGAGTTGATATTCGACTGACGGCGGGGAAGTGGGTTTTACTTGTCGTTTCACCACGCCGCGCGATTGTAGGTCTTTGAGCCGGGCGGAAAGCACTTTGGCTGAAATGGGCGGGATGTCGATGCGCAGTTCGTTGAAGCGGCGCGGCCCTGCGCGCAAGTGCCAAATGACGTTTGGTGCCCATGCCCCGGCCAGCATGGCCATACATTCGGTTAAATCACAGCCAATTGGCGGTTCTGGGCTTTTGTTCTTTTTGACTTTTAGCGCCATGTGGAATTTCCCAATTTGAGCAAAGGACAATTTGGCAACGCTGCGGCAAAGAGCAGTTGTCTTTTGTTACCAGCGGTTCCCGAGCAACGGTGTTGCCTCCGGCCCATCTCCCTAGGTTTCTCAGCGGTAACCCAATTCAACTGGTAACCAGTGGTTACTAGCTTGTCAATGGAAATTAGAGTGTTAGATGTGATGGAGCAGAATGATCAGTATGGAGTGAGTAATGACAAAGACCAGAACTGTTGAGGTGCGTAACAGTGCGCCAGATATTAATGTGCAGTGGGATGAGGGGGAGAAATTCGTCAGCGTTGCGGCGTTGATCTATGCCTATTTTGATGGGCTTTATACGTGTGATCTTGAGATTTTTAAGGCCGTGTTTCACCCCAAAGCAACCTATGCAACAGCGGATGAAACCCCTTTGTTACACCGAAATATGGACGAATATTTTGATGTGATCGCCGCACGGCAATCACCTGCGTCTAAAGGCGAAGCGCGGCGCGATGTTATTGATGAGATCCAATTTGCGGGCGAAAACACGGCTTTTGCAAGGGTGCGCTGTTCAATTGGGGCGACTGACTTTGTCGACTTTTTGACGCTGGTGCGTGTGGATGGGCACTGGCAGATCATGGCGAAAATTTTTCATATCATACCAAGGAGCTAGAACATGCCATATGTAAACATCAAAGTGACGAATGAGGGCGTAACGCGAGAGCAAAAGGGGGAACTGATCAAAGGCGTATCAGATCTATTGGTCAAGGTGCTCAATAAAGACCCAGCAACCACGTTTGTTGTGATTGACGAAGTGGAGTTGGAAGATTGGGGGATCGGCGGTTTGCCCGTGCCTGAATATCGCGCGCAATTGACGAAATAGACCAATGCACATCAACCCAGTTTTCGGATTGGGTTGGTGTGCAATTTCCACCAAAAGTGCCGACCAAATTGGTTCCACTCCCATCAGACTAAGTAATTACTATTATTCTCATGTGAAATGTTGAACAATGGAGCCAGGGTTGAACAGGCATTGGGGCTGATGCCTGCTTAGGGGGGGTAATGGTGAAATTGCGTCTGTTGATCAAAACAATCGGCACGTCAGCTCAACTTGGGTAATGGCAAGGAAACGATCAAAATTACGATTGGCAAAAGCAAGATGAGCGCTCTTAATCAAAGGTCGACTATCCGCATCAAGGATGTGCGCTACATCTACCATTGCGGAAACAAGAGCTTTGTTCGCATGGGCAAAGAGCCGCGCGATACCGCCGCAGCGGATAGCTGATTGGATCCCAGATTTTGAGTGGGTTTTGGCAAGTTTGCCATGTCCCATTCAACAAACTAAGCTTGAACAAAAGCTTTTTGAAATGAAAGTGCTCGCATCTTTTGGGCACCGACGCGTAAATACGCATAGGGAGTAAACTAATGAAATCAACCATAATTCGCGCAGCGGCGATTGTTGCCATTTCAGCGATGAGCACACAAGTGTTTGCTGGGTCATGCAATGACTTGGTTATCGATTTGCAGATGCCGGGATGGCGCATTGTTGGCGCTTTTGTTGGCAGCGACGATTGCGAACATGGTGAGATCACAAATATCACCCCAAATGGCTCAACGATGGCTGCAGCTTATTTGCACGGACCTGACTGCACATTGACATTTGCAGGCCCAACACCTGGGGACAGAGCCCAAGTGCGGTTTCAGCAAAACTATTGCGCGATGGCGGCTGGCAATGTCACGGTTGAAAGCATAACAGGCAATGTTCCCATTACCAGGGTCCAAAAAGGTTCATGGGTTGGTGATAGACAAGGCACCGTGCTTGTGACGGGTTTTGAATAGCCTTTCTTCGATTTCTGACTTTATAGATTTCACAGATGCGTGGCCCTTGGTGTTTTGCTCACCGAGGGCCACGCATTTTTTGGGTGCTTGAAGAGCCTATTCGCTAGGTTAGGTCCTGCGCCAACATCATCGCGTTTTTGTCTGGGTCGTAAAAGGTTGCGGTGCTGACCATGCCTTCAACTGTGTCAGTTGGGCCGTCAAATTGCACGCCAGCGGCTTCAAGGGCTTTTCGGGCCGTGGCAATATCTGCGATGCCGAACACGGGAACGCTGTTGCCTGGTACGGGTTCAGTTTGCTCCCCCAACCCCAATGTTACGCCTTCAGTCTTTGTTTTAAGCTCGCTCCAGCCCGCTTCATCAGCGTGATAAAGGAGTTCAAAACCCAACATTTCTTGATACCACGCCGCACTTGCGTGCCGGTCGCGAACCGATATCGCCAAGGTAATTGTGTTTTCCAAAGATACAACAGACATAAGGTTTCCTTTTTTAAAAAATAGTGTTACTATACTTTATGGACATAAATACGATTGTCAACCTAAGTTCAAGAGCGTGGTCGCTAAATATTTTGGCGTTGATGCATGAAGGTGTGCCGGGCCGGCAGGCGCCGCTGCTTGCGAAAACCAGTGCAGGTCGCACGGCGTTTGCCGCGAGCCTTTTGCACTTGGTTGAGATTGGCATGTTGGAGAAGAACCCAGGCCATGGTCATCCATTAAGGCCGGAGTTTAGGTTGACTGAACAGGGGAAAGTCGCGGCACGAGTTGCGCATCAAATCGTCGGGCTTAGTCCCGACGATAAGGGATTTGTGTTGTTGCGCAGGGCTTGGTCAATTCCAATTTTGGCACTGACATCAGGTCCCACCCGTTTTTCAACGCTTAAGGACAGTCTGCAAACGATCAGCGATCGCGCGCTGTCGATGTCGCTTGTCAAATTGGAAGAACGAAATTGGCTCGAACGGAAAATTGACCTGACCAGTCGTCATCCATTTCCAACCTATCAGGCCGCAAACGAAGGGCGCGCCATCAACAATGCCATTGGGCTTGCTGATGGGCGCTTCTAATGGTTGGCTCTATGCTTTCAACGCTTCAACGCCCGGCAATGGCTTGCCTTCCATCCACTCAAGGAATGCGCCGCCTGCTGTAGAAACGTAAGTGAAATCATTGACCACTTTGGCTTTAGCCAATGCAGCAACGGTGTCACCGCCGCCAGCAACGGAAACCAATTTGCCGTCGCGTGTGCGTTTGGCTGCGTGTTGTGCAACCTCTATTGTGCCTTTGCCAAATGGGTCTAGTTCGAACGCGCCAAGCGGGCCGTTCCAGATCAAAGTTTTGGCTTCGTCGATTGCCCCTTTGATGCGCTCAATGGAATGGTCGCCAACGTCCAGCATCATGCCCGTTGGGTCCATGGCTTCTACGCCATAGGTGCGGTTTGGGGCGTTGGCTTCAAAATGCCAGGCAACAACGCCGTCGATGGGCAAAATGATAGCACAATTGGCGTCTGCCGCTTTATCGTAAATCCGGCGGGCGGTATCTGCGAGGTCTTTTTCGCAAAGCGATTTACCAATGTCGATACCTTGCGAGTGAAGAAACGTATTTGCCATGCCGCCACCAATCACCAAGGCTTCCACCTTGTGGATCAAGTTTTCAAGCAAGTCGAGTTTGGTTGAAACTTTCGCGCCACCCACCAATGCAATTACCGGTTTTTTGGGTTTGCCAAGCCCTGCTTCAAGGGCAGACAATTCCATTTCCATCGCGCGACCTGCGCCTGATGGCAATTGGTGCGCAATTGCAGCGGTTGAGGCGTGGGCGCGGTGTGCCGCGGAAAAAGCATCGTTTAAATAGATATCGCCAAGGCTGGCCATGCGGGCCGCAAGCTCGGTGTCGTTTTTCTCTTCACCGGGGTGGAAACGGGTGTTTTCCATCACATAGATGGTGCCTTTTGCGCCTGCATCCAATTGCGCTTTGGCCGAGGTGACGTCTACCCAATCGGTTTTGATGAAGTCGACGGGCTGACCAAAGGCGTTTTGGATCGCGGTTACAATGAACTCCAGCGAGAAATCTGCATTCACTTCACCTTTTGGGCGACCAAAATGTGACAGCAGAACAGGTGTGCCGCCATGTTCGATAATGTGGCTAATGGTTGGGCCAAGCCGCACGATGCGGGTGCTGTCGCTTACCTTGCCGCCGGCCACTGGCACGTTTAAGTCAGCGCGCACCAATACGCGCTTGCCGTTAAAGTCAAAGTCTTCGAGTTTTTTGAAGTCGCTCATCGGTCTCATCCGTTCTCTTCGCGCGTAAAAGGGCGAACTTAAATTCTTAGATCTATCTATAGCTCAAAAATAAGGGGCTCCAAAGAGCCCCTTACAAAATTCGGTTCGCAAAAGCTGTAAAAACTAGAGCGTTTTGCCGATCACAACTGCTACGTCTGACATGCGGTTGGAGAAACCCCACTCATTGTCGTACCAGCTCATCACAGAAACGAAGTTATTATCCATGACTTTGGTTTGCTGTGCTGCAAAGTTTGATGAGTGTGGGTCGTGGTTGAAGTCGATTGAAACTTTGGCTTCTGGATCGTAATCAAGAACGCCTTTCAATTCGCCTTCAGCGGCAGCTTTTACAACTGCGTTCACTTCTTCAGCGGTTGTGTTGCGACCTGCGATAAACTTCAAATCTACAACAGAAACATTTGGTGTTGGCACACGAACTGACATGCCGTCCAATTTGCCGTTAAGTTCTGGCAACACAAGGCCAACAGCTTTAGCAGCGCCAGTTGATGTTGGGATCATGGACATTGCAGCTGCACGGGCGCGGTAAAGATCTGAGTGCATGGTGTCCAATGTTGGCTGGTCGCCAGTGTAGGAGTGAATAGTGGTCATCATGCCTTTTTCGATGCCCAATTCGCGGTGCAACACTTTGGCCAATGGGGCCAAGCAGTTTGTGGTGCAAGATGCGTTTGAGATCACTTTGTGGTCGGCAGTAATGTCTTCATGGTTCACGCCATAAACAGTGGTGATGTCAGCGTCTTTACCCGGGGCTGAAATCAGCACGCGTTTTGCGCCGGCATCAAGGTGGAACTGAGCTTTGTCACGGGCAGTGAAAATGCCAGTACATTCCATTGCGATATCGATGTCCAACTCACCCCAAGGCAATTCTTTTGGATCACGGATCGCATAAACTTTCATTGGGCCACGGCCAACGTCAATTGTGTCGCCATCAACAGTTACTGTGCCTGGAAATTTGCCGTGCACGCTATCGTAGCGGATCAAGTGCGCGTTGGTTTCCACTGGGCCAAGATCGTTAATCGCTACAACTTCAATATCGGTGCGGCCTGATTCAATAATTGCACGCAAAATATTGCGGCCAATGCGACCAAAACCGTTAATAGCTACCCGTACTGCCATATGTCATCTCCAAAAAAGGTGAATGGGGTGAAAAAAGTAAAGAAGGGGCAGACCTGCCCCTTCGTATTGATTGATAATTTACAGCTGCGACTTTGCGGCTTCAACCACGACTTTCGCCGTAATGCCGAAATGCTCGAACAATTGATTGCCCGGTGCGGAGGCGCCAAATGTGGACATGCCCACAAATTTGCCGTTCACGCCCAGATATTTTTGCCAGCCCATTTCAATGCCAGCCTCAACGGCCACATAAGATTTGGCGTTGCCAATGACTTCTTTGCGATAGTCAGCGCTTTGCGCGTCAAACAGCTCCATGCACGGCACAGAAACAACCCGTACGCTATGCTTGTCTTTTTCAAGTTCTTTGGCCGCATCCATTGCCACTGACACTTCAGAGCCAGATGCAAACAATACGATCTCAGCGTCATTATCGCCTGAAACTGTGTAGGCACCCTTGGCGCATCGGTTCTCTTCAGTTGCCTCACGGAAAGCTGGAACACCTTGGCGGGTCAAGGCCAAAATAGATGGGGTCTTCTTCGCTTTAAGGGACAATTCCCAACATTCAACCGTTTCCATGGCGTCCGCTGGACGGAATACATTGAGGTTTGGAATGGCGCGAAGCGCGGCCAAATGTTCAACCGGCTGGTGGGTTGGGCCATCTTCGCCCAAGCCAATAGAATCGTGTGTCATGACATAGATCGAGCGGATGCCCATCAAAGCAGACAAGCGGATCGCTGGGCGGCAATAGTCGGTAAAGACCATGAATGTGCCACCGTATGGTGCCAAGCCGCCGTGCAGTGCGATACCGTTCATGGCAGCAGCCATGCCGTGTTCGCGGATGCCGTAATAAACATATGAGCCAGAGCGGTCGTCTGCGGTGAAGGCTGTTTGATCGCCAGACTTGGTGTTGTTTGAGCCGGTGAGATCGGCAGAGCCACCAAACATTTCAGGCAATACGCCATTGATGACGTTCAAAGCTTTTTGCGAAGCAACACGGGTTGCCCATTTTGGCTTCTCGTCTGCAATTTCGCGTTTGAATGCGGTAACCGCTTTTTTGAAGCTTGTTGGTAAAGAGCCATTTTCGCGGCGATCAAATTCAGCCTTAAAGTCTGCGTCTTTGGCGGCGAGGCGTTCTTCCCAAGCGGTGCGGTGCTTGGTGGAGCGAAGACCGGCCAAACGCCAAGCGTCTACCACATCGTTAGGCAACACAAATGGTGGGTGATCCCAACCAAGGGCTTTGCGTGCGCCTGCAATTTCTTCTTCGCCCAATGGTGCGCCGTGAGCAGCTGATGTGCCCGCTTTTGTTGGCGCGCCATAACCGATCACTGTTTTTGCTGCGATCAAAGTTGGCTTGTCAGATTTTTGGGCTTCTAACAGCACTTTTTCAATTGCGTCTTGGTCGTGACCATCAACAGAAAGCGTGTTCCAGCCCGATGCGCGGAAGCGCGCGTGCTGATCTGTCGAATCAGACAAAGACACCGCGCCATCGATGGTGATGTCATTATCGTCCCAAATCACGATCAATTTGTTCAGTTTCAGGTGACCCGCCAAAGCGATTGCCTCTTGAGAGATACCTTCCATCAAGCAGCCATCGCCTGCAATGGCGTAGGTATAGTGATCAACGAGGTCTGCGCCATAGTCAGCTGCAAGTTTTGCTTCGGCCATTGCCATGCCAACCGCATTGGCTATGCCTTGGCCCAAAGGACCGGTTGTTGTTTCAATGCCAGAGGCGTGGCCGTACTCTGGGTGACCAGCGGTTTTTGCGCCCAACTGACGGAAATCTTTGATGTCTTCCATGGTCATGTCTTCATAACCGAGCAAGTGCAGCGCGGAATAAAGCAACATGGAGCCGTGACCGGCGGACAGAATGAAACGATCGCGGTCAGGCCAATTTGGCGCCTTTGGATCAAATTTCATGATTTTGGTGAAAAGCACAGTGGCGATATCAGCGGCGCCCATTGGCATACCAGGGTGGCCGATATTGGCTTTTTGCACTGCGTCCATAGTTAGCGCGCGAATTGCATTGGCCATTGCGCTGGTTTTGGCTTGATCTGTCATCAAAGTCCTGCCCGAAATGTTTTGCCCAGTAAAATGGGATTTAAGTGGCGACAATTGCTGGCGATGTCATATCAGGTCCGCTTTTTGAGTCAATTCCCCCATTTTCGCCATTTTTATGCTAATTGCTGGTTGCAAACTAGGTAACGGATCAGGTTATCTGCATATATAACAGAGAATCAAAGTAAAGTTGGCGTTGGGAAAACCTACGCACTGAGGGATGTCTGGCCGATTTGATGGGTGAAAAAAGTTTTGATTTAGACAGTGCCAACGAACGTTTAGACGGTGCGTTGGACCGATTGGAGCGGCAATTGCGCAGCACGCGCCAGCAATTGGGCACAGCTTCGGAATTGGAACTAAAGGTTCAACATTTGGCCAAAGAACGTTCTCGGCTTGCTGATGAACTCGAAAAAACTACGGCCCGTGCCAGCGAAATCGAACAGTCGGCGAAACAAGTTTCATTGCGCATTATGGGTGTGATGGAAAAAGTGCAGCTTGCATTAAACGGTGAGAACGAGGCCTCGTAAAAATTAATGTCAGAAATTAACGTCGAAATCGATGGTCGAAAATATCGCATGGCCTGTGAAGATGGTCAGGAAGCGCACGTACGTGATTTGGCAACACGGTTTTCCAATTACGTGGAAGACCTTAAGGGCGAATTCGGCGAAGCTGGCGATACGCGCTTGACCGTGATGGCGGCATTAACGGTGATGGACGATTTGTCCGGGCTGCAAAAAGAATTGGCTAAAGCCAAAGACGCGCTGGATCAGTTGGCCATGAAGTCCAACAAATTGGTGCAAGAGCGCGACGCGCTAGAGGAAGACTTCGCCAAACAGATCGTTATGGTGTGCGAACGGGTCGAACTGCTCGCCGCTCAGTTGGAAAATGCGTCGCAACGCGACGTGCCGACCCAGATTGATCAGGCTTAAGCAGAGATTTTCCTAGAGTGGAATAGGAGTGGGCATATCTAACCACTTCCTGCGTTTCGCGATCCTTAAGCGCAATTGGTTCAAGAGTATCTTCGCATCAGTGCTCAAATACCAGGTTATGACCTCTATTGCTAATTTGTTTAAAGGGCGGGATTCAACGATCTGTTCCAGCATCGCCTCAATTGATTTCGCTTCAATTTCGGCCATGCTGTTCAATAGGCTGCCAAATTGCCCAATGACAAGTTGTTCATAACCATCGCTTTCAGGAAATTTATTGGCAATGATTTCACAGGCATCTAGTCCGATCTCAAGTGGACCCGTTTCCACCGCGTGGAACATTGCGTGCACATAGTCTTGATCATCATCAATGCCTTTAGCCATTTTCTGGCGCTTCGACAAATGGCTGGTCTCGAAATATCTGACATAACCTTCAGCAATTTCCTGAGCCGAAATTTCCAACGGACAGAATGGGTTATACTGGTATTTGGGGTCGGTTTGATCGGTCATTTGGGCAATATAATTTGTAAAAATGTATAGGGTAATGCGCTAAAAGTTCGATGATTGTGTCAGCTTTTTTCTGGATGGCAAGCAGATTGCTAATATCGTTTGCGCATGAAACCACACAAGACCCTTTTCCCCAAGGCGTTTTACCCCTATATGTGCTCTTCGCTGCCCGGCTCGTGCCGGATAATTTTGCATTCCCGGGGCCTTAAGCATCCTTTAGGGAGCTGTCCCTGTTTAGACCCGTGGGTTTTTACATACGGCGCCCACCTACGTAAGTAGGTTCCCAGGATCAAATACCTTCCGACGGCCAGGGCGGCACCTTATTTTTTTGGGTTAGAAAGCCAAATACGTTGAGCGACACGACCGACCTTTTCCGCGCAAAGTCTGACATGCGCGATGCTGCCCATCAAAAGCGTGCGGCCCTTTCCCCCTCTTTTCGCGCAGAAGCCGCTTTGGCCGCGGCAGAAACCTTCACAGCGTCTGTCCCCATAAAATCGGGCCAAATTGTTTCGCTTTATTGGGCGATCAGGGACGAATTGAGCACCGAACCTTTGCTTGTTCAGTTGATGGACGAGGGGCATCAGGTCTGTTTGCCGGTTGTTTTGGGCCGTGATCAGCCGCTTGAATTTCGATTGTGGGAGGCGGGCCAGCCGCTCGCGCCTTCTGGTTTTGGCACCCTTGCGCCCCAAGCTGGTGCGCCGGTGGTGGTGCCTGATGTGATGGTTTTGCCCATGCTTGGGTTTGACGCGAATGGCAACCGGCTTGGCTATGGCGCGGGCTTTTATGATCGCACGATTGATCAGATCGAAAAGCCGGTGATTTTGGTTGGCTATGCCTTTTCGGCTCAAGAAGTTGATGTGATGCCCGCTGAACCCCACGATAAACCTTTGGATATGGTGGTGAGTGAGGCTGGCGTGCGCCGCTTCCTCCCGCAGGAGAAAAACTAATGCGGATATTGTTTTTAGGCGATGTGATGGGCCGCTGTGGCCGTGCAGGTGTGCAGCGCTATTTGCCTGACCTGCGAAGCGCCTATAATTTTGATTTTGTGATTGTGAACGGCGAAAATGCCTCTCATGGGCGTGGCCTGACGGAAAAGCATTACCGCGAATTGTTAGAAGCGGGCGCGGATGTGATTACCTTGGGTGATCATGCGTTTGATCAGCGTGAAACCCTTGGGGTGATTGCGCGTGAAGAAACTTTGTTGCGCCCCATCAATATGTCGCACACAGCCCCGGGTCGCGGATCGATGATGTATGAAAGCCAAGGCGGGCAACGCGTTTTGGTGATCAATGCGCTCGGGCGTGTGTTTATGAACCCGATCAACGACCCGTTCGCAGCAGTTGACGATGCTCTTAACGGATGTCCCATCGGCGATGTGGCAGATGCAGCAATTGTAGATTTTCACGCCGAAGCGACCTCAGAAATGCAAGGCATGGGCCATTTTTGTGATGGTCGCGCCTCATTGGTTGTGGGCACCCACACTCATATCCCAACTGCTGATCACCGCATTCTATCGGGTGGCACCGCCATCATGTCCGACGCGGGCATGTGCGGGGATTACGATAGTGTGATCGGCATGCAAGCTGAAGAACCCATCAACCGTTTTGTGACCGGCATCCCCAAAGAACGTTTTACCCCCGCCGAAGGCAACCCCAGCGTTTGCGGCGTTGCGATTGAAACCAACGGGGCTGGCTTATGCACCTATGTGGCGCCAGTGCGGGTAGGTGGCAGTATTTCTGAGGCTTTGCCTTTTTAGATGCGCTTACGGTGCGCACCACAATTTGGGTGAGGGCCGATAACCGACTGACCTAAATTGGGGTGCCTGAGCGAGCGCTGGTTGCAAGCTCACCGCGCTTTTACTTTTCCCCCCAACCTCATGGTGAGCTTGTCGAACCATGGATGTGGTGGGCGAACGGTGAAAGAGAGCTCATTTCGATCAGCAAATTTGGGCAAGGCGCACGCGCCAATATTATCCGTCATCCCTGCGCAGGCAGGGAACCAGGCCGGAGTAAACCACGAACACATTTGTTGGCGGTTGTTCTCGCCTGGATCCCGGACTAAATCCGGGATGACGCGCGGGGTGAGGTGAGGCGTTTGGGGGTGGTTTTTGACAAAACTTATCCCCGCACCCAATAGCTCATGCCACAATATGCGGACCTTTTCTTGAAACCGTCGCAGGGCATTGACGAATGTTGGGCGGTGAGGGTTGTGATGGCACTGCCCTGGTTTCCCTCCCCCTTGTGGGGAGGGATTAAGGGTGGGGGGCTTTAAAGTAGATCCCGCATCAAGTGCGGGACGGTGCGAGAGGAACAATTGATTTCCACCCGCATTGCCCCGGACAATCAAGTGGCGCTTGCGCCGCGCGGGTTGATCCGGGGGCTATCTGACCTCCGCAACGCGTTGGTGTTGACCACCAATCGGCGGGGGTGCCGGGGAAGCAGACGAAGTCTGCGACGGCGGCGCGTAACTCTTAGAGAAAAGGGGATGGCCGAACAACAAGACGGTTGTTGTTCGCGTTGAATTGAAATGTCCAGCCTGACACCGAAGGCAGCTTGTAAGATGTTTGGTGGGTATTGTTTCTCACCTGTGCCAACTGGCACTCATCAAATGATCAAGGCGATCAAAACAGTTTTGATGGAGCGCTGAGCAAGGGGATAGAAGGGTTTAGCACCCCGGGGTATTTCAGTTTCAAGGCAAAAGCCATTTCACGCGAGGCGTTTAACGTCTCATTCTTACTACCAAATAACACGAGACCTTAACCGCCTCGCGTGTCTGCACTTTTCACATTGAACCTTGCCGAAAATTTCGTGCGGGGGCATTGGTGTTTCTTGTCCTATTGGAGGTGACAAATGGGCAATGCTGTGCACATGTTTTCAGAGAAAAAAGCAATGAGGAAATTGATGACTGATTATTATGTGATTGTTGATGTGCAAATCGACAAGCCAGAGGAATATAAAGAATATATGGCGCTGGCCCGTCCTGCAGTTGAGAGATTTGGCGGTGAATATCTGGTGCGCGGTGGGGCGTTCAATGTGGTTGAAGGCACGCACTTGCAGCCGCGCCGGTTGGTGATGCTCAAGTTTCCGTCAAAACAAAACTTTGATGATTTCTACGCCTCTAATGATTATCAAAAAGCAAGGGCGGTGCGCTTGCCCTTAAGTGACATGACGATGATTGGTGTTGAAGGTTTTGCAGGTTGAGGCTTATTTGGCTTTGATCACACTCAAACATTCCAAATTTGAAAGCCAACTTGACCTAGCGCAAAGTTTGTTGCGTGAACCATGGTTAGAATCAGCGTCGAGAGGCTTTATTTTGTGCTGGCGACGCCATATAAGATGCGAAATCAGTTCAACCAATTAGGGGGATGACCGAAGACATGGCCGGCCATTCACAATTTTCAAATATTATGCACCGCAAGGGGCGTCAGGATAAACTGCGCTCTAAGATGTTCTCTAAATTCTCAAAGGAAATCACGGTTGCCGCGAAAAGTGGCTTGCCTGATCCGGATATGAACCCGCGCTTGCGCTTGGCGATTCAAAACGCCAAATCGCAATCTATGCCCAAGGACAATATTGAGCGCGCGATTAAAAAAGCTGTCGGTGGTGACGCTGAGTCTTATGATGAGATCCGCTATGAGGGCTATGGCCCGGGCGGTGTTGCGGTTATCGTTGAGGCTTTGACCGACAATAGAAACCGGACAGCATCTACTGTGCGTTCCACATTCTCAAAAAATGGCGGCGCGTTGGGTGAAACGGGCTCGGTTGGCTTTATGTTCGATCGTGTTGGCGAAATCACTTATGACGCTGAAGCAGGCGACGCAGACACGTTGATGGATGCCGCGATTGAAGCGGGTGCTGAAGACTGTCAGTCTGACGAAAATGGTCACACGATCATTTGCGCGTTTGAAGATATGAATGAAGTTTCTACAGCGCTTGAAAAAGCACTTGGCGAGCCAAAATCTGTCAATCCGATTTGGAAACCGCAAAACAATGTGCCGGTGGATGCTGAAAAGGGTGCGACCCTGATGAAGCTCATCGAAACATTGGAAGATGATGATGACGTGCAAAATGTGTACGCCAACTTTGAAATGTCTGAAGAGGTGATGGCCCAACTCTCTGCTGAAGACTAAGCCTTACTGCATTAAGACAAAGGAACGATTTTGATGATGGGCAATTGGCTCAAGCAAATGAAAGGGATGTTGCGATTGTCGCGTGCTGAACGTGCGTTGACGCTTGCCATATTCCTTTTGTTTCAAGCCATGTTGCCCAGCTATGCTGGTGCGCTGTCCGAATGGTCTGGCGAAGACCGTTTGGTGCTCTGTACAGCGCATGGCTTGATCGCTGTTGATCCATCAGATCGTTCTGAAACTGTTCTTGAGGGCGAGACCTTGTGTCTCGTCGCTCAATCAGCCGCTGCGGATTTGGCCCAAGCGCCAATCGCACCGCAATTTGACCAACCGGATTTGGACGCTTCTCCTTTGGTCCTGCCCCAGTTGTTTGTTGCGCGACGCGGTTTGCAGCTTTCGCCACATGCGCCAAGAGCCCCTCCTATTTATTCCTGATCTTGTAAAACTATCGAACAATAATGCTGTGAGCCAAATGTGCCCAGCGGATATAGATTTGGAATGAACATGAAAAAAACGATCCTCGCGCTGTTGAGCGCAATTACGCTTATGTTGAATTTTGGCCCTGCCCAGGCGGATGAGCAAATGGGCATGGTGATGGCTGGTGATGTGAGCATTGAAAAAGCATGGACCCGGGCAACGCCAAATGGTGCGCCAGCAGGCGGTGCATTTATGACATTGACCAATAAGGGCCATATGGCGGACCGGTTGGTTGGCGCCTCTTCTGAAATGGCCAAGGCGGTTGAAGTGCATGAAATGAGCATGGACAATGGCGTGATGAAAATGGCGCAGCTCAAAGATGGTCTGGTGATTGAGCCGGGTGCAACTGTTGAGTTGAAACCGGGCAGCTTCCACATGATGATGATTGGTTTGCACAAAGCGATCTCCGTTGGTGAGATGGTTAAAATCACCCTTGAGTTTGAACATGGGGGCAAAGTGGACGTCATGTTCCCAGCGGCCAAAATTGGTGCGCCAGCAATGGACCACGCCAACCACTAATTCGCGCGCAATACTTGCGTACAGAACAAGAACATGTTCAAAGAAAGAGGTGCGGGCAACTGCACCTCTTTTTCTTTCTGGCGCGGTGATGATGAGCAATTCAACCATTAGAATTTTGGGAATCGATCCTGGCCTTAGGAACACGGGTTGGGGCATTATCGATCAAACCGGCAATCGGCTAACTTATGTGGCCTCCGGCGTGGTGCAACCGCCGGTAAAAGACGAACTGCCTGAACGCTTGCTGGCGCTTTACAATGGGATCAAGGATCTGATCGCTTTGCACCGCCCAGATGAGGCGGCGGTTGAAGAAACATTTGTCAATGCGGGGCCGCGCTCTGCCCTTTTGTTGGGCCAAGCACGTGGCGTGTGTTTGATGACCCCGGCAACCTGTGGGTTGCGGGTGGGGGAATATTCGGCCAATAAGGTCAAAAAATCAGTGGTTGGCGCGGGCCATGCGGATAAAAACCAAGTGCAATTGATGATCAATATCTTGCTGCCGACTGCAAAGTTTGAAAGCGCAGATGCGGCAGATGCGTTAGCGATCGCGATAACCCACGCGCACCATCGCGGCACCTTAAATCAAAAAGCGAGTGCATAAATGATTGGCAAACTAAAAGGCCTTGTTGAGGCACTTGAAGATGATAGCGTGCTGATTGATGTGAACGGCGTTTGCTACGTTTGCCATTGCTCGGGTCGCACTTTGGGTAATCTCCCCAGCGTTGGCGAAGCCACCACATTGTTCATTGAAACCTATGTGCGCGAAGACCAGCTCAAGCTGTTTGGCTTTGGCACTCAGTCAGAAAAGCAATGGTTTCTGCTGTTGATGAAAGTGCAGGGCGTTGGCGCAAAGGTGGCGCTGGCGATCTTATCCACCCTCACGGTTTCAGAAATTTCAAGCGCCATTGCCTTGCAAGACAAAGTTATGGTTGGCCGCGCGCCGGGCGTTGGCCCAAAGGTGGCGCAGCGCATCGTGACCGAACTCAAAGGCAAAATCCCCGCCATGGGCGCGGTGGATGCGGGCGTGCAAGGTTTACAAGAAGCGATTGGCGAAGGGGTGGCCACAAGCAATGTGGCCGATGCGGTATCAGCCCTCACCAATTTGGGCTATTCGCAAATGCAAGCTTCATCCGCGCTGGCGCGCATCGTCGCTAAAGAGGGTGATGATGTCTCCACCGAAAAACTCATCCGCATGGGGCTTAAGGAGTTGAGCAGTTGAATAACGTTCTAAAATTTGATCTGTCGCAAAAGCGCAAGCCGGAGCCTGAGGAAAAGAAACCGCAAAATGATGCGGCGCGGTTTGTTTGGGTGAGTGCTGTGGTTGGGCCAATCGGCAGTGCGCTATTTGTGATGTTGATGTTCGGGTTTTCGGACCTATGGAACGCAATCACTAACCCAACCGTTGGCGGCTATTGGATGCAGGTGGCGCGGCTTTTTGGTACAGCGCTGGTGATTGGCGTGGTTGGGGTGCCGTTTAGTCTTGTCTCGCTTGGCTCATACGCCCTTGGTGTGAACAAAGGCTTCTTGTTGCTGCGCCAGATATTTGTGCGCCGCGCAGTGATGGCGGGTGGCATTTATGGGGTGTCGCTGATTGGGGTCTTATACTTCCTTATGGGCACGGACTTGAGTGCGGCAAATGTAGGTGAATTGGTGTTGGGCGTTGCACTAGGTGGCTTCTTAGGTGCAGCCATTTCGTTCCTTTGGGCGCATGTATGCTGGTTCATTGGCGGTGCGAAACATTCGCCTAAAACGAATGACAATAGGTAATTTATGACGGACATAACCGATAGCACCGCGGGCCGTGATGGCGAGATTGACGTTAGTCTACGCCCTTCGTTGTTCAATGATTTCGTTGGGCAAGAAAAGGCGCGGGACAATTTACAAGTGTTCATCGACGCGGCGAAAAAGCGTGGTTCGGCGCTCGATCACGTGCTGTTCGTTGGGCCCCCAGGCTTGGGCAAAACAACCTTGGCGCAAATTGTGGCGAAAGAGTTGGGCGTTGGGTTTCGCGCAACCTCTGGTCCAGTGATCACCAAGGCGGGGGATTTGGCGGCATTGCTGACCAATCTTGAAGAACGCGACGTGCTGTTTATCGATGAAATTCACCGCCTTAACCCGCAGGTTGAAGAGGTGCTTTATCCGGCGATGGAAGATTTTCAACTGGATTTGATTATTGGCGAGGGACCTGCGGCCCGTTCGGTGCGGATTGATTTGGCCAAGTTCACTCTGGTTGCCGCGACCACGCGGGCAGGGCTGTTGACCACACCGTTGCGGGATCGATTTGGCATTCCGGTGCGGTTGCAATTCTACACACCAGAGGAACTGGTAAAAATTGTCCGCCGTGGCGCGCGCCTGATGGGCATTGGCATGAGTGAAGACGGGGCAATGGAAATTGCCCGTCGTTCTCGAGGAACGCCACGGATCGCTGGGCGCTTGCTGCGCCGTGTCGCTGATTTTGCGCAAGTTGACGATGTGGACGAAATCACCGCCGCCGTGGCCGACAAAGCGCTAGGGCGGTTGGACGTGGACAAAAAAGGCCTTGATCAGGTGGATCGGCGCTATTTGGGCACCATTGCCACAAACTACAGTGGTGGTCCGGTAGGCATTGAAACCATCGCTGCTGCACTGTCGGAACCGCGCGATGCGGTTGAGGAAATTATTGAGCCTTATCTCATTCAGCAAGGCTTCATTCAACGCACCCCGCGTGGGCGCATGCTAACCGCAATGGCGTTTCAGCACATGGGCATGGGCGTGCCCCAAGGGTTCTTGGGGGTTCAAGCCAGCTTGTTTGAAGAAGAGGGAAGCGAAGAATAATCCGCCCGAATTGCGCCAGAATGTGTGTGCAGATTGCGCCAAAATTCTGAAAGGGCCTTGGTGATTTCGCGCAGAAAATTCTTGAAGCTGTTTGGTGCTGCCATGGCTGGCGGTATTGGGGTTGTTGGCTATGCATTTGGCTTGGAGCCTTTAGTGAGATTAAGGGTTACCCATAATCGATTGTCGCCGCGCCAGTGGCATAATGGCCCGCCACTTCGGATCGCAGCGTTAGCCGATTTTCATGCATGCGAACCATGGATGAATGCGCGTCGAATAAAACAGGTTGTGGACCGCGCCAATTCGCTCAATGCTGACATTATTGTTCTGTTGGGTGACTACTTGTCTGGCATGAACCTTGTGTTTTCCAGTCTGCCGAATAGTGAATTGGCACAGGCATTGAGCAGACTGAACGCGCCATTGGGTGTACATGCCATTTTGGGTAACCATGATTGGTGGGAAGATGAAGCTGCACAAAAACGTGGCAAAGGTCCAACCGCGGTTGGTGAAGCGCTTAAGGCGGTTGGCATTGCGGTCTATGAAAATCATACAGTTCGTCTAGAAAAAGATGGCAAGGGCTTTTGGCTGGCCGGGTTGGCCGATCAATGGGCTTTGCAACCCAACAAAGGCCTAACCCGGGGCAAACATGTTGGACTGGATGATCTGGATGGTACTCTTGCTCAGATCAATGATGATGCCCCTGTCATTCTCATGGCCCATGAACCGGACATTTTTCCGCGCGTTCCAGATCACGTGGCGTTGACTTTGAGTGGTCATACTCATGGCGGGCAAATTCGGTTCGGGAGCTATTCGCCGGTTGTACCTTCGAAGTTTGGCAACAAATATGCATATGGTCATATTCAAGAAAATGGCTCAGATCTGCTTGTCTCGGGCGGGCTAGGGTGTTCTATATTACCTGTTCGATTTGGCGTGCCGCCAGAGATCAACCTGATTGAGTTGTATTGAAGCATCATTTTTAGGGGCATATTTGTATGAGTAATCTCACCTTTGATGAGGGCCAGAACCGGGTCAATGTACGCGCTGTGGCGATTATCCGGCGTGAAGGGCATGTGTTGGTGGTGCGCGAAGATGATGATGATTTTGTGTGCTTGCCTGGTGGCCGCATTCAGCGGGGCGAAAGCTCGTTGGATGCTATCCATCGGGAAATGAACGAAGAGCTAAACGCCAAAATCGAAGGGCCGCAACTCAAATATATTATTGAAAATTTTTTCTGGCGCTATGGCAAGAAGTTCCATGAATTTGCGTTTTATTATGAAATTGAACCGCCTGCTCATGTTGCATTTGTAACTCAAGGTGTTTGCCAATTTGGCGAAGATGACGGCAAGGCCCTAAGCTTTGAATGGGTGCCCTATACTGCCAATCACCTGTGCCGCGTCAACCTGCACCCCTTGGCCATGCGCACCCGATTGCTGACGTTGCCTGATGGGTTTGAACATCACACGGTTGTTGATCCGGAGTATTGAGATTGTGGGCATTGATTTAAGTTTCAGGTCACCGGGCGAGCGCTTTAACGTGCGATGTGCTGCGATCATCAAGCATGAGGGTCACATCCTTTGTGATAATGAGCGGGGGATCGATTTCAGCTTCTTGCCTGGCGGTCGCATAAAACGTGGTGAGTTGAGTGCTGAGGCGTTGCAACGTGAATTGGCGGAGGAGTTAAACGCTCAAATTACTGTTCGCAGCCCGCTAATTATTGCGGAGAGTTTTTTCACACTCGATAATGAACGGTTTCATGAACTGGCATTCTATTTTGAGGTTGAGCGGCCCAAGAATATACCATTTGTGATTGGAAAGGATTGCCATAGCCACGAGGATGGCGGCAATTCGTATTTTTATCGGTGGATTGAAGCGACCCCTGAGGCGTTGGCACAAGTTGATTTGAAACCCGGCCCATTGCGCGCCCAGTTCATTGACCTGCCCCAAGCGCCCATGCATGTTATATTGGACGAATAATTTGGTTTCGGGGAGGATAATATGAAAAAACTTTTGTTGGCACTGGGGCTGTTAATGGGGCTTGGTCCTGCAACGGCATCTGCGCAAGAGCTGCCTGATTTATCAATGTATAAGATGATGCTGGATGCGAACAAAGGTTCGGGCTGGGTTTCGTTTCGCGAATATGATGGGCATCAATGGATTTACTTTAGTGCATTGGTGACCCTTCGTTGCCGGATGAAAGAGGTGCGCTACTCGTTGAATTCGGATGCGCTTGATCAAACTTTTCCTTTGGTGAGATGCATTCCAGCCATTCCGTTTGCCATTCCAAGTGATGCCGGCTGGGAAGCCACAGCAATGCGTCAACCTTCACAAAGCGTAAAAACACTATCTGTGCAGGTGGTGTTTGACGATGATAGCGAAAGCGAAATTATGACATTTGCCCCATGCGAGGGGGTTGGCGATATGACGTGTGCAAGGGTTGTAAACTAGCGTGGACAATCAAAATTATCAGTTTGGTGGGCAGCTCACCAGCGATGGCGCGCATCTGTTTCCGGTGCGCGTTTATTATGAGGATACGGATTTCTCGGGCAATGTTTACCACGCGGCTTACTTGAAATTCTTCGAGCGGGCCCGCACGGAATTGCTACGTGCGCACAATGTACACCACGAAACTCTGCTGGCGGAAAACGGGGTTGCCTTTGCGGTGCGGTCGTTAAACATCGAGTATTTGCAAGCTGCCCATATTGATGATTTGCTTGAGGTAAGTTCTCAAGTGATTGAAATGAAGGGCTCGCGCTTGACCATTGAACAGGTTATGCGGCGAGGCGGGGATGTGATCACACAAGCCAAAGTGGTCGCTGTAGCGATCAAAACGGACGGAAAACCGACCCGATTGCCACAATCTATTAGAAATGCGCTTGAGTAGATAAATCGTTCATCTTCAATTCAGCAACAATTCATTAACCCTAAAATTACCGGATCAGCCTATGGGTCGCTATAAGGCAATTTGTAGGCTTATTCGGCAATTGCGCTCTTAAATTTGACAAAATTGAGCGGCATGTCGAGTGGATGGGCCAACTGCGCGGTGAAACGGGGGTTGGCAATTTAGGGGAAGATAAATGGAAGTAGAACTCGCCAGTGCAGCCGCTGAAGTAGACTTTTCACTGTTTGCCTTGTTTTGGGCTGCCGATTGGGTTGTTAAATCGGTCATGATTGGCTTGCTCGTCGCCTCTGTGTGGAGTTGGGCAATCATTGTCGATAAAACCATGCTGTATGACCGTTCACGGCGCGAAATGAACCGGTTCGAAAAGAATTTTTGGTCTGGCCAAAGCCTGGAAGAACTCTATCAGCAGCTCAATGACACAGACACCCGTGGCATGGCTTCGGTGTTTGTTGCGGCGATGAAAGAATGGAAGCGCAGCCACGAGCAAGGCGCATCTTCTTATCTTGGTGTGCAGCAACGTTTGGACAAAGTGTTAGACCTCACCATCGGTCGGGAAAGCGATAAGCTTGAATCGCGTTTAACGTTTCTCGCAACGGTTGGCTCAGCTTCCCCGTTTGTTGGCCTGTTCGGTACGGTTTGGGGCATTATGAATTCGTTCCAATCAATCGCTGCGTCCAAAAGTACAAATTTGGCTGTTGTTGCGCCGGGTATTGCTGAAGCCTTGTTTGCAACAGCGCTTGGCCTATTGGCCGCTATTCCAGCGGTTATTGCTTACAACAAGCTTTCAAGTGATGCGAACAAGTTGAACGGACGATTGGAAGGCTTTGCAGATGAGTTCTCGTCTATTCTGACCCGACAGCTTGAAAGCCGAGGTCAGTAATGGGTATGAGCGTGGGCGGTGGTCGCTCGAGCAGACGCAGAGGACGGCGCGGCAAAAGTCAGCCCATGAGCGAAATCAACGTGACCCCTCTCGTGGACGTGATGCTGGTGCTCTTGATTGTCTTCATGGTGGCAGCGCCTTTGCTGACCGTTGGTGTGCCGATTGATCTGCCCCAAAGCCAAGCAAAGTCTTTGAACACCGAGAGCAAACCGGTCACCGTTTCGGTTACATCGTCGGGCGATATTTATGTTGGGGAAGATAAGATTGACCCAGCAGAGCTGATTTTAACAATTGAAGCCGCAGCGCCAAATGGCACGGACGAACGTATTTATGTGCGCGGTGACACCGTTGCTGATTATGGTTCTGTGATGAAAGTCATGGGCCAATTGTCTGGCGCTGGATATACCAAAATTGGCTTGATTACCGAGCAGGAGCAGGGGCAGTAGCCAGCATGCGGATCGGTTTAGGCATTTCAGTTGCACTTCACACGGCCTTGTTGGCTGTCGGGCTTTTGTCGCTCGGCGGCGCGGAGCCGTTTGACCCAACCGAAGTTGAGGCGATCCCGATTGAATTGGTGCCGATTGAAAGCATTTCAAACGTTCGGTTTGGTTCGCTTGATAGTACCGTTATTGAAACCGAAACCCCGTCAGCGGTCGACAGCACTGAAGCTGCCCAAATTGCTGAACCGACGGGGAATACACAAGAAGACCAGGCCAAGCCTGAAGAAACTCAAAATGTAACGCCTGCGCCAACCGATCAAACAGCGCCAGAACCGCAACCGGAGCCGGTGATTGAGCCAAAACCGGTGGAAAATATTCCTGTGCGGCCACAGCCTGAAGTGGTGCCAGAGCCTGAGCCTGTTGTGCCAACGCCACCAGCGCCAACCCCTGCACCGGAGCCCGAGCCAACACCAGAGCCAGTGCCACAAGTGCCAGACCCTATTGAGCAGGTGATTGCGGCAAATGATGCAGCAACGGAAGCGGAAGTGCAGGCGCCAAGCCCGCCAATGTTGACGGCTGCTTTGGACCAAGCGCGTTCACAATCTGCACCCAAAGCCGAGACGTCAAAAACAACGGACAATGCGGAAAAAGCGGACAAGATTTCTGACATTATCAACAAAGAAGATAGTCGCGGCGCAACCACAGGAAGTGGGGGCACCAAAACGGCAGGCAAGACAACTGGTACTGCGGCGCGGTTGACCCAATCGGAAAAAGCCGCGCTTGCTGCGCAAATGCGCAAATGCTGGTTGGTACCAATTTCGGCGAAAGAAGTTGATGGGCTATTTGTGCGTTTGTTGATTGATATGAACCGGGATGGATCTGTTGCGGGTACGCCGCAAGTGTTGGAGATCTCCATCCAAAATAGCGTAGGCGTTGCCACCGCAAGCGCTGCGCAACGGGCCGTGAGACGGTGTGCGCCCTACACACTGGATGCAAGCAAGTTTGATGAGTG
Source organism: Maritalea porphyrae (assembly GCF_027213965.1). Classification (GTDB taxonomy): domain Bacteria; phylum Pseudomonadota; class Alphaproteobacteria; order Rhizobiales; family Devosiaceae; genus Maritalea; species Maritalea porphyrae_A. The sequence goes on along the minus strand of NZ_JAPWGX010000005.1, from coordinate 62,546 downwards.
GCGCCAGATTGAAGTTAAATTTGATCCCAAGGATTTGCTCTAGTAGCATCTTGAGGATGTAAGGTTGTTAGGAAGAACCATGATTGATTTGAGCAGACGACAGGCGTTGAAACTGGGCATGGCCGGTGCTGGCGTTGCCGCCTTTTCAAACCCCGCTAGCGCATTGGTGAAAATTGTTGTGTCGGGTGGCGATTTTGAACCCATGCCGATCGGTGTGCCGGTTTTTTCTTCATCGGACCCACAATTGGCGGCCGAGATCACCTCGATCGTTGTTGCGGATTTGAAGCGCTCAGGTTTGTTTGCACCGATGAGTGAAAGTCAACTACCGTTGAAGCAGGGGGATGTGAACGCAAATCCTGACTTTGGTGCGTGGCGCAACGCACAAGCGGATGCTCTGGTGATGGGGAGTGTCAATGAAGTTGGTGGGCAAATCCGCGCGGATGTGCGCTTGTGGGATGTTGTTGAAGGCGCGCAAGCTTTTGGTGAAAGCTTTGCCGCGGACCGCAAGAACACCCGTCGGGTTGCCCATATTGTGGCGGATGCAATTTATGCCAAATTGACCGGGGAAAGCGGCTATTTTGATACCCGCGTGGTCTATGTGGCAGAGAGCGGTCCCAAAGCGAACCGCACAAAACGCTTGGCGATTATGGATCAAGACGGCGCCAATGTTCAATATTTGACGCGCGGTGACAGCATTGTGCTCACGCCTCGTTATTCGCCACGAGGCAATTTGCTTTCCTATATGAATTTTGCCGGCGATGTGCCCCAGATTTATTTGCTAGATTTGTCGACCGGCAAACAGCAAAGGGTGGCGGATTTTGGCAAGATGACCTTGTCCCCGCGCTTTTCGCCAGACGGGCAAAATCTAGCGTTCAGCGTGACCAATGGCGCAAATACTAACCTCTATTTGATGAATTTGCAGCAGCGTAAACCGGCGGCATTAACCAGTGGTGCAGCCATTGACACAAGCCCCAGTTTTTCACCGGACGGGTCGCGTTTGGCCTTTGAGTCTGATCGCGGTGGTTCGCAACAAATCTATGTGATGAATTCAAATGGCGGTGGTGCGCAGCGCATCAGTTTCGGAGAAGGGCGTTATTCGACCCCGGTGTGGTCGCCAAAAGGTGACCTAATTGCTTTCACCAAACAAAGTGAAGGGCAGTTCCACATTGGCACTATGCGCCAAGACGGTTCTGGTGAGCGCATTCTTTCATCAAGTTATTTGATGGAGGGGCCAACCTGGGCACCAAACGGGCGGGTACTCATGTTCTTTAAAGATCCGGGTGGAGATAGCGGACCCCAACTCTATTCAATCGACATTTGGGGGCGCAATGAATTGCGTATCCCAACAGAGACTTTCGCCTCGGATCCAACATGGTCACCATTGTTGAAATAGTTCCACGGTATGGTTTTTGTGCGTACTTGATCTAAAGGTGTGTGGCTCTTAGCTTTGCTTTTTGTCCTCAAAACGGGGACTGGAGAGCAAAGAGTTGTGCCCTATGCCTGCCGTTATCGATTTTCAAGCTTTGCTGGATCAGCTTAAGCCAAGTCCAAAAATGCCAGCGCTGTTTTTGGGGCATGGTAGCCCCATGTATGCGATCACCAGCAATGAATTTTCAAAGAGTTGGCAGCAGCTGGGTGAAAAGCTGCCAACCCCGCAAGCCATTTTATGTGTTTCAGCCCATTGGGAAACGCGCGGAACAACGCTTGTTCAAGTGAGTGAACGCCCTAAAACCATCCATGATTTTTACGGCTTTCCACAAGAATTGTTTGATGTGCAATATCCAGCGGTTGGTGCCCCAGATGCGGCACGTGAAGTCGCGGCCTTGTTACAGGACCATAATGGACATGAAACGATGGAGTGGGGATTGGACCATGGGGCGTGGGCCGTGCTGCGCCATCTGTTTCCAGCGGCGGATGTGCCGGTGTTTCAGCTTTCGATAGATATGAGCATGAGTTTGGCCGATCAGTATGATTTGGCAGCGCAGCTGCGATCACTCCGTGAAAAGGGTGTTATGATTATCGGCAGTGGCAATGTGGTGCACAATCTGCATGTGGCGCGGGCGGACGACGAACAACGCGATTTTGCGCTAGAGTTTGACCATTATGTTGGGAATTATTTGCGCGATGGGGATCATGCTGGTTTAACTGGATTACAGTCAAAGCAAACGCTGTTTGCAAAAGCACACCCAACATTTGAGCATTTTTCTCCCGCAATTTATGTGGCAGCGGTTGCCCATGAAGGCGACCAATTGGCGTTTTTTAACGAACATGTTAATATGGGCAGTATCTCCATGCGGTCATTTGTATATTTCTAAATGCACGAAATACCGCTTAAACTGTAAGGATTGGACATAATCTGGCCTGATTAGGTCTGCATTAACCTTCTTTGAGAACCCGGTTTTAAGATAACGGGGGGTAAAGATTGGCGTTAGAATTTTCCCTATTTCGGAGCAAGGACCATGCAAATGGGTCATAAAATCACCAGCCTATTAAAAGGCATTTTGATTGTCGCACTTGTTGCAGTTGTTGCAGCTTGTGCGCGCACACCTAATGGCGGCGTTGGCAATCTTGGGCCAGGGCAGGCGGCTCCTGGCACGCAACAAGAGTTTTTGGTTAGCGTTGGCGATCGGGTGTTTTTCACTACCGATAGCTCAATACTGACTGATGAAGCGAAAGTGACGTTGGACAAACAAGCTGTTTGGTTGGGACGTTACCCGAACTATCGCGTGCTGATTGAAGGTCACGCTGATGAGCGTGGCACACGTGAGTACAACATTGCTTTGAGCGCCCGACGTGGTTCGGCAGTGGTCAATTATTTGGTTAGCCGGGGCGTGAATTCAAGCCGTGTGACCACAAAGGCGTTTGGTAAAGAGCGACCTGTAGCGGTGTGTAACGATATTTCGTGCTGGTCACAAAATCGTCGTGCTGTGACGGTGTTGGTGCCTTAATCACACGACGAACGTTCAGTACTGGAGGCTGGCGCCGGGATTCGTTATGCGATCCCGGCGTTTTTTTGTCGCAATTTTGTTTTACGTGGGTCCCCAAACAGATTTACAAAGGAACAAAGCCCAACAGTTGGGCGGTTTACGTTTACTTTGGACGGGAGTGGCTATGACAATGAGAATGAAATCAAAGCGATCGCGCGTGCCGCTAATGGTTGGCGCAGCGCTCGTTGGTGCCATGCTGAGCCTTTCGGCTTTTGCGGGTAAATCGGACCCCGCATCTGTTGATGGGCGGCTTGATGCATTGAGTGTGCAGGCTGACCAATTGGGTGCCAATATTTTGTCCATGCAGCAAAACCTGTTGGGCAGTTCAGCGGCGCCTGTTCAAAGCCAACGCATTCGCGTTGGGCAAAGCCGCGAAGTTGGGCAAATAAATGTGCGCCTTGACCAGATTGAAAACCAAATGCGGGTGCTCAACGGTCAAGTAGAAGGTTTGCAGTTTCAGCTGACCCAAATGCAGACGTTGATCGAACGGATGCAAGAGGATTACGAATTTCGGTTCCAAGAACAGGAAGGCGGTTCTTTGGGAAAAACTAGTGCGGCACCCCAACCGGACAGCGTGACGCTGTCTGAGGGGTTGCCGCAGACCCAAACTGAAGCCACAACCGCTGACACCCAAACACTTGGTGCACCAGAAACAACGCTTGGCACAATTGTTCTTGAAGAAAGCGGGCAGCCCCTTGATCTGAGTTTTAACCCGGGCACAACATTATCCGAAGCGGACGGTGATGCGCAGTATGAAGCGGGTTACGAAGCGATTGTGCGTGGTGACTATTTGTTCGCTAAAGATCAGTTTTCTCAGTTCGTCGCCCTTTATCCAAAGCACCCACAATCGGCTGATGCCTATCATTGGCTTGGTGAAGCTTTGATGCAGAATGGAGAAAACGAAGAAGCCGCAGAAGTTTTCTTGGCGGGTTATGAGAGCTTCCCAAATGCAGCAAGGGCACCAGATATGGTGTTAAAGCTTGGTATTGTCTTGGCCAATACGGGTGAGCGAGAAACCGCCTGCCGCACTTTCATTGAAGTTTTGCGCAAATATCCAAACCAGGCCAAAGCCTTTACCGCGCGCGTTAAAGAAGAACAAAGAAAGTCCCAATGTTAAGCGGGCCGATCACCGATTTTCCTTTGGACGATCCTGACCGGGTTAGCTTGCTTTTTGCGCCCGTTCAAAACGAACATCAACTTGGCCTTGCTGTGTCTGGTGGCGCTGACAGTTTGGCGTTGATGCTGCTGGTCGCGCGCTGGTGCGAATTGCAAGACACGCCGCCCAAAGTTGTTGTGTTCAGCGTTGACCATGGGTTGCGCGAAGCAGCCAAATTGGAAACGAAATTTGTTGCAACAGTGGCAGAAGATTTAGGCTTTGATGTTCAAATACTCGTTGGTCAAATAGACAACCCACAATCTCGATTGCAAGAGAAAGCACGTGCGTTGCGCTATGGGCTGATCGGCAATGCCATGGAAGAACTAGGGATCAATTGCTTGCTTACCGGTCATCATAGTGATGATCAAGCGGAAACCGTGATGATGCGCTTATCGCGCGGGAGCGGGGTGAGCGGCCTCGGGGGCATGGCAAAAATTAGTGTGCGCGAAGGCTTATTTGTATTTCGTCCCTTATTGGATGTGACACACTTACAGCTTGAAGCATTTGTGCGGGCAAACGAATTGACGCCAGTCGATGATCCATCAAACACAGATGCGCATTTTGAACGGGTGCGCTGGCGCAGCTTTATGCCCAAGATGGTAGAGGCTGGTTTGAGTGCAAATATGATCGGTCTGTCGGCCAAGCGCTTGCGCCGGGCTGACCAGGCGTTGAACGAATTGACCGAGCAGCTTTATGAAGATCAATTTGTAATTGATCCTTTTGGGTGTTTGTTTTTTGACTTGTCGGCACTCATCAAACAACCAACAGAGATTGGCATTCGGTTGCTCGCACGCGCGCTCGATGATGCGGGTGGTGCGACCCAAATGCCGACCCTTAGCCAGGTGGAGACGCTTTATGAGCATTTGCAGGCAGGAATATTTGGTTTTAAGGGGCTCACGCTTGGAGGCTGTGGGATAACTCTCAAAGACGGGATCGTGCAGATTTTTCGCGAGGCGGGGCGACTGAGAAACGAATCGATGTCTTTGGTGGCAGGCAGCTCGGTGCGCTGGGATAATCGGTTTCAAATTATCGTGGCCCAAGATCGGACATCACCAGTTTGTGTTGCACCTGCGATTGAAATTACACGCAATATGTTGGACACTCTATTGCCCGGTTTGGCTCATGTGCCCATGCAAGCGGTTCAAGCTGCGCCCCTTATTGTGGCGGACCAACAGATTTTGGCCATTGGGGAGCACGTTTTGGCCGACGGGGTGGATATTTTTCGCGTTTTTGGTCCAAATGCGCTGATCTAACGTTAACACCTTTAGTGTTAGATTTTGGCAACGCAATGTTGTCCAAGACTGAGGCGAAACGCCCCTTGTAACTGAGGGGCAGGGTGCCTACATTCGCGATAACTAATTTCGAGATCAGCTTCGCGCACGCGCGGAGCGACAAATCCAAGGCAGGATTAATGAACGGCAATTTTAGAAACTTCGCCATTTGGACTGTGATTTTGGTCCTTTTGTTGGGCCTGTTTCAGGTCTTTAACACGACGACACAAAGCGCAAGCATTGGTCATCGCACCTATTCAGAGTTCGTCTCTGAGGTGGATGCTGGCAATGTAAGCAGTGTGATCATCACCAAAAATGTGCTTCGCGGCACATTGAACAATGGCAGCACATTCGAAACCAATATCCCAACCGGTGTTGATGTGATCTCACGCTTGGAAGCTCGCGGGGTGAGCATTGAAGCACGTGACCCAGAGGGTAGCCCATTTTGGTCGATCCTCTTGTCATCTTGGTTGCCATTTATTGTTATTATTGCCGTTTGGTTCTTCTTTATCCGCCAAATGCAGGGCGGCGGCAAAGGGGGTGCGATGGGCTTTGGCAAATCACGCGCCAAATTGCTGACCGAAGCGCAAGGCAAAATTACATTTGAAGATGTGGCCGGTGTTGATGAAGCCAAGCAGGATTTGGAAGAGATCGTTGAATATTTGCGCGATCCTGGCAAATTCCAACGCTTGGGCGGCAAAATTCCAAGAGGCGTATTGTTGGTGGGCCCTCCGGGTACGGGTAAGACATTGCTTGCACGTTCTGTGGCGGGCGAAGCCGCAGTGCCGTTTTTCACCATTTCTGGTTCTGATTTTGTTGAAATGTTTGTGGGCGTTGGCGCAAGCCGCGTGCGCGACATGTTTGAGCAAGCCAAAAAGAACTCGCCTTGTATCATCTTTATTGATGAGATTGATGCGGTAGGCCGCTCTCGTGGCGCTGGCATTGGCGGGGGGAACGATGAGCGTGAGCAAACGTTGAACCAGCTTTTGGTTGAAATGGATGGTTTTGAAGAGAACGAAAGCATTATTTTGATCGCAGCGACCAACCGTCCTGATGTTTTGGACCCAGCTTTGCTGCGTCCGGGCCGTTTTGACCGTCAAGTGGTGGTGCCAAACCCTGATGTTGGTGGCCGTGAAAAAATCTTGAAAGTACACGTGCGCAAAGTGCCATTGGCACCTGATGTGGACTTGAAAATTCTAGCCCGTGGCACACCTGGTTTTTCTGGTGCTGAATTGATGAATTTGGTCAATGAAAGTGCATTGTTGGCAGCCCGTCGCAATCGGCGTTTTGTCACTATGGCCGAGTTTGAAGACGCCAAAGACAAATTGATGATGGGCGCTGAACGCCGCACCATGGCAATGAAAGAAGACGAGAAGAAGAACACCGCTTATCACGAAGCTGGTCACGCGTTGATCTCTTTGTTGAAGTCGGACATTCTTGATCCAATTCACAAAGCCACCATTATTCCGCGCGGTCGTGCGCTTGGAATGGTGATGAGCTTGCCAGAATCTGACCAATATTCCTTCTCGAAGGAAAAAGGGTTGGCGCAATTGGTGATGATGTTTGGTGGCCGTGAAGCTGAAATCCATAAATTTGGGCCTGAAAAAGTAACCTCAGGTGCTGCTGGCGATATTCAAGGCGCAACCAAATTGGCCACTTCGATGGTGACCGAATGGGGCATGAGCGAAAAACTTGGTCGTGTGCTTCTCAAATCTGATCCAAATGGCTTCTATGGTGCTGCAAAGGCTGAAATATCAGACCAAACAGCGCGCTTGATTGATGAAGAAGTGCGCCGGCTGGTTGAAGAGGCTGAGACTGAGGCACGCAAGATCATTGATGACAACGAAGACTTGTTTGAAAATATTGCGCAGTCTTTGCTCGAATTTGAAACGCTTACCGGCGAAGAACTTCGTGCTTTGATGGAGGGCAAACGCCCCGAGCGCAAAGATGATGACGATGCGGACAAGCCTAAGGTTTCAGCAGTGCCAAAGGCTGGTAAAGCTGCGACAAAGAAAAAAGACGATGGTTTGGCTGGTAGCGATACTGAGCCGCAACCTGAAGGCTAAAGTTATTTCGCTTTCACGATTTGATGGGGTCGCCTTAACAGGCGGCCCTTTTTGATTCATAGTGGTGATCAATTTGGGGAAACACGACAAATGCCGAGCTTTGAAATATTAGTTGCGTTCTTTGTGACCACCGCCATGTTCGCTTATATGCCGGGCCCCGCAATGATTTATGTGTCTGCTCAAACGTTGGCACGGGGGCGCAGAGCCGGGTTGATGGCCTCGATCGGCGTGCACTTGGGCGGCTATTTTCACGTCATTGCGGCTGCCTTTGGTCTTGCGGCGCTTCTGGCATTGGTGCCACAGGTCTATTTTTTGGTTAAGTTGTCGGGCGCGCTCTATCTGATCTTCCTTGGGGTGATGATGATCAAAAAACGCCATGAGCAAATTGCGCAAAAAGAAGGGCATCAAAAGGATGCGCGACAGGCATTTGTTGAAAGTATTATTGTTGAGGTATTGAACCCGAAAACTGCGATTTTCTTCGTGGCGTTTTTGCCTCAATTTGTGGACTTATCAGCTGCATGGCCAGTTTGGCTGCAAATGGTTGTTTTGGGCACAATCGTCAATTTGTTGTTTTCATCAGCGGATCTTTTTTGTGTTTTGTTTGCAAGCCTGATGATTAGCCGTTTGCGCAAATCTGGAACCGGTGCAGCCAGAGCAAAACTGGCTGGCGGCTCCTTTTTGATATTGTTAGGCGGCAAATTGGCGCTGGACCGCTAGTTGATCTGAAATAGATTTTTAACCACGCTAGAATGATGACGCATAGTTGGCCATAATTTGGTTATTCTTTGCGCATATGTTGGTGCAATTATTTGCGCGAAACGAGCGCACTTGCTGGTTGGCTTGGGGACATATGAAAAAGAAATATTTTGGTACCGACGGCATTCGGGGGCTGGCAAACGGCCACAAACTCACATCTGAATTGGCGTTAAAAGTTGGCCAAGCTGCAGGCACAGTTTTTCAGAACGGCATGCACCGCCACCGGGTGGTGATTGGCAAGGATACGCGCCGCTCTGGCTATATGATCGAGTATGCGCTAACCGCCGGGTTTAATTCGGTGGGCATGGATGTGTTTTTGCTCGGCCCAATGCCAACGCCTGCGGTCGCAATGTTGACCCGCTCGCTGCGCGCGGATTTGGGGGTGATGATTTCTGCCTCCCACAATCCCTATGACGATAATGGCATTAAATTGTTCCAACCAGATGGGTTTAAGCTGACCGATGAAATGGAAAGCGAAATCGAAGCCTTGCTCAATAGCGATTTAGCGGATGAATTGGTGCGCGGGCGCGAGATTGGTCGGGCGCACCGGATTGAAGAGGCGCGTGGTCGATACTCTGAATATGCGAAACGCACACTCCCAAGGCTGACCGAGTTTTCGGGCCTGCGGGTGGTCGTGGATTGCGCGAACGGGGCGGCCTATAAATCTGCCCCTGAAGTTCTTTGGGAACTTGGTGCAGAAGTAATCACCATTGGTGTGTCGCCCGATGGGTACAATATCAACGAAGGTTGCGGGTCTACTGCGCCACACTTGCTGCAACAAAAGGTCCGCGAAACGCGCGCCGATATCGGCATTGCATTGGATGGTGATGCGGATCGGGTGGTTATTGTTGATGAAAAAGGCGACATCATTGACGGCGATCAGCTAATGGCTGCGCTTGCTATGTTTTGGCAGGAACAGGGCAAGCTGAAGGGCGAAGGGGTTGTGGCCACTGTGATGTCAAACCTTGGTCTTGAGCGCTATTTGAATAGCCGCGACCTGTCGCTTGAACGCACTCAAGTTGGAGATCGATATGTGCTTGAGCGCATGCGAGAAGGTGGCTTTAATCTGGGGGGCGAACAGTCCGGCCACATCATTCTGTCCGACCATACAACAACAGGCGACGGGCTTGTTTCTGCACTTCAAATAATGGCCTTGATCCAGACAAAAGATAAACCTGTATCTGAGGTTTGTCGCTTGTTCGACACAGTGCCCCAATTGTTGACCAATGTGCGATACGAAAGTGGCGCGCCGTTGGAAAATATTCTTGTGAAACAAGCCATAGCAGCCGGTGAGGAAAAGATGGGCGACAGCGGACGTTTGGTCATTCGCGCCTCTGGCACAGAGCCGTTAATTCGCGTGATGGGTGAATGCGACGACGAAAAGCTTGTGAATGACGTGGTGGGTGATATCGCGGATGTCATTCAGCAGGTGGCTTAGTCATTTACCAAGTTGAATGCAATTAAGCAGGCGGTGTCGGTAAACGGCGCCGCTTTCTTTTTTTCAGTATCCCTTCGGCGATCAACAGCCCGAAAATAATCGCGAAGAAACCCGCGAATTGGATTGGGGACAATTGTTCTTGGAAGATGATTGCCCCAAGCACCACGGCCACGATGGGAATCAGATAGCTGGTTTGGGTGCAAAAGGCGGCTGATGTCTTATCGACCAAACGGTAGTAGACAATTGTTGCGACCCATGTGGGGATGATGGCCAAATATGCAGTTGAAGCCCAACCTTGCCAACTAATGGAGGTCGGTATGGGTTCAAAAAGAATTGCCCCTAAGATGGCTGTACCTGTTGCCACCAAAATAGTGCCGTAAGATTTGGTCATGGCTGGCATATCGATCATGCGGCGCGAAATAATGCCGTTGGTGGCATAGCCTGTGGTGGCAATGATCAAAAGGACAAACGGTAGAATTAGTATGGTTTGAGTGTCATTGTGCTTGCCGCTGCCCGCAATTATGGCTGCTACACCCAGAAAACCGATAATCAGGCTAAGAAGACGCACCGGCGTTGCTTTTTCCTCGGGCAAAAAAACCAGCGAGAACAACAAAACCTGAAACGGTATCGTGGCCATCATCAACCCAGCGATCGCCGATGGTACATAGGGGGCCGCATAGGAGACCAAAATGAATGGAATTGCGGTGCCGAATGAGCCCAAAAACAGCATTGCCCGCCACTCGCGCCAGCTATTTGGCAATCGAATGTTTTGCCACTTCGCAAAAATGAACATGCAAATTGAGGCGATCACCAGCCGAATCGCCACCAGCCATAGGGGGCTCAAATGTTCGACAGCGACCTTGATGGCAATGAAGGCACTGCCCCACATAAACACAAGGCTGGCAAGCCAAAGCCAATCGGAAGCTGCGCGTTGTTCGTTTTCCATGATTTCACCAAAATAGGGTGCTCAAGACCCATCGACGTTAAAGAGATTGTTGAAATATTAGGGTTAAATATTGAGGTTAAGCGCCTTTTAACAAAAAGGCGCAATAATGGCCAATGAGAAGTCACAGAAAATGGCTTGCGTAATAAGGATTAGAATGATGCTAAAATGGACAATGGCCGCCTCACTGGCTGTTGCAAGCATGTTCGGTAGCAGCGTATTGGCTGCCGACATGATTGTGCCTGAACCAGAATATCCAGTTTATCCTGAATTGCCAGAAGTTGACTATGGGCTTGGAGGCTCATTCTATCTGCGTGGTTCAGTTGGCGGAAATGCGCTTTGGGCGCGTAACGTCTCGATTTGCTGTACGGACAATACAGTTACCGACATGGGCTGGGGATACAGCTATGGTGTTGGTGCTGGTTATGAATTTGGCGATGGATGGCGTGCGGATATTACCGTCGACGCCCTTTCAAATACGGGTCTGAAATCAGGCGGTTACACAGCGAGCTTGCGCTCAACGGTTGCTTTGGCAAACGTTTATTATGACTTTAGCCTTGAAGACTTTGGCAACCATTCCGCTGAAGGTGGTTGGGTTGGCTATGTGGGCGGTGGTGTTGGTAAAGCTTGGAGCTATGCTTCAGCTACACACCCAACAAGCGCAGACCTAGTTGAAGGCTCTGCCGCTGCGACATCTTGGGCTGCCGCTGGTATGGTTGGTGTAGGTTACGACATGGGCAATATGGTTGCTGATGTTGGCTACCGTGCGCTCTGGATGAAGGGTTTCTCTACCGCTGGTGGGACCGATTTTTGGGCCCAAGACGCAATTGCACACGAAATTCGTGCAAGCTTGCGGTACCGTTTCCACTAAGCTCTTTAAGGGCTTAGTTTGAGTTTTAGACCTCGCGTCAGCAATGGCGCGGGGTTTTTTGTTTGTCAGACAATTGCGACGAATTTGCAGCTTTGCGATTTTTCGTTTGCAATTCTCATTGACTGTCTCTATTCCGGTCAGTGGGCCACCTCTCCCCAACGAGAGGCGCCTATCTGAAAGGGTAGTCACATGACAGATATTTTGAAACCGGACCTTCGTCCGGTAAATCCGCGTTTTTCTAGCGGTCCTTGCACTAAACGTCCGGGTTGGACGCCAAATTTCCTTGAAAACACACATCTTGGTCGCTCGCATCGCGCGAAGCCGGCAAAAGCACGTATTCAGCTCGCTATCGATCTGACACGTGAATTGTTGAATGTACCGGATGATTATCGGATCGGCATTGTGCCCGGTTCTGATACCGGCGCAGTTGAGATGGCCCTATGGTCCATGCTTGGCGCGCGCGGCGTAGATATGCTGGCATGGGAAAGTTTTGGCGCGGGTTGGGTCACAGATGTGGTCAAGCAACTCAAGCTTGATGATGTGCGGGTAATGGAGGCTGACTACGGTCATCTTCCAGACCTTAACGCGGTCGATTGGGCTCGCGATGTGGTTTTCACTTGGAACGGCACCACGTCTGGTGCACGTGTGCCAAATGCGGATTGGATTGGAGCGGACCGTGAAGGCCTTGCGATTTGTGATGCGACTTCTGCCGCTTTTGCCCAAGATCTAGATTTCCAAAAGCTCGACGTGGTGACTTTTTCTTGGCAGAAAGTTTTGGGGGGTGAAGGCGCACATGGTGTGATCATCCTTTCTCCAAAAGCGGTTGAGCGGCTTGAAACCTTTACGCCGGATCGACCTTTGCCAAAAATTTTCCGTCTGACGAAAGGCGGTAAACTGATTGAAGGCATTTTCCAAGCTGCAACCATCAACACCCCATCTTTGATGGTGATTGAAGATGTGATTGATGCGATGGAATGGGCCAAGTCACTGGGGCCAAATTCGCTTCGTGAACGTGCTGATGCCAATTTTAAGGTGCTCTCTGATTGGGTTGATGCAACCGACTGGGTTGCCAATTTGGCCGCTGATCGGGCAACGCAGTCCAACACATCGGTTTGTTTGAAAATCGTTGATGCGGATATCGCTGCGCTGGATGCGGACAAACAGGCAGCTTTTGCAAAAGCGATTGCAACGCGTTTGGATCAAGAAGATGTCGCTTACGACATTGGCGCTTATCGCGATGCACCAGCGGGCTTGCGCATTTGGGCCGGCTCCACAGTTGAAGCGGCTGATTTGCAAGCATTGACCGCTTGGCTTGATTGGGCGTTTGCCACTGAAAAAGCTGCGCTTTTGCAAGCTGCGTAAAGCGACACGATCAGATTTAGTTGGCGGAACAGTCCGCCAACCTTTTTCCAGATTTAAAAATTGATGGAGGCTTTCATGCCTAAGGTTCTTGTATCAGACAAGTTGAGCGAAACCGCGGTTCAAATTTTCCGCGACAATGGTGTTGAAGTAGATTTTTTGCCAGATGTGGGCAAAGACAAAGACAAATTGCTTGAAATCATCGGCCAATATGATGGTTTGGCGATCCGTTCTGCCACGAAAGTAACTGAAAAGATCATCGCAGCGGCGACCAACCTAAAAGTTATCGGTCGAGCAGGCATTGGTGTGGACAATGTGGACATTCCAAAAGCCACGGCCAAAGGCATTATTGTGATGAATACGCCGTTCGGCAATTCAATCACCACAGCTGAGCATGCCATTACCCTTTTGCTTTCTACCGCCCGCCAAATTCCGGCTGCGGACGCGTCAACCCGCGCCAGCAAATGGGAAAAGTCAAAGTTTATGGGCGTGGAAGTAACGGCCAAAACTTTGGGTATTATCGGGTGTGGTAATATTGGTGCCATCGTTGCGGACCGTGCTCAGGGTCTTAAAATGAAAGTGATCGCGTTTGATCCTTTCCTTACACCTGAACGTGCGCTTGATCTGGGCGTAGAAAAAGTTGAGCTGGACGAGTTGCTTGGCCGTGCCGACTTTATTTCATTGCACACGCCTTTAACAGATTCAACACGCGGTATTTTGGGTGCTGACGCCTTTGCAAAAATGAAAAACGGTGTGCGGATTGTGAACTGTGCACGTGGTGGGTTGATCGATGAAGCGGCGCTGAAAGTGGCGCTTGAGAGTGGTAAGGTTGCCGGTGCAGCGCTTGACGTTTACGAAGTCGAGCCTGCAAAAGACAACCCGCTTTTTGAAGCGCCGAATGTGATTTGTACGCCGCACCTTGGCGCTTCAACCACCGAGGCACAGGAAAATGTGGCGCTGCAAGTGGCAGAACAAATGAGCGCATACTTGATGCATGGTGCGATTTCAAACGCGTTGAACTTCCCCTCCATTTCCGCTGAAGAAGCTCCAAAGCTTATGCCATTTGTTAAATTGGCAGAAAATTTGGGTAGCTTTGCAGGTCAATTGACCGAAACAGCAATTACTGGCGTTAAAATTGAATTTGAAGGCCACGTGGCGGATCTCAATACCAAGCCGATGGTTTCTGCTTTGTTGACCGGTGTACTTAAGCCATTGCTTGGCGATGTGAACATGGTGTCCGCGCCTGTTTTGGCCAAAGATCGTGGCATGAAAGTTGAAACCACGAACCGCGAACAGCAAGGTGTATACGAAAACTACATTCGTCTGACCATTGTGACAGAACGCCAAGAACGCTCTGTGGCAGGTACGGTATTTGGTGACGGCAAGCCACGCCTTATCCAAGTTAAAGGCGTGAACATGGAAGCGGAAGTGACCCCATCCATGCTTTACATCACCAACGAAGACAAACCTGGTTTTGTTGGTCGTTTGGGTATGCTTTTGGGTGATGAGGGCATCAATATTGCCAACTTCAACTTGGGCCGCGTTAAAGAAGGTGGCGACGCCATTGCGCTCATCAATATTGATGGCAAATTGACCGATGCGCAGCTTGCCAACATCTCAGCGCTTGAAGGCGTGCAACAAGCTAAGCCGATCTATTTCGAGGTCGCATAAGTTATTGCAATTCCAGTAGCAGGCTGCAGCCTGTTTTTTTGAGAAGGGCTGGTCCATTTTTGGGCCGGCCCTTTTTTGTTTCAGCACTATTCAGGCTTGACGGGTAGTAGTGAAAATGCCCATACTGTAATCGATTACATAAGGCCCTTGGGGGGGATGGATGAAACAAGAAACCGGTGAAGTTCCATTTTCTTTGGCGGGAATAGATCACATAGTGTTCATCGTCGATGATATGCAGCTGGCGATGGATTTTTATCTGAACGTTCTTGGTTGTCAGCGCGGTTATGCTTATCCCGAGTTAGGCATGGAGCAATTGTGGGCAGGCCCTGCGCTAATTGTCTTGTGGGATCAAACGCACCCAGGTGGGATTGGCGCAAAGCCACCCGTTGCTGGCGGCCGCAATGTTGACCATGTTTGTTTGGCTGCAGGCCCGTTTGATCATGATCAGTTGCGGGCCCATCTTGCGCGGCATGGTGTTGAGATTGAACGTGAAGCAAATCACGGTGGCGCCCGCGGTCTGGGGCATTCATTTTATTTCTGCGACCCGTTTGGCAACAAGCTTGAGTTGAAGGGGCCTCCCCCCCATCCTGATCTTTAGGATCAATAGTGAGGTGGGCGTTCGTCTGCTTCGCCAGCACCGCCAGAAGATTCGATTTGTTCCAACTCGGCATGCAATTTTGAAATGTCGCGTTGTAGTTTCTCAAACTGAGCCCACTGCTCGGTAATCGCCTTGTTGAGGTCTTCTATGGTTTGATCTTGATGGGCGATGTGGCTTTCAAGGGCTTCAACGCGTGATGCCAGATCTTTAGTGCTGCTCATCGGTTTTGTTTCCTTTCTTGGTGCGCACTGCATATTCGGCCATCGTTATGCCGGAAATAATGAAAAGTGCAGCAACAAAATGATAATTTTGAAGCTGTTCTGACAAGATCAGCACCGATAAAATTGCGCCGAACAACGGCAGCGCATTGATGAAGAGGCTTGCGCGGTTTGCGCCAATTAGTTCCACCCCGCGTGCATAAAAAAGTTGCGAGATGATGGAGGGGAACAGTCCTGTGTAAAGAACCAATAACCACCCCGTGGTGGTGACCTTGGTAAAATTGACGAACATGGTGGGTAAACCGCCACTCACCAATTCATAAAGCACTGCTGAAAGGGTTGCGAAAAAGAACGTGGTGGCAAGAAAACTCATCCAGTGGATTTTAGGACGGTAGCGCAAGAGTACTGAATAGGCTGCATAAATTACGCAGGCAATAAGGATCAAACCATCACCCATATTGATATCCAGGGTGAGTAAGCGCAAAGGCGCACCAGCGGTTGCAACCCATAAGACCCCAAAAATGGTGGCGATGACCCCAACGATTTGCAACGCTTTTGTGCGTTCACTGTAAAACATAAAGTTGGCCAGCATCACCATCATGGGGATCGATGCCTGTTCAATGGCACCGTTTACTGCGGTTGTATACTGCGCGCCCAAATATAAAAACAAGTTGAACCCAGCAAAGCCAACGCCACCAGCAAACGCGAGAAAGAAGACTTTTTCGCGGATCGCGGGCCAATCTTTTTTGAAGTGTGGCAAAGCGAACGGCAAAATGACCAAGAAGCCCAAAAGGAATCGCCCAGCCACCAAATTTGTTGGGGCGATGTTGCCCACAGCCATCTTTCCGGCCACCATATTTCCGCCCCAAAACAGCGCTGTAAGCACCAGAAGCAGAATGGGTTGATTAAATAGGTGATTTAGAGGGTTTTTGGCCCTCTTTTGGGCGGATTGTTGTTTTGTCATGGCATCACTTTTGCTATACCAGCGACGCTTAACAGGTTTTGGCGGTACCCGATATACCAAACAACACGGGTATTGTTGTCAGTTTTGAGCGTTTTGTCGGGGCAGGGCTGGCCAAAAGGGTCAACTCAAAAGGCTAAAACGTTCGATCTCAAGGAGAACATTTTAATGGCGAATGTGGTGGTTGTCGGCTCCCAGTGGGGCGACGAGGGTAAAGGTAAGATTGTTGATTGGCTGAGCGAACGCGCGGACGTTGTCGTGCGCTTCCAAGGTGGTCACAATGCTGGCCACACTTTGGTTATTGATGGTGTGACCTACAAGACCGCCTTGTTGCCATCGGGCGTTGTGCGCCCTGGCAAGTTTTCTGTCATTGGCAACGGCGTGGTTGTTGACCCGCATCACTTTGTGCAGGAACTGGCTTTGCTTCGTGGGCAAGGTGTTGAGATTTCACCTGAAAACCTCATGATTGCTGACAATGCTTGTTTGATTTTGTCGTTGCACCGCGAGCTCGATAGCTTCCGCGAAAACTCAAATGCTGGTTTGAAAATTGGCACCACAAAACGTGGTATGGGCCCAGCATATGAAGACAAAGTTGGTCGCCGCGCGATCCGAGTTTGTGACTTGGCGGACCCTGAAAGCTTGATGCCAAAGATTGAACGCAACTTACGCCACCACAATGCTTTGCGTCGTGGATTGGGCATTGATGAAGTTAAAGCGCAAACAATTTATGACGAGTTGATGGATGTTGCTGGCGAAATATTGCCGTTTGCCGGTCGGGTTTGGGAAAAGCTCAACAACATGCGCCGCGATGGCAAACGGATTTTGTTTGAAGGTGCGCAAGGTGCATTGCTTGATATTGAGCATGGCACATATCCGTTCGTTACCTCATCAAACACTATTGGTGGGCAAGCGGCAAACGGCTCTGGCTTGGGCCCGGGAGCGCTGGACTATGTTTTGGGCATTACCAAAGCTTACACAACCCGTGTGGGTGAGGGGCCGTTTCCAACCGAGCAAATCAACGATATTGGCGAATATTTGGGCAAAACAGGTCACGAGTGGGGCGTAAATACAGGCCGCAAGCGCCGTTGTGGTTGGTTTGATGCCGTGCTGGTGAAACAAACGGCACAAGTTTCTGGCCTCAATGGCATTGCTTTGACAAAGCTTGATGTTTTGGATGGCATGGAAGAGATCAAAGTCTGTGTTGCTTATGAATTGGACGGTGAGCGGATTGACTATTTGCCTTCGACCATGAAAGGTCAGGCCGAGGTTACGCCAATTTATGAAACATTGGCTGGGTGGAAAGGCACAACCGCTGGCGCGCGCAGTTGGGCGGATCTTCCTGCTGAAGCTGTGAAGTATGTGCGTAGAATTGAAGAACTAATTGGGACGCCAGTTGCTGTCTTGTCCACATCTCCGGAACGTTTAGACAGCATTTTGGTACATGACCCTTTCCAAGACTAAGTTTTTTTCGTTACAACTGGTAACGGGGAGCAAGTTTGAGTAGCTGATGGCGGATTATCGAGAGCTTTTGCGACGGGCGGTTGACGCCCTTCCAGAGAATAATGGCACGTCACGACGCGCTGTTTACGAGAAGGCGCGCGAAGCGTTGGTTACGCAGTTGCGCGCAATTGAGCCGCCATTGCCTGCGCGTGAAATCACCCAGCATCGCTTGACGCTTGAGGACTGTATTCGTCAAGTGGAGCAGGAAGCCACAGAGGCCCTGCTGCAAGGACTGAAGAATGATACAGAGGCCTCAGCACCCAAGGTTGTGACGACACCAAACGTCCAGAATGAATCTGCGCGCGTTGTGCAACCTCAGGAAACTGAGGAGGTCGAGGATGAAACGGCTGTTGAAGAGGAATTGGCACAAGCTGTCGCTTTTGAAGAGTTTGCTGATGAACCTGAAGAGTTAGAAGCTGAAGAGCCTGAGGTTGAGGAACCTGAAGTCGAAGCGCCGGCCAAAGATAGTGATGCCGAATCATCTGATGATGAAGAACAGGTTGAACGTAAAGATGGCGCAGTTGATACCGATGCGGATGATGCTGTACGTGCGCAAGAGGATGCAGCTAAAGAAGATCACCTGCCTGAAGGTGAGCAAATTCAACAGACCCATACAGCAAAGGTAGACGTCTGCGTAGCTGAATTGGCGGACGAGGAACAAGACGATGTTTCCGACGTTGAGGATGATGGGACGAGCGAAGAACTTGGGGTTGAAGCAGAGCCTGAGGTTGAAGCTAAAACTGAAGGTGAAGATGCACCAATAGTTGTTCCTGCAAAAGCCGACAAAGATACCTCAGAAAAACCCGCGCCAAACCCTGTCGATGAAGTGATTGCGGCCGCGCAGGCGGCATCAAGTGCGGCTGCGATTACACCACCAGCTGTCGCCCTGAGGCCAGACGCCCAAAAGGATGTGCGAGATACGCCAGAGATTTCACCTGCACTTTCTAGTGTTCGTGAAGTTGAGGTGGATGAAGTCCTTACTGAAGACGCTTCCATAAATGTTGGTGGCGACGAACCGCAAGCCACGATCGATCGTGCGATTAAGGCATTAGACCTGGAAGCAGAAGGCAAAGACGCCACTTCTCTGGTCAGCGCGAGCAAAGACCCAAAAGATGCGCCCGCAGCGAAGGCTGATAAAGGTGAAAAAGCATCAGATAAGCTGCTTGATGACTTGAGCGAAACGCAAATTGTTGAAGACGAAGAAACCGGCGGCAACGGTTTGACTGTGTTTTTGATGTTGGTGGTTTTGTTGCTGGCCGGGGCTGGCGGCGGTGCGTTTTGGGCTTGGAAAGAAGGCTTTGTCGATCTTAATCCGCTTATGGCGCAATTGGGCATGGTGGAGAAAACAACCAAAACTGCAACAGCGCCAAGTGTGGCCGCTGAACAGACCCCTGCGACAAATGATAGTGTGCCAGTGCAAAGCAATGTGCGCGACGTAACCGCAACAAATGCGACGCCAACGGTGAGTGAAACGCCGCCACAGACCACTCCCGTTGCAGAGGTGCGCTTGCCCACTGAAACTGCTCCTGAGGTGCCCACAAGTGAAACAGTGGAGACGTTGCCTGTAACTGAAGTGGCGCCAATTAGTGAGACGCCGGTTGCATCAACCGAAGAGCGGTTAGTGGCTGATGCCGCAACCGAACCTGATCAACCAAAACTCAATGTGGGTGATACCAGCGAAACGGCAGTTGAGGTTGGCAGTAGGTCGTTGTTGATTGAAGAGCAGATTACCGGAACTGGTGGGGCTGTGCCTTTTACCGGGGAGACCGTTTGGTCGCGAGACGTCGATGAAACTGGAGCACCGGTGATCAAGGCGGTTGTTTCCGTTCCTGCGCGCAACTTGTCCGTAAATGTGCTGTTTAGAAAAAACAGTGACGATGCTCTGCCCGCCAGTCATCTCTTTGAGATCAACTTCTCTGTAACGGAGAGTTTTCTTGGTGGCGGCATTGCCAGTTTGCCGGGCATTTTGCTTAAGGACCAAGAGTTGGCACAGGGAGATCCATTGATCGGTGCATCGGCAAGGGTTTTTGATAATTCATTCTTCTTTGCGCTAAGCGCTGCGGAAGCGGATCTTTCTAAGAATGTTGCTTTGATTTCAAAACGCGGTTGGATTGACTTGCCTGTCGTTTATTCCACTGGTCGTAAAGCGATCGTGACCATGGAAAAAGGCAAAGAGGGTGCAGCGATTTTTGAATCTGTGTTGGCAGCATGGGCCGCTGAATAGGCCCTCTAACGCACAACCGCTTCTAATCTGCCATCCTTTAGATTGAACAATTGATCGGCCAAGGCATCAAAATCTTGGCTGTGATGGCTGACCAAAATGGCGTGCCAGTTGTGCTGTTTTACTAAGTTTTTCACGAGATCTCGCATTTGGCTGGCCGTATCGCCATCCAGTGCAGAGAATGGTTCATCGAGCAGCAAAATGGGCTGATTGCGGGCCAAGGTGCGGGCCAATGCAACGCGCTGTTGTTGTCCACCAGAGAGAGATGCGCATTTTTGGTTTTCAAAACCCGCTAGTCCCACTTCCGCCAATTTTTCACTTGTATTGATGTAGTCTTTACGTCCCAGCTGCACATTTTGGGCGGCGGTAAGGTGCGCGAACACATTGTCTTTTTGAAACAGAATGGACACGGGGCGTTCTTCTGGCGCAAGCCTAAGAAGAGAGTTGTCATCTAGTTCAATTTGACCTGATGAGGGGGTTTGAAACCCTGCGACCAAATCAAGCAGTGTGGATTTTCCAGAGCCGCTTGCCCCCGCAATGCCTACGATTTCTCCGCGATTTACTCTGAAGTCAAAGTGATATGGTGTGGTTTTTGGATAGGCGAATTCTACTCTATTGAAGGTGAGCATTGTCGCGTCCTCCCAGTATTTTGGGGAAAATGTAAAAGCTAAATACTGCGATGAACAGTAAAATTGCAGCCAGCATTGCGGCGTCATTGGACCGATATGCCCCCAAGGCGCGATACATCATCCAAGGTAAGGTGCTGAAGTCGTCTGTGCCAAATAGGGCGATGACCCCAAGGTCGCCAAATGAATAGCTAAAGCCAAGGGCGAAAACATAGGCACATTCTTTGCGGATAAGGGGCAGTTCGATAAAGCGGAACCTGCGCCAGCCGTTGATGTTTAGGCTTTTGACCAGACGAAAATGTTTGTTGGCTATTTTCTCAACTGGCGGGCCAAGCGTTGCGTTTGCCAGCGGCAAAGCCAATAGCGCATTGGCAATGACCACAACATAGATGCCCACTTTTGATGTGTCCAAGCCTGCAAATCGGGCCAACAAAAAGAATCCAAGAGCCAAGACGATCGACGGTGTCGCAAGGTAGGCAAAAACCGGTGCGCTGATGACCGTGCGCAATATGTTGGTGCTGGTTGCGCCAGCGTTTTGGTAGATCAATTCGGCACGTGCAAAAGCAAGCAACATGGCACAAGTGAGCGCGATGGTGGCGCTGGCGGTAGCAATGACACAAGATGTAGCTAGGGCGTTGAGAAATTTTCGCGAGCTGATGAGCTTGAATATGGCGGGATCAAAGCCTTCATAGAGGATGATCAGCAAAGGGCTTGCATAGGTGAGCATAAGCACGAACAGCAGGGCGCCGATTATCCATTTAACTTTGCCTGTTGCGGCCCAGAGGTGGTTTTGGCTGGCGCCAATTAGCACTGAATTACTTTTAAGACCTGCTGTGGGGATGATGATGAACAGGCAAAACGCCAATTGCGCTGCGGCTAAAAGCGCTGCGCGATGAAGGTCAAAATCAAGCTTTACCGCTTCAAAAATGGCAACTTCAAATGTGGCATTGGCAGGGCCGCCGCCTAGCAATAGCACGACGGAAAATGATGTAAAACACATCAAGAAAATGGTTGCGCCAAGGCCGGGCATGGCGCTTTTGAGAACAGGCCAATCAAGGATTGTGAAGCGTTGCCATTCGCTTAGGCCAAGGGATTGGCCCAATTTTAAGCTGGCGCTGGGTAATGCTTGCAAGCGATCATAAAATATCCGCGCTGCGAAAGAGCCGTTGAGAATTGTGTGGGCGGCAAGAATGCCTTGAAGCCCAAAAATGGTGAAGGGCAGTTTTCCCAAACCAACAGATTGGCCGATGTCGTTGATTAGCCCAGCGCGCCCCCAAATGGCCAATAGGCCGAACGCCACGACCAAGGTGGGCAATACCAACCCGGCGGACAGGAAGGCCAGAACAAATGGTTTACCGAAGAACGTGAGACGGGTGAGTGCAATGGCAACAATGCTGCCGGTTACGAAAGCAAGTAAAACGGAAAGGCCCGCTTGAATGGCGGACATTCGAAGCAGGTGAAAAATATCGATCGAACTGGTTTTTGGATTACCAAATAGATCAGCGGCTTGCCAAATGATGGCAATGAGGGCGCAAATGAGCGCCCCGACGCATAAGGCAATGAGCAGGCCCACCAAAAGGCGCGGCGCGCGCAAAAGGGGGAAGGTCCCGCCCATAGGGCGAGACCGTGTTTTATTATTATTCAATGCCGGCAAAGAAGGCATCAATATATGCCTTTGTGTTGGCGCCGACGTCTTGATCATCAAGCAGCAACGTCTGCTCTTTGGTCAAAGGTGTTGCAAAACCCTCAGGCAATCCGCCTTCTAATTCAACCACTGGGAACATCCAGTTGGTTGTTGGGATGATTTTTTGCGCGTCTTGGCTCACAAGATACTTCATGAAGCTCTGTGCCAATTCTTGGTTTTTTGAGGACTTCAAAACACCGGCCAATTCGATTTGCAGGTAGTGACCTTCGTCAAAAATCGCTGCGGCGTAATTGTCGTCTTCTTCGGCGATCTTATGGTATGAAGGCGAGGTGGTGTAGCTTAGCACCATGTCCGCTTCCCCATCCAAGAACAGGCTGTAGCTTTCAGACCAACCTTTTGTGACGGTTAGGATATGATCTTTTAGATCAGGCCACATTTCTGCAGTATCGTCGCCATAGGCCGCTTTTGCCCAAAGCACCAAGCCAAGGCCGGGTGTGGATGAGCGTGGGTCTTGAATAACAAATTTGAAATCTTCGCCTGCTTTGTCCAAATCTTCAAATGAAGTTGGTGCATTTGGGAAGTCTGATTTGCGATAAACGAAGGCAAAATAGCCATAGTCAAACGGCACAAATTGATCAGACGTATAGTCGATCGGCAATTTGAGTGCTGACAGATCGGTGTTGTGGGCAGCAAACAATTCGGTGCTTTTTGCTTCAGCAGCAACACTTGTGTCGAGCCCTAGAATAATGTCCGCTTTTGTGCTGTCGCCTTCAAGTTGGGCTTTGCGCAGGGCGCTGATCGCATCTTCTGCGCCAACAAAATCCACGATGCAATTGCAAGTGGCTTCAAAGCCAGCTTTGATTTGTGGGCCAGGGCCCCAATCGGATGCGAAGCTATCATATGTATAGATGGTGAGCGTTGGCTTATCGTTTGCCACTGCAGTTGATGCAAATGGAACAAGAGTAATAAGCGCCGCAATCGTGAGTTTTTTCAAAGACATGTACTGTCCCTCATATCAAACAATGTGCGGTCGTGCATAAAAGGGGAAATGACAATCTTTAGCCGTTTTGGCACTTGTCATCTCGGTCTCCCTCCGCCAGCATGACCTGGTTCAGGTTATATGGGTTTATTCTCAGCTCCTTTTGGAGCACCCCAGCGAGATGGGGCTAACTTAGTCGATTTGAGTTGTTATGCAAGACCCCAATAAGTCGAGTGCGCAAAAGGCCCTATTGCTATTTTCAACGCCCGTTATTGTGCTGGGTGGAGGGGATTTTGACCCCGCCCAATTGCGCGAGTTCGTGGAACGTGGCTATGCGTTGATTGCGGCTGATGGGGCGGCTGACGCGGCGTTGGCGCTTGGGCTTCAATTGCATTCTGTGATTGGAGATTTTGATTCCATTGCGGATCGCAGTGCGTTTGATCCAAACGTTCAGATGATTGAAATTATCGAGCAAGAAACCACCGATTTTGAGAAATGCCTATACTCAATTGATGCGCCCATGTTCATATGTTTTGGCATGTTGGGCAAAAGGGTCGATCATACGCTCGCCGCATTTCACACCATTGCGCGATATGGGGCGCAAAAGCATATTGTTTTGATGGATCAAGTCGATATGTGTATTGGCGTAGCGGGGGATTTTGAGATTGATTTACCGGTGAGGACAAGGTTTTCAGTTTATCCGCTTCACCCAGCAAAATTTAAGTCGTCGGTTGGCCTGAAATTTCCGTTAGATGGATTGACCTTGGATGTGGGGAAACGCATTGGTACGTCAAACGTAACTTGTGCGCCAAAAGTGCAATTGAATTGTGCAAAAGACTTTGATGATCCATATCTTGTCATCTTGCCAAGAACACATTTTGGCGCGATCTTGAATAAGCTGTACTAACCAACGAATTGGGACCCCGCCAATGTATCAACCACCGGCTTTCAAAGAGACGCGCAAAGAAGTATTGCTTGATGCAATTGCGCAGCACCCATTGGCCGCCTTGGTCTGCAACATTTCTGAGGGGCTAACAGCCAATCATTTGCCGATGGTTTTGGCCAAAAACGGCGAGCAGCTGCATGCCCATTTGTCGCGCGGCAATGATTTGCTGGAGCAGTGTGAAGATGGGGCTGAGGCTTTGGCCATTTTTCAAGGGCCTGCGCACTATATTTCCGCTGGGTGGTATCCGGGTAAAAAAGAGCATGGCAAAGAAGTGCCTACCTACAATTATGTGGTGGTGCACGCGCGGGGCAAGTTGCATTTTAAGCATGATGCTAAATGGAAACTATGCCATTTGAAATCTATGACGGATCAGATGGAAGAAGGTCGGGTAGACCCATGGTCCGTTTCGGATGCGCCAGCAGATTACTTGGCGCGTCAGCTCAAAGGGCTTTATGGGCTGGAGTTTGAAATCACCGAACTCGTTGGCAAATGGAAGATGAGTCAGAACCGCCAAAACATCGATAAAGCCGCCGTTGTTGAAGGTTTGCACGACGATGGTGATCAAGCTGCCCTTGCGACTGCAGCGATTATCAAAAAGGGCCTTTAGGCCGGTTCCCCTGCTTTTTCCAACGCCTGCTTTTTCACTTCGATCTGCACCTTCTCAAAAGCGCGCACTTCGATTTGTCTGATGCGTTCACGGGAGACTTCAAACTTTTGCGCAAGTTCTTCCAGCGTCAAGGCAGGTTCGCGCAAGCGGCGGGCTTTGAATATCTCTTGTTCACGTTCGTTTAAAACGCTCATGGCGTTGTTGAGTAAGCTCATGCGCTCGTCATATTCTTGCGCATCGCCAAGGGCGGTTTCTTGGTCTGGTTCATCGTCCACCAGCCAATCTTGCCACTGTGATGCGCCTTCGTCTGAGCGCATGGGTGCGTTCAAGGATGCATCGCCTGTAAGGCGTTGGTTCATGGATACAACGTCTGCCTCAGACACTTTTAGCGTTGTGGCAATTTGTTTGATCTGGTCGGGATGCAAGGCGCCATCATCAAGGGCTGCAATTTGACCTTTGATTTTGCGTAGGTTGAAGAATAGGCGTTTTTGCGCGGCGGTGGTGCCGATTTTTACGAGCGACCATGAGCGCAGCACATATTCTTGAATTGATGCGCGGATCCACCACATTGCATAGGTTGCCAGGCGGAAACCCTTATCTGGCTCAAACCGTTTAACCGCCTGCATAAGCCCCACATTGCCTTCTGAAATCACCTCTGAAATTGGCAATCCATATCCGCGATAACCCATGGCAATTTTGGCCACAAGGCGCAGGTGCGACGTGATGAGTTTTTGAGCGGCCTCTGGGTCTTCATGCTCTTTATAGCGCTTGGCGAGCATAAACTCTTCGTTTGGCTCAAGCATTGGGAATTTGCGGATTTCCTGCAAATAGCGCGATAAGCCATTGTCTGAAGACAATGTTGGCAAATTTGTTTGGGCCATTTAGCACCCCCTCATTCCCGTTGCGTGTCGCATCAAACTCAGCCGACACAATTTGATGCTCCATGCTGGACGCACCACATGCAATCAATTTGATTGTTGGACACTATATAGGGCCGATATATGGCATTTCACCCCTTTGAGGGAGAAAAAATGTTCAAAAATCGACAAAAGAGCTGAAACTTGGCCTAAGAATCAGCGGTTTGCAAGGTTTTTTCAAGATTTTCCATATCGGTGGGAACAGGGGAAGAAAAGTGCATCTTGGCGCCAGAAACGGGATGGGCGATGGTCAAATCCACCGCGTGTAGGGCTTGGCGAGACAAGGATTTGAGTGATTTTTGCACCAACATGGGTAGATTGCGCTCACGGCTTTCAAAACCAATTCCATATGTTGGGTCGCCCAATAGGGCGTGGCCAATGTGGGCCAAATGGACACGGATTTGATGGGTGCGACCTGTTTCGAGCTGACAAGCAATTTTGCTTACTGTCCATGCGTTGCCGCCGAAAGCCATAAGGGTTTTATAATGGGTGACCGCATGGCGGCCATTCTTCTCAACAATCGCCTGCTTGGTGCGGTTGTGTGTCGAGCGACCAATCATTGCATCGATTGTGCCGGCTTCTGGGTCTGGTACTCCCCATACAAAAGCATTGTAGGTACGGCGCAAAGGGCCATTCTTACCGTGGTCTGCAAATTGAGCGGAAAGGGACCTATGCGCCTCGTCGGTTTTGGCCGCAATCATGACGCCGGATGTATCTTTGTCTAAGCGATGCACGATGCCAGGACGTTTTACCCCACCGATGCCTTTAAGGCTGTCGCCGCAATGAAACAGCAGGGCGTTGACCAATGTATCTTTTTCAACGCTAGCGGCGGGATGGACCACCATGCCGGCAGGTTTATCGATGACAATGATCGCATCATCTTCAAACAAAACGTTGAGCGGGATGTCTTGGGGTTCAGGATCTGCGTCAGTTGGTGCGGGTTCGGCAAAACAAAGTTGCTGATCTTGTTTGACGCGGTATTTCGGCTCGCTTATGGTCGCGCCGTCAATTGAAAGCGCACCAGTGCGAATGAGGGCTTGGCATCTTGATCGGGAGTGTCCATCAAGGAGCGAAGCCAAAACAACGTCTAATCGCTTGCCGTGATCTTCGGCGCTGACAAAAAATGTAACCAATTCGCTTTCGGAGCCCATGTGCATGAGTGCTGATAAACCTTTAGATGCTAATGACGAAAACAATGAGCTTACCCCTGAAGTTGAGGCGGTTATAAACCGCGCCCGACGTTCATTTGGCGTGAGTGTTCTCGTCCTCATGGTTGGGTTTATGGCGGTTGCGGGCGCACTTGTCTATCGTTTGAACCAAAAGTCGGGCGATGATGTGTATCAAGCGCAAAGTGTTGGCGTGCCGCAAGGGGCTACAATCGTTTCCGCCGTGGTTCAAGATGGATTGATTACGCTAACCTACAAACTGGGTGATGTGACCAATATTCGTGTCGTGAACGCCACATCTGGTGAGGTTGTACGTGACATTGCAATTATTGCAGAAGTGCCCTCGAACTAGTCTTAAGACGACTTTTTGAGCGCATCCATGCGGTCAGCGACCCGGCCAAAGACATTTTCGTCGGCGGTTGGTTCCATCACAGCTTCGTCTAAACCGTCGTCGGCATATTTGCGCACGCGATCAAAGAGGCTTTCTTCGCCGTCGGGACCGCCTGCGCTGTCTTGCGCATAAATGATATGGCTGATGTCGACGGCAATGTTCTGCATACGATCACGTAAATCGTCAATGTCGCTTGCTTCTTGAGAGAAGCGGGTGAGAATGTCTTCCTCTAAGGCCATAATGCGGCTGCCTACATCTTCCAATTCATCCTCAACCATCAGTTCCTCAGCAAGACTTGTGGTGGGTGCTGTAGGAATGTGGGCGGTTGCATGTAGCGCTGCCTGTTCGTCCGTCACATTCTCGGTCAGTAGTTCTTGATCGTTAGATTTGGGCTTGGCTTGAGCGTTCAGCAAGGCATTGAACCGCTCCGTGGCGATGGCAATATGGGCTTCCGCATCGTCCAGCAAATCTGGAATATCCTGGGTAAGTGTTTTGTCGTGGCTTGATCGGCCTTTGTTTTTGAGCTCTTGCACCCGGGTCATTGAGGCGCGCAACTGTTCTTCCAAAAAGGCATTGCGTTTGCGCTCAGCGGCCAGAGATTTTGCAAGTTTTTTCGCATCGCCCTCGTATGCCTGAATGTCTTCTTCATCATCGAAGTTTTGCAGAACAGCGGAAGCGGCGATGTTGGCGGCGGCGCGCGCTTGGTCTAGTTCTTCAATTTTCGCGGCTAGATCGCGTTCGCGGTAGCGCAGTTTTTGACTGATGTTGGTCAATTCAACTTCGTAGTTGCGCACTTGATCTTGCAGTTCTTGATTGCGTTCGACCAATTCGGCGGCAATGCTTTGCGCGCCTTCATGTTCATGCACGGCCAATTCTTGAGTTTGGCGAAGCTGGGTGAGTTCGCGCAATTGGGTAGCGCGTTTTTTGCGCAAGTCTTCCAGCTGAAGCTCGAGCTTGCGCAGTTTCAAAGCGTTTTGCGCGCGAAGTTGATCTTTTTCTGCGCGAAATTCTGAAAGGGTGACCGGCGTGGTGGCTGCAATGCGTTTTTTGGTCAAGCGAACTGCCCTGCGCCAAATGCTAGGCAAAAACAGTAAGGCTAGAATGATGGCGCACAAAAAACCAAGTGCGTAAAACATCATCAGCTCAATGACCATAAAAACTCCCCAATCCAACATCCTATTGCTAATTCACAATGATGCGAAAAGATAGCTTCAGATGAAGTTGTGTTTACAAATGGTTAATAACACAAGTTGGGGCTAGTGGTCACGCCACAAAGGCAATTGCGGTTAATGGATTGATGTCAAACAATCACGCCATCAAAACGGATTCCATGTGGGGCTTTGTGTGAACTTTAAATACCCTACATTGATCCCAAGGCGGGCACCAATGCCCGAACGTATGGGCACAATATAGATATCTTTATATTTCATCACTGTCATGCCCACACCACCAACAACATAGGCGGAGCCATCAACCCCTGGATATCGCCCGTAGATCGAATCGGTTGAGGGTAGATTGTAAACCAGCATCATGACCTGTGAGCCATCGGCTCCAAAATCAAACCCAAGCGTTGGGCCTTGCCAATATAGAATGTGATTGCCTGCATTCTTTGTGTAGAGTTCGCCGTCGCCATATCGCACCCCACCAAAGAAAGCGCCGGAGCCTTCTTGGCCCAATATGTAGCCATTTGGAAGACCGTAATTACCAACAGCGCGTTCCACAACTGACGCTAGACCTTGGGAGACTTTGCCAAAAAATTGGCCACCGGCTGTCACCAACTCGTTCGCTGTGTAGCGGTCTGAAACAGTGTCCTGCGCTGTTGCGATAGTTGGCATCGCGACTACAGAAACAATAACGATGAGCAGCTTGCAAATCTTGGAAAACATTGGCCCTATTTCCTTAGGTCTTTGATGATCGCGCCGTGTTAATTTGAACGTTAACAAAGCAGACAACACTTTTTGTTAGTCTAAATTCGTTCGCTAACAGGTAGTGTGTAAACAAGGCGATGATGCGGCAATTGAGTAAACAAAGATTAACCATCAGCCGGCTTGCGGTACTTTGTTTGTCGCTTTGTGCGGTTTTTTATCTGGTTGCGCCTTCTTTTGCGCAAACGAGCCGCAATTTCCTTGCCATGTATGTCACAGATCCTTTGTCTGGTTCTGCCATTGAGGGCATGGACCCTGTAAGTTATTTCACTGAACCAGAGCCTTTAATGGGCAAGTCTGACTACGAGTTTTCGTGGAAGGGTGTCTCTTGGTTTTTTGCCACAGAAGCGAACAAAGAGGTGTTTCGCGCTGCGCCAGAAGCCTATGTGCCCCAGTTTGGTGGCTATGGTTTGGCGGGTCTGGCACGTGGATATTTATCGAACGGCAATCCGCGCATTTATTATGTTTATAACCGCCGCCTCTATTTGTTTTATTCAGCCGGAAACCGTGAAGCTTTTTTGCTTGAGAAAGCCGCGATGGTAAACTTCGCTTTTGATAATTGGCTAGAATTGCGCGATCAGTTGGCACGCCAGTAGAGAATAGCAAACCCCTTTTGTTGCTTGGATAATGCGCTCCATGTCTTGCTCCTGTTGGGCTTCGAGCTAAACTGGGCCAACTTGATTCGGTTGGGCAATCATCATGTGCGCCAACCTTTTGCACTTATAAGGGAACGCAATGGCAGAACTGGTTGAAATAAACGGGAATGATTTGGCGGCGATGCTGTGCTCGCGCGTGTGTCACGATTTGATCAGCCCAGTGGGTGCGATTGGTAATGGGCTTGAAGTGCTGGCTGACCCTGAACAGGCAGAAATGGCTGAGTTCGCGCAAGAGCTGATCAACAATGCTGCAAAGCAAGCGCGCGCGAAACTTGAATTTGCACGTTTGGCTTTTGGTGCATCTTCGACCCAAGGTACTGAGATTGATACGCGAGAAGCTGAAAAAGTGGCCCAAAGCTACATGGCTGGCGAAAAAGCAGATCTCATTTGGAAAATTGATCCTGTTCTGCTGCCGAAAAACAAAGTGAAAATGATCTTGAACTTGCTTTTGATCTCAGCAGGTTCAGTGCCGCGCGGCGGTACCGTTACCGTTGAATTGGACGGTGCACCAATGGGGCAAGAAGGCGTTATTCTCACATCAACTGGCAAGAAAACATTGATCCCGCATTTGGTGGGTCCTTTGTTGGCTGGTCGGCCTGAAGATGGACGCATCGATGCGCAGGTTATTCAGCCTTATTATGCAGGTCTTTTGGCCCGCGAGTCCGGTTTGGATGTGACCATTGAAATGGTTGACGATGTGGTGACCCTTAAAGCTGTTGCATCTGCCTAGAATTGGTCTTGGGATGTCTGCTTAGGTGTGAATACGCATAGGTGGTTTCTTCAAGAACTCGTTAACGAATGTGCCCGCAATGTTGCGTCATACTTTTTGTCTGGCGTTTCTTGCGGGCATATTTTTTGGGCGAGCACATGGACGAGCTTTTAAGCGATTTTTTGACCGAGACGGCGGAAAGCATTGAACAGGTTGACGCCGAGCTCGTCGACTTTGAAAAACACCCTGACGATCAAGAGATATTGCGCCGAATATTCCGTTTGGTGCACACCATCAAAGGTACATGCGGTTTTTTGGATTTGCCGCGTCTTGAAGCTTTGACCCACGCAGCTGAGAACTTGATGGGGCAATATCGCGATGGTGCGCCAGTGATTGGCGATGGGGTAGAGACCATCCTTAATTCCATTGATCGGGTCAAAGTTCATCTAGATAATTTAGCCGAAACGGGCGTCGAGCCGGAAGGGGATGATCTTGACCTCATCGATGCGCTCAATCGGTTGGCGGCTGGGCCAAATCATGAAGACTGTTTTGCCCAAGATCCATTGCATATCGAAAAGCCGCCGCTTGATCCGCTTGAAGTTGCATTTTTGGCAGCCCCTGGCCCCGATGATATAGATGATGTGCCCGAAGCTGCTGCGGCCGAACCCCTTGCAGCAAAGCCCGTGGAGAAGACTAAAGCGAGCGGCGCCAACATTGCGGCCCCACTCGCCATTCGGGTGCAACTGCCGGTACTTGAAGGCTTGATGACCATGGTGAGCGAATTGGTGCTCACCCGCAATCAATTGATGGCAATCTCTCGGGGCCGTGGAGAAAGCGAGTTCAACGCGCCGCTGCAACGGCTTTGTTCGGTCACGGCGGAATTGCAAGATGGGGTGATGAAAACCCGGATGCAGCCGATTTCTGCCGCGTGGCAAAAAATGCCACGGTTGATACGGGACCTGTCCAAGGATTTGGGCAAAGAAATTTCCCTTGAAATGTCGGGAGAGGACACTGAGCTTGATCGACAAATCTTGGAGCAGATCAAAGATCCTTTGACCCATATGGTTCGCAATGCTGCGGATCATGGGTTGGAGGATCAAGCAACACGGCAAGCCGCGGGCAAAACGGGTGTGGGCACGGTGCGCTTAAACGCCTTCCATGAGGGAGGGCAAATTGTCATCGAAATTGTGGACGATGGGCGGGGGCTTGATGTTGAGGCGCTTAGATCCAAAGCGCTAGAAAAAGATATCGTTAGCGAAGCTGAACTGGCCGGGATGAACGACGGGCAGGTTCAACAGTTGATTTTCCACCCCGGTTTTTCCACCGCCAGTGAAGTAACCAGCGTTTCAGGCCGGGGCGTTGGCATGGATGTGGTGCGCTCAAATGTTGAGTTGATTGGCGGTACGATTGATTTGAAGTCGCAAGTTGGGGTCGGCACCACTGTCAGCTTAAAAATCCCACTGACCTTGGCGATTGTGCCTGCGCTGATTATTGCTGTGGGGCAGGAGCGCTTTGCCTTGCCGCAGCGCGCGGTGCGCGAATTGGTGCGGGTAAACAAAAAAGCCAATAAAGTTGAGCGTTTAAATGGCAGTTTGGTGTTGCAATTACGTGATCACTTGTTGCCTGTGGTTGGGTTAAGCGATCTGCTGGGTATGCGGCCGGGCGAGGTGCCAGACGAGGGTTATGTGGTGGTCACCGAAGTTGGCCAATATTGTTTTGGCCTGTTGGTGGACGAGGTGTTCCACACTGAGGAAATCGTTGTGAAGCCAATGATGGGCGCGCTGCAAGGGCTCAAACATTTTTCTGGCACCACAATTTTGGGCGACGGCAGCGTTATTATGATTATGGATCCTTCAGGGCTGGCCAGTTCAGTTGCACAAACCGACATGGGCGATTTGGCCCGGACCCAGCCGGTTGTGGAGGAATTGGACAATCAGTCTGTGCTGACCGAATTGCTGGTATTTGAAGCGCGCGAAGGGGCTCGACAAGCGGTGCCACTTTCGCTGGTTAATCGATTGGAGACTGTTAAACTTTGCGACCTTGAAAAAGTGGATGGGCGGCATTTGTTGCAATATCGTGGGGCGTTGATGCCGATCAATTTCTTGTGTGAACCGCCCCAAAGCATTGAGCGCAAAATGTCGATGCTTGTGTTTGAAGATCGTGGGTTCCGACTTGGCATTGTGGTGGCGCAAGTGCTCGATATTGTGGCCGACCGTATGGAAATTGATGTGGAAGCTCGGCGTGGCGGTTATTTGGGGACCGCTATCATTAAGGGGCGCGCCACGGAAATATTGGATATGGCCTACTATATGGCACAAGAGCATCCCAAGTCATTTGATCGGCAGGCCGACTTGGCCCAACGTAAACGGCGTCGCCTACTTTACGCTGAGGACAGTGCATTCTACCGCAATATGTTGGTGCCGATATTTAAGAGTGCTGGATTTGACGTGACGGTGTGCACGGACGGTGAAGAAGCATATGAGGCGCTGCAGGCAGGTTCGACCTTTGATCTAATCGTTACTGATATTGAGATGCCCGGTATGGATGGGTTCTCGCTCGCTCAATCTGTCAGAGAATTGGCGCACATGGCGGGCACGCCCATTATTGCGCTTTCTTCATATGACGGTCCCAACGTGCAAAGTCGCGCAAAAGAAGTTGGCCTTTTTGACTTTGTTGCAAAAGGGGACAGAGAACACCTTACGCGAGCAGTGAGCCGCGCGATGAGCATGCGGCAGTTGGAGGCAGCATGAGCGAGGAAACCAAAGCGTCAAACGCAATGATTCAGTTGGTAACGCTAAGGATTGGCGGCCAATTGTTTGCGATAAATCTTGAGATGGTGGACGATGTCTTCAAACCTGAACGGTTTACCCCCATCCCGTCGGTGCGTCCTGAAATCGCGGGCATTTTGAACCTGCGCGGGCGCATCATTGTGGCGATCAATACAGACCAACTTTTAGGGTTGCCCCCTATTGAGGCGCCAATTGTTGGGCGGCAGATGGTGAATATCAAATATTTAAACGAATCTTATGGACTTCTCGCAGATAGTGTTGGGGATGTCGTTGCCTATTGTATGGCCGACATTAAACCAAACCCGATCAATCTTGATGGGAATTTGGCGATCTATTGTCAAGGAATCCTAAGGCTCGACGGTGAGCTGATGGCGGTTCTAATGGCAGACAGATTGATCGCGAAAGTTCTTGATCAAGAGGCTGCATAAGCTGCCTGAACGTGCATTTTGAAGGAGAAGCGCAATGAAAACCTGTCTTATTGTCGACGACAGCAGTGTCATTCGCAAAGTTGCCCGCCGCATAATTGAAGACATTGGCTACGATGTTGATGAGGCAGAGGACGGACGCGAAGCGTTTGAAAAATGCACAAAAAGCATGCCGGACACAATCCTAGTGGATTGGAATATGCCGGTTATGACTGGGCTCGAATTTGTCAAAGAATTGCGCAGCTATATTGGTGGTGAGGCTCCCAAAATCTTGTTCTGTACGACGGAAAATGATGTGGGACACATTGCCATGGCCCTTAAGGCAGGTGCCAACGAATATATGATGAAGCCTTTTGATCGGGAAATTATGGAGCGCAAATTCCAGGATCTCGACCAAAAGTAATTTGGGTCGAAAGGAGCGTCCTTATGAAGGCGCGAATGGTGCCCGGGGCAACTGCTCCGTCGGTGCGGGTTATGCTTGTGGACGATTCTGCGGTAATCCGCGGGATTATGCGGCGCTGGATTGATGCGGAACGTGGTTTAGATGTTGTTGGTAGTGCCATTAACGGGCACGAGGCGATCTCTGAGGCTCAGCGTGTGCAGCCCGATGTGATCATACTAGATTTGGAAATGCCCGTTATGTCGGGCATGGACGCTTTGCCCGAACTCAAAACCTTACTGCCCCATGTCAAAATTCTCATTGCGTCCACTCTGACAACCCGTAACGCGCGGGCGTCGCTTGCGGCCATGCGAGCGGGAGCGACGGATTATTTGGCAAAACCTGACGCAGCGGTTTCACGGGAGCATTTTCGTGAACAGCTGTTGGGCAAATTGCGCGCTTTGGGTGGGAGCAAGAACAGCACCGATGGTGCAGCAATTGCAAACGTCGATGGACTTAAAAAATCGAAGCGATGGCAAGGGCAAATGCGTGCGCTAGCCATCGGTGCATCAACGGGCGGGCCACAGGCGCTGAACGAATTGTTTGGTGCATTGTCAGAACAATTCTCAGACTGTGCGGTATTTGTCACCCAACATATGCCCGCACACTTCACCAAGCTACTAGGTGACGATTTGGCTGAACGCATTGGATTGCCTGGTGGTGAGGCCAAAGACGGGGAGCTGGTTGTACCGGGGCGACTTTATATGGCGCCGGGTGGTTTTCACATGCGGATCGTTGAGGAGGCCGGGGCACTGCGCATAGCGCTCGGGGATGATGATGCGATCAATTTTTGCAAACCAGCGGTAGACCCGATGTTTGCAAGCATTGGCACGCATTTTGGCGCGGATTGTGCAGCGGTTGTATTAACCGGCATGGGGAGCGACGGGGCAAATGGGGCGAAACTAGTTCACGAAAAAGGCGGGTTGGTTCTGGCGCAGGATCAGGCCACCAGCACGGTATGGGGCATGCCGGGCGCGGCTGTGGCCGCCGGGGCAGTTGATCAGATGTTGCCATTGGCCAAAATCGGGCCGCGCTTGTTGCAACTTAAGGGATGAGAGAGATTGGGATGCAAGAACATACATATCAAGCCATTGCACGGTTTGTGGCGCAGGAAAGCGGCATTAAACTCTCTGAAGGCAAAGCCTATATGGTGGAAACCCGCTTAACGCCGGTGATGTCGAAATTTGGCATTTCGAGCTTTGAGCATTTGGCCACTCAATTGATGGCCGCAACGGGTGAGTTGCGACAAGCCGTGGTGGACGCAATGACCACCAATGAAAGCTTCTTTTTTCGTGACCGGACGCCGTTTGAATTGTTTGAAAAGGTAATGTTGCCCCGCATGGCGGAAGAAAAACGGGCAAACGGCCAGCCCTTGCGCATTTGGTGCGCGGCGGCGGCAACGGGCCAAGAACCTTATTCGCTTGCGATTTCAGTGTTGGAAAACCAGCGACTTTTGGAAGATATTGATGTTTCCATTTTGGCGACCGACATTTCTCAGGCCGCATTGGCTACCGCCGAAGACGGGCTTTACACACAGTTTGAAGCACAGCGTGGATTGAGTGCGCAACGCTTGATTACGCATTTTGAACAAGAAGGCATCGCTTGGCGTGTGAAACCACAACTGCGCGAATTGATTGAGTTCAAAGAACTAAATTTGTTGAAGAACCTGCATCAGGTGGGGCCGGTGGACATCGTGTTTTGCCGCAATGTGTTGATCTATTTTGATGTCGAAACCAAATGCCACGTGCTAGGTAAAATCAAAAAACAAATCAGCCCCGACGGTTTTTTGATGCTGGGCGCCGCCGAAACGCTAGTTGGGGTGTGTGGCGAATTTTTGCCAACTAGGGAACATCAAAATCTGTTTCAGCCAACCGTTTGACGGGCAACAAAAAAGCCCCGCCAAAATGGCAGGGCTTTGAAATTCGTGTTTGCCGCTAAAAGCCTTATGCGCTTTCAGACAATTCGTTCTCGTCTGGCTCGCGCAGCACATAGCCACGGCCCCAAACGGTTTCGATGTAGTTTTTGCCGCCCGTTGCCGTTGAAAGCTTTTTGCGAAGCTTACAAATAAATACGTCGATGATTTTTAGTTCTGGCTCGTCCATGCCACCATAAAGATGGTTGAGGAACATTTCTTTGGTGAGGGTTGTGCCCTTGCGCAAAGAAAGAAGTTCGAGCATTTGATATTCTTTGCCCGTCAGGTGAACGCGTTGACCGCCAACTTCTACTGTTTTGGTGTCCAGGTTTACAGAAAGGTCGCCAGTATTGATGACCGATTGTGCGTGACCTTTTGAGCGACGAACCACTGCATGAATGCGGGCAACCAACTCGTCCTTATGGAAAGGCTTGGTCATATAGTCGTCAGCGCCGAAGCCCAGGCCGCGAACTTTATCTTCGATGCCAGCAAGGCCAGAAAGAATAAGGATCGGGGTTTGAACTTTTGCCACACGCAAGGTGCGCAACACTTCATATCCGCTCATGTCAGGAAGGTTTAGGTCAAGCAGGATGATGTCATAATCATAAAGCTTACCAAGATCTACGCCTTCTTCGCCTAGATCTGTTGTGTACACATTGAAACTCTCAGATTTGAGCATCAGCTCAATACTCTGCGCTGTTGCGCTGTCGTCCTCAATCAGGAGTACCCGCATGTCGTTCCCCTTGTCCTTGTTCCGTCATGGAACCTACGTGGTGCAGCCCAACATCAGCGCACCAGTTAATGAATCCTACTGGATATGAATCAACCCTAGTGAGAAATAGTTAACAAAGTTTAATTCAGTTCCGCAATATGCACTGAACAACTTTCTTCATTTAGTTTAAGTTATTGATATATATGTAAAAAATAGTGGTTACCAACTTAATAATTTAGTTTAAGAAAAGGTTTCAACCGACTCTTTCGACTCGTTGAATTACATGTCACTGAATGTGTTTTGAAATGGAAGCGGGAGAAGATTTTTTTTCGCTTGAACTGTGAAAATAGTGCGTTTCCGTAAAGGAATCGTTAGCATTAACCGAATCAAAAGGATTGAAAGCGCTTTGGAATCACTAATTGCCGATATTGACGCGATGGATGCCGTTGAGGTGTTTGGCCGGGTGAAAACCGTCCAAGGGCTGTTGGTTGAGGTTATCGGCCCAGTGCGCGAACTGCGCGTGGGTGGTCGTGTGGCAATTGAAACACGGCTTGGCAGTAACCTAATGTGCGAAATCGTGGGCTTTGAAAACGATCATGCGCTTTGCCTGCCATTTGGAGCGCTTGAAGGGGTTCGGCTGGGCTGTAAGGCGATTTTTTATTCGCATGGTGGTACCGCTCAACCGTCAGATGATTGGCTTGGTCGCGTTATTGATGCGAACGGCGACCCGATTGATGGGGGGGCACCAATTCTAAAAGGTGCGGACCATTATCCCTTGCGAGCTTCACCACCGCCTGCGCATGAACGTGCGCGTGTTGGGCCGCCAATTGATTTGGGCGTGAAAATTCTCAATACGTTCACCACCTGCTGCGACGGACAGCGGATGGGCATTTTTGCGGGTTCTGGTGTTGGTAAATCGGTTTTAATGTCCATGCTGGCGCGTAACACAGATGTTGATGTGGCGATTATTGGGCTGATCGGTGAACGGGGCCGGGAAGTTCAAGAATTTATTGAAGATAATTTGGGCCCCGAAGGGCTTAAGCGCGCGGTGATTGTTGTGGCCACATCGGATGAACCGGCATTGATGCGTCGGCAAGCCGCCTATATGACCCTCACACTCGCTGAATATTACCGCGATAGGGGTAAGCGTGTCTTATGTATGATGGACAGCTTGACCCGATTTGCCATGGCGCAACGCGAAATTGGCTTGGCCACGGGGGAACCGCCCACCGCCAAAGGTTATCCACCAACGGTTTTTGCAGAATTGCCAAGATTATTGGAAAGAGCTGGGCCTGGACTAAAAAATTCTGGTTCTGTTACCGGACTTTTTACCGTTTTAGTGGAAGGTGATGATCATAATGAGCCAATTGCAGATGCCGTTCGCGGTATTTTAGATGGGCACATTGTAATGGAAAGGGCGATTGCCGAGCGGGGAAGGTACCCGGCGGTGAATGTTTTGAGGTCCATTTCGCGCACCATGCCGGGCTGTGTTCCGGAAGAATATCGGCCCGTTTTGGCCAAGGCGCGCGAATATATGTCAGTATTTGCTGACATGGAGGAATTGATTCGCTTGGGGGCCTATCGGTCTGGATCAGATCCTAAAGTGGACACGGCCATTTCCATTGCGCCGCAGTTGGACGCGTTTTTGTCTCAACTGCAAGATGAGCAGGTGAGCCTTGAAGAAGGGTATAACCAGCTTGCACAAATTGTCGCCAGTGTAGAAGGCGGCGGGGAATGACGACTTGGTTGGGTAAGGAGTACAAGTCATGAAATCACGCAATGAGTCTCTCATTCGCTTGAGAAAATTTACGGTCGATGAAAAACGTCGCGCCGTAACACAGATTGAAATGATGGTTGCCGATTTTGAACGCATGGCAGCCGAATTGGATCAGCAAATTGAAATCGAACACCAAAAAACCGGCATCACTGATGTTGGCCATTTTGCCTATTCGACATTTGCCAAAGCTGCGGCTGATCGGCGCGATAATCTAACAGCTTCTGCGGATGAAATGCGCATGAAGTTGGAAGCAGCTCAAGACGAGTTGGCCGAGTCAGTTGAAGAGCTGAAAAAGATTGAACTGCTCGATGCACGCGAACACGCGCGTGAAGCGGCAGAAGAAACCAAGCGAGATCAGGCGGAGATGGACGAAATCGCCCTCATGCGCCGACATCGCAAATAGGTTCGTCTAAGCTGTTTGCTTAGCTCACTTACCCTGGAATTTTAAGAGGTTGCATACCACATGGTATGCGGCCTTTTTGGGGGTGTGGGGATGTTGGTTGTTGTGGCAACTTTGACAGCAAATCCTTCGCCCAAAACGTAATCCTACTCACCGGTGACAAAGCGAAAACATCGTCTGCAAATTCAATTGAATGATGGCATTTCGCGCTAGCGATACACAGTTTGAATGTGATAAATGTTGGCGGCTATTTCGTCAGGTTGAAGAGCATGTCCGAATTTTTGTTGTTCTTTGTCATAGGTTTTTTTGCGCAGGCTGTAGATGGCGCCTTAGGCATGGCTTATGGCGTGATTTCGTCAACGGTCCTGATTGCAACAGGTGTTTCGCCCGCTCAGGCATCGGCTGCAATCCATACGGCGGAGATGTTTACGACTGCTGCATCCGGTGGTTCGCATCTGTACAATAAAAATGTCGACTGGAAACTCTTTTGGCGCCTCACGCCGTTTGGCATTTTGGGCGGTGTTCTAGGTGCCTATGTCCTCACATCTATAGATGCTACCGCAGCTAAACCATTTGTGACCACATATTTGGCCATTATCGGTGTATATCTGCTGATCCGTTCATTCATGAAAATTCCATCCAAGCCAGTACCTGCGTCGGTTGTTGCGCCACTTGGATTCGTAGGTGGTTTTCTTGACGCTGCGGGCGGCGGTGGCTGGGGGCCTGTGGTTACCACGGGTCTGCTTGGCGCTGGCGGAACACCGCGATACGTTGTCGGCACAGTAAATGCAGCTGAATTCTTGATCACGTTTTCGGTTTCTTTGACCTTCCTTTTTGCTCTGGTATTTGGACATTGGGACGCTGCAGATGGACTTGGAACAATGTTATTGCCAGTTGCGGGATTGATCGCTGGCGGCGTATTTGCCGCCCCCTTGGCGGCGATCTTTGTACGTCACATCCGCGAAGATTGGCTTTTGCGCATTATCGGGTCTCTCATTTGCAGCATCGCAACATACCAAACCGTGCGTTATTTTGTCTAAACGTTCGCTCATTGGAAAAAACCTGCAATCCAGCATCTAATTGTTTCGAAAAACGTTGAGGTCAGATGTTTCCCAATGATGATGATTTATCTATATTCAACGTCGTCATGCAGAAGAAAACGGTTTGGCAGCTAATTGGTTTTTCCAGATCTAAAGGCCTCAATGCGCATCAACGACCAAATCACGCTTGCCGATTGGGAACTGTCTGAACAGTTCACGCGGGCTAGTGGGCCGGGCGGGCAGAATGTGAATAAGGTGAGCACCGCAGTTGAATTGCGGTTTGAGGCGGAAAGATCTCCGAATTTGACAGACCCAATAAAACGGCGGTTGAAGCGGTTGGCCGGACGGCGTTGGACGCTTGAAGGGGCAATTGTGATTTTTGTGCAGGACACACGATCCCAAGCGCGCAACCGCGAGATTGCACGAGAACGATTGGCGGAGTTGATCCTGAAGGCGGTGGAAAAGCCAAAATTTCGGGTGAAGACCAAACCGACGCGGGGTTCTGTGAAACGCCGTTTGGTGGCCAAAAAGGTGCGTGGTGACGTGAAGAAACTGCGCGGAAAAGTTGAAGAATGATGGCTTTGCCTATTTGAGTTTAGGTGAGGGGCCGGAGCAACGCGCCAGCCCATTTCGCCCACGGTTTTTTCGTTTATCCCACTTGCGCGTTGTGGAGCCCGGCATAGACCCCGTCGTGCGCCAACAATTCATCGTGGCTGCCTTGCTCAACTACCCCTTTTTCGGTGACCACAATAATTCTGTCGGCCTTGCGGATAGTGGCAAGACGGTGGGCCACCACCAGTGTGGTGCGGCCCTTGGAGAGTTCGGCCAGCGCGCTCTGGATTTGTTTTTCAGTTGCGGTGTCGAGCGCTGACGTGGCCTCATCCAAAATCAGGATGGGTGGGTTTTTAAGGAATATACGCGCGATTGAAAGACGCTGTTTTTGCCCACCTGAAAGGCGGATGCCGCGCTCACCCACAAGTGTGTCCCACCCTTTGCTCAAACTATCCACAAAGTTGGCAAGGGAAGCCTTTTGAATGGCGATACGGATTTCTTCGTCGCCAGCACCAAGTCGGCCATAGGCGATGTTTTCCTTGATGGTGCCGGCGAACAGAAACACTTCTTGCGCCACTACGCCGATTTGTTGGCGCAAAGAGCTTTGGGTGAATTGCTGAATGTCGGTGCCATCAATGGTGATTTCTCCGCTATCCACTTCGTAGAAGCGGGGCAAAAGAGCGCAAATGGTTGACTTGCCCGCCCCTGAGGGCCCCACAAGGGCGACGGTTTCGCCATGTTTGATGGAAAGATCTAGGCCTGTGAAAACGCGTGCGTCTTTGCCGTAAGAAAAGCTGACATTGTTGTAGTTGATATCGCCTTTAAGATGATCGACATCAATCGCGTCTGGTGCGTCCACAATGTCGGGCTGGGTATCCATTAACTCAAGAAAGCGGCGAAAGCCTGCGATGCCGCGAGGGTAAAGATCGAGCATGGCGTTGAGTTTTTCAATTGGGCGCACAAAGATACCAACGATAATGAGAAACCCCACGAATTCGCCGCTGGTTAATTGTCCGGTGGTGACGAAGTAGCTGCCGGCCACCATTACCACCAATTGCATAAAGCGGATGGCAAAATATGAGATCGCCCATGACCGGGTCATATAGTTGTATGCTTGCAGTTTGATGGTTCGATATTCGGCCGAGGTATTGCGAAATTGGCTTTGCTCATGTTCCTCATTGGCAAATGCTTTGACCAATCGTGTGCCGCCTACGCTTTCTGCAATGCGGGTATTTATTTCACCTATTTGGGCGAACAGTGAGCGATAGTTGGCGGTCATTGATCGGCCATATTTTGCCAAAAGCCAGGTGATCAGCGGGGTAACCGCCCCCGTGATCAGAGCCATTTCCCAACTGATAAAAAACATGATGGCCAAAGCGCCAGCGAAAGTCATTAAAGCAATGAAGACGTCTTCCGGGCCGTGGTGAGCGACTTCCCCGATATCATCCAAATCCTTGGTGACATGGGTGATGAGCTTGCCCAGTTTGGCGTGGTCAAAAAAGCGAAAGCTGAGCTTTTGTAGATGGTCAAACGCCTCATTGCGCATGTCTGTTTCAATATTGATGCCAAGCTTGTGGCCCCAATAAGAGACGATGGCAATTAGGCATGTATTAAGAACATAGACCCCCAGCAGAACTGCCGCGACGGTGGCGATGAGTGGCCAATCGCCACTTGGTAGGAGTTGATCCACAAACAACATGATGGCCAAGGGGAACAAAAGTTCCAAAACTCCAGACGCGATCGCGCAGCCAAAATCTAAGAAAAACAATCGTTTATGAGGGAGGTAGTATGAAAAAAAACGTTTCAGCATAATAGGTCCGAGCAAATGCGGGGGAAGTATGGATGAAAGCTCGGTTCAGAAGCTGAGGTAAAAATAAGCACGAGGCAGTCTGTTGCGCAACATGGTTGCGCTTTGGTTTTTGGTGAAACAGCGACTTTTGCGTATTGGCGTGTCCAAAATACATCAACTTGACAGCTCCATTGATTCGATATATCTAGAATTATAGAAATATATATGGAGCGCGTGATGACAATAGAGATAACACAAGCAGCGCAAGCGTTTGCAGCGATGGGATCAGAGCCTCGCTTAGAGGTTTTGATG
Source organism: Maritalea porphyrae (assembly GCF_027213965.1). GTDB lineage: Bacteria > Pseudomonadota > Alphaproteobacteria > Rhizobiales > Devosiaceae > Maritalea > Maritalea porphyrae_A. Next base: position 19,816 of record NZ_JAPWGX010000005.1, on the reverse strand, counting down.
TGTTTGGTGCGGGCAGGCAACAAGGGCTTGTTGGTGGGCGATATTCAAGAACGCACAGGCATTCCCGCTTCAACGCTTAATCACCACCTCAAGTTCATGACCGGTGCGGGCATTGTGCGGCAGGAAAAAGAGGGCCGCAGCATCCATAATTTTGCCCAGCTGGATCAGCTCGAAGAGCTTGCGGGTTTCATCATCAATCAATGTTGTGCCGATGACCGAGGGTCCCCTGCCAACGCCAATGACAGTGTTAAGGCAAAGGAGCAGTAATCATGTCTGATATCACTCAAGGGCAAAAGCTTCGCCCAAAATATAAACTAAGCAAAATTATCAAGAGCGTGCCCTTTGCCATCGCCATGTTGCTCGTAGGCGTTGCCTTATTGGATTTTGCGCAATTGCCAGCCATTGTGCAATTCGCCATCCGCGCATTTATGGGCACCTTGCCGTTTATCCTGTTCGCGGTGTTGATGATTGGTTATTTGAAAGCCACAGGCTCAGAAAGCATGATTGGCAGGGCATTTGCGGGGCGTGAAATTCAGGCGATTTTTTTGGCCGCCCTCATCGGTGGGCTTGCCCCATTTTGCTCGTGCGAAGTTATCCCCTTTATCGCCGGACTATTGGCCGTTGGTGCGCCCCTTTCTGCTGTTATGGCATTTTGGTTGGCTTCACCGCTCATTGACCCACCAACTTTCATTATTACTGTGTCCGAACTTGGTTGGGAATTTGCTCTTTCGCGGGCTGTCTTTGCTGTATCCTTGGGCTTGATGGGTGGGTTTGTGATCAAAATGATTGGCAGACGCGGCGCCATCGCAGACCCTTTGCGTGAAGACTACAAAGCCTCAACATGTGGGGCGAACAGATTTAAGGGTAAGCCGAAATGGGCGTTCTGGACTGAACAAGAACGGGTGCAGGTGTTTCGCAAAGAAGGCATCACCAATCTGTTGTTCTTGGGCCAATGGTTGGCGCTTGCCTACGTCATTGAAGCTTTGTTCGTGACCTATGTGCCTGCAGAACTTGTGGCGCAAGTGCTGGGCGGCGAAGGCATCCGCACAATTGGTCTTGCCGCTTTGGTGGGTGCGCCCGCTTACTTGAATGGCTATGCGGCCATTCCATTGATCGCAGGACTATTAGACCAGGGCATGAGCCAAGGCGCAGCGATGGCCTTTATGATTGCGGGGCCGGTCACTTCAATCCCTGCCATGATGGCGGTGATGTCACTGGTCAAAAAACAAGTATTTGCCGCTTATTTAATGTTTGCAATTGTTGGGGCGGTGTTGTTCGGATTGGTGTTCCAATATGCAAATGGCTTCGTGGGTTGACCCTAACCAAATCCCTTTGAGCCTAAAAGTGCGCCCCCGTTTGGGGGCGCATTTTGTTTTGGGGGCACCAGTGCTAGTATTTAACTAGAAGTTTTGGGAGGACCATATGCAAAATAGTCAATTCATAGCCCAATTGTTGGGTCCGATTTATTTGGCCATTGGTGTTGGTGGGTTTGTGAACCGTGCCAACTATATTGAATTGGTCAAATCCTTTAAAGCAACGCTTGTCATACAGCTTTTGTCGGGTGTTTTGTCGTTGCTTGTTGGGTTGTTGATTGTGCTTTTCCACAATCACTGGGTTGCAGGTTGGCCTGTACTCATCACGATGTTTGGCTGGATTGGTTTGCTGAAAGGCGTTTCTTTGTTGGTTCTGCCTGTGTCAACCGGTGTGGGTTTGGTGTCATCCTTTGCCCAGCATGCTGGCCTTATCAACGTCATGATGGCCTTTTGCGTTTTGATTGGTGCTGTCTTTACCTACTTCGGTTATTTCGCCTAATGCGCTGATAATTCCAAAGTTGAATGGGGTAGTGCAGTTATTTCTTTGCACTGGCCCTGTTTGATCGTTAATCCTGTTGTCAGATCGTGGGTCAAAGACCCCAAACAACGACAACCGATGGAAGCCAACCCAAAAGAGGTTCGCGGCATCGACAAGGGGATAACGCATGTTTGTCAGCGTATTTGAAATATTTAAGGTCTCGATTGGGCCTTCGTCTTCGCACACTATGGGCCCAATGGTGGCCGCCAACCGCTTTATTGCGCATTTGGCCAAAAATAAGGGCCGTTTTGACCGGGGTGATGCTTGCACTGTGCAATGTAAATTGCAGGGCTCGCTTGCTTTTACCGGCAAAGGCCACGCCACAGACCAGGCCGTTTTGTTTGGGCTTTGCGGGTTTTCGCCCGAAACGTTTGACCGCGCAGATTCTGAAGACAGAATGGTCAAGCTCAAGATCGGCAAAACCATTGAAATTGCGGACGGATTTGAAGCAGGATTGGACCCTGGAACGGGTGTGATTTTTGACTATGACACGGTGGAAATGCCGCATCCCAATACGATGATTATTTCATTATTGGGGCCAGATGGCGACGTGCGGTTTGAGGAGACTTATCTTTCGATTGGCGGTGGTTTTGTGCTCACCAAATTTGAGCATGAGAACGTTGATAAACTTGAGAAAAAGGTAGAGGCCATTGCGATTCCATTTCCTTTCCACAGTGCAAAGGAAATGCTTGAGTTTGGTAAAAAGAGCGGCAAAACCATCGCTGAGATGAAACGCGCCAACGAGCTTACACGGATGAGTGAAACGGATCTCAACATCGGGCTTAAAAAGCTTTGGGCGGTGATGGACGATTGTGTTGAACGCGGACTTGAAGGCAAGGGTGTTTTGCCCGGTGGCCTAAATGTACGTCGTCGAGCCGCAGATGTGCGCGATAAGTTGGTTGAACAGCGGGGCAAAAACCAGCAAATGCCACATGTGGCGAACGATTGGATTTCGCTTTACGCAATGGCGGTGAATGAAGAAAACGCCGCAGGTGGCCAAGTTGTAACCTCGCCCACCAATGGGGCGGCGGGTGTTTTCCCTGCGGTTATCAAATACTATTTGAACCATGTGCCCGGCGCGACCATGGCCAAAGCAATGGATATGCTTTTGGTCGGTGCAGCGGTTGGCGGTTTGATTAAACACAACGCCTCGATTTCTGGCGCAGAAGTGGGTTGTCAGGGTGAAATCGGCTCAGCATCCGCAATGGCGGCTAGCGCGTTCTGCGCGGTGCTGGGAGGCACCAATGAACAGGTGGAAAACGCCGCTGAAATAGCGCTGGAACATCATTTGGGGATGACCTGTGATCCAATTGCAGGGCTTGTGCAGGTGCCTTGTATTGAACGCAATGGCATGGGCGCGATCAAGGCGATTGCGGCGGCGTCATTGGCGCTTAATGGTGATGGAGACCATATTGTGCCGCTCGATGCCTGCATCAAAACCATGTATGAAACGGGCAAGGACATGGACAGCCGCTATAAGGAAACCTCGCTTGGCGGGTTAAGTGTTGCGCTGCCCGCTTGTTGATTAGAACGGCTGATCGCCCTAAAGGTGGGTGATGAAACAGGCTCAGAAAATGGAAATGCTCAATGCGAATATGGTCCGCATTGGGGGTGGTGCCGTCGCTTTGCGCGACGATCGGGTCCAACGCCAATGGCAAGTTGAGCTTAAGCCTTTTTGTCTGTCAAAGTTTCAGGTCACCCAAGCACTCTATGCATCAGTTGTGGGCAACAATCCCTCAAGTTTTACTGGTGATCAACACCCGGTGGAAAACGTTTCTTGGTATGATGCGATTGCCTTTTGTAATAGCCTTTCAGACGCTCAAGGGCTTCAACCTTATTACACAACGGGCGAAAATCAGGATGACGTTTTGATCAATCAAGACGCAAATGGATTTCGTTTGCCAACTGATGCGGAATGGCAGTTTGCAGCTTTGGGTGGTCAAGCACAACCTCGGTATGGCGATGTTGAGGATGTGGCATGGTACAAAGAAAACTCAGAGGGCAGAACTCACCCGGTGGGGCAGAAACAGGCCAATTCCTTCGGGCTTTTCGATATGTTGGGCAATGTGTGGGAATGGTGCTTTGACGTCTATGATGCTGAGGTTTATGGCACTTATCGCGTGTTTCGCGGCGGCGGATGGAATGATCCTGAGCGCGGGTGCCTAGCCACCAACCGAAGGCGCAGCCACCCGACATATGGCATTGACGACGTTGGATTTCGGTTGGCGCGAAACGGTTAGGGCTATTCCTTAACCGCTACAAATATCATTTCTGGCGAAGTAGCTGCGAATGGGCTTTGATCCCAGACGCCATAGATGGTTTTAACTGAAAACCCAGCTTTGCGGAGTTGTTGGGTGATTTGATCGTGGGTGAAATAGCGCAAAGTTGAGATCGATGTTTTGGTCTCGCCATTGCGCAGGAATTCGTAGGTATTTGCGAAAGTCAGCAGCCCGTTTTCAAAGCTATGGACAGTGGTTTTGCACTCTATTTCACCAAAAGCCTGACTTTGGTGCACGTGTGTGTTCTTCTCCCAGTTTTCCCATGACTTTGCCAACGGGTTGCGGCTTTCAAAGATGAATTCTCCACCCGGTTTTAGCGTCTTTTGGATAGCTCGCAAAACTGTTGAAACGGCGGATTGATCCAAGAAAACTTGAAAGGCATGACCCATGCAAATGGTCAGATCGACAGGTTTTATGGATGGCAGGTTTTCAGCGTCAGTCTGGTGCCACTGCACCAAGTCAGCGCCCATACTTTTTTGTGCTTGTTTTAGCATTTGAGGGGATGGCTCTATTGCGACAACGCGATGGCCTGCTTTGGCCAATGCGCAGGCCTGAATGCCCATACCCGCACCGACGTCTAATATGCGTTTTGGTGTCGTGCCTGCCATCGCCATGTAGAAATCATTGTCTGGCGCCCAACTATTGAGTTCGCCATAAAGCGAAACAAGCACGGGATCGATATACTCTTGATTGAGGCTCGTCATAGTGCAGAACGGCTATCAGCCAGGCTGATCGTCCAAGAACTTCCAGCTATCGGCACCGTCAAAATGGCGCACCGGAATTTTGGTGATCACGTCAAGTTCAGCCATGTTTAGGTTTACAGCCGTTCGCCCTTTGCCGGGGGTCTTGGTGGATTGCCACATGATAGATGTGCCGCAGGTTTTGCATGTGCGGAAATCTAGGTCTTTGTCGCCATGGCTATAGCTGAGTGTGTTGGTATCATTTGCATTGATCGTGATATTGGCCGCGTCCGTATAAATCCATAGTGTGCCCAACCGGCGGCAAATCGAGCAATTGCAGCGCGTTGCCCACTTTGGTTGATCGCGAAATTGATAAGAAACAGCACCACAATGGCATTTTCCTTCAATGGTCATCTAGATGCTTCCTATCGTTTTAAGGCGTGCGCGGGGGTGGATTTCATTTTGGCTCATCACCACGGTTTGTGGACGGAAGCGTTCAACGATAGCACGCACATGGGGCCGGATCGGTGGCGAAGTGATCAACACGGGCAATTCGCCCATTTGGGCCGCACTTTCAAATGCGGTTTGAATTTCTTGAATGAACTCATGCAAGCGAGATGGAGCCATGGCAAGGTGCCGTTCGGCGCCTTCGCCGTGCAATGACTCGGTGAAGTCACGCTCCCAGTCTGGTGAAAGTGTGATTATCGGCAGGGTGCCATCGGGCGCGGCGTTGGCGGCGCATAATTGGCGCGCAAGACGAGAGCGTACATGTTCAGCGATCAGTTTTGCGGAGGTGAGGTTACCTGCAACTTCTGCAATGCCCTCTAATATTGAGGCAAGGTCGCGAATGGAAATGCGCTCGGCGAGGAGGCTCTGCAATACCCGCTGGATGGTTGATACAGAGACCATATTCGGGACCATATCATCAACCAGCTTTTGCTGTTCTGCGGGCAAATTGTTCAAGAGTTCTTGAACATTTGCATAGCTTAGCAGATCAGACACATTGGTTTTGAGTACCTCGGTGAGGTGTGTAGAAATGACCGAAGATGGATCAACAATTGTATAGCCTTTGATCTCTGCTTCATCGCGCAAGCCAGAATCAACCCAAGTAGCTGGCAGGCCAAACGTCGGCTCGATCGTATGTTGACCGGGAAGGTCAATTTGCCCCCCCATTGGGTCCATCACCATATATTGGTCAGGGAACACATTGCCGTGGCCCGCTTCAACTTCTTTGATCCGCACCAGATAGTCATTTGGCTGCAGCTGCATATTATCCAGAATGCGCACAGATGGCATAATGATGCCCATATCGGTGGCCAGCTGGCGACGTAGGGCTTTGATTTGCTCGGTTAAGCGATCATTGCCCTGATCATCTTCTTTCACCAAAGACAAAAGTCCATAACCCAGTTCCAGCTTAAGCTCGTCCATCTTAAGCGAGTCAGTGATTGGAGGATCTTTTGGTGGTGCTTCTTTGGCAATTTTCTTAGCGGCCATTTCTGCCAGATCATTGTCAGCTTTGGCGTTTTTGTCTTTCGAAAATTTGAAAGCTAGGTAACCAGACCCGGCGGCAAGGCCCAGAAAAGGCAAAATCGGCATGCCAGGCAGCATGGCCATGATGGTCATCACTCCGGCAGTCATGCCGAGCGCCCGTGGATAGCCAGAAAACTGAGCTGCAAGCGCCTGATCGGCAGACCCGGTTACACCGGCTTTTGACACCAACAGACCAGCCGCGGTTGACACAACAAGCGCTGGAATTTGTGAAACCAAGCCGTCGCCAACGGTGAGCAGTGTATAGTTGTTGGCCGCGTCGCCAAGTGACATTTGTTGTTGGGCAACACCAATAATGATACCCGCCGCGATGTTGATGAACGTAATCAACAGGCCTGCAATCGCATCACCGCGCACAAATTTGGACGCACCATCCATGGCCCCAAAGAACGAGCTTTCGTCCTCAAGCGTTTTGCGCCGGGTGCGGGCTGTCTCTTCGTCGATCATACCAGCGGATAGATCCGCATCAATGGCCATTTGCTTGCCGGGCATTGCGTCCAAAGTAAAGCGGGCGGCAACCTCGGCGATACGCCCAGAGCCTTTGGTGATAACGATGAAATTCACAATGATCAGGATGGCAAATACGATAATCCCGATAATGAAATTGCCTTGCATGACAAAGTTGCCGAAGGCTTGAATTACATTGCCGGCAGCATCGGTGCCAGCGTGCCCGTTGGCCAAAATCAGCCGTGTGGAAGCCAAATTGAGCGCCAAACGCATCATGGCCGCGATCAGCAGGACCGTGGGGAAGGCGGAAAACTCAAGTGGGGTGCGGATGAACAGAGTGGTCATCAAAATCAACACCGAAAATACAATCGATATCGCCAGCAACATATCCAACACAATTGCCGGCATGGGCATGATTAGAACGAAAAGGATCGATACAACGCCGATGGCCAAAGCGATGTCGCCTTGGCGCAACATATCGAACATGCTTCCCAGAGACGGAAACGCTGATGCAGTTCTTACAGTTTTGGGTCTTGGCGCTTGAGAAGTGTCACTCATTTACCCATTGTTGCCTTTCACGCTGCGCCTGACGAGCGATTTTCACCCGGCGCGGGAATCTGTTCACCGTTATCTGCATATTGGTTCAGTTTGTTGCGCAATGTGCGAATAGAGATGCCCAAAATGTTGGAAGCGTGGGTGCGATTGCCCAAGCAATGGTCCAGCGTATCCAGAATCAATTCTTTTTCAACTTCAGCAACAGTGCGCCCCACCATTGCTCTGGAAATTGTTTCTGCTGCATTGGCAGCTTGAGCGGCTACTGAATTATCTTGGGCATTAGCACTTAAGCCTGAACCGTCAGGTAGACTGATTGCATCCGCATCAATCTCGTCACCTGTGGCCAACAACACGGCGCGGTGGAGGGTGTTTTCCAGTTCGCGTACGTTGCCCGGCCATTGTGCTTTGACCAATTGTTGGCGTGCGTCCTCTGCTAGTGGGCGTTCTGGCACCCCATTGGCCACAGCATATTTTTTGATGAAATGTTCAGCCAAGGCAATAATATCACCCGGGCGTTCGCGAAGGGCGGGAATTTTAAGGTTCACCACGTTGAGGCGGAACAGCAAATCTTCGCGGAAATGGCCCTCTTTAACGCTCTCATCTAAATCGCGGTTGGAGGTGGCAAGAATGCGGATGTCCACCGGCACTGGTTTTGTGCCACCCACCCGATCAATGATGCGCTCTTGGATGGCGCGGAGTAATTTTGCTTGCAGACGGATGTCCATCTCGGAAATCTCGTCCAAAAGCAATGTGCCGCCATTTGCTTCTTCAAACTTGCCAATTCGGCGGGCAACCGCGCCGGTAAAGGCCCCCTTTTCGTGACCAAACAATTCGCTTTCCAGCAGGTTTTCAGGAATAGCGGCGCAGTTGATCGAGATAAAGGGTTTGGATGCACGTTTTGAACGGGCATGAACATATTTGGCAATGACTTCTTTTCCCGAGCCGCTCTCGCCTGTAATCAATATGCTGGCTTCTGAAGGGGCGATTTGATCGGCCAATTTGACCAATTTAGCCATGGATGGATCGCGATAAAGGAAGTCACTTGATTCCCTTGCCACGGCTGAAATAATTGCGGCAATCAACTCAGCGTCTGGGGGGAGTGGGATATATTCTTTTGCGCCAGCGCGAATGGCATTTACCGCTGCCGCTGCATTTGTTTCGGTACCACAAGCCACCACAGGAATGTGAATGCGTTCAGCTTCAAGTGCGGCCAAAAGGCCCGCAATGTCGGCCATCACGTCGGCAAGCAACAAGTCCGCGCCGCGTCCTGCGCGCAAGCTCGCCATCGCCACTTCAATTGTATCGGCATGTGCAACTTTTGCGCCACCATCCATAGCCAGTTTTGTGGCTTGGCTGAGTTGGCCCTCTAGTGCTCCGATAATCATTAAACGCATATTGTTTTCCTTGCTGGCTTAAATGTTCAAGGCTTAGCCAGCCTTAATGATTTCAGTCATGGTGATGCCGAGCTTGTCTTCAACAAGCACAATCTCGCCGCGCGCCACGAGACGAGAGTTCACATAAATATCAATGGCTTCGCCAACTTGCCGGTCAAGCTCAACAACAGAGCCTGCATCCATTTCAAGCAGTTGGGACACCGGCATTTTGGTGCGGCCTAGCACGGCCGAAATACGCACAGGTACATCAAAAACGGCCTCAAGATCGTCAGCCGTTCTTTCGCCGCCGTCTGATGACTTTGGCTTTTCTTGTGCTTCCATTTCTTCTAGGCCGTCCAGCATGGACGCTAGACCGTCGTCCGGGATTACGACAGAAGGGTCATCGGTGTCGCTCATTGGATTTCCTCTGGATGATTTGGTGTTTGGGTTGCGTCGTCAGCTGGTAGGTCATCCAGTGGCGCAACCTTTGGTGTTTTTTGAGAGACGAATTGCATTACCTTTTGGTCGATCTCTTGTGCCAGATTTTCAAAATTTCGGGCAAGTCCGCCATCAGACCATTCGATGCGACAGTCACCCAAGGCAAATTCTGGTTCGCCCATGATGATCAATCGACCATCAAAACCGGCCTGGTGAGCCAATTGTTCAGTAATGGGTTTAATCTGATCTGAAAGCTGATCATTGCAGCGGATCACCAGATGGGCGGTGCTGCCTAACGAGGCGAGGCAATCCTCCAAAAGGGCTGTGATCTCTGGAGTTGGATTGTGTTCAACCAGATGAGCTGCCAATTTGTGGCCAATGGTTGCCGCCAGTTTTGTTGACTGGGCTAAATGATGTTTCTGGGCATTGTCCAATGTTTTGAGAAAATCGGCGGATCGGTTCGCAAGTTGTTCAGTTGCCGCGGCAATTTGACGGTTGGTTTCACTCAAGACGGATTGTTGGCCCTGTTCCAAACCCTCATTGAAACCTTGCTCGCGCGCTTGGGCGATCAGCAGATCAAGATCCTTTTCTTCCATAAGTTTCGTCTTGGCCGATGTTCTGGCTAAGTCGAGATCAAATGTGAATTTGGCGGGTTTGGTCATTAGCCAATCATTTCTTCGTCGGAGCCGTTTTTGGTGATCACAATTTCACCCTTGGCTGCAAGGTCTTTGGCAAGGTTGACCATGGCAGACTGGGCTTCATCCACATCTTTCAAGCGGACAGGACCCATGGCTTCCATATCATCTTGCAACATTTTGGCGGCGCGGGCTGACATGTTTTTCAAGAACAGATCTTTTGTAGAATCTGAAGCGCCTTTGAGACCCAATGTAAGCATTGGTTTTTCGATCGATTGCAACACGGTTTGAATGGCGGTGCCGTCCAAGTTGCCTAGGTCATCGAAGGTGAACATCAGTGATTTAATACGCTCAGCCGCTTCAATGTCGCGTTCTTCCAAATTGGTGAGAAAGCGCGCTTCTGTTTGGCGGTCAAAGGCGTTGAAAATATCCGCCATTTGCTCGTGACTATCACGGCGTCGGGTGTGCGAGAGGGTCGACATAAACTCTTTGCGGAGCGTGTCTTCGATTTTTTCAACAATTTCTTTTTGTACGGGCTCAATTGCCAACATGCGCTGAACAACGTCCATGGCCAGTTCTTCAGGCAGGCTGCCCAACACGCGAGAGGCGTGGTCTGTCGCGAGTTTGGTCAAGACGACCGAAATGGTTTGTGGATATTCGTTTTTGAGAAAACTCGCCAAAATGTCTTCTTGAACGTTTGAGAGTTTTTCCCAAATGTTGCGGCCAGCTGGGCCGCGAATTTCTTCCATGATCATTTCTACCCGGTCTTTGGGCATAAATGAGAGAAGGAGCCGTTCTGTTGAATCTACCGAGCCATTTAGGTCGCCATTGGTGGTGACACCCATAACGAATTGGGCGAAGATTTTGTCGAGCATGTCTTGTGTGACTGCACCCATATTGGACATGGCGCGCGACAGTTGACGGATTTCAATGTCGTCTAACTCTTCAAAAATCGGTTTTCCGTAACCCGGACCGAGCGCCATCAACACCACCGCAGCGCGTTCGTCGCCTTGCAGCTCTCGATCTTTTGCGGCTTCTCCAACTTCTAATTGTTGGCCAATGCCTTCTTTTGCAACTTCATTGGCCATGGTTTACGCCGCCTCCAAAAGCCAGTTACGGATAATCATTGAAGCTTGTTTTGGGTTTTCCTGTACGAGCGTGCCCACCCGTTCAATGGCTTCAATTTGCGCTTTGCCGAGGCTGCGTGCATCGTCAAGCCAAGCTTCTCGCGCTTCCTCTTCGGGAGATTTTGCGGCCAAATCACCTACGGCGTTGCCCTCAGCATCCACAGCCTCTTGCGCGGTCACCAGCATTGGAGCTTCATCGGGTTCAAGAACTTTTTTGACCAATGGGCGCATAACGAAGAACACAAGTGCTAGGCCGATAAGCAAGGTTACGGCCATCTCAACTGCTGCAAACAGGTCATCGCGTGTAAAGTCAAATAGGCCAGCTTCGCTTGGTTCAAAGTTGAGTTCTGGACGTTCAGCGAACTGCATGTTGAGAACTTCAACCTGGTCGCCGCGGGTTTGGTCATAGCCTATGGCTGAGTTCACAAGTGAGCGGATTTGCTCGATTTCCGCGGCGGAGCGTGCGGTATATTCTGCAACGCCATCCGCGTTGGTTACGTAAAGTCCGTCAACAACCACTGCCACTGACAAGCGCTTGACGGCACCCGCTTCGACAACTTCCGTCTGGGTGGTCTTTGAAATCTCATAGTTGATGGTTTCTTCTGTGGTGGCGGATTGTTCTGAGGCACCTGCGCCATCGCCTTGGTTGGCGGTCGCGCCGGGCAACTCATTGGCCACACTCACTTGGCCGCCGTTTGCTGCACCTTGTGAGTTGTTGTTGAGTTCTCGGGTTTGTGCTGAACGCACAACTTGGCCGTTTGGATCAAAGCTTTCAGACGTGCGTGTGAAGCGATTCATATCGAGTTCTGCACTCACCTGTACACGTGCACGGCCTGCGCCGACCACATTAGACAACAATTGCTCAAGTCGCGTACGCAGGCGCGTTTCCATTGCCAATGTGCGCTCCTCACCAATTGCTGTGAGCGCGCTTTCTTGGCCGTCAGAACCTGAAGCGAGCAATTGCCCCGCGCTATCTACAATGGACACCATGTTTGGGGTAAGACTATCGACCGCTGAAGCGACCAAGTGCTGCACTGAGCGAATTTCGCCAGCTGAAAGAACACCACGAACTTCAAGAACGATTGAAGCCGAGGGTTGTTTTGCTTCACGGCGAAACAATTCGCGTTCTGGCAAAACCAAGTGAACGCGGGCAGATTTGACACGGGTGAGGGATGAAATCGTGCGGGCCAATTCGCCTTCAAGGGCGCGCAAGTGATTGAGGTTTTGTACAAAGCTTGTGGCGCCAAGGGTGTTTTGTTGGTCAAAAATTTCGTAACCCACTTGGCCTTTGTTGGGTAAACCGCTTTCAGCCAAGCTCATGCGGATTGTGGTGATCTGGTCACGTGGCACCAAAATGCTTTCGCCGTCACCTTTGATCTCAAATTGCACGCCCATGGTGCGCAGTTCTTTGACGATGGCAGCCGAATCCTCAAATTCAAGTCCAGAATAAACCGGGGCCATTTGCGGAGATGTGACCCTGAAAATCAGAAACCCAAAGAATCCAACCATCAGCACCGCTGTTACGGCCATGGCAGCAACTCGGGCTATGCCCAACCGCGCCAGAAACTCGCCAAATCCGTTCACTCTTCCACCCAACTCAAAATATTGATTCCCAATCGAAAACGCGGGAAACATCCCGCTAGGCAAAAATTACCTAGGAGGTGGTAAACATAGTGTTAATCTTTGATGCAAAAGGGGCGTTTTGTGGGGAAAAATGTGCCGATCACGAAAAAGCCCGCGATAAACGCGGGCTATTTAACTCATACTGCAAAAGTGATTTGGGTTCAGCGACTTAATGGTCGCGGTAATGTTGAACCCATGTGGTGCGCAGGCCTGCTAGGCCATGCTTGTCGATGGCCGCTTGCCAGTTAAGGAACTCATCGACGCTTAACGTGTACCGGGTGCAGGCCTCTTCAAGGCTCAACAATCCTCCACGAACTGCGGCAACAACCTCAGCCTTGCGGCGGATTACCCATCTTCTGGTGTTTGTTGGTGGCAGATCAGCAATCGTTAGAGGGCTGCCATCTGGACCAATTACATATTTTACTCGTGGACGCATCTGTGCGGTCATTCTACTCACTACTCAAAAACCTGACCAATTATGTTTATAACCTAGCGTACCAGCCTTAAAATTTGACTAAGCCAATGGTTAGAATTGGTTAAGGGTGTTTGTTAAAGAATTAAGGAGAGTGAGGTGGGGAGCGCATTTTGCGCGTCATTTGATCGTTGAAATCGCCATGGCCTGCTCAATAAGGGGAAAGACATGTGCGTGTGTGCTTTGGGCGACATTGATGCGCATAAACTCGGGTGCGGATTGAGATAGGCTAAAGGCGTTTCCGGGCGCGAGCACAATGCCAAGTTTCATGCCAGCGTCGGCAACTTTTGCCGCATCCAACCCATTTGGCAATTTGCACCACAAGAACATCCCAGCTTCAGGTTCGATCCATGGGACCAACCCGATTCTTTTAAGGTTTGCGCTAACGACTGTTCTTGCATCTGCCAGTTTTCCCCGCACACGATTCATGTGTTTTCGGTATGAGCCATCCATAAGCACAGAATGGACCAGTTGGGCCGATAGGTTTGCGCCGCCAAATGATGTTGCAAGTTTTAGGTCCACAAGCTCCTCAATCCAGTCAGAACGCGCTGCGATATATCCACATCGAATAGAAGCGGTTAGGGTTTTGGAAAAGCTGCCTATGTGCAAAACACGGTCCAGACCATCAAACGCGGCAAGACGTGTTGCCGGCTCTAACTCGAAATCAGCGAAAATGTCGTCTTCAACGATCAAGAGATTGTGTTGATCCGCTATTTTGAGAAGGCGATGGGCCACGTGTGGTGCAAGTGTTGCCCCGGTTGGGTTGTGCAGCGCTGAATTGGTAATGTAGAGCCGAGGTGCGTGTGTTGAAAGGATCTTTTCAAACTGCTCTAGGTCCGGTCCTGATGGGGTATAGGGCACGCTGACAATGTTTGCGCGATGCACACGCAACAATGAATGAAAGTTGAAATAGCATGGGTCGTCGACCAGTACCACGTCGCCCGGATTGATCAGAAAGCGACAAATCAGATCTAGGGCTTGTGTGCCAGATTCAGTGATGATGATTTGTTGTGCCGATGCTTGAATGTCAGAGTTGCTCAATCGTCGCGCCAGGTAATCGCGCAAAGCGGGCAATCCTTTTGGGGGCGCATATTCAGTTAAGTCTGCATGGTTTGCGCGCGCCAAGTTGCGTAGGGATTTTTTGATCTCATCTTCGGGCATCCAGTGTGAAGGTAGCCACCCGCAGCCCGGCTTAAATTTTGCATCTTGGGGTTCAAGCGCATGTCTTGTTAGCCATAGTGGGTCGATGTCGCGATCAAGCTTTGGCCCCGCATCTGCAACTGAAAATGGATGCGCCTGTGCTGAGGCATAGAATCCAGATCCTGGTTTTGAAAATATTACACCCTGCGCCACCAGCCGATCATAGGCGTCAACCACGGTGGATTTGGACACTTGCATTTTATTCGCCATATCTCGAACGGATGGCAACTTGCTCCCCGATAAGGCTTTGCGACTGGAAATGCGTTTATGGATTTCTTGCATTACCTTTTCAACCAAAGGGATTGAAGCGGTGTGGTTCTGGGGCATCTGTTCTGCCTTTGTGATCAATACACTTTACTCAAACTGTACTGAACTGTGGCTGGCGAAGCAATGGGGAAGTTGGGCAAAATGGATCGCATAGGAGTAGGTTATGCGATTTTGGGAAAATGGATTTGTTCTTGGTTTGCTTGGGGTGATGATTTTTAGTGGGTCTCTGCCTGCAACACGTATTGCTGTTGGGGCGTTTGACCCGGTTTTTCTCACCTTGGTGCGCGCCACTATTGCGGGCTTGCTTGGAGTGGGCTTGTTATTGGGATTAGGTGCCTCTCGTCCATTGAGGAAGGACTACTTAAATCTAGCAATAGTGGCTGTTGGCGTTGTCGTTGGTTTTCCGCTGCTCACAGCCTTGGCATTGCAGCACATCAATTCGGCTCGATCCATTGTGTTCATCGGGCTGCTGCCACTTTCAACGGCAATTTTTGGTGTGGTTTTGGGGGGCGAAAAGCCTCAACCCGCTTTTTGGCTCTTCTCCATATTGGGAAGTGTGTTGGTGGCTGGATTTGCGCTGTCGCAAGGCGGAAGTGGTTCTTGGTACGGGGATTTGTTGATGGTGGCTGCCATAATTGTATGTGGTTTAGGCTATGCGCAAGGCGCAAAGTTGTCTCGCCGATTGGGCGGCTGGCAAGTTATTTCTTGGTCCTTGGTCATCTCTTTGCCTGTTATGGCGCCACTCGCTGTTTGGACAATGCCCACATCAGTTGCTCATGTGCAGCTGGATGAATGGACCGCACTTGCCTATGTGTCGGTTTTTAGCATGCTAATTGGATTTGTTTTCTGGTATCGGGGATTGGCGTTGGGCGGGGTAACAGCGATCAGCCAGTTGCAATTGCTTCAACCGTTTATGGGGTTGATGTTGGCCGCAACGATTATGCAAGAGCAGGTACACTGGCAAATGATTGCTGTCAGTGTGCTCGTGGTCGCCTGTGTGGCAGGTGCGCGACGGTTTAGTGGTAAATCAGTGTGAAATCGAGACTTGGCTATTGGTCTAACTGGCCAGACCAACCTTGGCGACTGACGACAGTTTGACTTTGTTGCCGTTGATTACAAGAATTGGTTCCGATCCTGCAAAGTCGACAGTTTCAACAATTCCTTTGGTCATTGTGTAATTGTCGATGATCTTACCATCGGCGTTTTTAGCTTCAATATCGATGCTATATCGCCCTTCGGGCAACGATGCACCGTCCGGTCCCTTGCCGTCCCAGGTGTAGGTGTGTTCACCTTGGGTCATAGCCACGTCGTCTGTATAAACAATTGCGCCAGCTGAGTTTTTGATGGTCACTTTGCTCTCTGGCGCGTCAGACGTTAGACCGTAAGTCCACTCAGCCTTGCCGTCCTTAAGGTCTGCGCTGTCACCAAAAGCAGTGACGGCTTTTCCGATATAGGAAACTGCCTGAGAGGCAAAGGCACCTTCATTTGCTTTAATCAGCGCTTCCAAATACTCGTTGGTTTTTAGCTGTTGTTCAACACCTGTAAACTCCACCATTTGCGAAGTGAACTGATTGGTGTCCATCGGGTCGAGCGGGTTTTGGTTTTTGAGTTGGGTGGTTAGGATGCTCAGAAACGTGTTGAAGTTACCCGCAATGGTTTTGCGAGAGCTTGCGAGTTCAGACTTTGTGGCGCCAATGCCACTCGATGGTGCGAGTTCCATTTTAAGCTCCTAAACCCATAAATTGAGGCCGCCAGGGCCAGTTGTTCCGCGATAAATAGTGGTTTCGCTTAGTCGAGTTTGTTCTTCAATTGAAGCATCAAGTGCGGCGGATTTTGACGTGTTTTGCTCACGTCCTTGATTTTGGAAGTTTTGGCCCGCGCTCTGCCCATCTTGCTTGAGTGAGAATTGTAAGTTTGCACGCTCAGCATTTAGCCCTGCCTGCTGCAATGCGCGCTCAAGCACACGGGCGTCGCGTTGCAGGAGATCTAGTGTCTCTGCGCGTTCAACGACCATTCGGGCTGTAACATTATTGCCGTCAACTTCCATGCGCACGTCAATTCGCCCCATCTCAGGTGGGTCCAATCGAACTTCAAATCGCTGCATGCCAGCGCGGAATTGGCGGACTATTTCAAATGCAACGCCCGGTATGTTGACTTGGCGTCCAGCTGTTTGACTTTTCGCTGCATCGATTAGATTGGTTTGCTGCTGGAAAGTGTCAATCTTATGTTGTGCCAACAGCTTCTCGGTGCCGGTTTCAACGGCGTCTAACTCTGTGGGCAATGGCGCTGTCGCTGCCGCAGCAAGTGCTTGCCGGTTTGCTTCAGGATAAGCGTTGTTGGCCTGCAGATTTGCTTCGCGCGTTGCCTGAGCAAAAGTCATGCGGGGTAGTTGCGCGTCTGTACCTTCATCATTGGCAAGTGCGTCAGAAAATGTAGCAGTTGAGGGGGCGTTCTGCAGTTTTTTCGCTTCTGTATTTTGCTGTTGTCCAAGCGTGGCCAATTGGGCCAACACGTCGGGCTCAGCCCCGTCTTGGCTGTTCGTTGGCACTGGTGTGGTCGACTGGGTGCCGGCGGTAACTTGTTGAAGCGTTGTTTGATCACCTGTGGGCAGTGTTGTTGATTGTTGAGGTGTTGGTAGCGGTGCACCTGAGATGGCTTGCTTTTGTGCAGTCAAGCCATTTTGTGTAAGGGGGGTAACGTTCAGATTTGCTGTCTGGGTTTTAGGCGTGGATCCGTCGACTGTGCCAAGTTTGATAGCCGGTGTGCTAGCTTGTTGTCTTTCCGGCGCTGGCTCACGGAGCTCATCAGCTTGACCGGCCGCAAATATTGTTTTCTGTTCGTTTGATGTTTGCGCCTCAAGAATGGAATTTCCAAATGATAGTTGGCCCCTGAATTGTGCCGACAATGCGGGCAGCTTTTGTGCCAATTGATTAAGCCGATCCACCATTTGATGAATGCTTAGAGCCGACTTTTCACCAGTTCCGTCTTGGCCTGGGTTCGGTGCTGCGCCCGTCATCTGGCTTAAAAGTTTGTCTAGCCTTTCCATCAGATTGCCAACTTTGGCAAAATCGCTGAGGCCTTCTTTGTTCGCATCATTGCCCGCTTTTTGCAGCTGAGACAATTGTGCAGCAAACGAGCCTATGGGACCCTTGATGGACAATTCTGGGCGGTTCGGATGTGCGTTGATGCTTTGTACAAGTTTGCCCAGAGCCGCTTGTGCTTGATTTAGCTGCTCGGTTGTCGGGATCTGCAGTTTGTCAAATGCGTTTGCCAGCGGTACCAAGGCTTCGGCCATTCCGGCCAAAGCATCGATAATGTCCTGACTTTCTGGGGACACTCCATCAACGTTCAATTCTTTGATGTTGAGCGTGGTTGGACTGTTGGCGTTGCCACCAACAAGTGCGGCCAAGAGCGCTTCAAAGCCTGTTCCGCCTTCGCCGGGCTGGCCAGGTTTTGCACCATTGGTACTGGTCGTTATTTCGCCTGCCAGATCAAAGCCTGGAAAACTCGCCGTTGCTGATAAACCAAATTGCACGTTTTTTTACCCACTCATCGAAACTTGTGACATGTGTCCACCCACATTTATGCAAGTAGCGGGCCAGTTTTTGGCTTTTGAGATATGTCAGTAAATTCAGTTGGTTGGTCAGTTTTGCATTTATCTTTGCTTGAGAAATTGTGTTGGGAAGGGCAAGTTTTGCGTGGCAGGGGGCAGAAAATGCCGATGTTAGTAATCTCAAGAATAGCAAAAACCGTTGTTTTTCGTCGCCAAAGTTGGTAAATCGCCCCATCCGTTGGCCCTTAACCCCAATTTGGATGGAGAAAAAAATGAATTCGCTTGGAATAAACAAGCGCCCCGAGGACACCCGCGTTGTGGTGGCGATGTCTGGTGGCGTGGACAGTTCTGTTGTGGCAGGACTTATGGCGCAAGAGGGATATGAGACCCTTGGCGTAACCCTCCAACTTTATGATCATGGCGAAGCCATGCACCGCAAAGGTGCGTGTTGCGCGGGTCAAGATATTCATGACGCCCGCCGGGTGGCGGCAGCTATTGGTATTCCCCATTATGTGCTCGATTACGAAAGCCGGTTCCGTGAGGCGGTGATTGATGATTTTGCAAACAGTTATGTGCGTGGTGAAACTCCAATCCCTTGCGTGAAGTGCAATCAAACTGTGAAGTTTGTCGATCTTATGCGTGTTTCGAAAGAGCTTGGCGCTGATGTTTTGGTGACGGGTCACTATATTCAATCGCTTGAAAAGGATGGCCGCTGGGGCATGTTCCGCCCAAACGATCACGCGCGCGATCAAAGCTATTTTCTGTTTGCCACAGATCAAGAGCAGTTGGATTATTTGCGCTTTCCATTGGGTGGCATGACCAAGGATGCGGTGCGTGATATTGCCCGGGATATGGGTTTGGTGGTCGCCGAGAAAAGCGATAGCCAAGACATTTGTTTTGTGCCAAACGGCAATTATGCGCAAATCATCGCCAAACTTCGGCCCGATGCAATGGAGGGCGGCGAAATCGTGCATTTGGATGGCCGGGTTTTGGGCGAGCATAAGGGCATCATCCATTATACGATTGGACAACGAAAAGGCCTGGGCATTTCTGCGCCCGACCCTTTGTATGTGGTCAAATTGGATCCAGACACGAAACAAGTCATAGTGGGTCCATATGAAGCTTTGGCCACCCGGTCGGTGCGGTTGAAGCAAGTGAATTGGCTTGGCGCAAAGTCTCTCGCAGATATTGAACGCGACGGCCCGATTGAAATTGAAGCGAAGGTTCGCTCAACTCGCCCACCACAGCCTGCACGCTTGAGCGTTGTGGATGGCATTGTTGAGGTGGAATTAGTGGGCGGAGAGCATGGCGTTTCGCCGGGGCAGGCTTGTGTGTTTTACGCAGATGACAGTCCCAATACCGAAGTTCTAGGTGGCGGTTGGATTTCAGAAGCGGTGAGCGCCAAGGCCGCTTAGCGTTTGTCACCCCACCCTAAATCCCTCCCCACCAGGGGGAGGGAGATTGGGCGGTTTTTTCACGCCGCCGTCATGCGCTGCGCTCATTACCCCGGCACCCCCGCCTGTTGGTGCCCCATTGTGCAATGCATTTTCCATGCTCGCGCCGCTCCGGCCTACGCAGGGATGACCCTGGTGGGGAGGGATTAAGGGTGGGGGGATGGCTTTATCACTATGGCTTTTCGTTATCCCAAACACCAACACCTTCGCCATGTTTCCATGCGAAGGGATAATATTTGCGACGCGCGAGACAGTGAATGGCTCTGTTAAGCGCTAGAAGAATATGTGTAGAGACAATTCAATGTCTCGCGCCA
>NZ_JAPWGX010000059.1 GCF_027213965.1 Maritalea porphyrae | reverse complement strand
ACAACGTCTGGCAGGCCATTTCGGGCGGGGCCGAGATCATCAAGCTTGGCGATGCCGAAGTGAACTCCCGCGCCTATTGCGGTGCCTTCAACTTCAAGGGCGGTGACCAGCAGAAGAAAGTCGGCCTGCTGTCGGGCGGTGAACGCAACCGTGTGCATATGGCACGTCTGCTGAAAGAAGGCGGCAACGTGCTGCTGCTCGATGAACCTACCAACGATTTGGACGTTGAAACCCTGCGCGCGCTCGAAGACGCGC
>NZ_JAPWGX010000058.1 GCF_027213965.1 Maritalea porphyrae | reverse complement strand
AATGAGGGCATTGCCGTACCACTGGAGACTAAATAATGAGCGACGTTGAGAAGTTACAATCAGAATTAGAAGCTATGGCAAAGCGAGTTGTAATGCTTGAGCAATTTATAAATTCAGCAACAAGAAGTGAGCCAGCAGGAACAACGACGGTAGGTTCGCTAACTAATATCTCAGACACTCAGCTTGCAGATAACCCACTGTTTTATGTTGAGCATGCTGATGGTGGATTGAATGTTTATTTGAGTCAGATTGTGGC
>NZ_JAPWGX010000057.1 GCF_027213965.1 Maritalea porphyrae | reverse complement strand
GTATCGGATTGCGCTACAGCGCGTTCAATCTTTGGGTTCAGCATGAAATCGGTTGGGTAGGTGTAGCCGTTGGTAATACCGACAGTGTGGTTCTCTAGGTCTTTGCTGTTTAACTCGGGTTGAAAGCGGCCACGCAGGGCAAAAATGGCCAGGCCTTCGTGAAACATCGGGGTGGGGTGCCAGTAGAACTTGTTGCGGTTGGCTTCGGTGATGGTGACGTTGAAGCAGGCTACGGTGTACCCGGTCTCGGCGTAATGC
>NZ_JAPWGX010000056.1 GCF_027213965.1 Maritalea porphyrae | reverse complement strand
ATTAAATGCCGTCAACAGAGTGTGACTCCCACCAGTCTAGTTCGATCACTTTCTCTTTGGGTACACCCCAATTCACCAGTAATTGGCCAACTTTTAACGGCACCAAGAAACTGCCCACCTTGTCGCCTAGCACTTTAATAGAAGCTTTATCTAGGTGATCGTAATGGTCATGACTGATCACCACCACATCGATAGTTGGCAAATCTTCTATCGTGATGGGGGTTTGGTGAAAGCGTTTTGGCCCTGCCCATTGTACAGG
>NZ_JAPWGX010000055.1 GCF_027213965.1 Maritalea porphyrae | reverse complement strand
GATAAATTCAATCTTGCTTACATGGGTTACGGCGGCAGTGCGAGCGCACTTCAAAACGGCACCATTGACGGCATGAACACGCCTGCGGGTGTACCTGTTGGTGCGGTCACTCAAGCTTTTGCTGCGTTGGGTAAAGACATTTCGATTCTTTCGTTTACTGACGAACAAATCAAAGAGGCGAACGGCAATTACAACCTATGGACGAAGTACGAGATCCCAGCGAACACGTATCCAGGTCTAGATAAGCCGATCACTACCAT
>NZ_JAPWGX010000054.1 GCF_027213965.1 Maritalea porphyrae | reverse complement strand
CCTTCTTTAACCACTAAGTTAACTTGGTCAGGGTTATTAGCGGCTTGTTCTAGTGCATCCACAACACCAATCGTCAGGATGTCTTTATTTTTTAGTTGCTCAGCATTCCATTTATCTGTCAAAAGCACCTGAATACCTGGGTACCCAGAATCACTTCCTAACGAGCCCATGACGTTTAAGAAGGGCTGCAACACTTCTTTTGGAGCTCTCTCTGGAACAACAATCGCAGTTTCTGACAAATCGGCCATGCGTGTGTAAGGG
>NZ_JAPWGX010000053.1 GCF_027213965.1 Maritalea porphyrae | reverse complement strand
TGTCTGAAGAGATTGAGAGACGAGTGCGCCAAACACACATCTTTACTCAAGCTATTCCTCATGAAGTGCGCACTCCGCTGAGTCGTATTCAGCTAGCGACGGATTTAGCTCGACGCACGAGTGGTGAAATGCAGGCAGAGTTACATGACGATATTGAACGATACGTTGATGTCGTGACGGATTTAACGTCCGACATTGTCATGCTGTCTCGCTTGAGTGTGAAAAACCACTCATGGATCGATTCTGTTGAAACCATGGAAC
>NZ_JAPWGX010000052.1 GCF_027213965.1 Maritalea porphyrae | reverse complement strand
GGGTAAACCCAGATTGTGGTCTGAAAACACGAAACTGGAAGGAGACAGAAGCCGCATTGGCAAATCTGGTTTCAGCGGCGAAGAAGCTCCGTGCTGAGCTGGCATAACACATCGTTACAGCAAATAAAAACGGAGACTGTGGTCTCCGTTTTTCTATTCTTAATTGTTAACTTTCGTTTTCAGATTATCCAATAATAGCGAATCATCGTCTCATGCCGAAAGCAACAAAAATTACTGTAGCTACTTCACCTGAGTACAAGTC
>NZ_JAPWGX010000051.1 GCF_027213965.1 Maritalea porphyrae | reverse complement strand
AGGCTGTGCAGGTCCGGCGCGGCGGGTGCGTGCTCAACCCGTACCTGCCAGAGCTGGCAGTGCCGTGCGCTGTCGAGTTTGCGTGCCTGGCCGAAGCCCGCTAGTTGTTTGGCGGCGCGTTCAATGCCGGCGCGTTTTTCACCGACCAGAAACAGCTCGCGCCCGCCCAGGCGCGCCGCCAGGGCGTTGAGCAGGTACTCGGTCAGCTCGCGGGATTTCGGCAGAAACAGCACGGCTGTCTGGAAGTCGCGTTCGCCAGGCT
>NZ_JAPWGX010000050.1 GCF_027213965.1 Maritalea porphyrae | reverse complement strand
GTAACCACTGGCGCGACCGCTGCGGCCGACCTTGGCAATGGTCTGGCCGCGCTGCACAAGATCACCAATCTGCACGATATTCTGCTTGTTGTGCGCATACAGCGTTGTATAGCCATCGGCATGACTGACCTCTATCACATTGCCATAGCCCGACTTGACCCCGGAAAAGCTCACCACGCCAGCAGCGACAGCGACCACATCACTACCCGGTTTGGCAGCAAAGTCGACACCTTTATGCTGGGATTTGCGCCCGGTCAGTGGG
>NZ_JAPWGX010000004.1 GCF_027213965.1 Maritalea porphyrae | reverse complement strand
CTCATCGAAGAGCTTGTCGAAGGATGGACCGCAGTGCACGACAGTCATGGTTGGACAAGCTCACCATGAGGTTGGGGGAAGCACAAAAGTTACCCCGCGCCGCCTCCTCCCCCTCGCGCGTCATCCCGGATTTAGTCC
Source organism: Maritalea porphyrae (assembly GCF_027213965.1). Lineage (GTDB taxonomy): Bacteria > Pseudomonadota > Alphaproteobacteria > Rhizobiales > Devosiaceae > Maritalea > Maritalea porphyrae_A. Next base: position 381,623 of record NZ_JAPWGX010000004.1, on the reverse strand, counting down.
GGGATCCAGGCGAGAACAACCGCCAACAAATGCGTTCGTGGTTTACTCCGGCCTGGTTCCCTGCCTGCGCAGGGATGACGGACAATATTGGCGCGAGCGTCTTGCCCAAATTCGCTGATCGAAATGAGCGCACTTTCACCGTTCGCCCACGCCGCCTCACCCCATGCCCACCTCTTCATCCTGAGCCTGTCGAAAGATGAGCTGCCGTGCACCACATTCATGGTTTCGCGGGCGCACTGCGTGGTTGAGGGAGACAAATAGGTGTCAGTTTATCAACAAGGATAAGCGTTTTAAATCAAACGTTTGCCGTTAGGCACCGGCTGATCAACTGCGGCCAAAACGATGTCGCCGTTTTCATCTTCAAAACCAAGCGTGAGCACTTCAGATTTCAGCGGACCTATTTGGCGTGGAGGGAAATTGACGACAGCCATCACCTGGCGGCCAATAAGATCATCGGCGGCATAATGAGCGGTAATTTGAGCGGAGGACTTTTTAACCCCAATATCTTCACCAAAATCGATCAGCAAAATATGCGCGGGTTTGCGCGCCTGAGGGAAAGGGCGAACCTCAACAACAGTTCCCGTTCGGATATCTACTTTTAAGTAGTCATCAAAACTGATCTGATCTGTCACGCGCCCAGCTCTTCACTTCGTTTGCGCGCAGCGGTGACAGCCCGCACCATCAAATCGGTCAGACCATCCTCGCCCATTAGAATTTGCAGCGCCGCGAAGGTGGTGCCGTTAGGCGAAGTCACATTTTCGCGCAATGTGGCGGCGGCCGTATTTGGTTCAGCTTCCAAAAGCATGGCAGAACCAACAACGGTTTGCCGCGCCAATTCCATCGCCAACTGTGGAGCCAAGCCTTGGGCTTCTCCGGCGGCAGCCAGAGCCTCCACCATATTAAAAATATAGGCAGGGCCGGAACCAGAAACACCTGTTACAGCGTTGATATCGTCTTCGCTTTCCACCCAGAATGTACGGCCCGAAGCGTCCAAAACATTGTCGACCACCACTTGATCGTCATATTCAACACCCTTGCCCGCGAAGGCGCCAATGGCACCCAATCCGATTTTGGCCGGCGTGTTCGGGATTGTGCGCACAATTCGGTTCGTCCCCAGTGCTTCACTCATCTGAGCAATCGAAATGCCCGCCATCACCGAAATCACCAATGTGTTTTCATCAACACAGGATTTTGCAGCAGGCAACACATCAGGCGCAACCTGCGGTTTAACTGCCAACACCAAAACCTGCGCCGGTTTGGCGGGCGGTTTGGCCAAAGTTGTAATGGAAATCTCAGAGGCTTTGTTTCGCACGTAGGGCGACGGATTGGGGTCAACCAAAATCAATTGGTCTGGCGACAGGCCCGCTTCAAGCCAGCCTACCGCCATCGCCATTCCCATTTGGCCAGCGCCTATGAGTACAACCGGCCCGACGTCAAATAATGGCATTCTTAAAAGCTCCTAAGCTGAGCCTACCGTTTCAAACATAACATGCGATAAGGCTTCATCGGCTGGTTTACCTGCCCAAACGACAAATTGAAAGGCTTGATAATATTGGTCGCAGCTCTCAACAGCCGAATGCAACAAAGCTTCGCACTGTTGTGGGGTAACTTCTGCCCCCCCGCTTAGAAGGTGCGAATTGCGGAACAGGACCATATTTTCCTTGTTCCAAATGTCAAAGTGACCAATCCACAATTGCTCATTGACCTTAGAGATCAACTGCTTGACCTCCACGCGCCGCGCTTCCGGTATCTTTAGATCGAATGCGCAAGCAATATGCAGCGACTCTAGATCTTCCATCCAAGAAAATGAGACATGATAATCGCTCCACCCGCCACGAATAGAGATCGAAATCTCATCCGCGTCAGCCCGCTCAAACGACCAATCATTTATTCCTGCAATGTGCTCGATGATATCCACCGGGTGCATTGCCCGTTCAATTTCCATCTCGATCAGCGACATAATCTCTCGCCTTTTCAAAGCTCGTGTTTTTACAGCACGGGAAATTGCCAGGGGGAGAAACCCGGCAAAACCCGTATGTGATACGCAACTTCAAGATCTGAAAAGTCGGCGTGCCGACCCTTTGGAAGTGGAAAGCGTTCGTTGCGAATCTTTTCTGCGTTAACGAACTGTACCCCGACCATCCCATGTGGGAATTGTAAAACAACGATTCCCACCAAATCTCTTGTGGATGATCAGGCCGACATGGTTAACAGCTTGTTAATTTCAAGCGTTATACACATGCCTTTTATGTGCTGAAATGAGACGGCTTAGCTAGTTTTCTTCTTCGAACGCAAAGCATCGAGCTCTTTACGCAGGTCAGCAATCTCTTCACTTTGGATTTGCACAAGTTCACGCAAGGCATCAAATTCTTCGCGCTTGGTCAGGTCCATATCGTTGACCAGACGTTCCATCTGCGCTTTGACCGCTGTTTCAGCTTCGCGGCGCACTCCGTCTGCAACCCCTGCTGCATCGTTCATCAATTTGCCCAGATCGTCGAAAATCTTATTTCCATCACGCATGGCTTTGCCCCTTTAATGGTCGGGTGAAAAGATCAGTTTCAAATCAGTTATGTAAGCATCAATTGCTGCCTTGACCAGTGCTACGGTGAAATGCATGGTGCGGTAAATTACCCTATTAAGGTGAGTGAAGCGCTTTGCCCTTTCCAAATATCGACCCAATTGCCTTTTCGCTTGGCCCGATTGTCATCCGCTGGTACGCCCTCGCCTATCTTGCGGGCATCCTCTTTGCGTGGGGCTATGGCCGCCATTTAATTCTGCAAAAGCCGCTTTGGGGCAAGGTGCAAGCCCCCTTCACCCCGACCCAATTGATCGACTTCATTTTTTGGGCGGTACTTGGCGTTATTATCGGCGGTCGTATCGGCTATGTGCTGTTTTATGATATTTTGCTTAGCTTCGGGTTGAACTGGAGCGCAGGTATTGGCGGCATTTTTGCGGGCAGCTATTTCTTGCAAAACCCCATAGACATCCCTCAAATCTGGCAAGGCGGCATGTCGTTTCACGGCGGACTATTTGGCCTTGTGATCGCCTTATGGCTTTACGCCCGCCATATTGGAGCAAACGTTCTATCCGCAGTTGACCTGCTGGCCCTCATCAGCCCGTTCGGCTTGCTGTTTGGCCGGATCGCCAACTTTATCAACGCTGAGCTTTATGGCCGCGTCACCAACATGCCTTGGGGCGTCGTGTTCCCCACCGGAGGACCTGATCCGCGCCACCCCAGCCAGCTTTATGAAGGCCTGCTTGAGGGGTTACTTTTGTTCCTGATCTTGCGGGTCGTCAGCCACAACGTCCAAGGATTGCGCAGACCCGGCCTTTGTGCGGGCATTTTCGGCATCGGCTATGGCATTAGCCGCATCTTGGTGGAAACCGTGCGCGAACCAGACGCCCATATTGGTCTGTTGCCCTTCAACCTTACGATGGGCATGATCCTTTCCATTCCCATTGCCTTGGCAGGTTTGGGGCTAATTTGGAACGCATTGCGCAAACACCCAACGGCCCGTGCCCTATGAGCGATCACGATTTTTCCTTAAGCGAACTCATCAATGTGCAAATCATGTCGCAAGGCCCAATTTCCCTTTCGACCTATATGAGCCTTGCCCTCACCCACCCAATCCTTGGCTACTACAAAAAGGCGGACCCGCTGGGCAAAGCCGGAGATTTCATCACCGCGCCAGAGATCAGCCAGATGTTTGGCGAAATGATTGGCATTTGGGTGGCACAGACTTGGGCACAACTTGGTAACCCGAAACAGTTTTCGTTGGTGGAACTTGGTCCCGGCCGCGGCACGTTGATGGCGGATTGTGTGCGTGTGCTTTCTCAAGTGCCGGGCATTCTTGACGCCGCCAAAATCAATCTGATCGAAACCAACCCGGTGCTGATTGAAAAACAACGGGCAAACTTGCACGGCCACAATGTGGTTTGGCGGTCCGAAATTGATCAACTTAGCGCTGAAGACGGCCCGCTGATTTTCGTCGCGAATGAGTTTTTTGACGCGCTGCCGATCAAACAGTTTCAACGCGCCAATGGCAAATGGCACGAACGTTTGGTCGGCCTAAAAGGAGGTGCGCGCACTTGGGGCCTTTCCCCTACTCCATTGCCCGACGATGCATTTCCAAGTGAACTCAACGCTGAAGAGAACGCAATTTGGGAAACCAACTTCATCGCCCAACAAGTCGTCAAAGACATCGCTGACCTCATCAACCGCAATGGCGGTGCATTGCTGGCCATTGATTATGGGTATGGCAAAAGCCAAACCGGCGAAACTTTGCAGGCCCTGAAGGCACACAAGCATGTGGACCCGTTGGCCGAACCCGGCGAAGTTGATCTCACCGCCCATGTGGATTTTGCCGCCCTTGCAGACATCGCCAAACAAGCACACGCCAAAACTGGGCATTTGATAACCCAAGCAGTTTTCCTCAAGGCTATGGGCATTGAACCACGCGCCCACAATTTGGCTTCTGCAAGCCCAGAGGCCGCACCAAAAATTCTCAGCGACCTTGCGCGGTTGATCGAAAATGATCAAATGGGCGAATTATTCAAGGTGTGGTGTCTTTATAATTTGCCAACGCCCCCCTATCCGTTTGAGGCGAATTAATGCTGAACCCAACAACAAATGAATTGCTCGATATTGATGGGATTGGCCACGGTTTTTTTGGTCGCGAGGGCGGGCAATCCGCTACCCCATTTGAAAGCCTCAACATCTCTTTTGCCGTGGGTGATGCCCCTCAAGCGGTGAATGCCAACCTTGATGAAATCGCCAAACATAATGGTGTTGCGCCGCAAAACCTATGTTTGGTCAAACAAACCCACTCAACCGATGTGGTCAGCGTCACCGCTGCATCTGACAGACAAAATCGGATGGAAGCAGATGGCATGGTCACGGCCACAAATGGATTGGCGCTCGGCATTCAAACAGCCGATTGCGGCCCTGTGCTCTTTGCGGACAAAAAGAACCACATCATCGGCGCCTGCCACGCGGGATGGAAAGGCGCGGTGGGCGGCATTGTTGGCAATACCATTGAAGCGATGGAAAAACTTGGGGCTGAGCGCCAGCATATCGTCGCGGTTCTTGGCCCATCCATTCGCGTTGAAAACTATGAAGTGGGCGACCAGTTTAAAGCGGATGTCCTGAAACAGTTTGCGCCCACAGCGCCATACTTTAAATTTCCTAAAGGCGCGAAGGCACCCCATTTTGACCTTCCCCATTGTATTATGGATCAACTCGAATCGGCCAACATTGCTGACATAAGTGATCTCAAGGTTTGCACCTACCAAAATAGCGCGACCTTCTTTTCACACCGCAAAGCAACACACCTGAACGAAAAAACAGGTCGTCAATTGTCGGTGATTGCACTTTTTTGAAAGAATCTTTGCAGATTCTTCACATTCAACTTTTGAATCGGTTGAACCAGCTGCCAGCCCAGTATAACAAGCAAATGACAGATGGGACTATTCGCTTGACTACCCACATTTTTCTGCTTTCAAAGGGCGCGCTTCAACATGAAACTGGTGACTGGTAATTCCAACCCTGCGTTGGCCAAGGCTGTATCCAAATATCTCAACGTTCCACTCACCGACAGTGTGGTGCAAAAATTCGCCGACAAGGAAATTTTTGTCGAGATTAAAGAAAATGTTCGCGGCGAAGACGTATTTGTCTTGCAGTCAACATCATACCCCGCCAACGACAATCTAATGGAATTGCTGATCATTATTGATGCGCTACGACGCGCGTCGGCGCGCCGCATCACCGCTGTAATCCCCTATTTCGGGTACGCACGGCAGGACAGAAAATCAGCGTCACGTTCACCCATATCAGCCAAACTGGTCGCAAACTTGATCACAGAAGCTGGGGCAAATCGCATTTTGACTTTGGATCTGCACGCTCAACAAATTCAGGGCTTCTTCGATCTCCCAACCGACAATCTAACATCTGCACCAGTTATGGTGCGCGACATTAAAGAACACTATGACCCAAGCAACGTGATGGTGGTTTCACCAGATGTTGGCGGCGTCTTGCGTGCCCGTAATGTTGCCCGCCGTATCGGCGCACCTTTGTCAATTGTTGATAAACGCCGTCCGCGCGCTGGCGTTTCTGAAGTCATGAATATTATTGGCGAAGTTGAAGGCCAGTCTTGCATCATGGTCGATGACATTGTGGATAGCGGTGGCACCTTGTGCAATGCGGCTGAAGCTTTGTTGAACGCAGGTGCAAAAGAAGTCTCCGCCTATATTACCCACGGCGTATTGTCTGGCGCAGCGTGCGAACGAATTGCCGCATCAAAACTCAAAGAGTTGGTGATTTCAGATAGCATTTTGGAAACAGATGAAGAGCGAGCCACGCCCAATATTCGCCGATTCTCAATTGCACCGCTTATTGGTGAAGCCGTTGCCCGCACAGCAGCAGAGCAATCTGTTTCGAGCTTGTTTGACTAGGCAAAAAGCCACTGAATTCTAATTAAAAAGGCAGCTGCAGCATCGCAGCTGCCCTTTTACGTTGTGGGTTCTAATCACTTCCATTTTTCCCATTGTCATATCACCAAAGAGCCTATATACACCGGGGCTTGAAGCGCTGCGTGCACCCCTGGAGGACGTCAGCGCGCGGCCGGGAGATAATCACCCGGTTCGCACCAACAACTTGGAGAATATCCATGAGCGCTGAGCTTAAGGCTTTGGTGCGGGATCGGGTTGGCAAGGGGGCTGCTCGAGCACTGCGTCGTGAAGGTCTAGTTCCTGCCGTCATTTATGGCGACAACAAATCCCCACTATCAATCACAGTGACCTATAAAGATGCGATGAAACGCATTCAACAAGGTGGCTTTCTTTCACAAGTGATCAGCGTAGAAGTTGATGGCGAAGAGCACCGCGTAATCCCACGTGATTACCAGCTTGAGCCTGTACGTGATTTCCTTGTTCACGTTGATTTCTTGCGCGTGTCAAAAACCTCAATTCTAACTGTTGATGTTCCAGTTCACTTTGTGAACGAAGAAGCATCACCTGGTTTGAAGCGCGGTGGCGTGTTGAACGTTGTTCGTCACACTGTGGAAGTGAACGCAACTGAAGCAGACCTTCCAGAGTTCTTGGAAGTTGATCTTACAGGTTCAGAAACTGGTGACGCGTTGCACATTTCAGGCGTTAAATTGCCTAAAGGTGTTACACCAACCATTACTGACCGTGATTTCACGATTGCGACAATTGCTGCACCATCTGCGCTTAAATCTGAAGACAATGATGATGCGGATGCCGATCCAGATGCAGCAGCTTCTGTTGAAGTTGAATCAATCAAGCAAAGCGGCAGCGAAGAGTAATTTTTCGCAACTTCGTGCTGCGTGACTTAAAGCACGCAGCGCCAAGCGGAGAGCACTGATGCACCTTCTTGTTGGCCTGGGCAATCCGGGTAAGAAATATCAAGCTCACCGACACAATGTTGGTTTTATGGCGGTGGACGCAATTGCGAGCCGCCATAACCTTTCTCCCTACCGCTCCAAATTTAATGCTGAAATGGTTGAAGGCTCAATCGATGGCGAACGTGTCATCTTGTTAAAGCCACAAACCTTCATGAATGATTCTGGTATCAGCGTTGCAGCGGCGGCAAAATTCTACAAACTGTCCCCTGCCGACATCACTGTGCTGTACGATGAGCTAGACCTCGCACCGGGCAAGTTGCGCGTCAAAACCGGCGGCGGCAATGGCGGACACAATGGCATCCGCTCAATGGAAGCCCATTTGGGCAAGGACTTCAATCGCGTGCGTATTGGCATTGGCCACCCTGGTCACAAAGAGCGAGTGCACAGCCACGTCCTTGGTGATTTCGCCAAAGCGGACAACATTTGGCTAGAACCCTTATTGAACGCAATCGGCGAACATGCGGGCATGCTGGCCTCTGGCCAAGCGTCAAGCTTCATGAACAAAATTGCACTGGCTGTAAACGGCGACGCCCCAACAGCAAAAGCTGAAAAGCCAGCGCCAAAGAAACAAAGCCCAAAAGCGCAAAGTCACATACACCAAGCGCGCACGGCGAACAAAACAAAGCTGCCCGACAAAGGGCCAATGGCCGACATGCTGAAGAAGCTGTTTGGTAAAGGAGAATAACTTTGGGATTTAAGTGTGGAATCGTTGGCCTTCCCAACGTGGGCAAATCAACCCTATTCAACGCGCTAACACGCACCGCTGCTGCACAGGCAGCCAACTTCCCATTTTGCACGATCGAGCCAAATGTGGGCGAAGTCAGCGTGCCCGACGAGCGGTTGGACAAGATTGCTAAAATCGGTGGTTCAGCTGAAATCATTCCCACACGTCTAAGTTTTGTGGATATTGCTGGCCTTGTAAAAGGGGCGGCCCAGGGCGAAGGCCTTGGCAACCAATTCCTTGCCAACATCCGCGAAGTTGACGCCATCGCCTATGTGCTCAGGTGTTTCGTCAATTCAGACATTATCCACGTTTCAAACAACATCGACCCTATTGCCGATGCTGAAGTGGTGGAAACCGAATTGATGCTTTCGGATATGGAAAGCCTTGAAAAACGCATCGGCCCGCTAGAGAAGCGCCTGCGCGGTCAAGACAAAGACGCGAAATTGACCCTTGAGTTGGTCAATCGCGCATTGGAAGTCTTGCGCGAAGGCCAACCCGCCCGCCATGTGGAATTGGCCGAAGATGAGAAGAAAGCGTTCAAAGAACTGAACCTTTTGACGTCAAAGCCAGCGCTTTACATTTGCAATGTTGACGAAGATTCAGCAGCAGACGGCAACGAAATGACCAAGAAGGTCGAAGAGTACGCCAAAGCACAAAATGCGCGCATGGTGATCATTTCAGCAGAAATTGAAAGCGAACTCAGCCAGCTCGAAGACGAAGAGCAAAACGAGTACCTTGAGAGCCTTGGCCTTGAAGAACCTGGTTTGAACCGGATCATTCGCGAAGGCTACAAGCTTTTGAACCTACAGACTTATTTCACCGTTGGCCCCAAAGAAGCCCGCGCGTGGACGGTGAAAGTCGGCACCAAAGCCCCACAAGCAGCGGGCGTTATTCACTCAGATTTTGAACGCGGTTTTATCCGCGCACAAACCATCGCTTATGATGATTTTGTGGCCTTGGGCGGCGAAGCCGCAGCTAAAGAAGCCGGCAAAGCCCGCGACGAGGGCAAAGAATATGTGGTGAAAGACGGCGACATTATGCTGTTCAAATTCAATACATAAACTGAACCAGCAGTTTAATCATAATTGCCCTGCCATTAAGTTGGTGGGGCATTTTTTTTGAGAATCAAACCGTTTCATTTTACAGTTGCCGTATGCGTCAATATATGTACGATAACGGAAATTAAAGCACAGTCCTTGCGAGGCAACATCAATGAGCAATCCGATCACCAAAGACAGGCGTCACTTTGAAGACCTGAAAGTCGGCGAAGTGATTCAATTGGGTGAGCGAAAGCTTTCCAAAGATGACATCATCTCATTCGCCAAACAGTTTGATCCCCTGCCGTTTCACTTGGACGAAGACGTGGCCAAAAAGTCGCTACTGGGCGGCCTCGCCTCTAGCGGCTGGCAAACCGCTGGCTTTAGCCTACGCATGCTGGTGAATGAGTTTTTGAGCAAAGTTGCCGGCATGGGTGGATTGGGGTTCGACAACCTCAAGTGGAAACGTCCGCTGATGAAAAACGATACCCTCACCGGCACCGTAACCATCGCATCATTGCGCCGTTCACATTCACAACCTCATATGGGCATTGTTGTGCTGGACTTTGATATGCGTAACCAAAAAAACCAACAAGTGATGACCCTTAGCCTCACGAACATCGTTGAAGTGCGCGACCCATCTGCCCCGATTGAAGAGGACGCAGCATGACCCTTTGGTTTGAAGACATCGACACAGAAACGGTGTGGCCCTTAGGTGAATATACCTTCACCCAAGAAGAAATCATCCATTTCGCCAAACTGTATGATCCACAATATTTCCACATAGACCCAGAAGCAGCAAGACACAGCCACTTTGGCGGTCTGATCGCATCTGGTTGGCACACGGTTTCAATCGGCCATAAAGTCATGGTTGATTTCATGTATGCCCACGACGACATGCAGCGCGCAAATGGCGAAGAACCCGGCGTTTCTGGCCCGTCTCCTGGCGTCAACAAAATGGAGTTCAAGGCTCCCGTGCGGCCAGGTGATACCATCAGGTTTGACTTGACCGTCAAAAACAAACGCAAGTCCAACTCACTCCCCGGCTGGGGCCTGCTGACCAGCATTATTACCGCCTACAACCAGCAAGATGAGCTGGTGTATCGCTCCGAAATCGCCAGTTTCTCAAAGCTGCGCGACTATAAGCCAAAACTCAAAGAGCGGGTGATGCTCGCCATGGCGGCAATGCCTGTTTTCAGGAAACTGTTGCGCAAGTAACACGTCCACCACATTGACAGGTCGCGCCAATTGCGCGACCCTTACCCCGTTCAAACAACGAGGTGACGCATAAAATGGACAGCTAAGAATTAATCGACGCGATATTTGTTCTGCGACAAAACACAGACGTGTTTTAGCGAGCATTTGGGCACGATAATTCAATAGCGTTCATAAGGACGGGTCTCGTCCCCACGCGTCTTATATTTTCAATCCTTCTAACATTTTTTTCGCGCCCATTTTGGCGCGCGCAATCCTAATGGAGAGCATCATGGATCAAGTTCCAACACCCATCAAACCTACAATTTTTAATATTGGCGCACGACAAGGAGCGCGCCACCTGATGGAAGGAATTTTAAATGAAAGCCTCATTCACACACGTAAATCCAAAGGCCAACAAAGGCATTAAGACGCCAAAACTTGGCAAAGGCAATAGTTCACGCTTTGAAGGCAAATTGCCGAAAAAACTCAAAGCACAGCCGCCAACTCAATCGAGTTTGGCCGACTTCTTGAAGAAGAGATAAAACGACTAGGGCTCGGCAAATGCCGGGCCCTACCCCTGAATGATCAGTTTCAACCCAGCTGCTGCAAAGACCACGCCAAAGATGCCCTGCACCCAACGGCGCACCTTGAAATAGCCTTTAATCATCCGGTCAGTGGAAAAGAACAAAGCATATGAAAAGTTGATAAAGAGCGACACACAATAAGCGCCCGCAAACACGACAAAACTCATCCACCATGGCGCATTAGGTTGCAAACCAAGGGTGATCACGGCCGCCCAAGCAAACAAAGCCTTGGGGTTGGTGGTGTGCAGCACAAAACCACCCCAATATTGTTTCCATAAGGAACGCCCACCAACATCCCCTTGCTGCGGGTCCTTTGTCGAGGCAGCGTTTTTAGCCGCCTTATAGGCCATCCACAAAAGGTAGACGCCCCCGGCAATCTTTAGCCAAAACAGCACCCCAGCGAATGAGGATATAAACGCCACCATGCCAAACACCGCGAACATGCCCCACAAGAATGAACCTGAAACAATGCCAGCAGCCTTTGCAATGCCCTGTGGACGCCCCAAAGACATAGAAGCACCAGCGATGGCCAAAGTGGCTGGCCCGGGGCTGGCCACAGCCAAAAAGAAAACAAAATAGGCCAGCGCCAAATTTGGCAAATGCGCGATGATGATGTCCATGAAGTCGATGCCCTGTTCTATTATTTCATCGGATTGTAGGCGGTTCTTTGTCGGCAACACAATAACAACATTAAAGTCTAATACATGGACCGCCGATACTCTTCCTCAAGGTTGTCATCCAACTCTTGTTGTGCTCCTGCATTAACAGGTGCGCCGGTTTGATCGAGAATGATTTTCATCAGCGAAGGCATCTCTTTGCGATCTTGCAATTGGTCAACATGCCAAGCTTTCGAGCGTCGAAATGCCTTTGCGCAATGAATAAACACACTATCGATTTTGACGATAATAGCGATGCGGGGTTCTCGTCCATTGAAGCTCATACTAGTCATCAGTTCAGGATCATTTGTTAGATGGGCCTGCCCGCTGACACGCAAAGTATCATCAAATCCGGGAACGACAAAGAGAACGCCAACACTGGGATTTGCAATTATATTTGACAAACTATCAAGTCTATTATTTCCGGGTCGGTCTGGTATCACCAGAGTCTGCTCATCCAGCACTTGAACAAAACCAACCGGATCGCCACGTGGACTAACATCCGCCTTTCCATCATCGTCCTGTGTGCCCAAAAAAATCAAGGGCGATCGCGAAATGAACATTCGTGAATGTTCGTCCAAAGTACATTGCACCTTTTGAACGGCAAGCTCGTGAGTAGGCGGAAATAGGTCGCGCAATGCGGCTTCGTCAACAATGGCATAGTTCGAGAACGGTCTTTCAACACCCATGATCATTCCTTCGGACACATTAAGAAGCAGGCCAATCAAGCAAGAGCCCAATCGGTCGATCAGTCTAATCGTCATTTAATTCATATGTCAAATTAAATGACGATTTGCATGGCGATGTAGTGAAAAAGAACCCGATCAAACGCGTGAAACGCTAAAAAATGCAACGCCTCAACTTTGCAATCAACACCAAACAGTTTTAAGCAAATTGGAGACCGTGAAAACTGACTTTGCGCACATGGGAACGTACAGCTTCGTTTGAAGCTAGCCATCTTCGCAGATTCCAAGATTGGCAATGGCGCAGCAAGCTGACCGCTCAGTGGCCCTTAATCGCCATCAAACTCGAGCAAAAAGTGCGTATCAACATTTTGCGCACGAATTTTGTCAGCACCACCCAAATCGGGCAAATCGATCACGAACGCGGAATGATTGAGCGTCGCCCCGGTACGGCGGATCAGAGTGATCGCGGCAATCGCTGTGCCACCTGTCGCAACCAAATCATCAACCAGCAACACATTGTCGCCAGCTTTAACAGCACCTGCATGCATTTCAATGGTATCAACACCATATTCAAGCGCGTAATTTTGCCCAATGGTTTCGCCTGGCAGTTTTCCGGCTTTGCGAATCGGGATAAAACCAACACCCAATTCAATCGCTAGTCCAGCACCAAAAATGAAGCCACGCGCTTCAATGCCTGCCACATGGGTAATGCCCATATCCCGGAAAGGGTCTGCAAGTTTTTGAATGCTTTCTTTAAAGCCTTGCGGATGCTCAATTAGCGACGTGATATCGCGAAACATGACCCCAGCTTTTGGGTAATCAGGAATGGTGCGGATGAGAGATTTTAAATCCATGGTTCGCGCCTTTTTTGGTTTGGCTGCTCGGACGTCTAAAACCACCCCGGTCGCGCCCGCCACCCCCATACCTATCAAGCTTGATAATGGCTTGGCCAGTGCTGATTACTATTTTACCCCAGCTTCATTCACAATCGGCATGTTTGCCCCCCACCCTTAATCCCTCCCCACCAGGGGGAGGGAGACGGAAGGATACGCCAAAACACATAATGATACGGGCACCCTCAAAACGTCACACGAAACTGACCCAACTTGCACGTTTGGAATGGAAGCACTCATTGCGTTACTAAGATGAAGGTTAGCAATGCGGACAAAGTGACCATACGTTGCTCGTGCGACAATGTCCGGTATGGCGAAAAGTTCAGTAAGATACAGTAGTTTTTTCGCTTAAAAACGGTGTGCCCGAAGAACTTCTGGCACTGCTATGAGCATCAATACCACTGCGGCGATCACAAATAGCCAACTTCCGATAAATTGATACAAAAGTGCACCGCAGCCCCCGCCCATGAAAAAGCAAACAAGGGTCAGACTGTGAAGCCAAAGCTTTGGCATCGCATCGTGACGCGACTTATTATCACCCAACAATGCCGCCAATTCGATGCCGATATCGGTTGCCATTCCAGAAACATGAGTTGTACGCACCCGCGCCCGTGAAATCATTGTCGTGACTGCGTTTTGAAGCCCCATTACGAAACTTAGGACGATAACCAGAAACGTTTCATTTGTATTGGTCGATGACAGGCCAAGAGCAATGCCCAATACAAAAAGTATAACGGCCTGCGCGGTAATCGCTAAAGCGTAAACGGAACGTATTTGTCGACTTTCACCGACCTGAATAGCAAGTGCTGCCATGCTCGCCCCAAAGACAAAGGCAACCACTAGTCCCAAAAAAGAAAGTGAGATTAGATTTCCACCGTTTGCGAGCTGATCTGCTGCGGCAGAAATGTTGCCTGTCATATTCGCTGTAAAGGATCCCGCAATTAGGAACCCAACAGCGTTCAACGCCCCTGCAACAGAAGAAAGCAGTCCTGCCAGCACCAAATCAATGTTTGATGTGCGGTTATCGCCAACTTTGATTAACACGGGAGTGCCTCTTGAACTCGTCTTGCCGTAGTGACGTTTAGCATTTTACACTTTCAGCAGTCATTTAGATCGCGCACAAATGATCGTTTTTGTGGGACTTGTAAACTACCTCGTTCCTCCCCTTCAAAAAAACAGTTCCAAATCCAAACAACAGCCACAAGTTTCACTTCAGCTGTCATAGCTGTCTTTCGCGCCATTTCAGAGTTTCGGTAAAAAGGGCTCAAGGCAGTCATTTGCAATCAACAGCGGCACAAAAAAGGGCCAGCCCGAAGGCTGACCCTTATAATTTATTTCATTTCAACCCAAAGGCCTAGTGATCAACGTTGCTCCACAAGCGACGCTTAACCAGATACATCATGCCTGTTAGCAAGATGAGGAACATGATCACGCGGAAGCCAAGTTCCTTACGTGCAGTCATGTCTGGTTCTGCAAGCCACATCATGAAGGCAGAAACGTCTTTTGCATATTGCTCAACAGTTTCAGGTGCATTGCCTTCATAGTCCACAATCTCAGCTGACAATGGTGGTGCCATTGAGATTTTGTGACCTGGGAAGTGATCGTTGTAATATTGACCATCGCCAAGCTCTACGCCGTGCGGTGCTTCTTCATGATAACCAACGAGCAGGTTGTAGATATAGTCTGCACCGCCCTCTTGGTAAGCTGTGAAGTAGTTGCCAATCCAGTTCGGGAATTTTTGCGGCACGTTACGTGCTTTTGCCAAAACTGAAAAATCCGGAGGAACAACACCATTGTTCGAGCCAGCGGCCTCAAGCGGCGTTGAAAACGGATTTGGCCACGTATCTGCAGCAATAGCAGGACGCTCGCCATCTTCAACTTCCAAGTCAATCACAGTGTACTCAGCGGCAAGTGCTTTCACCTGAGCTTCTGAATACTCAGTGCCCCCTTTTTTGCTCAACATACGGAAGCTGAACAAATCGGCAGAGTGGCAAGAAGAACAAACTTCTTGGAACACTTGGAAACCACGCTGCAATTGCGCTGGGTCATATTTGCCGAACACGCCGGCAAAAGACCAATCCTGCAACACAGGATCCGGACCATCGCCACCACCTGCAGCAAATGCAGTACCAGCTGACAATGTGCTCGCTGCAATTAGGACAGCGCTGATGATTTTTGTGAATTTTTTCATCATCTCTCTCCTATTCAGCCGCTTTCGGGGCGCTCTTAGCAAGAACACTTTCCGAAATGCTAGCTGGTAGCGGTTTGGTTGTTTCAATATTTGGCAAGAACGGCAAGATCACCAAGAAGTAGAGGAAATAATAAGCCGTGCACAATTTTGCGAAGAACAAATAAACGCCTTCAGCTGGCTGTGCGCCAAGATATGTCAAACCGATGAAGCTGATGACCCAAACCCAATAGAACCAACGGAACATTGGACGGAAAGCGCCGGAGCGTACTTTCGAACGATCAAGCCATGGCACAAAGAACCACACAACGATCGAACCAAACATCATGATCACGCCGCCAAGTTTACTGTCGATCGGACCTACGTTGAAGTCGATCGCACGCAAGATGGCGTAGAATGGCAAGAAATACCACTCAGGCACAATGTGCGGAGGCGTTACCAATGGGTTGGCAGGAATATAGTTATCTGGGTGACCCAAAATGTCTGGCGCGAAGAACACGAACCAAGCAAATGGGATCATAATAACCAAGACCGCAAACAGGTCTTTCATGGTGAGATATGGGTGGAAAGGAACAGTGTCCGCCTTGCTCTTCACTTCAACGCCAGTTGGGTTGCCGTTGCCTGGTACGTGCAATGCCCAAATATGCAAGGCAACAATGCCAACCAACATAAATGGCAACAAATAGTGCAACGAGAAGAAGCGGTTCAATGTTGGGTTATCCACCGCAAAACCGCCCACAAGAAGGGTTTTGATGCTGTCACCGACAACTGGGATCGCTGAGAAGAAGTTTGTGATCACGGTTGCGGCCCAGAAGCTCATTTGGCCCCATGGAAGCACATAGCCCATGAATGCAGTCGCCATCATCAACAAGAAGATGGTACAGCCCAAAATCCAAAGCACTTCACGTGGCGCTTTGTATGAGCCGTAATAAAGACCACGGAAAATATGGACATAAACCGCAAAGAAGAAGAATGATGCGCCGTTTGCGTGGGCTGACTGAATGTAGCGGCCCCAGTTCACATCGCGACGGATATGCTCAACAGAGTTGAACGCTAGATCCACATGCGGTGTGTAGTGCATCGCAAGCACAACGCCGGTAACGATTTGCAGGACCAAGAAGATCGCCAAAATCGCGCCAAACGTCCACCAGTAGTTCAGGTTTTTTGGTGACGGAAAGTCAACAAATGAGTCATAGCCAAGACGGATGATCGGCAAGCGCTCATCCATCCATTTTTCAAAACCAGAATTTGGTTTGTAGTTACTTTGATGTGCCATCAGACTGCCCCCTAACCAATCTTAATCACTGTATCGGACGTAAACTCATAGTCCGGAACAATAAGGTTTTCAGGTGCAGGCCCCTTACGGATACGGCCAGCAGTGTCATAGTGCGAACCATGGCATGGGCAGAACCAGCCATTGTAATCGCCCGCTTCACCCACTGGGATACAACCCAAGTGCGTGCACACACCAATCATAACAAGCCACTCTTCGTGACCTTCTTTGACGCGTTCAGCATCTGACGCTGGATCTTTAAGATCTGACAGCGGCACTGCTTTCGCCTCTTCAATTTCGCTTTGTGTCCGACGACGGACAAAAACAGGCTTTCCGCGCCACTTCACAGTGACGGATTGCCCAACTTCAATTGAAGAAATATCTAATTCGATAGAAGCCAACGCCAAAGTTGAGGCGTCCGGGTTCATTTGGTCAACAAGCGGCCATGCCACGGCTGCGGCACCTACCGCGCCAACAGCGCCCGTTGCGAAATAGAGAAAATCTCTTCTGTTCGGTTCTGAATTGCTTTGTGTAGCCAAGGTCAAGATCCCTACCTAAGATCGTTCATCCGCTCCCGCTCAACTATCCATATCCTAGATAGCAGAATCACCCCCATCTGAAACAGATGAAGCGGAAATCGGGGCCTTTTTTGCACTCTATAAAGCGCTTGTCCAGCCTTTGCGGCGCGAACTGGTAAAAACTGCGACACAATACCCTAGAAATTTGCCCTTTCTGCCCTATATAGAGCCAAAATTTCCCAATCGCTTTGCCAAAGCGGCCAAAACCACTCGACAAGTGCGCGCAAAACCGCTTTGTGGACTATTCGCCTTAAGCAAAAGAATGAGTTTTTACCGTGACAATATCCCTCGCCCTCTATCAGCCCGATATTCCACAAAATGCTGGCACGCTGATGCGGCTTGGGGCGTGTCTTGATTTGCGTGTGCATCTTATTCACCCCACTGGCTTTCTATTTACACAGAAATCCTTTCGCCGCGCCGGAATGGATTATTTAGATCAAGTAGATCTGGTGGAGCACAAAAGCTTTGACGCCTTTAACGACTGGCGCACGGGTGAGACCAAACGCTTGGTCCTCTTGACCACAAAATCTTCAATTCCACACACCCAAGCCACTTTTGATGCTAATGACGTTTTGATGGTGGGGCGTGAAAGCGCGGGGGTGCCTGACGAGGTCGCAAACATCTCTGATCTCAATTTGCGCATCCCCATGCGACAAGATATGCGCTCTATCAATGTCGCCATATCCGCTTCTCTTGTGCTAAGCGAAGCGCTACGTCAAACCAACCATTGGGCAAATCTTTCATGACCAGTTTCGATCTTGATCAAAAAAAGCAACAAGCCAGCGCATGGTTCCGCGAATTGCGCAATCAGATTTGCCTGGGTTTTGAACAGCTTGAAGACGATTTGGTCGGCACGCTTTCCGATCAAGCCCCGGGACGGTTTGAGCGCAAACAATGGGACCGCATAGATCAAACCACCGGCAACCCAGGTGGTGGCGGCGAAATGTCGATCATGAAGGGTCGCGTTTTTGAAAAGGTCGGCGTGCATATTTCAACCGTGCATGGCGAGTTTTCAGAAGATTTTGCAAAGGGCATGCCCGGCACAGAACAGTCTCGGGCCTTTTGGGCCAGCGGCATTTCGCTGATCGCCCACCCGCAAAACCCGAATGTTCCTGCAGTGCATATGAACACCCGCATGGTCGCCACCAGCGAGTGGTGGTTTGGCGGCGGCGGCGATTTAACCCCTGTTTTGGACAGACGTCGCAACCAGAAAGATAAAGACACCATAGATTTCCACGCAGCGATGAAGGCCGCATGTGACGCACATAAATGTGCCGACTACCCCAAATACAAAAAATGGTGCGATGACTATTTCTATCTGCCGCATCGCAAGGAGCCACGCGGCACCGGCGGCATTTTTTATGATCGCCACAATTCGGGCGACTGGGACGCCGATTTCGCCTTCACGCAGAATGTTGGGCTGAACTTCAAAGAGATTTACAATCAGCTGGTGCGTCGCAACTTCAACAACGCGTGGACAGAAGCGGACCGCGAAGAACAATTGGTGCGTCGCGGGCGCTATGTGGAGTTTAACCTGCTATATGATCGGGGCACCACATTTGGCTTGAAAACTGGCGGCAATGTGGAGAGCATTCTGTCTTCCATGCCCCCTGCAGTTAAGTGGCCATAGGCAAAAAACAAAAAAAAGAATCTCAAGCTTGTCGAATTCCGCTTATCCTAAACGACTATTGGGTATAGGCGCCAAAAATCGCGCCTTTTGGGAACAACATAAGGATACGCAAATGCAATTCATGGCTCTCATTTACAATGCAGAAGGTTCAGAATCTTCATATGAAGGCGGCATGGGAAAAATCATGGCCGACTATTGGAAATTTGGAGAAGAGGCCAAAGCGGCCGGCGTGATGGTTACTGGCGATGCGCTTGAAGCCGTTTCAACCGCCACCTCCATCCGCGAACGCAATGGCAAGGTCGAACTGACTGACGGCCCATTTGCTGAAACAAAGGAACAATTGGGCGGCTACTATTTGCTCGAATGCAAAGACCTCGACCAAGCCATTGAGTGGGCACAAAAAATCCCGACGGCAAAATACGGCACGATTGAAGTGCGCCCTGTTATGGTCTTCGATCAATAATTGTCTGAGATTGAACACCATCTGACCCGAGCCTTACGCAAAAGCTCGGGTCGGATATTGGCCAGCTTGATCAAAAGCTTTGGTGATTTTGACAAAGCCGAAGATGCGCTGCAAGACGCCGCGGCTGAAGCGCTGCGTGTTTGGCCAACAAATGGCATACCTCACAATCCAGCAGCATGGCTGCACACGGCGGCCAAGCGCCGCGCGATAGATAAAATCCGCAAAGACACGCGCCACCATGCCAAAGAAACGCAGCAGATTTTGATCGATCTTGAAGCCACCAAGGAAGATATGTCTGAAACCGACTACGATATTCCAGACGAACGCTTGCGGCTCATGTTCACCTGCTGCCACCCCGCATTGTCCAACGAAGCGCAATTGGCGCTCACCCTAAGAACACTAGGCGGCCTGACGGTGCGCGAAATTGCCCGAGCCTTTCTAAGCAGCGAAACAGCGATGCTGCAGCGGATCACCCGAGCCAAAAAGAAGATCCGTGACGCTGGCATTCCCTATGAAGTTCCTGGCATTGAGCAATTAGCCGGACGCCGCGTGGCTGTGCAAAAAACCATCTATTTGATCTTCAACGAATCCTATTCAGCCTTTGAGGGTCAAACGCTTACCCGCGATGATCTCGCCAAAGAAGCGATCCGCCTTGCGGCCCTATTGTTTCGACTTGATCCCTGCCCCGAAACGGGCGGCCTTTTGTGTTTGATGCAATTTACCCACGCGCGCCGCGCCGCCCGAACCGACAATGACGGCCAAATGGTCAGCCTTGAACACCAAGACCGGAGTTTGTGGGACCACAAAACCATCAAGCAAACCAACGCGCTATTGGTTGAGCAGTTTAAACTTGGCCAATTTGGTCCCTATCAAATCCAAGCAGCCATCAGTGGCATGCACTGTCAGGCGCAAAGCTGGGGCGCTACCGACTGGCAACAAATCGCAGCTCTTTATCAGGCACTCACGGCATTTGATCCTTCCCCTGTGGTGCAACTCAATGCTGCCATGGCACAAGCCAATATGGGTGAGGTGCAACCTGCACTCGCAAGTCTACAAACGTTGGAAGACGAGCTTTGCTGCTATCAGCCCTTTTTTGCAGCCCGCGCAGAACTTCATCTTATGCGAGGCGACAAAACATCGGCACTATTCGACCTAGACCGCGCCATCGACCTCACAAAGAATCTCATCGAGCGAAGATTCTTGCTCGATAAACGAGAAAATGTTGCAATTTGCAAAAGTGACACCGAAAATTAACCGTTCACTAACCATAATCGCCGTCATGAAAGCACAATTATACGGCCAGAATGTACCGATGTGGAAATCAAATCAGCTGTGGCGCGCAGCCCGCTTGAAGCACATCCAAAAAGACATTCAAAGCACACAGTTTATGACTGATTCAATTTTTGGCGGCCAGTTCCAAGCCACCTATCAGCAAAATGCTATGGTGCTCAAAATTGCCACACAAAGAGCGCTGAAAAAAGCTTAGGCTTCAGACAGCAAACTGTCACGCTTCAAAGCAAAACCGCTTTCAACCCAGCGCTTTTCTAGTTTCGTTAGGACTTGCCCCATATCGGGCCCTGGCGCATGTCCCAGTTCGATCAAATCTTGCCCTTTAACTGGAAACTCCGGCGCCACCCAAGTTTGCGCCACTTTCAATAGCCGCAAGTAACCCGATGCGCGCTCAACAGCTTCCATGCTTTCGCCAGACTTTTGTCGCATGCTCGCCAAGGACAATTGAAGTGCAGCAATAATGGCGGCTTGATCACCCCAATAGATCAGCGCCTTAAGCTCTTGATCCTTCATTTCAGCATTTAGCCCTTCAACCATCGCCCATTTTTGCAATTGGTCTGCTTCTGCATTCGACAAACGAAGGCGTTTGGCCAAATCCACCAATTTGTCTGCCATGGGCGGCAGAATAGAACGCAACCGCAGCATTGGATCGATTGGCCAACTCAACTCTTGCTCAGCTGCTACAACACCGTGAATGGCATCAATGCCCCATTTCTCACCCTCGGGTAATATAGCCGCCAATACCCCCGTCGTGCGCATCCAAAGCAGAGCCCGCGACGGATCAGGTGCACTGAGTAGCTTTTTCAATTCCTGCCACACGCGCTCGGGCGAAAGTTGATCAAGGCCCGATTTAAGCGCCACCGTCGCCCGCAGCCCTTCAGCCTCAGGACGTCCTGAACCGTAAAAAGCAAAAAACCGATAGAACCGAAGAATCCGCAAATAGTCTTCTTTGATCCGTTTTTTCGCATCGCCAATAAACCGCACTTCCCGGTTCAAACAGTCTTCAAGGCCCCCAAGTGGATCAAGCAGGTCACCATTTGGCCCCACGTAAAGCGCATTAAACGTAAAATCACGGCGTTTCGCATCGTCTTCCCAATCGCCACCAAATTGAACAACCGCATGTCGCCCATTTGTATTGATGTCTTTGCGCAATGAAGTCACTTCAATCGCTTCGCCACCAACGATCAGCGTCACCGTGCCATGTTCAATGCCTGTTGGAATTGCTTTAACGCCAGCTTTTTCAGCCCGGTCGATAATCTCATTGGGCGTAAAAGTAGAGGCCATGTCCACATCGCCCGTTTCAGTGCCCAAGAGCGTGTTGCGCACAATACCGCCAACCGCTTTGGTTTGCCCACCTGCCCCATCGAGCAAGTCAAACACAGCTTTCACGCTATCGCGCTGCAACCAGTCGGCTTGGCGCAGACCATCCAAAATCTTCTCATTCATGTTCGGCTAGTTCCTGCACCAATGCGGTTTCTCTAAACATCCGGGTCATTGAAGCGGTGATGCCCCAGATCGCTCTATCTTGAAAATCAATCCGCCATGTTTCACGTTGCGCTTCATCACCACGCACAAAACGAATTTTTGAATAATGTTGATCCGGAATTAGATGGGGCAACGGCACTTCAAAAAAGCTCGCCACTTCATCCGGATTGGCAATGAACTCACTCGAAGGGCGCACAATGCCAACAACCGGCGTAATCAAATAGTTCGTGCCAGACAAATAGTTCGGCAAATAACCGATTACATCCACGTCATTCGGATGCAGATCAACTTCCTCGTGGGCTTCGCGCAATGCAGCCACGGTTGAGCTTTCGTCTTCTTCATCAATTTTGCCGCCAGGAAAGGCAATTTGCCCTGCATGGGCGCGCAGCTTCGATGACCGTTCAATATAAAGGACATGGCTGCCCGTCTCGCGCTGCACCAAACCAATCAACACAGCCGACGGTTTGGGTGGTTTTTGATGATTGAGCGGTGGCACGCCATCTACTTTGTGGCATCCCGTATCAAAATCGTCCTGCGGACGATCTAGCAAACGCTTTGCAATCCGATCAATCAAAGCACGATCTGGCATATGCGAACAAAATCCCTTACTGGAAACAATGCATCCAGCTTTTAGTCGACCCATTGCGAAATGGGACCATTGAGTCTTTTGATCATTGTAGCATCTTTTGCCGCCACCAAAACCCGTGCAGGATCAACAGGAGCCGGAAACTCAATCCGCTCGGGCAGTGTTGGCTCAAAACCCAATGGGCCATAATATGGTGCATCACCAACCAACAGCACAAATGCACAACTTGGCACCTCAAAAGCCTTGGCCACAACTTCGCGCACCAATGCTTTGCCGGCACCCAATTTGCGCCGGTTCGGGTCCGTCGCCAATGGTCCGAGCAAATAACCGTTTTGATCTGAGATATTGATCGCTGACATTTTAACGGTCGCCACCGGTTGGCCATCCAACTCAGCCACAAGGCTTAATCTGTCATCCACCCCAAAGCGCTCGCGAATGCGAAAAGCAGCTCTTGCAAAACGCCCGGGGCCAAAACATGCATCGTGCAAGTCTTCAATCCAACTCTCGTCGGAGTTCGTTTCAAGACGAATGGCTAGCGCAGACAAATTTTGCGCAAGTTCAGGCTGTTGGGCATTTGTGATGTCAAGGATAGTCATAGTTTTGCTCAGGCGATTAGGGACGACAAAATTGGCACGAAGAAATTATCGTGGTCGTCGGCTCGGTCGCTGCGCAAATACTTTTGTGTTCATAAGCTTCAACTAGCACCGTGTTTTTCGCCTGTCGAGAAAAAACATCGCGCAACATCAACACTCACCACTAATTACACCAAAAAAATCGAACAATCAGTTCTCAAATACCCTCTTTGTTCAAAATATTTGCGCCCTATGTTGCCCCCCTGCGCGTTTAGTAAGAGGAAATAACAATGGGTATGCTGGTCGACGGTCTTTGGACCAATCAATGGTACGACACCAAATCAACTGGGGGCCGGTTCAAGCGATCAGAAGCTCGGTTTAGGAATTTTGTGACCAAAGATGGAGCCCCCGGCCAAACAGGTGCAGGCGGATTTCAAGCCGAAGCAGACCGTTATCATTTGTACGTGTCCCATGCATGCCCATGGGCGCACCGCACTATGATTTTTCGCGCGCTCAAGGGTTTGCAAGACTTAATCTCCGTATCTGTTGTTGATGCAAAAATGCCGGACCAACATGGCTGGACCATTTCCAAAGGCGAAGACCCCATCAATGACGCCAAAACCATGTGGCAAGTCTATGTGGCCGCTGACAAGGACTATACGGGCCGGGTGACGGTGCCCGTTTTGTGGGACAAAAAACAAAACACAATCGTATCGAACGAAAGTTCTGAAATCATTCGCATGTTCAATACCGAGTTCAACCATTTGACTGGAAATAAGTTGGACTTCTACCCCGAACATCTGCGCGAAACGATTGACCCGATCAATGAGCGAATCTATGGCGCCATCAACAATGGTGTTTACAAAACAGGGTTCGCCACCACCCAAGAAGCTTACGACGAAGCAGTCACCGACCTTTTTGATTGTTTGGATTGGGTTGAAAACATTCTGTCCAATAACACCTATTTGGCGGGCGACACACTCACCGAAGCTGATTGGCGGCTGTTCACCACTTTGGTGCGATTTGATCCGGTCTATGTTGGTCACTTCAAATGCAACATTCGCCGCATTGCTGATTATCCGAACATTTCGCGGCTCGTTGCAGAACTCAAAGCAACGCCGGGTGTTAACGACACCATCAATATGGAGCACATCAAAGTGCACTATTATTGGTCACATACCTCGATCAACCCCCATCGCATTGTACCCGCAGGCCCGGCAATGGACGAGGCATAGCTACCAGTCTTCAGAAATGGCGGTGCCACCAAAATATTCGCTTATTCGGCGGCGGGTGGCATCGGTTGCATCATGGGGTAAATCGTCCAGCGCGAACCAGCCCATTTCTGCGATCTCTGCATTTGGCGTAAATGGCCGAGCAACCTCAAACTGCTTGAACACAAATAGGGCCACATGATCGCGCTTTGATGCTTCACTATTGTGGTAAACTGACAATATTTGCCCACGGTCATTTGTGCGATAGCCTGTTTCTTCAAACAGTTCCTTCTTTGCTGTGCCCAAAGCGCTATCGCCGACCTCAACGCCACCACCGGGGAACATCCACCCGGAAGTATAGGTGTGTTTTATCAAAAGGACGTTTTTGCCGTCCACCAGCATAGCCCGCGCCCCAAATGTGGTTCGGCGCACGAACCCCATGACGAACAGGAATATTCGGGCCTGATAACGTTCAAAAAGCGGACTATGAATCAATCGCATAAGCATAGGGCGGACTTTAGACACCGGAGTTAAAACAATTCTTACTGAAAAATCAGTTGGTGCCTTTTTTTCTCCTTAGGTTTTGTACATAGTGCGCCCCACGTTTTGTAGCCAGTTGAAAAATCACACATGACAAAAGTCGCCCATATTTCAGATGTCCATCTTGGGCCACTGCCAACCATCTCACCTTTTGAGCTGATGAACAAACGTCTCACAGGATACGCGAACTGGAAATTGTCGCGCCACGGCAATATGCAGCAAGGGCTTTTGGCCCAGCTCAGCACCCACTTAAAACTGCAAAAACCTGAACTCATCGCCTTGTCGGGAGACCTCGTCAACCTCGCCTTGCCAGGAGAGTTTGAAGCTGCGCGCGCCTGGCTTGAAGACCTGGGACCTGCCGAGCAAATTGCCGTTATCCCCGGCAATCATGATGCTTACGTCAAATCGGGATTGGAAGAGGCCGCGGCGCAATGGGGTGACTATATGAAAGGCATGACCCTTTCAGACCACCAATTCCCCTATTGGCGACAAGAAGGCTGTGTGGCATTGATTGGGTGTTCAAGCGCCATCACTACCCCGCCTTTCTTCGCCCATGGTGAATTTGATGAAGCCCAAGCAGAACGTTTGATCGACATCTTAAAACTCACCAGAGATGCAGGGCTTTACCGCATCGTGATGATCCACCACCCGCCCCATGATGATGTGAAGCAAATCTGGCGACGCGGTTTGAAGGGGCGGAAACTCTTCAGAAAAGTCATTAAGGACCAAGGGGCCGAACTGGTGCTGCATGGGCATCTGCATCGCTCTATGATCCACCCTTTAGAGGGTCCAACTGGCGATATTCCGCTGATCGGTATTGCATCAGCCGCTGCAGGCAATGGTGGCAAATATGCCCCGGCGCGCTACAACCTTTTTGACGTGCACAAAGTGGGCAGCAAATTTGAGTGCCAAATGAGCGAGTTTGGATTTCAACGGATCGGAGACGGCATCACCAAACGGCTCGAGATGATGTTGGACTAAACCTGAAATTGGCCGGAATTCGACCTTTATACCTAGACGCCAGCGCGCAAATCCATAAAAAGTAATTCATGACCAAATTCATCATCGAGCGACCCGAGTTTAATATTGAAACAGGTGAAGCAAAGCTTCACTTTTTACTTGGGCCCCATCATTTCACCGAAAAGCTTGAACTTGGCGTTGGTTTTAATACCGACGCGGCCAAGTCAGAAAGCTTTGCCCGCATGCTCGATCTTGCTGCCGCGATTTTGGGTGTCAGCTATTATAAATTGCTTGCCCCTAAATCGATTGACGCAAGCGCCCTAAAACTCACCACCGCTGCACAGGAAATTGTGCGCGACGTTTATGAAAACGGTCTTGGTGAGTTTTACGCCCGCAACAATTTAGAGCGGTTTGGGCAAATCACATATGACTTGCGCACAACTGAAAACTGTGTGTCGCCGCCCCCCAACACCAATGAAGCGCTAATTCTTGTGGGTGGGGGCAAAGACTCTTTGCTTTCGATCAATTTGTTGGAAGAGGCTGGATGGCCCTACACACCATTTGCAGTGAACCCAAAGGGTCCGATCATCTCCTCAATCGAGCGAATGGAGAAACCTGCATTCTTTGTGCGTCGATATCTTGATCAATCGATGCTCAAACTCAATGGAAAGCCCGGTTTCTATAATGGCCACGTGCCCTCAACCGCGATCAACTCCATCATCGCCGCATTAGTGGCCCTGCTCTACACAAAGAGCCACATCATCCTGTCCAATGAGCGTTCTGCCAGTGAAGGCAATCTGGAATTTGATGGCCGTGAGGTCAATCATCAACATTCCAAAAGCTTGGCGTTCGAGCAGCTCTTTGCAAAGGGACTTGAAAGCCTAACGGGCGGCGCGTTGAGCTATTTCTCCTTGTTGCGACCGCTTTCCGAGTTGCACATCGCCGCCCTGTTTTTACGCTCGACAAAGTTTGACGGTGCATTTTCAAGCTGCAACGAGAACTTTAAACAAGATGCAACTGGCCCCGCGAGATGGTGCGGCAATTGCCCCAAATGCCATTTCGTGTCGCTCATTTTTGCGCCCTTCACATCTCCAAAGCGTTTGACCGCCATCGTGGGGGCAAATGTTTTGGACGACGCCAACAAGCTTGCGCCCATGCGCGACCTTTCGGGACTAACCGGCCACAAACCTTGGGAATGTGTTGGTGAGATATTGGAAGCCGCCGCAGCGCTTTGGCAATTGTCTAAAATCAAAGACTGGCAGAATATGGTGGTTGTAAAAACCCTCGCCCCAGAGCTGGAAGCATTCTACGGCGCGAACAAACTCAACACGGCATGGGACGAATTGATGACGCCCAGCGATGCCCATGCTATCCCTGAGCAAATATATAAATCGATAAAGACAAAAGAGTTTGGCAATGCAAATTGATGGTGCAGTCGTTCTTTACGGCGCAGGCCGTGAGGCAAGGTCCACAAGACAATTCTTGAGCGAAGTCGCACCGCTTACCAAGGTCTATGTAACAGTAGATAGCGGCGATGCGGACGTCCAAGATTGCACGCAAATCTCCCCCGCTCAGCTGCAGACCTTAATCGACAAAAAAGAAGTCGGGCTTTTGGTGCGCTCCGCTGGAGTCTCGATTTACAAGCCAGAGTTGATCGCTGCCAAAAAGGCGGGCGTTGAAATTACCACCAATATCAATCTTTGGGCCAAATATCGGCGCGGCGACACCAAAGTCGTCGCTGTCACCGGCACAAAAGGCAAAAGCACAACCGTAAAATTGACCGAAACAATGCTCAAATGCGCAGGGTTAGATGCCTGTTTGGGCGGAAACTTCGGCGTTGCCCCATTGGACCTTGATGACCACGATATCATCGTGATGGAGCTCTCTTCTTACCAAGTTGCCGACCTACAATTGCAACCAGATTATGTCGGCTTTACCAACCTTTTCCCCGAACATGTGGATTGGCACGGCAGCCTTGAACAATATTACCACGACAAAATGAATCTGTTGCGCCGCGATGGCCGCTATGGTTATGCACTCGGTTCGCAAGCGGCGGTGAACCAAAAGGTTCAAGCCAACCTGCCCAAATATGCAAATGAATTGCCCGGGCCTTCCGCTGAAATGGTGGCGGCCCTACACGGCACAATGCGCCAATCAAAACTCAAGGGCCCGCACAACGCCGACAATATGATGATTGCCGCCAAACTTGCCCTAGGCCTTGGCGCAAGCGAAGAAGCAATCCTTGAGGGCCTTAAGAGCTTCGCACCCCCAGCACATCGATTAGAAGAACATCAAATCGGTGGCCTAACGATTGTTGATGATTCAATATCAACTACACCGGAAGCCACAAAAGCAGCGCTCGCCACTTATCCTGATCACCCCATTGGCCTAATCGTTGGAGGTTTCGACCGCGAACAGGATTATCACGACCTCGCCAATCATATCCGCACCTCTTCAGTTACAACAATAGCTTGCCTGCCCAACACCGGGCACCGGCTTGTTGAAGCGATCGCGGAACTTGGCATTGAAGTCGACATATTTGAAGCGGATAATCTCACCCAAGCCATGAACGAACTGGCCAAAAAGCGTGAGCAATTCGAATTACTCATCCTCTCTCCTGCCGCCCCTTCTTACAATCACTTCCGCGATTATGTGGAACGAGGCGAGAAGTTTGTGGAACTGGCAAAAGAGCTATTCATCTCGTAAATATACTCAGATCGTGCAAAAGGACTGGAATGACAAAACTTAAAAGCTTTATTCACAAGCTAAACGCAGGCGAATTTACGCTGCTCGCTTTCGTTGTGCTAGTATTCATTTTCGCCGCCGGCATATTTGTCGGCAAGGGGGGCTTTTTTCTATCCCAACTGGTTGTTGGCTAGCCCCCACTAAGTGCGGCAACAAATTTACCCAATTGACCCAACCAATTTGTTTGGTATGATTCAAAGAGTTTTTTGGGAGATATTTTGTGGTACATCCGTTCGGACTAGTGACATATCGCTTTGGCAAGGATGACGGCACATTGATTGCCGAGTGGGTCAACGATGACCCTGCGAGCACGAACAGTGAAATCGGCATCGGGCTGGCAAAATCATCAAACGCCAAGTCAGACTCCTACGAAGGCGACTATAAAGTCGAATATTGGTTGCAAGGCAAAGTCATAAAGCTTGACCTCACAATTGTTGCGAGTGGTGAAATCTTTAAAATGTCGTGGATGGAAAATGGCGAATTGACAAACACCGGCTATGGGTTTGTGAGCGGCGACATGCTGGTTGCGGGCTTCTCGCGATAATTTCAAAACACGCAACACGACGAATTGGAAATGAGTTTGCCCGCTGCCTATCTTTATCTTCTGCTCGCCATTATTGGCGAAGTCGTTGCCACTTCTGCCCTAAAAGCGTCTGATGGGTTTACTGAAACCATTCCCTCAACACTTGTTGTTGTTGGCTATGGTGTTGCCTTTTATTTCCTCAGCCTTACGCTTAAAACGCTGCCCCTTGGCATAACTTACGCCGTCTGGTCAGGTGTTGGTATCGTCGCCGTCTCAATTTTTGGATGGCTCTACTATAAGCAACCCCTCGATTTTGCGGCGATCACCGGTATGGGCATGATATTGGCCGGAGTGCTGGTCATTCATCTTTTTTCAAAATCCGCGACCATTCATTAGATTAACGCGCATTCCAATAAAATACCATTATCTTTCAGTATGTTAACTATTCATTTAGGCTAGCATGCTGCAAATGGGCGCTTTTTTCAGGTTTTTTAACCAACTCCACAATGAACCATCCCGCTAACCAACTGAAATATAACAGTTTCCGCAATTTTCTAAATCTTTACCTAGTTTATTGGGAGATTGAAAATCGCTCTGGTCCAAACTGTCCCCAATGTGCTGCATGAAGCAGTACACGTTGAGGAGGTTTTGACATGGCATTTCTACTATTGACCATTTCGATGTCGCTGATTGTCTATGGCTACCACCAGCCAAATACGCGGGCTGTGGTTCAAGTGAAAAGACAAGCGCGACAGAAACAAGCAGCCGCCTTAAACGTTTCAAACAAGCAGTAAGTTAACGGGGAACAAAAATGAAAACTCTAGCAGCAACAACTTTGGCATTTATGTTGGTTACAGCAGGCCTAGCATTGGATTTTTCGGTGAATATGTCTAACACCTCAATGATTCAACAAACACCAGCTCAATTCACTGCAATTTACTAAGCGATTGCGCCCGGCATTTCCTCCCTTAAAAAAGGTCGGGCATCCCTTCCCAATCACTTAGACGGCACGTGGCAATAAAGCAGATAATTGGCACTGCCAAAATTGGAGAATTGAATTGAATGTGAGAGCGGCATAAAGCCTCGACCAGCAATGGTTCGAGGCTTTAGCTATTTTGGAAGCTCTTCCAATTCGATCAATGTGCCATCAAAATCTTTTGGGTGAAGAAACAAAACCGGCAAACCATGCGCGCCAATTTTAGGCTCGCCGTCACCCAACACGCGGGCACCCTCATCACTGAGTTTTTTGGCAGCTGCGCGAATATCCTCAACTTCAAAGCACATGTGGTGAATGCCACCAGATGCGTTCTTTGCAAGGAACCCCGCAATCGGTGACTCCTCACCCAGCGGATGAAGCAGCTCCACTTTGGTATTGTCGAGCATCACAAAGACAACCGTCACGCCATGCTCGGGCAAACCTTGCGGTGCAGAGACCTCGGCCCCTAGCATATCCCGATATTTTGCCGTCGCTGCCGCCAAATCAGGGACAGCAATGGCAACATGGTTTAATCGACCGATCATGCTTCGTTCCTCAACTTGCCTTCAATTCGGCTCATCACAGCGTTTGCCGCATCGAGCACATTGGTACCAGGCCCAAAAATGTCGGCGACGCCCGCGTCACGCAAGTGTTGATAATCTTGCTCCGGGATAACGCCACCGGCAAAAACAGAGATATGGCCAGCACCCTTTTCATTGAGCAAATCAATGAGTTCTGGGATCAGTGTTTTATGACCAGCCGCCAAAGAAGATGCACCGATACTATCTACTTTCAGTGCAATGGCCTTATCCGCAACCTCAGCTGGTGTTTCGAACAGATCTCCAATATGCACTTCAAAGCCCATGTCTGCGAACGCGGTGGCGATCACCTTTGCGCCACGGTCGTGACCATCTTGGCCCATTTTGCCGATATAAATCGAAGGCTTACGCGTTTGTTCAACGCCAAAATCTGCAATCCGCGACTGGACCGCTTTGTACTCAGGGTCGTCCCCATATTGATGATCGTAAACACCAGAGATGACTTTGGTTGACGGCTTATGCCGATCAAACACCTCTTCCATCGCGTCCGAAATCTCGCCCAACGTCGCTCTTGCCCGTGCCGCATCAATGGCTGCCGCGAGCAAATTGCCCTC
Source organism: Maritalea porphyrae (assembly GCF_027213965.1). Lineage (GTDB taxonomy): Bacteria > Pseudomonadota > Alphaproteobacteria > Rhizobiales > Devosiaceae > Maritalea > Maritalea porphyrae_A. The sequence continues at coordinate 350,252 of NZ_JAPWGX010000004.1, read as the reverse complement.
GCCAGTGCGGGCAACGTCACGCAAAACATCAAGGGTTTCTTGCCACTTAACAGGGTCCCGAGTTTCTCGGATTTTCTTAATCGAAGCAATCTGTTCAAGCCGCACGGCCTTATTGTCGATGTCCAAAATATCCAGATCATCTTCTTGATCCAACCGATATCGGTTGACGCCAACAATCACGTCTTCGCCCTTATCAACCCGCGTCTGGCGGATTGCTGCTGCGCGTTCGATTTCCAGTTTTGGCGCACCCTCTTGCACGGCTTTGGTCATGCCACCTTGCGCTTCTATCTCTTTGATCATTGCACCAGCTTTGGCCACCATGTCAGCCGTTAGGTTTTCCACATAGTAGGAACCACCCAACGGATCGACAACGTCTGTCACCCGCGTTTCGTGCTGCAAAATAAGCTGCGTATTCCGCGCGATACGAGACGATGTCTCCGTCGGCAAAGCAATCGCTTCGTCGAACGAATTCGTGTGCAAGCTTTGTGTGCCACCCAAAACCGATGCCATCGCTTCATAAGCTGTGCGCACCACATTATTATATGGGTCTTGCTCGGTCAGCGACACGCCGGATGTTTGGCAGTGGGTTCTGAGCATCATCGAACGCGGGTTCTTCGCGCCCAAATCCTTCATGATGTCGGCCCAAAGCGTGCGGGCCGCGCGCAATTTAGACACTTCGGAAAAGAAGTTCATGCCGATACCAAAGAAGAACGACAAGCGCCCGGCAAACGCATCAATGTCCAAGCCCTTTTTCTGCGCTGCACGAACATATTCAATGCCGTCAGCAAGCGTATAGGCAAGCTCTTGAGTGGCGGTCGCACCCGCTTCATGCATGTGATAGCCAGAGATCGAAATCGAATTATATTTGGGCATGAACTCGGCCGTGTGCGCAATAATATCCGCAATGATCCGCATGCTTGGTTCTGGCGGGTAAATGAAGGTGTTGCGCACCATGAATTCTTTAAGAATATCGTTCTGGATGGTGCCCGAAAGCTTATCTTGGCTGACGCCCTGCTCTTCAGCGGCAACAACAAACATTGCTAAAACAGGGATCACAGCGCCATTCATGGTCATCGACACTGACATTTCATCCAGCGGAATACCACCGAACAAGACTTTCATATCTTCAACACTATCGATGGCAACGCCCGCTTTACCCACATCGCCCGTTACACGCTCATGGTCACTATCGTAGCCGCGGTGCGTTGCCAAATCGAAGGCAACGGACAAGCCTTTTTGCCCTTTCTCAAGCGCCTGCCGGTAAAACTTATTGCTCTCAGTCGCTGTTGAAAAACCCGCATATTGACGGATCGTCCAAGGGCGGTTGGCATACATGGTTGCCCGCACGCCACGCGTAAACGGCGCTTCGCCCGGCATCGCTTCGGCTGCGCTTTGGGGCACGTCCTCCGCAAAATAGACGGGCTTTACGTCAACCTCGCCATATTGGGTTTCAAGGTCAGCAGGTGCTTTGCCGCGCAATTCACCCTCTGCTATGCCCTGCCACTTGGCATATGTGTCGGATTTGATGCTCATAGCTCTTCAAACTCCATGATGACTTCATCCACCGCCAGCACAGACCCAATGCCTGCTGAAATCGACTTCACGCGGGCTTTCTTTTCAGAACGCAATACGTTTTCCATTTTCATGGCTTCAACGATAGCAAGGGCCTGACCGTCTTCCACGATATCGCCTTCTGCAACTTCGATGCGCACCACTTGTCCGGGCATTGGGCAGAGCAGATATTTAGACATGTCCGGTGGCAATTTAATCGGCATGTGTTCCATCAGGTCAGCGACCCGGGGCAGCAATACTTGTACCTTTAAGTCCGCACCACGATAGCGCATTTTGAACCCATAGGAGGTGCGTTTAACCTGCACCACCATGTGCTTTTCATCGCCCACGCGCCCCTTGGCCAGCGTATCGCCCGGCGCCCAGTCCGTGTCGATGCGGATCAGCGTTTCAAAATTGTCTTCTCGGTCCTGCCAAATCACCGCGTCTTTTTGCACTGAGAAGTCAAAACGATTTTCGCCAATAATCACGCTACGCTGATTGCCATTTGGCGCCAGATCCAGTGTGGTCGCTTCGGAAAAGCCACGCCCCTCAATTTGGTGGGCCATATGGGCGGCCAATCCGGCTAGAAGCTTCAGTGAAGCTTTGGGCAATTCAACCCCATCAAATCCTTCAGGGAATTCTTCAGCAATATAGCCAGTGGTCAAACGACCTTCTTTAAACCGGTCCTGCTCCATCACGGCAGAAAGGAACGGAATATTGTGGCCAATGCCCTCAAGTTCAAACCCATCCAGCGCATCGGACATGGCTTCAATGGCCGTCAAACGATCGGGTGCCCACGTGCACAATTTAGCGATCATAGGATCGTAAAAAGTGGAGATTTCGCCCCCTTCAAACACCCCAGTATCATTGCGCACAATAAGGGCATCGGTAGTAATTTCAGACGGCGGGCGATAACGTGTCAAACGGCCAATAGAGGGGAGGAAATTGCGATAGGGATCCTCAGCATAAAGCCGGGACTCAATTGCCCACCCATTGAGCGTGACCTCATTTTGGCCGATTGCAAGCTTTTCGCCCGCCGCTACGCGGAGCATTTGCTCCACTAGGTCTATCCCTGTGATCATTTCGGTTACAGGGTGTTCCACCTGCAGCCGTGTGTTCATCTCAAGGAAATAGAAATTTCTGTCGCCATCCACGATGAATTCCACCGTGCCAGCGCTTGTGTAACCAACCGCCTGCGCCAAAGCGCAAGACTGTTCGCCCATTTTTTTGCGTGTTTCTTCATCCAAAAACGGCGAAGGCGCCTCTTCAATCACCTTTTGGTTGCGGCGCTGAATGGAGCATTCGCGCTCGCCCAAATAAATGCAATTGCCGTGACTATCGGCCAGCACCTGAATTTCAATGTGACGCGGGTCGGTGACGAATTTCTCAATGAAAATCCGATCATCGCCAAAACTTGATGCAGCTTCAGATTTTGAACGATCAAAACCCTCACGCGCTTCGGAATCGTTCCAGGCAATCCGCATGCCTTTGCCGCCGCCACCGGCCGAAGCCTTAATCATCACCGGATAGCCAACCTTGTTGGCAATCTTCACCGCGTCTTCCGCGTCTTCGATCAATCCCATATGCCCAGGAACTGTTGAAACGTTCGCTTCAGCCGCAATTTTCTTCGAAGTGATCTTATCACCCATCGCCTCAATGGCTTTGGTTGGTGGGCCAATAAAGACAATATCATTTTGTTTCAACGCCTCGCAAAATGAAGCGTTTTCGCTCAAAAATCCATAACCCGGGTGCACCGCTTCTGCGCCTGTATCCTTACAGGCTTTAATGATCCGGTCTGCAAGCAGGTAACTTTCAGCCGCTGGCGAACCACCAATGTACACAGCCTCATCAGCCATTTCCACATGCAGCGCCTCGCGGTCCGCATCTGAATAAACAGCAACCGTTTTGATGCCCATTTTCTTGGCAGTTTTAATCACCCGACAGGCAATTTCACCCCGGTTAGCAATTAGGATTTTTGAGAACATTTGCTCATCCATTCCTTGTTCGCGCAATGCGAGAGTTTATGTTTAGGCTGTCCCGGACTTGATCCGGGACCTATTTCAATTCGATCCCGGATTAAGTCCGGGAATGCCCCGAGGGCAAAGAAGCACGTCCATTTTTCTTCGTCATTGTCGGGCTTGACCCGACAACCCATGTAGCGCTGACCATTCCCGATGGATCCTCGGGTCAAGCCCGAGGATGACGAGGGAGGGAACCACTTGGTTTACTCAGGCCGACGACACACAAAATCAATTTCCACCAGCGCCTCAAGCGCCAAACCCGTCACGCCAATTGTCGTGCGCGCGGGACGACGATCCGCTGGGAAAAACGACTGATAAGTTTCGTTGAACTGCGCATAGTCGCCATAAAAATCCGTCAAATAACACCGCGCCATCATCACGTGGCTCAGGTCCAAACCGATACCCGCCAAAACAATCTTGAGGTTCTCCATCACGCGGATAGTTTGCGCTTCAATCCCCTCCGGCAACGGCGCGTCCGGTGCATTTGGGTCAGTCGGCATTTGCCCAGTGACAAAAATCCAACCATTGGCTTCGGTTGCATGAGAAAATGGCGCCACCGGCCGTGGACCATCTGAAATCATATGAAATAGTGGATCAGTCATTTGTTGTTCCTCATTCTGCTCCCTCCCCCATCGTGGGGAGGGTTGGGGTGGGGGGACGACGCAAGCGCATTTTGAACCACATCAAATACCCCTTCCATGTTTTTCATCACTTCAGCATTGGTCAATCGCAAAACTGTGTATCCGTACCTTTGCAAAAACCGATCACGTTTCCGATCAAATTCCATTTGCTCCGGCGACCCATGCGTGTCGCCATCAATTTCAATCACCAACTTGGCCGAGTGGCAGACAAAGTCTGCGTAATACGGCCCTAGCTGCACTTGCCGTCGAAAGTGAAAACCATCCGCGCGCAGTGTGCGTAACATTTTCCACATTTCCTTTTCAGGTGGGGTTGCATTTTGTCGCAACTCTCTTGCGCGTTTCTTGCTCATCCCCCCACCCTTAGTCCCTCCCCACCAGGGGGAGGGAAACGGTCTTTTGTTCCCTACAACGGAATATTGTCGTGCTTTTTCTTGGGCATCGACTGTTGCTTGTTCTTTAGCGTTTCAAACGCCCGCGCCACGCGGCGGCGGGTGTTGTGCGGCATAATCACATCATCGATGAAGCCGCGCTCGGCTGCCACAAATGGGTTGGCGAAACGGTCTTCATAATCCTTTGTGCGCTTGGCGATTTTGTCGGCGTCGCCCAATTCAGCGCGGTACAGAATTTCGGTTGCGCCTTTTGCGCCCATCACGGCGATTTCAGCCGTTGGCCACGCATAATTGACGTCCGCACGGATGTGCTTGGAGGCCATAACGTCATAGGCGCCGCCATAGGCTTTTCGGGTAATCACGGTAACTTTTGGCACTGTTGCTTCGGCATAGGCGAACAGGAGTTTGGCGCCATGCTTGATGATGCCACCATACTCCTGCGCTGTCCCGGGGAGGAAGCCAGGCACGTCAACCAGGGTTAGAATGGGGATATTAAACGCATCACAAAAGCGTACGAAACGCGCTGCTTTTTTGGATGAGTTAATGTCCAAACACCCGGCCAGCACCATCGGCTGGTTGGCCACAACCCCCACGGTTTGGCCGTTTAGCCGAATAAAGCCGGTCAATATGTTTGCCGCATGTTCGGCTTGGAGCTCCAAAAAGTCACCCTCGTCTGCGATTTTTAAGATCACCTCTTTCATATCATATGGCTTATTGGCGCTGTCCGGGATGATGGTATCAAGGCTCATATCCGGGCGATTAACGACGTCATTTACGTCAACCTTCGGGGCCTTTTCATTTGCATTTAGGGGCAAGTAGTCCACTAAGCGGCGCACTTCGAGCAATGTTTCAACATCATTCTCAAACGACGCGTCTGCTACTGAAGAAATCTTACAGTGCGTTGAAGCACCGCCCAGTTCTTCTTGGGTCACTGTTTCGTTGGTAACGGTTTTCACCACGTCAGGACCGGTGACAAACATATAGCTTGTGTCTTTCACCATATAGATGAAATCAGTCATGGCAGGTGAATAGACGGCACCGCCCGCACATGGGCCCATTATGACTGAAATTTGTGGCACCGCGCCAGACGCCATCACGTTGCGCAAGAACACATCCGCATAGCCGCCAAGCGAAGCAACACCTTCTTGAATACGCGCGCCGCCACTATCGTTCAGCCCGATCACAGGCGCGCCGTTTTGCACGGCCAAGTCCATAATTTTGCAAATCTTTTGCGCATGGGTTTCAGAAAGCGAGCCGCCAAAAACGGTGAAATCTTGTGAGAACACATAGACCAAACGGCCATTAATGGTGCCCCAACCGGTCACCACCCCATCGCCGGGGATGATGTTTTCTTCCATGCCAAAATCAGTGCAGCGATGGGTGACAAACATGTCATATTCTTCAAAACTGCCCGGATCGAGCAACACATCCAAACGCTCACGTGCGGTTAGCTTGCCCTTGCCATGCTGCGTATCGATCCGGCGCTGACCGCCGCCCAAACGAGCTTCGCCGCGCTTGTGTTCTAGCTGCTCAATGATTTCCTGCATGAGGTGCCCCGCGTGTTCATTTTGATTTGTTGGGCACAGCCTAGCGTGTCGCCCGTTCCATGCGAAGGGCTGAAAAGGTGTACAAGAACACTCCTTTCACATTGTGAATTGTAAAATTGTGTAATTTGTGAAACTGTACATATCTGCCTCCCAGGCCGCATTGCCAATTACGTGAGGGTCTAGGTCCGACCAAAGCAAATGGCTGACACTCCGGCTGGGGTGCCGGGGATTGGAGCGCAGCGACCGGTGGCGGCAACAAGGAATAACTATGGCACAACGCAAAATCTTTGCAGGCATCAAGCTTCGGGCATTGCGCGAAACCAACAAGCTTACCCAAGCCGAGTTTGCCAATCGCTTGGATATCTCCACAAGCTATGTGAACCAGCTCGAGAATAACCAACGCCCGGTTACCGCTTCGATCATGCTTGGGCTGGCCGAAACCTTCAATGTGGACGTCACCACCCTACTCGCTGACAAATCAGATCGCTTGATTGTTGATCTCAAAGAAATCTTCGCCGACCCAATATTTGCCGATGCTCCACCGGGTTTGCAGGAGTTGAAAAACCTCGCCACCAACACACCAGATGCGGCACATGCCTTCTTACGACTTTATGAAGCCTATAAAAAATCAAACGAGCGCATGGCAGGTGTGGATGACGTTTTGATGCGTGAACAATCGGGCAATTTGCAAACCTCTTATGAAGAGGTGCGTGACTTCTTTCATTATGCCGACAATTATGTGGATGACTTGGACCGCGCTGCCGAAGAATTGTCCAAAGAAGCCTCCCTGAACCACCACCAAAAGCTTGAGCGACTTGTGGCCTATTGCACGGAAGTGCATGAACTCAACGTAGAGTTTGTACTGCCCAACAAGCGCGACATGATCCGTCAGTTCGACCGCACCAGACGGATTATCCGTATTAATGCCTCCCTTGAAAAACCCACGCAGTTCTTTCAACTGGCCAACCAATTGGCCCTGCTGGAACAAGCGAGCCTGGTCAACGATATTTTGGAGAAAGCGAACTTTAAACGCCCAGAAGCACGCGCCATCTGCCGCATCGGGTTGGGCAATTATTTCGCTGGCGCATTGCTGATGCCCTATACCGCCTTTCTCAAAGAAGCCGAGATCGTACGTTACGATATTGAGGTGTTGGCAAACCGTTTTGGCGCGAGCTTAGAGCAAGTGGCGCATCGCCTATCGACATTGCAACGCCCCCAACACCGCGGCATACCGTTCTTCTTCGCGCGGGTTGACCAAGCAGGCACCATCACCAAACGCCACTCCGCAACCGCTTTGCAGTTCGCCCGCTTTGGCGGCGCGTGCCCCTTGTGGAACGTGCACCGCGCCTTTGAATTCCCAACAGAAATTATCCGCCAACGCGCTGAAACGCCCGACGGCAACCGATATTTGTGCCTTGCTTGGATCAACGAAAAACGCGCCGGTGGATATCGCCAACCAACGCGTCGCTATGCCTATGCCTTGGGGTGTGAAATCACCCATGCACATAAACTGATTTATTCAGAAGACTTGGACATTTCTGACACCGCTGCATTCGATCCCATCGGTATTTCCTGCCGCATCTGCGAACGCCGCAACTGCTCCCAACGCTCCGTTCCCCCCATCGCCGCAGAGATTTCTATCTCGCCAGATGAGCGAAACGTTGTGCCTTATGAGATTGTTTGAACGAACGCCCTGCCAAACGAGAAACCAGCGCGCTTTGCGCTCCACATATGACCAAGCCCAATCGCTAGGTCAGCAATTCCAGCAAGAGCAAATATGGGCATATCAAATTGAATGCCGAACCAGAGCATGGCCGGGCCATAGACAAACCGCAAACAGCCTTCGAAAAATGCAATTTGTGGCGAGGCATCCATCCACCGCCATATTCCCCACGCAATTACCAACAACCCAAGCAAGCACAGGCTGAGTTGGGCAAATGGGTCTTCAACGCTTAGGGGCATGCCGCCCAACATTTGATTGGCATAGCTGTAAGTAACCACTTGCTGACTACTGACAATCGGCAGCGCAAAAAGCCCTAGCCCCATAAAGTCATAGATGCAAAATGCGCGGACAAATCTTTGATTAAACTTCGTCATTGCGGACCAATTCCTTTGTTGAAACTGGTCCGTCTTTAGATCGAGCCGTTAGGCCAATTCAATTCCCGCATTGGGTATAGGCTAGACTTCTTTGTCGACCAATGTGCCCTCACCTTTGTTCACAGGCGCTTTGATCTGCTCGCGCCGTTCTTGCAGCACTTGGATATTTTCTTTGTCCGTGGCTTCAATTTTTTCGCGTTTTTCGCCTTCGCGCGCCACATCCAAATGTTGTTTAACCGGATCCGGTCGCTCATATACTGGGGCCAAGCCCAAACCTGTTACTGCACTCATATATCTTCCCTCCTATAAGGTTGCAGCCTTAGCAACACATTCACTAAGGCACTTTCTCAAAAACTAAACATCAATATCCAGCAGTGTGCCGACGCCTTGGGTGTCGGTAAGATGCAACTCTTCCACCACCTGATTTAGCGCGGTCAATTTTGCGGTATTGGCCGCCTCCACCGCGCTCAGCTTCGCTTTGGCGATGGTGACTTTCATCTGATCTTCAATTGGTTGGGTGATGGAATATCCGCGCCCAACGCTTGAAAGCGAGCTCATGCCGCTTCTCCCTGAATTCAAAACTTCAAGGAGCACTTTACCAAACCCGAAATAAGGCCCAGTTAGAATGATTGTTCAAATTGTAGAGGAAGTGGCAATAAGCCGGAAACCAAAGAAACCCAACCTGGTCGCACGCACTATAGCATTGAGAATTTCATCAAGCGCTCCTCAACGTAAGCCTTAAATGCGCGCACTCGCGTCGGCATCAACCTTTTGTCCGCATAGACCATGTAGACATGGCGCAACTCGGTCTTAAAGTCGGTAAGCAAACGCACCAAACGTTTGTCATCTACGGGCGCTTGCAGATAAAACCTTGGACCATAAACGATCCCCAAACCATTCACAGCCGCATCAACCACACCACGAATTGAACTGATGACATAGCGCGGCGTAGGGGTTAATTCATAACGCCCATTTGGTGTGATAAACCCCCACCCCTTGGCCGGGTCCGAAGTGAGCAAATCAAACTTTGGCAAATCTTGCGGCACCGTTGGTGCGCCGTGGCTTGCCAAATACTCTGGCGACGCAGCCACCCACATTTCTGTGTCAAAGATTTTCTTTTGCACCAACCCGGGCTGGGTCGGCGGCAACACAACCAACGACAAATCCAATTGTTCATCAATGAATTGCTGATCATTGATCGCGAATTTAAGATTGATATCCACTTCTGGATGCAACTTTAAAAACTCCACTACCCAGCCATGTAAATAGTCAATCGCCATTGATTCTGGGCAAGACACCCGAATGGAACCACGCAAGGTTTCCCCATCGTCACTCAGCAGTGAAATCTGTTCTTGCAAATGGGAAAATCCAGCGCTTAGCGCATTATAATAGCGCTCGCCAGCCGTGGTGAGCTGAAAACGCTTGGCACTGCGATGCAACAGCTTTTGGCCCACGCGCTCCTCAAGTTGTACCAAATTGCGCGACAAAGTGGGTGCCGACACACCAAGCTGCTTAGCGGCCAAGGTCATATTGCCAGCTTCCACCATCTCGCAAAACCAGCTTAAAGCGTTCAAATCCAATGATTTCATAAATGCAATTTCAACTTACCAATTTCAATATATACCCAACAATATTGAAACATTAAACAGGAAGAATGAAACTTGCAACATTCTGGAGAGACCCAATGCAAAAACTACCAGCCCGCCTGCGCCAACCTATTGTTGGCTTGGGCATAATGATCGTGATGGTCACATGCTTGCCAGCAATCTTGGTGCTGCAAATCATTCCTGAAGGCGCACCCTTTTGGCCAGCGTGGCGAAACGCACTTGGCCAAGTTGCCCCTTACGCCATTCCACTTGCAGTTGTTTCTGCGCTTATATTTAACTTCGCAGCAAACAGCTTTATTGAAAAAATTCAATAACATCCATTGTGGCGCGGTCACCCGCCGCGCCGCAAAGCGCTTGCCAAAAGTGCACAATGCCGATAGCCCTTGGCCAGCAAATTCAAAGAAAATGGAAATCGGCAAATGGTAGAGCCAGCAACGGACATTCAACACAAGTGGCATGAAGATGTAATTGCCATTGTTACTGGAACCCTGTTGGTTGCTTTAGGCGTCACCTTGTACAAACATACCCTATTGGGTACTGGCGGCATCAACGGCCTTGCACTTTTGCTCAACTATGTGACCCCATTTGGCTTTGGCGCTTTGTTCTTCGTGCTCAACTTGCCCTTCTACTGGTTGGCGTGGAAACGCCTTGGGCCCTCTTATACGATCAAAACATTCGGCGCGGTTGCGCTTGTTTCTGTACTTGTACAGGTCACCCCAACGTGGATCAGCTTTGAGCACTTAAACCCCTATTTTGCGACCATCATTGGCGGCATCCTAATGGGCACAGGATTATTGATCCTCTTCCGCCACAAAGCAGGTCTGGGCGGCGTCAATATTTTGGCGGTTTTCTTGCAAGAAAACTACGGCATTCGCGCGGGTTATTTGCAGATGGGTATCGATATGGCAATTCTTGTGGGTGCGTTTTTTGTGCTACCCATAGATAAAGTCATGCTCTCAATTGTTGGTGCATTGGTGCTCAATCTCGTGATCGCGATGAACTTTAGACCCGGCCGCTACGTTGGGTTTTCAGGCGCTTTTGTGGCAGAAAAACACAGCAAAAAGTAATCAAAAGCTAATCGCTGATTTCAGGTGACGGTACGAGATTGAGGGTGACCCTAAAACACGCGCCCTCACCGTTGCCGCGCACCAAATCCAATTTACCGTTCATATGGCCAACGATTTGCGAACTAATGGCCAAACCCAACCCAGACCCGGTTTGCGCATTGGACACACCGCGATGACCCCGCGAAAACTTGTTGAATACGCGCTTACGATCTTTCAGGGCAATGCCTGGCCCATTGTCCTGAAACTCAATTTGTAGCCGTTTCCCCACCCGTTTCATACTCAATTCCACATAAGGATTTTGGCTGTCATTATATTTGATGGCGTTTGAAATTAGGTTGATAAACACTTGGCAGAGCCGGTCACCATTTGCATCAGCAAAAGGCGCATCAGCAATTGCTAAAGATCGCATTTTGATGCCGGACGATTTCGCCAATGGGTCGCAAACTAAAGCAGCGCGCTGCAGCACCTTAGTGACATCTACAGGCTCATTTACCCATGTTTTTTCTCCGCGCTCCAAAGCGCTAAGGTCCAAAATCTCATCGAGCAATAGGGTAAGGCGCAAACTCTCTGTGTGAATGGTCGACAAAAACCGGGCCCGTTGCTCACTGGTCACGCCTTCAGGATCAAGCAAAATCTCAGAGAATGAGCGGATTGATGTCATGGGCGTGCGCACTTCGTGGCTGACCTGACTTAGAAAATCATCCTTTTCCTGATCAAGCTCACGCAGTTTTTCATTGGCATCCTGCAGCTTTTCAGCGGTCTGTTTCAATTCCTCGGATTTTTGTTCAAGCTGTTGCGAATATTCGATCACTTGCTGAGTTTCATCAGCGATCTGCATCACCTCTTGCAGCGATATATTGTCTCCTGAAACAACCTGCGACAGCATAACGTGGGCCGATGCAGCCCCGATGGAGCCCGCAAGCTCTTTTTCCAAATGCGCTATGAAATCTGGCGTTGGCTCAAACTGCGCGCGACTGCCAACCTCTCGTTTCAAATAGTCATCAAATATGGCTGTTGCGCGCTCAGCACCTAGCACACGTTGTGCCACAAAAAACAAATCATTCGCGGCCGCTGAGGAGCGCATAAACCGGGTTTCAGTACCGGGCAACCGCCGGAACGCGTCCACAAACAAAGTGCTCTGAATGCGTTCGAGTGCGGACTGGCTGGTGGAAAGCGAAACCAACACCAAAAGTCCCGCGTTGGCCAATAAGCTCCAAAAAACCGAATGCACAAGCGGATCAATACCTTCAAGCCCAAACAAGGCCTCAGGCCGCAAGAAACTGATGCCATAGGGACCATTTTCCACCCACTGGGCAACTATGCCACCCGTTTCAACAAAACTCGGCAAAAACAAAGTATAGGCCCAAACAGCAAAGCCGACGAACAGTCCCACGCCAGCGCCTTTTGACGTCGCATCGCGCCAATAAAGAGCTGCAATAATTGATGGTAAGAACTGAGCTACGCCTGAAAACGAAATTAGGCCGATCCGAGCCAGCGCACCGGACCCATTTGTGAGCCAAAAATATAAAAACCCAAGTGCCAACACAGCGCAGATTGAAACGCGCCGACTATTGAGCAGCAAGTTCGTCACCCCCTGTCCATCGCCTGAATCAGCGATCCATGGCGTTCTAAGCGCAATAGGCATAACAATGTGGTTGCTGACCATTATAGAAAGCGCGATGGAAGCGATAATGATCATTGATGTGGCGGACGAAAACCCTCCAATAAAGGCAAAAAGGGCAAGCAACTCTTGGTCATGGGCCAGCGGAAGGGTCAGCACAAACATATCAGGGTCTGTCCCAGCAGGAAGCAAGTTCAACCCCACGATGGCAATAGGCAAGGTGAACACGCTCATGCCCAACAAATATAGGGGGAAAAGCCAGCTGGCAGTGCGCAAATGGTTTTCGTCAGAATTTTCGACAACTGTGATCTGAAACTGTCGTGGCAAACATATGATGGCTGCAGCAGAAAGCACCAAAATTGTCACCCAGCGGGTTCCAAACCCACCGTTGTCATAAACATTGACCCCAACGCTTTCCGCCCGCGAAAAGATTTCCGAAAATCCGCCACCAATTCCAAATACAACAAAAATGCCAACGGCCATCAGTGCCACCAGTTTTACGATCGCTTCAAACGCAATGGCGGCCACAACGCCATGGTGTTGTTCCTTGGCATCCACATTCCGTGTTCCAAATAGGATGGTAAAAAGCGCCATTCCAGCAGCAACACCAAGCGCCAGGCGGTTGTCGTCTGTGCGATCTCCCACACCCGCCAAAATACTGTCGGACGAGATCACCGACAAGCTAGTGGTGATCGCTTTAAGCTGCAAAGCAATGTAGGGCGTTGTGCCAATGACCGCGATCAATGTCACCAAAACCGCCAACCGGTTGCTTTTGCCAAAGCGCGATGAAATCAAATCAGCAACTGAGGTAATGCGCTGATTGCGGCCGATGCGCACCAATTTGCGCAAACCAAACCACCACCCCACAAAAACTAAGGTCGGTCCTAAGTAAATGGCGAAAAACTCAAGTCCACTTCTCGCGGCCGACCCAACAGCTCCATAAAACGTCCAGCTGGTGCAATAAACAGAAATAGCCAGCGTATAAACCAATGGCGAACGCAAAAAATGGCCCCGGTCACCCTCTGCCCAACGTTCGGAAAAATAGGCGAGTGCGAACAGCAGCACCACATAACCGACCGCAATAAGGATGACAAGATTGGCGGAAATCATGGCTTAGTTTCCGCATGTGTGTCAGCTTTTTTCACTTCAGTTTCCGCGCGTGGCAACCCGCGTGTCAGAACACAAGAAGCGACCACCAAAAACAGCCAAACAAAAAACATGTAGGCAACGATCAGTGGAAAACCAAAGACACTAACGTCCACATCAAACAGCATAACAATAGGCGGCATAACCAACATCGCCCCAACGACGGGGAGAAAAAACGCAAATCCTTCACTACGTTTACGACCGGCCATTACGCACTCAAGCGGCTGCTTGCTCCATCAGCTGGCGCACCGCTTCCACCACTTCATTGTTTGAATAGGGCTTGGTGACAAACCCATTTGCACCCAATTCTTCTGCAATCCGGCGATCTTGCTGTTGCCCTTTCGCCGTCAACATCAATATGGGCAAATCCTTTGTACCGGGTTGCCCGCGCAAATGTTTAAGCACTTCAAACCCAGACTTCTTGGGCAGCATAACATCGAGCACCACAACTTTTGGGCGCAACTCACCAACCGCCGCAATAGCGGCATCCCCATCTGTTACCGCGCTGATGTTCCAGCCCGCCCGTTTGAGAATAAAATCCAGCGAATCAAGGATGCTTGGCTCATCCTCGACAATCAAAACGTCTACAGACACGTATATTCCTCCCGCGTGCTGAGACCGGCCCCTCTTGCCGATACCAACCGCCACACCTTATGCACTTTTATCCGTCTCGCCAACACTGAACTTTGTGTTTACAAGCGGCATACGCACCGAGTGCATCGCATCAACGCTGGCCAAAACTTCTTCTTGCCGATGCTCACAATCACGCCGAATACACATGTGACATGTTGGGCCGACCGGCACATCCAATTGTCCATCATCCAACCGCATACCCTCCCCGTAAACCGTCCTATCCGCATAAAAAATGTCACAGGCAAGCATGACAGACGTGTAAAAAGGCACCTGAGAATAAGCCGCTGCCCGTTTGGACATTGATTTCGCAAAAAACAAATACCTAGACCCGTCAGGATAAGTAACGAGCTGACGGACAACGTCATTTGGCCGCCGAAACGCGCTATAGATTGCCCAAAGCGGACAGGCATGACCCGCGTTTGGCAATTGGAGCCCGGGCAATGGAAACTGCTTTGTCAGCCGCCCCGCCGGGTCGGAACGCAAAAAACCAAAAGGAATACCTTCGCGCCCCGGCGCGCGCAAAGTCACCAGCCTATGCGCAACCTGTTCAAAACTGGCTGTGTATTTTTGCGCAAGATAGTCAATGTCATACTTGTGCTCCTCAGCATCCTTTAAGAAATCGTCATACGGCAAACTAATAGCGCCAGCCAAATAGGACCCGAGAGCACGATAAGCGAGCCGTTGAGAGTTTGATGAGGTTAGCCGTTTGTCTTTAGCCATTTGCTTCAGCGTGTCGACCCCAGACAATTCCGCATACAGCCGGGATAGCTGAAATTGGCGCGTGGACATGGTACAATTGCCCTGAAACCACATGCGCTTTTGGTCTTCTATATATCGGTACTGCCCCGGCGCTTCTTCGCCACCGGCTTCCACTTGCCCAGCGCGCTCAACGGTCACACCAAATTTGTGCTGTAGCGCCAGATCAAGACTGGCCTCCCCAAAACCACCAAAAGCAAGCACCTCACCCCGAAGTTCACGACCTAGTTCCTCCAGTCCGCCAAAATGGTTTTTCTCATCGATAATCAAATCGTCAACTTCTCGCATGGGCGAGACCGAATGATGCGCCACCGTTTCGCGATCAAATTCGCCAATAAGGGTTTGAGCAACATCGGATAGCGTGCGGCTGTCTCGCGACAAAGAGACATGGAACCGTTTGCGCTGATCGCTTTCTAGGTCGGGCACATCCGCCAAGATTTCTGCTGCGGACCTAACCGCTGTGATTTGGGAGAGCATCTGATGCAATAATTCAGAGAACAAAGGGTCAGACCGCAAGCGATTGGACATGGCTTTTGCTTCAGCGCGCGCGTCCAAAAATCCACGATAAATCCTAAAAAGTGCGGCCCCTGCATCTGGGTTTGTTGCCACCACGTTGCGTGCGTCGTCAGGTCCCAAATTTAACGATTCGAGCAGCGGGTCCGCAAACACTTCCTCTAGATCATTGATCAATCGCTGTTCACTGTCGCCTGTTAACAAATCCAACTCGACGTTCAAGTTTTCCGCAATTCGTTGCAACAAGATGCCACCGACATCGCGCTTATTGGCCTCAATTAGGTTTAGATAGGACGGCGAAATGCCAACCATCTTCGCAAACCCAGATTGTGAGAAATCAAGTGATTTCCTCAGGTTGCGGATTTTCAACCCTATAGGCGAGCGCATATGTTTGACCTTTTCACTCTTTTATATTTTGCCGACTTGTAAAATATTTTACAATAAGTTACAAGAAACTGTCGCGTTTTTGACAAAATTATCGTTATATTACAACGTACTATTGCTTAAGTTTTCATTTATACACTATTATTCTCGCGATGTGTAGCGTCAGTGCATTCGACGCCCATCACCCAAAAAGGAGGAGAATTTATGAGCGAACGTAAAGATGGCCCTAGCCGTCGTAAGGTTCTCAAAGGTGCCGCAGCTGGTCTTGTGACCGCAGGTGTTGCGCCAACAATTTTGACAAGCTCTGCTTTTGGCCAAGAATACCGCAACAAGCCTATGGGCGACACGGTAACTCTTGGTTTTAACGTGCCACAAACCGGCTCTTACGCCGATGAGGGTGCTGATGAGCTTCGCGCATTCCAACTTGCTGTTGAACACCTTAATGGTGAAGGCGACGGCGGGATGCTCAACACAATGCAACCCAAATCTTTGGGCGGCAATGGCGTACTAGGCAAGAAAGTTGCCTACGTTACCGGCGATACACAAACCAAATCTGACGCAGCCCGCGCATCCGCTAAACGGATGATTGAAAAAGACGGCGCACTGATGATTTCTGGTGGTTCATCTTCAGGTGTGGCTGTTGCTGTGCAGGGTTTGTGCCAAGAAATGGGCACCATCTTTATGGCTGGCTT
The DNA here is from genome assembly GCF_027213965.1 of Maritalea porphyrae. Lineage (GTDB taxonomy): Bacteria > Pseudomonadota > Alphaproteobacteria > Rhizobiales > Devosiaceae > Maritalea > Maritalea porphyrae_A. The sequence goes on along the minus strand of NZ_JAPWGX010000004.1, from coordinate 333,587 downwards.
GACCCACTCCAACGATACAACGGGTAAAGACAAGCGACGCTATGGCTTTAGGCACTTCTTTAACGCCTACATGTCTGGTGCAGCACTTGGTCCAGTGCTTGGTCAAGAATATGGTACAGACCGTCGCGCATATCACCTCACAGCTGACTATACTTGGGGTTGGACGCAAGAAGAATCCATGCGCAATGCTACTGAAGCATTGGGTTGGCAAACTGCAGAAACGGTTAAAACACCAGTGGGCGCAGGCGATTTTTCTCAGTACATCACACCGGTTCTCAATTCAGGCGCTGACGTTCTGATTTTGAACCACTATGGTCGCGACATGGTGAACTCACTAACCCAAGCAATTCAGTTTGGTCTACGTGACAAGCAAGTCAACGGCAAAGACTTCCAAATTGTTGTGCCATTGTTCTCTCGCCTTATGGCGCAGGGTGCTGGCGAAAACATTAAAGGCATTTTGGGTTCAGCAAACTGGAACTGGTCACTACAAGACGCTGGTTCACAAGCTTTTGTGAAATCATTCGGCGCCAAGTACGGCTTCCCACCATCAATGGCTGCACATACTTGTTACGTGCAAACCTTGCTTTACGCCGACGCGTGCGAGCGTGCAGGCACATTCTATCCACCAGAAGTCATTAAAGCTCTTGAGGGCTGGGATTTTGATGGAATGGGCAATGGTCCTACACACTACCGTGCAGCAGATCACCAGTGCTTTAAAGACGTATTGGTTGTGCGTGGTAACGAAAACCCAACTTCTCAATTCGATTTGCTCAATGTGGTTCAACAAACTCCACGGGCACAAGTGGAATATGATCCTGCGATCTTCGGCGGCGATCTAGGCCCATACGAAGTTAGTTGAGTTTAAACTTTGGTGCCGGGGTGGTTCACCACCCCGGCATCGGCGGTTCTAAAGAGCTATAACCGCAAGCATTTGCAGCCAACTATGCTGCTTGGGAGGAATGATGGACGCGATTTTTCTACAGTTTTTGAACGGACTGGATAAAGGCGGCGCATACGCGTTGATCGCTTTGGGGCTTACCCTTGTTTTTGGCACATTGGGCGTTGTTAACTTTGCCCACGGTGCATTGTTTATGCTTGGTGCTTTTTGTGCCGTCACAGTGCGCAAAATTTTGACACTGGAAATGATTGCAACCGACCCCGAAAAGGTCACGGCTTGGGGCACACCGCTTGAAATTCGCACACCCTATGTTGAAGCATGGTTCGGCGATTTTGGTTCATTCATGGTGGACTATTCGGTTCCATTTTCGATATTGCTCGCGATCCCCGTCATGCTGGTCATCGGCATCGTCATGGAGCGCGGTCTGATCAAGCACTTCTATCGTCGTCCTCACGCGGAACAAATCCTTGTAACTTTCGGACTAGCGATCGTTTTGCAAGAAATCATCAAACACTACTTCGGCGCGAACCCAATTCCGCAGCCGATGCCTTCTGTCGTTGGTGGCGCCGCAGATATTGGTGCAGCAATGGGCATGGATCCGAACGTCATTGTTTATCCTTGGTGGCGTCTCATCTATTTCGCATTCTCAGTTGTTGTTATTGGCGCTGTGTTTGCCTTCCTTCAATTCACAACTTTTGGCATGGTGGTGCGCGCCGGTATGGCTGACAGAGAAACTGTTGGTTTGATTGGCATCGACATCGACAAGCGCTTTACCGCCATGTTTGGTTTAGCAGCCGTGGTCGCAGGTATGGCCGGTGTCATGTACACGCCGTTGCTTCCGCCTGATTATCACCTTGGCATGGACTTCTTGGTCCTTAGCTTTGTGGTGGTGGTTGTTGGCGGAATGGGTTCATTGCCCGGCGCCGTTGCCGCAGGCTTCCTGCTTGGCATACTCCAATCTCTCGCCTCGATGACGGAAATCAAAGCCATCATTCCAGGTATCGACCAAATCATTATCTATCTGGTCGCCGTGATTATTCTATTGGTTCGTCCACGTGGTCTTCTGGGTCGCCGTGGCGTGATGGAGAGTTAAGAACATGAACGCCCTATTCTCAATGTCACGCAAAGACGTCATTACCTTTGTATTGTTTGCTGCAGTAGTCCTGTTGATGCCGATTTGGCTTCAGCCATTTGGTGCCGCATATCCTGATTTGATGCAAAAGTTTGCGATCTTTGGCATTCTCGCCATTGGCTTCAATGTCCTGTTTGGCCTAACCGGCTACCTCAGCTTTGGCCATGCCGCATTTCTTGGTGTGGGTTCATATACTGCAGTTTGGACGTTTAAGCTGTTTTCAATGAACCCAATCCCCGCTCTTATCCTTGCGGTGGTCATTTCAGGCATATTCGCCTTGGCCATTGGATTTGTAAGCTTGCGGCGCTCTGGCATTTACTTTTCAATCTTGACCCTTGCATTTGCGCAAATGTCATACAATCTAGCCTACTCAGTGCTAACGCCAATCACCAACGGTGAAACAGGTTTGCAGCTGACCCTAGATGATCCAAGAATTGTCGACAGCGCATTTGGTGGCGTCAACGACGGCTCTCTGCCCGTGTCCAATCTGTTTGGCCTTGTGGATATGAGCGGCATCTCGGGCTTTTACTTCTGTGCGGTCTTCTTGATCATCGGCTTCTTTATCACTCAACGCATCTTCGCTTCACCATTTGGCATGATGTTACGTGCGATCAAGTCCAACCAAACCCGCATGAACTATACGGGCTTTAACACCCGTCCCTATACCCTGACAGCATTTGTGATCTCTGGCATGTTTGCCGGTCTTGCTGGCGGTCTGATGGCTGTAACGGATCCCCTTGCAGGCGCTGAGCGTATGCAATGGACCGCATCGGGCGAAATCGTACTAATGACCATTCTTGGTGGTGTTGGCACGCTCATTGGCCCCGTGGTTGGCGCTTGGTTGATCAAATATTTCGAGAACATTTTTTCCTCGTTCAACGAAAGCGTGTTGCACAATCTGTTCAGCTTCTTGCCAGACAACGTGGAAAGCTTTGTGGTTAGCGTCACCTCAATGTTTGTGGGTGAAGGCTGGCACTTAACACTTGGCTTGATCTTCGTGCTTGTCGTGACCTTCTTGCCCGGCGGCATGATGGAAGGCTTTAGGCGCATTGGTTCCCTGTTTAACCGCGATGGCGGCGACAAGGCAAAACCCGATGAACCAGCACCAGCCCCAGCACCCGCTGAATAGGTCTTGAAAGGACATTTGAAATGACGACAGAAAAAGACAATATTGTTCTTCACGTCGCTGATGTGCACAAGACCTTTGGTGGACTGCACGCCCTAAGCGATATCGATTTGCAAATCGAAGAAGGCAAAACCCACGCCATCATTGGCCCAAACGGTGCCGGAAAATCAACACTTCTCAATGTGGTGGTGGGCCGTTTGGCCCCAACCCGCGGCGCGGTGGTATTTGACGGGCAAGTTTTGACGGGTAAGCAACCACATGAGATCAACCAAGTCGGTGTGGCACGTGTGTTCCAAACACCCGAGATCTTTCCAGACCTTACAGTGATCCAAAATGTGATGGCCCCCGCCTTTGCACGGCGCGATGGCTCCTTTACGCTCAATTTCTTCAAGTCAATTGACGATGAAACTGAAATCCGTGAAGAAGCCGAGCATATGCTTGAAGATGTGGGCATGACTGCAAGCAAAGACATGCTAGCAGGCTCATTGTCACGCGGGGACAAACGTCGCATGGAGCTGGCCATGTGCCTTATCCAGCACCCGCGTTTGCTCTTGTTGGATGAGCCAACAGCTGGCATGTCACGACACGATACAAATACCACAATTGACTTGCTGAAGAAGATCAAAGAACGTGGGATGACCAAAGTCATTATCGAGCACGACATGCATGTTGTGTTTTCACTGGCTGACAAAATCTCGGTTCTGGCGGGTGGCCGCATTATCGCCGAGGGAACACCGGAGGAGGTGCGCAACAACCCGAAAGTGCAAGAAGCATATCTTGGGGGAGCTCACTAATGAACGCCATGAACACTGAAACTGACATTACAAATAGCGCAAGCGCCGCAAGCACAGAACGCCCATTTTTCCAGGTTAAAAATGTTCACGCCTATTATGGCGAAAGCTATATCGTGCAAGGTGTATCAATGGATTTGCCCAAGGGCGAAATCATGGCACTGCTGGGGCGAAACGGTGCGGGCAAAACATCAACATTACGTTCGTTCGCCCGCACAGATGACCCGCAGCTAAAGCAGGGTGAAATCTGGCTGGATGGTCAACCATTGCACCAAATGCGTTCGCACGAAGCAGCCCTTGCCGGGCTACAACTGGTGCCAGAAGATCGGCGCATCATCCAAGGCCTAACCGTTGAAGAAAACATGACCCTTGCCCAAGTGGCGCCGGGACACGGCTGGGCCATCGAACAAGTTTACGAGCGTTTCCCACGCCTCGCTGAACGCCGCAACCAAGAAGGCGTGACCCTTTCTGGTGGCGAACAGCAAATGCTGGCCATTGGCCGTGCATTGGTACGGGATGTCAAACTCTTGCTATTGGACGAACCCTATGAAGGTTTGGCACCAGTGATTGTGCAAGAGATTGAAAAGATCCTGCAAGAAATCAAGCTTCTTGGGATCACGACCATTATCGTTGAGCAAAACGCGGTTGCCGCGCTTCGTCTCGCCGATAGGGCGGTTATTCTTGATACTGGTGAGGTGGCCTTTACCGGCACCGCACAAGAGGTCTTGGATAACGAAGAACTTCGTCACGAGTATCTCGCGATTTAGTTCATAGCAAAGATTGGGGGCGCAAGCCTCCAAGAGACCGGGCACGGTAGGGACCGGCCAATTAACATTGAAGGTTTCAAAAAGGGTTCGCCGGCTGTCATTGCTGTTGGCGGACAAGAGGAGAGCTATGTCCGGGAAAATCTATCCAGTCCCTTCAGATTGGGCAACCAACGCGCTAATTGACGCGGACACATATCAAGAGATGTATCATCGGTCTGTCAAAGATCCCGATGGATTTTGGGCAGAACAAGCAAAACGCTTGGATTGGATCAAAGAGCCAACCATCATCAAAAACACCAGTTTCGACCCTGTGTCGGTCAAATGGTTCGAAGATGGTGTGCTGAACGTTGCCTACAATTGTATCGACCGACATTTGGAAGAAAATGGTGATCGCGTGGCGTTCCATTGGGAGCCAGATCATCCAGATCAACCCGGGCAAACAATCACCTATAACCAGCTGCACGAGCGGGTTTCTCGGTTTTCAAATGTGCTCAAATCTTTGGGCGTCAAAAAGGGCGACCGGGTCACCATCTATCTGCCCATGATCCCAGAAATCACCTATGCCATGCTTGCTTGCGCGCGCATTGGGGCTGCTCACTCTGTCGTTTTTGCGGGCTTCTCGCCTGAAGCGCTTGCGGGCCGGATCAATGATTGCGACAGTACCGTTGTGATCACCGCCGACGAAGGACGCCGTGGTGGCAAAACCGTTCCACTAAAGAAAAATGTCGACGACGCCATGCCGCACGCTTTGGGTGTCGAAAAAGTATTGGTGGTTGAGCACACTGGCGCAAACATCACCATGAAGGGTGGGCGCGACGTCTGGTGGCATGAAGCAGCAGCTGGGGTTGATGAGTTCTGCGAATGCGAACCTATGAACGCAGAAGATCCTTTGTTCATCCTTTATACGTCTGGTTCAACCGGGCAACCAAAAGGCGTGGTCCACACATCTGGCGGTTACCTCACTTATATCAACTTCGCTCACCGCGCCGTCTTCAACTATGAAGAAGGCGATATCTTCTGGTGCGGCGCTGATTTGGGCTGGATCACTGGGCACAGTTTCACCCTATACGCACCGCTTTCAAATGGTGCCACATCGGTGATGTTTGAAGGTGTACCAAACTTCCCAGATGCTTCGCGTTTCTGGCAAATCATCGACAAATATCAGGTCAATCAGTTCTACACCGCCCCAACTGCCATTCGCGCATTGATGGGCGCAGGTGATGAATTTGTCACCAAAACCAGCCGCTCTTCGCTCAAGCTTTTGGGCACGGCTGGAGAACCGATCAACCCAGAAGCATGGGAATGGTACTACCACGTTGTGGGCGAAGCCCGTTGCCCGATTGTTGATACATGGTGGCAAACAGAAACCGGTGGTTGCATGTTGACCCCACTGCCCGGCGCGCATGCGCTTAAGCCTGGGGCCGCCACAGCGCCTTTCTTTGGCATCAAACCTCAACTTGTTGACAATGAAGGCAATGTGCTTGAAGGCGCAGCCGAAGGCAATTTGTGCATTTTGGATAGTTGGCCCGCACAAGCGCGCACCATCTATGGCGATCATCAACGGTTCGTGGACACCTATTTCACCACCTATAAGGGGAAATATTTCACCTCCGACGGCTGCAAACGCGACGAAGATGGCGCTTACTGGATCACTGGACGCGTCGATGACGTGTTGAACGTGTCTGGCCACCGCATGGGCACCGCTGAAGTGGAAAGCGCATTGGTGGCACACGACAAAGTGTCAGAAGCCGCTGTGGTTGGCTATCCCCATGACATCAAGGGCCAAGGCATTTATGTCTATGTCACCCTTATGGCAGGCAATGAGCCGAGCGACGAGCTTTATAAAGAACTGCGCGCGTGGGTGCGCAAGGAAATTGGGCCGATTGCAACACCGGATTTGCTCCAATTTGCACCGGACCTGCCCAAAACCCGTTCGGGCAAAATCATGCGACGCATCTTACGTAAGATTGCCGAGGACGAATTCTCCAACTTAGGCGACATCTCCACGCTTGCTGACCCTTCAGTGGTCGAAAAGCTGATCGAGAACCGCCAAAACAGATCGACTTAGACCCGTCCCCACAACCTCTAAGTCGTAATTCGGGGTGTCCTTTTTCAAAGGGCACCCCTAATTCTTTCCGATCCCCTGTTGAGTTGGCTTCTCACCATTCGACGAAACCAAGCCCGATGTGGTCAAAACGGTCGAAAATCCAATTCCATTGGGATCACGAAGCACGGGCCCGATTTGCACATGTCTTGGCATCAGCACCACACGGTTGATTGTCGCAGCTTCGCACCTGATTAACTTCGCAAAACAATTCTGCGTCTGTGCGTCGCAAGTCAGGCCAGAAAAAGTGTTATCAGTCCAAACAACCCAAAGAGCACGACCAACCCAAACTCAACCAGCACCCTTGGGTGGAAAAGCCCTATCCCAAGCGCATCAAGATTGAGCAATGTGTAAGCAAGAAACGCCGCAGCTGTCAGGCAGCCAAGAAAGCATATGATAGTCAGAGCATTCGTCATAGGCGTCGCACACTAGAGTTAAACAGCTTTTGAATGCCGCGCATTACCCTGACCAAAATATGTGTCGAACTTTGCCGCAATCGCACGAACAAAAGGCTTGCCGTTTTCGGTTAATCCAAATGTGTCGTGCGTGCTGTAGACAAAATCATCTTGATCCGCTGCTGCAATATATCCTGCATCGTTCATGATGGTTGGAGCCAAATCGCCAAATCGCTGTATGAACTCATCCACATCGAACTTGAAATCGCACATGAGTTTCTCAATCACCCATCCGCGTGCCCTGTCCACATCTGACAATTCAAAACCCTTGGCAATTGCTAGGTCACCACTGTCGATGGCAGCTTGATACTGCCCTGTGGCAACAATGTTTTGCACATAGCCGTTTTTCGTTTGCCCAATGGCTGAACCACCAAAGCCAATCAATGCATCAGAATTATCAACCGTGTAGCCTTGGAAGTTGCGGCGCAACGTCCCGTCCGCCGCCGCTTTCGCCATAAAATCTGAGGGCAAGGCGAAATGGTCAAAACCGATCCGATCATACCCTGCGTCTGCCAATCGGTCCCCGGCCATCATGGCATGTTCAAACCGCTCGATTGTGTCGGGCAAGGCGTCCTCATCAATCATCTTCTGATGAGTTTTCATCCACGGCACATGGGCATAGCCAAACAAGGCGATGCGATCAGGTCGCAAAGAAGTTGTTTTATCAATCGTCTCCATCAACCGCTCAGTCGTTTGAAACGGCAAACCATAGAGCACATCTAAATTGATGGATTTGATCCCCGCATCACGCAATGCAAATACGACGTCACGTGTTAGTTCAAAGCTCTGCGGGCGATTGATCGCTTCCTGCACTTTTTCTGAGAAATCTTGCACACCAATCGAAGCGCGGGTCATGCCAAAGGCGACCATGCCCTCAATCTTTTCAGGCGTTACATCGCTTGGGTCAATTTCAATTGAAATCTCCGCGTCATCTGCAAACGCAAAGGCGGCGCGCAATTTGTTGCCCAGCAATTCCAGATCGTCCGGCTCAAGCAAAGTCGGCGACCCTCCACCCAAATGAACGGCAGTAACACGTGCACCCGGTTTCACCAGTTTGGCAACCATCTCAATCTCTTTGTGCACCCGTTTCATATAAGATTTAACCGGGGCATATTTGAGCGTTTGCTTGGTGTTACAACCGCAAAACCAGCAAAGACGATCGCAAAATGGGATATGGACATAAAGCGACAGACGGTCCCCCTCGCCCAGCGCCTCAACCCAAGACGAATAAGTAGCATTATCAACTTCGCTCGAAAAATGTGGCGCAGTTGGATAACTCGTGTAACGCGGCACAGGTGCTGCATATTTCTCGATGATTGCGTGGTCCATCAAAATCCCTATCTCTGATGGGTGCCACATTATTGATCCAAACACATTCTACCTTGATCGAAATCAAAGCAATTGCGCATTGGCAACCACCAATCACCGTGCAACAATCACAAGCAAATCACTCACTATCTTTTCCGGATATTTATGACAAACACCCCACAAATTCCAATCTTTGATGGCCATAACGACATTTTGCTCAAACTCATCGAAGAGTGCCCCGACAATTCTGTAGAGGCATTTTTTGAGCCCCGCGCTGGCCAGCATATCGATATGCAATCTGCCCAGAGTGGTGGCTTTGCAGGCGGATTATTTGCCATGTTTATTCCGCCAGAAGATGGCAAGTCTTTCCGCACAACCCCGGGACAAGAATTCGCCCGCGATTATACCATGAACATGATTACCTTGCTGCGCGATATTGCGGCCGCCTCAAATGGAAAGGTTGAAATTTGCCGTTCCGTCAAAGACATCCGCTCCGCTATGGCAAATGGCAAAATGGCACCCGTGCTGCACATTGAAGGGGCTGAAGCCATATTGCCGGACCTTTCAAACCTTGAAGCCTTTTACAACGATGGTTTGCGCTCCATCGGCCCCGTGTGGAGCCGTTCAAATGCCTTCGCACATGGCGTGCCGTTCAAGTTCCCCGCCTCACCAGACACCGGGCCGGGCTTAACCAATGATGGCATAGAGTTGGTCAAAGCCTGCAATGAAATGGGTATTGCTGTAGATTTATCGCATATCAACGAAAAAGGCTTCTGGGACGTCGCACGCGTTTCAACTAAACCGCTCATTGCCAGCCATTCAAATGTCCATGCACTTTGCCCCACCACACGCAACTTAACCGATAATCAGCTCAAAGCGATCAAAGACACAAACGGGATTGCGGGCCTAAACTTTGCCGTTGCTTTCTTGCGCAAAGATGGGGCGAAAAACCAAGATGTACCCATGTCCACATTGGTCGAACATGTAAACCATATGGTGGATATCATGGGCATCGACCATGTTGGTTTAGGGTCTGACTATGACGGCGCGCCCCCACCCTATGATCTTGATAGCACCGCCAAACTGCCCACATTGACCAGTGCTTTGCGTGACGCAGGCTATGACGATGAAGCCCTCAACAAAATCTGCCACGCCAATTGGCTGCGTGTTCTAGAAGAAACCTGGGGCGAATAGCCCCTTCCCAATCTGAGTAACACAGCTCCGTCGCCAAACGTTCAACTTGCGTTGGCCAGTTCGGCTTCTTGGCTATCGGGCTGCTCATCCGCTTTTTTGAATTTGATAAAAGGGATTAAAGCGATCGTGCCCAATCCCAAAACCAATGACAGGCCACCGCCAATAACAAATGGCACGCCAAGACCATAATTGGTGGCCAACATTGCCCCAATAAATGGCGCTCCCATCATCGCCGTCACTGTTACGGCTTCACTGACTGCGGTTACACGTCCCATTTTGTCTGGCGGCGTTTCAAGCTGCAAAACCGTGCGCATGGGCACAAATATGCCCGAACTCGCAAAGCCAATCACAAAGGCGCCGGGCACAAAAATCCAAAGCGGAAATGCCCACATATTTGTGGCCGCAAAGCCCAGCAGCAGTGTAAACAGCGAGGCAATGAACATGCCCGGCCCAATCAGCGCATAAGGATGGATTGGTCGCTTGATACTACCAACTGCCAATGCACCAAGCACACCACCGGCCCCAACCGCCGTAACGGTTAAACCCAAAATCGACTGATCAAACCCCAATAGTTTTGTCACAGGCCCGATCAATGTGTCGTGCAAAAAGATCGCAAAAAAACCAAATGCGCCAAGCCCAATGGTGACCCAGAGCGCGGGGATGCGCCCGACGGTTTTGTAGCCTTCAGCGATTTCCGCAAATATGCCCATTTTCTTTTGATCGGTGGCACCTGCCTCGGTTTCACCTGAGTTTTTTGGACGCAATCCCTTTGGCAGCCAGAGCAAAATGGCCAGAGCCAGCAAAGACACAAATCCATTGACCACAAAAACCGATTGGCTGCTAACAAAGATCAATAGCGCTCCACCAACGGCGGGCCCAACAATTTTGGAGGCTTGATTGAGTATTTGGCTCAGAGAATTCGTCGCCATCAATTCAGACTTTTCCGCCAAAACTTGTATGGCAGTCTGTTTGGCAGGACTGAAAAAACTGTCCACTGAGGATCGTATGAAAACCAAAACCAGCACAAGTTCTGGCTGGCCGGCAAAAGCCAAAGCAAAGGTTGACGCTGCGCGACCAAGATTTGACCAAACCATAACGGTTTTCAAGTCACACCGGTCCACCAAGGCGCCAGAAAAAGGACCCACAATCAAATAGGGCAGCGAAAATGCCAAAGCAAAGAAAGCAAAATAGATCGGCTCAACCGACCAAGTGTAGGTAAACAGTGAGATGATCGCCACATAGTCAAGCCAATCTGCAAAATCCGCTGGCACCTGCGCCATTAGGATTCGTCGTAAGTCTCGATTTTTTGGCAGTTTCATCATTATCACTCCTCAATAGTGGCACATAGATAGGGCTATATCTTTCCACTGTCAAGATAATGCGTTCCCGTCAATCTAATGTGATAATGCCATAAAGATAAACAACTGGAGATTCTACGTAGGATCGTGCCTGAGTGGCACTAAGGGATGATGACGGTTAGTGAAGATCAAAAGTTAGAAGCTCTAACAATACTCGTAGAAGAGTGCGCGGAAATCATTCAAGCTGTTTCCAAAGTCAAGCGGTTTGGTGTGGATACAACAAACGCAGATACCGGTGAAAAGAACGGTTTTGCACTTACAAAGGAACTTGCGGATTTGCTTGGGGTAATTCGCTTGGCAGAAAAGCACGGAGCAATTGATCCGCCAAGCGAAGAAATGATTGAGTGCGCTATGGCGCGCAAACAAAGTTATTCAAGCCTATGAACGCTACTGCAAATGAACAGGCTGACGCAAAATAGTCTTAAGTTTGTCCGGCGTCACTTTGCGCGGATCATTCAAATAGATCTCATGGTGCTTACCGATCATCTTCATTTTGTTCTGTGGCACATATTCATTATGCATTTGTGCTAGAACTGGCCCCTCGTCATCATAGGCGCCAACATGCAAAACTTGCACACAATCGCCCTCGTCCAAGGTTTCAAGACGAACAGAACGCAATGTAGCCTCATCCGTTGGCGCATCTGATTTTGCACCGTTCTTTTCAATTGAAGTTTCAAGAACCTGATCAAGATGTTCGCCAAGCAACCAATCTGGTTGCCGGATCATCATGGTCCATTTCCACTTGTCTTTTTCCCGCGTGATAAATGTTTCCATATCATCGGCCCACCAAAGGCCTTCTAGGGGACCAACCACATAGTCTTTTTCCATCTCGATCTTGGAAAAGAACTTTAACCCATAGCTTAGCGCATAAAGGGCAGCAATTGCGGCCGGATAGCTCTCACTTCCTGGGCCACCATCCCCATCAATCATCAGGTAATTCATCGGCGGCACTTTGACCAAATCAAAGCGTTCGACCTTTCCGCTGTAAAGCTTCGCATCTTGGCGTTTGAAGTCGATTTTGTTCTTTTTGCTCATGTAGCTCACTCAATTGGCATGAAAATGTCGGTCAATAAATCTGAAGGCGCAACCTCGCGCGGATCGTTTAAATAGGCCTCTAAACACGGCGCGTCACGCAAAATCTGTTCTGTTTGAACAAGCCAAGTGCCATAAAACCAGTGATAGGCCGATGGAAGCTGGGCATAGGGGCCTTTAAACCGCATCACAGCAAACCGCCCACCCGAGAATTGAACCCGTTCAAACGGGTCTTCAGGGAAGGTTTCTTGGGTCTCGACAATACCGGCGAACGAGTTCAACTCGCCCGTTTCCACAACGTCCGGATCGTCAAAATATACCCCAAACGATCGCATATCTGGCCCCATCAAACCTTTGGCCCGGCCAAATACATTGAGTTTTTCAAAGGCCTTTCCAATTTCATGATAGGAGCCTTGATGAAACAACCCTACAAGAACGATCTCATCCAATCTCTTAATCTCAACCTCGTGCATTTGTGCATTTCCCTCAGCAACATATTGAATAAGATTGGAAGGACGTCCGCACTCGCGGAATTTTGCTGGTGGCATGCCATATCGATCCGAAAAGGCTCGCGAGAACGCAGATGCGCTACTGTAGCCAGAACGAGAAATCACTCGTTCCAATGGTAGTTTAGTATTGGCCAACTGGGTTGCAGCGCGGTGCAAGCGCAACCTCTTAACTGTGGCGACAATACTTTCACCTTTCATACCCCGATAAACGCGATGCCAATGATAAGGTGACAGACAAGCAATTTCCGCCAGTCGGTTTAGATCGATGTCCTCGTCCAAATGGTCGTAAATATAGTTGATGACACGATCCAGACGATCCTGATATTTGATCTTATTTACCGCCAATTAATCAAAGTCCTTCCAATTTATGCACGAAGATAAACATATCCTGAATTGACAAATCTTGCTGAATTTGGTGCAGATCACCATATCAAATAACAATTGCAAAAAACTCGGGAACATCATGAGCAGCTTTTACTATTTCGCCTATGGCTCCAATTTGCTAAACGCCCGGCTGCAAAACCGGTGCGCATCAGCCAAGCCTGTGGCGATCGCCAGTGTAAGCGGCCACGCGATCAATTATGGCATGGTGGCCGATGATGATCATGGTGCATCTGGCAAAATGGCTATGTTTAGAACCGAAAATGGCAACGACCAAGTACACGGCGTGGTCTACGAGATGGCAATCAGCGAAGCGCCCGTGCTCGACAAGTTTGAGGGTTTAGACTGGGATCGCCCGATGAAATATACCCGCGAACCCAATCTTTTAGTGGAAACACCAACCGGCGAGAAACTCCAGACTGTCACTTATATGGTTGAACCACATCCAAATCCGCCCCACCCCTATCATTGGTATTGGGCACTTTGCCTATCTGGCGCCATTGAAAACGGCTTGCCGCTCCACCACCAAGAAATGTTGGCACAACATCCCTACATGCCAGACCCGCACGAAGTACGCGAAGGCAAACTGGAAGCGGAAATGTTGCTCAACAAGTCTGGATTTGGACACCTGATCGAAAAAACGGGCGCATGATTGGCGATTTCGTCTATGCACCACCAACAGATCCCTTTCTCGACGTCATCCACCAAGACGATGAAATTCTGGTCCTCAACAAACCTTCTGGCTTACTGACGGTCCCCGGAAAAGCCGCAGAACATGCAGATTGTTTGGAGGCACGCGCCCAAAGCAAGTTCCCGACATCCCGCATTGTCCACCGTCTGGACATGGACACATCTGGCGTCGTGATTATGGCCATGAACCCAGAAGCACACCGCCATTTGGGGTTGCAATTTGAGCGCCGACACACGGCAAAAACCTATGTCGCAGACGTATTTGGCAAGGTGGAAGGCGACGACGGCACCGTAAACCTGCCCCTACGGTGTGACTGGCCAAACAGACCCAAGCAAATGGTCGATCACGAACAGGGGCGCAACGCGCAAACCAATTGGTCCATTTTAGAACGAAATGAAAATTGGACAAGAATGGAATTAACGCCAATCACCGGGCGCTCCCACCAATTGCGTGTGCACATGCTGGCCCTTGGCCACCCCATTTTGGGTGATCGCTTTTACGCTTTGGGCGAAGCGCTTGATGCTGCGGACCGTTTACGATTGCACGCCCTATCGCTCACCGTTCATCATCCAAGAGGCGGGGAACGCGTGACATTTGATGCAGAATTGCCGTTCTAGGCTTTCGCATGCGCCCGAGCGGCATCAATTTTTTGATGGGTTAGTCGATAGAACAAGACCACCAATCCACCCAACATCAAAGCTCCAGCCAACAGATGTGGAATTCGCAATGCCCACTCGCGCCCAATACTTAACTGGGCAACGCTGACCAAGACACCGCCAACAAAAGTGCCTACGGGCATCATGCCCCAGCCGAAAAACCGATAAACGCTATTCACACGCCCCATCAGCCTGTCCGGAATTATGGTCTGGCGCAGCGTGACGGTGATTACATTCCACACGATGCCCGCAGCTGAGCCAAGGAAAAGGGTGAACCAAGCAATGATTGGATGGCTAGTGAGGCCAAATATGATCGACTCTGTTGCAAACAACAACAAAGACACGCGCAACAAAGTTGCCGATCTAAAGTTTTTAGCAAGATGGGGCGCAGCGAGCCCACCAATAACGCCGCCAAATGCAGCCCCGGTGAGCAGCAAGCCAAACCCAGCTGCGTCCAAGCCAAGGATCTCTTGCGCAAACAAAACTTGTGTTGCCAACGACATCATGTAGGCGCCATTGGTCAAACCAAGCAAGAATGCTAGGTCGCGCAATAGTGTATGCCCGAACAGCCATCCCAATCCCTCTTTCAGATCGACAATCCAATGAACAGGCACATAATCATCCGCCTTTGTGGTGCGGTATTGCCCAGCAATCAAAAACACCAACAATGCGGCGAGAAACAAAACACCGGCATTTACAGCAAACGCTAACCCCAACGATAGAGCAATGAGGAAGCCGGCCAGCGGTGGGCCGCATAGTGAGTTCATCACCAACTCAACGGTTGCCAATTTGCTGTTTGCGTTCTCCAATTGCACCGACGGCACAACCGAAGGCAGAATGGTTTGAGCCGCATTGTCGCGCAAAACTTCCGCAATCCCGATCAATAGTGCGCATGTATAAAGCACGCCCAGTGCGGCGATTGAATGCTCAGCAGCAACCAAATCTGCACCTACCTCATTCACAGAGGCTAAAACAACGCCGCATACCAACAGGGTTAAGGCAGCACGGGCGATATCTGTCATAAAAATCAAACGTCGACGATCAACCCGATCGATAATGACGCCTGCGGGTAAGGAAAATAGTAGCCATGGCGCGCGCCCAAATAGGGGCACCAGTGCAATCAGAAATGGGTCACGGGTCAGCAGTGAGGCAAACCATGGAAACGCGATGAGTGCGATCCCGTCTCCTAAATTCGATGCGGCGCTGGCGAGAAAAAGTTTAAAGAAATTTGAATTGATCATATAGCGCTTACTATTCACAAAACGCTATTGCTGGCAATTGGGCAAACGCTTATGCTGCGGCCTTTTCGCCCAACTGTGTCACAAAACCATCAATCTCCTTGACTGATTTTAGGGTTATGAAATCGCCTTCAAAGGCTTCCATGATTTTAAGCATCTTTGGGCGAGAACGCCGATTGTAGTTCAACACATAACCCAAAAATTCGGGATCAAGTTGCTCTACACACCCCGGTGCAACATCTTCACGCGCCGTGCCAAATGCGGTGATGAAACGCTTGATAACGCGGTAAAAGCAAAACCATGTTGGAAAATCTAAGAAGATGACAGTATCCGCACGCTTGATCCGAGTGGCCAGTGTGTTGGAGTAATTGCCATCCATGACCCAACTCTCTTTCGCAATCAAATCTGCAACGATATTGGTCCACTCTTCACCCTCCTTCACCACCCATCCGGGGTGAAAAAAGTGCTGATCCATATGAACAACCGGCAAGCCAAGAAGTTTGCCCAGACGTCGGCCCAAAGTTGATTTTCCGGATCCAGAACACCCAACAATTAAGACACGTTTCATCTGCGCTTCCCCAATATCAACAAAGTTAAGGACGCGCGGTATACTTGGTTTAATTGTTTTGGGCAAGTAGGGTATTGGAGCGCAACTGCAATCGCTGATCTGGCACCAGAGCAACAACTTTATAGCCACGAGATTTCAGCTCGGCTAAGAAATCTGGCAGCATATCGACAGTACGCTGATGGATATCGTGGAACAATACGATACCTTTACCTTGTTGATCCAGCCGAGCCAGCGTGCGCTGCAAGACCTCAGCGGAGCTCGCTTTGTAATAATCTTTGCTGTCTATTTGCACATCCATGATCACAAGACCCGCATTGTTGACAGCACGGCGCAGCTTTTGATTTTGCGCCAAATAGGGAAACCTAAAGAATGGTGCTGGTGCCTTGTTGATCGGTGACAGAGCAGCAACCAAGGGCTGCCGCCCGCGCTCAATCTCTGCCAATGCCGCAACCAAATTGACTTTGGTGAGGTCGCCATGTGTGTGCGTGTGCAAACCCACCGTGTGACCTCTTTTGGCCACTTCGCGGACCAGACCCGGATGTTTTTGCGCCGCCTGCCCCAGCATTAAGAACGTCGCTTTGGCGTTATACTGATCCAGGATATCTAGAATTGTGTCGGTTTTGCCCGGTCTTGGTCCATCGTCAAACGTTATCACCACTTCACCAGCGGCCAGCTTCACGTCGGCTTGCGTCTCTATGGTTAGATCACGACCAGTTAAACCACGGCGCAAACTAAAGTTCAAACCAGCATCATTGTTTATCGATGCAGTTCTAATCTTTGTATCAATTTCAGGATTAGCGGTTTGAACGGCCAGCGGGCTAGTGACTTTGTTTTGTGCGGCATAAGCCAGCTGTTGTGATGTTGGGGTTGCTGACTGATCTAGTCTTTGTGGCGGCTTTGCACAACCCGTTAGCCACGCACACAGACAGACAGACGCCAACACAACCCTTACGCACAACATGTACAAAACCTACAACTATGAAACTATAGGTTTTTTACATCGGTTATGGTTAATTATTTACTTCCAACAACTTAGCACGCAATATGTTCATCTTTGATTAAGAATTCCACACCTTCAAGTATATTGATAAGTCGTTCATAGTCACGTCGGCTAATCACCAACATCTCTTCCCCAGATGGGGCATAAACGGATTGGGTCTCCACGCGCGAAAGCGCGGTGAGCAAAATTTGGTTCTTCATTTAAACGGCCTCTGTCGCCTAGCAATAACATTTTTTTCGCCGATTGTTTTCGGCACGCAATACTTAGCGGTGGTGTTAACCACAGTTTTGCAACCAATACCACCAACAATTTACGTAAGCGTCAGTCTGTTTACTTTAACTAAACAATGTACCGAATGGTACGGCAACTCGTTTTATGGACTTGAAGAATTTAAACAGCACAAATATCATGATTACAACTGCCGACTCCGGCAATTTCTTTCCCCATTGCGAGGCATTTATGGCTGAACAGCAAAAGCGCGCCAATCAACACGTCACCACACGCATGGTTCAGGCCAACGGAGCGATCGATCCCCAAACTGGCGGGGTTGTGCCACCAATCCAGTCTTCAACAACATTTGCGCGCAATTCTGATTATTCGCAAATCAGCCCTAATCACCTCTATGCGCGAGACGATGACGATTTGGTGCGCTTGGGCGAAGACATTTTGGCCAAAGCAGAAAATGCTGATGCAGGCCTCCTATTCCCTTCGGGCATGGCAGCGATCGCAGCTGTGATGCGCACAGTGCCAAACAATGGCACCATCATCTTGCAGTCTCAAATCTATTGGGGCACCACCAAATGGGTACGCGATTTCTGCGCCCGTCGTGAAATCAACCTGCACGAAATCGAATGCAGCGATATGGACGTTTTGGCCAAGACAATTGGCACCGCAAAGCCTGATCTCGTATTTGTGGAAACACCATCAAACCCATGGTTGCGTGTCACAGACATTGCACAAGCTGCAGCGCTTAGCCACGAGGTGGGCGCAAAACTGGTTGTTGATTCAACCGCCGCTAGCCCTGTTTTAAGCAACCCGCTCGCTTTTGGCGCAGACATCGTGATGCATTCGGCGACCAAATCGATCAACGGCCATTCAGATGTTCTGGCAGGCTTTTTGGCCACAAACGACGCACAAAGCGAAATTTGGCAAGCCATCGCTATGGACCGTCATGACGCTGGCGCGGTGTTGGGTAGCTTTGAAGCCTGGCTATTGATCCGGGGCATGCGCACCCTTCCCTTGCGTATGGAACGTATGTGCGAAAACACGATGGCCGTAGCAACCTTCTTGCAAAACCATCCAAAGGTCGAAGCGGTCCTTTACCCTGGCCTTACTTCTCACGAGAAACACGAGCTTGCCACAAAGCAAATGCCAAATGGTTATGGCTCGCTGTTGAGCTTTCAAGTAAAAGGCGACGCCAAAACTGCGCTTGCAGTCTGTGCGAAATTGGAAACGTTTAAACGGGCGACATCGCTCGGCGGCGTTGAAAGCTTAGTCGAGCATCGCCATTCGATTGAAGGGGATGCAACAGGTGTGCCTGAAAACCTAATCCGGCTATCCGTCGGCATCGAGCACATCCAAGACCTCATCGGCGACCTCAATGAGGCCCTTTCCTAAGTCGGAGGCAAACCAATTTCGGTTGGACGACGCCCGGTCAGGCGCTTAAAAGCCCTGGAAAAATGCGCCTGATCAAAATACCCCAGCGCGTGGGACAATTCAGTCAGCGAAATATGGCTTGAATTGTTCAGCGCCTCGATCGCTTCGATCATCCGGTAGCGCTCGATCACCCATTTGGGGCCAATGCCCACATATTCTGCAAATAGCCTTTGTAATGCGCGGGGGGACACGTGGAAATGCTGGGCAACAACCGCCACCTCAAATATCTCGCGGTTCACCTCGATAAACTCAACCACCTCTTGCGCAAGTTTGGCCTTCGCGTCCTCTTTGATTTCGCAGTTCAGCAGCATATGCTCAATCGCCGGCGCGAAATCTGCACAATGTTTGGCCGCGCAAAAGCCGCGTAAAAGCTCATTATCATCAACATCAAAATATGAAGAAACTGGCACACAGTGATCGGTCAAATTGCGCATATCATGCGCCGCAAATCGACGAAACTGTCCGGGATGGAACTTAACCCCAAAAACACGTCCCTTACCCTGTAGGTGATAAGTAAAAGCACCGCTCGTTAGGCCAAATACGCCCGACTGATACTGAGGATCCAACACTAAATGTTGACTGGCATGGGGCAGGTTTTCTTGCGCATAGGCGCGGCCCCTGGGCAAATCCCACTCAATGATCCAATAATTGGCAACAACCTGCTCAAGCGCTGCACTTGGTGTCACCAAAGTCAGATCAAAGTGTTGCAAGCTTACGTGTTTTTCAATCAAGCCCTTGGGCTGATTAGGTTTTGCACGACCCATTTTATAGCCGTTCCCTGTCGCATTATTACAATTCCTTCGCCCCTTGTCTGTGCAAGCTATAGCAAAAAGGAGAATATATGCGCATTTTAGCAGGTGAATTCACAATCGCCAAATGGGAAGAAAAAAGCTTCCTAGAGGTAAGCGGTCCAGCAAAAGCCAATGAAGCCGATATTGTTTACAGTGTGAGCGGAGATCTAAAAGGACAATTGTCAGGCAAATATCTGTTGATTTACCAGAACGAGCAAACTGCATCCTATTGCGGCGCTTTACAATTCACCGGCACAATTGGTGGATTGGAAGGTACATTTTTTCTGCAAGAAACGGGCACATTTGCCAACGATATTGCGCAAACAGCTTGGACAATAATTAAGGGTTCAGGGCAAGGAGATTTTGCGAAAATCGTGGGTGCCGGCAGCTATGCGGCAACGGACAGGGCAGTTAACTTTTCGCTAGAAGTTGAAGGTATTTAACGCTTTGGGCTTTTTCGCACATGGCGTCTAGCGACCAAAAGGCAAGCACAAACAATCATTGCCGCACCAACCCACAAAGTTGGGTGCGGCACTTCGGTAAAGAACAAAAAACCATATAGTGCTGCCCAAATCAGCGCTGTATTGTCGACCATGGCAAACATTGATGCGGGCACGTGTTTGAGTGCTGTCACAAAAAGCATAAAACCAACTGCACCAAGCAAACCAAGCGCAGCCACCTGCCAAATCTGGTCCCCCACCGGGACAACAAAATTGCCCATCAAAAACGGAAGACAAAACATAGCAATTAGTCCGGCCTGAACGAAAGTGATAACCTGCGCACTGGACTGCGAGGTTTGGTTTTTCAGAATAATAATACTGATGGCGTAGGTGATCGGGCTAATGATTGCGGCGGCCCACGCCAAAATGCTCCCGCCTTCACTGATCGGGGTTTGATTGCCACCGAACGTAACAATCATGGCACCGGCAAACCCCAACAAGGATGCAACGACCAGCGTTTTGTTCAATTCTTCCTTCAAAACCACAACGCCAAGCACCGCCACCATAATCGGCGCGGTAAGCGAAATTGCGGTTACCAAACTCAGCGGCAACTCACCAAGCGCATAAAAGAAGGCGAATGCCGTCATCCCGATCATCAGCGAACGCAAAACATGGGTTTTCAACCGGCTAGGATGGGGCAATGATGCTCCGGTGACGAGCACCAAAATGCCGAGCAAGACGGCCGCCCCGATCTGTCGAAAGAACAAAATCTCAATGGTCGGCAAACCGCCCGACAAGCTTTTCACTAACGCATCCATCAAGGCCAAAACAGCGACGCCGCCTGTAGCCAGAAAAAGCGCCTGCGCGGCACCCAAGTTGCGCATAGAACCACCAAGTTTGAATGCTGATGTCGCAGAACACGACATGCCAAGATCGTTCAAAGCTATCCCATATCATTGCAGCGAAGCAAGATGCATTAAGAGAACGAAGATTTATTCTTCGGGCACAGTACCAGATTTACGTTGTAAAACATCGGCTTTGTTTTCTGTGCGGCGATCATCCCCAGCCATGAATTCTTTAATTGACCGACGCCGGTCAGGCCCAACATAACCCGATGGCACTGAAATGCATGCACGCGGATTATCAATGGTCTTCTCAATGCGTTGCCTTACGGCCTTCTCAGCAACTGGCTTCACCAGCACCTCATCCACCCCAGCCTTGATTGCCCGCATTATGGTTTTGGGCATACCATTGTCCGAAATAAGAATGACTGGCACGAAGCGAGACACAACCGCCTTGTCCATTCGCAACTTGGCGACGAATTCGAGCGGATTTTGGGTGCTCAAACTGTCATCGAGCACCAAAACATCCACCGACTTGGTCTGCATGTGTGTCATCGCCTCTTTCGGCTTTGTAAAAAGCGTAATTTTGCTAATACCCATTGCGCGCAACGCGCTTCGCACACAATCAATGATCAACCGCTGTTCAGCGACGATAACCACCTGTCGAGTATGGTACTTGGACATGTGCACCTCAAAAAAATGGGCCAACCTAAATAAAGGATAAGCCCTGACCTTAAATATTTCGAGTAGATTGCCCCCCTGCACGCGACGTGAACGGAGCGTCTCATTTTCTAAAACTCAGTGAATCAGCATTTCAGCTGTTTTCTATTTCTTCTTTGAGCAGTTCAATTTCAAGCCACTGCTCTTCTTTTTCGTCCAACTTTCGCTGTATCTGAGACAATTGGTCGCTCAACTTTTGAAACTTCTCAGCATTTTGGGCATATAGGTTTGGATCGGCCAACTCAGCCTGTAATTTAACAATTTCAGCTTCAAGTTTTTCTATTTCGCCTGGCAGCGTATCAAGCGCATGCTTGTGTTTAAACGAGAGTTTTTTCGCACTCGGCTTTGCAGCTGATGTTGTTTTTTGGGCCTTCGGCTTGACCGTTTTTACCCCACCTTTAGGTTTGGTCACGCCATAACCACGCATCCGCACCATATCCGAATAGCCGCCCGGATATTCGGTCCAAACCCCATCACCGTCTGCAATAATGGTAGAAGTTACAACACGATCCAAAAACTCACGGTCATGGCTAACCACCAGCACCGTACCGTCATAGTCAGCAATCATTTCTTGCAACAAATCAAGCGTTTCAAGATCAAGATCGTTGGTCGGCTCATCTAAAATCAAAAAGTTTGAAGGCAAAGACATCGAACGCGCAATCATCACCCGCGCACGTTCCCCCCCAGAGAGTTTTCCAACAGCTGTGTTGGCCTGCTCAGGTAGAAACAAAAAATCCTTCATGTAACCAACCACATGGCGGGCTTGCCCGTTGATGACAACATTGTCGCCACCACCGCCGGTCAGCGCATCCTTAAGCGTGGTCATTGGGTCCAATTGCGCGCGTTTTTGGTCAAGCGTTGCAACTTCAAGCTTTGTCCCAAGCTTTACTTTGCCGCTATCTGGCGCCAGTTCGCCAATGATCATTTTGATCAGCGTGGTTTTGCCCGCGCCGTTTGGTCCAACAATACCAATGCGATCCCCACGCATGATCCGGGTCGAAAACTTGCTGACAATCTGCTTGTCGCCAAAAGCCTTTGAGACCTCTTCAATGTCAGCAACAATAGCGCCGGATTGACGACCATCCGAAACGCTCAGCTTTACGCTGCCGGTTGGCCCACGGTGATCATCCCGTTTTTGGCGCAAATCGGCCAACTCTGACATTCGCCGCACATTGCGTTTGCGCCTTGCGGTCACGCCATAGCGCACCCAATGCTCTTCACGCACGATCTGGCGATCTAGCTTATGTTGTTCTAATTCTTCAAGCGCCAATATCTCATCGCGCCACTCTTCAAAATGTGCAAAGCCTCTGCTGGTTTGTCGGGTTACCCCACGATCAAGCCAAATGGTTGAGCGCGTCAAATCCGACAAAAACCGCCTATCGTGCGAAATAATCAGCATTGCAGATTTCATCGAAGACAGTTCAGCTTGCAACCACTCAATAGCGGGCAAATCCAAATGGTTGGTAGGCTCATCAAGCAATAATACGTCAGGCTCAGGCGCCAAAGTGCGGGCCAGTGCCGCACGACGCGCTTCACCACCCGATAAAGACGC
Source organism: Maritalea porphyrae (assembly GCF_027213965.1). GTDB lineage: Bacteria > Pseudomonadota > Alphaproteobacteria > Rhizobiales > Devosiaceae > Maritalea > Maritalea porphyrae_A. The sequence continues at coordinate 310,378 of NZ_JAPWGX010000004.1, read as the reverse complement.
TGGGTCCGCGTCATGCGCAACACCGAGCTGATCAAGTAAATAGATCGCCCGATAATCCTCGTCGCCTGGAGCCAACCCGGCTTCAACATACTCCAACACCGTCTTATATGCAGACAGGTCTGGTTCCTGCGGCAAATACCGCACAGTAACCCCTGGTTGCACAAAACGCTCAACCTTATCTGCTTCCACATCGCCAGAAGCGATTTTTAGCAGTGTTGACTTACCCGAACCGTTTCGACCCACCAGCGCAATGCGCTCTCCGGGCCCAACAAACAGTTCTGCGCCCTCCAAAAGCGGTGTACCGCCAAAGGTTAAGTGAACATCTTTTAAGCTTAAAAGCGCAGCGGCCATCGGGTCTCATCTTTGGACTGGATTAGATTTGAGCTTGGCTTTAGCATTGTAACGCAAAAGGTCAATCAATTAGATGGTGTCAGGAAATGTCTAATCGCCCAATTTTGATCCGTGCAAACGAACTTCATGCCAAACTGAACGATCCAAACCTTGCGATTGTCGATGGAAGCTGGCATTTGCCCAACGCCAATCGGGATCCATTTTTTGAATATACAAGCGGGCACATTGAAGGTGCCCATTTCTTTGACATAGATGAAATTGCGGACCGCTCGTCGGGATTGCCACATACCCTACCCACAAACGAGCATTTCGCCAATTGCGTCGGTGCCATGGGCATTTCAAACAGCGACGAAATCGTGGTCTATGACGCGGCCGGAATGTTTTCCGCTGCCCGGGTGTGGTGGATGTTAAAATCATATGGTGCACAAAATGTGCGGGTTCTAGACGGTGGACTGCCAGCCTGGAAAAGCGCCGGATTTGCCGTGACCGACAAGAAACCATCACCAAACCGAGTTGAGTTTGTGGCACAGCTCAACAAAGATCAAACTGTCCCCCTCCCCCAAATGCGCGAATTTGTTAAGGCTGGCGAAAGTCAAATCCTTGACGCCCGAGGCGCAGGGCGCTTTTTTGGCCAAGAAGCTGAACCAAGAGCTGGCACCCGCTCTGGCCACATGCCAGGCGCAACCAATGTGCCCTTTTCCACCCTTTTGAACGATGACGGTACGTTTAAATCAAACGAAGAGTTGAGTGTCCTATTCTCAAATCAAGGTCTCGACCTAAGCGCACCAACCATTGCAACATGCGGTTCAGGGGTCACCGCAGCAATTATTTTGCTCGCTCTTGAATTAATCGGCAAAACTGACGCCCGACTTTACGACGGGTCTTGGGCCGAATGGGGTAGCCTGAGCGATACGCCAGTCGAAATAGATTGACCATTTGGACAATTCAAGTTATTGCATTTGTCAGGCCAACCAGCATGTGCAATATATGTCCCTCACCAATCTTGAAACTCGACTGCTCGCGCAGATCAAATCGCAACCCTTTGCGACCCAAAAAGAGCTTGGCGAAGCGTTGGGGATTTCCCGGGCGAGCGTTGCAAACTACGTAGATCGACTACAATCGAAGGGGCTCATTTTGGGCCGCGCTTATGTGTTTGCGGAAAGCCCTGCCGTCACCTGTATTGGTGGCGCAGTTCTAGATCGCATTTTGCGCTTGGATGAATACGGCATACCTCATACATCGCAGCCCGGCACAAGTTCGGAAACGCGCGGCGGCGTGGCCAGAAATGTAGCCGAAAATCTTGCCCAACTTGGTGAAATCGTCAAACTGATCTCCGTGGTTGGCAACGATGATGCGGGGCGATCCGTAATTGAAGCAACATCCGCCATTGGCGTTGACACAAGCCTAGTTGAACGAAAAAGCACCGGGGTAACGGGCACCTACACCGCCATAATGCAGCCAGATGGTGAACTTTATTTAGGCGTTGCAGACATGGGCATAATTGATCATTTGGATGCGCAGGTGATCGATAGAGATTGGCAACATATTGTCTCATCGCGCCTGGTGTTCGCCGACACCAATTGTTCTGATAGCTTGTTGTCAGTCCTGATCAAAAGATGTTTACACAATGACATTTTGTTGGCCATTGACGCTGTTTCAATTCCAAAGTTCAGGCGCTTACCCCACAACCTCAAGGGCGTAGAGTTTTTGTTCTGCAATCTTGATGAGGCCCAATCAGTGCACGGTGATTTGTCCCCCCAAGCGTTGGCGCAGCAATTGCACTTGCGCGGGGCAAAGAACGTGGTGATTACCGACGGCGCAAGACCGGTGACGTGTCTTTGTGAAAGCGGCATCACCATGGTGCAAATCCCAAAAACCGATATTGTAGACGTTTCAGGCGCTGGCGATGCGTTTGTGGCCGGATTTATGCACGCGATACTGGGCGAAAAAGACCCAATTGAAGCCACAAAAGCTGGCGTTGTCGCGGCAGGCCTAACGGTACAAAGCGAAATGCGCAACAGCCCAGACCTAACCGCACAAGTTGTCGCTCAGAACGCACAAATGATAGAGATCCAAAGGACATAAAATGAATTTTGACTTGCAGTTTGGTGCGCATGTACTCAAGGCCAAAATGTCTGGCCAACCAATTGTGGCGCTGGAGACCACCGTTGTAACCCACGGCATGGACTATCCGCACAACATAGACACAGCACTGGCCATGGAACAGGCCGTGCGTGACGCAGGTGCTTGCCCAGCTAGTTTGGGCATTGTGGACGGTCAACCTGTGATTGGCATGAGCGAAGAACAATTGCGCGCCTTTGCCAAATCACCACGCGGCTCGATTGCCAAATGCTCGAGACGCGATTTCCCAGCGCTTATTGGCTTGGGCAAAAGTGGTTCATTGACCGTTGCGGGCACCATGATTTTGGCTGCGGCGGCATCAATCGATGTCTTTGCAACGGGTGGCATTGGCGGCGTGCACCGTGGTCACCCTTTTGATGTTTCAGCGGACTTGTTAGAATTAGGCAAAACGCCGGTCACCGTGGTTTGCGCTGGCGCAAAATCAATCTTGGACCTTCCCCTCACCATGGAGGTTTTGGAAACACAAGGCGTGCCAGTTATTGGCTTTGGGTGCAAAAATCTACCGGCCTTTTACACGCGCGATAGTTCAATTGCTGTTCCCCATTCTGTGGCAAATGTTGATGAAGCGGCAAGCATTCTAACGGCTTGGCGCAAATTGTTGGGCAACAATGGCATGCTCTTCACCGTGCCGGTTCCAGAAGACGCAGCGCTCACAAATGATGAAATGGAAAAAGTCATCGATACGGCCATCAAAGCGGCCGATGCGGACGGCGTCCATGGTGCCGCGGTTACGCCCTATGTTTTGGGAAAAGTTGTTGAACTTACCAATGGCCGTTCACTAAATGCAAACATTGCGCTATTGATTAACAACGCAAAAACGGCTGGCGAAATCGCCGTACGGGCAACCCAATAAAGGCAAACGGATGAACACAGCAAGACATGTGAAGCAAAATTCAAATGTCTTGCTGCTAAAAAGCCCCTTTTGGATAGCTGCGGGCATTGGCATTGCCATACTTGTTTCGCTGCGGATGTGGTTTTGGACCAGCGGCACCATTTTGCCGGACGAAGCCTATTATTGGATGTGGTCGCAGCACCCAGCGATCTCTTACTACGATCACCCCCCACTAAATGCTTGGTCTTTGTGGCTTTCATCAAAACTGTTTGGCTGGAATATATTTGGGCTGCGCATTGTCCCGGTGCTTACATTTTTTGCGGATCTGTGGGTCCTGTGGTTGATCACCAAACTGATTAGCGACCAGCCCAAATCCGATTTTATAGTCACCGCTATTTTATTTCTGAGTACACCCATTTTTCTCACCATGAGCATGCTCGCGCTCCCCGATCACTTGTTGATCTTGTGCCTGTTGCTTAGCCTTTATTTTTTCATAAAGTTCTTCAATACTCCTGAAACATTTCGGCGTTGGTCGCCCCTCTATCTTGCATGCATATTCTTGGGTTTTGCAACTCTTGCCAAATATAACGCCGTGCTACTTGGGGTGGGCGTGTTTGCCTTCGCGCTCTACAATCAACAAACCCGCGCCATTTTCAAACACTGGCAGAGTTACGCCGCGTTCGCGCTTTTTCTGCTTGTGCTTTCCCCGGAGATCTATTGGAACATTTCAACTAAGGCTTCCTCAGTCACCTTTATCCTACAAGACCGGCATGCCGGCTTGCCCACGGACAATAATTTGGATGGCGTGAAAGGGTTTGCTGGAGGCATGATTGCCTTTTTGTCACCATTCCTAATTTGGCCGCTCATCAAAACACTGTTCAAATCAAGTGAGCGCAACAACAACCATTTGCCGCTTGGCCGCGCAATCTTTTGGGCGTCGACCCTGGTGTTTTTGGGACTTTCTTTCACAACCGACATCATGTTCCATTGGAACTTGGTGGCCTATGTGGGCATATTGCCATTTCTTGGACTATTTTTTCGCGCAAATTGGCTCTTGTTGGCGCATATGCTGTTCGGCATCATCGTGGCCGGGCTTATCGCATACAATTTCTCAATTCTACCTTTGCGCACCTATTTCAGCTCCGCAGACTATTTTTCTGCCCGAGCATTCGGCTGGGACGAAACGGCACAAAAAACCGAACAACTTAGGGACGAGTTTAATGTCGATTTCGTCGCGGGCACACACTATACTATTTCAGCACCGCTTGGGTTTGCCATGCAAGACGCAGATGTTACCGACTTGGGGCCACAACGTTCACAATATCAATTCTGGTTTGAACCAGCCGAGCACATTGGGCAGAACGCGTTAGTGGTGACCGATCATGCAAATGCACTACCCATAGAGCTCGAACAGCGTTTCAACAGCGTAGAGCAAATCGATGTGCTTGAAATCAAAAGGAGCGGCTATTTAGTTGAAAAACGCCATTTCTATTTAGCATTAGGATTTAAAGGCTAGTTGCCCTTCACCGGCAGACGCCAAGCAATTGCTTTTTTGGCGCTATAGCATCCAACAGCGACCTTTTTTGAATAGTTCCCCGAGATGATTTTGACGCGACCATCGTCGCATTTTCCCATGACGACTCCCACATGGTTTGGCAGCACCATGATGGAGCCGACCTGAACAGGATTGGCCTTCTTGCCGTATTTCGCAAAATCTCGCGCACGATAAGACCCCCGCGTATCAAAACCGGCCTTGGCCAAAATCTTATCCATATAGCAGGCACACCATTTGTTGGGACAACCTTTTGGGCGGCGCCCCCCAAGGTCCTTTTCCATCAGTTTAATCAAGTTTTTGGCGTTTGCAGGCGTCACAAGGGCAGTGCTGCTGACCGCAAGCGCGGTCGCGCATAAGATAATCGCAAAGAATTTTTTCATGGGGATTTTGGGGCGGAAAGTACCGCCAAACTCAGCTCATTCTGGTCAAAGGGAACTCAAATTCAACCTTTAGAATTCAAGAGGCGCCAACAACCGCTCAAATGCGGCACTATTGTGACCAATTCAAATTAACTGAAACAAGAACTACAATTCAGACGCCCAAGGCGGGTTCGCCCCAGCCCGTGAAACCGTAATTGCAGAAACGTCTGCCGCCAAGCGCAACGCGGTTTCAAGTTGGTCGTTTTGAATGCGAGCAAGTTTTTCTTTATTCAATAGTCCTTGCCGATTAAGTCCCGTCAAAAACCCACCATTGAAACTATCGCCCGCGCCCACCGTATCCACAACTTCGGCCTTTGTTGCGGGAACCGATATCTGCCCTTCATTGGTCACAGCGTCCACGCCTTCACCACCCTTGGTCATCAAAACGATCGACGCACCAGTCTCGATGAAGGATCTGGCTGCATCTGCAAAGCCAACACCAGGCATCAGCCAAGCCAAATCTTCATCCGACACTTTGATGATATCGGCAAGCTTCAGCATCCGCTCCATCCGCGCCCGATAGGTTGGCTCATCCTTGATAAAAGTCGGGCGAATGTTTGGATCAAACGAAATCACACGATGCGCAGCCTCTTGCACCATCAAAGCTTCATAAGTTGATCCACATGGATCTGGAATAAGGCTGATAGCGCCGAAATGCAGGGCAGTCACGTCATCGCTAAGCACGGGCAAATCTGTTTGAGTGATCATCCGACCCGCACTGTTCTCATCGTAAAACGCATATTCCGCGTGACCATCTGTCAACTTCACAAATGCCAAAGTGGTGGGCAAATCGTGTCGTTTACAAAAACTGGCATCGACATTGGATTGAGCCAAACTGTCGTCAATTTGCTGGCCAAATAGGTCGGTTGAAAGGCCGGTGAAAAATCCAACCTTCTCCCCCAAACGTCCTAGCGTGATCGCTGTGTTGAAAACCGCACCACCAGAAACTGGCAGATACCCCATGCCTTCACCCGCAATTTCACGCGGCAACATATCAATCAGCGCTTCACCACAACAAACGATCATTCAACAATTTCCTCGGACATAGAATAATTTGACGCCATCTATTCAATATTAGACTAAAGTCGCAAGTACTAATCCGCCACTTCTGTCCCATTGTTCACGTAGATTTATTCGAAAAAACTTTATGCATTTACTCGCACAACGATACCAACGCTTCGCAGATATTGAAGCGCAAGGCTCCTCTCCACTCTACGAAACACTGGCACGGCATGTTGCCAAAAGCCACCAGCTGCTAACATTCCTTGCGGCACTGCCAGAAGAGAAACGGCAGCCAAACCTGCTGTTCGCCGCAGTTCGACATGTTGCCGGACTACAGACAAACGCAGATGAGTTTGAGCGGGCTTTATTTGAGAACGAAGACGCGGTTCGCCAAACAATGTTGAGGCGCTCTACGCAAACAAATGAACCTGCGCGATGCGCTGTTTTATTGCCCCTTCTTGCCAGAATAAAGGGGCCAATCGCGCTGATTGAAGTCGGCGCATCCGCTGGACTTTGCCTTCTGCCAGATAAATATGCCTACGCCTACGCACAGACCTCAATAGCCCCTTCAGACTGCGATAAATCAACAACGCCCCAATTCGTTTGCGAGGCGTCCGCCAACACACCAATCCCCACCCGACTTCCAAATATCGTCTGGCGTCGCGGCCTTGATCTCAATCCTTTAGATCTGAAAAATGACGATGACGTTGCCTGGCTTAAAACACTTATTTGGCCAGAACATAAGGAGCGCGCGAAAAACCTTGAACTGGCCATTCAAACCGCAAATCGACATTCGCCACACGTCGTAAAAGGCAATTTGCTGACAGACCTAACCGAGCTGGCCAACCAAGCGCCAAAAGACGCAACCCTGATCATTTTCCACACAGCGGTCTTGAGCTATGTTGCTGAACAAGAAGACCGTGAGAACTTCGCCGCATCTGCCCAACAACTATCAGATTACTGGATCAGCAACGAGGCAGCGCGCATCTTTAGCTGCATTGATGCACCGGAAAGAAAAACTGCTGATGCAAAAGATTTCTTGTTGAGCATCAACACCATCCCAACCGCGTGGACACATCCACACGGCAAGTCAATCAGTTGGATTTAAGTATAAGTTGAGGCCAAAAACGATAGTGCAAGACGTCGTGCATATTTGGGTTCCACGAGCCAACTACAAGCGATCTCGTATGCTTTGGCTGCCTGTTCAGCTGCATCATTGTGCTGGGCAGCCGCAAACTGCATTTCATCGTAGAAGCTGAAATCCACCCGCGTCTCATCCCAATCTAGCAATGCAAAGCCGCCATTCTGCACTTCAACGAGATTGGACACATTAATGTCGCCATGTACTACCGCTTGTGGCGAGCTCGAAGCGTCCCGCCAAGCCTTTCGAAGCGCGTCGACAAGTTCATTGGGCATTTTATTCAGGTCGACGTCGCCGCCGGTTTCAATGCGCAACAAATCCAGAGAGGATGCAAAACCGGGCCTCTGAGAAAAGTTGCATGTTGCATCGTGGAACTTTGGCATAACGGCCTGCAGCCAATCAATCGGCAGCTTTTCAGGATACTTGCCCTCTATGAAGGCCTCAAGTGTCCACCCTTCTTGCACCAAACAGCCGTTTTTGCCGTGCTGAAGGGACGGAACGACAATCCCTTGTTCTTGTGCAACTTGGTGCACAGCAAGTAGCCAATCGATTGCAGTTTCTTCACGGCGTGTAGATTTGAGGACGAAATTTCCACCCGCACCACGCACCTGATAGGCACAATTGCGATGGCCTCCTGCAAGTCGCCCCACTAGCTCAAAGTCGCCCCAGAGATTAAGAATTGCAATGAGATCAGCATCAGCCATGAGATGCAAACTAAACGCTATTTCTTCGGGCGGAAACTATCGATTTTGTCTTTTTCAGTTTCAATGTGACCCGCCCCAATCAAATCAAGACAATAGGGAACGGCCGGGAACACCGCGGATAGGCATACATCAATTGCTGAGGGTTTGCCTGGCACGTTGATGATCAGCGTTTTGCCGCGAATGCCTGCGGTTTGGCGCGAAAGAATGGCGGTTGGCACTTGTTCAAGGCTGACTTTGCGCATCAACTCGCCAAAGCCCAATAGCTCTTTTTCCACTACCAAAGCCATGGCTTCAGGTGTTAGGTCGCGCGGTGAAGGCCCTGTGCCGCCAGTGGTTAGAATAAGATCAACTTCAACATTGTCACAAAGGTCTTTCAAGCAAGCTTCAACCGAAGCAATACCATCTTCGATGACCCGTTTTTCAGGAAGCCATTCAGACGAAATGACCTCGTTCAACCACGCTTCAAGCGCTGGGCCACTTTTGTCCTCATATTCGCCCCGACTAGCGCGGTCCGAAATGGTCACAATCCCAATTTTAACGGTCATAAAGCTATCCACCCAAAAACGACATATGCCGCTTGATACCAGATGTACCGTTCTCATCAATGGAGAAATTGTGGCATTCTGGTTTTGCAAACACCGTTTCGCGAATAAGCCCTTCAACCGGCGCATTGCTTTCCGATGCGCGCAATGCATCGCGCAGATCAACCGACCCTTCAGCCCCCATGCAGGTGTAAAGCGTGCCTGTGCAGGAAACGCGCAAGCGATTGCAGGTGGAACAGAAATTGTGCGACATCGGGGTTATAAAACCTAAACGCCCGCCCGTTTCACCCACTCGCACATAGCGCGAAGGACCACCCGTTGTGTCGTTTATGTCGGCCATGGTCCAACGTTGTGCCAAATCCTGACGGAAGTCAGAAAGGGAAACATATTGATCATTTCGGTCAATACCCACGTCACCAAGTGGCATGGTTTCAATTAGTGTCAAATCCATCCCACGGCCATGCGTAAAATTGATCAGATCATCGATCTCTTCTTCGATCTTGCCTTTAACCGCCACCGTGTTGATCTTGATGTGCAACCCAGCATCTTGCGCTTTTTCAATGCTATCGAGCACACGTTCCAACCGGCCCCAGCGGGTAATCTCCGCATATTTCTCAGGGCACAGCGTATCAAGTGAAACGTTGGCGCGTTTTACGCCAAAATCGACCAGCTGTTTGGCATATTTGCCCAACAGAGTGCCGTTGGTGGTCAGCGTTAGCTCATCCAACGCACCGCTTGCAAGGTGTCGAGACAAGCCTTCAAACAAGCTCATCACATTGCGTCGGACCAATGGTTCCCCGCCGGTAAGCCGCACTTTGCGCACCCCATTGTCAACAAAGGCCGTGACCAACCGCTCCAGCTCCTCCAAAGAAAGCACTTCTTTACGCGGCAAAAACGTCATGTGTTCGGACATGCAATAGGTGCAGCGCAAATCACATCGATCTGTGATCGACAAGCGCAGGTAGCTCGCCTGCCGACCAAACTGATCTACCAATTGAGAACTGGGTTGATCTTGCATAGGTCTATTGCACCAACGGGCTGTCGGCACCGTCGATTTGAATGCCCTTGATCTCAGCTTCACCAGCCAAAATACCGATATATTGGGCAACCGCACGGCTCCAGCTCGATGCCTCAAGGAAGGCCGCAATCTTGGACTTCACGTGATCAAATGGCAATTGACGCCCTTCAATAATCCTATCCAGCTGAATGATGTGATAGCCAAAGGGTGTTGGTACCGGCGTTGGGCTCATTTGCCCTTCTTCAAGTTCAAACAAAACAGTTTCAAACTCTGGCACAGTCTGGCCTTTAGTCAATTGACCCAAGTTGCCGCCTTCTTTGGCTGAAGGGCACTGGGAAAACTCGCGTGCAAACTCCCCAAAGCGATCGGGTGCTTTGTTTAGCGATTCAATGATTTGCCCAGCTTTGACCATGCCTTTGCGGCGCGCAACAGGATCTTCCAATGCCCCAGCCAAGAGAATGTGTCGGGCTTCATAAATCGTGTCCGATGAGAATTTGTCTTGATGCTGGTCAAAATAGCGCTGACATTCTTCTTCGCCAGCGCGCGGCACATCCACTTCTTGCTCGAGCAGTTGACGCACTTTGGCATCTTCGTCTGTTTCGCGACGACCTTGTGCATCTTCCATCGGTTCAGCGCTTAAGCCCAAGGCATCTGCTTTTTGCAAAAGCAATTCACGAATAACCAATGCCCGCGCCGCGTTGAGGACAGCGTCTTTTGGTGTTTCAGCTTCGTGGTTTTGCACTTCTTGCTGAATGGCTTCCAGCGTAATTTCAACACCGTTTACAAAAATCTCTGGTGACTTTGGTTTTGGATCAACTTTTACAGCGTCGCCATTTGCCATTTTTGGCATGGAATTGTCGATGAGTGTAGCCATTATACTTCCCTATCAAAATCTTGTGGTCGGTGGGGCGCAAACGCCCCACCTTTTTCGCAAATTAAGTGCGTTTCTTCTTGCTTCGCACAACCTGATATCCCGGACGCCACATATAGCGAACCGGAACAGAAAGCATGTGCACAAGGCGGGTGAACGGGAACAACAATAGAATTGTTAGACCCAAGAACATATGCGCCTTAAAGATTGGGCTCGCATCAATGATGTAGCTTGATGCTTGGAAGTTGAAGGTGAAGATACCCTGACAGTAGTTCATGAAATTCACCATTTCATGCCCATCAAGGTGCTTCAGCGACACTGGAATAGTCGCCAAACCAAGCGCCAACTGAACCCACAAGATCAGGATTGTAAGGTTATCAGAGAAGCTTGATGACGCCCGTACCCGCGCATCGAAGAAACGACGGTGAATGAGCAATGTCGCCCCGATAATGCCAGCAACACCAGCAATACCACCTGCCACAATCGCCAGCATTTGCTTAGCGGAGTGGCTGATACCCAAGGCATCAAAAATCCAAATCGGTGTCAACAAACCAACCAAATGGCCTACAAAAATCACCAAAACACCGACGTGGAACAAAACAGAGCCAAGCACCAATTGTTTGCGGCGCAGCAATTGGCTCGAGCCTGCTTTCCAAGTATATGGGTCCTTGTCGTACCGCAGCACAGAGCCCAATACCAGGGTCGCCAATGCGATATAGGGGTAAACCCCAAACACTGCAAAATTGAGAAATTCCTTCATCTCTCTTCTCCCTACTGTACCGTTGGTTGCGGTGCTGGACGCTTCGCAGCGCGCATCTGACGGCTCAACCGGTCAGGACCACAATCTTCTTCACCTTGGCCGCCACCAAAGGTGATAGCCTCTTCTTCCCAAACAGCATCAAGCGCTTCAAGATCGTTCGGATCATCATCCGGCACGCTCAAGATCTCAGCAACAACCGCAGGGTCAGCTTGGGTTGAAATGATTGCCTCAAGTGCCTGAAAAGCATTTGCATAAATGCTCTTTTTCTTTTCCAAACGCTGGCGCAAAGCAGACAGAATATGAACGGTTTGCCCAAGCAATTCCTCACGCTCATTCTCAATTTGAATGGACGCAAACTCAAGGAACATGGGCAGATAATCAGGCAAATCACTGACTGAAAGCTCAAACCCTTGCGCTTCATACATTTGCTTGAGGTCTACCATTGCTTGCCCACGGTCACGGCTTTCCCCGTGCACATGTTCAAACAGGTGCAAAGACAAAGTGCGTGTGCGGTCAAACAATTCCACATAACGCTCTTGCGCTTCGTAAACATCAAGCGAGGCAATATCGTCGATCAGCTGGTTGAGGAGAGCCTTTTCAGGCTCCCCTGTCAGACCGTCGTCTAAAACGGCGGCCTTTAGTTCTATCGCTGCATCTTTTAAATCCTTTGAGGGATAAGAAAGCAGCGTTGATATGATTTTCAATGCATTAGCCATTTTCATTCTCCGATCAAAAGACGTCAGTTGGTGTTGTCACTGTTTTGGTCTTTTTCGCCCCAAACAGATCAACTTCTGAGTTACCGCCAGAGCAGCCATTGCCAAAGCTAAAGCCACATGATCCACGAAGGTCGTAAGCATCTTCAGCTTCTTCACGGTGTGACGTTGGAATAACAAACCGATCTTCATAGTTTGCGATCGCCATGATCTTGTACATGTCTTCGATCAATTCAGGGGTTAGCCCCACATCAGTCGCAAACTTGTCATCAATCACACCGTCAATGGTTTTGGTACGCATATAGCCACGCATAGCCAGCATCCGTTTTAGGGCAAGCGCGATTGGCTCATCCTTACCGCCAGTCAACAAGTTGGCGAGATAGCGAACCGGAATACGCATGCTATCAACATCTGGCATGTTGTTTTTATCAACACCAATTTTGCCAGCTGCCGCTGCATTTTGCAGTGGAGATAGTGGTGGAATATACCAAACCATTGGAAGGGTCCGATATTCTGGGTGAAGTGGGAACGCCACTTTCCAGTCCATCGCCATTTTGTAAACCGGAGACTTTTGAGCGCTGATCAACCAGTCCTCAGGGATGCCTTGCTTACGTGCTTCAGCGATGACCTCAGGATCATTTGGATCAAGGAACACTTTGAGTTGTTTCTCGTACAAATCCTTGGTGTCTGGTGTGGATGCGATCTCTTCGATTTTGTCCGCATCATAAAGCATTACGCCCAAATAACGGATCCGACCAACGCAAGTTTCAGAACAAACAGTTGGCAGACCAGCTTCAATCCGTGGGTAACAGAATGTGCATTTTTCTGATTTGCCTGAAGACCAGTTGTAATAGATCTTTTTGTAAGGACAACCAGATACGCACATGCGCCAACCACGACATTTTTCTTGGTCGATCAACACAATGCCATCGTCTTCACGTTTATAGATTGCACCAGATGGGCAAGCCGCTACGCACGTTGGGTTCAAGCAGTGCTCACACAACCGTGGCAGATACATCATGAAGGTGTTTTCAAACTCACCGTAAATCTCTTTTTCGATGCCTTCAAAGTTGTAGTCTTTACCCCGCTTGGAGAATTCACCACCAAGAATTTCTTCCCAGTTTGGACCCCAATTGATCTTTTCCATTCGCTCGCCAGAAATCAAAGAGCGCGGACGTGCTGTTGGGAACGCCTCACTTTCTTTGGCAGTTTGCAAATGGCCATAATCAAAATCGAACGGCTCATAGTAGTCGTCAATTTCCGGTAGATCAGGGTTGGCGAAAATCTTCGCCAATACCCGCCACTTTGCACCCATTTTGGGGGTGATTTTGCCGTTTGAATTACGGGTCCAACCACCATTCCATTTCTTTTGGTTTTCCCAATCTTTTGGGTAACCAATACCTGGCTTGGTTTCAACGTTGTTGAACCAAGCGTATTCAACGCCCTCACGGTTCGTCCAAACGTTCTTACAGGTGACAGAACATGTGTGACACCCGATACATTTGTCCAGGTTCAGCACCATGCCGACTTGTGCACGAATCCGCATTATTTCGCCTCCTGCTTGCCTTTGTATGGCCCTTCGAGCCATTCGACCTTGTCCATCTTGCGCACAACCACAAATTCATCGCGGTTCGCACCAACAGTGCCGTAATAGTTGAAACCATAAGATTGCTGCACATAGCCGCCAATCATGTGGGTTGGTTTGGTGATTGCACGGGTAACCGAGTTATGGATACCGCCACGAAGGCCAGTAGTCTCAGCGCCCGGTGTGTTCACAATTTTCTCTTGTGCGTGATACATGAAGACTGTGCCTTCTTTCATCCGCTGAGAAACCACCACGCGGGCAGTAAGTGCCCCGTTGGAGTTGTAAACTTCGACCCAATCATTGTCTTCAAGGTCCGCTTTCAAAGCGTCTGTTTCAGACAACCAAACAACTGGTCCACCGCGGTTCAACGTTAGCATCATTAAGTTGTCAGAATAGGTGGAGTGAATCCCCCATTTCTGGTGCGGTGTGATGAAATTCAACACCACTTGCTTGTTGCCGTTTGAACGTGCGTCCAATTCCGGTGTGATGGTTTTTGTGTCGATTGGAGGGCGGTAGAGACAGAAGCCTTCACCAAACGCCCGCATCCACAGGTGATCTTGATACAGCTGTTGACGACCAGTCAATGTCCGCCAAGGAATAAGCTCATGCACGTTGGTGTAACCAGCGTTGTAGCAAACCTTTTCGCTTTCAATACCTGACCATGTCGGAGAAGATATGATCTTTCTTGGTTGCGCGACCACGTCACGGAACCGGATCTTCTCGTCTTCTTTTGGTAGTGCGAGATGTTGATGCTCGCGACCTGTGATCTGCTCTAACGCGGCCCAAGCTTTCACAGCAACTTCGCCGTTTGTTTCAGGAGCTAGGCTCAAGATCACTTCACAGGCATCAATGGCGCTGTCAATTTTCGCAAGGCCTTTTGAAATGCCCTCTTCCAACACGACGCCGTTTAGCTCTTGCAGCAAATGCACTTCGTGCTTGGTGTCCCAAGCAATGCCTTTGCCACCGTTGCCAATTTTGTCCATCAATGGGCCAAGCGAAGAGAACTTTTTGTACAAGTTCGGATAGTCACGTTCGACCACAAGAATGTTTGGCATGGTCTTGTTTGGAATGGCGTCAATTTCGCCTTTCTTCCAATCTTGAACTTCCATCGCCTGCCCCATTTCGGCAGGTGTGTCGTGTAGAATGGGAAGAGTAACGATATCTGTTTCCACACCCAAAACTTCTGGTGCAATTTCAGAGAACTTCTTGGCCAATCCTTTAAAGATTGCCCAGTCAGAACGCGCTTCCCAAGCAGGGTCTGCCGCTGTTGAAAGCGGGTGGATGAAGGGGTGCATATCTGAGGTGTTCAGATCGTCCTTTTCATACCAAGTCGCTGTTGGCAAAACGATGTCTGAATAAACACAAGTTGTGCTCATTCGGAAATCAAGCGTAACCAAAAGGTCAAGCTTACCTTCAGGCGCTTTGTCATGCCACTTGGCTTCCGTTGACCGCGCACGGCCTTCTTCGCCCAAGTCTTTGCCCATCACACCGTGTGAGGTGCCAAGCAAATGCTTGAGGAAATACTCGTGACCTTTACCAGACGACCCGAGCAAGTTTGAGCGCCACACGAATAGGTTGCGTGGCCAGTTTGCTGGATCATCTGGGTCCTCACATGACATTTCCAGATCGCCAGACTTCAGTTGTTGAACAACATAGTCTTTAGGGTCCATGCCAGCTTCTTTTGCTTCAGCCGCAATGGTCAATGGGTTTGTCTTTAATTGAGGCGCTGATGGCAACCACCCCATCCGCTCTGCGCGAATGTTATAGTCGATCATGGTGCCATCCCAAGGGCCATCAGGGGCCGTTGGTGACAAGATCTCATCAACGGTCACAGTCTCGTAACGCCACTGATCCGTATGCGCGTACCAAGCACTGGTTGAGTTCATGTGACGTGGTGGACGGCTCCAATCCAAGCCAAAGGCCAATGGCTGCCAACCGGTTTGTGGACGCAGTTTTTCTTGACCCACATAGTGGCTCCAACCACCACCAGATTGCCCAATACAACCGCACATCACCAACATGTTGATGATGCCACGGTAGTTCATGTCCATATGGTACCAGTGGTTCAAACCAGCGCCAAGAATGACCATTGAACGGCCATTTGTTTTCTCAGCATTGTCAGCGAACTCACGGGCTGTTGTGATGATGTGTTCGCGGGGCACACCAGTGATCTTTTCAGCCCAAGCCGGTGTATAAGGCGTTTCATCATCATAGCTGGTCGCAACATTTTCACCGCCAAGACCACGGTCAAGGCCGTAGTTGGCAACGAACAAATCAAACACAGTTGCAACAAGCGCTTCGCCGTCTTTTAGCTTTACCTTTTTGGCAGGAACAGAACGCACCAAAACGCTGGCGTGGTCTGTGCCTTGGAAGTGATCGTGCTCACGGTTGCCAAAATATGGGAACGCCACATCAGCAACTTGATCATGCTCACCATCCAGCACAAAGCTCATATCTAGCTCGGTGTCATTGCCCTTACTGTCTTTGGCTTCAAGGTTCCACTGTTTGCTGTCATCCCAACGGAAACCGGCTGAACCTTGTGGCACAACGATTTTTTTGGTTTTGCCGTCAACAGCTACTGTTTTCCATTCAGTATTCTCTTTTTCGCCAAGATTGTCGGCAAAATCAGAAGACCGAAGCAAACGCTCAGGGATCAGATTGCCATCTTTTTCGACCAAACGAACAAGGTTCGGCATATCGGTGTAACGACGACAATAATCTTCAAAATACTCCGCTTGGCGATCCAGGTGGAATTCACGAAGAATAACGTGACCCATTGCCATCGCAAGCGCCGCGTCGGTGCCCTGTTTTGGGTGCAACCACAAATCAGCAAACTTTGAAGCCTCTGAGTAGTCGGGGGAGACCACAACAGACTTCGTGCCTTTGTAGCGTGCTTCTGTATAAAAGTGAGCATCTGGCGTACGAGTTTGAGGAACGTTTGAACCCCAAAGCATCAAGAACCCAGCATTGTACCAGTCAGCACTTTCAGGAACGTCGGTTTGCTCACCCCACGTCATTGGCGACGCTGGTGGCAAATCGCAATACCAATCATAGAACGACATACATGTGCCGCCCATCAATGAAAGGTAGCGAGAACCCGCAGCATAGGACACCATGGACATAGCTGGAATTGGCGAGAAGCCAAAGATCCGGTCAGGGCCATATGTTTTTGCTGTGTAAGCGTTTGCCGCTGCAATAATCTCGTTTACTTCATCCCAATCAGCGCGAACAAAACCGCCATGGCCCCGCACTTCTTGGTAGGATTTGCGGGCCTCTTCATTTTGCTGGATATATTCCCAGGCCGCCACTGGCTCGCGCATCACACGAGCGTCGCGCCACAGTTTGACCAAACGTGAACGGATCAAAGGATGCTTCACGCGGTTGGCAGAATACATGTACCAAGAATAACTTGCGCCACGCGCACAACCACGAGGTTCGTGGTTTGGAAGGTCAGGTCGCGTACGTGGATAATCTGTTTGTTGGGTTTCCCAAGTAACGATGCCGCCTTTAACGTAGATCTTCCATGAACATGAACCCGTACAGTTCACACCATGTGTCGAGCGAACGATCTTATCGTGCTGCCAGCGCTTGCGATAAGCATCCTCCCAGCCCCGATTTTCATTCGTCGTCACCCCGTGCCCATTGGAAAATTTTTCCTTCGGCGCCAAGAAGTTGAGACGATCAAGTAGATTACTCATTTCAATTCCCCCTAGAATAAGGATAGTGCGGGGTGCCCTGCCGACACCCCGACGTGTTTCAATCGGCTCTTATGGATTTTGAACGTAGGCGTTCGGACGAAGGTAGAACCACCAGTTGATCGCAATGCAGACCGCATAAAAGATTGCAAAGCCATACAGAGCGTACTCAGGGTGTCCGGCGCCCAACTGCTCGCCAAATACCTTCGGGATAATGAAGGCACCATATGCGGCCACAGCTGCAGTCCAACCCAACGCTGGGCCGGTTTGTTCCTTGTCAAACACCATCGCAATGGTACGGAATGTCGAACCGTTACCAATACCAGTGGCGGCGAACAAAATCAGGAAGAGACCTAGGAAAGGCCAGAAGTAGATTTCTGGAGTAGCAGATGAGTAGGCTTGCTGAATGAAGTAAGCAACGCCCAGTGCACTGGCAACCATCACAACAGAAATGATCTGAGTTACTTTCGCGCCACCCATTTTATCGGCCCACATGCCGCCGATTGGGCGGATCAAAGCGCCAATAAATGCGCCCATCCATGCAAACATGAGTGCGGATGGACCATTTGGGTTGGCCAAATCGTGGGTCATAACCCCGTCAACTTCAACGTGGCTGAAGCCAAACACAACCTTAATGGTCAACGGCAAAGCAGCTGAGAAGCCAATGAACGAACCAAAAGTCATGGTGTAGATCACTGTCATTGCCCAAGTATGCTTGTTGCCAAAGATCTTATATTGGCGGTTCAAGTTCTGACCAACGGCACCCGGGATCATTTTCAGACCCAAGACAGTCAAGATGATAACGATTGGAAGCACGATCCATTTTGAAAGGGCCAAACCAGATGTGGGCATGCCACCTTCAACGCCCGGCAACAATAACCAAATGCCAAAAGCTGAAGTTGCTAGTCCGATCGCGAGCATACCAAGGATAATGCCTGCTGAACCAAAGAAGTTTGGGATTTTTGGCGAAACATGCTCATCACGAATATTATTCATGAAGAACCAACCAAGGAACGCCAAAGGCACCAAGAAAACCAACCAGATAAAGCCAGCGTTTTGAATGTATGTTTCAGTGCCCGCTGGGATTTTGCCGATTAGTGTACCCGAAGTGTTGACCAGCGTACGGCTAGCGCCGCCGAACAAGCCCATTGTCATGGCCAACGGGATCAGGATCTGCATGGTGGTCACACCAAAGTTGCCCAAACCAGCGTTCATGCCAAGCGCATAACCCTGAATTTTCTTCGGATAAAAGAAAGAAATGTTGGACATTGAAGACGAGAAGTTGCCGCCACCAATACCAGACAAGAAAGCAAGCATTTGGAAGTACCAAAGCGGTGTGCCTGGGTCTTGCAAGGCAAAACCTGCGCCAATCGCGGGGATCATCAATAGTGCTGTTGTAAACACGATGGTGTTCCGGCCACCCGCAATACGGATGAAGAATGTCGACGGAATGCGAAGCGTTGCACCAGTAAGGCCCGCAATCGCGCCCAAGGTAAACAGCTCAGAGCTAGCAAACCCAAAGTCCAAGTTCACCATCTGAACAGTGATGATGCCCCAATATAGCCAAACAGCGAAACCACATAGCAACGATGGGATCGAAATCCACAAGTTGCGTGTTGCAATTGCTTTACCAGTGGCTTTCCACTGGGCTTCGTCGTCCGGGTTCCAATCGCGAAGGTCTTGACCCACGATATTTCTCCTTTAGTTGAGAAACACCCCCCAAGAGTGTTTCTGAAGCGGATTGAAGGCGTTCTCCAATCCGCAAAGTTGACTTAATTTGTGCCAGCAGCTTCCGCGGCGCGTTTTGCGGCAACCGCCTCAATGGCAGCCTCCAACTCAGCGTTCGCTTTGTCAGCTTTGGCTTTGATTGTCTGAATGTTAGCAACAGCGAAATTTGCCCGCTCTTCATCTTCTTGCCGAGTTGAGAACCGAACGAAGAAGGCAAGGAATGAAGCTAATGTTACAACAACGCCCATGATGAAGAACGCCTGAGACCAATCGATTGATCCTTTGAACAAAAAGCCTGCAAGCACCGCACCAGCATTACCACCAGCGCCAACAACGCCAGCAACCGCACCAAGTGCTTTCTTGTTGATGAACGGAACAACTGAGTATGTTGCGCCCTCAGCCATTTGAGTGAACAAAGAGAACACGATCAACGTTGGCATGGCCAAGAACAATACGTGCATTTGCGAAAAGAGCATCAATGCAAGGCCCTCGCAGAAGAGGCAGATGAACAGCCAGAATGCCCGCCCTTTAAGTCCCCACAGCGCACCGTAGTTGTCACCAAAAATGCCGCCCAATGTACGGGCGAATATGTTCATGAGACCGAACGAAGCGGCCATTAAGCCAGCGGTTACCAAGTTCAACTCGAAGTAGTCGGCAAAATAGAGGGCCGCCACATTGTTAACAGTCAGCTCAATCCCAAAACATGCGCCGTAGATGACAAATAGAACCCACACGCGACTATCTTTGAGCGCTTCAAAGTAATTGCCTGTCACTTTCTGCTTAGCTGGCATTTTGCCCTGTGCACGCAAGTCAGCGAAGTTGCCGTCCGGTGCATCTTGTGTCCAGAAATAGTAGGCAATCCCTGTCACGAAAATCGCGGCACCAACCACCATCATTGAAAGACGCCAGCCAACTGACTCTGAAAAGCCAAACCCAATAACGAAAACTGAGAAAATCATCGGCATAGCGAACTGAGTTACGCCACCACCAAGGTTACCCCAACCCGCTGACGTCGCATTTGCTTGCCCAACAACGTTTGGCGCAAACATTACAGAGGTATGGTACTGGGTAATAACAAACGACGCGCCGATTGCGCCAATCATCAATCGGAAAATAAGGAATGTTTGAAAGTCTTGTGCAAGACCAATGCCCATAACAGGAAGAGCGCCAAGCATCAAAAGCCCAGTGTAAGTCAATCTTGGGCCGATCCGGTCACACAACCAACCGATCAGCAATCGAGCGAATATGGTCACTGACACTGACGCGATGATGATCCAACCAATTTGATCTTTGGTCAGGCCAAGCTCATCCCGCACCACAACCATCAAAGGTGCGATGCCAAACCAAGCGAAGAAACACAAAAAGAACGCAAACCACGTCATGTGGAACGTTCTGATTTGAACCATTGTAATCTTGAAAAAGTTACCCCAAAGGCTCGTTGCTTTATTTTGCAGCTCCATGAGAAGCCCCCTTATGCAGTCCTAAATAGCCGATGAACCACCGAAAACGCGGTTCGTTGCAGCAAAGAAGTGATAAAAGAGGGTTCGCTAGGTTGATCCAGATCAAGATCCGTCGTTTTGTAGACAAAACAAGTGGGCAGAATCCATAATTTGTGCGCGCACGAAACAATTGTTATGCTGCAGATTAGGGGTTGCAAGAACTCCACGAAAATGATCAAACAGTGTCTTGATAAATATCAATTGTAAGGCAATATCCGTATGCGTCCTGATGATCTGCCCCAGATTCGCGAGCTCAACATCTTTAAGGGCATATCAGAGGAGAGTTTTGACGAGCTAATGCGCGCGTCTTTTCTCCAGACATTTCCCGCCCAAATGGAACTCATCGAAGAAGGTGAGCCAGCGGACTTCTTGCATGTGGTTGTTGAAGGTTGTGTGGAATTGTTTGCCCAATCCAATGGCCGCGAAAGCACCATGGCCATGGTCTATCCCGTAAGCTCGTTCATTTTGGCAGCCATCATGAAGGATGCTGTCTATCTTATGTCAGCGCGCACAAACAAGAAATCTCGTGTATTGATGATACCTGCCGTCAGTGTTCGGCACGTGTTTGACACAGACCCCGCATTTTCCAAGGCGATGGTGATCGAGCTTTCAAGCTGTTATCGTGGTGTGGTCAAAGAACACAAGAACCTCAAGCTGCGTACGTCGGTTGAACGACTTGCGAACCGTATTCTTCGTTATCGGCAAAAACAACAAAACGATCAAATCACATTGCCCTACGACAAAAAGATCCTCGCATCGAACTTGGGTATGACGCCGGAGAACCTATCGCGTGCATTCAACACGCTAAAGCCCTATGGCGTTAAAGTTGAAGGCAACAAGATCACGCTTTCAGATGTCGAACAGCTTGCCAAATTTGCAAAACCCAGCAAACTAATAGACGACCAATCGGTTTAATACACTTAAGCGCGCATCACGATCGTGGCTGAACCAGAGGAAACAACCTATGTATGACGTCGCCGTGTTGGGTTTGGGCGCGATGGGCGCAGCCACACTCTACCAGCTTGCCAAACGCGGCATCAACGCCATTGGCATTGACCAGTTCAACCCACCTCACACCAATGGCTCCACCCACGGCGAGACACGCCTTACGCGCTGCGCCATCGGCGAAGGCCATCAATATGTGCCATTTGCCATACGCTCCCATGAAATATGGAAAGAACTCGGCAATGAAACTGGCGAGCAATTGCTGTTTGAAACAGGGGCATTGATGATTGAAAGTGCGCTTGGTGGCGGCAGCGTACATGGCAGCGCAAACTTTTTGGACACAACCATTTCCACCGCGAAACAGTTCAACATTGCACATGAAGTCTTGAGCGGTCTGCAAGCGCGCCAACGCTTCCCTAGTTTTGCAACAAATGATCAGGACAAGGCATATTATGAACCCGGTGCGGGATACCTAAAGGTTGAAGAATGTGTTTCAGCGCAATTGAACCGTGCGGTTGAACTGGGCGCAGATTTGTTGATTGATACAAAAGTTCATTCAATTTCACACGCCAACGAGCATGTTGAACTCGCAACCAGCGGCAACCCAATCCACGCCAAAAAACTGGTTGTCTGCGCGGGCCCTTGGGTGAAGGAACTTCTGGGCGCGCCTTACGACACAAAGCTCACCACAACCCGGCAAGTATTGCACTGGTATCCAATAGCCCAAAACGCTATGCACGAGTGGAAAGACCACCCAGTGTTCATTTGGATTCACGGCGAAGGTGAAGGCTATTATGGGCTACCCTCGCTTGATGACCCAACTTTGATCAAGGTTGCTAATGCGAATTACGGCGAACCAAGTGCACCGGATGCCGTTAATCGAGACGTTGACCCAAAAGAACAAACAGAAATGTTTGATGTACACCTGAAGGGCCGATTAATGGGCATCAAACCGCAGGCGCACAAATCTGTGACCTGTATCTACACGGTCACACCGGACAGTGATTTCATACTCGACTGGCATATGGACCATAAAAACACCTTCGTTGTGTCCGCCTGTTCGGGCCATGGTTTCAAACATAGCGCGGCCATTGGCGAGGCGGTTGCCCAGCAATTGATTGACGGCACCTCAACTATCGACATTTCTGCCTTTAATATGACCAGATTCAAAGATTAAAGACGCGTCTTATCTTTGGTTGCTTCCAGCAATACGCCCCTGCTAGGGTCTGTCTTGATTGGTGATTTGAAAGTCGAATAGGGCAAATTTATGTGGCGTACAGTTCGGTCAGCGTGGCCCCTATTTATTGGCATGGTTTTGCTGATGATCTCCAACGGGCTTCTATCGACAATTCTCACCATCAAGGCGCAGGAAATTGGCTTTTCCGAAACCGTGATCGGCTTGATGCAATCTGGCTATCCAATTGGCTTCATCTTTTCCTGCTTCATCACCCCGCTGTTGATCGCACAATCTGGCCATGTGCGGGTCTTTGCAGCCCTGGTTTCAATCGCAAGCACATCCGCGCTTGTGCATTTGATCACCTTCGACCCCATAAGCTGGGGTGCAATGCGCATACTTTCGGGCTTCTGTTTTTCGGGGATTTACATCGTAGCTGAAAGCTGGCTCAACTCCCTTTCAGACAATAAAAACCGTGGCTCGCTGCTTTCGACATATTTTGTGGTGCAAACCGCTGGATATATGGTTGGACAAATGATGCTTGGCCTATCGCGGCCGGGCGATATAAGCCTGTTCATTTTTGTATCAGTGCTGCTTTCCATCGCACTGGTCCCCATACTCATCGTCGCAACAACCCAGCCCTCAAATGATGAGCCGCAACGGATCACCGTGGTTGAGTTGTTTAATTTCTCACCCATGGCACTCATCGGTGGTTTTGCCACAGGCGTCGCCAATGGTGGCCTTGTGTTTGTCACAGCCCTTTACGCACGAAGCGTGGGGCTAAGCATCACCGCCACAGGTTATCTGTTGGCGGTTACAACGCTGGGTGGATTGCTCATGCAATTCCCCCTTGGTTCGCTTTCTGACAAAATCGATCGACGGATTGTCATCGCAGGCGCATCGTCTGTCACGCTCATCGTGTGCATCACCATGCTGGTTTTTCCAACCACTCAAACAAACACCGTCACGCTTTTTGGCGGCTTTTTGCTTATCGGCGGTTTCACCTTGCCGATTTACTCGATTTGCATGGCGCACATGAATGACCACCTCAAAACCAGCCAAATGGTCGCGGCCTCCAGCACGCTAATTTTGGTATTTGCCGCCGGCATGGTGCTTGGCCCAATTGTGGGGTCATTTGCATTGGACAATGCGGGCGCAAACGGCATGTTCATGATGTACATCGTTGTTGCCGCAACATTGGCCGGCACCGGTATTCAGCGTGTACTATTGAGCGACAAAAAGGTGGTCGACGGGCGCGACATCGTCCCAATTGCATCAACCATCACCCCTGAAGCAACACAAATCCAAATGGATGACTAAAGCCGCTAAGGGTAAACTTTAATCCCCAGATGGGTCAAAATAGTTTGCTGCTCATCTTTACTAATCTTCATGCCATCGTAGCCGGACAATAGCCCCAACGAGAACCCCTCGAGCCGCGCGCCGCGCAGGTCAGCGCGCTCAAAGTTTGCGCGTTGCAACTGCGCACCGGCCAAGTCGCATTCGCTCAGGTCAGCGTCGATTAAATGTGAAGAACGCAAATCTGCATACCGAAAACTTGAACTGATTAAGTTGCATCCTTCAAGATCTAGATCTGACAAATTACAGTCGTCAAAAATTGTAGCCTGAAGGTTTGCGCGAGTGACCCGCTGTTTTCGACCGTAGGTTCGGGTAAATGTCGCCGTACCAAAATCCGAACCATTTGCCTTGCAGTCTTTGATCGTAACATCATACATGTCCGCACCGACAAATTTGCTCGCCACCAAATTGCAGCTTACAAAACTAGCCTCTCGCAAATTAGCAAACGAAAAATCTGTTCCACTCCCCCCTTCGGGATCAAAGAAAACGCAATGGTCAAATTTCACTTCGCTCATTTGCGCGCTTGAAAAAGAGCACGTGATGAACTGGCATTCGGTAAACTGGGAACCCGTAAGGTCACATTCGATCAGACGACAATTGCTGAATTTGACGCGACGAACGTCCAACTCCTCCAAACGGTCAGGGTCAAACTCCAAACCATCGATTGCCAACTCACGAAGTGGCGCTCGGTCTTCAAGCAGCTGATCCAATTCAGCTTGATCAATTTGGCGATAGTCAGTCATATCAAGAATCTCGAAGGGGAAGAGACGCCATCTTAACGGCAAAAAGCGGCAGGACAACCCGCCGCTTCTAAAAGTGAATCTGGTGCTTTTAGTTCTTGGCTAATGACTTTGCTGCTTCAACCAAATTGATAAACTCAGCCCGATAGCCGAACTTATCTTCACCACGCGAAGCTTGTGCCAGTGCTGAAATCTCATCAAATCCAAATGTGCCTATTTCAGCGTTAGAACGCAATTTTTGACCAAAAGCTGCTACCGAGGTGCCAAACTGAATTTCATTGGATAAGTCAGCAATATTGTTCACCACATTGTCGTTGGTTACAGCCATTTCTATGAGCGTACTCTCATCAGCTCCGGGCAATTTGTAGCGCAGTTTAAAGAACGCCAATTCATCTGATTTTGATGCTGCATCCACTTGTGTTGTTTCGCCAAAGCGCAGCGGGTCAACGGGTTGTGCCGCACCAACGGGGGTCAATTCATAGATAGCTGTCACAGTGTGCCCTGCGCCCACATCGCCCGCATCAACCTTGTCGTTGTTAAAGTCTTCGCGATTGAGTGCACGGGTTTCGTACCCGATCAAACGATAGGCCGAAATCTGGGTTGGATTAAACTCCACCTGAATTTTCACATCTCGCGCGATGGTTTGCAATGTGCCACCAATCTCATTCACCAGCACCTTGCGCGCTTCAGTGTAGCTATCAATATAGCTGGCGTTGCCATCACCATTTTGCGCCAAAGCCTGCATCAACGCATCATTGTAATTGCCTTCACCAAATCCAAGCACCGAAAGTGAAATGCCCTTGTCACGCTTTTGCTTGATGAAATCTTTGAGCGCCTCAGGCTCAGAAATCCCCACATTGAAATCACCATCGGTCGCTAGGATCACGCGGTTTACGCCATCGTTGTTTTTCGCCTCATTTGCCAAGCGATAAGCGGTTTCAATGCCTGCCGCACCGGCAGTTGAACCACCCGGCGTCAAATTATCCAACGCGTCCAATATCTTGCGCTTTTCTGCACCACTAGTTGGCTCCAGCACAACACCTGCCGCTCCAGCATAAGTGACAATGGACACCGTGTCCTGCTCGTCCATCTGCTCGACCAGCAATTTGAACGCTCGTTTGAGCAACGGCAATTTGTCCGTATCATTCATGGAACCGGACGTATCAATCAAGAACACAAGGTTGGAAGGCTGTGCCATCACATTCTCAGGCATATAACCTTTGATCGCCACATGCATAAGCTGATGTTCAGCATTCCAAGGCGCCGGATAAACCGAAATCTTTGGCGCAAAAGGCAACTCAGCACTTGGCGGTGTAGCATAGTTATAATCAAAATAATTGATCAGTTCTTCGGTCCGCACCGCATCCTTTTGCGGCAAGCGACCGTTTTCAATCGCGCGGCGAACATAGGCATATGACGCAGTATCTACATCAATTGAAAATGTCGAAACGGGCTGGTCACCCGTCAATTTGATGTTGGCATCATCAAATCGCTCAAATTGATCGCCGCTTTGTAAATAACCGAGTTGATCCCGCATCGGAGCCGGCGCGCCCATTGTACGGGTCGCAACCTTGCTCGAAGCACTCACATTTGGTGAAACCATGGGCGCTTCCATTTCGGGCGCAGGTATAACAATCGCCGCCAAGTCATTTTCAGTTTCTTGCTGTGAGATCACGCCATCAACAACGCCCTTGCCCAACTCGTCTTTTTGTTCCGTTGGTGCAACAATGGTCTCTCCCAATGTCGGCGGCGTCAGCGACGTATTGTTCATCAACTGCCAGCTGATCGGCACAATCAGCAAAGCGGTAATGGCAGCGGTGGCCGGAATACGAATATCCATCAATCTAATCCCTTTCAAAGGCGTAACGATGGACATAAGACGCTGCCCCCAAGATAATCCTTGGGAACCATTTGTTGTTTTTTCTGCAGTTTCATCAAAAGCGGCCATAGCCAAGGCTGCGGCACGCTTTTTGGCGTCGCTGCTCGGGGCTGGTGTTTCTAGCGATTTCAGGCGCTTTAGTTTCTTTTCCATATCACTCATCGGATCACAAAAGCCCCTTCAAAGATTTCTTCGCTTCATGCACATACCAAGAAACGGTACTTTCCTTACACCCCATAATGGTGGCGCAGTCGGCATGGCTCATGTCTTCTCCATAGACCATCAAAACCGCATCGCGCTGCTTTTCCGGCAATTGGCGCACCGCACTCCAAACCTCGTTCATTGTCACATCATCTTCTTGGTTTGAAGGGGCAGAGGTGGGGCTGACCAAACTCAGCGCTACGACATTGCGCCCCTGCCGGTTTGATGCCCTTTGATGGTCGCGCACTGCGTTCAGCGCAATTCGATAAAGCCAGCTGGAAAACTGCGATCGCCCGTCAAATTGTTGGATGGATTTGGCGAGTTTAATCACCACGTTTTGCGTAACATCTTCAGCATCGCTTTTGTCACCAAGCCACTTGAACGCGATGCGGAATATATAGTCATATTGCGCGTCCACCACAGCGGCAAATGCGTCGCGGTCACCCCCCGCGGCAAGTTTCACCAATTCGCTGATCGGTGGATCATTTTCGGTCTGGTTTAAAGTCAAATTCAGTTCCAAACAAACATCCAATTGCGCACCCATTGGGTATCAAACAACTATAAGACGATTGTAAGATCAAAATCCTTGGCAAAAACCTCAAAAAAAATGGCGGCCCGAAGCCGCCAAGTTGAGGATAGTCAATTAATCCGCGTTTAGCTTTGCAAAATCATTCTTGTAATCGTGTATCCAGCATAGGCTGATACCGCCGAAAGCACGCCGCCCCAAACAATATCAACGGCCGCAACTTCCCACGACCAGCCCTTGAGCGTTGCCATATTGGTAATGTCGTATGTGGCATAGGCCAGCAAACCGAACACAGCCGCATTTACAACTGCAATGGTGGCGTTCCCGTCTTTTAACGCCGGTATGATCGCCAGATGTACGATGCCCATAACGTAGAACAGATAAAAGAAGGCCGCGATCCCTAGATTTGGTTGATCAAGCAGCAATGGCCCCAAGCGTTCAAAATAAAATTTGCGCGCCACAAAGCTGAGCCAGATGAAGTCAATGCCTAAGAACACCACAAGCGTTCCAAAATAGGCAACCAGATACTGTGTCATTTTAAATCCCCTTGGTTGCCCTTGATAACGCAACAGCGGCCAAAACGGTTCACATTAGTTTTATTGTGATCCATGTGCCTTTCTGAACCGTTTGAACTATAATGGGTTTTAAACGCGAGTGACATAATGCAAAAACAAAACATCGCAATTGTTGGTTCTGGAATTTCTGGACTATCTGCTGCCTGGCTTCTTTCTAAAAATCATAATGTAACAATTTATGAAGCCGGCAGTTACCTAGGGGGCCACACCAACACGGTTGATGTAGAAACATTTGACGGCAAAACCGCCGTCGACACTGGCTTCATTGTTTATAACGAACCCAATTATCCAAATCTAACCGCGCTTTTTGATCATCTAGACATTAAGTCTCATCACACAGATATGAGCTTCGCCTTCTCAACAAACGAGGGCCGCTACGAATATTCAGGCTCTGGAGCGAACGGCTTTTTCGGTCAACGTCGCAATGTCATCAACCCCAATCATTGGCAACAACTCAACGATATGATGCGGTTTTTCAAAACCGCACCTGAGCGCATAACCGCCTACAACGACAATATCTCGTTGGGCGACTATTTGCTGGCCGAAAAATTCTCACAATTCTTCATCAATAACCACGTCATCCCAATGGGCGCGGCCATTTGGTCCACTGACGCTGCGGAAATGATGGCTTACCCAGCCAAAACCTTTATCGATTTTTACGCCAACCACGCGCTGCTTAAAATCAAGCAGAAGCCAGATTGGCGCTCTGTTGCCGGTGGCGGTCGCACTTATGTGGATCGTTTGGTTGAAACTGGTGATTTTGATTTCCAACTCAACAACCCCATTCAATCCATTGTTCGGCACGAGAATTACGTGCACATTGTTGATAGCAACGGGGTCTTGCGCGCCTTCGATCAGGTGGTGATGGCAACCCACGCGGACACAACACTGCAATTGCTCGACCAACCCGACGAACTTGAAACGGGTCTATTGCGCAATTTTCCATATCAGTTGAATAAAGCGGTATTGCATTCCGACAAAGCCTGGATGCCAAAACGCAAGCGCCTATGGTCTTGCTGGAACTACATGAAAGACCAAACACAAAGTGAAGATAAGCTTTGTGTGACCTATTGGATGAATGAACTGCAACAGCTCACAACCAAACAAGATCTGTTTGTTACATTGAACCCTACGGGCGAAATTGACGAGCATGAAATCTATGCCGAGTACGACTATATGCATCCTGTTTTTGATGCCAACGCCATCGAAGCGCAAAAGTCGCTTTGGTCGTTGCAAGGCCGTAACCGCACATGGTTCTGTGGTGCTTACTTTGGCTATGGCTTCCACGAAGATGGCATTCAATCTGGCCTCGCGGTTGCTGAACAACTTGGTGGGGAACGACGCCCTTGGACTGTCCCAAAACAGTCTGGACGCATTCACGTCCAAACACCCAAAGAAACTGTGGCCGCCCAATGACGATCCCCAATGCAATCTACAAAGGCACAGTAACACACAAGCGGCTCCGCCCCATTAAACATGGGCTGAGCTATGGTGTGTTCAACTTGCTTGTAGATTGCGATGAAATTGAACAGCTGGCTAAAAAGCTCAAGTTCTTTTCTCACAACAAGCCAAACATTGTCAGCCTTTACGACAAAGACTTTGGCGATAGCAAAAACATCAAGGCTTATCTGCAAACGCTTGCCCAAAAGGCTGTGCCTGACCTTTCGATAACGAAGTTCAAGATGCTTACCTACCCGCGCATTTTTGGCTACGCGTTTAACCCCATTACAGTCTATTTCGGGCTGGATGAGGCAGGTAAAACCCGCCTGATGATCTATGAGGTCAATAATACCTTTGGGCAGCGCCATACCTATGTGATCCCCGCAGAACAACGCGAAGACGGCATGATCTGGCAAAATTGCGACAAGCAGTTTTATGTGTCGCCCTTCAACGATGTTAGCGGCAACTACACGTTTCACGTCACCCCAATTAGTGAAAAACTAACTGTCGGTGTCGCGCTGCGCGATGACGAGGGTCCGCTGCTCAACGCCTTTTTTGCAGGGCAACGGCAAGAGCTCACAGATAGCCAATTGATAAAGGCGATCGTCGGCACCGGCTGGATGACCGCCAAGGTAATGCTTGGCATTCACCTAGAGGCGCTCAAACTTTGGGTGAAAGGCGTGAAGTTAAAACCACGCCCTGATGCGCCTAACAGTGCGATCGAGTTTGTGAAAAAGAAAACCGAACCCGCCGAATAAAATCAGCAGATTTACACAAAAGAAATGGGGCTCTACTGCCCCATTATCCGTCGCATCGCCCAATAAAATGGGCGGTAGGGCAATACCCGTAATGCCTTCATAATCAAGGCAAACCGCCAGGGGAAGATGATCTCCACCTTTTGCTTGTCCAGCCCTTCAGCAATAAAACGCGCCGCTTCATCCGCTGTAATAAGGTCTGGCATCGGGAACGGATTGTCTTTGGTTGCCGGCGTATCCACAAACCCAGGGTTAATCACCGTCACATGTATGCCGAACTTTTCCAATTCCGGCTTTAGCGTTTCAGCCAAGTTGATCAGCGCAGCCTTTGTTGGCCCATAAGCCATAGAACGAGGAAGCCCGCGAAACCCAGCCACAGAAGCCATAATAGCAATATGCCCGTGGCCGCGTGCCTTCATCAGGGGGATCAATTTTTCCAGCGCATAAATTACGCCCATATAATTGACCTCAAAGCCGTTGCGGATTTTGCCAACGTCCATTTCATCCGCATCCATCAAGGCCCAAGCCCCGGCGTTTAGAACAGCAATATCAATTGCACCGTCGGCTTCTATAGCCTCGATCACTTCATGCACGCGCTTTTGCTCGGTAACGTCCAACGGGTAGGCAGCAATGTTTGAGCTAGCGCTCGCCAACTCGTTGAGTTTACCTTCTGAACGCGCAGAAATCGCAACACTGTCACCCTGCCCGGCCAATCGTTCGGCCAAAGCGTAGCCAATGCCCGAGCTAGCGCCGGTAATCCATATCCGGCGCTTCTCGTCGTGATGATGATGATCCATGATTATATCCCGATAATCGGCTGCAAAAGACGTTCAATAATTCCTTTGAATTTGGTCGGTTTTTCCGTCGCGACCAAACAAATGCATGGGCCACCACCTGGCTCAACAATTGGTTGATGTTCCACATGCTCATCCAAATCCGCAATATCACCTGGCCCAAACCGACCAAACCGATCATTGTAGGCGCCAGACAAAATCAGCGTCATTTCCATACCGCCATGCCCATGTTCTGGCACGGCCTGTCCTTCAGCAATATTCAAAAGATAAAGCGAAGATGGCACATCTTTGTCCAAAACAATGTCATGTTTCGAGATACCAGGCGCAACCTTTTTCCATTCAATATCAGCAACTTGTGCACCAAGAAACCGTTGTAATGGCAAAGGCACATCCCCGGCAATCTTTGCGCGCCGTTTAGGGAATGGGTGCACATTCTGCGCATCTACACCGTCGAAGTTCGCTTTGTTTTGATTGTCAATTGCGCCCATTAATTTGGCAAAAGCATCTTGTTCAACTGCGACTTCTTCAGCTGCTTCGAGCAATTGTCCGCCAAGCTCTTCAGCATTATGGGACGCTTTTTGGCATTGTGGGCACATCGCGATATGTGAGGCGACAATAACCGTAAAGGCTTCATCCAAATCGCCTGCGGCGTAACGTACCAATGTCGCATCGTCGAGGTGATGAGTGAGTTTCATCGCACCGCCTCCAATTTTCCTTTTAGCTTGCCATAGGCAAGTCGCATCCTTGATTTAACCGTGCCAATGGGCAGCGATAGCTTTTTAGCAATTTCGCTTTGACTCATGTCCGCAATAAACGCCAATTGAATGACGTCGCGTTGGTCTTGCGGCAACTCTTTCATGGCAGCACTCACGCATTCTTCGCGTTCTACCTGCAACATTGCATCGTCGCTGGATTGCCCATCATCCGCAATTTCCATTTCGTACACATCATCATATGGACGTGACGATGCCTTGCGAAACAGATCAATCCGCGCGTTCCGCGCGATGGTAAAAATCCAAGCACCAACGGTGCCGCGGTCGGGCGAAAACTGAGATGATTTTCTCCAAACCGTCATCATTACGTCTTGCATCAAGTCCTCTGCCTGCATCATGTTCACACCCCCTTTAAGCATCATGGCTTTGATACGGGGTGCAAAATGTTCGAAGAGAGCCTGAAATGCGGCACGATCTTGCTTAGAACCCACCAAGGCAATCAAATGCCGATGATGCTTCGCAAGTTCAATAGCGGTATTGTGGTCGTTGTTACTCACAAGTTTTAACGCCGTTCGCATATTGCAGTCTCCCAATTGTATAAGCGTTACGCATGGGAACGTCGAGTGGATTACTGCAATTCAAAAATAGTTGAAATTACGTAGGACTTATTGCTCGAAATGGGCCTGAACGTCTTTCGCCCACCCCAAAAACAAGCCATCTTCAGTTTGCAGCACTGGCCGTTTCATCAATGATGGATTGGCTTTGAGCAACTCCATCGCAGGCAAAGCGCGCGAAGCCTCATCAAGCTGGCGCCAGGTGGTGGACTTTTTGTTCACCAATTTCTCTTCACCAAACTCTTGCAGAAAACGAGACAAAGCCGCATCATCCAAGGGGGTTTGACGCACATCGACAAACTCAACAGTGTTGCCATTAGCTTCAAGCGTCTTCTTGGCTTTCCTGCAACTGTCGCAGTTTTTCAAACCGTAGAGTTTCATGTTAAATCTCCCCTTTTTTGTAGTTTCTCATAAAGTGATGGTAGAACCAGACCATCATATCCCTTGCGCGAAACACCGTGCCACATGGCTGACAAAATGGCTTCTTCTGTTGCCTCAACAGCCGCCAAAAACAAGCCGTCCAACAAAGTTTCGTCTAAACGGGTTCCTAAAGGTCCCGACGTTGAAAACGCCACGGCAATATCGCCACTGCCATTTCCCAAATAACTACCGGTTCGTCCCAACGCCGCCCCAGAACGCTTAGCGACCCGCTTTAGCTGTCGTGCGTCCAATGGCGCATCTGTTGCCAACACAATAATAATAGATCCTTTGTCCGGACTTTGTGTGTGATCGCTATTTGCCGACAATTTTTTCCCACAAAAGCGGAACTCTGATTGTGCGCCATAGTTTGAGAGCACCAAAGCGCCCAAAGTAAATCGATCGTCACCGATTTCAACGAGCCGTGACGCACTGCCAATCCCCCCTGCATACCCAAAACTCTTCATGCCGGTGCCCGCACCGATTGAACCCAAAGCAAACTCCACGTCTGTGGTATCAAGCGCCACGCGCGCCAATTCTTCAGTCACGTGAAATGCTTGAATATCGTTCAATTGCCCGTCGTTGCATTCAAGCGCAACCGCATTCACCGTAGGTAACCCGCGGCCAATTTTTAGGTTCTCATCAATAGCGCGCTTGATCAAGGTGGTCGTGCAAACCGGCATCGCAAATGTGTTGCTCAACAGAATTGGCGTTTCAAGTTGCCCCAATTCTTCAAGCTGCACCAAGCCAACGCTTTTGCCAAAACCGTTTAGCACTGCAACACCTGCTTCAACCTTGTTGGTAAATAGGTTACCCGCATGTGGCCTTATCGCGGTTACCCCAGTTCGGGCCGTTCCATCGAGCATTGTGGCATGGCCAACGGTTACCCCAGCCACATCTGAAATCAAATTCAGCCCACCGCATGGCAATGTCCACCAGCCACCGCTCAATTGTTCAAACAATGTGTTGTTCCGCATACTCGATCCATCCAAATTAGTGCGTGCATGCTGAAGACCAACACCATCACATGCAATCACCAATTAGTCTTTTCCCCACCACATCAAAGCGAAGGGCATGAAAAAACTAAGATAGAACAAGCGTGCAATATGGTGTGTCGCGACAAATGTTGGGTCCAAGTTCAGCGCAAAGGCCATCGCCGCCATTGCTTCAACGCCCCCCGGTGCAAATGCCACCACCAGTTGGGCAATTGGCAAATCAATTAGCTGCGCCAACAACACCGCAAAAAGAATGGCAGCGAACACGCCGACCAATGTGATCGCCATGCCAGCCCCAAACGCTTTGCGCAATTCAGCCAAAGAAACGCCAGAAAACCGTGTGCCAATCATTGACCCCAAAATCGTGAGCGCCGGCAAAGTAAGCCATTGCGGCATATGCCCCGAAACCAAACCTGACAAATGGGAAATGAGCGAAACAATCATGCCCGCCAACACAAATGCGGCTGGCACCCTAAATTTTTTGAACGCCAAACCAACCAGCGCAGCCATGGCCAAACTAAAGGCCACCCAACGCAAATCCATAAACGTGGTGGGAACAACAAATCCGTTTGCAGCCAAGCCAGACCACACCACCAACATCGGCACCACAAGGGTAAGTGCCAACACACGGATGCTCTGAACAATTGCAACAAGTCTTATGTCGGCTCCCGAATCTACACCAAGCCCAATCACAAAGCTCAAGTGCCCGGGCGAAGCCCCAAGCACGGCTGTTTTCGCGTCATATTTCCAAAATCGTTTCAGCACAAATTGGCTTAAAAAGAACCCCAAAGTCACCGCCAAAACTACAGCGATCAAGCTCAATGGCCACTGTTTGGCCGTTTGATAAACCTCAGGAGTTACACTGGTCCCCATTGATAGACCGATGACCAAAAATGAAACGTCGCGCACCCGCGTTTCAAACGCCAAGTCCAAGCCCAATAAACCTGCTAAGGTAACCGCAATTGAAGGGCCTGTTAGCGCTGGGGCCGGCAAGTTGATCCAAAACGCAATAAGCGCACCAACACCACCAATGGCAAGCGCAAGCGCGGTTTTTCGCCACAATGCGAAATCTGTCATATAATTCACCACAAACTGTTCGAACGATAACCCGCGTGTGCCGAACATGTGTGGGACGATTGGCAAGACTCAACGAGTTAAGTCTTTAAAGATTAAGCAGATAAAAGCGAAACGACAAGATCATTTTTCTGCAAATCCGACTTATCTTGTCACTTGGCGAAAAAATCAGAATGTGCCAACCTGCAGATCCCTCCAAAACGCACAAATGCCTCAAAAAGGTGACTAAATGTACCAGAATATGTCAGGCCTTGCCGCCCAATCCAACTTGAGCGTGATTGACCTGCGCTCCGACACGGTCACCCAACCCAGCCCCGCTATGCGCGCCTTTATGATGGATGCTGAAGTCGGTGATGATGTCTATGGCGATGACACGACCATCAACGCGCTTGAAGCGAAAACTGCAGCACTGCTGGGCAAAGAAGCCGGGTTGTTTTTACCCTCAAGCACCATGTCGAACCTAGCTGCAATGATGGCCCACACCCAGCGCGGCGAAGAGATCATTGTGGGCCGCGGTTACCACATCTTCAAATATGAAGCGGGCGGCTCGTCAGTTTTGGGCGGCGCATTTCCATATCCATTAGAAGTGGCGTTGGACGGCGGCCTAGAGCCAAATGACATTGATGCAACAATTAAGCCTGACGACCCACATTTTCCCATGTCGCGCGTCTTAAGCCTTGAAAACACCCACACTGGCCAAGCGGTATCCTTAGACCGCATCAACGCATGTCTTGATGTGGCAGATAAGCACGGACTAACCAAACATTTGGACGGCGCCCGTTTTTTCAATGCGATCACAAAACTTGGCATTTCTCCCACCGACTTAGCGTCCCGTTTTGACAGCATCAACATCTGCCTATCCAAGGGCCTTGGCGCACCAGTTGGCGCGGTGCTGGTTGGCTCAGCAGCTACCATTGCTGCTGCGCGCCGTTGGCGCAAAATGCTCGGTGGCGGCATGAGGCAAGCTGGGCTGATCGCAGCGGCAGGCATCTATGCGCTCGACAAAAACGTTCGCCGCTTAAAAGACGACCATGATCGCGCTGCCACTTTGGCAAATGAGTTAACTGCACTGAACAAGTTCAAAGTTACCTATCAAGCTA
The DNA here is from genome assembly GCF_027213965.1 of Maritalea porphyrae. Classification (GTDB taxonomy): domain Bacteria; phylum Pseudomonadota; class Alphaproteobacteria; order Rhizobiales; family Devosiaceae; genus Maritalea; species Maritalea porphyrae_A. The sequence goes on along the minus strand of NZ_JAPWGX010000004.1, from coordinate 274,523 downwards.
ATCAAACCAACATGGTCTATATTGAACCAGCGGCAAAAGATATTGAACCCTTGCGCCAACATCTGGGCGAGCGAGGCATCAATATGGGTGGCGGCAGCCCCGTCCGCATTGTAATGCATTTGGATATTGACGATGACGGATTGACGCGCATTATCGATGGGTTCAAAAGCTATTACAGCTAATTTCAGAGACCCCAAATGATCGCGCCAAAATACAACAACAACCTTTGGACCAACACAGCAGCTGCACCCTTGGCGCTCGACGCGTTCACGGGTGAACTGAACGTTGACCTCATCATCATTGGTGGCGGCTTTACCGGGTGCGCTGCAGCGCTCGAAGCGGCACAAAGGGGCCTGTCCGTTGTTCTATTAGAGGCACAATCCATCGGATATGGCGGCTCTGGCCGCAATGTTGGACTGGTCAATGCAGGGCTCTGGACCCCGCCAGACGATGTTGAAAGCACTTTGGGACAAGCGGCAGGACAAAAGCTAAACGCCGCTCTCGCCAGCGCCCCCGACTTGGTGTTTTCTCTAATCGAGAAGCACCAAATCAACTGCGACGCTGTGCGCAACGGCACCCTGCATTGTGCGCATTCATCACCCGGTTTGAAAGACTTACACTCCCGGTTTACCCAACAAAAAAAGCGCAACGCCCCAGTTGAATTGATCAGTAGAGACGCCACCTGCCAACGCACCGGCAGCGACACTTTTGAAGGGGCTCTGTTTGATCCGCGTGCGGGCACTATTCAGCCCTTGAGCTATTGTCAAGGATTAGCGCAAGCCGCCATCACAAAGGGCGCCAAACTGTTTGAGAACAGCCCAGCCCTTTCCATTGAACGACAACTCGAACAATGGCAGGTAAAAACCCAAAACGGAATGGCAACAGCACCAAACCTGATCGTGGCCACCAACGCCTATTCAAACGATCAACTGCTCGGCCAACAAGCCCGCTTTACACTTGTTCATTATTTTCAGTTCGCAACTGAACCTTTAACTGACAAAGAACGCGAAACCGTTCTGCCAAACCTTGAGGGCTGTTGGGACACCGCATTGGTCATGTCTTCGTTCCGCTATGATCGAGATGGCAGGCTGTTGGTTGGCTCTGTTGGCTCATTGGACCACGCCGCCTCTACAACCCACGAGTTTTGGGCGCAAAAGAAATTGGCTGCGATTTACCCTCAACTCGCCCACAAAAAGCTTGATCATGCCTGGCATGGGCGCATTGCCATGACTCACGATCATTTGCCAAAACTGGTCGAATTTGGCCCCAACGCCTATTCCGTATTTGGCTATTCAGGGCGGGGCATTGGCCCTGGCACTGTTTTTGGCACATCACTGGCACAAATGATTGCCACAGGCGACGAAACCCACCTGCCGATGCCCCCTATTAGCGAATACTCAGAGCAATTCACCAAAATGGCAGGTCTTTATTACGAAACAGGATCAGTTCTCACCCACGCTTCGTTTGCCGCAGGGCGCAGCCTAATCGGACGCTAAGCGCTTTCCCGCCAAATCATCTAAAATTGGGCAATCTGGCCGGTGGTCCCCATGACAATTGTCGATCAAAACCGACAAGGTTGACTTGAGAGAATTGAGTTCTTTGATCTTTTGCTCAATCAATGCGATCTTTTTCTTGGCAATAACTTTCACATCGGCGCTAGCGCGTTGCTCATCGTTATAAAGCGAAAGCAACACGCGGCACTCTTCAATGGTAAACCCGAGGCTGCGCGAACGTTGCAAAAAGCACAATCGATGAATGTCCTCTTCGCAATAGTCGCGATAGCCATTGTCCGCCCGACTAGGGCGAACCAGCTCAATCTCTTCGTAGTAGCGGATCGTTTTAGCGGGCAAACCCGAACGATCCGCTGCCTGACCAATATTCATCGCTTGGCCTTTTCACGGCATCCATAGGTGGCCACCAATTCTTTGATGTCTTCTTCCGAAAACCCAATTTTTTGCGCCAATTCGATCATATGCTCGAACTCTTTTTTCTCAACAGGACACATGTGTGTTTCCTTCTCTTTCTTGCGGCTAAAGCTTTAGCCCGCGCAATCTTAGTGCGTTTGAAATAACAGAAACCGATGACAAGCTCATGGCAGCGGCCGCCAGCATGGGGGACAACAAAGCCCCCGTTAGCGGAAACAGAACACCCGCGGCAATCGGCACACCAATGGTATTGTAAGCAAAGGCAAAAAACAGATTTTGCTTGATGTTGTTGATGGTTGCTTTGGACAGCTTGCGGGCCCGCACGATGCCCACCAGATCGCCCTTCAAAAGGGTAATCCCCGCGCTTTCAACCGCCACGTCCGCGCCCGTTCCCATGGCCAAACCAACGTCGGCAGCGGCCAAAGCGGGCGCATCATTTACCCCATCGCCCGCAACCGCCACCTTATGGCCTTTCGCACGAAAAGCTTCGACCAAATCCTTTTTACCTTCAGGCAACACATCAGCATAAACTTCATCAATGCCCAATTGTTCCGCAACAGCTTTTGCGGTCGCTTCATTATCACCCGTGGCCATAACCACTTTGAGGCCCTGACGATGAAGTTCATCAATTGCTTGTTTGGTTGTGGGTTTTATCGGATCAGCCACCGCAATCATGCCAGCATATTGACCTTCAACAGCAACAAACATCACAGTTTTGCCTTTTGAACGAAGCTCATTTGCCGCATCCGCCATTGCCGCTACATCTACCTTAGCGCCATCCATAAGCGCCTGATTGCCCAACAACACAGCTTTTCCCTCAATGCTGCCCGCAACACCTTTACCGGTGATCGCCTCAAATCCGTCAACAGATTGAATTTGAGCACCTTTTTCTTTCGCCGCCTCAAATATTGCTTCGGCAAGCGGATGTTCAGAGCCGCTCTCGAGCGACCCAACAATGCTGAGCAGTTGCTCTTCATCAACCTCTGGTGCTGGCAAAATATCGGTCAAGTGCGGCTGCCCTTGGGTAAGCGTTCCGGTCTTATCAACAATCACAACATCCACTTCGGCCATGCGCTCAAGTGCTTCAGCTTCACGCACCAAAACCCCAGCTTGCGCACCGCGTCCTGTTGCTGTCATCACCGACATAGGCGTCGCCAAACCAAGCGCACAAGGACACGCAATAATCAGCACTGAAACCCCCGCTATCGTTGCAAAAACAATTGCGGGCTGTGGCCCAACAAATAGCCAAACAAAAAACGCAATCACTGCCACGCCAACCACCGTTGGCACAAAATAGCCAGCAACCTTATCGGCCAAGCCTTGGATGGGTGCACGAGAACGTTGTGCAGCTGCAACCATCGCCACAATTTTTGCAAGCATTGTCTGGTCGCCAACTTTTTTGGCTTCAATGATAATCGAGCCATTCTTGTTGATCGTTCCGCCAGTTACCGATGCGCCAATGGTCTTTTCAACCGGCACCGGTTCACCAGTAATCAAACTCTCATCAATATTGGTTTTGCCTTCAAGCACGACCCCATCTACGGGCACGCTTTCACCTGGACGCACGCGCAATTTGTCGCCGGACAGAATGTTTTCGAGCGGAGCATCATACTCAGAACCATCCGCATTTATTCGACGCGCTTTCTTTGGCGCGAGATCAAGCAAAGCCCGAATCGCATCGCCGGTGCGCTCACGCGCCCGCAGTTCCAAAACCTGGCCCACGAATACCAGCGCAATAATCACCACCGCCGCTTCAAAATAAACTGGCGCATGTCCGCCCATCAATACTTCAGGCGGGAAGATTTGCGGCGCCACTGTCGCCACAACGCTGAACCCAAACGCAGCTCCAACGCCGAGCATAATCAGCGTCCACATGTTGTAATTGCCGGTGCGCAAAGACATCCAACCCCGTTCAAAAAACGGGAATGCCGCCCACAAGACAACAGGCGTCGCCAACGCAAGTTCAATCCATACCGCGATGTTTTCGCCAATCCAATGCCGGATCGGCAAACCAACCATAGGTCCCATAGTCAATATCAACAAAGGAATAGCCGCCGCTATACTGACCCATAGCCGACGGGTGAAATCAACCAACTCGTGGTTTTCCCCCTCTGGCACCCCATCCATTGGTTCAAGCGCCATCCCACAAATCGGGCACGTCCCCGGCCCTTCTTGCACAATTTCAGGATCCATTGGGCAAGTGTACATTGCCGTCTTGGGCGCAGCTTTCGCTTTTCGTTTGTTCGCACCTGACAAATAGAAGAATGGATCAGCCTCAAATTTGGCATGACATTTAGGGTTACAGAAGTGATATTCTTTTCCCTCATGGGTCAAATGTGGCTTACCCGCACCCAATTTCACCGTCATCCCACATACTGGGTCAATCACGCTATCAGGTGTGATTCCACCTTCGTGTGCATGATCATGCCCGCAACCGCATGTTTTTTCATTAGATTTGCTATCGATTGTCGTCTCGGACATTGGGCGATCCACCGTCAATTGTTGAACTTGACAGCATATATAAACCTTACAGTAATTGGAAGGTCAAGGACGCATAGCAGCTGCGACATTTAGGAACATCTGGCACCAAAAAATATTGAACAGTGCAAGGCTAAGACTTATCGCCCCACTTTGCAGCGCCATCGCGCACCAATTGCACAAACTCCTGTCGCAAGTCATTCAACTTGTCTAATTCCGCTTGGTCCTCGTAGTCCGCGCAGTGCTCGAGCACATATTCAGCACTTGCCACAACATCACGCCAACGCGGATGAGTTGGCAAGGTTTCAACACTGAAGTACTTATCAAGCGTTCGCGTTTGCAGCGAAGAACGATCCAAATGAACACGCCAAATCCCGCTTTTTTCCGCAAATTCAAACTTGTTGGATTTCGTATGGTCTTGCCACACACAAAGCACGCTTTTCATTAAACGAACTGTGGTTTTGCGATAGTGAACGCGGTCGGGTTGATCATCAACTGCTGAAACCATGGACAGTCTTGGCGGCACAGAAGCCATTGGCACTTCAATTGTTTCCAGTGCTTTTTGCAGTGCTGCAATATCGGCCGTTTTCGAACCAGTCTCGTTGCTCTGTTCTGGAACCAAAACCAAACTCAACCCGCCACCGGCTTCTTGGTCCATTTCAAACGCAAAAACCGTGACCTCACCAACGCCAGCCATTGAAAGGGTTCTGGGCTCCGCCTGCCCGTTAGCATTGCAGTCCTCAAGTAGGGAGTGAAAGAATCCCGCTGGCATGCGCGATGAAATATCTACGCCTTCAACATCGGTGCCAATCCAATTGAGCGCAAATCGGTTCGCATAGGTCAAACGCCCACTTTCATCTACACACCAAAGACCAACATTGAGCGTATCCAACAACCCAGCCATTCGGTTTTGTGACAAACGCAATGCATCTTCCACCTGAATGCGACGCTGCATTTCATTGTGCAATTTCGCGTTTTCTGCCGTTGCTTGGCGCGCTTTTTGCGCTTCCAAAAGCGTACTGATCCGGGCCAGCAGTTCGTCCTTGACGAACGGTTTCACCACATAATCGTTTGCCCCTGCTTCAAGCCCTGCAATAATATCGCGCGTTCGACTACGTGCCGTGACCATAATAATGGGCAGTTCCAACCGGTCAAACCGTTCACGCAATCGTCGCGCCACTTCAAGCCCACTCAAATCGGGCATCATTACATCCAGAATAATCAACTGTGGTTGCGCGGCTTCAATCATCTCAAGCGCGGCTTTGCCGCTGTCTGCAGTGCGAACGCCAAATCCTTGGGGCAGTAAAACATTGCGTAAAACTTGCAAATTAATGGGTTCGTCATCCACCACCAAAATGTCCGGCGCACCCTTTTTCTTGGGCGCTTCATAAGTCAGGGCCAGATTGTCCAAACTGTTTAGCGTTTCATGATATCCATCTTCTAATCCCGCCACCACGGGCACGCCTTCATGTTCAAAATCTTGTTGCGTGGCAGACCGCAACCTCAGTGAAAAATTGGACCCTTCACCCAATGCACTTGTGGCAGTTAACCGTCCACCAAGTATGGTCGCCAGCTGGCGCGCAATGGTCAGCCCTAACCCAGTGCCTCCAGTTTTGCGTGCCGTATCGACCCCATCATCGGCCTGCTCCAGCGGCTGGAACATGCGGCCCAAATCTTCTTGCGAAATGCCAACGCCGGTATCAACAATTGAAATATCCACCCAGTCGTCTTTTGCCTCTGCAAAAATGCGGATGGAGCCAGCTTCAGTATATTTGATCGCGTTGCCAACAAGGTTGTGCAAAATCTGCTCAAGCCGCACCGGGTCAGCCATCACCAACGGCGTATCCTTTTCAATATCCACCCGCAAGGTAACCGGTTCGCCCTGCAACAAAGGCTCAGACAGCTGCAAAACATTGCGCACACTTGTTGCCACATCAACCGGGTGCATATCCAGCCGCATTCGCCCTTGCCGAATACGATAAAGGTCGAGCAGGTCATCAACCAAGCGCGACAGTTTTCGCGCACTAAACGTTATAAGCTGCAACTGGCTGCGCTGTCGCTCGCTCAAGTCCCCAGCCACACCAGCGGACAAGGTTTCGGATATACCAACAATGCCATTCAGAGGGGTGCGCAACTCGTGGCTAGTATTGGCCAAAAACGTGTCCTTCATCCGGTCAGCTTCTTCAAGCTGCGCGTTTTTTTCGCCAATCGCCTCAACGTTGGCATTGATTTGGCTAAGCTGTTCGCGCACGGCATCGCGCATGCGGCCAAAGCTGTCCGCTAACCGTTTCAACTCGATTGGCTTCTCAATCCGTGGCATCGAGCGATTAAGGTCCCCTGCCGCAATCGCTTCAGCGGTGTTTGTGATCCGCAAAATTGGATTGGTGGCACTGCGTGCCAGCCGCGCCGCAATCAAAAACAATATGGGGATCGCCAAAAGGGCAATGGTTGTCACAGTCCCAATTAGAGTATTGGCCGTTGAGTAAGCTTGGGCCGACGGCACTTCACTCACTAATAGCCAGTTCGCATCGAACACGGGCACATCCCCAAAGGCCGCCAAAGCCGCACTGCTCGAAAGACCCCGGTCAATTTTCGCGGTCCCCGAATTTGGTAATGTCGCTCGATCAATCGCCGGTCTTTCCCCAATCGCATATATGCCATCCAAGGGCTGGCTCAGCACCTGCCGACGCGAGGACAACAAATAGATTTGCCCCGCCTCTCGCGTTTCAGATTGCACGATCCGCTCAATTCCATCCGTTTGCAGCCGGAAGATCACGGCCCCGCTCGGGCGTGAATAAAACCGCACCTTAACCGCCACATAGGCAACAAACTCACCAGTCACGGGGTCATGTTCAAAATCGCCAAAAACGATGCCTTGATCAGTTTCCCCGTTCAACACCTCATGGGCAACCTTTGCCAAAGGCGAATTGGACACCGCCCCGGATATGCTGGTCGCAAGGTAATTGTCTTTTTCAACCGAATAGACAATGCGGCCACCATTATTCACGAGATAAAGATTGTCATATTCTGAGGAGGCCAAAAAAGCCTCATATTCGCCGTGGAACTGAGTATGCATATTGTCGTAAATCAACGCAGAACTGATTAGATCGTCACGACTGATGGCATTTTCACCGGCGCCGATTCCAAACGCGCCGCGCAATATCCGTGCAGCTTCTTCTGGCTCGGTAGATATTTCGCGAAACCCGTAGCTAAAACCGTAAAATTCGCCAATTGAATAGCGCACAATATTGGTCTGGCTCAGGCTGTCGGCTTGGCGTGAAGCGAACTGAATATATTGCCTGATCTCGGAACGTTTTGCTTCGTTTACAAATTCAAGTTTGGCAAAATTTTCCCCTTCAACATTGCGGATTAGCACGTAGAAGAAAGTCGCGCTGACGATAAGCAAGGGGATCAACGATATGCCTGCAAAGGCCAGTAAAAGGCGCGCATGCAAACCTTTGGGCGCCAGAATGTCGATGCCGAAATAATTCACCTAATACTCCCTCAAAACAACGCCAAAGCGCCCTTTTTGTCCCAGCCAAACTTTGCCCAACTTCGTCTCTTGTTCTCTATCCCAATAACAAGACAACCATCACTTTTGACGATTTTACGGCACATTTTTCAGAACCGTTGAAGTGACTCTAGGTATTAAATTGGTTCTGTATAGGATTTCCGGTATTGATGGCCAGGTCAAGTTTCATTTTTGGCACCGATCCGGAACGAGGGATTTGCAGCGCAATCAATGATGTTGCAGATTATGAGGAATATTTTTAGGAGGAAACCCCATGCGTTCTAGCATGATTTTGCCCGCAATTGCGTCTGCGCTTATGCTGACAACAGCAGGTGCTCAAGCCGAAGCGATTTTGACAGCCGTGCCGCACCAAACTACGGCGCACATCGAAAACTACAACCCATTCAACCAAACAACTGTTTTGCGCTCTGTACGTGACTTCATGTACGAGCAACTCGTTGTCTTCAACCGCATCCAAGGTGGCCGCGCTGAATACCGTTTGGCAGAAAGCTTTGAATATTCTGACGATCTTAAGTCAGTAACGTTCAAGCTTCGCGATGGCCTAAAATGGTCGGACGGCGAAGCGCTTGACGCTGACGATGTGGTATTCACCTTCAACCTGATCAAAGAACACCCAGCGCTCGACGTTCGTGCGATTTGGGAAAAATTGGATAGTGTTGAAAAAGTCGACGCCACCTCTGTCAAAGTGAACTACAAAGAAGCAAGCACTGGCCTGATCTTTGATGTGGCACGTTTGCACACGGTGCCTGAACACATTTGGTCATCAATTGAAGATCCTGTGAGCAGCTTGAACTTGAACCCGGTTGGTTCTGGTCCGCTTACAGAAATCCGTCGCTTTACACCGCAAGAATATGTGCAGTGTCGCAACCCGTTCTATTTCCAGAATGACGATCTTGCAGTTGACTGCATGCGCTTCCCACAAATCGCCAACAACGACCAAGCCCTAACAGCAGCCGCAAAAGGCGAGTTGGATTGGTTTGGCTCATTCCTGCCCGACATTGAAAAAACCTACGTTGCAAAAGACCCAGAAAACCACAAATACTGGTTCCCTGGTGGCTCGTTGGTCATTTTCAACATGAACATGAATGCAACCGAAGAGGGCAACAAAGAAGCCTTTAACGACGTTAATTTCCGTCGCGCGTTCTCCATGTCAATGGATCGCCAAGCAATGGTTGATATTGCAGGTTACGGTTACCCAACAATCAACCAATATCCATCTGGTCTTGGCCGTGGTTACCACGCTTGGAACAATCCAGAAGCTGATGCACAATATGGCAAGTTCACCGAATATAATGTAGAAGCTGCAGCAGCATTGTTGGCAGAAGCTGGCTACAAAGATACCGATGGTGACGGTTTTGTTGAAACACCATCAGGCAAACAAATCTCGTTTGATCTGATCGTGCCAAACGGCTGGACTGACTGGGTGAACACCGTGCAATTGGCTGTTGAAGGGCTGCATGAAGCCGGCGTGAATGCGCGTGTTGCAACCCCTGAAGCTGCTGCATGGACACAAAGCTTGCTTGATGGCAGCTACCAAGCCGGTATCAACGCTTTGGTTGTCGGCGTTACACCACACATGGCGTTCGATACGTTCCATTCGTCAAAAGTGGGCTCAAGCCGCTTCTCAGTAACTGGTTACACCAATGAAGAGTTGGACGGGTTGCTTGATAGCTTCTTCAAAACATCTGATGAAGCCGAACAGCGTGCCATCATGAACGACGTGCAAATGATTTTGTCAAAAGATATGCCGCACGTTGCTGTGTTCAACAACCCATATTGGTACCAATATTCAACGAAACGTTTTGAAGGCTTCTTCTCTGCCGACAACGACCAAGCTGTACCAACCGTACACGATGGCAACCCAGAACGTATTCTGCACCTGCTTTCAATAAAGCCCAAAAGCTAGATCCTGACACTAGCCTTGAGGGCTTAGTCCCTCCCGGTTGAAAGCATGAACAGGTGGGCGGCGCACAGCATAGCGTCGCCCATTCTCTAAATCTTGGGTGAACATATGTCTTTTATTCTGCGTCGCATTCTCTTTTACATCGTTGCCTTTTTGGTGGCCGCATCTATCAACTTCATGTTGCCCCGCCTGATGCCCGGCAACCCCATCGACATTATGTTCGCCAATGCAGGCAATACATTGCCACCTGAAGCGAAAAAAGCGCTCGCTGAAACGTTCGGCTTTGTGGAACGTCCGCTGTACGAAGAGTATTTCATCTATCTAAAGTCCGTCTTTTCTTGGGATTTTGGCATCTCCATCAAGTACTACCCGCTCACCGTTCTCGACGTCTTGATGATGGCCTTGCCCTGGACCCTGTTCCTAGCTGGCACCTCCGTCATTTTGGCCTTTTGCATTGGCTCCATGTTGGGCGTTTATGCCGCGTGGAAACGGGGCAGCTGGTTCGACAGTTTGGTGTCCCCTTCCGCGCTTGCGGTGCAATCTGTGCCAGCCCTTGTGGTCGCCATTACAACGCTTTACGTTTTCGGCCTTGTGCTGCAATGGCTCCCCACGGGATACGCCTATGCGCCAGCGCTTGATCCGGGTTGGACCTGGTCCTATTTCGGCTCAATCGCCTATCACGCCATCATGCCCGTCGGCACCCTCGCCTTTGTGTCGCTCGGGGGCTACTTGATCACCATGCGCAATAATATGATTGGGCAGCTGGGAGAAGAACATGTGGTTATGGGCCACGCGAAGGGCCTAACAGACAGCCGCGTGCGCTACAATTACGCCGCTCGCAATGCGCTTTTGCCTTCAATGACCGCATTTGCGCTTAGTCTGGGCTCTGTCATGGGTGGGTCGCTGATTATTGAAATCGTGTTCAACTATCCCGGCCTTGGCAATCTCTTGTTTCAAGGCATTATCGCGCGTGACTATCCGCTGATCCAAGGCCAATTGATCATCATGACCTTGGCCATGCTGACCGCAAATCTGCTCATCGACTTCATCTATATCTTCCTCGATCCACGGCTGCGGAAGGCTTAAACCATGCTCAAATTCTTCTCGATTATTCTGCGCAACAAAAAAGCCACCGCCGGCATGTTGATCGTTCTGGCCTATATCGGCATTGCCTTGGCCGCGCCGCTGATCACCAGTCACGATCCGCTCAAACGCGTCGCCCGCCCCCACCAAGCGCCAACTGTTGAGCATTCCATGGGTTCAACCCGCATGGGCCGCGACGTCTACACCCAATTTGTGTGGGGCACCCGCACCTCGCTGATCGTCGGTTTTGCCGCCGGGCTGATCGTCACGGTCATTGGCACCCTGATCGGCGTCACCGCTGGCTATTTCGGGGGCTGGATTGATGAAACGCTCAACTTCATCACCAACATAGCCTTGGTCATCCCCCAACTGCCGCTTTTGTTGGTGCTTGCCGCCTTCATTGGGCAATCCGATCCCTTTATGATCGCCATGATTATCGGCCTCACGTCTTGGGCGTGGGGGGCAAGGGTGACCCGCGCTCAAACCCTGACCCTGCGCAAACGCGACTTCATTGAAGCATCCGAGCAAATCGGCGAACCCAGCTGGCGCATCATTTGTGTTGAATTGATGCCAAACCTTTTGTCGATCATCGGCTTTAATTTCATCGGTTCGGTGGTTTACACCATCATCACCGAAGCAACGCTTGAATTCTTAGGCCTTGGTGATCCGCTCGCCGTCTCTTGGGGCACAATGCTTTATAACGCACAAACCTCGTCCGCCATCGCGGTTGGCGCATGGTGGGAAGTCTTTGCCCCTTGCATGGCCATTGTGGTGATTGGTGTTGGCTTGTCGCTGCTCAACTTTGGCATCGACGAAATGTCCAACCCACGCCTGCGCACCCTAGGCGCCATCAACAAAGCCGTGAAAGCGCAAAAGAAATTCGACCAGAACTACAAGAACGCAAAAGGGGCCACCTCATGAGTGAAGATCGGTTCCTAGACGTTAAAGGCCTTGAGGTTGATTACATGACGTTGGACGGCCCATTCCGCGCGGTCAAAACCGTCGATCTACACATCAACAAAGGCGAGGTGCTCGGCCTTGCCGGCGAAAGCGGCTGCGGGAAATCAACCATTGCCTATGCTTTGATGCGCCTGCACCGTCCCCCCGCATTCATTTCTGGTGGCTCAATCACCGTAGACGGTGAAGATGTGTTGGCCTTTGACGAAGAGACACTGAACCAATGGCGTTGGAGCAAGGTTTCTTTGGTGTTTCAAAGCGCCATGAATGCACTCAATCCTGTGCTCACCATCTTTGAGCAATTCCGGGACGTCTACCACCGCCACACAGGTAAATCTACGGCCGAAGCGCGCGCCCGTGCAATCGAACTGATGGGGCTTGTGGGCATTGACCCTGCCCGTTTGGACGATTTCCCACATCAACTATCTGGCGGCATGCGCCAACGGGTGGTGCTGGCCAATGCCCTCATTCTTGAGCCGCAAATGATCATCATGGACGAACCAACCACGGCGCTTGATGTGGTGGTGCAACGTGAAATTTTGCAGGAAATCGCTGGTTTGCAAGCCAAATTCGGATTTTCAATCCTCTTCATCACGCACGACCTGGCCCTCATGGCCCAGTTCGCCGATCGAATTGCCATCATGCTGGAAGGCGAAATTGTTGAGGTGAACGACACACAAGAAATCGTCAATAACCCGCAGCACGACTACACCAAGAAACTATGGGAAGCGATGCCCAGTTTTGATGATACAAAGGGAGTGGCGTAAATGTCAGCACCAGCATTTCTAACCCTCGATCAGGTCCATAAGACCTACACGCTTAAAACCATGTTTGGCCCCACCAAACAGGTTAAAGCACTGCAAGATATTTCCTTCTCGCTACAAAAAGGCCAAGCCCTCGCGCTGGTCGGCGAAAGCGGATCAGGCAAATCAACTTGTGGCCGCGCCGTGGCGGGCATGTTCCAAATCGACAGCGGAAAAATCTGCGTTGAAGGCAAACCCATCGCCACAGCGCACACCTCGAAAGAAAAGCGTGAAACCGCCCGCAAAGTGCAAATGGTCTTCCAAGACCCATTCGCTTCGCTGAACCCCACGCACACCGTGCGCCACCACCTTGAACGGCCCCTAAAACTACACAAGCGCGTGCCAGCAGATTCCACGCTAGAAGACGAACTGCACCGCACTTTGACCGATGTTGAGCTGGACCCAGCAGCCACGTTAGAAAAATACCCGCACGAGCTTTCCGGCGGTCAGCGCCAACGCATCAACTTGGCCCGTGCTTTGGCCGTGGGGGCTGAATTGATCATCGCGGATGAACCAACCTCGATGCTTGACGTGTCCATCCGCCGCTCTATTTTGAACCTAATGAAACGCTTAAAAGACGAGCGCGGCATCACGTTTCTTTATATCACCCACGATCTCGCAACGGCCCACTATCTAACGGAAAACACAGCCGTTATGTTTGGCGGCCGCATCGTTGAATATGGCCCGTCCGACCAAATCGTGCGTGATCCACAACACGCTTATTCAAAGCTGTTGCTTTCCTCAGTCCCCAGCGCCAAAACAAAAATTGACGCGAATTTTGAACATGCCAAAGACTTTTCAAACTTCGCTGATGAAGTGCGAAAAGCCACGGCAGCCAGCACAGCGCCCTTGGCCAGCATCGGCGAAGGGCGCATGATGAGAAGTTAGCGCGTTTGCACATTCTTCTGCCGGCCGTGAATTTAGGATGGAACCTTAGCACGGCCAAAAATTTGCATAAGCGCGTACATACTCAACGCAACCGATGGGCCAATGCCCAAAGCAAACATGACGGTACCAAAGCCAACACCACCGCCCAAACTCCAGCCAATTGCAATCACCCCAAGTTCAATGCCGCTACGTACCCAGGCAATGGGCAAGTTGGTGATCCTTTGCAAACCGGTCATCAATCCGTCGCGCGGGCCCGGCCCCAAATTGGCGATCAAATAAAGCGCTCCACCAAAGCCTGTGACCAACAAGCCAAACACGGCCTCCGATACCTTTAGAAAAATATTGTCGAAGGTTGGCAAATGCGGCAGCACAAAACTAAGCACCAGCGAGATAATGATCGCATTCAACAAGGTGCCAATGCCCGGGCTTTGCTTTAGTGGAATCCAACAAATCAGCACACCAACGCTGATGACAAAACTGGCGAGCCCAATATCCCAACCGGTGATTTTGGTTACACCCTCCGCAAAAACCGTCCATGGGCTAAGCCCAACAGCCCCAGCAATAATAAGTGCTTCACCAAGCCCGAACAGAAATAATCCAACAACCAAAAAAGCCAAAGAAATGGCTGGCGGCCGAAACGTTAGGGCTTTGGGCGCACTCCAAAAAAGCCGTGGGACTTCCTTCACGGAAAGAAACTTCAGATTCATGCGCATTGGAAATGTTCCCGCGGAAGGTTGATGCTTATCGTTCTGCTATGCTTGTTACAGCTTTTCAACCTTTGGCGAAACCAGCAATTGCTTTGATGATGCAACTGATAACCTAAAGTACAAGACATCAATTAGGGATTTATTTACCATCCTGATCTTGATCAAGGCGCTTGGCCGCACCATGATTAGTCTTAAATTTGCACTCTTTAAAAAACAGGGAAGACGATCATGCGATTTACCTCCTTAATACTGGCATTTCTGGCAATATTGATCACCCCAATACTTGCCCAAGAATCCAAAGAAGAACGACTAGATTTCGGCGGTGATATTTATATCGGCGCTGAAAGCCCCGAAATTACAAATACTGTAGCCAATGATGTTTTTGCCACAGGCTACAAACCCACCGTTAGCGCCACCGTAAACGGCGATGTGCATGCCGCAGGCTTTGAAGTTATCGTGGATGGCGACGTCATGGGCAACACCTATGCCTTTGGCAATATGGTTCGCATCAATGGCGCAACGGCCAAAGACGTTACCTCGTCCGGCTCAAGCGTTCGGATTGACGGTGAAGTGGGCGGTAATGTGCGCGCAGCGGGCGCGGACGTGACCATCAATGCCCCCGTTTTAGGTTCGGTTTTGATCGGCGCTGCACGTTTTGACCTCAATGCAAATGTTAAAGGCGACGTCAGCTTTTCTGGTGACCGGATAAGTTTTGGCGAGGGGGCGAAAGTTGATGGCGCCCTAACCATTCGCTCCACACGAGACGACATCAAAGTGCCCGCCTCTGTCGCTTCGGCCGACCGGGTCACCATTGAAAAAATCACCCAGCCAGAAATGGTGTCCGGTATGGGCGATGTGGCCAAACAAACCACCCAAGGCTTGCTGATCGCATGGGTGTCTGCCATGCTGTTGCTGTTGATCTTGCCCATCGTTGGCATAATCTGGTTGGCACTATTTCCCAAACGCAGCCAAATCGCTTATGAAGTGGCCATCGCCAAACCGTTCAAATCCATCTTCTTTGGCATGTTGGGCGTAGCCATGTTCATCGGTCTCATTCCAGTTTTGGGCGTAACCCTCATCGGAATCCCACTGATCCCAGTCGCTATTGTTATGATGATCGTGTCTGTGTTTTTGGGCTATATCGCAGGTGCATGGTTCCTTGCCGCAAGGGTGCTTGAAGCCTTTGGCTTTGAAGGTGACACATTGGCCAAACGCGCCATTGCCATGGTCGCCGGCATCATCCTTGCCTTCATCCTGGGGCTCATCCCCTTCATTGGTTGGCTGATCGGCCTGTTAATCGGCTTTATCGGCTTAGGCGGCATCCTGTTCGCCTATGTTGGCCGCACGATCAACAAACAGTTCCACGAAGACGTGGCCGCCGAGGTTGATCGGCTGGCATAGAGCAGCTGGTTAAAACCCAATGAAATCAGAAGCGCCGCCCCACAGGGCGGCGTACTCTCTTAAATTGTAAACGGATCGTCCATAACGCCAACAAGATTGATCAGAAGCTCACCGCTATTCGGGTCAAGCGCAGCTGTATATTGAGCGTCCACAGCGTTTTTCGCCGCAGCTAGTCCTGCATCACTGCCATCGTACAAAGCCATGGCAGATTTAGCGTTGCCTTTGTCGCCCATCCCTTTGATTACGGAGAAATAAGTGCCAATCTTGGCCTTGCCTGTGATGTAATCAACATCATTTGGGTTGCCCGTTGCAGCTTTGGCGCCATTAATAATCGCCAGCATAAAGACATCGCGAGAAACAGAACCCGAATTCAGTTCACTCACCCAATAGTTAAACCCTGAGGTGTCTGGCGCACGGCCAAGGAAATTGTTGTAAACCGCAGTCACAAACCCAGTCGTATCATTTGGATCAGGATAAAGCGCCACCGTTTCAGGTTGAACAAAAAAGCTTTTGGCAATTTGGCTCAGCTGCATACCCTCGCTCAAACGGGTTCCCCAATAGAACAGACCTTCAGCATCCGGTGCGCGGTTGAAATAGGCAATATACATCTCAATGAAAACGGTCAGATCCGCAGCGGAAACATTGACCACCCCATCAAGCGCATCCAAATTGACGTCTTTGGTGCCCGTCAAAAAATCAATATTCTCAATACCTGTCAGGCTGTCCACACCTTCAGTGCCTTTACGGTCCTGCACTGTGGTCGCCGCACCTTTGGTTATTGTTAAAGAGAATTGCGTCGCTGCACCGGCATATTTGGCCGTGTCCACACCAGCACCACCATTAATTGTGTCGTTGCCACCAGCACCGGTGATGGTATCGTTCCCCTCACCCCCCAAAAGCACTTCAGAACTTGCATTTCCGTTGATGGTTTTATTGCCATCAACAACTGCTTCGGCGGTACGCGCATCAACTTTCACATTAGCCGCGCCCACGGTCACTGTTTTTTTGATGGTACCGTTTAAACCACCGCCGCTAAACTCAAGTTCGTAAGTGCCTGCTTGCACCTGCAGACTGTAGCCACCCGCATCCCAGGTCATGGTCGAAAAAGTGCCGTTGGCGCCCACCGCCTTTACGCTAACCGCCCCTTGTCCCTCACCAATGTCATAAAAATTGTCGCCATCCGCATCATTGATCACCACGCCAGTTAAAAACGTTCGCCCGCCATGAGCAAAGTTTTGTGTAACCATTGAAGCGGTATTTACACTGATTTGAGCATCACTATAGGCGCCAACAAATTGACCAATACCAATTTCGGAAAATGTTTCGGACATCAGATTTTTACGGTGGCCCGACGACTTGAAAAGTCCGTCATGATGAACACCCATTGTGAAAGCGTTATATCCGTAAATCGAACCGAACGCCCCGGCAATATTCTCACCAGTACTGTATCCACCGTTCGAGCTGGTCCACCCTGCAGCAAACATCCGGTTGGTGGGTGAGGTTCCGTCGCTTCCTGTGTGACTAAAGTAATTGTCGTTGATCATCGATACTGAATGCTTGTCAGCAGAGACATTCAAAAACGTACTAAATGCCAAAGGTGCTTTCGCATTTCCGTTGATCGTTCCGGGGGTCAAATCCTTGTTGAGGTCAATACCCAAGCGCGCCGCTTCTGCATTCGGGTCGCTCCGAGCTTTGTTGATAAGCTCCAGCATATATTGTTCGGTCGCTGTCGGAAATGCCATGTGTTTCCTCCCCTAACGGCATTTGGGATGAAAGGTTCCTCAAAATCAAAACACACAGAATTGGTTTGGTCCAGTGACAAGCCAAGAAAACTCACCCATCCCGCAAGTCGCTGTGACTTGAAACAGCGAATAAACACCATCCAGATCACTAACGCTGCAACACTATGGCACTGTCTTGGCACAATCGTGAAACAAGTTGGGACAGACCCGGCACAAACAGGCACATTTCACCCAATTTATCCCCGGTCACGCCAGCCAAAGACTTGCCCTTAAGCTAATTTCTCTTCGATCAATTGTGCCGCACGAATGCCACTCAAATATGCGCCATGCGTTGTTGCGTGATGCTTAAACGTTGTGTGTTCACCCGCTAGCAAAATAACATCTTCGATCGGTGTACCCAGCCCGTCAAAATCTGCCGGTTTCACCCCGACTTTTGAATAAGAGTACGCACCACCGCTGAACGAGTTTTTCGACCATCTTGTTGGTAAAATCTTTGTTGGTTCAGGTACTTGATCGCCAAACATGGTGCGCACCGCATCCATGCAATCTGCCAGCGTATCAGTGTCGTCAAGTGCTTCAACTTGCTTGGCATGATCGCCAAAACAAAACCCGACCAATATGTTTTGGCTGGAAAAAGTACGGTAGTTTAAGAAGTAATTCCAACGCCCTCTTTTTTCATTCATCAACCCAAAATATTGTATGTCCTCGGGCCAAAACGCCGCGTCAAACTTTAAGGCGAGTTTGGTCACATTCCCCATACCAATTTTGTCGATCGAACTCCGCAATTTTTTTGGCAAAGCGGGCTCAAATTCAATTTTCTCTTGCTGCAGAATACCCAGTGGAACGGTGCAAACAACAAAAGACGATTCAAATCGTTGATCGCCGACATAGACGTAGGCACCCTCTCCCTTTTCATATTCTATTCTGTCCACTTGAGCGTTTAACCGCACATCTAGTCCGGCGGCCAAAGGTTTCAATATGGGCGCATAACCCTTTGAAAAAACAACGTCTTCACCATCAAAAGCTTCGTCTTCATCAAAGTAATATGCCGACAATTTGTCCAATGGACCGCCAGTATCAAACTCCGTATAAGCAGAAAGCATCCACTGCAACACTTCGTCATTTTCAATGCCAGGCGAAACCTTTTTAAGGGCGTCGGTTAACGGCTGATCATTGTCGAAAGCAGCATCTACGCGACCAAAAATCTCTTGCAAATCTTTGTAATAACGAGCAATTTTCGCTTTTGGCACAACACTACCTGATGCATCAAAAACTCTATAGCTGTCGTCATCTGTCAGATATGTATCGGCCTTAACACTCTGCGCAAGTTTTGAAATTGGATTGCCATCTGGGCCATGAACCCAAGCCGCACCCAGGTCGAATGCGGCTCCCAACGAATTGTCCGTTTTAATCCGACCGCCGATTTCACGATCCGCTTCCAAAACGCCAACTTCATAGCCCCAGCCCACCAACAGTTTGGCAGCGGTTAGCCCGGCGATACCTGCACCAACAATTATGACATCAAAGTCGGTTTTCTCACTTGCAAAAGCGCCCTTTGTCAAAGCTACAGCCCCAGCCCCTAGGCCCGTTGCAACTGACTTCTTCAGAAAACTGCGTCGCGTTCCAAGGCCATTCCGCTTGCTTGTGTCTGACATAATCCCTCCCGTTTCAGCTCGGAGGTTACATTGCAATTATGACTTCGTCATCCTTTTACAGCGCCATCACCAAGGTCTGACACCAAGAAGCGCTGCGCAAACAAAAAGATAATGGTAATAGGCAAACCAGACAGCACAGCAGCAGCAGCGAAATCGCCCCAAAGATACTTCTGTTCATACAGATATTGCCGCGCACCAACCGCCAATGTCATCTGATCGGTATTGCGCAACAAAACAGAAGCGACCGGATATTCATTGATCAAAAAGATGAAGGACAGCACGAAAACCACCGCCAAAATCGGCACTGACAAAGGCAAAAAGATAAAGCGGAACGCCTGCCAAGGGGTAGCCCCATCAATCATTGCGGCTTTGTCCAGCGCCGGGTCAACGCTGTCAAAATAGCCCTTGATAGTCCAAATATGTAGTGTGATTGCAGATAGATAGGACAAGATCAACGCCGGGTGGCTATCGATCCCGAGCCAAGGCACCACACGGCCCAAAGCATCAAAAATCGCATAGGCGGCGATAACCGTTAGAGCCGCTGGAAACATTTGAACGATCAGCAAGGTGTCGAGCAAGCCAACCCGGCCCTTAAACTGCATCCGCGCAAACGCAAAAGCAGAAGTGGTCGACAATACCAAGATGCCGACAGAGGCAATGATGGAGATTTTGACCGAATTCCACAGCCACAGCAAAACCGGATATGGCGGCAAAATAACGGTGCCATCGGCCCGTGTATATTCAAACCCAAGCGCCAAAGCCCAATGTTCAAGCGTTGGCCGTTCGGGGAAAATGCTTCCCGTCGAAAAATTCCCTTCGCGAAAGGAAATCGACAAGACCATCAAAAATGGGAACAAAATCAGTGCGATAAAACAGATTAGAAATGTGTGTGCCGCAACCTTACGCCAAAACAGAGACCGTTTGTTTTCAACCATCATGAGCGTGCACTCCTTTTGGCAGCCAGTTTTTGCATGGCCCGGTAATTCACAAAGGCGATAATGCCCGTGATGATAAAGATCAACGTCGAAATGGCACCGGCCAAGCCAAAATCTTGCCCAGAATTTTGGAACGCAATACGGAACGTAAACGAGCCGAGCAAGTCAGTGGAGCCTGCCGGGATGATGGTGCCGGGAATGTCCGGCCCACCACGCGTAAGCAGCAGCAC
The DNA here is from genome assembly GCF_027213965.1 of Maritalea porphyrae. Classification (GTDB taxonomy): domain Bacteria; phylum Pseudomonadota; class Alphaproteobacteria; order Rhizobiales; family Devosiaceae; genus Maritalea; species Maritalea porphyrae_A. Next base: position 254,284 of record NZ_JAPWGX010000004.1, on the reverse strand, counting down.
AAGTACGATATTATTGAAATTGAAGGCAAAATTGGCAATCAGCAACGGCACCATCGGCGGCATAATTTGCGGCAAGGTGATCGCAAAAAAGTTGCGCACTGGACCTGAGTTTTCAAGCGCGGCGGCTTTGAAATGGTCGCGCGGCACGCTTTGCAGAAATCCGGCTGAAATCAACATCCAATAGGGGAAACCAAGCCAGGTGTTCACCAACAACAGCATGGATCGGGTCAATGTCGGGTTGGTAAACCAGTCCGGCTCCAGCCCAAACAAACCGCCCAAGATCAAATTGATCTCACCAAAGTTTTGGTTGAAAAGGCCCCGAAAAACCAAGATCGAAATAAAGGCCGGAACAGCATAGGGCAAGATCAGGAAGAGCTTGTAGATACCTTTGTGCGCCAGATGCTCCCACTCCAAAACCACAGCCAGTGCAGTGCCCAAACCAGACGTAAAAATCATCGACAAAAACGCAAAGGCACAAGTCCAAATAAAGATCTCAAGCATGGGCTGGCGAATGCCATCTGCAAACAAAACCTTGGTAAAGTTCGCCCAGCCTACACCCACTGGCCATCCCGGTGTCACCAGCTCGCCCGCATCGTCCTGATAAAAGCCTTTTTCGTGATTTGGCACCAATTTCGTGCCGTCCGCACCAACAAGGACATCCTCTTCTTCCAACGTGTAAAATGGCGCAGACGATGCGAATTCGCGCAGCCCATCCATGGTCAATGCCCCACCCTCAGGCAGGTCAATACTAATCTGTTGCAAAGCTGCGCGATTTTGCAAAACCGCCTTTACGCTAAGCGTTTCAGGCGTACCCCCTTGATGAACCATTGCGACTAAACGACCATCAACAGCTTCGCCAATCGGCGCTGTGATCAGCGCGGGCCGACCACTGTCTGCAGGGAAGAACAATGAAGAATCTGACGTGAGGGCAAAAGGTCTTCCACTATCTGGCGCTTTGACCATCTTATCCAAGTGGATTTGCTGCACCCGCTCAAACGGCAAAATGTTGGAGGCACTATAGTTGGTGAAACCAATGCCCGAGGTATAAAGAACCGGCAAAACGATGAACACCGCAATCGCCGCCACACCGGGAAAGACAAAGCGCCACGTGTAAAACCGCGCCCAGCCGAACAGAATGACAATTGAAATGCCAATGGCGAAAGCCACAACGGCAAAGATGGGTTCCCCTGCAAGGTAGAGACCCCAGATAACATACAAAAAGGCTAGGGCGATGGCGGTTAAACTGGCAAGTCGAATGAACGGTTTTACCGTTTCATAGACAGTGCGGATCATAGAGCTTTCCACCAAATTGGATTGTGGATCACGATCATCAGTCATAACAGACATGGCGCTGGCCTTTGCAATTTTGGTGAGGCACCGCCAATTCTGGCGATGCCCCGAACTTAATTATTCTGCCAAGATACGCGTTTCAGCACCAGCCAAAGCATCTTCAACAGAAGATTGGCCGTTGGTGATTGAACGTAGGGCCGGCTCCATTGCTGCCCAGAATTTGCCCATTGCAGGGATTGATGGCATTGGAATGCCGGTTTGCGCATTGGCCAAAGTCGCTGCGATATTCGCATCAGCTTCAACTTGTTTCGCAAACGAAACAGAGGTCACCGCGCCCAAAGGCACATCGTCATTCACTGTTTTCAAGCCATCATCAGTAAGCATGTAGCTTTCGATGAATTCTTTGGCGATATCTTTGTTCGGGCTTGCCGCATTAACAGTTGCAGCCAACACACCAACAAATGCTTTACTTGGTTTGCCATCAACAGATGGAATTGGTGCAACACCGAAGTTGATGCCTGATGTTTTAAGGTTTGACCAAGCCCAAGGACCGTTGATCACCATGGCTGTTTCGCCTTTGTTGATCGCTGCATCCATCACACCATAATCAACACCACTTGGCATCACGCCGCCATCAATCAAAGACTTAATCATGGACGCACCAGCAATCGCACCGGCATTGGCAACACCGGTTGTGGTGGCATCATAAGCACCGTCTTTTTTCTCAAACGCGTAACCGCCGCCAGCCATGAGCAATGGGAAAGAGAAGTAAGTGTTGTTGTAATCCCACATGATGGGGTGCTCGATACCGTCGATTTTCATGGCGGCAATTTCTTCAAACGTTGTAGGCGGTGTTGGGATCAAGTCTTTATTGTAGATCAGGCCAACCGCTTCCACAGCAACGGGATAACCCCAAATTTTGCCGTCAGATGTTACCGCATCCCAAGCAAAATCAAATGTGTTGGCTTTCACCGCATCGCTTGGATCGACCGGCGTAATCAAACCGCCTGCAGCCCATTCGCCAAAACGATCGTGCGCCCAGATAAAAATGTCAGGGCCCTGGCCATTGGCCGCAGCTTGTTGAAATTTGTCTGTAACACCTTCTGGGTGCTCAACAATCACTTCAACGCCAAGCTCTTCCGTAAATTTAGCGCCAATTTCAGCAAGGCCATTATAGCCCTTGTCACCATTGATCCAGATGACAAGTTTGCCTTCTTCCAACGCATATGTTGGCAAAATTGAAGCCGCAGAAATCGCAATTGCGCTTGCTGCAAGGGTGAGTAGTTTCTTCATGTCGTAATCCTCCCGACTACCGATTATCTGCTTAAGCCAAAGCAGCAAAAAAGGCCTGATGGCCATTAAGGCTGACGGTTTTACCGTCAAACCCAAATTCAAATCCGTGATTTTCTAAAGCTGTTGCGCTCATGTTTGCGGGCAATTCATATGTCACAGCATCATTGCTCAAATTGATGACACACAGCACCGCGTCTGCGCCGCTGCCGCGCACAAATGCCAGCCCCTCAACATTCCATTCCAAAAACGTAAGTTCGCCAGAAATCAAAGCTGGCAACTGCTTGCGGAACGTCAAAAAACGTTTGAACTGCGCGTGGACAGAAGTGTCGTCGGCCACTTGCAGGTCTACCGCCGTTGCCTGGTGATCGGGTGCCACGGGAAGCCATGTTTTGTCAGCAGTTGAAAACCCAGCATTTTGCGCGGTTGAAGACCAAGCAAAAGGCGTGCGACACCCGTCCCGCCCTTTAAACTCGGGCCAGAAGGTAATGCCATAAGGGTCGGTCAAATCTTCAAAAGCGACTTCGGCTTCTGTGAAACCAAGTTCGTCGCCCTGATAAATGCAAACGGACCCCTTAAGGCTCAACAGCAATGCGCCAGCCAGTTTTGCAAATTGTTGTTTGTCGTTCGCCAAATCCGCCCAGCGGGTCATATGGCGGTTCACATCGTGGTTGGAAAATGCCCAGCACGGCCAACTGTTGCCCTGCGCAAATTCTTGAGATGCATCTTCGAACTTTGTGATGCACTTTTTGAAATGCGCCGCCGAAAAGTCGGGGCCAAGCATATCGAACGAATAACACATGTGTAGGCGATCATCGCCTGCTGTATATTCAGCCATAGTGCGCAACGATCGGTCGCCATCCCCCACTTCACCAACAGACGACGCACCGGGGTATTCATCAAGCAAAGCGCGGAACTTTTCCAAGAACCCGATATTTTCAGGTCGCGTTTTGTCATAAATATGCTCTTGGAACCCGTATGGGTTAAGGTCCGGCACATCATTTGACCCGCCACTGGTGACCGGCGGATTGTCACGCAACTCTTGATCGTGAACATAAAAGTTCACCGTGTCCAAACGGAACCCATCCACCCCACGCTCAAGCCAAAACCGAACCGTTTCCAACAAAGCGTCTTGCACCGCCTCACAGTGGAAATTCAGGTCCGGCTGGCTGGGGAGGAAGTTGTGCAAATAATACTGGCGCCGCTTTGGGTTCCAGCTCCAAGCGGGCCCACCAAACACAGACTGCCAATTGGTTGGCGGCGTGCCATCTGGCTTCGCATCTGCCCAAACATACCAATCAGCCATGTCGCCATCGCGGCTTTTACGGCTTTGTTCAAACCAAACATGTTGGTCAGAAGTGTGCGACAATACCTGGTCAATCATCACCTTTAGACCAAGCTCATGCGCCCGGGCCGTCATCGCATCAAAATCTTCTAACGTGCCAAAGCTTGGATCAACGTCACAATAGTCTGAAACGTCATATCCCATGTCTTTCATGGGGGATTTAAAGAACGGCGATAGCCAAATCGCGTCTGCGCCAAGGTCGGCGATATAGGGCAAGCGCTCGGTGATGCCGACCAAATCGCCAATGCCGTCGCCATTGCTGTCTTGGAAAGAACGCGGGTAAATCTGATAGATCACCGCACCGCGCCACCAATCCTGCTGCGCATCCAATCCTTCAGCTGCGCCAGTTCCAACATTTTTGACAGCAAGTGCTTCGCTCATTCTCATCCCTACTCAAATTTCCAAACCCGCAAATGGATTCGGCCAAACAATCATTGAAAGCGCTTTCAACAATTGTAAATGAATCCATTTCTGTCAAGAAGGAATTTTCATCTTGTCCGAGAACACAATCATGAACAACTAGATATGAATTCGATAAAATGTTGATTTTACAATCTAATTTTACAAAAATTCAGATAGGATCAAAAATTGACATTTGTCGGGGCTTGCCAAAACAACAATTCAGAAATATGAAATGGCTTAGAAAGCGCTTTCAATGATTGCGCAATTGATCGCCAAATGGGAGTCGTGGAGGAAGGAGGACGTTGTGGCAAATCTAAAATCACTGGCAGAACATCTTGGCCTTTCGCAGGCCACGGTTTCTCGGGCGTTGAACAATTATTCTACGGTCAATCAAGCCACCCGCACGCGGGTGCTTGAAGCGGCGCAAAAGCTCAACTATCGACCCAATTCAAGCGCCAGGCGTTTGGCCACAGGCCGCGCCGATGCCATCGGCATTGTTTTGCCCCACCACGACGATTTGCTGGTTGATCCGCACTTTGCCGATTTCCTTGCCGCCTTCACCAAAAAGCTCGCAACCTACGACAATGATGTGGTGCTAACCGCAGCAGACAACCCACAAACCTATCAGCGCTTTGCCCAAATCGGCAAAGTAGATGGTTTTGTGATTTCCGCGCCAAAAGCACACGACGAACGCATTGCAGTTCTATCAAAACTCAACTTCCCCTTTATTGTACATGGTCGCTGCGAAACCGACCTGCCTTATGGCTTCTACGACATCGACAATGAAGGCGCGTTTTATGATGCGACAAAACTGCTGCTCGAATTGGGGCATACGCGCATCGGCTTGTTAAACGGCGCGGCGGATTTGATGTTCGCCAAGCAACGTTTGGACGGCTATACGCGTGCACACAAAGAATTTGGCCTCAAAACCACACCGCAGCTCATTCATCACGATCACATGACTGAGGAATATGGCTACCGCCATGCCCAAGCCTTGCTCGAACTTGATGACCGGCCAACTGCATTCTTGTGTTCTTCAACGCTGGTCACAGTTGGCGCACAGCGCCGCATCCGCGAAATGGGCTTGGAAATTGGCAAAGACATTTCCATCATCACCCACGACGATGGACTGTCCTCGCTAAAAACCGAGAACTTTTCGGTTGCCCTGACGGTTACGCGCGCACCCATTCGCGACGCAGGTACAGAAATCGCCAAAATGGTGATTGATCTGATCCGCGGCACCCCAATTGACCAATTGCAAAAAGTCGTACCGGTTGATCTGATCGTCAGAACATCAACCAGCGCCCCAAAAAGGAGCAGATCGTGAGCGATCCCAAAAAGGTCCTGCAAATCAGCAACCTCAAAAAGAACTATGGTTCAGTTGAAGTGCTACACGATATCAATATTGAGATGGAAGAAGCCGAGTTTTTAGTCCTGCTGGGACCTTCGGGCTGCGGCAAATCCACATTGCTCAATTGCATTGCGGGCCTTGAAACGATCAATGAAGGCGCGATCAAAATTGGCGGCAAAGACATGACGCAAACCCCGCCGGGCGAACGCGACATTGCCATGGTGTTTCAATCTTATGCGCTTTATCCAACCATGTCGGTTGGCGAAAACATCACCTTTGGCCTGAAAGTGCGCGGCACTGCTAAAAAAGAACAGCAAAAGCAGCTGCAGCGCGTCGCTGAGATTTTACAGCTCGACCAACTGCTCGACCGCAAACCAAGCGCCCTTTCCGGCGGCCAACGCCAACGCGTCGCCATGGGCCGCGCCCTGGTGCGGAACCCAAAGCTTTATCTGTTCGATGAACCGCTTTCCAACTTGGATGCAAAACTGCGCGTTGAAATGCGCGCCGAAATCAAAAGCCTGCACCAACGCGTCAACGCATCAATTGTTTATGTGACCCACGATCAAATCGAAGCCATGACACTGGCCACCCGCATTTGCATTCTAAAAGACGGGCATATCCAACAGATCGGCACCCCAGACGAGGTGTACTATAAGCCAGCAAACACCTATGTAGCTGGCTTTATGGGTTCACCGCCGATGAACCTTTTACCAGTCGTGTCAAAAGGCGCTGACAAAATTTCTATTGCTGGAGACGACAGCCAGCTATCTAAAGCCGATCTCAGTTTTGATGGCGAGGCCATTTTGGGCATTCGGCCCGAAGAAATCCGTGTTGTTGCAAAAGACAAGGGAATGCTCAGCCAACCCGTCACAGCAACAGCCATTGAGCGCACCGGATCAGACACATATATTACCGCAAAGGTTGGCGAACATAGTTTCACCATCCGCGAAGCCGCCCGCAAACGCGTTGAGGTTGGCGATCAGTTCAATATTGATTTCGACCAAGACGCGATTAGCCTGTTTGATGCCAAAAGTGGCCTTCGGCTGAATTAAGTAAAATCAATCAAAACGAAAAGACGCAATGGGAGGCGCTGATTTTCAGCGGCCTCCCTTTTTGTTTGTCCAAACACTCAGTTTCCTGAAACAAATTGAACACAACCACAGGTTCTGTAGAGAAAGTTCTGATAAATTCTTGACAACACACAGATACTTGAATGAAACTCTTCAGATTGTCACAAAAGTGCAAAGGTAGAAGTTTATCTCTCCACCCGCGCTTCAAGTGGCGCAACGAGAACAAAAAGGGGCTCGCGCGGCAATTCTGCCTAGCGTTGAAAGCCTGACCTAAGTGGAGTGAAATCATGAACAAGATTCTATCATCAGGCATCGCCTTGCTTGCCGCTGGTGTATTGAGTGCATCAGCCGCACAAGCGGAAACATTGCGTCTTTTGACCTGGGGCGGCTATGCACCTGAAAATGTTGTTGCATTGTTTGAAGCAGAAACCGGCCACACTGTTGAAGTGACCAAATCAAACAACGAAGAAATGGTCGCAAAGCTGCGCGCAACCAATGGCGGCGGTTTTGACCTTGCTCAGCCTAGCCAAGACCGAATTGCTGGCGCACAAGCCGAGTTCGACATTTATAAACCGATCGACCTTTCAAAAATCGATGCAAGCCAATTCATCCCATCCATGTTGGAAGCCACAAAAGGCAACACCATGATCGGCAGCGATGTATATGGCGTACCACACGTTTGGGGCACATCTGGCCTTGTGGTCAACACCGCAAAAGCTGGTCAAGTTAAAGACTATTTGGATCTTTGTGACGCCTCTGTTGCCGGCAAAGTGTCTTATCGCTTGAAGCGCCCAACACTGATCGGCTTTGCATTCTCAATGGGTCTTGACCCATTCGCAGCCTATAATGACGAAGCAGCTTACAAAGACATCCTGTCTCAAGTTGAAGCAAAATTGATCGAATGTAAGTCAAACGTCAAAACCTATTGGGGTGGCGGCGACGAGATCAAAAACCTTCTTCGCTCAGGCGAAGTGGTTGCAGCCATGGCTTGGGATACAGGCGGTTGGTCTTTGAATGCAGACGATGCTGACATCACCTTTGTTGCACCAACTGCAGGTGCTTTGGGTTGGATCGATACATTTGCAATGCCAAAACGTGGCCGCGCAGATGAAGCTGCATACGCTTGGATCAACTTTGTAATGCAACCTGAAATTGCTGCAATGATCACAACAGCTGCAGGCAATTTCACCGCTTCTCAGGGTGGCGATGCAGGCGTGGATGAGGCACTTAAAGCCCGTTACCAAGCAAGCTTCCCACAAGCGGCAATCGACAACATCAAGTGGTACCCAACAGTTCCAGCAAATCTTGAAACGCTCGAAGGTGCAGTGCTTGATCGCGTTAACGCGGCCAAGTAACCTCACTTTCAGGCAAACCAATTGAAGGGGCGCGATTTCGCGCCTCTTCTCATATTGTTGGAGCACAAATGACCCAGACGGACGCTGACGCACAATTCGATCTTGAATGCCGCAAACTCAACAAAGACTTTAGCGGGTTCAGAGCCGTAAAAGACGTAAGTTTTGGCGTGCCAAAAGGCACATTTTTCTCCATCTTAGGCCCATCAGGTTGTGGCAAAACCACACTTTTGCGCATGATCGCTGGCTTTCAAGAAGCATCAAGCGGCGATTTGCTGATCAAAGGCAATTCAATGATTGGGGTGCCCCCCAACAAGCGACCAGTCTCTATGGTGTTTCAACATCTAGCACTGTTCCCCATGATGGACATCGAAGCAAATGTGGGTTTCGGCCTGCGTCAACGAGGTGTCCCGCGTGAAGAGATAGCCAAACGGGTTGAAACCGTGCTTGCCCGGGTCGGCTTACCCGGTGTTGGATCACGCCAAATCAGCCAGCTTTCTGGCGGTCAAAAACAGCGCGTGGCCATTGCCCGCTGCATGGTTCTAGAACCCGATGTTTTGCTGCTCGATGAACCGCTTGGCGCGCTTGACTTAAAGCTGCGCGAACACATGAAAATTGAGTTGAAAACCTTACAATCAGAGTTCAACACCACCTTTGTTTACATCACCCACGATCAATCTGAGGCGCTTGTGATGAGCGACCAAATTGCGGTGATGAACCATGGTGAATTTGAGCAAGTGGGCAGCGCCCGCGAACTCTACTATGCCCCCAACACCGCATTTGTGGCCGGCTTTGTTGGCGAAGCCAATAAGTTCACGGCAACCGTAGACGCTGCCTTTGGCGACGCGGTAACCTTAGTTACCCAAGACGGTATGGAACTCAAAGGCATCAGCCCAGTCGCCAAAATGCAAAAAGGCGATAAGGCAGAAGTGTTCGTGCGTCCAGAAGCGGTGCGACTTGCAACAGAAGCCGATAAATTTGGCGGCATTGAAAACCTAAACACCGGCATTGTTGAAAACATCCTGTTTAACGGCGCGAACAGCCACATCATTTTACGCGAAGAAAAGTCTGGCGGCGAAATGAATGTCGCTATTCCCCAAACCGGCGAGTTCCGCGATCTGAACAAAGGCGACAAAATATTTATCGGCTGGGAAGCGGCACAAACCCGCTGCTACGCGGCGGGAGCATAAGATGACGCAAGCCCAATCTCGCCTCGGCCTCTATCTGTTGATGACGCCGCTAATGCTCTGGCTTTTGCTCCTGATCATTGTGCCGCATATCGGCATGTTTTTGGTTTCCATCAGCGTTAAAACCGGGGTTCGCCAATATGTGACGGGCCTGGGCAACTATATGGTGTTCTTCACCGAACCCCTATATTGGAACACATTTGCCCGCACCGCCTTTATGTCCATCGCCGCAACGTTCCTGACTTTGGTGGTCGGCTTTCCTGTTGCCTACTACATCGCCAAACTTACCCGTGGCCGCACCAAAACCACTCTGTTTTTGATGTGCCTGATCCCCTTTTGGGTCAGCGAACTTGTGCGCACATTTGGCTGGATGATTTTGCTCCGGGAAACCGGGATATTCTCAAGCTTTCTGCAATATATCGGTGTGCTCTCAGGCCCGGTTGAATTCCTTTATAATGATGCCGCGATCATGATCGGGTTGGTTTACACATCCATGTTGTTCATGGTGGTGCCGCTGGTCACAACCCTTGATAGCCTTGATGATAGCTACATCGAAGCCGCCTACGATTTGGGCGGCAATGGCATTTCAATCTTGCGCGAAATCATCATCCCCCACGCCATGCCCGGCATTGTGTCGGGCTGTATCGTGGTGTTCATGCTTTCGCTTGGCAATTACCTCACGCCCATCCTGCTGGGCGGTAAAGATAGCCTGTGGTTCACGGGCTTGATTTATAGCCAATTCATCACGCGCTTTAACTGGGAGTTGGGTTCCGCCTTTGGCTTCTTGTTGCTAGGTCTATCGTCGGCCATTGTGTGGGCAGGGCTTAAGCTTTCACGCCAATCCTTAACCGATACAGTGGGGCGGTAAAATGATAGCAACGATCCCACAATCCAAAACGTTCAAATGGACATATCGCGTATATGTCACCCTGTTCTTCATCTATTTGGCACTGCCGCTAACAGTTGTTTGCGCGTTCGCCTTCAATGATAGTGTGTTCCCATCCCTTCCTTGGGAAGGGTTCACATGGGCATGGTTCTTTGGTGATGAATCACCGTATATCGGCGTCTTCAACGAACGCTCGATCATAAAGTCGATAGGCACATCACTATTTGTCGCCTTTTGGGTTTCAATGCTCTCGATCGCGGTTGGCACCTCCAACGCATTTCTGTTCGTACGCTACGACTTTAAGTTCAAAGAGTTTTTGTACATTTTGATGCTGTTACCGCTCATCATTCCCGGCATCATTTTGGGCATATCAATTCTGGTGTTCTCCAACACCGTCGCCAACAATTTAGAAGACGCAACGGGCATGTGGTTCGATGGGCTACGCCCCGGTTTACCGCTGGTTATCCTTGGCCAATTCAGCTTTATCGCCACCTTTGCAACGCTGGTTATTTCGGCGCGACTTGAAAAATTCGACCGCTCGCTTGAAGAAGCGGCCCTAAATCTAGGCGCGAGCAAATGGGGCGCTGTCCGTCAGATCACTTTGCCGTTTTTAATGCCCGCCATCGCAGGCGCCGCTGTGGTTGCAATTTTGATGAGCTTTGAAAACTTCAACACAACACTGATGCTCGTTGGCTCCGATGCACCGCTAACCATCACTATGTTTGACCGTTTGAAGCAAGGTTCAACACCAGTGCTCAACGCGGTATCACTGTTGCTGATTGTGGTTTCGGCCCTGTTGGGCATCGCATCGCTCTTGTTTCAAAAGAAAGAGGGCTGACGCTCCTTGCGTCAGCTCACCACCACCCAATTCCAGCTGCCTTCACATTGGGCTTAAGCAACGTCGCAATCCGAGAAAATGCATCCAAGCTTGGATTGCACGGCCACAGATGCAGCAAGCGCAAACCCTGCCGATCTGCTCATTTCTGTCGACATGTAAACCGCACAAAAAAAGCCGATCCAAAACGGATCGGCTTCAAGTTTGTCGTTTAAGGGAAACGACCAGGGATATTGACTAGAAACAAGCTTTCAACAACTGCAACGTGTTTTCGTAATTCATTTCAATGGGGTTACCGCCCGTGCTCGGGTCTTGTAGCGCTGATTTGGTGAGTTGATCCATATCCGGATTTGTCACGCCCAATTCTGTGAGATTTTTTGGAATACCGAGGCTGTCGTTCAATTCGCCAACATAATTGTAGAAACCTTCGTAGCCGCCAGCGATACCAAGATAATTCGCAGCGTCGGTCAATCGACCTTCAACGGCTGAACGGTTGAAGGTCAAAACCGGTTGCATAACCACAGCATTGGTTGTGCCGTGATGGGTGTTGTGCACTGCACCAATCGGATGAGAGAGTGCATGGATCGCGCCCAAGCCTTTTTGAAAGGCGGTTGAGCCCATCGCCGCTGCCGACATCATATGCGAGCGCGCTTCAATGTCTGATCCGTCTGCGTATGCTCGTGGCAAATACTCCTTCACCAACCGCAGACCTTCAAGCGCAATACCTTGGCTCATGGGGTGATAATGGGGCGAACAAAATGCTTCCAAACAATGGGCAAACGCGTCCATGCCGGTACCCGCCGTAATGAACTTAGGCATACCTACTGAAAGCTCGGGATCACAAATCACCACACCAGGAAGGATTTTTGGGTGGAAGATGATCTTCTTCTCATGTGTCACCGAATTGGTGATGATTGAGGCACGGCCAACTTCAGATCCAGTGCCCGCTGTCGTTGGCACCGCAACGATGGGCGCAATGCCATCAACATCAGCGCGCGTCCACCAGTCACCCACATCTTCAAAGTCCCAAAGGGGGCGGGTTTGACCAGACATAAAGGCGATCACTTTACCCAAATCCAGGGCAGAACCACCGCCAAACGCAATAACGCCATCGTGGCCGCCTTCGCGATATTGCTTTAATCCAGCCTCAGCATTCAATTCGCTAGGGTTTGGATCCACATCAGAAAACATCGCACGGCCAAGGCCTGCAGCCTCCAGCAGATCAAGCGTGCTGGTGGTGATCGGCAAATTGGCCAAGCCCTTGTCACTCACGAGCAAGGGTTTTTTGATGCCAACTGCGGCACATGCGTTAGCAATTTCTGAGATGCGACCAGCGCCAAAACGGATCGGGGTCGGATAGTTCCAATTTCCTTGCAACAACATCGTCGTTACGCCTTCTTCAAATGATATGATTTTGGTCGAGTAAGGTTGTGATAGCCAATGACGGACAAACCGCCACCCTTCCCGGTGTTCTTGCACCCTGTCCAGCACAAAGCCGGGTCAAGATAATCGCAGCGGTTCATGAAGATCGTTCCGGTCTCAATCTGATCGCCAACTGCCTGCGCACGCGACACATCTTTGGTCCACAATGATGCGGTTAGGCCAAACTCACTGTCGTTCATCAAGCTGATTGCTTCAGCGTCATCTTTGACCTTCATGATACCAACAACTGGGCCGAAGCTTTCATCCCGCATCACGCGCATTGAATGATCCACATCCACCAGTATTTGCGGCATCAAATAAGCGCCACCATCGTCTTGTGGGAACAGTGCCGGATCAATCAAAGGTTTTGCACCAGCGGCGATCGCTTCCTTGGTTTGCGCGCGCACTTCATCGGCAAAACGCACATGGGCCATAGGGCCAATCGTGGTCTCTTTATCCAGCGGGTTGCCAAGCTTATAGCCTTCAACAATTTTCACAGCCTTTGCCACAAACTCATCGAATAGGTTTTCAGCAACATATATCCGCTCAATGCCGCAACAACATTGGCCCGAGTTGAACATGGCGCCATCGATCAGCGTTTCAACCGCCGCATCAACATCCGCATCATCCATCACATAGCCGGGGTCTTTGCCGCCCAATTCTGTGCCAACGCCGGTGAAGGTGCCGGCAGCGGCACGTTCCATTGCTTGTCCCCCACCAACAGATCCGGTGAAGTTTACAAAACCAAACGAACCTGCCGCAATTAGCGCAGAGGTTGTGCCGTGATCTAAGAACACATTCTGGAACACATCCGCCGGAATGCCCGCTGCGTGAAAGGCTTCGGCCAAACGCTCGCCAACCAATAGTGTTTGCGACGCATGCTTGAGCAAAACACTATTGCCCGCAATCAATGCCGGAGCGACAGTGTTAATCGCTGTCATATAGGGATAATTCCAAGGCGCAACCACCAACACAACGCCATGCGGCACGCGTTTGATATAGCGATTAAACTCACCACTATCTTCAACCACGATCGGAGCCAATGCGTCTTCTGCTATGTCTGCCATATGCGAGGCACGTTGGTTAAAACCACCAAACTCGCCACCATAACGTACAGGGCGACCCATCTGCCAAGCTAACTCTTCTACAATCTTCTCGTTCATCTGACCGACTTTTTCAACGCCGGCCCGCACCAACGCAATCCGCTCATTCAGAGGACGGGCGGCCCACGCCACCTGCGCCGACTTTGCGCGCTCAACTGCTGCTGTTGCATCGACTTCGCTCAGCGTTTCGCGCTCAGCATAAAGGGACCCGTCAATGGGTGAGATACATTTCACACTATCTGTCATTCTTAAGCTCTTTCAAATCCCCGGGCGATTTCATAATCGGTTACAACCCGGTCAAATTCTTCCTGCTCCCAATTCGCCGCATGGACATAGTGGGCAACAACTTCTTCGCCAAACGCCTGTTTCAGCATATCCGAATTCCCCAGAGTCACCGCAGCATCACGCAGCGTTTGCGGAATCTCACGGGCGTCTTTATCGGCATAAACGTCACCCGTTGATGGGGCAGCCAATTCCAGCTTTTCTTCCAACCCTTTAATGCCTGCGGCCAATTGAACAGCCAGCGCAAGATGTGGATTAAGATCAGAACCGCCAATGCGGCACTCAACGCGCACAGCCTTGGTGCCATCGCCACAAAGCCTAAAGCCCGCCGTGCGATTATCCACCGACCACACCGTTTTGGTTGGCGCAAAAGTGCCTTTTTGGAAACGTTTGTAGCTATTGATGTATGGCGCAAGGAAATAGGTATAATCAGGCGCATAATGGATAAGCCCAGCCATATAATGCCGCATCATCTCCGACATGCCCAATTCAGCGTCAGGATCAAAAAATGCGTTTTTCCCGTCTTTCCAAAGCGATTGGTGCACATGGGATGAGCTGCCGACACGATCCCTATGCCATTTGGGCAAAAACGTTACAGACCGCCCTTGTTGCCAAGCGATTTCTTTGGTCGCATGTTTGGCAATCGTGTGGTTGTCCGCGCAATCCAATGCCGCAGCGTAGCGGATATTCAATTCTTCTTGACCCGCTTCGGCTTCGCCCTTCGAATTTTCAATGGGGATCCCAGCAGCATAAAGATGGTTGCGCAAGGGGCGCATCACACCCTCTTCTTTAGTGGTCTGCAAAATATGATAATCTTCGTTGTATCCGCTGATCGGATCTAAATCGCGAAACCCAGATTTTCGCACTTCGTCAAAGCTCTTTTCAAACAAAAAGAACTCCAGCTCTGTGGCCATCATCGCATCAAAACCCAATTCGGTCAGGCGAGCGATTTGTTTCTTAAGCATCGCACGTGGCGAATGGGGCACTTCCTTGTGGGTTTTATGGTCAAGCACATCGCATAAAACCATTACGGTGCCATCAAGCCAAGGCACAGGCCGCAACGTGGTCAAATCAGGCTTCATTACATAGTCGCCATAACCAGTCTGCCAGCTCGTCGAAGCATACCCTTCAACCGTGTACATTTCTAAATCTGTCGCCAGCAAATAGGTGCAGCAATGGGTTTCTTCCCATGCGCTATCCACAAAATGCTGAGCGTGAAAACGTTTACCCATCAGACGACCCTGCATATCGGGGAAGGTCACCAAAACGGTGTCCACTTCGCCGCGTTGCACTTGGCTCTTTAGGTCTTCAAAAGAGAGATTTCCCGGCATAGACGTCGTCCAATTTAAATTCAGTTGTCAAAAATGTCTCGGAACAGCCCTAAGGCCATCCCGAGACCAGTTATATTAGCTGTAACGGTACGGACGGCCAGCTTTTTGCATGTCCGCATTGTACTTTTTGAAGATGTTCACAACTTCTGCTTTGGTTTCAGATTCCGCAGCGATTTCATCCCAGAATTTATGCGCAGCATTTTCAACTGTTGCCCATTCTTCATCAGGAATTGAAGTTAGTTCCATCTTAGGTCCATTGACCCGCAGTGAAGCCTCACCACCCCAATACCACCACTGACGGTAGTAGTGTGAGCTGTCCATAGCGAACTGAAGCAACTCTTTAAGGTGTGGTGGCAGCTCGTTGTAGCGGTCCATATTGGCAAAGAATGACCCAGCCCAAGCACCAGAAATATTGTTGGTGAGGAAGTAGTTGGTCACATCGGCCCAGCCAACAGTGTAATCTTCTGTAATGCCTGACCACGCAATGCCATCGAGTTCGCCGGTCTGCACTGCAACTTCAATGTCTTCCCATGGCAGTGTTACGGGAACAACACCGAACTGGCTCAAGAAACGACCAGCTGTTGGGAATGTGAACACGCGTTTGCCTTTAAGATCGGCAAGGGAACGAATTGGGTCTTTGGTTGCAAAGTGACATGGATCCCATGCACCAGCAGACAAATGTTTAACACCAACTTTGGAGTATTCGCGGTCCCAGATTTCATTCAAACCATATTGGTTGAACAATACTGGCACATCAAGCGAATAGCGGCTTGCGAATGGGAAGTACCCACCAAACACCGTTACCTCGGTTGGCGATGCCATTGAATCATCATCTGACTGCACGGCATCAATTGTGCCCTTTTGCATGGCACGGAACAACTCGCCAGTTGGCACCAACTGATCAGCATAGAACAGTTCGATTTCCATTTCATCGCCAGCAATTTTGTTAAAGCTGTCGATGGCTGGCTTAATCACATGCTCGCCCAACGCTGAGCCCGCATATGTTTGCATCCGCCAACGGATTTTGGATTGGGCAATCGCCGGAGTGGCAAGTACCGCGGCCGGGGCCAGTGCAGCGCCGGTCAAAAACTTACGTCTAGTCGTCATTTCCTTCTCCTTGTGTATAGCGTTTCTTGCCCAATTTTCTTGGATCTTTTTGTGGATTTATTTTCCGTAAACTGTGTTGGGTAACCAGAGCGCAATCTGCGGAAATAGGGTTATGAGCGTCAGCGCAAAGAGCATCACCAATACGAACGGCAAAATGGAGCCGTAAATATCTTTGAGAGTGATCTCTGGCGGCGCCATCGCGCGCATCAGGAATAGATTGTAGCCAAATGGCGGCGTCATATAAGCAATCTGCGTGGTAATCGTATAAAGAACGCCATACCAAATCAGATCAAAACCAAGCGCGTGGACAAGTGGCACGTAGAGCGGGGCCACAATGACCAACATCGCGGTATCATCAAGAAACGTGCCCATGATCAAAAACGAAAGCTGCATCAAAATCAGGATGACCCATGGGTTCAGTCCCAATTGATCAGTGAACAGATTGTCGATTGCACGCACTGCACCTAAACCATCAAACACGGCTCCAAAACCAAGTGCCGCAAGAATGATCCACATGAACATGCACGAGATCAGAAGTGTTTGGCGCACAGAGACTTCGAACACTTTGCGGTTCATCCGGCCCTTAAGGACAGCAGCCACAAAGGCAGTCATCGCGCCAATTGCTGAGCTTTCAACAAGGCTGGTCCAACCGTTGATGAAAGGCACCATCATGGCTGCAAAAATCGTAAGTGGCAGAATGCCCGCACCAAGCAAACGAAGCTTTTCGCCAGTTGGCACATTACGTTCTTCTTTTGGCAACACCGGCCCGAGTTCAGGTTGGATTTTGCAGCGGATATAGATGTAAAGAATAAACAGTGCGGCCATCAAAAGCCCAGGGAACACCCCGGCGAGCCACAGCTGGCCAACAGGTTGGCGCGCGATCATTGCGTACAGCACAAGCACCACTGATGGCGGCACCAAAATCCCAAGCGAAGACCCCGCTTGAATAACCCCCGTGACCATGCGTTTGTCGTAGCCTCGGCGCAGCAATTCTGGCAGAGCGATCGTTGCACCGATGGCCATGCCAGCAACAGACAAGCCGTTCATGGCAGAAACCAAAACCATCAACCCGATAGTGCCGATGGCCAAGCCACCATGTACCGGACCCATCCAAACGTGAAACATCTTATAAAGATCGTCCGCGATCTTGCTCTCAGACAAGATGTAGCCCATGAAAATAAACATGGGCAGCGTCAAAAGTGGGTACCATTTCATCAGCTTCATGGCGGATGAAAACGGAATATCAGAACCACCAGTTCCCCAAAGGAAAATGGCAGCGACAGCCGCGACCGCGCCAATGGCGGCAAAAACACGTTGTCCGGTAAACATCATCAACATCATCGATGCAAACATGAAGAGTGCGATCATTTCATAAGACATTTACAGGTCCACCCCTTTGAGTGTGGCAATGTCTTTGAACAACTCAGAGATCGATTGCAAAAGCATCATAAAGATGCCGAAACACATGATTACTTTGATTGGCCACAAGTAAGGTCGCCAAGCCGTTGGGCTGCGCTCACCATATTGGAAGGAGTAGCTGGTGCTGTCATAGGCCCCGTACAACATGACCCCGAGATAAAAGATCAAAAACAGCACCGTGATCGCGTCGATCTGCGCTTTCTTTTTGTCTGACCATGCCCCGTAAAACAGGTCCATACGCACATGTGAGCCTTGCTGCATGGAATATGGTCCACCCAACACGTAGTAAGCGACCATCGCAAACTGCGCGATTTCCAACGTCCACAAAGACGGCAAAAAGAATGTTTTGGAAATAGACGACCACAAGAGGATCGCGACCATCACAAAAATGAAATACATCATGATCCGGCCCATTCGGTAATTGACCGCATCAACTATTCGGACATATTTGCCCATAAAAGACAGCACTAGTTTCCCCCCCCGCTGCTGATTGCATCAAGCGTTGCAAGGGAGTGATTGAGCATGTCGCACAAAAGCTTTGCGATATCTTTTTGTTGCTCTGGAGTGGCAATTAAATCATTGCGCACCTCAATCATAACGTTAAGAAGCCCGTTTTCCATCCCTTGAGCCTTCAGCGTATAGGTGACGCCATCTTCAGGTCCATAGGGCTTGTTCCGTTCAATTCTCAAATTTGTAAATTTGGCAGCGGCGTCCAGCATTGCGTCAGCCAATCTGCTGTCCGTGTCGTGCAAAATGCCAATATCTGTATCCCGTTTTTCGCCGTTATAAATTGGCGTAAAACTGTGCAGGGTCACCAATACGCGGGCCTTTTGGCTCCAGCGGATCGTCTTGGCCAACATTTCGGTGAAGGGCACAAAACATTGATCCACACGATGCTGATACTGTTCTGGAGACAGGTGAGCATTTCCTGGCACGTCAAATATCTCGCTGCGTGCAGGCACCGCATCAACTGCGTGCGGCGGGCGATTACAATCATAAACCAATCGCGACACACGTCCCACAACAGCTTGTGCGTTCAGCATCTCGCACAAATGTTGGGTCACCCCAAGCGCACCTGGGTCCCATGCAATATGGCTTTTTTGCACGTCCTCGGTCAGACCAAGATCGGCATACTCGGCTGGGATAAAGTTTGATGCATGCTCACAAATCAACAGAACAGGCGAAACGCCGCTTTGGTTGAGCAACTCAACAGCGGCGAATTTTTCACTCTGCATTTTTGACTGTTCTGTAGAAATATTCACAACCCCTCCCGTTTTGTACATATTTCTTCAGAATGGATCGGCCTGTCAATATCATTTCTGAAACTTTTTCTTCATATTTGCTCAAATTGTTGGTAAACCGAGACAAATTGGAGACTTAACATTGTCCGAAAACGCCAGCACCGTTGCGGAATTACTGCAAAGCAATTTTGACAACCTCACCCGCGCCGAGCGGCAATTGTCGCATTCATTGATGGAAAATTATCCCGTCTCGGGCCTCGGCTCGATCACGACCGTTGCCCAAAACGCAAGCGTTTCCACGCCCACGGTGGCCCGCATGGTGCAGAAGATCGGTTTTAAAGGATTCCCAGAATTCCAAGCCGCCCTGCGCAAGGAAGTTGAAGCCACAATTTCTGACCCGATCGCCAAACACGAGACATGGGCAGATCAGGCGCCGAACGAACATATCGTCAATAAATTCACCGAAGCGGTGATCGACAATATCCGCCACTCGCTTGGGCAACTGGATATCGATACGTTCGAAAAGTCCTGTGAACTGATGGCGGACACTAACCGCTCGTTGTTTATCGTTGGCGGCCGGATCACCCGTGCGATGGCCGATTACTTCTTCCTTCACATGCAAGTCTTGCGCAAAGACGTTACCCATATCCAGTCAATTTCGAACGCATGGCCACACTATCTGTTGGACATCAAGAAAGACGATGTGGTTGTCATTTTCGACGTGCGTCGATATGAGAACTCGACCCTAAAACTTGCCGAAATGGCCGCCGAAGCCGGTGCAAAAATCATCCTGTTTACCGATCAATGGTTGTCGCCGATCAGCAAATTGGCCCATCATACATTCAGTCTAAAAATCGTTGTGCCTTCGGCGTGGGATAGTTCTGTCACCACAATGCTGTTGGTGGAAACCATCATCGCTGACGTGCAAAAACGCACTTGGCCTGAAACTCGCGAGCGTATGGAAGAACTTGAAGTGATGTTTGATCGCACCCGCTTCTTTAGAAAATTCACATAAGAAAACCCGAGCCACCAATTGCGCACATTGCGTGTATGTGGCACCACCACGCCCATGACAAAAAAGCAGATTGCAATCATTGGCGCCGGTCCCGCGGGATTGGCAGCGGCCCAAGCCCTCTCGGGGCTCGGGCACGACATTACCATTTACGAAGCAATGCCAACGCCGGCGCGCAAGTTTTTGTGGGCCGGAAAATCAGGGCTCAACATCACCCATGCTGAGCAATTTGAAACATTCCAAACCCGGTTCGGTGCCGCAAATGCGCGCCTTTCCACAGCACTCGAACAATTCACACCAGATCACATTCGAGCGTGGGCCACACAACTGGGTGTTGAGACATTCATAGGTTCTTCGGGTCGCGTTTTTCCCAAAGCAATGAAGGCGTCTCCGCTATTGCGCGCTTGGCTTGCAGAGCTTGAAGCGGCGGGTGTGCAGCTGAAAACCCGCCACAAATGGTGTGGATTTGACGGTGATCAGCTCATGTTCGAAACGCAGGACGGCACAATCAACATAAAACCTGACGCTGTGATTTTGGCGCTTGGTGGTGCATCCTATCAACGGCTTGGCTCAACGGCTGAATGGGAAAAGCACCTCACCAAGAACAACGTCACCATTGCCCCGCTTCAACCTGCAAACTGTGGATTTGACGTGCAATGGAGTGAATTTTTAGTAGAAAAATTTGCGGGCGCACCGGTTAAAACAGTTGAGATCACATTGGGTGACAAAAAAACCAAAGGTGAATTTGTCATTAGCAAAAGCGGTGTCGAAGGCAGCTTGATTTATGCCTTTTCCGCCCAATTGCGCGATCAGCTAGAGACCAATAATCAAGCCACATTGCAGCTTGATCTGGTGCCGGGCAAAACAGCTGAACAGATCGCCGATGCGCTTGCCCGCCAAAACCCAAAACACAGCCTTTCAAATAGATTGCGCAAGGGCGCAAAATTGACCGGGGTGAAAGCGGCACTCGTGCGCGAACTCTACCCAGAAGCAAACAAAGCCACACCAGAAGAGTTGGGGCAGCGCCTTAAAGCGCTAGAATTGCCGCTTTTGCGCACCCGACCAATCGATGAAGCCATTTCAACCGCGGGTGGCGTCGCTTGGGACCAAATTGACGAAAATTATATGCTCAAGCAGATGCCTGGCGTATTCGTTGCGGGGGAAATGATTGATTGGGAAGCCCCCACCGGCGGCTATTTGATCACCGCATGTTTAGCAACCGGCCGCGCAGCAGGCGCAGGCGCCAAGAATTGGCTCACCCAAACAAACGATCTGTGAGCAACTGCCACATTGCCCTTTAGCGCCCTCGTGGCATTCACATTTTTGCTGCTAAGTTCAGCTCGCAGGTTGGAGAAAATGCATGGACCATTCAAACTACGTCATCGATCAAATGATTTCGGCCAAATCGATTGCGGCCCGCGTTGAAGATTTGGCGGCGGAAATCTCTGAGAAATTTGCTGATACCGACAAATTGATCGTTGTGGGGCTTCTGCGCGGCTCTTTTGTGTTCATCTCTGATCTGGTGCGTGAATTGGAACTACCCGTTGAAGTCGACTTTCTTGAAGCATCCTCTTATGGCAACAGCACAGAATCCTCTCGTGAAGTGCGCATTCTAAAAGATCTGCGCGGGGAAATTGAAGGTCGCGACGTTTTGGTGGTCGAGGACATCGTTGACACAGGGTACACCCTGACCCATGTGACCAACCTTTTAAAGTCCCGCAATCCCAAGCGACTTGAGGTGTGTGCCTTGCTCGACAAACCTTCGCGCCGCGAAGTCGACATCAAAGCCACATGGACTGGCTTTGAAATTCCCGATGAATTCGTGGTTGGTTACGGCATTGATTACGCGCAGCGCAACCGCAATTTGCCTTACATTGGCAAGGTGCGCTTCCTTTCAGAATAAGGGCCGTCCTGTGGTGTTCTTTTGAACGCCGAACGAAACCTTTGCGCTTGCTTACAAATCAATTTCAATTTCTGCGCCAGGTGCCGCTGCACGCGACTGACAAAGAATGATTGAGTTCTCTTTTTGCTTTTTCGACAAAACAAAGTCTCGGTGTTCAACCTCACCCGAAATCAAACCGCATTTGCACACTCCGCAAATGCCATCCGAACATTTCACATCAATATGAATACCGTTTTCGGCCAAAACATCAGTTGCAGTTTTGTCCGCAGGCACCTGCAAGACCTTTCCCGATTGCGCAAGTTTTAGCGCAAAAGGGTGATTTTGATATTCAGGCAACTCTGGCACATTGAAATATTCAATATGTCGTTCATCGTCAGTAAAACCCTGTCGCTCTGCTGCCTCCATTACAGACTGCATGTACCGCTCTGGCCCACAGGTATAAACATGACAACCATCCTCATATGCGCCAAGCACCGCGTTCAAATCCGCGCGACTGCCCTCATCGCTAAAGTGCAAATGAACCCTATCGGCCCATTCAAATCTAGATAGGTCGTCTAAAAACCCAGCACTCGCCCGCGACGAACAAGAGTAATGCATCGAAAAATCGGCGCCGATTGCATGCAATCGATGTGCCATCGCGATCATGGGGGTAATGCCGATACCGCCCCCCATCAGAAACGTCTTTTTAGCATCTTCTTCCAATGAAAAATGATTGATTGGCTTGGAAATGAAAACCTTGCGCCCCAACGTGAAAATCCGATGTAAGAGCTGCGAGCCACCGCGCCCCTGATCTTCCCGCAACACACCAATTTGGTACGTTGACCGGTCGGCCGGATCTCCGCTCATCGAGTATTGGCGCAAGAATTCCGGCGCCACCACAATGTCCAAATGCGCCCCGGCTGTCCATTCAGGCAAATCTTCGCCAATGATCGAAGAAAACTCGTACTTCGTTACACCCTCGCTCATTGGCTCAACTTTGGTGATCTCAACGCGCACCACTGGGGCATCGCCCTCAATCTTATATTCGTGCGCCAAGCCCTCTGTTTCACCGATCGCAAGTTTGGCTTTATATTGATCAGCAGTAATCATCGCCTGATAAGCTTCGATGCCTTTTTCTCTATCCATAGGAAATGGGAAAGGCCAAGGGTGCGGCGCCAAGTTCGCCGGATAGACCGCTAAGGTCTGATCCTCAAACTTCAGGTCCAAATCCTTTTGCAAATCACGTTCATTGACCTTGTGCTGGGTTGGGCGATAGGCACCATCGTCCGATAATTCGAGATCCCACCACCATTTCTTGACGAGGTTTCGTTCACCATTTCCCACCACATCATCAAGCTTTGCCAAAATGGGTGCGGCTTTGGGCACATTCATCGCCGCCCACCTGAAGGGCGCTTCAGCAAAAATGCCTTCCAAATTCCACGGGCAAGTTTTCATGCACCTTCCGCACATCGCCCCCCCTTCGTTGGTAATGCGATAGGTGGTGCATTTTTGGCTGTCAGACTTCCAAATCTCATAGCCGTTGAACATTAACTTCGGACCCGCGGTAATCGCACCCGAAGGGCATTCGCGGGCACATTTGTTGCAGCTTTCACAAAACTGCTGCAAACCGAAAGAAATCGGTTTGTCATGCGCCATCGGCATGTCGGTGGTCACCACACCCGACTTTAGGCGTGGCCCAAGAAATGGGTTCAGAATCACCTCCCCGATACGGCTCACTTCGCCAAGCCCAGACAACAGCAAAAGCGGTGGTTGCAACACCTCACCGTCCATCACCGTATGGGCTTTGGCCTTATAGCCAAGGCGTCTGATTTGTTTGGCAACAATGCTTCCAAATATTGAAAACCGGAGGTAAGCGCGCATAGATTGGGAAACAGCGATCCAATCATCGCCCGACGCCCCTTCCATGGTTTCATACCCCTGATCAATCACCATCGAAATTGCTTGATCATGGGGCGGCACAATCGGCTCACCCGTCGCATCGTGCGAATACCAAGTCCAATCTGGGCAACGCGAAATGCCCACCGCATCCACGCCCAAAAAATGGGACATGGCTTTGATGTTTTCAGCGTTGGTGTGCGGATCATTTGTTGCAGCCGATGCCTTGGCTTCTTGCCCCCCATCCTGCAGCAAAACGAAAGCGCCGAGCCCGCGCCGTTGCGCCATAGAAGGTGCAGATTTGCGCACATATTGACCATTGCGCGACGCCTGCTGGTTTTTGGGTCCCATATCGCCAAACAAAGAACGCGCAAACATATCGGTCCGTTTTGGCACCCTAGGCACGCGATCTTCATCAATATAAGTTGTTGGGCTATCTATCCGCTTGAGCGTTTCAAACGGATGCGCCCCATCAACAAACCGTCTGTTTTTATAAGGGTCAATATTTTGCGCACTTTTTGCAGTGCCTGCCCCCAATTGCCAAGCAATGCCATGGGTTTTAGATTTCGGCTGCACATCAAATGGAACCAATGGCAAGTCATGAGCAAATTCAAACTCAGTCGTAACTGCCGCTATGGAGAAGCGCGTACCAAGATATGGGTTGAACAGCTCACCATTTTCGACCGTCGCCAAACCCGAAGCAACAGCCAAATGATTAAGGTCTACGTCTGAGGTGGAATGGCTGTGCGCCCGCGCTTCATGGCCCAACAAACGAATATATTGGGCAATCACGACAGCGGCTTCCATAGCTCTTAATGCTGAGCGGTGGTGATTTGCGCCGCTAAGCCAATCATAGCCAGGTTCGTCTTTTCTTGCGTCACGCGGTTGCTCCACCAAAAACACGAATGCGTGCTTATGCCCATGCATATGCTTTGGCGGCGCATTCATTGCGTCACGCAAATCCGCCATAATCATATCGACCCCAGAGGCTAACGATTTAGTCTGCTGCGTGCGCAATTTGTGCGCCAGATCATCAATATTGGGATTTCTAAATGGCTGATCCAAAATCATTTCTGGGCGAAGGGCGCAGCTCGCAGCCATCGAAACATCGGAAAAATAGCCAAAAGCTTTCAAATGGTTCTGCCGCTCCACTAAATCATCCGACACCTGCGCCACGGCCCTATTGATTAAGCCGTCACGAATAGCGTCAAGCATTGCCTGAGCCTCACTCATGGCGTTCACAATATTTTGCGGGGATTTTTGATTATCAAAACTCAACTGCTCAAATGCAGGTGTGTTCACATAGTCAAACGCGCCATCTTCGCGGCGTATCAACCGCTCAAGCGGATAAGGCCCCAAGTGGACGGGTCGATTTTTATCAGAAAAAAGTTTCACAGTTCCCCAAGCCGAGTTCGCAACTAGAGACGCATCAGTTTTACGTCTTCACCGTCTGTCAAAACATCAATGGCATCCATCAAAATGTCATAGGTATTGGCGTCCAACTTATTGGCGAAGTGGTCATTGAGTTCGCGCACCAAAACATGGCACACCTTCATTTTCTCTTCGCCCAATTCCGTTAGCACGACCTCGGTGTACCGTTTGTCATCGTAAATGCCACTGCGTTCCACGAATCCCCGCGCTTCCATCTGCTTTAGCAGTCGAGAGACAGCCGGCCGCGCAATACAAACATAATCCGCCAAACCAGAAGGCGTGTTGACATCTTCCATGCCCACCCCACGCAATACACACCACATTTGTCGTGTGACGCCATGAACTGACAGCTGCTTTTCTAGCCGCGCCTCCATTATCCGAGCCAACCGTGTCACCTTAAAACCAACCCGATTGTGCAGTGTAAATTCTTTAGCCAAAACGTGCCTCCACCGATCACCTAGTAAGACACCATAGCACATGAGGATATATAATTAACATAGATAACTATCAATGTTAAGTAAATTGAACTCACAGTCGGGGAACAAGCGAAAACCGCGTTCGAAAAATGCTGGTTCTGCCTTTATGGCTGTGACCCTTCCAAGCTCATAGTGAACGGTGAAAACAGAGCCACCTTGCAGCCGAACAAATTGTTCCCGACATAGATTTGCGCGCGAAACGCCGCGCCAATCGAGGTCGCGAAACTGCGTGCAACATCAAAAAACGTCTCGCCCGCGCCCTTATTGAAATACCAAAAGGCATTCCCGCCAATCAAATTCCAAACAATGGCACGGTTGCTAAAGGGATTATGGCAACAACTAAGTTGCTAAAAGAACTAGCGGAATAGACACATTACAATGGAACTACTGCTTCTAAAAAAGCCCTAGTTCGCTTTCCATTTCAGTTTCCAGACAATGCCATTTTCAAACAAAAGTCAGTCGCCAACAATCGACGAAATTCCTTAGCCGCGTAAGGATTAATCATTTTATTCTTCTGCGTTTAGGTGTTATTAAGAAACGCCCCATTTTGGGCACCAAGTGAAGTTGAGCAAAAAGAATTGTCACATACATCAAATGACAAAATGCCAAGCGGACCAAAGCCAAGCTTTGGATCGCTGAAAAATAACGAGCTCGGCATTGTTGGCGCTTGGACCGCAAATGAGTTGGTCAACACGCAACCAAAATTGCCTGGCGCACTTCTTCAAATAGATCTAAACGAACCAACAGCGTTGGTTTGGAGCTTTTCCAACGTCGCCGAACTAGACACATTTGGCGCAACTGCCTTGGCAGCACAGTACAAAAAACTGAGCAAATTGGGCTATTCCATTACATTTGAAGGCGGTGAACACCGCCACTTGGAACTCGTTCAAAAGCTTATCGAACTGGATAAAGCCCCAGAGCCTGTAAAAAATGTGCGGCGCACCCTGCCAATTGACACGCTGGGTCGCATTATCGTTGAGGCGGGAAAAGAGGGCGTCGACTTTGTCACGGTGCAAGGTCAAATTATCGTCTCGCTGCTTCGCATGATCACTCTGCGCGGACCGATCCGTTTTGCCGCTGTTGTCAACCAGTTCCACGAGATCATTCTACGCGCCATCCCCATCGTAATTCTAATCTCATTGGTGGTTGGTGTCATTTTGACTCAACAAACAATTGAGCAACTCAAAAACTTTGGCGCCATCATATTTGTGGTTGATTTGAGCAGCATACTCATGCTGCGTGAAATCGGTATTTTGCTAGCAGCAATCATGGTGGCTGGTCGCTCAGGTTCAGCCATTACCGCGGAAATTGGCGCCATGAGAATGCGTGAAGAAATTGATGCCTTGGAAGTAATGGGGCTCGACACTTACCGCGCCGTCGTTATGCCCCGCGTCATTGCGCTAATCGTTGGCTTGCCAGCACTTGGGTTGATCGGTGCACTCGCGGGCATATTGGGCGCAGCGCTTGCCGCACGCATAACCGGGGGCGTCGCACTTGATGTTTTCGTTGCACGGCTAAACGATGTGGTCGATTTGCAATCAATTGCGGTTGGATTGATAAAGGCACCTCTGATGGCACTGGCAATTGCTATTATTGCGGTGCAAGAGGGCTTGCAAGTTTCTGGCTCCACCCAATCATTGGGCCGTCACACAACTGCCTCTGTGGTGAAATCAATTTTCATTGTTATCGTCTTGGATGGCATATTTGCGGTTTATTTTGGAGCCATCGGATTTTGACCTCAGCACCCATCATAAATGTCGAAGGCCTTGGCGTCGGCTTTGGCGACAGGTTGATTTTGAATGATCTATCGTTCTCGATCAAACGGGGCGACGTGGTCGGCGTCATCGGCCCTTCCGGCTGTGGTAAATCCGTTTCGATGCGCGCACTATTGGGCCTCGTGCCCATACGCGCAGGATCAGTTCAAATTTTAGGCGAAGACTTGGGACAAGTCGGCCAAAATGCGCTTCTGCGCATTCGGCAGAAAACCGGTGTTCTGTTCCAGCAAGGCGCGTTGTTTTCATCTCTTACGGTGCAAGAAAATGTCGAACTTCCCATGCGAGAACATTTTCACCTTGATCCAAAAATAATCAGTCAGACCGCACGCGCCAAAATCGAAATGGCTGGCCTACCGCGACATGCGGGCGATCTTTTTCCTTCCGAACTCTCGGGGGGTATGATAAAACGCGCAGCATTGGCACGCGCCCTAGCACTTGATCCGCAATTGCTGTTTTTGGATGAGCCAACCGCCGGACTGGACCCCATTGGGGCGGCCGCATTTGACAAGCTTATTTTGGAGCTGCGCGCAGCGTTTGATCTCACCGTTTTCATGATTACCCATGATTTGGACAGTCTTGGCGCAATTTGTAGTGATCTCGTTATCCTTTCAAAAGGCAAACTAATGTGTCAGGGAAATTTGGACGAAGTGCGCAAGTTCGACGATCCTTGGATAAGAGAATATTTCGGCGGCCCACGGGCACGCCGCATTGGAGAGAAATAGATGGAAAGCAAAGCAAACTATTCGCTTGTTGGATTGATTTCACTGCTTGTTATGTTCTTAACGGGCGGCTTCATCTATTGGTTTGCTATTCTTGACAGCAATGTGACCACCAACAAGTACAATGTGGTGTTTACAGGCACGGTTACCGGACTAAGTGTTTCCACCCCCGTGTTGTTTAACGGCATCAAAATTGGGCAGGTCCGCTCTGTTGCCATTGATCCAAATGATCCGGGCAAGGTTATTGCCAGTGTGGAAGTGGATTCAAAAGCCCCGATCAAAACTGACACAAAAGCAATTCTTGAGTTCCAAGGCTTAACCGGCGTTGCCTATGTGCAGTTCTCAGGTGGCTCACCAACTGCCAATGCGCTCCCCCCATCGACCAGCACCCGTACGGCGACAATCCTTGCCGACAAATCCGATTTTCAATCAATACTTGATGGTCTGCAAGATACGATTGTCGGTGCCAGCGTAGCTTTTGATCGGCTCAACAACTTTTTGGATGACAATGAGGCAACCACGTCAACAACTCTAGCCAACGTGGAAGCATTTAGTGCCGCTCTTGCAGCCAATTCAGATGGGGTCGAACAGTTTTTGGCAAGCCTTGCAGGCGCCGGCAAGGAAATCGGTCCCCTCAGTGCAGAACTGCGCCAATTCTCAGAACAATTGCGCGGTATTATTGGTGATATTGAACCTGGCCAAGTTGCCAAAATCATCGAAGACGCCTCAAAGTTCTCAGAGGCAATTTCCCGCAATTCAGACAGCGTCGACAGCTTCTTTGATGACGCGGTTGCGCTTTCTGCCAGCCTTAACAAATCCTCTGAACAAATTGGCCAGATCACACAAAATGTAGAAACGATCACCAATGGAATTGACCCAGAGACGGTGAAACAATTTATCGAAAACATCGGTGCTATTTCTTCAGTCCTAGAGCAAAACAAAGGCAACCTAGAATCCTTCATGGGTAATATGACAACCGTTTCGGATGAGTTGACCATCTCCGTGGCCCAGGTTCGCTCAATCGTTGATGCAATCGATAAAATGGCAAATGGCGCTGGTGATGAAGGTCTTTTTGAACAGTTTTCAACAGCCGCCGCAGCAATTCAATCTTTGGCTGAAAACCTAGACACACGAACCTCAACCATCGCTACTGGTCTAAATAAATTTACAAGCGGTGGCTTGTCTGAATACCAAGCGCTAGCATCTGATGCGCGCGCAACCCTGCGTCGACTAGATAATGTATTGGCAAAAGTTGAACGTAACCCGCAAGGCATCATATTTGGCGGCGATACTGTTCGGGAGTACACTAAACAATGACACATGACCTAAAGCTTCACACAAGACGCCTCTTTCTGCTTTCTGGCGCTGCTTGCCTAACGCTGCCAGTAATCGGGTGCACGATCACCGCCGCTCCTCGCGAAACGTTTGATCTCACCGCGGCTCAAACCGATAGGGTGCGCCGCGCCAGTTCGCGTACACTTGTGATCACACGGCCAATTTCCGTGCAAACCTATGAAACTGAGCGCGTTGTTGTACGGTCTGCTGGTGGCGTACTAAGTTATCTGCCAAAGGCCCAATGGTCAGACAGTCTTCCTGTTCTCATTCAAACCCGCCTTTTAGAAACATTTGAAAATGCAGCCTTTAAGAACGTTGGGCGCCCAAGCGATCAACTTTCGGTTGACGTGACCCTTGCTACAGAAATTCGCGCCTTTGAAATCGACACAACAAGCACGCCACCGCAAGCTTCGGTGAAGCTGTCCGCAAAGTTGGTCAACGAACGCCGTGGCAGCATCTTTGCGTCCGCAGTATTTTCGGCGACAGTTCCCTTGCAAAGAACCGTCGATGTGGGTGCAATTGCAAGCCTTGATTCCGCCTTGCACGACGTTGCTTTGCAAATTCTTAGTTGGAGCGCAAAGTCGGCCTAGTCTAAGGTATTGCGACAGCCAATATTGCTGCAATCCTTGAGGCTACCCCTCAAGGATCAGACGTGATTGGAGTAGCTGCCCCTCACGTTTTAATATTGGATAAGCGTTTGCAACAGTACGCGCGTTTAGCTCTTTCATTGCCGACAAGCACTCAAGATGTAATTCGCTCGTGGCCACACTTGTTTCAAGCCCGTCTTTTAGACGCATCAAGTGGCGTTTTCTGGACCGTCCGACCAAAGCCCCCAATTCATCCTTATCGCGAAACAATTCACGTGCGGCTTCAACATCATCTGTGACCAGAAGGTCATAAGATTTCGACATATTTTGCAACAGCTGCTCAGCAATGCTTTGTATTTCTTTGCGTCCATTATCAGAGAACCGCAGCTTTTCGTTTCTGCAGGTTTCAACAACATTGAGCAGCCGCTGGACCACAATATCGGCGGCAGCTTCCAATGACAAAGCATAGTCGGCCAGATCTCGCATACGTTTGAATTCGGATTTACTCAGTTTTTCAGCTGAAATTCTTGTCACATATTGTCGAATGGCTTGGCCCGCATTATGCACCAACCGCGCATCGCGTTTTAACAGTTCAGCATCCGGCGCTGTTCCCATCGTAAACCAGGTCAAAACTTCTTTGGTCATTTGCTCGGTCAACTGGGTGACCCGAACAACTTCGCGTCTAAGGGAAATGATGGTTGTGGAGGCAGACTTTAGCGCTTGCTCATCCAACAAAGAGCGTTCCAACATAGATCGTTCAGAGTTTTGATTGTGCAATTGCTCTGGCATTAGACGGGTCGCAAGTTTGGCGACCAACCCAACAAAAGGCAAATAGATCAACAACACCGCGTTGAAATAGACATGGATACCGATAAGGCCGATTTGCGCAAAGTCGATTTTGGCAAGCCAACCACGTGCAAAAATTAATGCAAAGGTTGCAGCGGTGAGCCCACGCAGCACCACATTTAAGGTGACCGCGCGCCGCGCTTCAATGGGCATAGTGCGTGTGATCCACAAGGGCACCAACGCGCCACCCAGGTTGGCACCAAGCACCAGAACAATACCAACATCCAAAGACAACGCACCGGCAGAAACCGCAACGCCAAACATCAAAATGGCAGCGACGCTTGAATGCATAACAAAGGCCAAAACGGCCCCCAGAACAAAAGCTAAAACCGGATCGGCGGCCAATGAACTTTCGATGGCAGGCAACAAGTCGCTAGACTGCAAGGGTTCAATTGTAGCGCGCAACATGCCCAGTGCCACAATGATCAGTGCAATACCAAGCAAGATGCCCCCAACTTGCCTGATGTTCCTTGCACTGAATTTTAAATAAAGCCATCCACCGATGCCCAACAAAATGGGCGCAAGCCAATGCAAGTCCAACGACAGCATGCGCACCACAATTGCTGAACCCAAATCAGCGCCTAGAATAATTGCAAGCCCCGTGGCCGCACTTAACGCGCCCCCAACAGAGAACCCCGATGTTAGAACCGCCACCGCCGCAGAGCTTTGCAACAGAATGGCAAGAACAAAACCAACCGCAGCTCCTCGGTAAGGACTACGCGTTTGCGTGAGGAGCCGTCTGAACTCAGGACCCTTTACACGTTCGATGCTATTTTGCACCAAACGCACGGCAAAAAGCAGCAGCATCGTTGCGCCAAAAATGGAGACCAAAAAATCTAAAAGTGCCATTGGCTACACCGTCGCCGATTCCGGAAAACGGCGCGCGTGCGGCTCTTTATCTTGCAGTGTCGGCAACCAATGATAATCACGCGACAACAATGCATGTTGCACACGACCGGGATAGTCTGAAACAATGCCATCCACGCCAAGTTCAATGGCTTGGTTAATGTCATCAATTTCGTTGACTGTCCACGTCACCACCAGCAGGCCCAGCTCTTTCGCACGAGCAATGTCTTGGGCATTAATGTCCTTGACATAAGGGCACCACAGCTCACCGCCAGCTTTTGCGACGAGTTCAGGTATTGATCTCGCTTTTCTCAATTCTGCACCGAAACCAAGCGCCGAATCCTCCCCCGCATCGTCCTCGTTCTCTGGCATCTGTGTCAGAAACGAAGCCGGCATATCAGGTGCTTGTCTTTGACATTCTGCCAATATGTCCCAGTCAAAACTATGCAAAATCGTGCGATGGGACAGACCCGTATTGCGCACAGCATCAACGACCCGTTTAACAGTATTTATGCGGGCAACACCTGGCTGTTCAGCTTTGGGGTCTGATTTAATCTCCAGCATAAGTGCCGTTTTTGCAAAACACGGACGGGCAACCAATTCCAACAGATCGACAAGGCGCGGCACCCGTATGTGGCTCAAGAACGCCTGATCGGGAAACCGCTGCCCATAGGCACTCCGGCTATCAATTCCCCCCACATCGAACCCACAAATTTCTGCATAAGTCAGATCACAAATCGTGGGTTCCTGGTCACGCAACCATTGCCCATCCTGATCCCGCGTCGTGGAGGACGTAAGTTGATGATTGTGAACGATTACTGGAATGTCGTCCTTGGTCAAAAGCACATCGAATTCCAGCGCGCCAACGCCCATGCGCAGTGTCCACTCAAATCCCACCATGGTGTTTTCAGGCATAATACCGCGCGCACCCCGGTGCCCAATAATGCGCACCAAGCGATCGCCCCCGCGAAATGCATCGAGTTGAGATTGGGACATTATTGCTCCAGTCGCTTGCCGCTAGCAGCATCAAACATATGCAATGCGTCGGCGTTCGCGCCAAATTTCATAATAGAACCAGGCTCTTGCGCCACATGCCCAGGCATGCTGGCGACCAACTGTTCCCCGCTGCCCGCCAACCGACCATGCACCAGAGTTGTTGCACCAAGCTGTTCAAACATTTCTGTTTCAAGCTCTATCACCCCATTTGGGTCGGCAACCAAGTGCTCAGGGCGAATGCCAAGCGTCAAATCTAAATCAAGCTTTGTATTTGTTTTTAGCCGCGTGCCATTGCTCAACTCAACATTGCCGCCAATGGTTTTCGCCTTCAAAAAGTTCATTGCTGGGCTGCCAATAAAGCCAGCAACAAAAACGGACGCGGGGCGATCATATAAATCAATTGGCGTGCCGAATTGTTCCACATAACCACCATTGAGCACCATCAAACGGTCACCCAATGTCATAGCTTCCACTTGGTCATGCGTTACATAAATTGAGGTAACGCCCAGTCGGCGCTGTAGCTTTCGTATTTCTAAGCGCATTTGCACGCGCAGTTTAGCATCAAGGTTCGACAATGGCTCATCAAACAGAAACACCTGTGGGTCCCGCACAATCGCCCGTCCCATCGCCACGCGCTGGCGCTGCCCGCCCGATAGCTGACGGGGTTTTCGATCAAGGTAGTCCTTGATTTCCAAAATGTCGGCTGCCTCATCAACCCGCTTGTTGATTTCGACCTTGGAGAGTTTGCGGATTTTGAGGCCATAGGCCATGTTTTCGCGCACACTCATATGCGGATAAAGCGCGTAGTTTTGAAATACCATGGCGATATCACGGTCGGCCGGCTCAAGGTCGTTGACCAATTTGTCACCGATGTAAATCTCGCCACCTGAAACGGTTTCCAACCCCGCAACCATGCGCAACAACGTGGATTTTCCGCACCCAGATGGGCCGACAATCACAATAAACTCGCCATCCTCAAACTGACCCGTAACTTTGTGCAACACTTCGACTTTGCCGTAGTTTTTCACAAGGTCTTTTAAAACAATTGATGCCATAGTTTCTTCCTACTTGTCCGTCTCGGTGAGGCCCTTGACGAAGAGCTTTTGCATTGCGACCACCACAAAGACCGGCGGCAGCATCGCCAAAAGTGCAGTCATCATAATGATGTTCCATTGCGGCGATTGTTCTGCCGCTTCAAGCATTTGCTTGATGCTCATCACAATCGTGGTCATATCTGTGTCCGTTGTGATCAAAAGCGGCCACAAATATTGGTTCCAGCCGTAAATGAACAGAATAACGAACAGTGCAGCGATATTGGTGCGGCTCAAGGGCAGCAATATATCCCAAAAAAACTGCATGGGCTTTGCACCGTCTATGCGCGCGCTCTCAAGCATTTCATCCGGGATGGTCAAGAACACCTGCCGAAACATAAAGGTTGCCGTCGCAGATGCGATCAGCGGCACGGATAAACCCCAATAGCTGTTCAATAACCCTAGGTCAGCCACCACCTCAAATGTTGGTAAAATGCGAACCTCAACAGGCAACATCAGTGTGATGAAAATCATCCAGAAAAAGCCCATGCGGAACGGAAACTTGAAATATACAATCGCAAATGCCGAAAGCAGCGAGATCGAGATTTTTCCAAAAGCGATCATCAATGCCATGGACAAGCTATTGAGAAGCATACGCCACACGGGAGCGGATTGAGATCCTGACAGACCTGACCCAAAAAAGGTTTGCTTGAAGTTTTCGACGAAAAACCCACCCGGCAACAAAGGCAAAGGCGCTTGCAGCATGCGCGTTTCTTCGTGCGTCGACGCCACAAAGGTTATCCAGATCGGTAGTGCAACAATGGCAACTCCCAAGATCAAAACAAGATGGGTGACAATGTTCAATATTGGACGGTTCTCAACCATTAATACTCAACCTTGTTTTCGATGTAGCGGAATTGGATGAAGGTCATCACGATGACTAGGAACATTAGAATGACCGATTGAGCAGCAGACCCGCCAAGATCGAGCCCCACAAATCCGTCGTTGAAAACCTTATAGACCAAAATCGTGGTTGAATTTGCCGGACCGCCCTGAGTTACCGCGTGGATAATCCCAAATGTATCAAAGAAGGCATACACCGCGTTGATGACCAGCAAAAAGAACGTCGTGGGCGAGACCAGAGGGAAGATCAACGTCCAGAACCTCCTGAGCGGTCGTGCGCCATCGATCGCACCCGCTTCAATTATGGAGCGCGGTATGGCCTGCATCGCAGCCAAATAGAATAGAAAATTATAGGCAACCTGCTTCCATGCCGCGGCCATTATGACCAGCAACATTGCTTGGTTTCCATTCAAATAATGGTTCCAGTCATACCCCAGAAAGCCCAAAAAATAAGGAAAAATGCCAAGGGTAGGATTAAACATAAACACCCAGAGCGCACCCGCTAAAACCGGAGCAACTGCATAGGGCCAAATCAACAACGTGCGGTATGTTGTTGCGCCGCGCACAACACGATCTGCAAAGCCCGCCAGAATGAGCGCAAATGACATGGACATAAAAGCAACGGCAGCCGAAAAGAAAAGCGTTCGCAAAAAACTATCCAAATATAGTTCATCGCCGAACAAATATTCAAAGTTTTCAAACCACACAAACTCGGTCGAAAGGCCAAAGGCGTCTTCAATCAAAAATGATTGATAAACGGCTTGACTGGCCGGCCAAATGAAAAACACCAGAGTGATGACAATCTGTGGGGCGACCAGCAGGTAGGGCAATATCGACGATTGAAAATGAACGCGCTTGAGCATTATTGCCTCTCAATGAGAAAGCGTTTCAGATAGGCCCGGCGACCAATTGTCGCCGGACCCAGTTTAATTGGACTATTAAGTTACTTCACCGAACGCTCGAAGCGTCGAAGCAATTCGTTGCCGCGTTTTACAGCGGTGTCCATTGCTTCCTTCGCAGTTTTTTCGCCGCCCCAAAGCGCTTCCATTTCTTCATTGATCACATCGCGCACTTGCACGAAGTTACCAAAGCGAATGCCACGTGAATTGGGTGTTGGCTCATTCAGGCTAAGCTGTTTAATTGCAGTGTCGGTACCAGGGTTGGCTTCATAGAACCCCTGGCTCTTGCTCAACTCAGCGGCCGCTTTCGTGATCGGCACATAACCCGTTTCTTGGTGCCACCAAGCTTGCACGTCAGCAGAAGACATATAGGTTAGAAACTTCGCTAGCCCTTTATATTCTTCGTCTTCGTGACCAGCCAGCGCCCACAATGTTGCACCACCAATGATAGAGTTTTGCGGCGCATCAGCAACATCCGTGTCCAAAGGCAACATGGTTTGGCCAAAGTTGAATGTCGCTTGGCTCTTAATTGAACCATAATAGGCAGATGAATTCATCCACATGCCACATTCACCATTGGTGAACAAAGGCAAACTATCTCCGCGACGCCCCCCATAAACAAATTGCTTGTCAGCGCCCATGGACGCGATATCCGCCAAACGGTTGATCACCTGATCATTGTTGAAGGTAAACTCCGTGTCGAACCCGGCAAAACCGTTTTCCTTGGTACCCATTGGTAGGTTGTGCCAAGAGGAGAAGTTCTCAACCATCACCCAAGACTGCCAACCAAAAGAAAGGCCGCATGCCATTCCATTGTCAACGAGTGCCTTGGCCGCCGTTTTCACATCATCCCAAGTTTTTGGTGGCTCAACCCCAGCCGCTTCTAGCGCGTCTGCGTTGTACCACATAACTGGCGTCGAGCTGTTAAACGGCATCGACAACAGTTCGCCTTCTGGCGTTTGGTAGTAAGAAATAACCGCTGGTAGATAATCAGACTTGTCAAAAGGCTCGCCCGCATCAGCCATGAGCTGTTCAACAGGATAAATTGCGCCTTTTGCAGCCATCATTGTTGCCGTACCAACTTCAAACACCTGTACTAGGTGCGGCTGCTGACCTGCACGGAAAGCAGCAATCGCTGCAGTCATGGTCTCTGTGTAATTGCCTTTATATACAGGGACAACTTTGTACTCAGTTTGAGTAGCGTTGAAGTCCGTCGCGATTTTGTCAACGCGCTCACCATTGGTACCGCCCATTGCGTGCCACCACTGAATTTCAGTTTGTGCAGACGCTGAGTTAGCTCCGAGTGTAAGTGCAGTTGTCGCCAAAAGAAGAGTTCTTAATGCCATTCTATCCTCCCAGATAGCAAATTAAGGCCATAGCATTATCCAACAAAAAGAATAACGCAAGCAGATTTTTTTTGCCAATTTCATAACATAATGTTATATTCAAGGGCAAATCATAAGGGTGAAATTGGAGTAAGTCATTGAAATTCAAACTAAGACAGCTCGAAGCGTTCCAAGCCACAGCCAAAACGGGTTCCGTGACCAGAGCTGCAAAATCTTTAGGCGTTTCACAACCTGCAGTGAGCAGATTGCTGGCAGATTTTTCAACAGCCATCGGCTTTGAACTGTTCGAAAGAAAAAGTGGCATCCTTACCCCCACCAGTGAAGCACGTTATATGCTGACCGAGGTTTCCCGTGTTTTTGAAAGCCTTGATCATCTTGAAGACCTAAGACGCGATCTGAAAGAACGCACAGCAGGTCATTTGCGCATCGCGTGCCTGCCGGGTTTTGCCACCAGTCACCTTCCAAGGGTTCTCACTGAGTTTTTGGATAACCGACCAGGGGTCACTTTGACCCTGGAACCCGATCGCCCAGAGCGAATCCTTGAGTGGATTATTGGTCAGCAATATGACTGTGGTATTACAGACGGATTTTCTGGCCACCCTGCCACGGAGCGCACAGACATTTCGATCAAAACCGTCTGCATCTTGCCAAAAGGTCACCCGTTGGGCGCCAAAGACACGATTTCTCCGAAGGATCTAGAAAATGAAAAAATGGTCCACACCCGCCGGGACAGTCCCTTCAACGTGGCTTTAACACAAAGTTTTACGCAAGATGGCGCACGGATGAACTCCTGGATTGAAGTCCGTCAGTTCACGGCAGCCTGCACTATTGTTGGTGAAGGCCACGGCGCCTCAATTGTAAGTGCACTTGACGCAGCTCAATATGCAGATCGCGGCATTATAATCCGTCCGTTCAGCCCCAATCTAGAACATAAATTATCCATATTGCGACCTTTGGCTGGCAATCGATCACTTTTGGTTCTCGATTTTATTGAAGCATTTCAGAACAGCTTGAAACCATTTATTGCAGAAGCAAACTAGCATCCCACACCGACCAGAATACCCAATCTCACTGCTTTGAAAAAAACACTTGGAAAACCGCCCAGAGACTGTTTAAAATAATAAACACCATCCCTAAACGTAAGCAAAGAGACCGATGCAATGCTAAATTGTGACATTTCAGCACGAAAAAACGAGGCCATCTCCCAAGGGATTGGCATGATGACTCAAATCTATGCTGACCGCGCCCAAAACTCCGAAATATGGGACGTTGAGGGAAACCGCTATATCGATTTTTCGTCAGGGATCGCTGTCCTTAACACTGGGCACCGTCATCCCAAAGTAATTGCTGCTGTGAAAGAGCAATTGGATAAGTTTACGCACACATGTCATCAAGTTTTGCCATATGAAAACTATGTTCGGCTTGCCGAACGGCTCAATGCTATTGTGCCGGGCAACTTTGAAAAGAAAACAGTGTTTGTTTCCACTGGTGCTGAAGCCGTGGAAAACGCGGTAAAAATTGCCAGAGCAGCAACTGGTCGAAATGCAATCATTGCCTTTTCAGGTGGCTTTCATGGGCGCACATTCATGGGAATGTCACTGACCGGCAAAGTTGCCCCTTACAAGCTGGGCTTTGGGTCAATGTTGAATGACATATTTCACGCTCCATTCCCGGTGCCATTGCACGGCGTAACGGTTGAAGATTCACTGGCAGCAATCGAAACGCTATTTAAAGCTGATGTTGACCCATCAAGGGTTGCAGCGATCATTCTTGAACCCATTCAAGGCGAAGGTGGCTTTTATGAAGCGCCGCCTGCGTTTATGGAAAAACTACGTGAACTTTGTGATCGTCACGGCATTCTGCTTATTGCTGACGAGGTGCAAACCGGGTTTGCCCGTACCGGCAAAATGTTTGCTATGAACCATCACGCGATTGCCGCAGATATTACCACGATGGCCAAAAGCTTGGCCGGCGGGTTCCCTCTGGCAGCCGTTACAGGTCGAAAAGAAGTTATGGACGCACCGAAGCCTGGGGGCTTGGGCGGAACCTATGGTGGCAACCCACTAGGCATCGCAGCCGCACATGCGGTATTGGACGTTATTGAGGACGAACAATTGTGCGAGCGCGCGAACACTCTAGGCAAAAAGCTTAAGCAGCGCTTGGAAAAATTACGAAACGCCGTACCTGAAATGGTAGACATCCGCGGGCCCGGATTCATGAACGCCGTCGAATTCAATGACGTCAAGACCGGACTGCCCAGCGCCGAATTTGCAAATGCGGTTCGTATGAATGCCCAAAAGCAGGGCCTGATCCTGCTAACGTGCGGCGTCCATGGAAACGTCATCCGGTTCCTTGCGCCAATTACAATTCAAGATGAAGTGTTCAATGAAGCGCTCGATATTTTGGAAACCGCCATGCAACATGCCTCTTCTGAAGCGGGGAAAAAATAATGTCTGTAAAAACATCACTTTCAAACCGTCTTAAAGACCGCTCTCTGCTCACCGATAAAGCGACAATCGCTGGCAAATGGGTTTCCAAGGCATCGTCTGGCAAAACTTTTGACGTCACCAACCCTTCAACTGGAGAGGTAATTGTTACTTTGCCAGACATGGGTGTCGAGGAGACAAAGTCCGCGATTGATGCCGCTTTTGTTGCGCAGAAATCATGGGCAGCTAAGACTGGTAAAGAGCGTTCAGCCATATTGCGCAAATGGTACGATCTATTGGTTGAAAATGCTGATGACTTGGCAGCTATTTTAACAGCAGAAATGGGCAAACCGGTTGCAGAGGCAAAAGGCGAAATTCTTTACGGCGCCAGCTATATCGAATGGTTCTCAGAAGAAGCAAAGCGTGTTTATGGCGACATCATCCCAGGACATCAGCCCGACAAACGAATAGTGGTCATCAAGCAACCTGTTGGTGTCGTCGCGTCCATAACGCCTTGGAATTTTCCAAATGCAATGATCGCCCGAAAAGTAGCCCCCGCTCTGGCTGTTGGATGCGCATTCGTTGCAAAGCCTGCAAAGCAAACGCCCCTTTCAGCTTTGGCACTGGCCATTCTTGCTGAGCGAGCAGGCCTGCCCGAAGGCTTGTTGAGCGTCATTACATCCTCATCCAGTGCTGCAATTGGCGAAGAATTCTGCTCAAATCCCAAGGTGCGCAAACTAACGTTCACTGGGTCAACTGAAGTTGGTCGGATCCTGATGAAGCAGTCCGCCGACCAAATCATGAAAACCTCCATGGAACTTGGCGGGAATGCCCCATTTATCGTTTTTGATGACGCGGATCTGGACGCGGCGGTCGAAGGGGCGATGATTTCAAAATTCCGCAACAACGGTCAGACTTGCGTATGTGCAAATCGGATTTATGTGCAAGCTGGGGTCTATGACGCCTTTGCCGAAAAACTGGTTGTCGCGGTTAATGCGATGAAAGTTGGTGACGGCTTTGATGACGGCGTCACCGCTGGCCCACTTATCGACAATGCTGCGGTTGTAAAAGTTGAAGAACATGTCGCAGATGCACATGCAAAAGGCGCAAAGCTTTTGACGGGCGGCAAACGCAGCGCGCGTGGCGGAACATTTTTCGAACCAACGGTTTTTGCAAATGTGACGCGTGAAATGGCAGTGGCTTCGCAAGAAACGTTTGGCCCCGTTGCCCCCTTGTTCAAATTTGAGAACGTTGACGAGGTTATCGAGCAAGCCAACGACACCATTTTTGGACTAGCTTCATACTTTTATGCAAAGGACCTATCAAAGGTCTGGAAAGTCGCAGAAGCGCTAGAATACGGTATGGTCGGGGTGAATACAGGACTTATTTCAACGGAGCTCGCACCATTTGGTGGCGTCAAACAGTCAGGCCAAGGGCGCGAAGGCTCAAAATATGGCATCGATGACTATTTGGAAATGAAATACGTCTGTCTGGGTGGCATTTCCTAATTACGTCAGGAAAAACCAATCACTAGAATGAGGGTGGTGTGCAGGCGCTAACGATAACGCATTCGTCATCGCCAGTATTTTTGAAACGATGCGGTAATCTGCTGTCAAAAATATAGGCATCGCCCTTTTTCAAAGTCTTTGTTTGTTCGCCGATCGTGATCTCAATTTCACCCGAAATCACAATTCCGGCCTCTTCGGCCTCATGGCTGTACATTTCGGTCCCTGTGTCAGATCCCGGTGCATAAGTCTCGTGCAACATTTGCAAGGAGTGCTTTGACGCGTCCCCCACTTGCCGAAGAGAAACGAGTGAGTTGGAAGCATTGTCGACACGAAAGACCCGAACGGGATTGATTTCACGCAGCTGGCTTTCCTCAAAGAAAACCTCTTCACTACCTGGATACTCCAAGCTGAAAAACTCGGAAAACGTCATGGGTATGGCGTCTAAAATCCTTTTGAGAGAGGCGACAGATGGGCTGGTTTGGCCCTGCTCAATCATCGAAATTAGACCATTGGTGACACCGGCCATTTTTGCGAGTTTGCGCTGAGACAAGCCATTTGACGTCCGAAGTTTTCGAAGTCGTTCACCCACTTCCATTCAATCGACTCCCAGTCGTCGCTGTTGCATCAAGTCAGAACATCACATTAGCATCAAACATTTAGCAGTAAATGTGTCAACTTAGCATGTTCAACGTATCACTTGATCAATATTCTAAACACTGATAGCTTTTTTATAAGATGAGAATGTGAGGTCAAGTGGGGCCAGAATACTCGAACGACTGGATAGCTGAGGTGGCTTTGTCGCAATTGGCTCATCATCGAAGTGGGAGGCATGTTATTGATGCTTGAACTTCGCAGTTCGCGCCGACAAGGCAGGAGCATTGTGCCAACACCGCCATACATGTTGGTGAGTGAGATGCGAATTGAAAAATTGGTTTGTGAGCCTTTCGCACCTCCTAGCCAAGTGCATCACTTGAACGTGCAGGACAAACCTTAGCGCCATTCTACGGGGAGAAATCTGTCAAACTTGATACCATTTATCATCCGTTGTCATTCACTGAAGTCCGCCCAAAACAAACGGCGGTCAAATGTAAAAAGTTTTCGCTGGCGGATGGATGTCTGCAGCGTATGTTTCAAAGAAAGAAGTCTTGCTGAATGACTCCATTTGCAATTGCCGGAATACAGATGCACGTCGACGCGCTCAACTCCAATGTTGAAGGCATGCGCGAACGTTTGAATGTTTTGATGATCCGATTTCCTTGGACCCAAATGGTTTTGTTCAGTGAACTCGCCCCATTCGGCCCCCTACATAAGTTCGCTCAGCCGTTTTTAAACGACACGATCACAAAGTTCCAAGAAGACGCCAAGCGTCATAAAATCTGGCTCATTCCAGGTTCCATGTTTGAAAAAACACCGGAAGGCAAGATTTACAATACTTCAGTCGTTATAAACCCAGACGGCGAGATCGTAGCAAAATACCGTAAGATGTTTCCATTCAAGCCATATGAAGCGGATATTGAAGGTGGAACCGAGTTTTGCGTATTCGACGTGCCGGAAATTGGCCGATTTGGCCTTTCTATTTGTTATGATATCTGGTTCCCCGAAACCACCCGCCAGCTCACGAGCATGGGTGTGGAAGTTCTGCTTCACCCGGTGCTCACGGGCACCACGGACCGAGATGCAGAACTCGCAA
The DNA here is from genome assembly GCF_027213965.1 of Maritalea porphyrae. Classification (GTDB taxonomy): domain Bacteria; phylum Pseudomonadota; class Alphaproteobacteria; order Rhizobiales; family Devosiaceae; genus Maritalea; species Maritalea porphyrae_A. Next base: position 211,767 of record NZ_JAPWGX010000004.1, on the reverse strand, counting down.
TCGCACGGGCCACAGCGGCTCAATTCCAGTGTTATGTTATTGATGTAAATGGTCTTTCAGCAGGTGGTGTGGGGCGTTCGTGCGTTGTGGACCCCTCAGCGATGGTTCTATATCAAGCCGCGGGCCAGGAAGAAATGTTCCCAATTGAAGTCGATTTGGATCTGGTACGTCGCCAGCGTGAAAACGGCATGAAGGGCCTTGGCCAAGTCCTAAAGAGCTTCCGTGATCGCTCGGCTGAATTCCCAGTTTATGATCGAGCAAGCGGCACAGATTCTTACCTATACAGCTTAGGGGCGTTGCAAGTGCCTAGCCAAGGTTCACGGGGTGGACTTAGTGTGAATGAACCAGAACTATTGAATTCAATGATTGAAGGCCCAACCATAACGAAGGCTGACTAAGAGGTGAATAAAAACGACCGGCAAATGTCGGCAAAGTGTGAGGGATAACAAGCAGTCGCTTTTGTTTGTTTTTCTCACTTCAGGGTGGAGGAAGAAAAAGGTGAAAACTGTTAGCGACCATTATAGCGCAGTCCAAATGCGATCTGATAGTTGGAGCGGCCTCCAACAGACCACATCAGAACTAGTCCGCAAACCGACCGGCAAGTCAGCGGCCGAAAACATGAAACTGATCTCAGATTACTTCGATGCCTTGTCTGTCACCGAAGAATATTGGGCCTTCCCTGGCGTTCACGCCTTTGACGCAATGCGCCGATTGTTTGACCACAAGAAATTTGAAGACTTAGAATTCAGCGTCCGTCGCGTTGCAAGGGCATTGAGCTCAGGCGCCTACCGCCGTCGTTCAATTCCACTAGATCGAGAAGATAAAGACAACGAAGAACATGATGATGAGGCACTGCTTTCACCTGAAGCACGCGCGCTAAGCAAACCCTATTTCGAAATACTCGTTGTCGACAGCCTTGGTGAGCAACAGTCGCGCTGGCTTAGAAAAAGCATTCACGACATGCGCAGAACAGACGACGCATTCCACTATGAGTCAGTGGTCGTCTCAAGCCTTGAAGACGCCTTGATTGGAATCCTGTTCAATCACAATATCCAAGCCGTTGTGATCCGGCCCGGCTTGACGCTCAAGTCTAAAAATGCACTTCCAATACTGAAGAAATTCCTCGCCCGTGTAGGTGAGGACGAAGATGTGGACGCGCTCAAGCCAGAAGAATATGGTCCAGAACTTTGCCGCTTAATAGCCAAAGTAAGGCCTGAACTTGATGCCTATTTGATCACCGATCGTTCTGTCGAAGAAATTGCGGGCATGGAGCTAGGACTATGTCGCCGAGTGTTTTACAATCAGGAAGACTTCACAGAATTACATTTAAACATCCTACGTGGCGTGCAATCACGCTACAGCACACCGTTCTTTTCCGCGTTAAAGGAATATTCCAAACAGCCCACAGGCGTGTTTCACGCCATGCCAATTAGCCGTGGCAAATCCATTTCCAGATCTCACTGGATTCAAGATATGGGCGCATTTTATGGCCCCAATATCTTTATGGCTGAGACGTCGGCCACGTCAGGCGGGTTAGACAGCCTGCTCGAGCCAACCGGGCCAATCAAAAAAGCCCAAGAACTTGCATCAAGGGCCTTTGGATCGCGGCAAACCTTCTTTGCTACAAATGGCACATCCACTTGCAACAAAGTTGTGGTGCAGGCGCTGGTAAAACCAGATGATATTGTGCTGGTGGATAGAGATTGCCATAAATCGCACCACTACGGCATGGTATTATCAGGCGCAAAAGTCGTCTATCTCGACAGTTATCCCTTAAGCGAATACTCCATGTATGGCGCCGTACCCATACGTGAGATCAAACATCAGTTGCTGGCCCTTCGAGATGCTGGAAAGCTTGATCAAGTACGCATGCTGCTGCTCACAAACTGCACCTTTGACGGCATTGTTTATGATGTCGAACGTGTGATGGAAGAATGCTTAGCAATCAAGCCTGATCTGATCTTCTTGTGGGACGAAGCTTGGTTTGCATTTGCCCGGTTTACCCCAACCTATCGGCAGCGCACAGGAATGAATGCCGCCAACAACTTGCGCGCCAAATTGCGCACACCAGAAGTTGAAGCTGCGTGGAACGAGCAAGTTAAACGCATCGACATGAATGACAATAAGGCCCTGATGGAAAATAGGCTTGTGCCACCACCGCACGCACGCGTGCGGGTATACTCCACACAATCGACACACAAAACGCTCACATCATTGCGCCAAGGTTCAATGATCCATGTGAATGACCAAGACTTCAAAGGCGAAGTGGAACAAAGTTTCCACGAAGCTTACATGACCCACACATCAACATCGCCGAACTACCAAATCATTGCGTCTTTGGACGTGGGTCGACGGCAAGTTGAACTGGAGGGCTATGAATTTGTTCAACGTCAAATCGAAGCCGCAATGTCGATGCGAAAAGCAATTTCGACGCATCCCGTCCTGCAAAAATACTTCACCGTTCTTGCGGCAGGCGACATAATCCCAGAAGAATTTCGCGAGAGCGGCGTTGAATCCTACTACGACCCTGAACAGGGCTGGACCGATATGTGGGAATGTTGGTCACGTGATGAGTTTGTGCTCGATGCGAGCCGGGTCACATTGGCTGTGGGTGGCACAGGTTGGGACGGCGACACGTTTAAGACCAAAATCCTCATGGATAAATACGGCATTCAGATCAACAAAACATCGCGCAATACCGTCCTGTTTATGACCAATATTGGCACAACGCGTTCCTCGGTTGCTTATCTGATAGAGGCACTTGTCGAAATCGCGAACGAGTTGAATGACCTTTATGATGACGCCTCAAAAATGGAACGTCTCAGTTTTGAAAAGCGCGTGAAAACGCTCAATGAAGACTTGCCACCTTTGCCAGACTTTAGCCGCTTTCACTCATCATTCAGAACGGATGACGTTACGCCCGAGGGCGATATTCGACGAGCATTTTTCTTGAGTTATGACGAAGACAATTGTGACTACTTGAGCCTTGAGGGTGAAGTAGACGCGGCAATAAAGGCCGGTCGTGAGGTCGTTTCAGCCTCATTTATTATTCCCTATCCACCTGGATTTCCAATTCTTGTGCCAGGTCAGGTTGTGAGCACTGAAATATTGGCATTTATGCGGGCGCTAGATGTGAGCGAAATTCACGGCTATCGGCCCGATTTGGGCTTAAGGGTCTTCACCGATGAATCACTGGGCATAAAAACAAACGCAAAAAAAGTAGCTGCAGAGTAAAATATGGGAGGAATAGGCATGTTGACTAAGAAAAAAAACAAAACAAAAGCAAAAGTGTTGAAAAACATCTCGGAAATCCGGAGGTTCTTTCACCGTAATGATGAACCCATCTATTTCGTCTCTGCAACCAATTTCAATCTTTTGGGCATTGATGAATGGTGCAAGAATTTCAAATATATTTCGTACATCGACTGCTACGATGGCCGACACCCCAATGTATTTTGCCCCAGCGAACAACCGCACGCAGAATTCACGTCAATCGAAGACATCAACAACTATCTCCTTCAACATAAGGAAGTTATTGACTTCATTAAAAGGCGTGGTGGAAAACCAAACTTTGTTTTCCTTATGTTTGATGAAGAAACTGAACGCCTTGCCGAACAATTGGGCGGCACAGTTTGGTTCCCAAGCGCTGAATTGCGCACAAAGTGCGACAACAAAATTGAGACTGTTCGGATTGGTGACAAAGCCGGCGTCCCTTCTGTGCCCAATACGCTTTCTGAAATAGAAGACTATGACCACCTAAGAGCAGTGTGCGAAAAAGCAAAGCTTGGGCACGATGTTGTGCTGCAGTCGGCGTTTGGGGATTCTGGTCACACCACTTTTTTCATCAAATCCGAAGAGGACTTCCGCAAGCACGAACATGAAATTGTCGGGCAAGGCGAAATAAAGGTCATGAAGCGGATCAATTGTCGTGGATCAGCAATTGAAGCCTGCGCCACCGCGCAAGGAACCATTGTTGGGCCATTGATGACAGAACTCGTTGGTTTTAAAGAACTGACCCCATATCGTGGCGGATGGTGTGGCAATGAAATTCTTGCGACGGCATTTCCAAAGAAAATTCGCGAACGGGCACGTAATCTTACATTCAAATTCGGGGAGCAACTGCGCGCCAATGGATACCGCGGGTACTTTGAACTGGATTTTCTCATCGACAATGAAACAGGTGATATTTGGCTTGGTGAATTGAACCCACGGGTTACAGGCGCAAGCTCTATGACAAACCACGCGGCGTTCGCCCATGCTGATGCACCCTTGTTCCTTTTCCATCTCCTGGAATTCTCTAAACAAGATTTCAAGTTGGACGTGAACGAACTCAATCAACGATGGGCAGATCCCGACATGATTGATGGCTGGTCGCAAATGGTCATCAAACACACCGAAGATAACGTCGACATTATCACACAAGCCCCTGAAACCGGCATCTACAAAATGCTTGAAGATGGCCGTGTGGTGTTCGATCGGTTTGACTATCACCGGCGTGCTGTGGAAAATGAAAACGAAGCGTTCTATCTTCGCATCCAAAATGTTGGCGACTATCGTTATGAGGGCGCCGACCTTGGCATTCTCGTCACAAGAGGTCGGTCCATGACCAAGAATTTCGAATTGAACGATCGGTCACAAAAGTGGATTCATGGGATTAAGTCGGCTTATGCTGCAAATCCGCTGCCAGTTGCCGACGCAGGCCCGGCGGTGGCAGAGCCCGCCTTTAAGATAATGTAGTTATGAAGCACACCATTTGGCGCGCGATATCCGAGCAACAGCCCGGACCGAAATGGGCTGACCTTTTCAAAGGCTATTGGCCGGACTATCGCCGCTGGTGGTTGCGAGAGGGCGAAACCGCGCGCCCAACCTATAGCGAAAGCCGCAATGCTTTGCGCGATCACATGCCCGAATTGATCCCGTTGTATGACGAATTGTGCGAGCTTGCGGGTGGTGGTGACAAGGCGGCCCGTTTCCTAAGCTTTTATTGCCCGCCCCCCTATTTGTCTGGTTGCTCACAAGCCATTTGGCCGGGCGCAGAGCCGGTCCTTGTCCGCAACTATGACTACAACCCAAATGCCTTTGACAGTGTGTTGCTGCACACCAACTGGCTTGGCCGCAAAGTCATGGGTGTAAGCGACGGGCTTTGGGGATTGGTCGACGGGGTAAATGATGCGGGACTGGCCGTTTCACTTACATTTGGCGGGCGAAGAAACGTTGGTGAGGGTTTCGGCATACCGCTGATCATTCGATATATTCTGCAGACCTGTGAAACCGCTGAGCAAGCACGTAAGGTACTCATAAGAGTGCCCACCCACATGAGTTACAACGTAACGGTACTAGACAAAAAACGGCAATATCTCACTGCCATGATGGCACCTGATAAACCCACAATAATCACACATGCAGCCGTGGCAACCAACCATCAAGAAACCGTCGATTGGGTGCACCACGCGCGGTTTACAGCCACTGTCGAACGGGAACGGTTTTTGCTCAACAGGCTAACCCTGCACGTTGACCCAGAAGAAAAATTCATTGGCGCATTTCTGAAGCCACCGCTCTATTCCACAGCCTATGCGCAAGGCTTTGGTACGCTTTACACAGCTGTATATCGCCCCCGCTTGGGTGAAATGGACATTCATTGGCCCGGCGCAATTTGGCACTTCGAAATTAACAACTTCCAAGAGGGATATAGAACGGTGAAAACACCGGACTTTGCCCAAGCCAAAACCTTCTAGCATTCGGGTTTCCCTGCCCAATGGACTACTCATCAAAGCCTTGCGCTTGCACATACATCCAAGATGTTTCCCGCTCTGATAACTTTTCAAAAATGTGGTAACCTCACTTAATTCCACACGGTGAGGATGATTTCATGGCACCAACAAGCGCAAAAGGCTCTACTGATAAACTCAACACCCCATCACAAAAGATATCAAATTCAAAGTACGAACTAGAGTTAGCCAGACTGCAAATCGAACTGGTGAAAATGCAGGAATGGATAAAGCGCTCAGGACATCGCGTGGTGGTCATTTTCGAAGGGCGAGATGCAGCTGGCAAAGGTGGAACCATTAAGCGGATTACCGCTCCACTTAATCCGCGCATCGCCCAGGTTGTGGCCCTGCCCGCCCCCACAGAACGCGAAAAGAGCCAGTGGTATTTTCAACGTTATGTTGCCCATCTTCCCGCAGCAGGCGAGATGACGATTTTTGATCGATCTTGGTACAACCGCGCTGGTGTCGAACGCGTTATGGGTTTTTGTACCGATGAGGAGTATCACGAGTTTTTCCGCAGTTGCCCAGAGTTCGAGCGCATGCTCGTGCGGTCGGGAATTCAAGTGATCAAATATTGGTTTTCAGTTTCAGATGAGGAACAAGAACGACGGTTTCAAAAGCGATTGAATGACCCGACCAAGCAATGGAAGCTCAGCCCTATGGATTTAGAAAGCAGAAAGCGTTGGGTCGACTATTCAAAGGCAAAGGACCACATGTTTGTGCATACCGATATTGAAGAAGCGCCTTGGTACGTTGTCCAGTCGGACATCAAAAAACATGCACGCATAAATTGTATCAGCCATCTTTTGTCTCAAGTTCCTTATGAAGACTTAGCGCCAGCCCTTGCAGCACTTGAACCACGCCCTGAACAGTCTGATTATGAACGTCCGCCCATGGACACACAAAGCTTCGTGCCAGAAGTCCATACCAAACTATAGACGAGTGGCTCTTCAGCTAGCGTTCATTCTTGAGGCGATGTTTACGTCGCAATAAAAAGCGCAGCACCATCGGCGCCAGCGCGGTATTAAATAGCGCCATCAGAATGAGTGCGGAAAAAAGGTGCCTAGCGATAGGGTCGGCAGAGGCACCGTTAATTAGCCCTGAGCCAAGCGCAATCGACATGACCACAATCATGATTTCACCGCGGGGGGCAAGTCCCACACCAATGATTGCCGCCTCCTGTTTTGTATATCCGACAAAACGCGCTGCTAGTCCCCCGCCCAACACCTTGCTGGCGAAAGCTACAAGGCTCAAAATCAACAAGAACACCGGTATTTCAAAAATCGCAGTCAAATTCGCCTGCAGCCCAATCCATGCAAAGAACAAAGGACCAAGAATGCCTGCAGTTAGTGCGTTGAGGATTAAACGCATACTTTCATAAGGTTGTTTGCCAATTTGTGTTTTCTCCATAAAAAGGCCAGCCATAAACGCACCAACTGCCCAATGAAGACCAAGTGTTTCTGCAAGAAATCCATAAGCCAATCCAACAATTACCAACGCACTAAACTCGATGGCTGCAGACTGATTGCGCTGCATGCGTTTGCTGATGTGGGGATAAACATGAACGCCAAGAAGTCCTGTCACAACAAAAAACAGAATAACTTTCGCTAGCATTATCGCAAAAGCATAGGTGTCCGGCAATTCGCCAGTTGCAATCATGGAGCTGAGCAACGCCAGCAGAAATAAACCAAAAATATCATCAAACAACGCTGCGGTTATCAAAACCCTGCCTGACTCTGCATTCAGCAAACCAAACTCTTGAAGAAGCTTGGCGGATGCAGCAATGGCAGTAATTGAAATTGCCACTCCAACAAGGATAGCCTGCGCGGTGCGTTGCGGCCCTTCTTCCAAAAAAACAAATCCCAAAATGATGCCCGCCACAAGGGGCAAGACAACTCCCCCTACAGCTACAACAAAGGACTTGCGAGCGTCGCGCATTGTGTCGGCCAATCGCATTTCCAAACCGGCCATCAAAACAAGAAAGAAGATACCAAGTTCGGCGACTTTGGCCAAAGCCTCGTTGTGAGCGAGATTTGCAACAAAGGGTTGGTGCGGGCCGGTTACAATTGCGCTTAGAACCAAAACCATGCCTGCGATCATTTCGCCAACTGCGGACGGTAAACCCGCACGGTGCGATAGCGCCCCAAAAAGCCGGGCGGCAAGCAGCAGCACCAAAAGCGCACCGATTGTTTCCATGATCCATCTCCGCCATAACAGATTTGCAAGCCATCAAAGAATTGCTACGAATTTGGTTTAGCGCTGTCGCTCTCACGAACATGTTCCAAGAGCCATTTTGCACGCTTGATCTGCTCTTTCGTCATCGCAAGCTTTTGCTCAAGCCGTTCTTTTTTTTCAGCTTTTTCTACAACTGCAATTTCATCCTGAAGGCTTTCTTTCTTAGCCTTCAGTTTTTCAATAACTCTGACAACATGACTTGGCTTGATCTTATCGGTTCTGCCAGCTTCAAGCTTTTTGTAATACTTTTTTAGTTTTTCAATTGCTTTGGTCAACGGTATCAATCCTCTTCTAGTGAGATCATATCGCACCACGTTGAAACAACCTCAGTCCATTTTACCTGTTTTCAATTTTGCAGCGACTTCTGACGCGTAAGCTTCTAACTCATCATCATCCATCGCTATGATTTGCTCAACTTCCGCCACGGCACTATCATGTTCAACATATATCCCGCGTGCGGCTGCAATGAGCTGACGCATTGCACCGTAGGCGTAATTGCTATCATTCAAAAAAGACGTGGCTTCGGCGGCGCTGACTTTTCCGTCCCTTATCAACCCTTCCACGCGCTGGCTCGTGCGCTGATAATCACTTTCGATATTCGTACGTTCTTCCTCCAACCACAAGTGGCTGCGCGTCTCTGGAGTCGCCTGTTCAAGCTTCTCGATCTGCACCAAAATGCGAGCAATTTTTGTGCGTAACTCATTATACAATTCCGACATTTCACCCTTGTGACGCCGGGTATACTGGGATGTATTGCGCCGCATGTGCTTTATGTCTTTGACTGCACGAACAATTCGCCGAGACACGTCGCGTAACTCGTAAACCCGTGAAGTGACATCTGCAGGCAATTCTCTACCTGTCGCGCGTGTTGAAAACTCCAAAATCGCAGAGTAGAGCGTTTTAACTCGTTGCTCGTAACGCAGGTCAATATCAATTTCGACTGGCTTGTTGCTAGTAGAAACCAAGGCCGCAACGTCTTCTGCTTTAAACAGTTCTGTGCGGTGAATATTTAGCCCGTGGGTGATCAATTCAACAGCATTGTCGTAGAGATGTTTCACCTCTTTGCGCAACGCGTTCTCAATCGTATCCGGAAATTCCTCAACGGCATCGGACAAGTATTTTGGCAAACTTAAATCCGTTGCAGGTTCAGCAATCATCCGCTCTATAACCACAATCAATCTCGTCATGAGCGGCAACATGATCGCAACGCCTAAAACGTTAAAAATCGTGTGAAACACTGCTAACTTCAACGCAAAATCGTCATCAGCAATACCAACCAATTGACTAACAAAATCAACTGAATCCCTGATTTGGCTGATAAAGATCAGCGCGACTGCGGCGGTAGCGGCATTGAATATCAAGTGCGCCAGAGCCAGCCTCTTACCTTGATAGTTTGCTGTCAAAGAACCAAGAATTGCGGTGATGGTTGTGCCAATGTTGGCGCCGATTGCGAGCGCCAACGCGTTCTCATAAGAAATCTGTCCTGAAGCCAAAGCTGTTATGATGAGGACCATCGTTGCATGGCTTGATTGCATGACAACCGTAGCCAACGTGCCAACCAGCGTATAAACGATCAACCCCAAAACACCGGTGAGGGCATATTGGATGAGATCGAATGAATCCCTGAAAGTCTCGAACCCCAGTTTCATATAGTGAATGCCAAGGAACAAAAAACCTAACCCGGCAAGCGCATACCCTGCTCCGCGAAGATATTTTGATTTCTGAAAAACCAGAACGACACCGATCGCTAGAAGGGGCATCGCATAGGCCGATATGTTTGCCTTAAGGCCCAGTCCTGCAACCAACCACGCACCAGTGGTTGTGCCGATATTTGCGCCGAAAACTATACCAACGCCTGCCAATAGTGTGATTAGTTCGGCGCTCAGGAACGAAATTGTTATTACTGAAACCAGCGAACTGGACTGCATGAGGGTTGTGGAAACAATCCCAAATAACAGCGACCTTGGAACAGACTTGGTGGCTTGTTCCAGAATGCGTTCCAAAAACCCACCACTAAACAGTTTGAAACCATCTTCTAGCATCAGCATGCCAAAAAGGAATATGGCAACACCTGCCGCTATTTGCTGAAAATCAGGACTTATCCAAAACCCAGCAATCAGAATTCCAATTATGAAAGGCAGCGCCAGGCGTTTCAATGATATTTTCATTTATCGCTCATGGCAGCAGAATACCTCGCAAGAGGAAATAGAATGTTGCAGCCAGCAGCGCGGAAGCTGGTACCGTAATGATCCATGCAGAAACGATTTTTAGCAATGCGGAACGCTTCACCAAATGGCGTTTTAATGCCTTTTGTAGTTCCTTGCGTTGAGCGGCAGAAATAACAGCTTCCGATCCCATTTTCTTCAACTCCTCCAACAGCCGAACTTTGGCCTCTGGCGGGGCATTTTGAAAACTATGCATAACCCTTTCTACTTCAAGAAAATCCGCTTGGCCCTCGTGACTTGCGATCACGTTTTCAACAACCCGCCCCAAACGTTTCTCAAGATATTCTCTTAGAAAACCAACCCCAAACACCGCGCCAAGCGCCACGTGGGTAGAACTGATCGGCATGCCCAATTGACTGGCAACAATAACCGTAATGGCAGCTGCAAGCGCGATACAAAAAGCACGTGAACGGTCCAACTCGGTGATCTCGGACCCCACCGTTCTAATCAATTTGGGGCCAAAAAGAGCAAGACCAACAGCTATCCCCACTGCCCCAATCGCCATAACCCAAAGAGGTATAGCGACTTTTGCGCCACCATTGCCTTCAGTCAAAACATCAACAACACCTGCCAATGGTCCAACTGCATTGGCCACATCATTCGCCCCATGGGCAAAGCTAAGCAGCGCAGCAGAAAAAATCAGCGGTATCGTGAACAAACGATTCACGCCATCTCGATCCTGCGTCATATTTGTAGCGGCCCTACGGACAATTGGCCTGATGGCAACCCAAACAACCAAGGCAACTCCAAATCCAACGATCAACGCAAACACAAAATCGACCTTGATGACCTTACTTACGCCTTTCAGAAAAAGGTATGTCGTAAAAGCCCACGCCATTACAGCGATCATCCAAGGCACGACGCGCTTTGCAGCTTCAATTGGATCCGCCCTGAAAAACACCAACTTCTTGAGCGCAAACAAGAACCCGGCAGCCACGATGCCCCCAATTACTGGCGAAACAACCCAGCTCAGGGCAATTTTCGCCATGGAATCCCAGTTCACGATTCCCCAACCACCGGCAGCGATACCCGCCCCCATCACGCCCCCAACAATTGAGTGTGTCGTTGACACCGGGGCGCCAAGCCAAGTCGCCGCGTTCAACCAGATCGCAGCCCCCATCAGCGCCCCCATCATCACCCAAACGAAAACGTTCGGATTATTGATATCAGCTGGATCGATGATGCCTTTTTTTACTGTAGAAACGACGTCTCCGCCCGCCAAAAGCGCGCCCCCCGCCTCAAATATCGCAGCAATTATAATCGCGCTGGTCAATGAAAGTGCAAAAGACCCAACCGCTGGCCCAACGTTGTTGGCGACATCATTTGCACCGATATTCATCGCCATATAGGCGCCAATAATTGCCGCTGCTATCAACAGGTAGGATTGTTCTACATGCGCAAAATTGCTGCCTGTGTAGATGACAACGATGACCACAAAAATAGCAGCAGTACCAAATCGCCCGAGTTCTGACCGACTGATGTTCGTTGCCCGCTCAGTTTTCAAATAATCTTTGACTTGCACTCATGCGCTCCCCGACGGAATCTCGAACTTTGGATTGGCAAGACAGCAAACCCCTGTCATCCAATGGCGTCGAAAAACTTGGTTCAAATACGATTGCTTCTAGTTGCCGCGTTTATAATGATGTTCTAACCTTTGTGCCATGCGCGCGGTCAAACTACTTGTGGGCAAATTCCGCAAAAAAGAGCAAGCGACGCTATCCCCGACGAACGCGGTGCCGGTGAGCAAAACTCGTTTAGTTCACCGCGTTTGAAAACCATGTTTGTTCAAAATGTCGGCTTACCTAACTTCACAGTTCTCGCTCACAAAGAACCAAGAGCCACTTCAGTTTTAGCGCGAATTCAGCAAAAGATGTTTACGCGATTTCATTCGGTCAAAACTGGCCCGCTCATCTTGTCTTATCAGTGCAAATTCAAACCACCGTCGCCATCAGAGAAGAGTGATAACCCCGGTAGTTTCAGCCGGGGTTATCACGCGTGACTAGGGTCGAACCAGACCTTCTGATGTTGCACCAAGCGGCTCACTCAGACTTTCAATGCTGTCATGGAGCACTTGCAACGCATAATGGGGGTTGTGCGCATATGCGCCTTTGTCTTTTGCGACATATTGATAATTGTAGGCCGCCTTCAACATGCGCGGTGTCCAAGACACATAGCTGTTTGAACGCGTTGCTTCACCCTCGTCAACAACCCCATTTTCGTTTGTATCGTTAAAGAAATAGGGGTACGCATCTGCGTACAAAACTGGCTTTTTCGTCACCTTGCTCGCATATTCAATCACCATGGATTTGAGCGTCGCGTTAAGGCTGGCGATTTCGTGATAGATTCCTTCTTTTACATCACCATCGCCATCAAAATCTGCTGGTGAGATGCGCATCGCTTTAGGGTCTTCGGTTTGATGGCACGCAACACATTCACTTATTTTGATTTCCAAACTGTGCGGATCGTGACAATCGCTACATTGAGCGAAAGTCGGCACGTGCGCAAACCGGCCAACATATGATTTTCCAGGGTATTCATACGCCCCTTTCACTTCAGTTCCGTAAAGCGTGGCAGCCGCAGCCGCATAATGTGGGTTTAGGAAAGTCAGCTCGGGGTTGATCTCATCTTCCCCTGTATCGCCAACGGCGCGCTGCACACCAATCGACGATTGACGCCCCTGGTGACAAGTTAAACAGGTGGCATGCGGTCCAGCATCTGAAACAACCAGCCCCGATGGAAACACGATGCTGTCAATCTCATCAATCCCCTCTCTATGGCACGTCACACATTCCACCGTATCGCCGGTTGGAATGGGTTGGGCGATAACGCCAGGTTCGCTGCCATCAAAACCGTGAAACGCACTAAACCCTGCGCCTGAGTGACACTTCGCACAAGCGGGCGGAATTTCACCGGCCTCATTCCAATAAGAGAAAGACAAGGACGACGCGTCGCCATGCCCTGATCCTAGCCACTTTTCAACAATTGAATTTACCGGGTTCGTTTGCTGCGCAAGCGCTGGAAGCGTAGCACCGGCGACGCCAAGAAACACAGCAATTGCCAAATAGACGGATTTAAGTTTCAACATGATCCCCTCCTAAATATCAGACAAATCTACGCCGAGTGGCGGTCGTTGGGTTGATTCAAATCAACAAATCAAGCCAACATGAAAGATAATCTAGCACAAACACGCGCTGCAATGATTTGTGAGAAAGAAACCAGAGCACAAAGACGTTGATTTGCACGTACGCAATGCAGAAATCACGAAGTGAGCATTTAGCTGGTACTTCGGTTTATTGGATTATTTAATGTCATCTCTAGTATCCGATGAAATTGGCGTAAGCACTTTAAAACTCCGTGCAGGTTTGGACGTTGATTTGGCTGGTCAACCAAAACAAGAGATCAGCGCTGGCGCTGCAATTAGTGAAGTTGGCGTCATGGGAAGTGACTTCCCAGACATTCGCCCAAAACTCTGCGTAGCGGTCGGCGACAAAGTGCGTACAGGCGATACCCTTTTTGTAGATCGCAAGCGCAACCAGATTGCCTTCACCGCCCCCGCAACGGGCACAATTGCGTCAATTTCTCGGGGACGCCGACGAACGCTGGAAACATTGACTATTTCAGTGGAAGAAGAAAACCCGAAAGAATTTCCTATTTCAGATGGCAAACTCACCCCAGAGAGCGTGAGATCGCTATTGCAAGCGAGTGGATTATGGGTCGCATTTCTAACACGTCCATTTGGTCGCATTCCGGATCCAGCTGCTGTGCCTCACGCCATATTTGTGACCGCCATAAACACAGACCCCTTAAGCGCCGACGCCGCGGTTGTGATGGCACCTCAACACAACAATTTTGTTCAAGGACTGGAAGCCTTAAAAACACTCACAAAAGGTCCAGTTTTCGTTTGCCAACAATCTGGCGCACAATTTGCGCAAACAGATGAACAGATCAAAACGGCATTCTTCGACGGTCCCCACCCTGCGGGATTGGCAAGCACGCACATTCATCACTTGATGCCCGCATCAGAGCGCAGAACGGTCTGGCATATTGACTTCAGTGATGTAATCGCCATCGGCCACCTTTTTGGCAAAGGACAATTATTGACAGAACGCATCGTCTCGATTGCGGGAAGTGGAGTTCGTCACCCGCGGCTGATCAGAACACGGCTCGGCGCGCAGCTTAATCAACTCCTCGATAGGGAGACGACAGTGGGTTCGCGTGTTATTTCAGGATCGGCATTGTCGGGGCGCGTTGCCACACATTTAGGCCGCTATGACACCCAAGTTGCCGTATTTGACAGCACCCGCAGCGCTAAAAAACCTACGTTTTGGTCTCGAGCACTGAGTTTATTGCCGAACGGTTCGGTGGGGCCCACGATCCCCTCAGAGGCACTCGATGCCGCTTTGCCGTTCGACATTCTTGCCACACCGCTAATGCGCGCACTTAGTGTGGGCGATATCGAAACAGCCATTCACCTTGGATGCCTTGAATTAATAGAGGAAGACGTGGCGCTACTCTCCTATCTTTGCCCTAGTCGGGCAGACTATGGGATGTTGCTAAGGCATATCCTTGATGAGATCGCGGGGGAACAAGAATGAAAATCCTTCACCCCGGCGCCGCCCCCGAGCACCCTTTGGGCCCGCATATCAGAGGTACATGGGACGCAAACCGCATTGCAGCGATCAGTCTTTTGGCCCTAATTCTGCCGACAAGCCTATTCCTGTTCGAAAATGGTCTAGTTGGGATCACAAATATCGCACTGGCAGTTATTCTCGTAATGGGCTGGCAACTGCTATTTGCCATTTTGAGACATCGAGCATTCACTTGGGACGGCGTTGGAACAGCTCTCATCTTCACCATCTTAGCGCCCCCATCAACCCCACTTTGGCAACTGATTTTTGCGATTACATTTGGTGTCGTCTTGGGTGAACAGATTTTTGGCGGTCGAGGCCGAAGTTTTGTTAATCCCGCGACACTTGCGTTGGCGTTCTTGTTTTTCTCTTTTCACGAACCAGCATCCGATCCCGCTGGCATCAACCTAATTGCCGCGGTGGTGCCAGGCGCGATATTGCTCTTGCGTCTCCGCTTGCTCTCTTGGCGCACACTTGTTGGCATATCGCTTGGATTATTTGGCGCAGCTATGTTGGCAAGGTCAGCCTTTGACAGGGAGCAACTGCTCAGCGGCTCGTTGATTTTTGGTTTGGTGTTCCTTGCCTGCGATCCCATATCCTCCGCCTCAACCAACTTAGGGCGATGGCTTTATGGCGCATTAATCGGCACACTTGTTGTGGTTTTGGGACAGACGGGGGCCGGGCCAGGGTCCGTCAACGCCGTGGTGTTTGCCGCGTTGCTTGGCAGCATATTTGCGCCGTTGATCGATCACACCGTGGTGACACTGAACGCACATAAAAGGAGAAAGCGACATGGTTGAACTTAATCCAATCATGTGGTGGCGACGCCTGCTTTCACTTCCGAATGAAAGCCGCACAAAAACCTTTGCCGTTGCTTTCCTTGTGGCCTTTTTTTCCGCCATTGCGGTTTCCGTTACAGCCGTGGCTCTTCGCCCGATTCAGCAAGCCAATCTGGAGCGGCAAAGAACCGCGCAGATGGAAGCGATGATCTCAGCCTTGCCCGGCATGGCCGATATTCTGCGTGAAGCAGGTGCTGACACAATGGAATCCTTTCTTGTGGATTTTGCGACCGCCAACACCGCAACCAATGTAAACCCGGCAAGTTACAATTTTCGAGATGCCATGACAGACCCAGCATCAAGTATATCGCTTTCTCGCGACGTCGACACGGCTGGTATTGGTCGTCGCCCAAACTTGATGCCAGTATATATGCTGCGTTCAAAGGGCGAACTGGCACTTGTTGTGTTGCCTGTTTATGGCACAGGCTACCAGTCCACAATTCACGCCTATCTCGCCTTAAAAGGCGATCTAAATACCGTCGCAGCCCTACAGGTATACGAACAAGGCGAGACACCGGGCCTAGGTTCGCGCATCACCGATGCCGCTTGGCAGGCGCTTTGGCCCGGCCGCAAAATTGCGGATGATGACGGCGTTATAAGAATATCTGTCGTTCGGGGAAGCGCGACAACCGTGTTTGAAGTCGATGGCATCACCGGTGCAACGCGCTCAACCACTGGGGTCGCCAATCTCCTTCATTTTTGGCTCGGCGACCTCGGCTATGGGCCGTTTCTGACCCGCCTTAAAAGGGGAGATCTTGAGACATGAGTGGGGGAAACATGAAAACTTTTCTGACACAGTTGCTCGACAACAATCCGATTACGTTGCAGATTTTGGGCATTTGCTCTGCGTTAGCCGTCACAACTTCACTGGGTACCGCACTGACCATGAGCGCCGCTTTGACCGTCGTTCTTATGATGTCGAACGGCACAATTAGCCTCATCCGCAATCACCTTCCCTCGTCAATACGACTGATCGTGCAAATCACAATCATCGCTTCGCTGGTTATCGTTGCAGATCAAATCCTATTGGCCTTTGCTTTCGAGATGAGCCAGCGATTGTCTATATTTGTTGGGCTGATCGTGACCAACTGCTTGGTGTTGGGCCGCGCTGAAGGCTTTGCCATGCGCAATCCGATATGGCCAAGTCTGTTGGACGGTTTAGCGAACGGGCTTGGCTACAGTGCGGTTCTGATTGTGGTTGGTACAATCCGCGAGCTTCTGGGAACCGGTATGTTGCTTGGCCGAACTATTTTGCCAACTGTTGAAACTGGAGGTTGGTTTGAACCTCTCGGACTAATGCTACTGGCCCCCAGCGCATTCTTTATAATTGGCTTGTTGATTTGGGCGATCCGCACCCTACGCCCAGCGCAAATTGAAGAACCTGAATTTCGCATCCGCACAACCGACGTCTCGAGGACATCATGATCGATCTGTTCCAGCGCGCGATTTTCGAAGAAAACCTTGCGCTTTCTTTCTTCCTGGGCATTTGCACGTTCCTTGCGGTTTCAAAGCGTGTTGATACAGCCGTAGGGCTCGGCCTTGCGCTCATAGTCGTGCAAACGATCACCATTCCAGTCAATCATTTGATCCTGGTGCTATTGCTCAATAAAGGCGCTTGGGCTTGGGCAGGCTTGCCAGATATGGACCTGACTTTCCTTAAATTGATCAGCTTTATTGGCGTCATCGCAGCCATGGTTCAAATCCTTGAGATGGTACTTGATCGCTTTGTCCCAGTCCTGCACCGATCACTGGGGATATTTCTACCGTTGATCACAGTGAATTGCGCAATTTTGGGCGCCAGCCTGTTCATGGCAGAACGCCAATACAACCTAGAAGAAAGCATGGTCTACGGTTTGGGCAGTGGCATTGGGTGGGCACTCGCCATCGCAGCTTTCGCTGCTATCCGGGAAAGGCTTCGATATTCGGACATTCCAGCGGGTCTACAAGGGCTTGGCATTGCTTTTATCGCCACCGGGTTCATGTCGATGGGCTTTTCAGCCTTTGTCGGGGTAAGGCTGCCATGAACGAAATCATTTTCGGCAGCCTCGTCTTCGTTGCGATTGTCTTAACACTCACCCTGATCGTAGTGTTTGCGCGGTCAGTTTTGATGCCTTCTCACAAAGTCCTGATCAGCATTGTGGACCAAGAACCACTTCTGGCAAAAGCGGGCACGCGTCTGTTAGAAGCACTTGTTGACAACGGCATCAAAGTCCCTGCCGCCTGCGGTGGTGCAGGCACCTGCGGTCAGTGCCGCGTCACTGTCGCTGCAGGCAGCAGCGCTGCGTTGCCAACCGAGCGAGCAAAACTGACACGCGAGGAAATCGCCAAAGGATTGCGACTGAGCTGCCAGCTCACTTTGCGCAATAATCTGAGCCTGAAGCTGCCAACCGAACTGCTTCACGCACAAAGCTGGGAATGCACTGTTGTTTCAAGCAAGACAGTGTCTCCTTTGATCCGGGAGATCATCCTTGAACTGCCAAAAGATGAGGAAATCGCATTTAGCCCAGGCGCATTTGTCCAAGTCACATCGCCTGCCTACGAACTATCTTTCGCGGACTTTGACATCGCACCCGAGCATCATAACGCTTGGCAAAATCTGGGTCTTGGAAAGCTTAGCGCACAAAGTGATATCCCCGTCTCGCGTGCCTATTCAATTGCCAACACCCCAGAGGATGGAAAGCGACATATTGTGCTGCTGATACGCTTGGCGTTGCCGCCACCTAACATGAAAAGCGCATCCCCCGGCATTGTCTCCTCTTTTTTGTTTGGGCTAAAACTTGGAGACAAAGTCTCCGTTGCCGGACCGTTCGGTGATTTCAGGGCGAACGATAGTGATAAAGAAATGATCTTCATTGGTGGTGGAGTGGGCATGGCGCCCCTAAGAGCCATCATTACAGAACAGATTGAGCGATTGGGAACCACTCGTCGCATGAGTTTCTGGTATGGTGCGCGCAGTGGTGTCGACCTTTTTTACCAACGCGAGTTCAACCGCTTGCAAGCAAACCACGATAGATTCCATTGGACCGTTGCCCTTTCCGATCCTTCACCCGTTGAACAATGGGATGGTCCGACCGGTTTCATCCACGATGTGGTTTTCGATCGCTACCTCAAAGAACATCCAGCGCCAGAAGACTGCGAGTATTATCTTTGTGGCCCCCCTCTCATGATCAAAGCGGTGCTTACAATGTTGGACAACGTCGGCGTAGACCCAAGCAATATATTCAACGATGATTTTGGGAGTTAGCAAGATGAAACAGACAAGGCGGAGCTTTCTGTTGGGCGCTGGCGCTCTGCTCTTCACACCATACGCTGCGCGCGCAATCAGTAGCACCGCGGTTATAGAGGGACCGGCCTTTGGTGCGTCCTGGCGTCTGGTTTTGCCAGCAGGGATCGATACATTCGAATTGCAACATCAACTCCAGGCCATAATCACATCCGTGGATGCAACCATGTCTCCCTTTCGGCCCGATACTGAAATATCGGCCTTCAACAACTCACATCATTCAAACTGGACACCCTTGTCAAAAGGCCCCAGCCGCGTTCTTGGCGCCGCATTAGAAATAGCACGCGAAACCGACGGAATGTTTGACCCCACCATAGGCGCACTTGTGGGAAGGTTTGGCTTTGGCCCCATCACCAGACCTTCACAAGGCAACTACACAAACATCTATCTAGAAAATAGTCGCTGCAAAAAGGACTATGCGGACATGTCCCTTGATTTGTGTGGCATTGCCAAAGGCTACGCGCTGGACGAGATGGTTGCAGTTCTTGATTTTGCCGGTGCTAAGAATTTTCTCATCGAACTAGGCGGAGAAACCTTTGCTCGGGGATCGCACCCAACCGGTCGCGCTTGGTACGTGGGGATTGAACGGCCGCACTCCCAGCCCGTTGCATTTCAACAATTGGTGACGATTGATGGTCATGCATTGGCAACATCAGGCGACAGTGTGAACAGCTATATTGTGGAGGGGCAACGTTATAGTCATATTATGAACCCGCGCACTGCAAAACCTGCCAACGATCGGCTGGCATCCGTAAGCGTATTGGCCACAACCGCCATGCGCGCAGATGCACTTGCCACAGCACTCTTTGCAATGGGTGCGGATGCCGGGCCACAATTTGCGGACAAAACAGGTATTTCCGCACTGTTTTTACTGCGAGACGGTATTGATTTCACCCAAACCACCACCGGCGCCTTTGCCAATCAATTTCTGACTTGAGGTGATGCTATGGAAATATTTGTACCGACTTTCCTTCTCATCCTTTTGTGCATGGGCGGCCTTGCTGTTGGGATATTGTTCCGGCGTCCGCCGCTTAAGGGCTCTTGTGGCAGCGCTGCGTGCCTAAAATCGGTACAATGTGCATTTTGCAAACAAAAGAGGGGCCAAGGAGACCGATCATGAAAAAAGGGCGCCGAATTTCCGATTATATGACAACAGAACTAATGACGCTTTTGCCTGACACAGAGATCGTCCACGCGGTGAGCTTTTTACTTGAAAAGAACATTTCGGGCGCACCTGTTGTGGACGCCAACGGTCAGCTGGTTGGTGTTTTATCGATGAAAGACTGCCTGAAAGCAGCACTCAACGCCAGCTATTACCAAGATTGGGGCGGCGCGGTTTCAGACTATATGAGTTACCCCGTCGAGACGCTGGAGGCGGACTTGGACATTGTGGAAACCGCTGAACACTTGCTCTCTAGCCATTTTAGACGGTTTCCTGTTCAACGTGATGGACACTTGGTCGGGCAAATTAGCCGAGCAGATGTTCTAAAGGCATTGGTCGATAACTGGAGTTACCAGTAAAGCGCATTACGGCAATAACCCCTCGCGCGCTCATGAATTGGAAACTGCGGACATGGCAGAGGCGAAGGCCGTGCCCCAAATACCACTGCGATTGCAACCAATTACAGTTTCGCCGCAGCAGCTTCGACAAGGGGAACAGCGTTGCTCGTTATGCAAAACCTACACCAATAGGCCAAGGCACAAATATCCAGCCATACCATACATGGCCACCAGACTTACGCTCATGAAAAATCCTCTTAGATTGCTCCTGCCTTGCAAGCTGGCAAATGTATACCCAAGACGACCAACGCCAAAACCTAAAATCCAAACGTAGGCTGCAAGTTGCGATGGCGTGACCAAACAAAAGATTGTTGCAAGCACCGCAAAATAGACCGTATTTTCAGTCGCATTTCGATGTGAGTTGTGGCGTCGTTCAAGCTCTAGCCACCCCTCGTCAGAAACATCTTCTCTTTTTACACCAGCTTCTTTCCATTCCTCTCTGGAGGCATACATATGATGTTTCATGCGGGTGATTTCGGTGCTGTTCATCAACCAAGTGTGATTGATCACCAACAGAGTAGCTGTAATGATCAACGGTACCAAGACGGCTTTTAACGGAAGGGCGACAACAATGGGGGAAACGCCAAAAGCGAAGAGGTTGAGCAAGATGCCACCCAAAATCAAGGCTACGGGGTATCCCAAGATAATTATTGTAAATCTGCGAACTCGTTTTTCAGCTTCAGTCATGTGTATGCTCCATCTCTAAGCCAACATTTCCGGTTTTTCGACCGGTTTGTACATAGGAGTGTGCCCGCGCAATCTGCGAAAGTGGGAACACCTTATCTACGATTGGGTTAATTTTTCCGTCCAAAAACCAGTCGCACAAAATGTCGTAATCGGTTTGATTGGGTTTGGATGTGCCGAAATAGTGGCGCTTGTTGCTGTTCAACTTAGAAATCAAAGACCAAAGGAAGTCACGCGCCGAAAGGCTTAGAGACAAGTACCGCCCACCTTCCGCCAAAACCTGCCAACTTGCGCTTGCGGGCCTATTGCCCACAGCATCAAATATCACATCATATGTTCGATCGGACAACGTGTAGTCTTCGCTCGCGTAGTCGATGACTTCATCAGCACCGAGGGCGAGAACAAGTTCTTTTTTGCCCTTGCTGCACACCCCTGTCACATGTGCACCCAAGAGCCCTGCTATCTGAACGGCCATTGTGCCACATGCGCCACCGGCACCAATGACCAAAACGCGTTCCCCTCCCCTAAGATTTCCAATGTCTCTCAAAGTCTGCAACGCGGTCATGCCCCCAAACGAAAACAGGGCCGACTTGGTCATGTGATCTAGAGTTGGAAGCTTACGCATAATAGAGTTTTCACCAAGTGTACGGTACTGCGCATTGGAGCCAAAACTTGCACGCCCGCAAACAATGTCACCCGGCTTAAACCGCGTTACACTTTTGCCAATGGAAACAACCTCTCCTGCAAATTCGTTGCCAAGAATTTCGTGTTTCATTTTAAAAAAGCCGAGCATTAAACGCATTGGCAGCCAAAATAGCCAAGGCACATCATTGCTGCGCAAAAGCACATCTGCGGTGGTAACTGAGCCACAGTGTACTTTCACCAACACTTCCGTCGGCGAAGGCACGGGCATTGCACGTTCTTGGACAACCAACACTTGCGGCGGACCATACTTTGTGAAAATCGCAGCTTTCATGTGACCAGCCATCTTCCGGCCCTGTCGGAGAGTGGCCCCGACACATGCCAGAGCGACATGTGGAGGGTTTCAATTTTACTCATGCTGATTGCTGTCCTTGTCTTGCCGAAGGGAAACAAAGTGATGCCACCCGGGCACACTGAAAATAGATGGGTATTAGATCGAAGTGTCTGCGCCTTTGCGCACCCCAAAAATCAGCAACCAAAGCGTAAAACTTGCTTCTCCAAACCACAGGTAATCGACAAGGGCGAAATGTATGTCCAACTGAAGAATGAAGACAAAGGCATCAACAACATATGCAAGACCCGACACGAGCAAAAGCACGCCCAGAATTCTTGGGAAGAAACCACTTTTGTAGGTCAGTATTCCCAAGGGAAAGAGCCAAAGGCCCCAAAAAATACCGGCAACCATGGATGTATATTTCCAAAGGTCGAGCGAAACCTTAGTGAACAGGATCTGTTGCGCTAAAGGAAGTACCTCTTGTGCCCCCATCTTACTAAACAAGATCGATGCACCTATGCCTACCGAAGCCACCAAAGAAATCGTTGTACCAATCAGCAGGAGCGCAACCATAAAGCCAGACAGAATGCGGCCAGTACCCCGAAAAAGCTCATACAATGAAAGCACCAAGGCGATTGCGATTATATTCATAACAAGCGTTGCCGCATTGCCGCTGCGGAACAAAAGCTCAAATGCTCTGATGTTTTCCATCGTGGCGGCAGGGTTGTCCGCAACAATCGTTACAGAAGGCACATAGGCGAGCCCGAACATACCGACAGGGATAAGTAAAAAGTAGAAAAACCCGGCCCAGCGGGCGCTGTTGTTTAGTGTACCAAACATGTGGTGGTCCTTTTGTAGGCTGCACGAGAATTGATGGAACCGATTGAAAGACCCGTTCCGATCCTTGCAAAGATAGTCGCTTTAGGGAGTTCTGACTTCGCCCCAAGTGATGAGTTTAAACTCAGTCAAAAGACTGATTTTACGGGGTCGCTCCACTCACCTGTCCCCCTTTTGACGGAGGCCGTGCTTAACCCTAAGAATGATGACAACCATCAGCGCCACATGGTAGTGAGATACAATGGAAATCAATGCTCAAACCGTTTCAAAAAACCCGAGAAACAGTATAACAAACGCACAAATCGTCGGCTCAAAACGACCAAGTTCCGAAGATGAACGGCGGCGGCTGCTTTTGGATGCCATTCTGGCCGTGGCGGTGTTGTTCGCAACCATTTTGATGGCCACCGGATATGACGATCAGCCCTTGATCGATTATTCGCCTTTAGACGTGCCGATGGCTGCGGTATTAATCTTTACATTTACTAGCGGTACGCTGATGTGGCGACGAAGGTTTCCAATTACCGTCCTCTTTGCAGGTCTTACCGCTTCTGGCTTAGCCATATTTCTGGGGTATTTTGAAGGGCCACTGATTGCAGTTTTGGTCGGACTCTACGGTGTCGGCCGCCTTGTAAAGCGGTCGGATCATAGTTTTTTGGGGCTTTTTTTTACACTTGTATTTGTTGCAATATCCGCAACGAATGAACAGCATAGCAATGGTATTCTCTGGGTTTTCGTTCAGCTTCTGTCTGTCGTTTTGGTCTGGTATGTTGGGCGTTTTGTGAACGTTCGCGCCGAAAACAGGGCTTTAGTTGCAAAACAGGAAAAGCAAGAACAACGACAACGTACAAACGAGGCGCAACAAGCAGTAGCAAATGAGCGAACACGAATAGCGCGAGACCTGCACGATATCGTAGCGCACCACGTCAGTTTGATGACGGTGCAGGCCGCCGCAGCAAGAACTATTGCACAAAAGGACCTGCCGCGTGCAATCGATGCTATGGAAGCGGTTGAACAGGTCGGGAGAGAAGCACTAACCGAGTTGAGGCAGCTATTAGGCGTTTTGCGGCTGGGGAATGAAAATGATGCACTTGATCCCCAACCTGGGCTTGATGATGTGCCTCGACTGGTTGAACAAATGCGAGATGCAGGGCTTCGCATAGACTTGCAAATTGAAGGCAACTCAGAAATGCTAACCAAAGGAAGCAACTTAGCGGCCTATCGCATTATCCAAGAGGCCCTGACAAACGTGCTCAAACATGCAGGGCCAAAGGCAACATCAAAGGTCAGTGTGATCGTAAACCAAAGCAGCACCGAAATCACAGTTTGCGATGATGGTGTCGCGTCAGCGAATGTGTCCCGTGTTGGGCACGGTCTCATCGGTATGGCGGAAAGGGCGAGCCTATTGGGGGCCACCTTCAGCGCTGGCAAACGTTCTGTGGGCGGATATGAGGTGCGCGCCTGCTTGCCACATCCCCAACTCGCCTCATGACTATTCGTATTATCGTAGCAGACGATCAGGCATTGGTGCGCAGCGGATTTGCCATGATCCTTGGCAATGAAAATGATATTGATATCGTTGCAGAAGCGGGAACGGGAAACCAAGCTATTGCCCTAACGAAAATCCATAAACCAGACATTGTGCTTATGGATATTCGTATGCCAGAAATGGACGGCCTGTTGGCCACCGAAAAGATAGTGCAAGACCCAGAATTGGCCGCTCGTGTGTTGGTGCTGACAACTTTTGACCCAGACGAATACATCTATAGGGCACTGCAAGCAGGTGCCAGTGGCTTCTTGCTCAAAGACACGCCACCGGTGGAACTAATTAGTGCAGTTCGAACGATTGCCGGGGGTGGTGCTTTGCTTGCCCCATCCATTACCAAACGCCTTATCGGTAGTTTCGCAAAGCGAGGATTTATTGACGAGCGGATCGCAAAGCGCCTTGAAAGACTTACAAACCGAGAAAGAGCAGTATTGACGGCCGTTGCGCAAGGGCTCAGCAATCAAGAAGTCGCAAGTGAACTGTTCGTTGAAGTCGCTACGGTAAAAACACACATTTCAAGCATCCTGAGCAAACTTGGTTTGCGCGATCGCACCCAAGCAGTCATTTTTGCTTATGAAAGCGGACTAGTTGAAACAGGAACGACGAGCCATGGCTACTAGGGTTTAAGAGACCTTTCCAGTTTGGGCGTCATTGGTTCAAAACCGGCAAGCAAGAGCTTTTCACTGGCACGACCACCTACAACAGTAGACTTAGCGCAACGAATTTCCCACAATTGGATCGTTGAAACCCAGGGGCAAACTGGAGCTTTTGCATTGGTTTGAAAAACCTGAAGTCTTCACATATGTCACTGAGCTCACATTATTTGCTTCAAGGCAAATGACAGATTGCACAGGCTCTCCAACGCAGAAACGTCCAAATTCAGACGATCGTTTGATCGCGCTTGCTGGAACGCTTGTGGCACAAGCCAAGGCTTGTGCCAAATCGAGATGGGCGAACTTCATTAGATTTTGAACGCTGCTGGCCAAGTCAATATCGGCACCAGAAAGTGTACCATCTGCCAATTCTAAGCGCCCATTTCGACGCTCGACGATGCGGCCACCAAATTCGAACTGTGTCGCACTTGAGCCTGTCAACGCCATCGCGTCGGACACCAGAAAAAGGCCCTGTGTTGGCGCTTTGGCGTGATAAGCAATGTCGATATTGGCTGGATGAACATGATGCCCGTCAGCAATTATTCCGGCCGATAACTGACTATTGGACAGCACCGCGCCAACCAAACCAGGCGAACGCCCGCATGTTTGGCTCATGGCGTTAAACAAATGCGTCGCGCAGGTTGCTCCCGCCGCTACAGCCGCCATGCAGGCTTCATAATCGCCATTTGTATGCCCCAATGAAACAATAGCACCGGCTTCGCTCAGTTTCCGGATTTGCTCGGACGAAACGGATTCAATTGCAACAGTAATCATCAGGCTGGGCAAATGCTTGGCGGCGTTGCAAAGCGTTTCTAAATCACGCGCTTCCATTGACCGAATTAACGATGCGTCATGAGCACCCTTTTTCGACTTGGCAAGGTGTGGGCCCTCTAAATGCAACCCAACGATACCTGGCACTTTACTTTTGATCGCCTTTGAAACAGCGTCAATTGCCCGATCAACTTTGTCCGGTGTATCCGTTGTCAATGTTGGTAACAACGCAGTCGTGCCAGTGCGCAGATGGGCGTTGGACATCCGCTCAATAGTTTCAAGTGATGGATCATTGCTGAGCAAAACACCACCGCCTCCATTGACCTGCAGATCAACGAAGCCGGGCGACACAATTTGTCCTGTAAAATCTTTGATATTGCAGTCCGGGGAAACAAGCTCGTTTTCAACAAAGCCTTCAACAATCCCATCTGAGAGAACTAGACTTTTCCCCCAATGAAGCTTCGTGCCATCAAAAACCCCTTCACCGCGGTAAGCGACATTGGTACTCATTCTGACACTCCATTGCATCGTATTGTATGTCTTTTTTCAGTCCTCTTGGAAGACTGGCTAAGCGCAATCACACCAATCAAAGCGCTATCATGTGAAAAGTCGGCCGCCGCAATTTTGGGGCGAAATAGCGCAGGCTCACACTTCAGATGCCGTTCCACTGATGCGATATATCCCGGTGCCATGCCAATTGATCCACCCAATGCAACCATATCCAGGCCAAATATTGCCGTTAAATCTGAGCACAAAGCTGCAATCGCTTGTGCAGACGTTTCAATAATTGTTTGCGCCCACTCGTTTCCACCTGCCGCCGCATCAAAAACCTCACGGGCGGTAGCAACCCCATGCCCTTGCTCCTGTGCAATGGCTGAAATTGCCCTTCCCCCTGCAACGCTTTCCACTGTGGAACGCCGACCACTGCCGCAAATTGCGGTTGAAAACCGGCTGGAGACAAACCCAACATGACCGGCCAAACCGTTGGCACTGGTAAGGGGTTTTCCCTCAATCACAATGCCGCCGCCAACACCCGTTGAAACTGTGATGTAGGCAAAGTGCGACACGCCAACACCGCTGCCAAAGCTTGCCTCAGCGAATGCCGCCGCATTGGCGTCATTGCACACATAAACGTCTGTGTTGAGTTGATGAGTAAGCAGGGCTTTAATTGGTATGTCCGCAATACTCGTCAAGGTTCCAGTATTAACCGCCGACCAAGTGCCGTCGTCGGAAACGCGCCCCGCCACAGCAACACTGACCGGATACGAATGATTCCAACCAATTTTACGCAACAAAGCCTCTATCGCCTCAACCTGCTTATCAGCTGGTGCTTCTGCTTCGGTAACGTTCTGAATGCGTTCAACAACTCTTCCATGTTCCACGCGAGCTGCAGCTAGCTTCGTCCCGCCAAGGTCAACAGCGAACCCATTTATCCCGTCCATATCGGTCACAGCCGTCATTTGCGTGACGCCGCCTCAACAAACCAATGTGTGGCCACTTCCAGACGCGTCAATGCACTGCCAACAGTCACGGCATTTGCGCCGCAATTAATTGCTGCCGCCACGAGCTCCGGCGTGCGGTAGCGCCCCTCAGCCATAACAAAGGCATTAAGCTTGGCAAATTCGCGCACCAACTCCAAATCCGGCGCGTCCGTTGATTGGGCTGGTGTACCGATGTAGCCGGAAAGTGTCGTGCCGATTATTGCAGCCCCATCTTGGATGGCCTGTTTAGCGTCCTCCACACTGGCGCTGTCCGCCATTGCAAGAATATCATTATCTAGAATGGCTCGCACAATGTCTTCGCGACGGTCTGTTCTCAACCGGTCGGTGGCGTCATAGGCAATAACATCTGCGCCACAAGCAGCCAGCACGTTGACATCTTCTACCGACGGCGTGATCCGCACATCGGAAACACGCAAATCACGCTTTGTAATTGCAATAAGCGGAACATCGACCAAAGGGCGCACTGCTCTAACATTTTCAATGCCCTCAACACGCACCGCAACAGCACCACCGGCCACAGCAGCGCAAGCCATGGCGCCAACGATACTTGGTTGATCCATAGGACCATTGGAAACGGGCTGGCAGGAAACCACCACCCCACCATTTAGACTATCCAAAAGGCTCATGATTTATCCCATCAAACTTGGTAGGCCAGTTGCCAGTATTGGGAACATGCAAACAAGTACCAAAACCACGATTGGCGGAAGCAGCCACGGCAAGATGGCTTTTGCCAGTTTCTGATATTCAATGCCCCCAACCTGCGCCACAACGAACAGGGCCATACCCATCGGTGGTGTCAGAATTGAAATCATCAAATTCAACACAATGATGATCCCAAAGTGCACAGGATCAATTCCAAAACCAAGTGCAATTGGCACCAAGATCGGAACAATGATCAGCAATATCGCTAGGGACTCCACAAAACATCCCAAAGCAAAAATCATCAGATTAACCGCAATCAAAAATGAGATCGGATCATTCGCAATTGTAAGGAACATTTGCGCGATTTGCTGGGGTGCTTGCTCTCGGGCCAAAACGTATCCAAGCAAACTCACCCCAGCAATAATGGTGGCGATAGAAGCAGACGTTGTCACCGTTTCGTACAACGCGTCCCACAGACGGCGAAACGTCAGCTCGCGGTAAAAAATCAAATCTATGGCAATCGCATAAACGACGGTGATCGCAGCAGCTTCGGTCGGCGAAAACAGCCCGCTGAAAATGCCGCCAACAATGACAACTGGTGTCAATAGCGCCGGGAATGAGCGTATAAACAGACCACCAATTTCTCGTTTTGTGCTTTTCGGATCAACCGGATAGTTCCGGCGTTTCGCAACAAAATAGACCATGGCCATCAGCGCCAATGCACATAAAACGCCTGGTACAATGCCACCGAGAAAGAGTTTGCCGATAGACGTATTTGAGGCAACACCATAAAGGACCATTGTAATCGAGGGGGGAACCAACGGACCGATCATGGAAGATGCTGCGGTCACCGAGCCTGAAAACTCGTCGTCATATCCAGCCTCGCGCATCACTTCAATTTCCATTTTGCCCAATCCACCCGCGTCTGCAAGCGCCGATCCGGACATGCCAGAAAAGAAGAGTGAAGCAAGCACATTCACATGGCCAAGCCCGCCTGTTATATGCCCCACAAGTGCGCGCGCAAACCCAAACAAATGATGGGTAATTCTTGATGAATTCAAAATGGCAGCAGCAAGAATAAAAAACGGGACGGCCAACATAGGAAAGCTGTTTAGCCCATCAACCATGCGCTGAACGGCAAAGGCTAACCCCATGCCAGTGAAATAGAAATACCCCATCGATACGAAGATCATCGCTATGCCAATAGGCACACCGAACAGCACGAGAAAGAGCCAAACAAGTCCAATTGTTCCAAGGATCATTTTGCTATGCCTCAGCCAGGAGTTCATTTTTGCGCTTGTTCAAGCGCTGCAAAACACGAAATATTATGAAGAATGAAGCCACAAAAGCGGATGCGTAAAGCGCAGCGTCGCTCGTTGGCAGGGTCACAGATTCATTGCGCAAGGTGCGCAGAACTGTTTTGTAACCGATCCAACTCAGATTGCACAAAACAGCCAAATAGACTAAATCAATCAGTGTGAACAAGGCGATACGAACGCGCTTTGCGAAGAGCTCGGTAATGAATCCCATGTTCAGCTGAGCATCGTTTCGCTCTACTTCTGCAATGGCTAAAAATGCCATCCAAACCCAGAGCCAACGGGCCAATTCCTCTGTCCACACGGGTCCCGCAACAATATTGGTACGGCCCAAGATCTGCAGCAGAACAACAAGCAACAGCATGATAAATATGACTGATGCGATGATGCCTTCAAAGCTGTATCTGGAGTTCGATTTCACTGTGATTACCTTTTAAGTGAGCTGGGGGTCTCCCCCCAGCCCGAGGGAGTTACTCGCCAATTACTTCAGCGATTGCGCCTTCGCCGAACTCGGCTTCAAGCGTATCGTAGTATGGCTTCATTGCAGCGCGGAATGGTGTTAGATCAGGATATGTAATTTCCAGACCACGCTCTTTGAATGTGTCGATTAGGTCGTTTTCAGCGTCAATTGTCAGACCGTTGGATTTGTCACCACCCGCATTTACAGCAGCAGCAACCCAAGCCTGTTCTTGCGCATTCAATCCGTCCCAAGTTGACTTTGAAATCTGAATTGCAGCCGATGCGATGAAGTGATTTGTCATAGCAATGTGGCTTTGCACTTCGTAAAACTTCATAGCGTCAATCGTTGGGAGCGGGTTTTCTTCCGCATCAACTTGATTGGTTTGCAGCGCAAGATACACTTCCTGGAAGGCAACAGGCGCAGGCGTTGCGCCAGTGTTTTCAGCAAAAGCAATCAAGAACGGCACGTTTGGTGTACGCAAACGCAAACCCTTCATGTCGTCCATTGAGTTAATCGCGCGGTTAGAAGTTGTTTGGCGCGTTCCATAATACCAAACGTCAAGAAGCATCACGCCTTGGTCTTGGAACTTTGCGTCCATCTTTTGACCCCATGGGCCGGCAACGATCTTCTTTAGGTGATCGTAGCTTTCAACAACATATGGCGCACCAATTAGTTTAAGCTCAGGGATCGTGTAGCTCATGTCTGGATAGCCAGTCATGACCATATCAAGCTCACCGGCTTGCACTTGGGCAACCATGGCTTTGAAATCACCCAATGTAGCTGAAGGGAAAAGTTTAACCTTCATTTCGCCGCCAGATAGTGCTTCCAGCTTTGCCTTAAATTCCAACGCGCCTTGATAGACGTTTGACACTTCATTGTCTTGCATACCAAAAGTTAGTTCTGTGGCGTGCACACTTGTCGTTGCTAACAATATGGCAGCCAAGCTACCTAGGATTGTTTTATTGTTTTTCATCGTTTCCTCCGTTTGATGATGAATGGCAAAGACAAGCTCCGCCAGTCGATCAAGGCTTTTGTTCTTGCCCTGAAAGTTTAGTTTGGTTTGAAAGGTCAGCGTGTTTGGGGACCCGCAATCTTGCCCGATACGAACGTGCCAAATGCTTTTCAGTTACATTTGTTGCGGTAACTACATCGCCATTCAGAATCGCCTGATAGATCTCGCGATGCTCTTCGTATGCGATTGTGTCATGCTTCTCAGGCTCTGACATGGCTGGTCGATGCTCGAGCAACGCACTGACAAACATGTCGTGCAGTTGCAAAATCACCGGGTTGCCCACAACCGACACAATTGCCCTGTGAAAAGCGATGTCAGTTGCCGGGAAATCAACAGTTCCGATTGAGGTAAAGTTCTTTTCCAGAGCCGTCTGTAACTTTGTGATCTGTACATTGTCAGCACGATTTGCAGCCTCTCTGGCAGCCCCAGCCTCAATAAATTGACGCATTTGCTCCAGATGTGCGGCGCTCTCAGCATCCCCCAAAATCTCGCGCAGATGCGAACCCGTGGTCAGTAAGATAGCTTGAATCGATGGTTTGGCCGCACGCGGACGTTTACCGCCACCTGTTTCGACATAACCGCGCATTTGCATTTGAGTCAGCGCCTCACGCACAGTCGGCCTTGAAGCAGAGTACTGTTCACACAGCTCCCGCTCAGTGGGCAATGCGTCATTTAATGTAATAGAACCATTGCGAATTTGGCCGATCAATGCATCCGCAATCGCATCAGCTGCGCGTTTGGGTTCTTGCATTTGATTTACTGTCGCCAATTTTCAGTCCTCCTCCTGATAAACAAAGACACCCCATTGATAGGGCAAGAGCGCCTGTCGCTCAAGTCACTGGTTTACCAAGTTGTCATTTTGGTATTACTAAAATTTCGTATTGTCAAACAAAAATAATAGATATAACAATTTTAGACATACAAGAATGTCATCCAGGTGAGATTCTTCCACGAAGAGACGTAAGGAATGACAATGAATCGGCTAAAAGGCATGTACGCAGCGCTACTTACCGGGCTTTCAGACGATGGTGAGTTTTCACCGGAGCGCCAACGCAGCATCAATGCGTATGTTTTACGACAAGGCCTGGACGGCCTTTATGTCGGAGGCAGCAGTGGTGAGTCTGGACTACTCACTGCGGGCGAATTGTTAGACCAACAGGCAATTGTCGCTGAAGACGCACGATCACAAGACTGCCAACTCATCGCGCATGTGGGCGCGCCAAATTTGCGCGATTCAATCCAACTTGCCCGTTCGGCGGCGAAACTTGGATACAACGCACTAAGTGCCTTGCCGCCACACGCATACCCGTTCTCAGATCAAGAAATCATCGCCTATTACAAAGAACTTAGCGCTGCGACAGACCTCCCCATGATTGTCTATGAAGTGCCGATCCGCACGGGCCGTCCTTTGAGCAACGACGTCTTGGCACAGCTTCTGGACATCAAAAATGTTGCGGGAATAAAATTCACCTCAAATGACATGTTCAAAATGGCGAGATTGCGCAAAGCACACCCCCAAAAGCTTGTCTTTTTTGGATTTGACGAGGTTTACCTAGCGGCGGCTGCCCTTGGCGTTGATGGCGGCATCGGCACAACTTACAATATTTTAGGCAAACTATATGCCGCACTTCATTCAGCAATTGCCAATCACGACCTCGTTCAAGCGCGCGAACTTCAAGAGCTATCTCAAGAGTTTGTCGCGACCATTCTTTTAACGGGCGTCCTGCCAGGCGTAAAGATTGCCCTTCAAGAAATTGGCGTCGACTGTGGCCCAACACGAGCACCTTTTATGGTGCAGTCAGCAAAAGGTGAGAGTGCCGTCAGAAGCCTTATTCAATCACCTGAATACCAACAATGGTTGGCGAAATAACAATCACAAAAAAGCGAGTTCACATTGCATTCACAGGAGGAAAAGATGCATCTGAAAACTAAACTTATGGGCGCCGTATTCGGGGCAACAATGCTGCTTGGCGGCGTATAACCGACCCTGGCCGACACTTGGCCAGACTTGCCTGTTGGATTGAAAAACGGCATCGCGGTGAAGATCGGTAATCAGATCTTTGCCGGACTAGGTACGGCGGGCAACGCGCTTTATGCCCTAGACTTGGACAACCCAAGCGCAGGCTGGCAGGACAAGGCAGGATTTACAGGTTCTGCCCCCGCTCAACCAGCGTTCGGCATTTCTGATGGAAAGCTATTTGTGTTTAGCGGGTCTGGCAAACAGACAGAAGCTGACGTAGCCCCCATCATCTTTGAAGATGTGCATGCCTACAACCCATCCTCCGACACCTGGCAGAAAATTGAAACCAAAACGCCAACTGGCTTCTTGGGCGCGTCGGGGCTTTCGCTGTCAGACGGCCGTATCGCAATTGTTGGGGGCTATAATAAGAAACTGTTCGACAAGTACCTGCTGGAAGTTCTTACAACCGATAAAGCAGCGGAACCTAAGAAATGGAACAAGATCGTTGGCGATTACATGGGCATGGAGCCAGCTGACTATCTTTGGAACAAACAGGTTTGGGCCTTCGATCCAGCGAAAGCAACTTGGGCAGATCTTGGGGAAAACCCTTATGATCCTAACACTGGCAGTGGCATCGCAGCACTCGGCTCTGACAACTTCATGGTCATCAATGGCGAAATCAAACCCGGCCTTAGAACCGATCAAGTCAAGTCAATTGCTATTAACAGCAACGACGTAAGCTGGACTTTGAATCCCGCGCTGCCTGCGCAAGATGGATCACAAGTCCAAGAGGGTTTGGCTGCACCATATGTTGGCATGGCAACGAACGGTGCCGTTCTGGTTGCAGGCGGAGCCAATTTCCCTGGAGCACGCGCGAAGGCCGATCGCGGCGAGTGGTTTGCACATGAGGGGCTGAGCAAAACGCGCGCTGATGGCGTCTTTGCGTTCCAGAATGACACTTGGACACAAGTTGGCGTTTTGGAAGAAGGGTTGGCCTACGGCGCATCCATTACACTTGATGGTGGCGTATTGTTCATCGGCGGCGAAGACAATCAAGGTGATGCGCGCAGTGACGTATTTTTGCTAGATTGGGATGGAGAACAGCTGCGCAAAACGAACTAAACACAAATGGGGCGGATAAATCCGCCCCATTCTTTTGGGAAGAAGCTAGTTCCCAGCCCGCAACAACATCGGTGCTGGGTGATGAACTCAACGCTCCAATAGCTGCAAGACCTCAAAACGCTTGAAATCACTGATCATCATGTGCGCGTATTCACTGCCAAGGGTTCCGAA
Source organism: Maritalea porphyrae (assembly GCF_027213965.1). Taxonomy (GTDB): domain Bacteria; phylum Pseudomonadota; class Alphaproteobacteria; order Rhizobiales; family Devosiaceae; genus Maritalea; species Maritalea porphyrae_A. The sequence goes on along the minus strand of NZ_JAPWGX010000004.1, from coordinate 177,580 downwards.
ACCGCCAGTGTGAAATGCAAATTCAACGTGCGCCTCTTTTGCCGCAATTGCATCGACATGACTATCACCAATAAAAAGCGCATGGTGCGCTTCAACACCAATTTCATTTAGGCAATACAAAATGGGGCCGGGGTCGGGTTTTGGTCGCGGCGTGGTCTCAAACCCAGCAATAACATTGAAGAACTGCAAAACGCCAACCGCTTCCAAAATCGATTGCGCACGAACTACAGGACGGTTCGTACATAGCCCAATCTTGACCCCATTCAACCGCAACGCCTCAAGCAAAGTAGAAATCCCAGGGTACAACTTGGTAAACCGGCCTTTCGCCCCATCGTAAGCTTTTTCAAAGGTCGTGGTGGCCGTTGCCAACTGATTTGCTGTAAGTGATGCACCTGCCCGCACAAGACAGCGAGCGATGAAGAGTTCCTGACCGTTACCAATAAACCCTTTGAGTTCGTCGCGGGAAATCTCTTCAAGCCCCAAGCTGTCGAGCATAACTGTGGCGGCGTGGTGGAAGTCGCCAAGACTATCCACCAACGTTCCATCCAGATCAAAGACCACCGCTTCAAGTTTAGGCGGCATCAGCGGCTCGCATCTCTGGCAAAAACACCGCACTCCGCGAGTTGATAACGAGCCCAACTGTTGCCCCAACCTCAAGAATTGGCTGATCTACCGCATGGCTTTGATCTACCACAATTTGAGTATTGGCAACGTCAACCAAATAGCGCACCTGCGCACCCAAAAACTCCCGGTGGGAAATCTGCCCCCGTAAGCCAGATAGTTCTACCTGCTCAGAAAGCGTGATGTTTTGTGGTCGCAAAATAAGACTGCCCGCACCAATTGCCGAGTTGTCAATTGCTAGTTGTTCGCCGGTAGGCAGCAAAAGCCTTGTCACACCATTTGAATTCACCAATTTTCCCGTCAAAATATTGGCCGTCCCCAGAAACCCAGCGACGAACAAGTTCTCAGGATGATCATACAACGACTGGGGTGAGCCAATCTGCTGAACAACACCCTGATCGAGCACGGCCATGCGGTCAGCCGTTGTGTTCGCCTCTTCCTGGTCATGGGTCACAAAAATGGTCGTTAGACCAAGCTTACGTTGTAAAGACAACAGCTCGCGACGCATTTGTACGCGAAGACTGGCATCTAGGTTTGACAAGGGTTCATCAAGCAACAAGACGTCTGGCTCCGTTACAATTGTGCGCGCAAGGGCGACCCGTTGTTGCTGCCCGCCAGACAATTGTGATGGCATCCGCTCTGCGTAATCTAACAGCCCAACCAATGAAAGAGCAGCTTCAACTTTGTCATCAATTTGCTTTGTCGGTATTTTTTTCTCGACCAAACCGAATGCAACGTTTTTTCGAACCGACATATGGGGCCAAAGCGCATAACTTTGAAAAACCATACCAACATTGCGCTCCCAAGGTGGCAAACCCGACAAGTTTCTGTCGCCAACCTTGATCTCCCCGACTGGGTCTGGCCCGAAGCCAGCGATTGCACGCAAGAGGGTCGATTTTCCAGAACCAGAAGGTCCCAAAAAGGCAAAGAATTCGCCGGCTTTGATTTCTAGGTTAACGCCCGTTAACACTTTCGTATTTCCAAACGAAAGGTGTAGATCGCGAACACTTATTCCTGCAGTTGTTGTACGTTTCGTCATAAATCTTCTCCCTGATTTAGGTGCGCAACTAGTGCTCACCGGTCCGTGCTTTGCGTTCACGATCGATAATAAATTGGGCAAACATCGTCCCAGCAGCAACAATTACTACAGCAAGAATACCGAGTGCCGCTCCTGCCCCACGTCCAGATGGAGTTTGCATGAACAAGTAGATACCATATGCGAGTGGGGCATCACTGTCTGAAGACACCAGCATGATGGTTGCAGAAAGCTCAACTGCCGCAGTTGCAAAACTCGTCACAAATCCCGCCAGAATTCCACCTGACATCAATGGAATAACCACTTTGCGAATGGTCCGTGAACGTGTAGCACCAAGGTTTTCGGCTGCCTCTTCCAATGCAATGCTGACTTGCTGAAGCGCTGCCATGCAGGCTCGCAATGCGTAAGGCAACCGCCGGATCATTAGCGCAACAACGATAATCACCCACCAACTCGCAAGAGGCTTATCAACAAACGGAACATTAAAGTCGTTAAAGGTCCTCAAATAGCCGATGCCAAGCACAACGCCGGGAACAGCGAGCGCCGCTGTCGCCATATAGTCCAACCACTTGCGACCCACAATTTTGGTTCGCAGCACGATATAGGCAATTGCGGTCGCAAGCACGATGTCCAAAAAGGCCGCAGCGCCTGCATAAACCAACGTGTTTTTGATGTACGCGCCGGATTGGCCAAACATTGTATTGAAGTTCTCAAGCGTATATCCATCTGGCAAGGGGCTGTAAGACCAAATGGTCCCAAATGCCAACAAACCAAGTGCGATATGCGGCGACAAAACAAGCAATAGAATTGCGATTACGATTGCGTAGGCAACAACATTTTCGCGCGTCGATAGTTTTCGCCGACTTAGTCCACCACCACCTTTTTGAGTGGTCGCATAGTCTTTGCCACGCATTAGCAAAAAGCTTGCCCACAATGAAAACACAGAAAATGCCACAAGGATAAATGAGATCACATACCCCATTGGATCGGAAATCCCAATGGATGAAATGCGCAAGTACGCTTGGGGGGCGAGCATATTATTGACGTTCAATAGGAGGGGTGTACCAAGATCATCAAACACTTTGATGAACACCAATGAAGCCCCGGCAAGATACCCTGGTGCCGCCAAAGGAAATACCACTCGTCTAAACAGGCGTAATCCATGCGCTCCAAGGTTCTGCGCGCTTTCTTCCATTGATCGGTCAATATTGCGCAAGCTTGCAGAAAGATTGATCAGAATGAATGGAAAATAGTGCACACTTTGGACCAAAATGACGCCATTCAAACCCTCCATAAAGGGAATGTTGATGCCGTAGTTGGATAGCAGCAAATTGAACGATCCGTTGCGACCAAACAGCAACTGCATTGCGATTGCGCCAACAAAAGGCGGCATGATCAACGGTATAAAACCAAGGCTCTGAATAACCATGGCGCCACTAAACTCAAAGCGTGACGTTATGTAGGCTAGCGGCAGAGCAAAAACACTCGCCAGCACAACCGACATCGCGGAAACATAGAACGAGTTGAAAAACGACTCTCGAAAGAGTGCCGACGAAAAGAAATCGCCAAAATTTTGAAGTGTTATTGCACCTGAATTGGGATCAAGGAATGCAACATAGATAACCTTGGCAACCGGCAAGATGAGAAAGCCAAAGAGCAGAGTGGCGATAAAGATGGCAGCAAGGGCGGTCCCCGATAAAGATGGGAACAAACGATCCGTGAGGGATCGCTTTGTGCGCGGCTCTTGGCCGGCACGTAAAGATGACGTATCCATGATGGGTCCTTTGACAGACAGAATGTGCTGACGCAGTTTGCGTCAGCACACCCTCGGAGGGAGGAAGCTACAAAAGGCTAGCAGCTTCATTTGCGAGCTCTGTGGCGCGTTTGTAGTTTGCCACTACCATTGCATCCCACTGTTGCTCGATTTCTGCCTGACGACCTTCAATAACGTCGGTCGCTGCTTTACGCTTTTTCTTAAAGATCGCCGAAAAATCAGGATCCAAAGACTTTGCTTCGTCAATTGGCATTTCAGCGATCAATGCACGTGCTTCAGCAATCAAGGCTCTTGCTTGTGCATTGTCTTTGTCGCCAAGCTTTTCTTCAGCCAACTGCACGGCCCGCACAGCAGCGCGCAAATCGTCCAATCTATAGGTAATCATCACGTCAAAGAGCGAATTGACCACATTGTAACGGTCCCCAGACTTGTTCACGTCAAAACTCACAGAAGCTTTGATTGAACCGTCAAATGGATTGGGGAAACCTTCTGGCGCATTAAAATATGCGTCTGCGTTTACAGGTAGACGGCGAATTTCAGGCAGCATCAAAAGCTCTTGCCCTTCAACAGACAAAAGATATGAAATGAACGCTTTCGCTGCATCCTCGTTTGGCGCATTGGCAATAACGCCAACGTTTGCTGGAACGATCGCAGTTGTTTCCGGGTAGATAAAATCAACTGGAAAACCAGATGCTCGAGAGGCAAGCCCGAAGAAATCAATAACAATACCCAAGCCAAATTGGCCAGAGTTCACACCATCGGGAACACCAAAACTACGTTCTGTAACGTTGGAGAAGTTACCCGCAATGAACTTCCACTTGGACCATCCTTCTTCCCATCCATCCCCTTGTATAAGGGTTTCAACTGTTAGATGAGTTGTGCCAGAACGAGATGGGGCAGACATGCCCACATGTCCATAGTACTCAGCCTTTTGCAGATCATCCCATTGTTGTGCAGGTTGCAAATTCTTGGCAGCCAAATACCGTTCGTTGTACATTATGCCGTAGCCTGCAGCGGCAAAACCGTTGTAAAAACCATCTGGGTCGTTAATGGGATAACCACCAACATCAGATGGAATTTTTGCGTTTGACACACCAGATTTGATCAGCAAATTATCGCCTTTGAGCACTTCAAACGCATCAGGTGCGGATGCCCAAAAGATGTCGCTGGTGTTTGACGTTGCGGTTTCCTGAATGTACTTCACAGAAGAAGAAGTCGACTTGTTGATCACCTCAACATCGATGTCAGGATACATGGCCTCAAAGCCATTCTCGAATGGAGTGGTTAGAGTCTTTGGAAAAGATGTCACTACAACTAGCTTCTCACCTGCCATCGCAACAGAACTTGCAATGGTTGTGAGCGCCACGCTCGCCAATAAGACTTTGCGCAGTATATTCATTTAATTTCCTCCCAATTAATGTCGCGTAAGCGATTGCGCCTACAGCCTATTAATTGCAAAGGGTGTGCCAACTCAGCCAAAACGGCTAAACATTTGAACTATAAAGAATTTTTAATCGCAGAAGAACATCGAAAAGTCTGAGCTATTTCAAATATCGACGCAAATGTGTCAATTTTGACCCAAACTAATCTGATAGAAACTGCTTTGAAATGCCGTGTTTTTTCATGCGTAAGTAGAGTTTCTTACGCGGGATACACAAGAGCGAGGCCGCCTCCCCAATGACACCGTCTGACTGATTTAGCGCATCTTGAATTCGTTGTTTCTCAAAACTTGCTAACGCGGCATCCAGACCCTGCTCGGGTGAACCATCGCGTCCGGTCGGCCTTTCGATAAAATCGAACGGCAGTCCGATTACAAAGCGCTCGGCCGCATTCTTAAGTTCACGAATATTGCCCGGCCAATTGTGCAGTTTGATCAAACGCCGTGTTTTTTCGTCAAGATCGGGAACTGGCCGATCATGCGTCACCGCCGCCACTTCTGCAAATCGAGAAAACAGCATTTCAATGTCCTGCTTGCGCTCAGCCAAATCAGGTAAATCCAATGCAGCAACATTTAAGCGATACATTAAATCCGAGCGCAAACGATTTTCATCCACGAGTTCGCTCAGTTCACCTTTGATCGCAGCAACAACTCTGAAATCCAATTTAATCACTTGCGAGCTGCCAAGACGCGTTACCTCTCGCGTTTCCAACACCCGCAGCAGCAATGCCTGAAATGCAATGGGCATCGATTCCAATTCATCCAAAAACAATGTGCCACCATCGGCGGCTTCAAAGTATCCCTTGTGGCTCCCCTCAGCTCCGGTGAATGCACCGCGCTCATGGCCAAAAAATGCACTATCAATCAAACTCGCCGGCAACGCTCCGCAATTGACCGCAACGAAGGGACCATCTTTGCGCGGGGAATGCTCGTGCAAACATCTGGCAACGAGGTCTTTTCCCGTGCCCGTTTCACCTTTGATTATCAGATCAACATGAAGCGACGCCAGCACAGAAACCTGCTGACGCAACTGCTGGGCCTGTTTCGAAGTACCAATTATTTTCGCTTCAAGATCGCCGGTCGATAAAAGGGACTTGAAGCGTTCATTCTGCAAATGCAGATTTCGTTTTTCCAAAGCTCGCCCCACAACAGCATGCAGCTGATCGGGATCAATTGGTTTCTCCAAGAAATCGTAAGCACCCGCCTTCATGGCGGTGGTTGCTTGTGTAACCTGGCCATGTCCAGTGATCATGACAAATGGAATATCGCGATCAATCTTTTGCACCGCATCAAGCAAAGCGTGACCGTCCAAATTAGGCATACGAACATCGCTGATAATAATACCATCATGCCCTTGATTTATGTGCTCCAACGCAACAGTCGGGTCAGAAAAAGTGGTAACGGCATGGTTTGCTAACTCTAGGTTTTCGGCGATTTCTTCCAACAAATCCGTGTCATCATCGACGAGAATGATTTCTTGTTTCTGGCGTTTCTTCATGTTGCAAGCCTCAGCTCCAGGTGCGCGGATGCACCCGCACCAATATTGTCTTCAAGCCGCAATGTGCCGCCAAGATCTTGAACGATCGTATAGGAAATGCTGAGCCCCAAACCTGTCCCCTTACCAACTTCTTTTGTTGTTACAAATGGATCGAACGGATCTTGAGACGTATGCTGTAACCCAACGCCATTGTCCTTTATCGTAATGGTCAAGAACTGACCTGAAACACTTCCCGTTAGGGATATCAATCCGTCTTGTTGGCTAGCTTCTTCAATCGCATCTACTGCATTCGAAATCAAATTCACCAAAACTTGCTCAACCAACAAAGGATCCGCCAGCACTTCATGGTCAAGCCCGTCCCGAACAATTTCAATTGCAATATTTGAGTGCTCGGCCAGTCGCGCTTGCAACAGCTCAATAGAACGATCTACAGATTGCAAAAGAGACATACGAGCGACTGTATAGTCAGACCTGCGTGCAAAACGGGCGAACTGCTTTACCAGCGCCGACATTCGATCTGTCATCCTTATGATTTTCAGTAGCGCCTTTTCCATTGCCTGTTCATCAATTCCGGCCCGCAGTCTTGTAAGAGTGTTATGCGCAGCAAACCGTGTCGCAGAAATAGGTTGATTGAGTTCGTGTGAAATCCCTGCCGACAATTGCCCCAGCGCCGCCAATTTTCCGGCCTGCACCAAATCTGCCTGTGTTTTCTGCAATTGCTGGTTCGTTCGTTCACGTTCAACGATTTCGGTTTCAAGCCGCAAAAGGTTTTCTTCCCTTTCACGAACCGAACGACGAAACACCTCAACAGCGTGTCCCATCCGCCCAATCTCATCACTACCACTCGGTATTGGTGTACCTTCTGTTTCCCCCCGCGCAATTGCCCGCAAAGTCACAGACAATTCACGAAGGCGCGCAACAATCCGCCGGCGAACATAAAACACAACAATTGCGGTTGCAGCCAAAAGGCCCGCGATGGTCAGCGCAACCACTCTACCGCTCGCCATTTGCATGCCCTCTAAGGCACTGCCAGCAACCTGCGCTGCAATATTGCGTCGTTCAGAACCTATTGCAGAAAGCTTACTTTGAAATCGAGAAAGACTTTGTTGCGTTGCCGCCAATTCAAGAAAAACCAATTGTCTTGTTTGAACCAGACGTCGGCCAAGCGAAAAGATTCCGTCCTCACCTTCAGAAAGCTGGCGAAGCCTATCAAGTGATTGCTTTAAGGTGATTAATCCACCCGCATCACCCAGTTCACCAAGATATCGGGATGCACGATCAAGGCTTTCAGCTGAAATATCAGCGAACTGATCAAGGCTTTCAATATTCTGCACATTGGTCGCTTGCAGCATCGCTGTGATTGCAAATGCTCCTTCACGGCCAGCGTCTTGCACCAAGTCTCGCTTGAAACTCTCACTTCTCAACAATTCGAATTCTGCTTGAAACCAGCTCTCCCCTTGTGCCTCGGCCAATTGTGAAATGGCATTCTCGATATTGAAGGAGATATCGAGCAAGAGCGGTGAGATCTCACCCTGAAAATCGGCTTGCAGCCATCGGATTTCTTCGGCCCGTCCGATCATCGCCTTTTCCAGCAAGAACTGATTGTCCGACTGGCTTAACAACAAATTGATATGCCCTTCGATTTCGCTCTGAGCACTGACCAAACCCGTTTCTGAAGCAATTTTGATTTTTTCCGCAAGCACAGAAATCGCCAGATTGAGCCGCGATTGAAACTCAGGCTGGTCTGCACGCAAATGAGGTTCACCAAGCAGCGTTGCCATGGCCGCCAACTCAGTAACGCTTGCAGCGATCTCATTTACCTGCACAATTTCAGGCATTTGATTTTGCACGATGTCAGTCAAATCGTCGCCAAGCTGGGTGAACTGCACAACAGTTGACGCCGCAATTACGAACATAATCGCAGAAATCAGAACGAAAGATGCAAACAAGCGCCCCCAAACACTGAAAGCACTCGGAAACCATTGGACCAGTTTTGACCTGATTGTAGGGTTAGACCAGCCGGTCATTGGCCAATGTTCCGTAGCTCATTTTCAGCTTGTGCCAGCAGCTCGTCAGCTTGGCGTTGCCAGTTTTGCTGGAACACTTTTTGTTCCGCAGTATTGGGCGCATATCGTGCACCCGGACCGGGCATTGGACTTGGTTGCATTGTTGCGATCTGGTGTTCGCTGATCGGCATCGTCAACAGGAAAGACTTTGCCCTGTTTAAACTTTGAATGCTTTTTTTGTCTAGTTTCAAACGCTTCTCTAGGCTTCGAATTTTGTGCCAGACGGTGCGCCGACGGCTAAATTGATTGGTAACGAACTGATCAAAAATCTCATTGACCATCCAATATCGCCTCGCAGCAGTATTTGGATCATAACTTGCCCAGCTAAGCTTGAGCGCCGCTTCAAGTGAAGGATAAGAAGAATAGCTCAACGTTTGCCGCAGTTCTTTGTCAATCGGTATACGGTTCAAATCCGGCGAGAGCAAGATTTGCTGGCCCTCACGCGAAAGAACAAACGCCACAAATTCGTCGGCAAGCGCTGGCGCAGCGCCGTTGCGCAGTTTGGCTATTCTTGCTGGAACAAGCATGACAGGGCGGCCATATCGAAACGCAATATCAGGCTCGGAGATGGCAAGAAAATCAATACTTAGCCCAATGTCGAACCGGCCGGATTTTAAACCATCGATCACCCCAAAACTGCGCGACGTGATCGTCGCAAAATTTGAACTTAGCGCGAGCAAATACTCCCATCCCTCTTCCCACCCTCTATCTTGCAAAAATTGCTCCAACAAAAGATGTGTCGTTCCCGATCGTGAAGGACGCGCAATTCCTATCCTCCCTTCATATTTCTCGTCCAACAAATCATTCCAGCTTTGTGGCGGCACATCCATGTTGCCTTTGCGCCAGCTCCAACCCAACGACGACAGGGCAAAGGCATGATGTGTTTCACCTTCAATCGGCGCGAGGTGGTCAAAAGTCTCCAGCATGTCAAATGCTTCTGGTGACGACGCCCAAAAAAGATCAAACCCGCGCTTGTTGCCTAGAGATATTTCACCCAAAGCGTGGTTGGTGTTTTTGTTCAGAACCAAGACTTTTGTGTGTGGATTCAGTGCTTCGAACCGCTGAACATAGGGAGCAAAAACCCGTTCGGACATCGACGTTAGGATACGCAAAGTGCGGTCTTGCGTTATAGAATTACCCTGCGTGTACGCAGCGGAGCTCAACGCCAACGTGATGCACATTATCAGAGCTAAGCGGAGAAAACGAACAATGGCCATTCTTGCTTTTTATATCGAAAGGCATTGTGAAGACAATCTGAATTCACGTTTCCACTTTAAGAACAAATTGTCCCCTGCATTTCCAAACGTCTTATTGTCAAATCTGCGGGAAGGCGCAATTTCCAGATCAAAATGGTCTCTTTGCGCAGTCATTTGCTCTATGATTTTAAGACAAGCCCCAAGTCCATCACGTTGGTGCCGGTCGGCCCTGTATGAAGAGTTGAGCCCACGGCATCAAGGAACGCGCCAGAATTTGCTTGCCTGATCGCACTATCGCCGCCGGGTGCCGAGCGGAATGTTTCGCAATCGACAAGCGCGCCCGCATATTTGGTTGGGCCATCTGTCCCATCAGTGCCTGCAAAAAGCCCTTGTACATTGCTTTGGTCAGCAATGGCCTGCGCAAATCTTAAAGCAAGGCATTGGTTTCGTCCCCCAATTCCAGGGTTCGAAGGGAGCCGAACGGTGCTTTCGCCGCCCCAGATATAAAGACCACATGGACCTGTTTCTATTCGATTGGCTAACTTCAGCGCCAAATCACCCACATCTGCATAAAGATTCTCAACGTTCTCAATAACCCGAAGGCCAAGACGTTTCGCTTCAGCCTCAACAGCAGCGCGCGCAATTTGGTTTGATCCAACAATTCGCGAGTGAAAATCAAAACGAGGGTTCAACGCGCAAGATCCAATACCTGAACCAATGGTATCTAGCGCATCACCTTGGACGTCGGAAATATACAAAAGCTCAACCTCCCTACCTGGAAAGTGAGGCAAGAGCTGCCCGCCTTTGATTGCTGATATCGCTGTGCGGTCTTGATTGATCGTTAGAATATCTTCTCCACTTGCCAACGCATTGCGATTGAGAGCTTGCAAATCTTTCTCGGTAAATTCTGGCTTTAACAATTCGACAAGCGACGACGCTCCGCCGGACAACAAAAATAGAAGGGTAGATTCTTGTGGGCGAGAACAAACCCAATCAAACACTCGTTGCCCGGCGTGAAGACTGGCCCCATCCGGGATCGGATGAGCAGCCTCCAATGCCTCAATACGGGGATCAGCAAATTGGCTGGAACCATGCCCATATTTTGTAACCATCAAAGCATTTTCAAAATTTGGAAGTGCTGCCATCGCCCCTTCCAACATCGATGCAGCAGCCTTTCCAACCGATAAAATTGAAACAGGGTTGCAAATCTTGGACTGCACCAACGCATCAAAAACACAAGGTTCACCCAGAACGGCCTGAACCCCCACATTGAAAAGCTGTTTTAACGTCTGTTGCATCTCAGGAACCTTTGCATTTTTGCCAGCAAGTAGCCTAATCAAGCAGTCCATTCAAGCTAAAAATGTCAAATTTGGCATAATTAAAATACCAAAATAGCAAATAATTATTTACACAATGCATTATTTGGTCTAAATGACGAACCATTGTTAACATGGGAGGTACTATGAAAAATCTCGTAATTGCAGCAGCAATGTCTGCTATTTGTCTAACCGGCACAGCCATCGCAGAACCAGTGAAGCTGAAGATGGGTTCATCATTCCCATCCTCACAACCGTTGCTGGGCACTTCTGGCGTTGATTTTGCAAAAACGGTAACCGCCATCACCGGTGGCGATGTCCAAGTGAAATTCTATGAACCGGGCGCATTGGTTCCCGCATTTGAGATTCTGGACGCTGTGGGTTCGGGCACCATCGATGCGGGCTGGGCAAATCCCGGCTATCACACAAAAAATGACATCGCTTTCGCATTGTTTTCCGCTGTGCCATTTGGACCTCGTGCCAGCGAATATGCCGCATGGATGTTCTATGGTGGTGGATCGGAAATGCTGAATGAGAAGCTTTACAGCAAGTTCAACGTTCATTCAGAAATCTGTGGTGTTTCCCCCCCTGAAACAGCCGGCTGGTTCCGCAAAGAAATCAATAACCTGGATGAGTTGAAAGGCATGAAAATGCGTTTCTTCGGCCTTGGCGCGCGTGTCATGCAAAAACTCGGTGTTGATACTCAACTGTTGCCGGGCGGCGACATTTATCCCGCTCTAGAACGGGGCACAATTGATGCAACTGAATACTCTATGCCCGCCGTGGATGAAAACGCAGGTTTTTATCAGTTGGCAAAATACAACTACTTCCCAGGCTGGCACCAGCAGTCAACATTGCAGGACTTCATCATCAATCTAGATATCTGGAACGGTATGAGTGATGGTCAGCGCCTTGCAATTCGCACTGCCTGCCGCGCGTCCTTTACCAACATGTTGGCCGAAGGTGAGGCCATCAATGGTGCTGCACTGACCCGTCTGCAAAATGATCACGGTGTGAACATTCGCCAGTGGAGTGATGAACAATTGGCCGTGTTTGAAGAAAACTGGGCGGTGGTGGCAGAAGAGCTGCAAAAAGAATCTGCAACCTTCGCAGAAGCTTGGTCAGCGCTTCAGGAGTTCCGTTCAGAATACAACGTTTGGAAATCAAACGCCTACTTGAAATAGTTCCCTCCAAACTTTGGGCCGACTGCACAAGCGGTCGGCCCATTTTTGTCCCAGAGAGTTTCATGCTGAAAACAATTACGAGAACGATCGACAGGCTGCTTTGGCTTGTGGCTCACTTTGGTGCGCTGGCAATGACGGCGCTCGTCCTAATAACTGTCTATGACGTGTTGACTAGATATTTCGGAATACCGAAATTCGCCGGATTGAACTCCACCATGCTGCAAGAATCTGAGTTTTGGGCCCACACCGTTTTGTTCGCCACTTTTCTAGGATTTGCATTGGTCAAGCAGGCGCACGTGCGCATTGATTTGGTGCGTGACACGCTGCCAACACGCGTCAAATATTTTGTTGAAATGGCTGGCTTACTGTTTTTGCTGATGCCGTTTTCAGTTTTTGGTTTCATCTACAGCTTGCCTTATGTGGTGCGTTCTTTTGCCACAAATGAAATCTCATCATCAACAGTTGGCCTTAGCAATGTGTGGCTCCTTAAAGGCATGTTATTAGTTATGTTTTGTTCCCTCTTCTTCGCTGGTCTTTCGCAACTTCTCAAATGTATCGACGGATTGTTGGGCAATCTCAATGAAGCCGAAGAGCAAGCCGTTATTGGCGGGGGACACGAATAATGATCGTCGATATTTTACCGCTTTTGATGTTTGCAGCACTGGCGCTGCTTCTGTTCTCTGGTTTTCCTGTTGCCTTTATTCTTGCCGGTGTGGGCTTAGCGTTCGCACTGATCGCCATTCAAATCGATCCTTGGCTGTTCGATTGGCAGCAATTCAATGCAATTCCCGTGCGCATTCACGGGGCGATCTCTGAAAACCTGATACTGACTGCAATTCCCATGTTTATTTTTATGGGTACGATGTTGGAAAAGTCTGGTGTTGCAAAGGACCTTTTGAACTGTTTGCAAGTTTTGTTACGGCGCGTTCCAGGTGGGCTAGCGCTCTCAGTGGTCATTATGGGGACCATCCTTGCGGCAACAACCGGCATAATCGGCGCCTCAGTCATTATGATGTCGCTGCTCGCACTGCCCGTTATGATGGAAAAGGGCTATTCGCCCTCCCTCTCGTCCGGAGCAGTCGCCGCGTCGGGAACCTTAGGCATTCTTATTCCCCCCTCGATCATGCTCGTCATCATGGCAGATCTGCTCTCAAAGTCCGTTGGAAACTTATTTGTTGCAGCGCTTTTTCCTGGTCTGATGCTGGCTAGCTTTTATGTCATCTACATTATCATTGCCTGCTGGCTGAAACCCGAGCTTGCGCCGAAACTAGATGCAAAAGTCGGCCCAAAAACCAAAACCGCATTGATAGCCATGGTTTTCCGCTCTTTTGTGCCACCGGTTGTGCTGATTTTTATTGTCCTTGGATCAATTCTAGGAGGCTTAGCCACCCCAACAGAAGCGGCAAGCGTAGGCGCATTCGGTGCCGTTTTATTGTCTGTCGTCAACATCGTTATCCTGCCTGCACTTGGCATAAAGCCCATTGAATTTGAAAAAGAAAACCCCGATGCCAACAAGACAGAAACAACACTAGGGCAACGCATAAAGCAATTTGGCTTTACCCTTTATGATGTGGTCATGCGTTCCGCGCTAACCAACGCCATGATTTTTGGAATTTTCATTGGCGCTACCCTGTTTGCCTTCGTTTTCCGTCAAATCGGCGGTGAAGAAGTCGTCGTACACCTGTTTGATAGCTTGGGATTAGATTCTTGGGGCGTGTTGTTCGCTTTGATGGGACTTGTATTTGTCTTGGGGTTTTTCTTTGACTGGATCGAAATCACCCTGATTGTACTACCCGTTTTCGCGCCCATTATCGCTGGTTTAGACTTCGGCGATCATCTGGCCAAAGTAGATGTGGTTTATTGGTTTGCAATTTTGATGGCGATAAATCTGCAAACAAGTTTTCTAACACCACCATTTGGATTTGCCCTATTTTATCTAAAAGCGGTCGCCCCGCCACAGGTGAAAATCCAACACATTTACAAAGGCATAATTCCATTCGTCCTGTTACAACTTTTGGGTCTAATCATGGTCATGCTCTTTCCAGAAATTGCCTTGTGGTTGCCAAGGGTCATGCTAGGGTAACTGAATTGAATCATTTGCCAGTTCTAGCTATGTCAATCCGATCACGCGTCAGCGCGAAAAAACAATGTGACCGAGGTGGTTTCTCATGACATTTCCTTCTCTGTCGTTTCCCAGTATCGGCGAAATTGTTGAAGATCGGTTGGAATTCCTAATTCTTGCTGGTGTGTTTCGACCTGACGACCTGATGCCATCTGAAAGGAAACTCGCAGAAGAGTTTAACGTTTCACGTGCGGCGGTGCGGACAGCTCTTTCACGGTTGCGTGCAAAAAAACTCATCAAGAAGACCAAATCCACCCATCAGGTATCGGTTTCCATTGCTGATGATTTGGTGGCAAAATTGAGCGATGCCGGCACCGAAAACCCGCTTGAGCTTTTACGGTTGTGGTGGTTCCTCTTGTACGATCTTCGCCGGTTTATCGTCTCCAGGCCAACAGAGTTGGACAATCAGCGAATTGAAGAGGCAGTACAACTCGCCATTGACACAATCAAAAGCAACAAGGTCAAAAAGCGGTTTGCAGCATTGAAGGAACTCTCCATCAGATTGTCCGAAGCGAGCTACAACTTCTGCTGCATGCAGGCGATGGCTGCCTGCTTGGTTTCCGCGGAACCATTGTTGGTTAGTTTGCTAGAGAACCTTGGTGCCAACAACAAGGAGGTCTGGGTCGACCAACTCAGCAGGCTGAGCGTCAACGGGTCACAAAACACAAATATAAACTTGCATTTTTTTGATGATCATCGCCTGCATAATTTCGATCATTCGGTTGCCTTGCCCACAACTGGCTCTGTTGAAATCGCCAATGCGAGTGCGGAATCGGTTTTGGCATTACGCGAGTATATTTCTAACGGCGATGTTGCAATTGGCGAAGCGCTTCATCCATCGCGGTCGCTTGCAGAACAGCTCAAAATATCTGAGGATTCCTTGCAGCATGCAATTGTGGAATTGAAGGCTCTGGATGTGCTTGCGGCTGACGCTCAGGGCCAAATCAGGCTGGTCTCTTTTACGCCCAAACTGCCATTTGATTCACTGGTCGAAAGCATCCTCGCCCAACCCTATGCAATTGAAAGCGTGTTCGATTTCCGAATTTCGATCGAATGTGAAATCGTTGCATCAGCGGCAAGAAATGCCACCCCTCAACAGCTTTCTAAAATCGAAGAGATCGTGAACAAAATGGGAGAGGTCTGCAATACCGATTACAAAGAGTTCGCAAGACTCGACAGCGCTTTTCATAAGCTGCTGGCGCATTCTGCAGAAAGGTCTTGTCTTTCCGCGCTTTATGAGGGTTTTGCCCCAATACTGACCAAAGTCACCCAACATTGGCTCAGCAAACATAGGGTAAGGCAGGGCGACAACATGCGGATACACTTACAACACGTTGAAATCGCAAACGCCATTTCGACGAAAAACCCAACGCTTGCGACACAAGTTATGCGCTCGCACTTGGAGTATGTACTCACAAGCCTGACTGAATTTGAAAGACGCACCCATTTTGAGCAAATAGCGGAACTACGACAGCACATCTAGCAACAGCCGCTTTTATGTATGACGGCACTCAAATGTTCTAGGTTTACGGCATTGACACAAAGGCACTTCCTGAACGCGCACGTAATGGTCGAACGCGTCAAAACAAAGCGAAAATGAGGCTTTGGATTGAATGAAGCTACCGCATGGGGCAGATTCAAATACAGAGATCATGCATTCGAAAAAAACACCAACACATTGAAATTTAAGAACAATAATTGAACCAATCCGTTTTGGTCCAACCCATTGACACAATTCAATTGCTAGATTAACGTCTAACCAACATCATAATTAGGCAACGTCGCCCCATCATCAAGCTCAGCAAATCGCTGCGTTTGATTGTGGGGTTTTTTCGTTTGGGGGCATGGATGACAGTCAATATTCCAATAGGGCTTTTGTTTTCAGTTTCAGGTACTGACAAGCGCATCGGAATAGATGCGTTAGACGGTGCCTTAATGGCGTTAGAAGAAGTGAACGCGGACCCAAGCTTTGACTTTCAGCTTAAACCAGTCATCCGAGATCCAGGGGATAGCCTCTCTCTGTTTCACAAATTCGCTGAAGAAATGATGGGCGAATTGGGCTGCCGCCAAGTAATCGGCACTGTCACGTCGTCATCACGCAAAGAGGTCATACCGGTAGTTGAAAAGCACGATGCACTGCTCTGGTACTGCTGCCCTTATGAAGGCTTTGAAAGCTGCGAGAACGTAATCTATATCGGTTCCACCCCAAGCCTGCATATGGTGCCATTGTTTGAACATGTGATCCCAAGGTTCGGAGCGAACGCCTATATTGCGGGCTCAAACTATATTTGGGGATGGGAAACCAGCCGGGTAGCGCGTGAATTGATAACGGCCTGTAATGGCTCGGTGATCGGTGATCGATTCATTCCGTTGGGGTCCGAAGATATTGAACACCTGATCGAAGAAATTGAAGCGAAGCGCCCAGATTTCGTTCTGAATAACCTCATTGGCAATTCTAGTTATGCGTTCTTTGACGCCTACCACAAATTGGGCCAAAGGAAATCGGCATTTTTGCCTGAAAACACGCCAATTGTGAGCTGCAATATTGCAGAATGTGAAATCGACAGCATTGGGGTGCAAGCGCTCACTGGGCATCTAACGACTGCTGTTTATTTTGAGAACCAATCAAACGCGGAAAACAAAGAAATGATCGGCGCCGTTCGCGCACGATATGGTCAAAACCGTCGCTGTTCAAATTATTTGGTGTCAAATTACACGGCCATCAAAATGCTGGCAGCCGCAATACGGGACACGGGCTCCGACAAAATCGCAGATGTACGCCCAAATTTGCTGGCGCGACACTTCCAAACCCCATTAGGACCCCTCAAGATTGACAACCTGACCAACCACGCTGCATTGCGGCCGGGGGTCGGCCGTTTTGATGGTGAAAACGGCTTTGAAATTGTCGCTGCAGCTGACGAACTTGTTGCCGCCGATCCGTATTTTGTTGATTTTGATGCCCTTGATTTTGCCAGGGCAATTTCTGCAAACGGTGCATCTAAAGTGCAGCATCTAAAGGTGGTAAAATGAACACCATCATCACCCCCAATTTTAGAGGTTGGCGCGCGCTCATAGTACACCGGCAGAGTGAGAATGTTGACCGGCTTGTGCGGCAACTCTCACGTCTAGGCATGGATTGCGAACAAGTTTGGCCCAAACTCGTCCAACTATCAGACGCTGATGTAGTCTTTTTCGATGGCGATAACGGCTTTGATGGACTTTTCCCTTGGCCGGAAGGTCATGCACCCGTGCCTATGGTTGCCCTGCTTGGCTCTGAAGCTCCGGGGCGTCTGGAATGGGCATTACGCCAAGGGGTGTCGGCTCATTTGCTTAAACCAATTGGCTCCGGTGGCGTATTTTCCACCCTGGTTATTGCAGTTTCCAATTTCACCCAACAGCAAATGCTGGCTCACGAAATAGCTAAGTTGAAAACCAAAGCCCGTCTTCGACCGAAAGTGGTCCGCGCAATTCTATCGGTTATGCAATCGCACAGCCTTGATGAAGACGCCGCCTATGCTTTCATCCGATCCGAGGCGATGCAACGGCGCCAGTCGGTGGAGGATTTGTGTGAATCTGATTTTTTTAGACCGTCCAATCCGCGCGGACAAACACGAGTAAAAAACTAAATGTCTGTTCTCAAGCAACTTTTGGCCCGCCCACTCGCGCTTTTTGGGTTCCTGATTGTATCTATCACGGCGATATTTGCCCTTTTTGCACCTTGGCTCACCCCCTTCGCGCCAGAAGCGCAAATGTTCGACGGATTGACCATTGAAGGCGCACCTTTGCCGCCAAACGCGCAATTTTGGCTTGGCACTGATTTGCTGGGACGAGACCTGTTTTCGCGCCTGGTCTATGGCGCACAGACCTCTTTAATTATCGGCATTGTCGCCAATGGCGTTGCGGTATCACTGGGGGCTTTCGTTGGCATCGTTGCTGGTTTTTTCAGAGGGTGGATCGGGACCATTCTTATGCGGTTTACAGACCTGATGATGGCGTTTCCCGCGCTTTTGTTGGCCATTGTTTTAGCGGCCATTTTCAAACCAAGCCTGTGGATCGTTGCGCTGGTCATTGCGATGGTGAATTGGGTGCAAGTGGCTCGGGTGATTTTTGCCCAAACCGTTTCGCTTTCCGAGCGCGATTTCATTGTCGCAGAACGCTCAATCGGCGCCAGTTCACCCCGAATTTTGTTCCATCACATACTGCCCCATATGGTGCCCACATTGTTGGTGTGGTCCACATTGGGGATAGCAACAACCGTGCTGCTTGAAGCCACTCTAAGCTATCTGGGCATTGGCGTTCAGCCACCCATTCCAAGTTGGGGCAACATCATTTTTGAAAACCAAACCTATTTCACATCCGCGCCTTGGCTGGTGTTTGTTCCCGGCGGCGCAATCGTTCTGCTCGCCCTTGGCTTTAATCTTATCGGAGACGCCCTGCGGGACATTTTGGACCCAACTTTGAAGGGCAAAAGCTGATGTACGCTTATCTGTTCAGACGTGTTTTGCAAGCGGCGCTAATCTTGTTGGGCGTAAGCTTTATCACTTTTACCCTGCTCTATTTGGTACCCGCGGATCCGGCACGTCAAATTGCCGGACGCAGCGCGACCGCGCAAACAGTTGAGAACATTAGGGTTCAACTGGGCCTCAACCTTCCGTTTTATGAACAATATTGGCGATATCTCACCAGCTTGTTGCAAGGGGACTTTGGACGTTCTTATTTGCAGAAATCTGAAGTCGGCGAGCTGATTGCAGCACGGCTGCCCGCCAGCC
Organism: Maritalea porphyrae; assembly: GCF_027213965.1. GTDB lineage: Bacteria > Pseudomonadota > Alphaproteobacteria > Rhizobiales > Devosiaceae > Maritalea > Maritalea porphyrae_A. The sequence continues at coordinate 158,560 of NZ_JAPWGX010000004.1, read as the reverse complement.
TTTTGCTGATGGTGTCGGCCATCTTTACCGAACTTGTTTTCGGCGTCCTGATTGGTGTGGTTGCGGCAATTAAACGCGATAGCTGGCTCGACAAAGTCTTGATGGTGCTCTCCTTTATAGGCGTTTCAGCGCCCCAATTTGTGGTCGGCATTCTGCTGCTCTATGTATTTGCAGTGCAATTGCAATGGTTCCCAATTGGCGGCTACGGCACCTTCGCCCACCTTGTTTTACCCTCGCTCACCCTGGGCGTTTTGGGCGCGGGCTGGTACTCAAGAATGATGCGCTCGTCGCTTATTGATGTGCTCACCCAAGACTATATCCGCACAGCCAAAGCCAAAGGCATGCCAAGCGTGCGGGTGATTTTTCGCCATGCGCTACCCAATGCCCTTTTGCCCATCATTGCAATGATCGGCATTGATATCGGCTTTTTCATGAGCGGCATTGTCGTCGTGGAGAGTGTTTTTGGTTGGCCGGGCATTGGCCAACTTGCATGGCAAGCCATTCAGCGCATCGATATTCCCATCATCATGGGCGTCACCTTGGTGTCGGCGTGCGCCATTGTGCTTGGCAATCTGGTGGCAGACTTGGTTGCCCCATTTGTCGATCCTCGGATCAAACTCAAATGATCAACAACTTCAATCAATTCCTTGGGAGGAAAATATGAAACTGAAGAATAGTCTATTTGCCGGCGTTGCAGCTTGCGCGTTACTGCTCGGGGGCACCACGGCCTTTGCCGACAACCACACGGGCGGCTCCATCACTGTCTCTTACAAAGACGATGTGTCCACGCTCGATCCAGCCATCGGCTATGACTGGCAAAACTGGTCCATGATCAAAAGCCTTTTTGACGGACTAATGGATTATGCGCCCGGCACCACGGACCTAGTGCCAGACCTTGCCACTAGCTATTCCATTTCCGACGATGGAATGACCTATACGTTCAAACTTAAGCCAGGCGTCAAATTCCACAATGGTCGCGAAATGACCGCAGCCGATGTTAAATATACGCTGGATCGGGTGGTGAACCCGACAACACAAAGCCCCGGTGCTGGTTTTTTTGCTGCCATTGTCGGTTTTGATGCCGCATCAGCTGGCGAGGCAGACGGTCTTTCAGGCGTCGAAGCGGTCGATGACCTGACCGTAAAGATTAGCCTTTCACGTCCAGATGCCACCTTCTTGCACGTGATGGCGCTCAACTTCGCGCATGTGGTGCCAAAAGAAGTTGTCGAAGAGCACGGCGCAGATTTTGGCAAACACCCAGTGGGTACTGGTGCTTACAAAATGACCGATTGGACATTGGGCCAACATGTTGTTTTTGAGCGCAACCCAGATTACCACATCCAAGGTTTGCCAAAACTCGACCAAATCACTTTTGAAGTTGGTCAAGAGCCAATCGTGGCATTGCTCCGCTTGGAACGTGGCGAAATCGATATTGCTGGTGATGGTATCCCACCTGCAAAATTCCTTGAAGTCATGGGCAACCCAGATTTGGAAAGCAACATTGTTGAAGGCAGCCAACTACATACTGGCTACATCACGCTCAACACGCAAATGGCGCCTTTTGATAACCTCAAAGTTCGCCAAGCCGTCAATATGGCTGTGAACAAAGATCGCATCATCCGCATCATCAATGGCCGTGCAGTGCCAGCAAACCAACCTTTGCCGCCACTAATGCCTGGTTATGACAAAGACTATGAAGGCTTCAAATTTGACCCAGATGCCGCAAAGGCGCTGCTCTCAGAAGCTGGTCTTGCCGACGGTTTTACAACAGAACTATATGTTGCAAACACTGATCCTCAGCCACGTATCGCCCAAGCCATTCAACAAGATTTGGCCAATATCGGCATAAAAGCTGAAATCAAATCACTGGCCCAAGCCAATGTGATTGCGGCCGGTGGCGAAAAAGACCAAGCCCCAATGATTTGGTCTGGCGGTATGGCATGGATTGCCGACTTCCCCGATCCATCTAACTTCTACGGACCGATTTTGGGCTGTGGCGGCGCAGTGCCGGGCGGCTGGAACTGGTCTTGGTATTGTAATGCTGAAATCGACAAACGCGCGATTGCAGCTGATGCGATGGCCGACCCATCTCAAGCTGAGGCACGGATTGAAGCGTGGAAGAAAATCTTCACCGATATCCAAGATGAAGCCGCTTGGGTGCCCATATTCAACGAGCAGCGTTTCACTATTCGGTCAAGCCGCTTGGATGGTCCAGAAGGCATCTTCGTCGATCCTGTGCATATTCCAGTGCACTATGATCACGTTCACATCTCTGAATAGGCACAGGGAAAACAATATGTGTAATGCACCGGATTATACAATCCATCGGCATCACCATCATTTCGGCTGGGACAATTCAATTGTCCCAGTTGAAACGGTTAAGCCGGGAACAACTCTAGAATTTGAATGCATAGATTCATCAGGCGGTCAAATAACGCCCGATAGCAAAACTGATGATATTGCAAAGTTAGACTTTGAAAAAATCAATCCTGTTTCGGGCCCAATCTATATCGATGGCGCCGAACCAGGCGACGCCGTAAAAGTCAGCATTGAAGGGTTTGGCCCTTCTGGTTTTGGTTGGACCGCAAATATTCCAGGCTTTGGCTTGCTTGCAGATCAGTTCAAAGAACCTGCCCTGCATCTTTGGCACTATGACAAAGACAAATTGGGCACCTCAGCTTATGGCGCCGGTGGCCGGGTGCCGCTAAAGCCTTTCCCCGGCACAATCGGGTTAGCGCCAGCGGCCACAGGGCTACATTCGGTTGTGCCCCCAAGACGCATGGGTGGCAATCTTGACATTCGCGACCTCGCTGCGGGTACCGAACTCTATTTGCCTGTCGAGGTTGCAGGCGGCTTATTTTCAATTGGCGATACCCACGCCGCGCAAGGTGATGGCGAAGTCTGCGGCACCGCAATAGAAAGCCGCATGAATGCCATCGTCACATTGGACTTGGTCAAAAACGCCGATCTTAAAATGCCCCGCTTTACCACCCCCGGTCCTGTTACAAACCATTTGGACCAAAAGGGATATGAAGTAACCACAGGCATTGGCGAAAGCTTGATGCAAGGTGCTCGAGATGCCTTAAGCGGCATGATCGATTTGCTTTGCAAACAACACAATATGAATGCTGTCGACGCCTACATGCTGTGCTCAGTTTGTGGTGACTTGCGCATTTCAGAAATTGTGGATCAGCCCAATTGGGTCGTGTCGTTCTATTTTCCACGCATTGTATTTGAATAAGCAAAAGCGGCATAACCGCTTGAAAGGTGAACAGGCATATGAGCCAGCACAAGTCGCCCATACTGGATGTCCAAGACTTATCAATATCTGTTAAAACGGATGCTGGTGAAAAATCAGTCGTGCGCAACTTTGCCTACCATGTGAATGCCCAAGAAACATTGTGCATCGCAGGCGAGTCTGGCTCAGGCAAGTCCATATCCTCTTTGGCAATTATGGGGCTTTTACCAAAAACATCTGCTCGCGTCTCAAGCGGCAAGGCCATTTTGGACGGCACCGATTTGTTGCAACTGCCAGAACAGCAGATGCAACATATTCGTGGCAATGATATCGCCATGATATTCCAAGAACCCATGACATCCCTTAACCCCGTTATGACCATTGGCGATCAGCTGCGCGAGGTGCTGCGCTTCCACAAATCAATGCAGGGCGCTGCCGCCAACAAACATGCATTGGAGATGCTGGAAGCGGTGCGGCTTTCAGAGGCCAAGAAACGACTTGATCAATATCCGCATGAACTGTCCGGGGGCATGCGGCAACGGGTTATGATTGCGATGTCGCTTTTGTGCAGCCCAAAAGTCTTGATTGCTGATGAACCAACAACTGCGCTTGATGTCACCATTCAAGCGCAGGTGCTAACGCTGATGAAAGAATTGCAGCGCGAGTTTGATACAGGTCTGATTTTGATAACCCACGATATGGGCGTCGTTGCTGAAATGGCCGACCGTGTCTTGGTAGTCAATCAGGGAGAAATGGTTGAAATGGGCGACGTAAACTCCATTTTTCACGCCCCAAAAGCAAGCTATACACAAAAGCTCATATCTGACCTCCCAAAATTAGGATCCATGGCGGGGATAGAACCCACACCAACCGCAAAGGTTGGCCAAACCACAATTCCCGTTCTTGATGTTCAAGACCTAACGGTGCGTTTTGATATCGCGGGTGGACTATTGCAACGCACCATAAAACGGGTGCATGCAGTTGAAAAAGTCAGCTTCCAATTGCAGGCGGGCGAAACACTTTCGCTCGTTGGAGAAAGTGGATGCGGAAAATCCACGACGGGGCGCGCATTGCTCAATTTGGTCGATTGGCAAGGACGCATATACGTGGAGGGCGAAGACCTACGCATTTCGCACAAGCGAAATCAGCTCGCGGCTCGTCGGAAAATTCAAATGATTTTCCAAGATCCCTATGCCTCGCTCAATCCGAGAAAAACAGTTGGTGAATTGGTGCAAGAACCACTCGTTATTCACAAAATTGGCAATGACATTGAACAAAAAGAGAAGACAGCTCAACTGTTTGAACGGGTTGGGTTGGACCCAATCCATCTAACCCGCTATCCGCATGAGTTTTCTGGCGGTCAACGACAGCGTGTCTGCATTGCGCGGGCGTTGGCACTGAACCCTAGAGTAATTGTAGCTGATGAGAGTGTCTCTGCGCTTGATGTCACCGTGCAAGCGCAAGTGTTGGATTTGCTAGCAGAACTGCAAGACGAGTTGGGGCTGTCCTATGTGTTTATCTCCCACGATATGGCTGTCGTGGAAAAAGTCAGTCACCGCGTGGGCGTGATGTATATGGGGCAAATTGTTGAAATTGGTGCGCGCGACAAAGTGTTTGAAAACCCACAACATGCTTATACAAAATCGCTGTTAGCTGCGGTACCAATTCCAGACCCTAAAAAGCGGAAGAAACGAAGCTTGATCAGTGGACTGGAAATACCCTCGCCCGTACACGAGCTTTCATTCAAGCCAACATTACTGAAACTGGTTGAAGTTGAACAAAACCACTTTGTCGCCATTTAGCGCCAAGAATAGATCCAACCCTCGAATTAAGCTGGCACCAGCGCGCACATGAGGCACTTGCTGTCCAATTCGCGATGAAACCAAAAATGCAGCACGCGGCAGCGGGGAAATGCTTTTTGGCCGACGAATTCAAACGAGACCCACTCAGGGCGCTGCATTCAAGCCCACTACAAATGCAACCCAATTGAAGCCTAGCACCAAATGATTTCCTAGTTTTACGCTACCAATCAACAACACATATCTTTTGTCAATTTCATTGTCGGTCGCTATCGAACGAGACAATTTTTCCACCGTCATAAAACAATCATCTATTTGTCAAGAAGTTGAAATCTGACATCAATAGTGTCTGCCCCTGATCAAAGGGGGCAATATGCTAAGCATTTCAGGTGTCACGAAGAAATTCGGAGACAAAGCAGCTGTAAACAATGTTAGTTTCCAAATCGACGAGCCAGCATTTATTGGCATCATCGGACGTTCGGGTGCTGGCAAGTCCACGCTATTGCGCACAATCAATCGGCTGACTGACGTCACCAGCGGTGAAATACAATTTGAAAACTCCTGCATTTCAAAACTAAAGCGCAACGACCGTCGTCGTTGGCAATCAGAATGCGCGATGATATTCCAACAATTCAATCTCGTGCCCAGAATGGATGTTGTTTCAAACGTCCTGCATGGCACCTTGAACAAGCGCTCGACACTGACAACTCTTTTCAACCTATATCCAACAGAAGATATCCATCGAGCAGTGGAGATCTTGGACAGGCTGGGCATTGCCGAGCATGCGCCCAAGCGCGCTGAAGCGCTCTCTGGTGGGCAGCAGCAACGGGTCGCAATTGCGCGAGCGCTAATGCAAGATCCAAAAATAATTCTGGCTGATGAGCCGATTGCAAGCCTTGACCCAATGAATGCACAAATTGTCATGGATGCACTGCGGCGTATCCATGAGGAAGATGGTCGTTTGGTTATAGCCAATCTGCACACACTCGATACGGCACGCCGATATTGTGACCGCGTTATCGGTATGCGTGATGGGGTGATCGTTTTTGACGGTCCTCCAGAAGAACTAACAACGGAAGCCGCTCGAGAAATCTACGACGCGGGTGACGACTTTTCTGAAGAAGCAACTTCAACCGAGATCGGTGTGCTTGATCGCACCGAAATGGTCGCCGCTGTCGCGTGACCAAAAATATGAAACGCTGGCGCTGCCACGTTCACAATGGAGAGAACCATGAAATCCACATTTACTGCAGCCCTTTTGGCTTTTTCTGCTTTGACGACCGGTGCTGTGGCATCTGACTCAATCACCGAATTTCGCATTGGCATCCTTGGTGGTGAAAATGCGCAAGACCGCATGAACAGCTATAGCTGCTTGCAAGAATATGCTGCTAACGAACTTGGCGTTCCAACAAAATTGTTCGCGCCTGCTGACTATAATGGCGTTATTCAGGGCCTGCTTGGCGGCACATTGGATATGGCATGGTTGGGCGCGTCTTCATACGCGGCTGTTTACTTGCAAGACCCAGAAGCTGTCGAGCCAGTTTTGGTCAAGATCAACCTTGATGGTTCTTACGGCTATCACTCAATTGGTTTTGCGCGCAAAGACGCTGGCGTTGAAAAACTTGAAGACCTTAAAGGCAAGGTTTTCGGTTTTGGTGACCCTAACTCAACAAGTGGCTATTTGATCCCTTCAATCGAAATTCCACAAGCAACTGGTTCTACGATGGAATCTGGCGACTATTTCGGCGAGGTGAAATTCACAGGCGGTCACGAACAAACAATCGTAGCTGTATTCAATGGCGACATTGACGGCGGTGTGACTTGGGCTGATGCACAGGGCGCATGGGAAGATGGCTATAATTCAGGCGCTCTACGCAAAGCTGTGGATGCTGGCCTTGTTGACATGAACGAACTTGTTCAGATCTGGAAGTCAAATGTGATCCCTGAAGGTCCTGTTGTTCTTCGCAAGTCACTTCCAGCAGACGTAAAAGCAAAAATGACTGCTTTGGTTGATGGTCTTCACGCGAAAGACCAAGACTGCGCCTATGGTGTCGCTGCTGGTGAGACACTTGGTTTCGACGCGATCACCCATGACGCGTACATCTCCGTAATCGAAGCTCGTAAAGCAAAAATCGGCGGCTAAAACCGCAAGCTTATTTTAGACAATGTCGGGGCTCTTCTTAAGAGCCCCGATTTTCATATCAGGAACTGGCAAATGTCTAATCCGAACTCCCAAGAACCAAATCCAAAACGCCCGCCACAAACGGACACAAAGATTGTCCAAGATAGCTACATGGCGATGGTACAGCGAAAGCGACTTTACGGCGGCATCGTTTTGCTGATCTTTGTTCTGATGATGGTGTCCGGTTTTATGGTCGCCGATTCACGAAACGCTGGCGGTTTTTGGGACGGACTTAAAAATGTTGGTGATTATCCTGCCGATGTGTTGAGCGAAGCGTGGGAGCAACGGGCTGAGTTGCCCGGTTATTTGTTCAAATTTTTGCCCGCGCTCATTGAAACAATCAATATCGCGGCAGTGTCAACTTTGGTTGGCGTTGTGGCAGGCTTCCTTTTAGCAATGCACGGCACTAGGGGGCTCGCTTACTTTCCGTGGGCAATTCCATTCGTGCGCCGTACCACCGATATTATGCGCGCCGTTCCCGAAATTGTAATCGCGCTACTGCTGATTTTTGTCCTTGGAGGCGGTCCAGTTCCCGCCGTAATTGCTATTGCCATACACACCGCAGGCGCGATTGGTAAGCTCTTTTCGGAAGTCGCGGAGAATGTCGATCTAAAGCCTGTTGAAGGGCTGAGTTCTGTCGGTGCGAACTGGACGCAGCGTGTTTTATTGGGCGTCCTTCCACAAGTCGCGCCAAACTTTCTCAGCTACAGTTTGCTGCGGTTCGAAATCAACATCCGCGCTTCAGCTATTCTTGGTTTTGTCGGTGCAGGAGGCCTTGGCTACGAACTGCGAAACGCCATGTCATGGGGGCCCGGTCTGTTCGACGAAGCGGCGGCCATATTCATTCTCTTGTTCGCCACCATCATCTTCTTTGATCAATTGTCTAGTCGCTACCGCAATCAGCTCGCTGAAGGGAAATCAGCATGACCGATATAAATGTGCAAACAATTCAGAGCCAGGCGGTCACATTAATTGAACGCAAAAAATTCGTCGCGATTGCCGTACCAATCGCAGCTTTGGTCTACTTCGTTTACATTGCATTTTCTTTTGACATCATTGGCCTTGCAGAACGCGCTCGGCTCGATAACGCGATTACTTTTGCGTCGGACAGCTGGAGCCATAAAGTTCACGTAACCAAATCTCATCGTTCTGGCGAAATCGACTACGCTATCGAGGGTGAACGCAAGGGGCGTTATCCAGAAGGCACTCGACCTGAATGGGTTTCTGGTAGGGAGATTATCAGTGTTGATCTGGGGGATGGGCATGTTGTGCGCTTCCTGCCGGATAATGCGATGGACTATATAATTCCTGGTTACGGGACGTTTGAAGCAAAATTCAATGGCAAAACTGTCGATACAAATCTTGGTGAAAACGTTCCTGATTGGATTAACGCAAGTGACCGTCGCGTTGCCCTAAAAACCTCCAATGGTCGGGTAACAATTACACGTTCAAAGACTGAGATTTTCCGATACTTCCCCGGCTGGGAGCTTTTCTTTTTCACACTGGACAGCCCTTACTACGGCAAGTCGATTGCAGATATTGTCTTTGGTCCACGATTAGATGAAGCGCGGCACAATATTGCGGGTGCTTGGTCAGATTTTTGGGGCAACCCGATGTGGCGACACAGCGACGTCCTTTGGGCGATCAGCGAAACTATTCTAATGGCATTTCTTGGCACGTTCGGCGCCGCGATCATAACTTTACCGCTTGCTTTCCTTGCAGCAAAGAAGTTTACGCCATTTAGGGCGTTACGCATGGCGATCCGACGTGTGTTTGATTTCTTGCGCGGCGTCGATGCCCTCATTTGGACCATTGTGCTTAGTCGCGCTTTCGGTCCGGGACCGCTAACCGGTGCTTTGGCAATTCTGATCACAGACACCGGCACGTTTGGCAAGATCTTCTCTGAAGCGCTAGAAAATGTGGATGACAAGCAGATCCAAGGCGTTTCCTCGACCGGCGCGAACCCGATACAAGGTTATCGATTTGGCGTTATACCGCAAGTTGTGCCGGTGCTGTTGAGCCAAGTTCTCTATTTCTTTGAGTCAAATACACGCAGCGCGACCATCATCGGTGCAATCACGGGCGGCGGTATTGGTCTCATGCTGACGCAGGCGATCCAAACCCAGAAGGATTGGGAGGAAGTTGGCTACTACATCATTTTAATCATCATCATGGTGATGTTCATGGACTGGGCGTCTGGTTTGTTGCGACGCCAGCTAATCAAGGGAGGTGAAAGTTGATGGCAAAGCTTAAGCCTCATCTGCCCCATATGGAAGAAAACTGCACAATCGTTGACAGTAGTTTTGGCGACTATGTTTCGATTGGGCGCGGATCACGATTGGTCAATGTCGACATGGGGGACTATTCGTACTGTGACCGATATGCGGATATGGCGAATGCAGTGATCGGCAAATTCGCAAATATTGCGTCTTCGAGCCGCATCGGCGCCACTGACCACCCGCTCAATGGTGCATCGCTGCATCATTTCATGTATCGCTCAAACGACTATTGGGACGACGCAGAGCGGGATGCAGATTTCTTCGCGCACCGCGCATCGCGCACGGCCCATATCGGGCACGACACTTGGATCGGGCATGGCGCAATGGTAAAGCCAGAGATCACCATAGGTCATGGCGCAGTCGTTGCGGCTGGGGCTTTGGTGACCAAAGATGTTCCTCCCTACATGATAGTTGCCGGCGTGCCTGCAAAGCCATTACGGGAGCGGCAGCCCAAAGACATCTCCGAGCGGTTGATGGCCTTAGCATGGTGGGACTGGTCCCACGAGAAGATACGTGCCTCGCTTGATGATTTCAGAAAGCTACCCGCCTTGGAATTCTTGGAAAAATATGGTGGCTAGCGGCACCAAGCATCGCCCTAGCTGTTTGCATGATCCAAGGTAATTGTGACCCGCTCACTGGCAAACCAGGCTTGGCCATATTCAACGGGAAATCCGGTTGTGTCCACGTTGATGGAGGTCGTGTAGAGCAAAGGCGCACCTTCACGTACCCGCAACTGGGCTGCTTGTGTTGCGTTCGCCAACGATGCGCTCACGCGCGTGGAGTGTCGAACATAGTCTTCTACACCGCATTCTCTTAGCGCGACTGTTATCGAGCCTTGAACCATGAGCGCTTTGTCAATCCCCACTAGACGCACCAATGGGAAATGGCTCTCGGCAATCAACAAGGGGGCCCCATCTGAAAAACTACGTCCGTGACACACACAAATCAGATCGCCCTCATTTACCTTCAAACGACCCATGTCCGCGCGTGTTGCTTTTCTGGTTTCAATCGAAAGGACTTCCCGCTTAGGTGTGTGCCCTGCAGCAATCAAATTATTGTGGAACCGCACCCGCTCCCCAATCGGATAATCGAGCGGCGGCGCCAACACAAAATAACCGGCACCCCGACGGCTGTGCACCACGCCATCTTCTAACAAATGCGACATGGCGTGTCTGATCGTATGGCGATTGACGCCGAACCTTTTTGCATAGGCTGCTTCGGTCGGCAGCTTCTGCCCTTCAACATATTCGCCGTTCGAAATCGACTGTCGAATTGCGTCTGCAATCGACTGCCAGAGCGGTGTTTGAGTCATCCAACTTGCCCCGTGTCACCAAAAATTCACAATTCTAAAGTTGCGCAAAAAGACGCAGTCAACCATAATGTGTATAGTTGTATAGTATTCTGACAATTTGTCTAGACGCGAAAGAAACTAGGGATGAATCAAGAGGACAGAAAAGAGTGGATGGGGCTTTTTGCCCGTGCGCCACAGGGCAAAGTTGCCGCTCTTTTAGCAAATGCAAATCTTGCCAGCGAATTCGAATGGCTGCGCAAACCAGAAATTGGAAGCGTGATGCTGCGGGGGCGCGCCGGCGCAGTGGGCGCACCGTTTAATCTGGGCGAAATGACAGTCACCCGCTGTTCTTTGCGCTTGCCAAATGGCGAAGTTGGCCATGGCTACGTGCAGGGTCGCGACAAAGATGCGGCACAATCCGCAGCCCTTGCCGATGCTCTGTTGCAGACAGATGCAGCGAGCGACATTTCACAGCAGATCTTGTTGCCCCTTAGAACAGCTGAATTTGAAAAGAAGAAAAATCGTGCCGAGAAAGCAGCCTCAACAAAAGTTGAGTTCTTTACGATGGCGCGGGGAGAAGACTAGTGCAGAATTCCTCTCTTGATGGTGGTTTTTCAAACCGAGAAATTGACGCCGCATACGCTTTTCGAGCGCTCATGAACGCGATGGCAAAGCCAGGCACGGTTGCTGATATAACAGGTGCAAGCGCACCTGCTCCATTATCTGCAGCCGCAAGTACGGCTTTGCTCACCCTATGTGACGCAGACACGCCGATATATTTGGCTGGTGAGTTTGATAATCAAGCCATAAAGGATTGGATTTCTTTCCATATTGGCGCGCCGATTTCTACACGCGAAAGTGCTCAGTTTGCGGTAGGGCGACTTAAGGACCTGCTTCCAATAGACGGGTTTCCTGTTGGCACGGCGGAATACCCTGATCGTTCAACGACGCTAATTGTTGAAATGGATGAATTATCCGAAAAGGGTTCTGTCCTTTCAGGACCGGGTATTAAAGACACCACTTGTTTCGGTTTGCCTGGCGACGTCGCCTTATTTCAGTCGAACAGCACCATGTTCCCACTGGGGCTAGATTTCATGTTTACCTCAGGCAGCAAAATCGCTGCCCTACCCCGTACCACAAAGGTTGCATAACTCATGTATGTTGCAGTTAAAGGCGGCGAACGTGCCATTGATAATGCCCATGCTTGGTTGGCCGAAGAGCGACGTGGCGACAAAAAAGTGCCAGAATTGAGCGTGGATCAAATCCGCGAACAATTGTCCTTGGCCATTAACCGCGTCATGGCAGAGGGATCGCTTTACGATCCCGACCTTGCGGCACTGGCCATTAAGCAATCGCGCGGCGATTTGATCGAGGCCATCTTCCTCATCCGTGCATATCGCACAACCTTGCCCCGATTTGGCTATTCGGAGCCGATTGAGACCAGCAAAATGGCGTGTGATCGTCGGATTTCTGCGACGTTTAAAGATTTGCCAGGCGGACAAGTTCTCGGGCCAACGTTTGATTACACACACAGATTGCTCGATTTCAAACTTGCCGCTGACGGCGAGATCCCGGACGCGCCGAACAAACAGGCAAATCAGGAGAACGTTCCACATGTGGCCGAGTTCTTGAACAATGAAGGCTTGATCCAGCAGGAAACGCGCAGCGACGCAACCCCGCCAGACCTAACCCGAGAGCCGTTGGAATTGCCAGCCGACCGCGCGCTTCGCCTACAAGCACTTACGCGCGCCGACGAAGGCTTCACGCTTGGCATGGCTTACTCCAGCCAACGTGGATATGCCCGCAACCACGCTTTTGTGGGAGAGTTGCGCATTGGCGCTGTTGCGGTGGAAATTGATGTGCCAGAGCTTGGCTTCGCAATCGAGATTGGCGAAATCACGGTCACCGAATGTGAGACTGTGAACCAGTTTCAAGGGTCAAAGACAGAACCCGCACAGTTTACACGCGGTTACGGATTGGTGTTCGGCCAAACCGAGCGCAAAGCCATTTCCATGGCTCTTGTAGATCGCGCATTGCGTTGGGAAGAACTTGGTGAAGATGATCTGGGCGCGCCGGTGCAAGACGCTGAGTTCGTGCTTTATCACAGCGACAACATTCAAGCCACGGGCTTCCTTGAGCACATTAAATTGCCGCACTATGTGGATTTCCAGGCTGAATTGGAATTGGTTCGCAATCTGCGCAAAACAGCATTTGAATCCCAAAAAATGGAGGCGGCAGAATGAGCGAGCAAGCCTACAATTTCGCTTATTTGGACGAACAAACAAAACGCATGATCCGACGCGCTATCCTCAAAGGATTGGCCATTCCCGGCTATCAAGTGCCCTTTGCCAGCCGTGAAATGCCAATGCCTTACGGCTGGGGTACGGGTGGCGTGCAAGTCAGCGCAGCAACCCTTACGCCCGATGATGTGTTTAAGGTGATCGACCAAGGTGCAGACGATACCACCAATGCGGTCTCCATTCGCAAATTCTTTGAAAAGACCGCGGATGTAAAAACCACAACAAATACAAAGGCAGCAAGCGTAATCCAAACACGCCACCGCATTCCAGAAGATGAGTTGGGAGACGATCAAATCCTTGTCTATCAGGTACCTATACCCGAGCCGTTGCGCTTTCTTGAGCCGCGCGAAACTGAGACGCGCAAAATGCATGCGCTAGAAGAATACGGCTTGATGCATGTGAAGCTCTATGAGGATATTTCCAAGAACGGCCGGATCGCGACCTCATATGCCTATCCGGTAAAGGTGGAAGATCGATATGTTATGGATCCCTCCCCAATTCCAAAATTTGACAATCCAAAAATGGAAATGTCAGCAATTCAACTGTTCGGTGCGGGTCGTGAACAACGTATCTACGCCTTGCCGCCATATACAAAAGTGGTAAGCTTGGACTTTGAAGATCATCCATTTGATCCCTCCAGGGCCCCACATTGTTGTTCAATTTGTGGTGCTAGTGACAGCTATCTAGACGAAGTCATTATCAATGACGATGGCGGCCGTATGTTCGTCTGCTCAGACACCGATTATTGCGAGCGACGTGTTGCCGAAGGGCATACTGGCGTACAAGTGTCAGGAGACGCAGCATGATACCTCTTCTAAGCGTCAAATCGCTTTCCAAAGACTATGGCACCAATATTGGGTGCTCGGACGTCTCCTTTGACCTCTATCCAGGCGAAGTGATGGGCATCGTTGGTGAAAGTGGCTCGGGCAAGTCGACCCTTCTTAACTGCATGGCGGGGCATTTGGCCCCGGATAAAGGTGAAGTTGTTTTCGATACGCGCGTTGACGGTCCTAAAGATACGCTGCACATGTCAGAACCCGAACGCCGAATGCTTTCGCGCACAGATTGGGCTTTCGTGCATCAGCATGCACGTGAGGGCTTGCGCATGAATGTTAGCGCGGGCGGTAATGTGGGCGAACGGTTGATGGCTGTTGGCAGTCGCAATTATGCCGATATCAGGGGCAAAGCGGTAGACTGGCTTTCTCGTGTAGAGATTAGTGAGAACCGCATTGATGATCGACCAACTACCTTTTCTGGCGGCATGCAGCAGCGCTTGCAGATTGCGCGTAATCTTGTGACCAGTCCAAGGCTCGTCTTTATGGACGAACCCACCGGAGGGCTCGACGTCAGCGTGCAAGCGCGTTTGCTCGACCTGCTGCGCGGTCTTGTACGCGACATGGGCCTGTCAGCCATTATCGTAACTCACGATTTAGCGGTTGTGCGCTTACTTGCCGACCGTTTGATGGTGATGAAAGACGGGCAAGTTGTGGAAAACGGTCTAACCGACCAAGTGCTTGACGATCCACAGCATGCCTATTCCCAATTGCTCGTTAGCTCTGTTTTGCAGGTGTAATATGATCGAAATATCGAACCTCTCAAAGACATTCACCTTGCACAATCAAAACAGTGCTGAAATTCTTGTGCTTGAGAACGCTAACGTGTCTGTGTCGCCTGGTGAGTGTGTTGCTTTAACTGGCGTGTCAGGCGCCGGCAAGTCCACCTTGATGCGCATGATCTATGGCAACTACCTAGCGGCTTCTGGATCAATCAAGGTTGCACAAGTGGATGTCGCCATCGCTGAACCACGCGAAATCCTTGACCTACGCCGAAACGCGCTTGGCTATGTCAGCCAATTTTTACGAGTTGTTCCACGCGTACCAACGATCGACGTGGTCGCAGAGCCCCTCTTGCAAATCGGCGTTGATCTTGATGAGGCACGGGATCGCGCCGCGCAAATGCTGCAACGCGTAAACCTGCCTGAGCGACTTTGGACTTTGTCTCCCACAACTTTTTCTGGTGGCGAGCAACAGCGGGTAAACGTGGCACGCGGCTTCGTGCATCATTATCCGGCACTGTTGTTGGACGAGCCAACTGCCAGTCTGGATGGCGCGAACCGCGAAGTAGTTTTGGAATTAATCGAAGATGCCAAAGAACGCGGTACTGCGATCATCGGCATTTTCCATGACGAAGCTGCACGCAATCGGGTTTGCGACAAGTTCATTGATGTTGCTGAGTTCACGCCGAGAGGTGAGGCTGCATGAGTGGTCAGCTGATCGGTGTTGTTGGGCCATCTGGCGTTGGCAAAGATAGCATAATGTATGCGCTTGCCGACGCCCGGCCCGAACTTTCGCTCGTCAAGCGATGTATTACCCGCGCGCCAGAGCTTGGCGGGGAAGATTACGATCCGGTGTCTGATATCGCGTTTGAAGAAATGGTGCGCGACGACGCTTTCTGTCTTCATTGGCGCGCGCATGACCTAAGATACGGCGTTCCGCGCTCAGTTGTTGATGATGTGAAGAATGGCCAAGATCTGCTGGTCAATCTCTCGCGTTCTGTGCTCGTGGAAGCACAGGACAAGTTTGATCATTTTATAGTCCTGAACATTACTGCAAGCGCAGAAACTGTGAGAAACCGTTTGCAACAGCGTGGTCGTGAAAGTGAGGCGGAAATAGAGAAGCGGCTAACGCGGCTCAATTTCCCGCTCCCCCAAGAGGTTGATCCGATCTCGATTTGCAACAACAGCACGTTAAAAGAGGCGGTCGATGCCGCTTTGCACGCGCTCTACCCGGTCAATGCGTAATGCTTGATCAGCTCGAAATTCCCGTCTTCGCGTTCGCCCATCAACGCAAATTTGTTGATCACGAACGGTTTGGCCATATCCGGCGCATGCTCTGTAAGGAATGCCTCAACTGCAGGCAACAATTCAGCGTCAAGTTTGCCGGACAAGGTCATATGAAAACGAAACTCGTCAAGAACATATGGATATCCCCATTGTTGCAGCAACTCTTCTTGCCTTGGCGACAGGCCAGCGGCGCGACGTCTTTCCAGTTCCGCTTGTGGTGCAGCTGCGCGAAACGGATCGAATTCTTGCACGCAAGCTGCAGCAAAAGCGTTGAGCGCAACAACATCGCCAACCGGCACATAGGCCAAAAAGCGACCGATCGTGCGGATCGACAGACCATCCATCAAGACAGGTGCTTGGGTTTCGCCAAACTCCTCGCAAGCAATTTGCAATTGCTCAAGGCACTTGTCTTCGGCCAATCGAAATGGCGGTTTCAATGTGGCGTGGAAACCATATTTTCTTGGGGTGGCTGTCACATCATCGACATGAAAGTGCGGCAAACCATCGAAACGTGTTGCCTGTTTCTCAGCGCGAACCGCATCCCAGCCCAACCATTGGGCACCAAACTCAGCCAGTGGATCGCCACTTGGAAGATAGTAAATCGCAAAACGTCGGAACTTTGACATGAACTCTCCTGCACTCTCCCAGCAACTGCCAGAAAAGTATGACGCTCATATGTCAGGCGACATTGAAGTTGCAAACGCAAAAATTGTTCTCAACGATCAAGTTGTGCTTGGCTCCATTGAAATCGAAGACGGTATCATAGTTGCGATCAACGAAGGCGGCGCAGTGCGGTCCGGTGCGATTGATTTTCGGGGTGACTTTGTAATCCCAGGTCTTGTGGAGTTGCACACGGACAATCTTGAGCGGCATATTGAGCCAAGGCCCGGCGTGCCATTTCCCCACAAAACCGCAATCTTGGCACATGACGGCGAACTCGCGTCTGCCGGCATCACAACGGTGTTCGATGCGCTGCGGGTAGGATCCCTTACAGATTCAAAAACCAATTACGGCAAATATGCGCGCCAGGTCGCAAGCGAAGTCCTAGAGCTGCGCGACGAAGGCATCTTGCGTATTCGTCACATGTTGCACCTTCGGGCCGAGGTCTGTTCTGATACACTTGTTGAGGAATTGTCTGAATTTGGACCAGACGATCGGGTGCGTCTGGTCAGTCTGATGGACCATACACCGGGACAAAGACAGTTCCGCGATGTCAGCAAACTGAAAGACTACATCGTTGGTAAGTATGGCTATACGGATGAACAATTTGCCGAACACATTCTAGAGCAAAAGGAACGCGGCGATCGCAACCGCGACCGGCATGAGCGCGCGACGATCGATCATGCAAAACTATTTGGCGCAACCTTGGCCAGCCATGACGACACCACCACCGGGCAGGTGAAAAAGTCCAAGAGCATCGGTATCAACCTCGCTGAGTTTCCAACCACATTAGAGGCGGCGCAGGCCTGCCGAGACCAGGGCATTCAAATCATTATGGGTGCACCAAACCTCCTACGTGGGGGGTCTCACTCTGGCAATGTGGCAGCAGCGGAGTTGGCAAAGCATGATTTGCTCGACATTGTTTCGTCGGACTATGTGCCGTCGGCATTACTTAACTCTGCTTTTAAGCTGGCTGATATTTGGGACGACCTACCACGTGCGATCAAAACAGTTACGCAAAGTCCAGCGGATGCAACCCATCTGATAGACCGCGGCAAAATTGAAGTGGGATGCTACGGCGACTTGGTCCGCGTAAGGAAACACAAACATATACCAATTATAAGCGGTGTTTGGCGTGGCGGTGTGCAAGTTGGCTAACAAAATGAAACTTGCATCTGCAAATGATTTTATTTGAATAATCTATTTCGCAATGTTTCGCGTCGCAACTCTTCAGGGAGATTGCAGCGCGAAATTTGTCCGTGTTCAGGGTATTTGGACTCAACAAAGCTTCCCATTGTTCAAGAGGCTATTCCTTATGCAGCCAACAAATGCGGATCAACGCAGGGCCGTTCAGCGCTCAATCTGCTGCTAGCAGACGGGGTGAAGTGATTTTGGGCGCTAGAAACTACTTGTGGGGTGAACGTGTATCTTCGCGAACGCGTGAGGCATTGGAAATGCAACTGATGTATCTCGCCTTTGTCGTGTAATCCTAAAAGGGCCAATCAAAAAAAACCATGATAGGTCCGATAAGGATTGGCGCGAGTTTAGAGACCGCCTCATCACCAAGTACCTGAGCAAGGCGGTATGGCGTTTCCTAAGACAGTTGCCGCTCGGTTCACGTCTCTTAAAGGGAGATTTCCCTATTCCCCACCTGATGACGAAAGCGATGAATTCATATTTTTTCCGGCCCGGTAACGTACACTGAATGGGATAAAGGAATTTAACCCACAGCGCTTTCTGAGTTTTTCCAGATGACTGCTGTTGAGCGAGTAGACAAATGGAATCCCGACCACTGAAGCAACGGCAGATGAGTGAAGTGGAAACATTGGGCCAAGCAAGCAGACCATGAAGCAATACAGTTCAAGCAAACTCCAAATACCAATCAAGACTGCATGCATCGCGCAACTTATCAATGTGAGTTGGCCAAATTGGCGAAAAGAACACAACTAGTCCGACAATGTGAGCGTTTCTGTTGATAGGCTCGCTACCTTCGCATCGAAGTTCACCTAAAAACACCCAAACGCGACCCAAGGCGATCCATACGCAAAAACCCGCAGACCTTCTCGCACCTAACAACCTGCAATGTAGAAGAAATTTTGGTAGCGGGAGAGGGACTTGAACCCCCGACACGCGGATTATGATGCGGGCTAGTTTCTAGAGCAGACTACCCCTCTCCTGCTCAAGTCGTTGCATCAACCGATTGAAGCTATTTAAGAATAGCAGCTCATTCAATTTCAAGCCTCGACAATCCACTCCATTCAAGCTCAGCGCTTTTGCATCCCAGAATAAACCCAGCCTGTGCTCTCACCAGTCATCATCACCATTGAGCTTACGGTCCCAAGCATCAAGGAATTTTTGAACGTCCTGTTTAGCGTCAGTATCAAGACCATTTGTTTCCATATTTTGCTCTAAAGCTGCGCGAAATGCAGCAGTATCCAAAATAACGGTATCATCACTAATTTGCGCAGTTGTTGAAACTTTTGCAACTCGATCTCCGAGCGCACCAAATCCTCCCATACCACTTGTCCATGACTTGCCAGTCATCGCTCTCGCCAAAACTACAAGTGCGTCCTTGTTTTCCAATTGGGCGTCTGTCCAAGCTCGCACCTCTGAAGCGTCATTGTCCATGAGATCTGCCCATCGATAAAGTATGTAAAGCAGGTCACGGTGGTCTATTAGCGTTCCATTAGCTGCAGCTGCACGGATCGCATTCAATGCTCGCTCAGTCAATTCGCCCAAAGCGTCTTCACTAACCAAACAATCCTCTTCGCGGGTTGGGGGTTTATTGTCGCGAGGTTGATAATCGCCCTTTGCAGAAGATACGAAATCCACAAGCCATCCAAGAGAAGCTTTTTCAGTAGCTTTCAAGTATACTTCTGTCCGTTCATCAAGTGAAAAACGATCCCGTGTCAAACGTCGAATTAGCCAATGGTAGCGAAGGCTTGTGTTTGCCATCGCCATCATGCCTTTCTCAGCATCATTCTCTAGGTCAATTTCATCGTGAATTTCGAAAAGCGCACTGATGAGTTCTTCGACCTTCGACTTCTCAATTCGTTTACCGTGGGTGGTCAGCTCATCAAGATATACTGGCACCATTGATGCGCCCCCCTTACGCACAATTTGTGCCGCTTCTCGAAGGTTGCTCTGAATGAAATCCCGTTTGTCTGCTTGATTGATTATTTCAGCAACTTTCTGAGACGAAAGAGCCTCGTCGCTCAACGACAACCGAAAGTAGGAGTCGAAGTGAGTTTCGACACAAACGCGACGCTCAGAACTCCACTCGTTGACCCATTCACCCCCGTATCCCATATCCTCCATGCTGGGAAAGAGCCTACGTAGTGCTGTCTTCACAAGTTCATGACGTTCTTTAGGAATTCCAATCAAGAATGCGTCAAAACGTGAATTACCATCTTGCTCCCCTCCCCGATCTTGCCGTGTGCCACACACTTGGTTCTTGTGAAGACGAATGGTCCCAAAGAGGTCAGGTTCGTATAGCCGAAGAACTTCAAGCGCGACAAAGTCAGCTACGTTAACTTCATTCGCTATTGCCGGCCACGTTACGCTAATAGCATTTTGAAACCTGGCCACATGTCTTGGTGACGTAATGTACGGAGCTACGACATCATAAAAGAGGTTCATAAAGCGAACCACCTGATCGTCTTCAGGCTGACCACAAATCTCGGAGACAGATGCTAATATAGCTTCATTTAGGTCTGTTTGAAGAGGAGAGGGTAGCTCAAAACCAGCTTGAATTATTTTTTCTAAAAAGTGAGGGCCTTCTGATGGATATTTTTCGCGAACAGCTGCCTCAGCAAGCGCCCGATCAAACACCAAGAGGTATATGACATTTGGAAGGCGACCTACCGACTTAACCAGTCTAAATATGGCCAGCGCTTCTTCGGGATTAAGACGGTCAATATCATCAATGATAATAAGAAAACGACGATCTTCTCCTTCAAGAATTGAAGCAAGCTTTTGAAAGGTACTTTCGAGTGTATCACCCTCTGGAAAAAATCGTTTTGCAAAGTCAAAGGTTCCACCAACAAGTAGTCCAAGTGGCCCAGCTGGCGTGAGCGCAATTGCAGAACCAACAATTGGGCCTGCTTGTAGCAGGCCACGTCCCAACTTGGGAACCAAATTCTTGACTTTATCCTTCAGCGTGTCGCTTAGAATTGCATTCAAATTTTGGAGGAAGGCAAGCGCTAATGCCTCCTCTCCTGTGTACCACCAACATTTGAATTCTGTAACTACAAATCCTTCATCTTTTTTCTCATCCAATGCAGACCGAATGAGATTGACCGCGCTACTTTTTCCAGACCCCCAAGGTCCATGTAACGCAATTGTGGTTCCCAGAGGCTTCTCTATGTTCAAGATACTTTTTGCCAGTGCAAGCGCAAATGGCGAAACACCGTAACGATCATCTTCTGTGTTCTCGATAGGACTGTCATTGAAGTAATTCTTCATATCTGGTGCATCCAAAGCCTTAAAATATATCCCAAACCATACCCTGACACGCGGATATTTTGTGTCTTAATTTGTGGGCATGAGAAAGAAGCTAACCACAAAAACAATTGATGCGCTACCTGCTGCCGTGGGTAAACGCTATGAAGTGCGTGATATGTTACTGGCTGGATTTATGGTCAGGGTGTCGAGCGTTGGCAAAAAGGTATTTTACCTGAATTCTCGCATCGAAGGCCGATCACGTCGCATTAAAATTGGTGAATATCCTATGATGTCGCTCGCAGAAGCGCGTCAGAAGGCCCAAGGCATATTGCGCGACATATCCCTCGGTGAATTCGAAAACAACGGTACTGGCTCACCTGAGCGCTCCGTACCAACGCTTCAGGAAGTGATCGAACAGTTCATCGAACTATATGCCAAGCCACGAAACAAGGATTGGAAAGGCACCCAGTCAGTATTGCGTAAGTTCAGTACTTTGAATTCACGCCCAATCGATCAAATCAATCGTCGTGATGTGCATCAGGTATTGGATCGCATTGTTGCCAGTGGCACCCCTACTCGTGCCAATCGCGCATTGGCTGCAGTTAAGAAGCTGATGAACTGGGCTGTTGATCGTGGCTATATCGGTGTTTCACCTATCGCCAGTTTGAAACCACCCACAAAGGAAGTACCACGTGAGCGTGTACTAACTGATGATGAGGTCTGTGGCTGCTGGACTGGTGCAATTGAGGAAGGTTATCCTTTCACCCAATTTGTCCACATCCTAACTCTATTGGGCCAACGTCGTGGTGAAGTGGCTGGCATGCGTTGGTCTGAGCTGGACCTCGAAAAGGGTTTATGGACCCTACCCTCGTCTCGTGCAAAAAACGGAACAGCCCATTTCGTACCTTTACCCAAGCTTGCACTTTCAGTTCTAAATTCAATCCCACGTTTTCTAAACAGCGATCTCGTGTTCACCACAACAGGCACCTCACCCATTTCTGGCTTTGGCCGCCTCAAGCAACGCCTTGATGTTCATGTGGGCTTAGATGCACCTGATTGGCGCTTTCACGATCTAAGGCGCACAATGGCCACAGGCATGGCTGAATTGCGCTTTGCCCCTCACATCATTGAGGCCATCCTCAATCACAAATCAGGTATCGTCTCCGGCGTCGCAGCCGTCTATAATCGCCACCTATACTTAGATGAAAAACTTGAAGCATTAGAATTATGGGCGAACAAAATCGAGACATTGACCAGCTCTTTGGCGAAACCTGCAGACAAGAAATTGGCAACATCCTTGGCGTCTTAAATGACGAATGCTTTCCTGCGTTTTGGGATGAACTCAAAAGCGAATGCCTCAAAATAAACCGAGGTATTTCGACTAGCCCCAATGCATTCAAGAAATACGCGCCTTTCGATGCGTCACTCACCCAACGAATGAAATGGCTAAACACAAACATTCTGCGGCCCATCCAACGATTGGAAAGTTCGCTCGTCGAAGAGAACAAGCCGCACTTTCATCACTGGGAAGACTATGGTGAAAGCCCTGTCGAATTCAGTAGCGACGTTTTGAATGAGCTTACCGAACTAAGGACACGCACTGAAAGCTTAGCTTCATGGCTCCAACAGGAGATCGACGGCGAAACGGCAGGCAAAATATCACATACCAATGAAATTCGGTCCTACATCGTATTTGTGGCCATCGACACGGCGCGCAAACACTTCCCCAATATCAAGATGTCCCGAGGCAACTGGGATGACATAAAGGGCATGATGATTGGTCGCACACAGGACTATGTTAGGGCAGTCTTTCAAGAAACCACAGGATATTTTGAGTTTCTCGACAACAAGATTAGCGACTTCGTTTAACCCTACAGAAGAACCCAAATCAAACTCGCCTGAGTTCCTCATTTCATTGTCTCGCATTCTTGAACAAAATCCAACATGCTGTTTCTTGTCGGAGCGCTCCTTCATTCAAACTTACTCTTGAAGAAGGAAAGACAAATGAAACTGAAGAATGGCCAACAGGCCCTTGCAACACGATCAGACCTGAAACGGTTTGGCATCACGGTTAGTAATAGCACGTTGCTACGGTGGGAGGCATTAGGACGCTTTCCACGCCGGATCAGAATGGCTGGCACAAGCGTGGCATGGCTTTTGAACGAAGTCGAACAATGGCTGGTTGATCGCGCAGAAGAACGCGCAAACTGGCACTATGCAGACGCGAGCTGATAGCGCCATGAAGATCATTGTGAAACGCGGCTATTGCCCCAAATGTTTGCTTGAACTTGGCATTCAAAACACACCTGAGCATCTCAAAACACTAGAGGACGCCAATAAGTTTCCTCGGCGTGTTGGACCGCTCACATGGGAAGCAGATCAAATCGACAGGTGGCTGGAAATTCTAACTGGCATCAAACCGTCACAACCAGACTGCGACTGCTGAACAAATAACTGGTGGGGGATGCACCCCACCACACCCATCAAACATATTGAAAGGATACTCAACATGCGTAAACGCGTGAGCCATAAAGCACGTCCACGAAAAGGGAACCCTTATGCCTTCAAGGACTATGAAGACGATTTCAACATGCTCGAAAGCATGGTTGGATTTATTGGAAACATATGGAAAGGAGCACCAGCCGATAGTTGCTTTTTTCTTGCAACAAGTACGCCTGATGAAAAGAACTGGCGCGAATATGTCGTACACAGCGACAACATAGTTGTAGGACTAAACAGGTTCTTCAAAAAACATTCACGTTGGGATTTCAATCTTTATTTCTGCCCTAACCCGTTTTCCAAGGATCGCAGAAAAAAAGAGTTTGCGCGCCCTTCTCGTTTTGGCTGGTGCGACATCGATGAAAGCGATCCACGCAATTATCGTCCACAACCAAGCCTTTTGTGGGAAACCTCACCTCGTCGTTATCAAGGCCTATGGCTCTGGGATGGCTGGCACTCAGTCCAAGAAGCAGAAGGCTACTCAAAATCGCTTGCCGAATTGCACGGTGGCGACAGCGGCTGGACGATCACCAAAATGCTGCGTGTGCCCGGTTCAGTGAACCACAAGCCAGAATATAATGAGCCATTTGTTACGCTTCAAACACGCAATTGGGAACGGATTATGGATCGCCCACCGTTACCAGAAATCGCTCTTGCGATGAAAACGGGTGAGTACGTCAACCCTGACGCACATGACCCTGACGAAGTGTTCAAGAAATTTAAGCAGAAATTGCATGCCAAAGCGCGCACTCTAATTCGGCACCCAAGGGTAAAGGAACAAAATCGCTCATCCTGTATTCACCTCATTGTTGCCAACCTTTGGGAAGTCGGCGCGTCCACCGATGAAATCGCGTCGATCATGTGGAACTGCCCATATTTTACTGAAAAACATGGCTACCATCTTGATAGATTGGATGCTGAGATTTGGCGCATTATTTCAAAGCTGGAGCATCCAAAATGAGCCAGCCATTGAAATCAAAGCCGCGCATTGCTCGGTTTGCCAAGAGAAAAAATCCACCTCCCAAGCCAGCAAATTTGCTGCAAACGTTTACGGCAAACGACCTACAATCAATGAACTTTCCTCCCCTCGATTTTTTCGTCGAGGGGTTGATCACCGAAGGTCTTACTTTGCTTGCAGGCAAACCTAAAATGGGCAAATCTTGGATGGCATTGGATTTGGCGATGTCAATTGCCGTTGGAAGTGAAGCGCTAGGTGAGCGTCCCTGCAAAAAAGGCACAACGCTTTACTGCGCCCTTGAAGATAACCAGCGACGCCTCCAGAGACGCATGCGTCACGTTTATGGTGATCAAACCAACTGGCCGACCAACTTTCATTTCACGACCCAAATGAACAAATTAGATCAGGGTGGGCGTGAGCAACTCGAAAATTGGATAATCGAGCATCAACCAAGCCTTGTAATAGTTGATACTCTAGTTTGCGTCAGACCGAATGGCCGCAGCGATAATGGCTATGACGCAGACTATGCCGCTCTATCGCCCTTGCAAAAACTCGCTGGCGAATATGGCATCGCTATCCTCGTCGTGCACCATTTGCGCAAAATGCACGGCGATGACCCTTTGGACAAGGTATCAGGAACCACAGGATTAACTGGGTCCGTCGATACTGTCCTTGTGCTTGATCGTAGCAGTCATGGCACAACCCTTTATGGGCGTGGACGGGAAATGGAAGACATCGACATTGCTCTAGAACTCGAAAACGGGCTCTGGCGAATACTGGGCGACAGTGATGAAGTCAGAATTTCGAGTGAGCGTAAGGCGATAATTGAATTACTACAAAACGAGGATGAACCAATGGGGCCAAAAGCGATCGCTGATGCGCTCAGTCAGCCACAGGATAATATTCGCCAATTGCTGACCAGCATGACGACTGACGGCGAAGTCAAAAAGCTTGAACGTGGGAAATACATTTTGCCATAAATCGCACATATGCGATCACTTCGATCACTAAATCACTTTTAACGCCAATTGTGATGATGTGATCGAAGTGATCGATAGTCAGCAAAACACCAATCGGCTACAGAGGAAAACCCTTGGGAGTCTATAATCCTGCCATTCCGTGCATATGGAGGGCGCAAATAAAAAAACACCTCCCCCATACCTTCCTGTGGCTACTTGTATAGGTCGCCAGACCGACACGCTGATAATTGATCAGCGCATCAGTCCCATTATCGGTTCAATTTACTCAATCCAATCAATGTCTCCATCAACACCATCACCTGTGGACATTCTTGCTGGGTGTCATGTGGGTGAATATTGGGGTGATTAGGCGCTCTATTTCGTGCGCAGGACGCTCATGATTGAGCCAAGAGCGTGAAGGGGAGCAATTATGCGATCACATCATGTTTTATGTGCCGAGAGTCAGTGCTGGCTCAACGTTACGCGGCCACGCGTGCTTATGTCTGTGTAGAGTGCCGGTTAGTTACAGACGCTTCTCAAGCTCACGCCTGACCCTATGCCACTTGCCCTGTTCGAATGTATCAGTGTCCTGCTTCGCCCAATCCTCACGCGCAATCGCGGCATCGAGCGCTTTGTCACCGTGTTGTAGGATCAGGTCTTCGATAATCAAATTTATCGTTTCCTGTGGCAACAGGTAAGGCGCAACGAAATATGCGTAGAGCTCGAACAGCGCAATGGTCGCTATTAGTATCAGAAAGGTGAGAAGCAAGTTGATAGTATTGTCCATGGCAATAACTCAAAAAACAACTTTACAATAACCCAAAATGGGATAATTCCAAAATCGGATTATTTGTCGCACACAACGACAGGAATATGTGTGCCCAGATCAATTCACTCTGACCAATACAAACGGCTGACAACTATGCTGCTTGCCACGCGTAAAAGTGCTGGTATGACGCAGCAAGATGTTGCCGACAGACTAGGTAAGCCACAGTCGTATGTTGCAAAGATCGAAGGCAACGAGCGCAGAATTGACTTGGTCGAGTTTGTAGCGTTAGCCGAAGCGCTTGGCATTGAGCCCAGTACAATGTTCGCCAACGCGCTTTCAGTAATCTCCATATCCAAATAGAATTTATCCCTGACAAGGTGAGATGGTCTGTCTTATCGATTGATCTTCAAAACACGGAGACGATCATGACTGAAATCATCACGCTCAAGCAAATCTGCGAAGAACTCAAAATCGACCCAAGCGAAGCACGTGAGAATTTACGCACAGCAGCACGCGACAAAAAGAAATATCCAGCTCTGGCTGCGCATAAGCCACGGACACCTTGGCAATGGGTGAAGGGGTCAGATGCGGAAAAGGAAGCGCGCGCGGTTGTGCAATCAAATTCCGCAAAGGCTTAAACAGGCGCTGAACCTGTTCCAACTGACAGCCTATCTACAAAAAAGCTCGACAGATTTCCAGTTAACTGAGGAGCGAACATCTCTGAGCAAATGGCAGACTTCATCTTTACGAGCTAGCAGGTGGTTCAGCCTGACTTGCATGAATTCAACAACAAACTTAGTATTAGCTTTTTGCTCCTCTCGGTATCACGAGAGCCCACCCCATAGGACACTAGATGGCAAAAAACGCCCACAGAATCGCTACGGCCATGGCAATCCGCTATCTTGATGCAGCAAGGGTGCTTTGGAAAAACTCTCCAAACGCAAATGCGTTCTGGGAGCCCCTAAATCACCTCTTTGCTATGTCTGCGGAGTTGGCGCTCAAGGCATTTCTCGAAAGCAAGGGCGTACTGGAAAAAGAGCTAAAAAGTCCATCAATTCGTCACTCTCTAAACGCGTTATTGCTCCTAGCAGTGGGCCATGGACTGCGCACCAACCGAGACGTTGCTGATGCAATCATGGAAATGGACCAAGCCCACTCATTGCATGCTTATCGGTACGTTCCACGCCCATCAGAGGGGGAGTCATTTACTGTGTACTCCGCACACCCGGCAGTCGCTTTTAAAGCTCTCCAACAGCTACTCGATCATTGTGCCTCGAATACAGATGAAATGCGGGCGCGCAGCGAATTCGCAGAGGATTGGCCTCCAGCAGTATTGCCTGTGTGTCCAATCACCACTAATGAACTAAAAGAATGGATAAAAGACTTGAAGGACCGTCGTGATTGGAGAGAAACAATCAAGGACCGCCAAGTGTGAGATTGTCTCACTATTGCTCCAAACGAAATGACCGAATTTCAGTGCATGAACCGCACACGCATTGGCGATGGGTGAATGGATCAGGTGCGAAGATGGAAATCTGTGAAGTACTAAATTCTGACGAAACAAGCTGACAGCTTCTGGGATAAAGTGGCAAGGTAGGGCGTTATTGACAAAATTGTTCACATTTTGTTCTATATGCTCGAGCAAACGACAAATCATGAAAACAGAGTAGCCAATGTTAGATTTTGCAGAACCAACAATTTCCGAGCAATCAGTTACAAAGCTAGGTGCGCCTCGCACTATGTACATGGTTGACATGTTTGCTGGCTGTGGTGGTCTTTCGTTAGGCTTTGAGAACGCCAAATTTGTCCCAGTGTTTGTCAACGAGCTCAACACCGATGCGATGGCGTCGTACCTCAAGAATAGACAGCATAAACTTGGAGGGCTTCACTTCTCTGCAAACGAAGCTCTGAGATGCAACGACGCAAACGACCTTCAGGGCGAACGCCTTGAACAGTTGGTATCAGATTTATCTTCTCTCCCAGAACTAGGTCTTAATTTTGAAACCTCAATTAGCCAAAGTGCTGGCGCTGGCTCAAACATCGACGTGCTTGCCGGTGGTCCGCCTTGTCAGGGTTATTCTGGAATTGGCATTCGTAGGTCCTACGACGTTGACAAAACAGCCCAACCTTCAAATCACTTGTTTGTCCGAATGGCCCATGTAATACGCAGATTGCGCCCGAGGATTTTCCTATTCGAAAACGTCAGGGGTTTGCTCAACGCAAACTGGACCAAAGGTGGAACCGAGAAGATATTTCCAGATGTTTTAGCCGAATTTAGATCTATCGAAGGTTATGAAGTACGATTTTCGTTAGTAAAGTCCAAGGATTATGGCGTGCCGCAAAACAGACCCAGAGTACTTCTGGTCGGTATACGAAAAGACATTCTTTCAGATAACGAATTTCTTGACTCAACGGCTGACGAAGATGATGCCGTCAAGTGTGGTTTTCTACCTCAGCCAACGGGCAATTACCCAGACTTAGTTGACCTGCTGGGAGACCTTGTGGATAGCAAAGTTCTAAGTAAGTTTGAAACAGGTGATTACAATTCAGGTGCGTTCGCTACCAGCAAATACCCCAAAGCTCCCCAAAACGAATTGCAACAGAAATTCCGCACGCCACCTTCTTGGTTTCACTTGAAAACGGTACCGCTCACCGAACATGAGTACAGCAAGCACAGTCCAAACGTTGTTGCAAAGTTCAAACACATGATCGCAAATAGCGGTGAAATTCCTGAACAATTTCGCACGAAGAAGTTCTCCCAAAGAGTCCTACCAGAGCGTTGGGGGAACAAAGAACCCAATATGACCGCAACTTCACTAGCAGATGACTATGTTCATTTTTCTCAACCTCGTACATTGACCGTACGAGAATGGGCAAGACTACAGCTTTTTCCTGATTGGTATCAGTTTGCTGGCAAACGCACTACTGGGGGTTTACGTCGTGCTGGCAATCCCAGAGAAGGTCTCTATGATCGAGAAGCGCCAAAGTACACTCAAATTGGCAATGCTGTACCTGTTGGGCTGGCTGAAGCGGTAGGTTGTCATTTCAGAAAGATTATAGAGTCATCAACTTAGAGATGGCGAAACAAACCAAGTTTTTGTTTAATCGCAATTTGAACGTTGGCACGCACATTGCCATCGAAAGCAGAGTTGAAGTTTCTATCGAAGATTTCTGCCAATGAAAGTGCAACTCCTGACTTGGTTTTTAATCCCCAATAGTTACCACCTGTAAGATTGCTAACGCGTTTAACAGCCATCTGCGAACCTTTGTTTGGCATTCGTCCCTCTTTTTGCGAAGGCACTGTTACAAAAGAGTACGAAAACCTTCTAAGATTTCTAACTCCATAACCGTTTTTCCCAATATGGATACCAGTTGTCGGACCAAAACTTGCTCTATAAACCATATCCCAAAGCATTGGAATTTGAGCGTTGTCATTCCAATTCGTTTTGCATTGGATGATCCCCAGTTCAACATCAGCAATTCTTCTTGCTATCTCTATATCCAAGTTCTTTAGATAAGACGCATCTTCTTTGGGAAAATCAAAGTCAGGTGGATATACGATGACACAAACGTCAGACTCTGTGTTGGTCTGGTTGTTCCCGTAACTTATGGTTGTCGCGTCAAGTAACGTTGGAGGTACAGTCGCCTTCGATTGTCGCATTGCAACTGCGTTTGTTCCCGAAAAGACAAGATTGAGGTACCAAGTGACTAGGCTTTCCCAACCTGCACCTCCAGCAGACAGTGCTCCCTGATCCCTCGAACCAGTATTCGTCGCAAAAAACACCTCTCGCAGATTATCACCAAGCTGGTGCACCTTTGTTGCGTCCTCAAAATTGTTGGTTAGGTGTCGAATTTTTTGCTCCCAAATCGGCCAACAATTTTTCCACGTTTCAATCTTTTCGATTGAACTAGTGGCCAAAGCTCTATGAAACTCAGCAGTCATAAACAACACCCAAAAAATCCTTGGTGTTTAGGTTTAGCGAGAACTGAAAATGTTTACTAGACTAAACTAGAGAAGCGGCCAGCAAATTAAACAATTCCGGCTTCAGGCAAAGCTGAAAGGCAAATTGGGAAAACTTTGACTTGCCACATGCTGTCGCCATCCCACCCTCAAAAAAACCCAAACGCGACCCAAGCCAATCCACGCGCAAACGTGCGAAGGCGCTCTCGCACCTAACAACCTGCAATATATAAGAGAATTTGGTAGCGGGAGAGGGACTTGAACCCCCGACACGCGGATTATGATTCACTTACTTATTTTTTTATCAATTAGATTCAGATGTTTATAACCAATTCTCTAAAGTGCTGGAATTGTTGGCCGCCGGCATTTTTACACGCCAGCAGCCAAGAATACTAAAGTTCCGAGACTAAATCGTTTTCTAGTTTCTCGAACAAAGAAACATCATTCGCGACATCGTCCATCAGATGCCCATAGACGTCCATTGTCATCGTGATACTGGAGTGCCCCAATATGGTCTGCACTTTTTTGAGCGGCCATCCTTGTTCCAAGAATAGTGATGCGGCTGCATGCCTCAACGAATGAATGTTGAATTTCGGCTTACCTGCATCATTTAGCAGCTCAGCTTTTTTCATCAAAGGTCGCCACTTTCGCGTGTGGATATTTGCCGAGCTTTCGACATTCCCTACCCCATTTGGAAACACCAAATCCAAAGGGCCTTTCGGACACACCAGCTTCCATGCTTGAAGATGATAACGAACGCTTGGCGCCATCGGGATAGTGCGTTCGCCAGCTTTGCTTTTCGGCCGACCAATCTTGAAATTCTCATCGGCGCGCTGTGTAATATTTATCAACCCTTTGTCAAAGTCCACATTTAACCAACTAAGGCCACGTAGTTCCGACAAACGCATCCCTGTATAAATTGCTGTCGTCCAAAATGGCCTGTCCTTCTCACAAACCACGTCCAGGATTTTGCGCAACTCTGACTTTTCAGGAAAAACCCGTCGATAACCATTTCGCTTGTTGTTCCGGAGTTTGATATCTTTGGCGACATTGTACTCAATCCATTCTCGGTCGACCGCTTCTGACAAAAGCGAACGCAACGATGTAAGAACTTTACCAGTCATCGACCTAGTTGACTTAGCCAGCATGGCGTCTAAAAACTCGCGCACGTCTCCGCGAGATAAAAGTTTCAATTCAGTATCGCGAAGCAAAGGTAATATGTGGTGTTTAAGTTGGCCTCTATACGACCTCAAAGTAGATTGCTCTAACTCATCAAGTTCACATCGAGAAATCCAAATTTCGGCAGCATCTGCAATTGTTTTGGCGGACATAAGTCGCTCCAGCAGTTAATGATAACTGCAATATTACGAACCGTTGATGGGAATGCATTTTTTGGGAGAAAAGATATTCTACAAATTGATTAATTGGTACAAAATAACCTTTAAACCACTGAAAAAGTGGCACTAAGTCATAGAAAATAATTTCATGACTATGTAATCTAAAATGCTGAATTACACACATTAAACACTCGCATTACATTTCAGATAAAGCTGAAGGCGAAGCTAGAGAAGTTGCTGCCAAATAAAAACAGGGCATCGTTAGGAGGGTTGCGCCGCGGTTGACAACTGGTTGACAACTGGTTGACAAACGGTTGACAAACCCCGAATTTGTCAACCAAAACAGGCCCTTTTGTCAACCAAATGACCCATTTTGTCAACCAAACTGGATAACAATGATTGACAAGAATTAAGCAAATTCAATGCTTTAAGGCAATCAGGTTGACAAAAACAGCAAAAGCGTTTTTTGGGAGAGAATTTAGAACGCATTGAAACAAATTACATCACTCTCACGGACCAGGGCGCGATCATGTGAGCGGATAGTACTAAAAAACTATTGGGCGCGTTGCTGAGCCATTTTAACAATTCGAACGTCAAACTAAGGCCAGGCTTCGAGAGATAGTGTATTGGCAATCGCACATATTCCATTAAGGCCAGAACTAAATGAACTCCGACTTGGTCAGGCAATTGGATCTTCAAGTAGATTTCAACTCCAAATGTTGATGCTAAAGTGACGTCATCAAAATCGGACTAATAGCTGGCGGCACGACAGATAGTTGAAAGTTGGCGTCCAACTTATACACTGTTGGTCAAATCTCCCGCCCCCCTGCTCCCATATCAATCTTTTCTCTGCTCAATAACGCAACTGGTGTCAGTTCTTTTGCCTAAGTTGGAGAATGACCTGTTGGCGGAGATTTGGACTTCACAGTCGCAGCCAAGTCGGACTAGCCAGCTATTTGCCGGAAGAAATCTTTATCAAATACGCAATTCGCATTCGCCGGAGCGCGTTGAATTTCTGCCCACTTTCTATACTTTCTTCCTTTCTTTCTTATTCTTAAAGAAAGAAAGGAAGAAGAAGTAAAGTGGGCAGAATTTCAATTCTTAGGATCAACTCATCCGGCAATTTCCACAAGCAATTTAAACGCTCACTGGCGAGCGTAAATTTTCCCACTCACCTTTCCACAAAAACACACTAGGAACGCGCCAGCGCTCGTTAGAGCGCGTTTATGCAGATGTTAGCGAAACATCTCACAAAACAACTCAGTTCGACGGCCAGTCAACCAAACAACAATATATGGCGAGATCGGCCGTCTGGCAGATCCCGCCTGTTTAGGAGGAAGCCTACGCCCTTCTACGCAGCTTTCGCTTTAGATATAACCTTTGCAGCCTGGTCCTCCGCGCCGGTCACAACTACATCATAACAACGTACCAGTGGGTCTCAAGCACAAAGATATAAGCGGCGGCTTAGTGGACTTAGTAACGACATCGAAATATCTATCTAATTGCTGGTTCTGACCCACAGCGGATGTTTTTTGTTCAGAGTCTTCAGGAAGCGCTTCAAGGGTACCTGACATTTTGAGATAAGCTGTAATTTTGAAACGCTTAACCTTGGGTCTTTTTGAAGGATTATAGGGTGTTTTGCCGAAATGGCATCCGTTTCTCGGTTCTCATGAAAACGCCGAGACCCGGACGGCACGCTTGATCTGATCAACATGTTCATCAAGCACACCTGCTTCATCTGCATACTCGCTCCAGGACGCTACAACCTCGACAATCTCTGCGACAATTCCTTTCGTGGTGCGCGCCTTTATGCCTGCGCTTTGAGCGAAGGCAACCAAGTCATTCATGTCGAAATTATCTCGTTTTCCATTCAGGCTCATTTGGTGTTTAGAAGTCCAGTCACCATAGGGGTTGTAGCTATACGCGACGTCAAATGCTGGTGAGAGACGCCATTCTCCTTCCTTATCCATGACGAACCCTATGTTCTTGACGTGATCGTCTTGGTTGCGAGCAATGATGTTGAATAGCGCTCGGCGTACTTGTTGCTCACGATCTATAGCGGGTAACTTCAGAGTTTTGATGGTTTGAACGGCTTGTTCGTAGGAATGGGCGCCAGCAACATTGAAATCGTAGTGCATCAACGCACCTAATGATTGGTAATGCAGTTTTTCGCCGCGCTCAGTTCGGTCAAAGCGCTTGGTCATGAAGTGAGCACGCCCACCTTCTTCGTGGAGGCGGCTGGGCATCATTGTAATATCTGCAGCCTTCGCCATGAGGTAATAAGCATACTCGATTCGCCCAAAACCCTGTGGGTCAGTCAATTCCTTGTCGCTGTTTTTGTCTACACCGTCGAACTTTATCAACCAGTGCGAAAAGTCTTTTCCGGGTTGCACCTGTCCGGATTGAAACTCTCCGGTTGTTTCGTTCCATGCCAAGATGGCTTTGGCGCGGGCACCGCCTGCAGAAGTTCCCACACGTAATATATCTTCGATATAGCGGGCGTCATCTTCTCCGCCGCTTAGTGTACCCGCCAGGTTTTCCCGTTCATTCAAAATTCGGTTTGAAAGGTCTACAAGGCGGTGAATTTCAACCGTTCGAGCTTTCGTAGGCGTGCCGATGGTGGCTGGTTTGTATTCAAGTGCTCCCATCCCGCGTGTTCCGGTATAGCAAAGACGTTCAACTGGATTGAAGCTCCCTTCGTTTCGGCCCTGACTTGAAAGCCAGACATTGATAAGGGCGTTCCCGAATTTATCCGGAAGGCTATCGGCAAGCATTCCCGGTAATCCTTTGAACGTATCCCGCGATAGACTCTGAAACTCGTAAGGAGCTTCACGCCATGGCATCCGTATGGGTGACACCTCAATTCGGCTTGCTTCAAATTCAGGTGTATACTGAAAGACACCAATCCCTCGACTGGCATCCCAAGTCACAGCCCCGATTTGCTTACCCCAAAGTTCAACACTGGCTGTTGTCATGATGAATCTCCTTCATCATCCCATGTCCACTTTTTCTGGTCTTTGATTTTGGTTCTTGCCCGTTGGCGTTCCGGTTGGCTTTCTCTTTTCAGCTCTTCCAACGGACTTATATATGGATCCGGTAACAGGACTTTCAGATTGTCTGCGATTTGAAGGGCTTTGAGAATTCGAATGAAGCTATTAAGAGAAATTCCTTTACCGTCTTGGGCAAGCCGTGTGATTGTGCTGCGTGACACACCTGCTTCTTCTGCGAGACTTTTTTGCGTGATATTCCTTCGCAGGCGCATGTCCTCAATACTCTGGCTAAGGGCATCTTCAATCATTTCGCTTGAAGCGAGACTAAAATCTATTTTGTGCGTCATATTTCACTCACTAACGACTAAGAACCTCTATAATGAAGCATATATGACGCATTATATGCAATTCAAGATAATTTGATGTTAATGCGGTAAATTTCATACATTAACCCCAAATACTGATGTTAATACAGTGAATGTAACGCATTAACTATACTCTCGCCATACGGTTTGTGCCCAAAGTCCACGAAATCTGTTTGCCCAAGACAATGGGTCTTCCAATATCTGCATTTTCGTATTGGGTGAAAAGCAAAACGCCAGCATTTATCTGACCGGAAAGTCTTCGATTATTGCCAAAAATTGTTCCAATCATGCCACTCAGCAAAGCATTCGATTTGAAATTGCCGAGTAAGGCACTAGAATAGCTAGTATACGAGCGTGGGATTAGAACTTGAATGTGTTCCTCTATGCCACTTCTCGCACATAGCGGCACTTAAGCATCAAAATTTTGAGGTCTGAGATGGGCTCAGACAGTTCGATTGCTAGCCCTGCAAAACGATGGAATCCAATAACTGCTTTAGCTTTCCCACGCGTCAAACGATTGATAAAAACAGAAGAACAAGTTTTGCGCTACACGGCCATGCGAAGTCACTCAGTTGCCGTTAGCCCCAATCACACGCCCAACAACTATAGGTAGTTGAATTTATTCCAAACACCGCCTATGCGCATCGGACCGCACTCCGTGTCAAAGCTAAATAGAAATGGCTCTGGGTTGGCTATTTAGAGATGTCTCACTCCAGTTAGGAGGGCACCTACTTGGCGGACATTGGCTGGACCGTAAGAGTCAAAGCCAATGGGGCAAAACCTCAGAAAACATAGCATAAACGGCGGAAATGTATAGAATTTCCAGAACAAAGTGATTTTGGAAAATCTCGTGCATACGGCGATTCTAGTCCATAAATGATAGAAGCGCTGTAGTTTCCTTTTTTTGGTGCTTTCACTTCGGGTATCTATCTTAGTCCCCAGGTGAATGTGCTCAATTCTTTATTGCCGTCAACCGCCGCTTTGAGCCTATTCCGTTGAAAAACTCGCTCAGTTTTGCATTCTCAGAATACAGATAAGTGTTGTTCACTGCCGATTTACACGGGGCTTCGTATTGGCATTGGGTTTGTTGCCCATTTTGCTAGTTTTTTGAGGTTCTGAGCGGTTGCAGCGAGGAGGAACTCATCATTTGCACCACATGGCCCACGTAATCGGAGCCGGCTTAGGCCGTGTATTCGCTTGAGATGGGCAAACGACATCTCGACTTTCTTTCTCAGTTTTCGCGAGATAGCATATTGATGCGTTTGAGCTAAACGGCGTGCTTCATTGCGTGAGTTTTCAAAGACTGTTCTTGTGACTTTACGTGCTGCTTGTTTGGGGCAGCATTTTGGTTTTAGTGCGCAGGCATCACAGTCAGACTTTTGTGCACGATACCGAAGGGTTGCATCTTTGTTTGGACCTGATCTTGGTGTAGTGAAGGCTCGAAGATGTTGCTTGTGCTCTTTGTCGGCTGGACAGATGTAACGATCACCTTGTTCATCGAAGGTGAAGTCAGCCCGTTCAAACGTTCCATCCTTGCGACCTGACTTGTCAAAGACAGGGATATGTGGCGCAATTCCGCGCTCAACAACCAACCATTCCAACATAGGACCAGTTCCATAGGCCGTGTCAGCGATCAATCGCTCCGGTTTCATATCGTGCTTGCGTTTCAGTCGATCAATCATGATCTGAACAGACCTGACCTCGGCCTGCCGTATGGACCGCGTAGCATCGACGTCCAGGATGATCGCATTGTCTGTATCAAGAAGGTAATTGGCGGAATATGCAAAATAAGCTGACCCGCCGCGTGCACCAGTCCATTGAGCTGCAGGATCTGAATGCGAAGTGTATTTGGGTTTTACAGGGCTGGCTGCGCCAAAAGCGGCATCATCAAGCGTCTCGAGATATTCCCGAACGGCTCGTGGGGCAGATGTCGGATCAATGGTCTCAGGGTCCCAATCTTCTTGCAGAGAAGAATTTTGGCGATTTGCGTCTGCAGCAATTATGCTGGCATCGGCTGCCAAACGTTCGCCGCTAGCCAAACCAAACTCAATGCATTGAGCAACGACATTCTCAAACACATGCAGCAACAGCTCGCTGTCACGAAAGCGGCCATGTCGGTTCTTCGAAAAGGTAGAATGGTCTGGAACCTCATCGGTCAAATCCAACTTACAAAACCAGCGATAGGCCAGGTTCAAATGCACTTCATCACAAAGCCGTCGCTCAGAACGAATGCCCATCAAGTAGCCGATCAGCAGGATACGGATCATCAGTTCAGGATCGATCGAAGGGCGTCCGGTTGAACTGTAATGAGGCGCAAGGTGCTGACGTAAACTCGACAAATCAATGATAGCCTCGATGCAGCGTAACAAGTGCTCGTCAGGCACATTATCTTCTAAACAAAACTCATAAAACAGCGCGGACTGTGCTTCTTTACGCGGTCCCATCATCGTTCAAATTCCCCATGATCAACAAGGAAATTGAATCAGCAAGACGCCACATAATCAAGAAGAGTTTTTCAACAGAATAAGCCCAAAGCTGCCGATAGTGAACCCCGGACCAAGGGAACATTGAGCAAGCCTGCACTCGAAAAATGGTCTTGACCCTCTAGTGGCTAGAGGTATTACGCTGTGCTAGTTGATAAAGTTTTGTAACGTGATGTGGACTGGAAAATGACTGAGAAATATCTTACAGAAACACCGATATTGGACTTCAACTCTAGAGTTCTCCAAGACCTTATTGATGCCCGCGGATGGAGAGACTTGGACCCGTATGATCAAATTGGTGCTGCCTATGACTTCGTGCGTAATGAGATAAAGTTCGGCTACAATTCGTCAGACGATATTCCTGCTTCGCATGTTCTAAGTGATGGGATTGGTCAGTGTAATACTAAGACGACTTTGTTGATGGCCCTTCTGCGTGGCCTTGACATACCATGCAAGTTTCGTGGCTTCACCATTCACAAGAGCCTTCAACGAGGCGTTGTTCCCGAATTGTTTTACCCCATCGTGCCAGAGAACATATTGCACTCGTGGGTTGAGGTGCTTTTTGAAGAAAAGTGGATAAAACTAGAGGGGTTCATTTTAGATCAATTGGTTCTTGATGCACTTCAGCGAGAATTCCCCGGGCAAAACAGCTTATGCGCATACGGCGCAGGCACAGACTGTCTGCAAAGCCCTGATGTCGAATGGAAAGGTAAAGACACTTTCATACAGAAAACCGGCATAAACCAAGATTTTGGCGTGTTCGACGCGCCGGACGATCTTTATGCAGATCACAAGCAGCTAACAGGTTGGCGTGGTCTGCTTTATAATGGAATTGTTCGGCACTGGATGAATAGACGTGTCGAAAAAATAAGAACTGGCAACGTACCTGCTATTCCAGCAAGCGAAGAAAGCTTCGAACAGGTGGTGTTGTAGGCGAGCTTCCGGCATATAGTTTTGATAGCTAGATGCCGGACGCCGAAGTTTGTCGGGTTTGTGCCAATGACTGGAGCTCTGCGGACTGCTGCATGTTGATTATCCTAGGTACTTTATGCTGTCCGCCGGCTTTGCCTTTGGAAGACATCCAAAATTCGAACGTCCCTTTGCGCATCAAGTTCACGACAGGCTCAACAATACCCAAGTTATTTTTGCGTCTTGTGTCATACCCAGAATTTGTTTTCTTCAAATAGTCGTCGATAGACTCTGCCAAAAGCTTGATTGCTTGGTTATCAGTGGTGTCTGTTTCAATAAAGAATTGGTAGCGGCCAATCGATTTTTTATCATCAACGAAGGCTGAATAGACACAAAAATCATCGATGTTGTATCCAAGGCTAGACGCAGCTGTGGAAACAGCTTGCTCTATTTCCTCGTTGAGGACTTTCTCTCCAAATGTCGAAAGCGTCTGAGAAAGACGACCACTGAATTTAAAACGCAGTTTGTCTTTGTTTGTAAATTTTATGACGTCGCCAACTACATAACTCCAAAGCCCTGCGCAGGTCGAAACAATCAAAGCGTAGTCAACACCATTTTGAATATTTTGCAGCCAGTACCGCCTTGGGTTAGGCAAGTAAAACTCGTCCAGACGCACAAACTCATAAAACACGCCACTGTCGGAGATTAGCCGCATACCTTCTTCTGGAATTTGGTCCGAGACACCAAAAAAGCCTTCGCTTGCCGCATAAATCTCTCGAAAGTCGACATGCTCGTGTTCATTAATTTGGTTGAAGAAGTTTCTATACGGATCGAAACTCATGCCGCCGTGAACAATCAATTCCAAGTCAGGAAAAAACTCTCGAAGCTGCTGCCTGCGTTCAGGCGCATTTTCGAAAACACGCACAAGCAATAGTTTTAACCAAGAAGGCAACCCACTAATGGCCCGAATGTTCTTGTCTAAACAATCTTTTGATAGCAAGCGAACCTTTTCGTTCCAGTCTGTGATTTGTGCCAAAGCATTAGGCGGATAATAGCGACTAGAGCCTGCCCAAAAAGGTCGCTCGTTGGCAGAGATACCGCTGAGTTCTCCTGCATAAATACCGTCGCCGAGATTCTCCAAATTGGGGCTCCCAGCAAACATGAAATAGCGACCAAACATTGCTTTGCTTTTGGGTCTTGATCGGAGATGTTCAATTATAACCTGTAATCCAGCCTTATTGTCAGCGCTGACCCTGTCCAGTGAACATGGCAAGAATTTGCTTTTCCCCGTCGTTGTTCCCGACGTCTTAGCAAAATATGGGATGCGACCCGGCCATGTGACGTCATCAAGAATTGGGAATGTCTTGCTCCAATATTTTTCCCAAAATTCGGAATAGTCGCGCATTGGAACCAGGGCTTGAAATTGCGTGACATCTTTAATGTCAGCAAAGTCGTGGTCAACTCCAAACCGCGTTCGACTTGCTTTGCCAACAAGCGAAAGAAGCAACTCTTTTTGTGTTTCGACACACTTTTCAAATGTCGGGTTCGGCTTCCTTGCTGCGTATCCTAGCAATGCGTTGGCGATCCAACCAGAGATTTTGTAAGACACGTTCTAAACTCCTCTGATGTTTATTTCTTTATACATTCCACCGGACCTTCGACGCCCCGAGCATTGAAAGGTTTGATGAGCCTGCTTCGCCGGTTAGTCTTGTATGGTTCCATGCCCATAGAGTTCGGCGTTTTCGCAAGCTCTATCTTCGTGTTCGAACTCAAGACTCGAATGGTTGATGCCAAACTCACGTTTTAGCCGTTGCTTGATCCTCACCTTCAAATCCTCAACTTGCTCCCAAATACTAGCCGCAACGATTACGTGACAATCAAAGGCAGGAGTGTTTTCCTGCATCTGCCAGGAATGCACGTGATGGACGTCAATTACTCCATCGGTGTCGCGGACAGCCTCCGTGATTTTGTCACTGTCAATGTTTGTTGGGCTAGCGAGCATAAGCGTTCGGATTGGTCCACCAATCTCGGTTATCGACAAATACAGAATATACACCGCTATGCCGATTGTTATCGCGGGGTCTATCCACCACATGTCGTAAAGGATGATCAGCGTACCGGCGACAATGACTGCCAAGGAAGCCAGTGCATCGCTAAGGTTGTGCAAAAACAAAGCCCGAATATTTACGCTACCCTTTTGCATCGAATAGGTGAGCAGAGCCGTCAGCGTATCAACGCCAAGCGCAATTGATGCCAAAATCACAACTGTCCACCCTTGAACTTGCGGGGGGTCGACCATGCGCATACTGCCTTCATAAATCAAAAACACGCCGACCAGAATGAGCGTGGTGTAGTTTACCAACGCAGCAACTACCTCTATCCGTTCATATCCGAAACTCATGTGTTTGTTCGCCGGCCTTCGTGAGATTTTTCGCGCGGCAAAGGCGATTAGGAGCGCGGCCATGTCCGAAAAGTTATGCAACGCGTCAGCAATCAAAGCCAAACTGCCAGCAAATATACCGCCGACAATCTGCGCGACTGTTAGAAGTGCATTTGCCCAAATGGCAATAGTAACACGGCGGTCGCCGGACTTGGGATCAATGTGGGCGTGACTGGCATCGTGAGACATGACTTACTTCCTCTAAACAACAAATTTGGGGTAACATAATCCCTCTAGCCACTAGAGGATCAAGCCCCTTCAGAATTTTCACCCAGCGTCGTAGAGGGCTAATTAGAAAGGCAAAGTGTTTAAGCCGAAATACTGGGGCGCCAACCATTTTCCACGACGAGCTAATGCTTTCAAGTCATTGCAGCAAAGCATCTTATGGGTTACTCGGAAGCATAGTTGTGTTCTCGATTCACTAGGTGGTTCTAGGAGCCTTCCATTTGCACAAAACCGTAAAATTGGCGTATTGCAGCATTCTGATTGCTTTTGTAGTTCTTGGACTAAAGTATCTAGCCTATCTGTTGACAGGCAGTGTTGCCCTGTTTTCCGATGCCATTGAGAGCATCGTAAATATTGCGGCGGCTGGTGTGGCGGTGATCGCATTAAAGATTAGCGCCGCACCTCCTGACGACAACCATCCATTTGGACACACGAAAGTTGAATATTTCGCAGCTGTCGGTGAAGGGGTTTTGATTGTCGTTGCCGCGCTTTTCATTCTGCGAGAGGCATACGGCGGGGCATTCAATCCTACGCCTCTGAACATGTCTGCAACTGGTTTAGCGCTAACAGCAACTGCGTCTGTGTTGAACGGATTCTGGTCTTGGGTTCTGATCCGTAGAGGATTGGAGTGGCGGTCGCCCGCTTTAGTCGCAGATGGTAGACACCTATTCGGCGATGTATTTACATCGGTAGGCGTACTGGTTGGTGTTGGGTTGGTTTTTTTGACCGGCTGGCAGCTTCTCGACTCGTTGATGGCCGCCAGTGTGGCGATATTCATTCTCTGGTCAGGTTGGAAACTTATCAGAGAGTCAGTTGGCGGCCTGATGGACGAAGCCGTTTCACCAGATAAATTAGCGCTTATTCAGAACACTATTACTGCTCAGGCAGAAGGAGCGATTGAAGCGCACGATGTGCGCACACGGCTTGCAGGTCGGCGCATTTTTATCGAGTTTCATCTGATAGTGCCCGGTGAGATGACAGTGGTACAAGCCCATGAAATCTGCGATCGGATTGAACTTTCATTAAAACGTGAGATTGTTGGAAGTACAGTGCATATTCACATTGAACCCGAACACAAAGCCAAACCAGCAGAAGCCATTGTATTTTAGAGATTGCTCATCATTGCCCTCCTGTTTTGTAGAATGTGGCGGTGCTACGAACTAATTCTTCAAAATACTGGCTTGCTAAATGGTTCGCTACGTAGAGTTTGATAGCGATATGCAGCTTGGTAGCCTTGGTATTCAATTTTGCAGCCACTGGTTGTGAGTTTGTCTTCCCGAAACAAACTTTAGGCTTGAACCTCGAGTGACTAGAGGTTGTATATGTGATTCTACCTTAAATAATCCGGGGAAAGAACCAATGGCATCGAAAAACATAGAAGCCTGCGAATGGACTGTTTCAGGCATGGATTGCGGTTCGTGCGCTTCAAAGATTACCAATGCGGTGGAACGGCTTCCTGGCGTTAGCGCAATAAACG
Organism: Maritalea porphyrae; assembly: GCF_027213965.1. GTDB lineage: Bacteria > Pseudomonadota > Alphaproteobacteria > Rhizobiales > Devosiaceae > Maritalea > Maritalea porphyrae_A. The sequence goes on along the minus strand of NZ_JAPWGX010000004.1, from coordinate 116,154 downwards.
TTTCTATTATGTCAGAAAAGCTAAAGCTTGACCTCGACCTAGATACAGGTAGTTCAGACAAAATCGAAAATGTGGTAAAGAAACTAGGGTATGGCATTGAACGGCGAAGATCGGATGCTGGGAAATTTGATGAAGCCGAAGCACCGGATCAAGCTAGTAATCACCATACGTCAAAGCATACTCATGCGGATCCAATTGACGTAGAAAAAACATGGCATCAAACAGCAAAAGGCCGTCTGGTAATAGGAACCGGCATTTTGCTGATTCTGGCTTGGGTTTTTAATTTAAGTGTCAATACGGAGCTAGGAAAGTGGGGTTTCCTCGCTGCTTGCTTGATCGGGTTGATACCAGTTGCGCGCAGAGCATTTGCGGCCCTGACGACAGGTCAATTTTTTACCATAGAAATGCTCATGACGATTGCGGCGACCGGAGCATTGTTTATTGATGCGGCCGAGGAAGCGGCGCTTGTCGTGTTCCTCTTTGCTGTTGGCGAACTTCTTGAAAGTGTAGCGGCTAATAAAGCGCGGGATGGTATAAGAGCACTTGTTCAGCTTGTTCCCAAAACGGCGTTACTCGAGGTTGAGGGTTTAACGAGAGAAGTTTCAGCTGAAAGCCTGAAAGTTGGCGAGATAGTGGTGGTGCGACCAGGTGACCGCGTGCCAGCTGATGGTAAAATTATCGAAGGATTTAGCGGGTTGGACGAAAGCCCGGTCACTGGCGAAAGCATACCTGTAGCCAAAGCTCCTGGGAATGATGTTTTCGCCGGATCTATCAACACCGAAGCTGTACTACGAATTCAGGTCACAAAAACAGCGCAAGACAATACGATCTCGCGCATTATCCAGCTTGTGGAAGAGGCGGAATCTGCCCGTGCGCCAACGGAACGATTTATTGATCGGTTTAGCCGTTGGTATATGCCTACTATTGTGGTGGCCTCTGCATTGGTCATCCTCTTTCCGCCATTAGCATTTGGTGAAGACTGGAATACTTGGATTTACCGTGGATTGGCATTGCTACTCATTGGTTGTCCGTGTGCACTCGTTATATCGGTGCCAACGTCTATAGCTTCGGCCCTTTCATCCGGCGCCAAAAAGGGATTGCTATTCAAGGGCGGCGCAGTAATTGAAGCCGCCGCTAAAATCAGCCAAATAGCGTTTGATAAGACAGGAACACTCACCTATGGCCGCCCGGAGGTCACGGACATTGTTGCACTTGGCGATGTTTCCAACAAAGAAGTTTTGGAGACCGCGGCTGGGGTAGAAACAGGTTCTAGCCATCCACTTGCTGTCGCAATTTTGCGAAAAGCCGAAATGGAAGGGTATGCACCACTAAAAACAAGTGGAGCCAAAGCGCTGATGGGGCAAGGTGTGCAGGCAAACGTTGACGGAATGCCTGCGTGGGTAACAAGTCCAATATTTGCGCAGTCTAACAATGCGATAAATAATGAAACTGTGGCAGTTGCCGCTACTTATGAAAAGCAAGGGAAAACTGTTGTCGTGGTCTATCGAGAGAATAGGCCACTTGGACTGATCGCCATGCGGGACGAACCGCGCAGCGATGCAATTGATGCTATTGCACAAATTAAGTCCCTTGGCATCGAGTCCATTATTCTAACCGGGGACAATGAGCGAACTGCTGCGGCAATCGCTGGAAGCCTAGGGATGGATTTTCGAGCAAGCCTGCTGCCTGAAAATAAGCTCGAACATATTCGCTCAATGAACAGCCAAGGCGGTGTCATGATGATTGGTGATGGCATCAATGATGCTCCTGCCCTCAAGCAAGCGTCTGTGGGTGTCGCAATGGGATCAGGAACTGATGTTGCTCTTGAAACCGCAGATGCAGCAATCCTTAGGGACCGTGTAAGTGACGTGCCAGCAATGATCCGATTGGCTCGTGCGGGCATGCACAATATCAGACAGAATATTACCATCGCTCTGGGCTTGAAAGCCATTTTTCTCGTGACAACTGTGCTCGGGCTCACTGGTCTTTGGATAGCAATTTTGGCTGATACCGGTGCAACCGTCCTGGTGACACTAAATGCTTTGAGACTGCTGGCATATGATCCGTCAAAAAAGCGGACCTGATTGGTCATTGTACACTAAAGCGATGGCACTCCTAAGGCCCAACCACGATGGCGGCCATCGCTATCTTCAATTTGCTTGAACACACACCAGCTGGCATGAACGAATGGTTGAGAGTTTTAAGTTACTATTTGTTCACGTTTTCCTCAGCGTGGTAGATTTGAGGCACTAAACACCGTAAGAGACCGTATGCGCACGCCCATTGCAATAATCGTATCTTGTTTGTTATTGTCCACACAGACGGTGTTGGCAGCGGCTGACGCGCAATCCGACTCTTCGCTGACTCACGAATTTGTTGTCTCTGAAATGCAGGGCAATGAAGTTTGCTGCCAATCCGAAGTCCTCGATCACGCCAAATCACACTGTGCTAACCATTGCTCGGTTGCAATGATTAGCACCACAGCGATGTTTTCCGGCCGTTATAAACCCATACCTGAAACGAACAACAGCAATCTCCTTCGCGCGATTGTATTGTCGCTGGATGGTCCGCCTCCTATTCCCGCCACCTAGTCAAAAGATTTCAACAATTTTCTTCAAATGGCTGCGTTTTTCGTGAACGCTACCGCAAATCTATGTGGCTATATTTATGACTATTGACATCCCATCTCCGTCTCGGCGGACGTTCATTCGAACCGGTTCAGCTCTTACGCTGACAGGGTTGCTTGGTGCCTGTGCCTCCGGTGACAGCGCACAGAAGAGTGCTGTGGAAGTATCCGATGCCGCCGCCTCAATGTACGGACCTTTACCTCGTGAGCAATTTGCAATTCCAGCAATTGATCCGCAAAAAATCGAACCACAATTTTACCGACAAGAAGTGCGATATCGCACCAACGAACAACCTGGCACAGTGGTGGTAGATACAAAAGCGTTCTACCTCTATTTGGTGCAACCCAAAGGTAGGGCCATTCGGTATGGTGTGGGGCTGGGCCGGGCTGGCTTTGCGTGGTCAGGACGAGCCTTAATCCAATGGAAACGAAAGTGGCCCACTTGGACACCTCCTACAGAAATGATTGCGCGTCAGCCTGAGCTGGAAAAATACAGCTACAAGAACGGCGGTATGCCACCGGGTCTTAAAAACCCGCTAGGCGCCCGCGCGCTTTACATTTTTCAGAACGGCAAAGATACGCTTTATCGTTTGCACGGCACGCCAGAGTACTGGAGCATCGGCAAAGCGGTTTCCAGCGGATGTGTGCGTTTGTTTAATCACGACATCATCGATCTGTATCAACGGGTGCCGAATAAGACCCCGATTGTCGTGGTGTGAGGAAAAGATGAAAACAAAACCTATCGTTTCAAGCGCAGTCGCAATGGCCGCTCTGGCGGCCGTCATTTGGGCAAGTCCGGGTATTTCGCAAACTGAGTTACCAGAGGGGTCGCTGTTTCCATATATGGACGAGACTGTAATCGCAAAAGGTCAAGAGGTTTACAAAGAAAGCTGCGCCGCCTGTCATGGCGACGATTTGAAGGGCGAAGCGAATTGGCAAACCCGCAAGGCCTCAGGTCGCTTACCCGCGCCGCCCCATGACGAAACCGGGCACACGTGGCATCACCGCGACGAGCTACTCATGGCGATCACCAAGTTTGGTCTCGCAAAGCTCACAAACAACCCAGACTATGAAACAGATATGCCTGTTTATGAAGGCGTCTTGGAAGACGACGAAATCATTGCCGTGCTCGCTTATATAAAGTCAACCTGGCCCGCTGAAATTCAAACCCGTCATGATCAGATGAACAGTCAATCGAAATAGAGGCAATATTTATGTTTCACAAAGCCATATCAATTTTCCTTGCAATCGCAATTGCGACGTTTTCAACCTATGCCATAGCTGACAGCCACGACGATGATCGCATCAAACAGCTCGCACTCGACGCCATTTTGGAAAATCCTGAAATCATCGCGCAAGCAATTACGCTCCTTCGCGCCCAAGATGAACAGCGCAAGTTGGAGAGTATGAAATCAACACTTGAGCTGTACCGTGAGGAACTGGACAACGATCCAAATGCGCCGGTTTTGGGCAACCCAAACGGTACAATAGTTGTTGTCGAATTCTTTGATTACAATTGTCCGTACTGCAAGCGCGTCGCACCAGATGTGCTAAAACTCATCACCGGCGATAGTGACATTAAACTAGTCTACCGCGAATGGCCGGTATTGGGCGACAATTCGGTTTTTGCTGCGCGCGCTGCTTTGGCTGCCAGAGAGCAAGGTAAATACGAAGAAATGCATTGGGCTCTTATGAACCTGCGCCAAGCAAACCAAGAAACTGTTTTGACCGCAGCGACAGAACTAGGCTTGGACCTTCAAAAACTGCAACAGGACATGAATAGCGAAGCGGTAAGCCAGCACATTTCTTTATCGATGCAACTAGCAAATGCCATCGGCTTCTCCGGCACCCCATCATTCGTTATCGGCAACCAAATTGCACCAGGTGCAATCCCGCTGTCTGAAATGCAAAACATGGTGGCGCTCGAAAGAAAGGAAAGCAACAAAACCGACCAGTAAGCCTGCTTGGATCGATTTTCAATGGAAACATAAACATCTGCAAATCGCTCGTCTCAACATCAAAAGGTAGATCTATTGGCCAAGACCATTGAAGACTATATGGACGGACGCAACAATAACTACAATCTGCTGCGCTTCCTTGCGGCATTCAGTGTCGTATGGAGCCACGCTGCTATTGTTGTTGGTGGCAATGATGCAGTTGAACCGCTTTCAGTAGAGCTTGGATACACGCTTGGCAGCCTTGCTGTGAACGTGTTTTTCGTGATCAGCGGATTTCTGATGGCGCAAAGTTATCTTCGATCGAATGACATTTGGAAATACGCTGCTGCACGGGTGTTACGCTTAATCCCGGGGCTGTTTGTAGCAGCCCTGCTTTCCGCTTTCCTTTTTGGCCCACTATTCACTCAATTGGAGTTTGCAGAGTACTTTTCAACTCTGCAAACTTGGCTGTACGTTCCAATCACAAGCTCGCTTATCGATGACTATCAAAACTTGCCCGGTGTATTTGAGATCCTCCCGGCTGCAGGAGAAATAAACACACCGCTTTGGACTTTAAGGTGGGAAGCTGCTGCATATGTTGGTGTTGGTTTGCTTGGAATATTTGGGATACTGGCCAACAAGAAAAAATTTGGGGCTGTCTTATGCATATTCGTCGTTTTGTACTTTGTGATTTCGTTGGCAACCGATTTGCGAACTAGTCTTGCCCCCGTCGATCATATGTTGCGGTTCGGATTGTGTTATCTTGTTGGTGCTGCTGGATTTTTATACCGTGAAAGTCTGCCGCTTAATTTACCTGTATTCGCCCTTCTTTGCCTCATAACATTCTTTGTCAGCACTACTGAAGTTTACCAATTCACGCTTATATTGACGCTTGGTTATGGCACTATATGGGCTGCATATGTGCCTTCACGAGGTAATCGCGCATTCAATAATTGGGGTGATTTTTCCTACGGCATTTACATTTACGGCTTCACTGTAAAACAAATGGTGTTTTCCACATTGCCGGAAATAGAAACCTATACACTGTTCTTGATTGCCGCACCAATTACAATATTGTTGGCTGCTGCTTCATACTACATAGTCGAAAAACCCGCGCTTAGCTGGCGTTTTAAGTTTGCTACGGGTCTAAAGGAGTTTAGCAAAAGCCGGTATAGATCTGACCTCTGAACGACACTGCCACAAAACAATCAGTTGTCGACTTTCTCAAGGTTCCGATTGATAGAAAACAACGATGATCGTCGATCGAAAAATGGGCATTATTGCGATGGCCCAATTTTTCCTGAAAACTATTTAGTGGCAACAAGCAGCCTCATCATTGCTGCATCTTCGTTTCCTAGTTTGTGACAATGTTGCGTGTAGCGTGCGTCCGATTCTGCGTAGTCCGAAAATCCCAGTAATAAAGGTGATCATTTGTTGGCGTTTACGTCAACAACATCTTTATGACCACGTTCACCTATGTTCGGACGTTGGCCATTGCGATCTAGAATGCGAAATTTCACATCGTGAATGTGGAATGGATGCGGCAACATTGTTGGATTAACAGTCCCATTAACAAACTAGGTTACATCGGTGCCAAGATTCAGCTCAAAACCTCGGAAAAGGACAGAATTAGCAGATTTCGCAGTGTTTATAGTCATGGTGGTCAGGCAGTGGTTTGTTTGCCTCAACATATCTGAAACTAACGTCTACTGGGTCTAGCTCTCCGAGAGCAATTGAAAATATAGCACTATCAACCTCAATCGGCCCTTGGTACGGGCTTATTTGGATCCGCACACTTTCAGGTTGGATGTAAAGTTCAGAGTGAATGGGAATATACAAAGGTAAAGCAACGGTTGCTCCTGATCTATTCACAATTTGAATGTCGCCGAGCCTATTTGCACTTATCGAGTTTACAGCAATTACCCTGTCGGTTCTATTGTTAACGACCACAAACGCCTCAAGCACGCCCTCTGAATTATGTTTTAGCTTTGGCGACTCGATCCAAATTCCTTCATCAATCATGATTGCTACACTGTCTTCAGCAATGGCACTCGCGTTCAATGCTGTTGCAGCCAACACCACTAATGTCGGTTTTCGAATTAAGTCGGACAAATTCATATTTAAAAATCCAATTTTAGACGTGGGTTTTGGGCGAAAATTGCTCCGACCAACCGCGATACGACAGTCGGAATTTTATGATCGCGTTACCTGTTACTATTGTTCTCCCAAAACCCATACAATTTTAATAAAATGCTGGCGCCCAGTTTGTCAGTGCAAAAACTTCCAACATTTAGTTTCTCAAGGAAAAGAGGGGCTAAATTATGTTACGTTCGGCACTTGTCATAATTCTACTGACTGTATGTTCATGGTTACCATCGACCACAGCTTTGGCGATGAACTTTGACAATCCCGCGTTTGCACCAGCAGGCACTGCTACCAGCATTCCGATCGGTCATGTTGAGTTTTGTCAAACACGTCCTGCTGAATGTGTAAAAAACAGCATCGAAGTGCAAGCAGTGACATTGAACCAAGACAACTGGAGCCAGCTTCTGGAGATTAACAAAAAGTACAACGCGGAAATCAGACCAATAACTGACCAGGACTTGTATCGAGTTGCCGAGTTTTGGACATATCCAAACGGTGCAGGCGACTGTGAAGACTATGTTCTTGCAAAACGACGCGCGCTGATCGACGCTGGATGGCCAAAAAGTACTTTACTAATTACTGTTGTTCGGCAAGCCAACGGTGCGGGGCATGCTGTACTCATGGTACGTACTGACAGGGGTGATTTGGTTTTGGATAACCAAGACGGTTTGATTCTACGCTGGTCGGAAACGCCTTACACTTATATCAAGCGTCAGTCTCAGGCACATGCTGGTATTTGGGTCGAGTTGTTTGACGATGCATCGAACGGACTTCGCGGCACTGCTTCCGCTTCAGTTGGATCAACTAATCGTTAGAATGCCTCAATTCGAGCCACTGTTTGCGCTGGCTCAACATCCGCATCGAGTCAATGAAATTGCGCCGATCAAGCGTTTAAGTCTAATCCCGCATTGCACGTTGGATTTTAGGAACAGCAAATTCTTTTGACTCATGATAGTCGATTACACCGGTAAAACGGCCCTTTTTGTCAAAAAGAAAGACGCTGGCGGTGTGATTCATAGAGTAACCACCATTGTCGAAGTTCATCTTCTCAAATGTGATACCAAACTCGTCTGCTACTTTTTCAGTTTCTTTACGCGAGCCTGTCCACCCACGAATAGCTGGGTGAAAATATCTCACATATTCTGCCATTGCTTCAGCATTGTCTCGATCCGGGTCTACTGTAATGAACACGACGTTAATCTTATCAGAATCATCTCCTAGGGCGTCGAGCCACTTAGAAATATCACTAAGGGTTGTGGGGCAAATATCCGGGCAATTAGAAAAGCCAAAAAACACCATTGTAGCCTGTCCAATCAGCATTCCTGGACCTACCTTATTTCCTTCGTGGTCGATCAAGGCAAAGCTCATTGATGAAAGCGGCAGGGGGCGTTGACGAGTTAGTCCCGGTGCTCCCGGCCCATCTACTTGCCACCAGCCAGCAAAGAGCGCGCCGCCGAGCGCGAGAGCGCCCGCGCCGCCATAAACGAGGAATTTCCGACGTGGCATTAGTTCCCTGGTCCCCTCGCGGCTATACCAAAGATGGGAATCTCGACGGTTACCTCATCGTCGTCAGCGAAAAGGAGTGTCAGAAGAAAAGTATCTCCCTCCATCAAAGGCAGTTGAAGTCCCATCAGCATCACGTGCAGGCCACCCGGTTTTAGCTCTATGGTCTCGCCAGGCGCGATCTCAATCTCCCCTGCAGGCAGCATGGAACTTACCCCTTTGTCGTTTATCGACGACAAATGTATCTCCGGTTTCAGTGCAAGATCCGTTCGAAGACCAATTAGTACCTCTGTTTCGACGCCCGCGTTACGGATATTCATGTAAGCGGCACCAGGACGGGTCATACCAATAGATGCGCGTGACCATGCGTCTTCGGCCACCACTTCCGCCAAAGCGGTCCCTACAAAACTCAGGAGTGTCACAGAGATTGCTAATAGGCTTTTCACCATTACATTCATCTAATTATTGACTTTCCTGTTTAGCTCTTAGATGCAGCAACTTCAGCTGCAACAAGTCGTCTTAGTTCGGTTTCACCGAACGGCTCCAGAGGTTTTCCGTTTACGAAAAAGGTCGGAGTCTGGCGAACGCCCATGGCTTCAACGTCGTTACGGTCTTGATTGAGAACTCCCTGGGTCTGTGGAGCTTTCATTTGCATGAGAGCCGCATCTTCGTCCAGGCCTGCGCGGACAGCTACGTTAAGAATCAAATCAGACCTTATTCCGTCGTGGGAAGCCCAATTTGGTTGCTCGTTATACAAGGCCTCAAGTATCGGTTCAAACATGTTCTGCATCCGTGCGGCCTCCAATACACGGATAGCCGTTTCGGATCCCTCACCATGAAAAGGCGTATACCGCATCACCACACGAACTGCGTCCCCGTGTTTGGCCATTATGTCTTTAACAATCGGATGGAAAGCGCGGCAGGCCTCACAAGCTGGGTCGAAAAACTCTACTATTGTGACTGGCGCGGTCTTGGGACCAAGGACTGGAGAGTAGGGCCTCATCAGAGCCTCTGCTAACTCAAGTGTTACAGCTTCAGTTTCAGCGACCGGGGTGGGACGAGTTGCATACCAGGTAGCTCCCCCAAAACCCGTTGCGCCAAGGGCGAGTGCTGATAATATTAGACTTCGCCTGTTCATTTTTTCGGCTCCGTTAAAGAAAACGCGGATAACGCGCCTATAAGTGTAAAAGCCACGAAGGCCATTAATGGGATAGGTATGCTAAAGACCAATTGGTTGTCATCAGTGCAGGACGGGCCAGTTGCTGTACAGGGCTGGATGCGCTCAGGTATAAATCCAAAATAAAGGCCTAGATGCCATAGTGCGACCCCCGCGCCACCTATCGCTAATACCAACCCGTATCTCCCCACATGCCTATCCTTCCACCAAAGACCAAACCCGAGTATTATTGCCAATGGAAACATAAATGTCCGTTGAAACCAGCACAACACACAGGGTGTCTGCCCCAGCACTTCACCAATGAATAGAACCGTCAGTGATGCAATTAGAGCAACAATCCAAGCCATGCTGAGGGCCAATTCCCTAGATAGTGACGGCATCGTTTTTGGTCCCTGTTTTTGCATTGAAACTCATATTTTCACGAATGCGGCCGTGACGTACATGAATGCAATGCCTGTCGCTAAGCCACTTAGTATAGATGGTTTCAGGAACGTCTCCATCCCCAGTTTGTTGCTGCGCATTACGTATGCGCCAACCTGAACCACAACTTGGAGAATTGCACCTGCACCGATGGCCAAAGCAAAAGCCCCCCACTGTGCCGAGAAAGCTAGACTGCCTAGCCAAATGCCAATTACAGCTGGCCCTCCGGCGAGCAGAGCAAGACTTGCAAATACCCACAAAGGCGGACGTTTTTTAAGGATGGGGGCGGCTATGCCGATGCCTTCAGTGATATTGTGTAATGTAAATCCCAGCACCAAATAAGTCCCAAGTCCGGCTGATCCAGCTGCGAACGCAGCACCGATTGCTAACCCTTCACCCAGATTGTGCAATCCAATGCCAAGAGCAATGAATGTCGATAAAGCAACGCCGGTTGGGGGGCCACCACGTTGTCCGACGGCCATGAGCAGCAAAAAAGTGGACGCAGCAACCAAGATCACCATGACAGGACCTTGAAAAATTGCGGCCGAACTTCCAGCTATATCAAGTGCCTCCTCTATTGAATCGACAAGCAAGAAGGATAGCAAGCCTATAGTCAGCGCCATCAAAAAATTCATGCCGCTTTGACCGATACCTCGCAGCACCGGATAGAACATCAGACCAAAAACTATCGGAACTATACCTACAAAAACACCAATCAGAGCCTGAAACTGCAGCTGTGCCAGCGAGATTTTTGGAGTGGGGACCGCGACTTCAATGTCATGGGTGAATGTTGCACCTGTTGTTGTGACAACGGTCACGACATGCGCTTCGCCCAAAACCCATGGATATGGGATATCCAGCCACACGGTGGCACCGCGTGAGATATTTCCCGGCGGTGTTTGGACAAACGACCAATAGGCGGCATCAATCTGAACTTGGGCAATCCGCATTGGGTCTGATCCACCCGCTCGGACCAACATTCTCAGGCCTTGGTCGTTCAGGATAGTGCGTTCAAATGTTACGGCTTCAACAGGTGGTGCGTTGCTTTTTAAACTTTGAAATGGATCGGTCAAAATAATCCAGCCTATGGCCGCAACTAATAGCGCCAGCGGCATCATCAACCAAATCAGTTTTGGTCGACCTAATGTTTGTCTATCTTCCATTTTTATGCCTCCACTACATCAAAGTTCGCCATCCAACCCAGTTCTGTAAACTCGGCCTGATGAGCGTGAAACATATAGAGCCCTGGCTCATGTTCGGCGAAGCTGAACTCCAAAATCCCACGTTCTGCTTGACATTGTGTAATGATGTCGACGGTGCGCAGCGTTGGCGTTAAAGTAGTGCCTTGATTGTAGTAATCGAAGAAATTGCCATGTAGGTGGAACGAGTTAATAGGATCAAACTCGACGGTATTGATCAGATAGATACGTACTGGGCGGCTTTTTTCGATCCGAATGGGCTTTTTCATGTAGGCGAATGGAATTGTATTTGCGGCGTAGAATTCGTTCTCTTCGTCAAAGTTTGTGTCGAAGGCGTTCATCACCATGACCAGCTCCTGCCACTCAGCATTTTCGGCAGTACCCTTCAACCGAGAACGGGCTACGTCGTTGTGGTCAACGTGTTTTTTCGGGTCAGGATCAACGATAAAAGCGCCATACATACCTTTTGCCATGTGTCGTTTTAGTGGCAATGCGTGACAATGATACAAATGGCAACCAAACGGCTTGGCGTCAAACTCATAGGTAAATTCTTCACCTGGACCAATCAGTCCAGGAGTGCCGTTCACACCATCCATCCGCGCGGAGTGAATGCCGTGAAAGTGCATTGAATGCGGGTGCGATCCGTAATTCTTGAATATGATGCGGATACGGTCACCCTCCGTCGCGCGGAGTGCTGGACCGGGGACACGACCGTTGAACGTCCAAGCTGGGTAAAAGACGCCGGGCGCAATTTCAATTTCTTTATCCTCGGCTTGCACCTCGAACGTTCTCAGTGTTCTCCCGTCTGGCAGGATTTCGGTTGTACCAACATCCCAATCCGTCAACAACGCCATTGGGTCAAAACCGTTGGCCACGTTGTCCACTTCGCCGACAGTCATCATACCACCATGCGCCGCCATGTTTTCATGCGTCACCATTGTCGATGTCGAAGCTTCAGATCCATAAGGCAACTCTTGTGCATTTGCGCGTCCACTTACTGCGACAGCACCTCCAGCTGCAGCAAGACCAGCAAGTAAGACACCACGTCGACTTACTAACTCATTCTTATTTGCTGATTTCATGTTAGCCACCCAGAATTGCTGCCGAGTGTCTTCAAACTGATTAGTTGTAACATTTATTAGACGCCCATGTTTTTGCGAATTATTCGCATTCTGACGCACAGTAAACGCAATTGAGAATTAGTTGCAACTGGAAAATTTCTGTAGAAGAGGGGAAAAATGACAATGGGTGCGTGACACCGGTCAATATGTTCGGTGACATCGCTGAATTGAAAGCAGAAGCCAAGATAGGGCTTAGAAGCTTGGAACACGTGTTATTACGCGACGAGCGACGACTAACCAACTGGGCTCGACCGGCCGGAAGAATTGCTTGCCAGAAAGTTTCAAACCTCTCGTTTACACACAACCTCTCCGCGTTGCCGACCTTAGGATAGGTTGGAAATTCCCTCTAGTTCGATCGACCCTTCTTCTTTGGAATACCAAAGATGGACGGTCCTTGGCCAGTCCTGCGGGGTGCATTTCCACTACGCTTGAGTTCGCGTTTTGCCTGTTCCACCGCAACAAACTCAAGAACAGCATCCAGGCGCTTGCTCTCAACAATCTCAGCACGGTTCACCGATTGGAGTTTGTCATAGGTTTTGTAGGGCAGGGATATGCCATCATATTGAACCTCAACCCGCCCATCCGGATAATCGCAAACCATTACCTTCTTTCGTGTAAGCCCTAGAGCAAAATCTGATTTATCCAATATGAACAGCACTTTGTCGTAAAGAATGGTGAGGTTGTTCGAAAGCGTGCGTTCGACCTTGTTGCACATGGCGCCATCCAAACTGTCATGCTTGGATAAGGGGCGATGCATGTCTTTGGGATTATGCGGCACTTTGCTAAACCGTTGATTGAAGTCGGCTGTGAACGCAGGGATAAACGCATTGGCATCTTCAATGGTGCTGATACCCCGTAGGCGTAGCTCTTTGACCAATCGATCTTGTAGAGTTTTGTTTGCGCGTTCGACACGACCTTTGGCTTGTGGAGAATTGGCGCAAATGATGTCAATATTCAGTTCATGAAGTGCACGACCGAATTGGGTCATACCCGAAGTTGCATCCTTATTTGATGCATGTGTCGTTCTAAAAACCGCGTGTTTGTCGCTATAAAACATCATCGGCTTACCATATTCGTGCAGATATGACTTTGCCGCGTGAAAGTAATCAAATGCGTTCTCTGTTTTACAGAAACGAAGATGCAAAATCTTACTCGTTGCATCATCAATAAAGACGAGCAGGGCGCACCTTGGCCCTCTTTCCTCAAACCATCTATGATGAGATCCATCAATCTGGATCATTTCACCAAAACAGTCGCGGCGGTTTCTGGGCTGATGAATGTGCTGTTTGCGTTGTTCTTTTCGGGAAGTCCAAATTCCAGCGTGTATCATCCACTTGCGCAGGGTCTCTTTGGATACTGACACTTCATGTAGCTCACTAAGCTTCTCGAGCGCCAAGGTTGGACCAAAATCGTGATAGTTCTGCCTGACCAGTTCGCACACATAGTCACGAAAACCTATTGAATAAGTCCGATTACTTGGTTTGCCGCGTTTCTTTGAAGTCATGCCCAATGCACCATTCTGACGAAATTCAGCCACCAATCGTGTCATGTGGCGTCGGCTCACACCAATCGTATTGGCCGCCTGAACCACACTTATGCGCTGTTTTTGAACGTCCTCGATGACTTTGATCCGCAGAAGTTCTTTCTCACTCATTATAAACAATCCCATATCTGCATGCCTCATCATAAACTGGTAGCTCAACTTGATGAGACATTTCTAACTTGCTAATATGAGACATTACTAAATAGCTGCTACACTCCGGATTCGCGTAAGATGCATTATGGCACTTTTAAAAAAAAGATCAGGCAATTTCAGTTTTATGAGCATTCCCAATGTTCTGTTGCAATATTAGTGAAGTAAGTTCAACTCACTATAAAAGTCCCAAAACAAATGAATAAAAAACCTAAAACTGTGCAGCAATTCATTGCTAACCGGATTGAAGAATTACGCCTAGAAGGCAAATCGCAAAAGGTCATTGCCGCAGAGGCCAACTACCAAAACCCCAATATGCTTACAATGATCAAACAAGGATCGACCAAAGTGTCATTTGAACGGGCAATGGATTTGGAAAAAGCCTTGGAAATTCCGAAAGGCAAACTTCTCCGCTTAATGATTATGGAGCACTTTGGAGAAGAACTCTTTGCTGCAATCCAAGAAGAGTTAGACACACAACTATCTGAGCCAGAACGTCAGATCATTCACGCGATCCGCTCGTCCGTACCTCACCCAGTGTTTGATGAACGAGCCAAGCGCGTGCTTGTTGCACTTTTGAGCTAGACTTAAACTGAGGGAAGAGCTGTTTAGACAAAACTCTTCCCTCCCCCACCCACGATCACTACTGCCGGGAGAACTAGACGGCATAGCTAACTAGCCAAATGCCTAAATAGCTTAACAACTAGATATCCAAACAGCTATTGATAGACACTCAGCATGAAACCGCTGAGTTGCTACCGCACGGACACCAAAGCACATAGAAAACTGATTTGCATGACTATTCCGTTTTCCAGCCAATCAACAACGCAACTCGATAATTCCACAATTTTCAATCAGGATTCTGATTAGTTAGCTTGTTTCGAAATTTAGGAAAGGCTAGCAACTGACCCAGCGGGATCAGCCGGGTCATATTGCCCCACAGCCGAACAGCGTTATATAGATAAACTCCACACATTCAGCGCCCTGCCAAGCGTCAAAAGACAGGAAATGCAAATTGTACAAATGGCTAGAAAGCCAATTAGCTAAACCTGAACATTCACGCCCGATTAGTCGAAGTCCTAGAAAAACAAGCACTGTCTCATGGGGATGCAGCCAGTTGCCGCGACATTCGTTTGCCTTAGGCTCCTCTATCAAAACGCAGGTATCAAACAAACCTAAAACATCCTCATCTCTGGCTCTTGATTTCCAACGATCCAATCCCAATGTGACACTATCCGCCATGTAAAGGAAATCGCCATGAGAATTGGTCCGGTTGAAGTTATGCGCTCACCCCATGCTGTTCCGTTGCTGAATAGCGCTATCCCCTCCTTTTTGCACTACAAACTAGTGTCGGCACCAAATTACAAGCTTAGTCACAATAGGTATGCAAACGACCAGATTGCCATTCCGCAAATAGACCTTAGCCAATACCGCACTAGTTTTTGTTTCGACTTCATCGAATTTGAAATTCAACCCAAACAACTTGGCTTGAAGTTTAGTGACATTCGACGTCATCTGAAAAACCACTTACAAGAGAGTATTTGGGTTGAAGACCAGTCGAAAATTGCCGAAAAAGAAAACCGCTTCACATTTCGCATCCAAGAGTTTGAACCGGATCACTTTCTAAAATTAAAGCAGTTGTTTCAATCAGATCTTCCACTGCATGCAGATCCAAAGATCGTCTTGCTAGAACTATCACTGGATTTTAGGCCGAAAGAAATTTCATTTGAAGCATTTGCAAACATGTTTGCCGTGCTTGTACGCCATTTCCAACCAATTGATAATGAGTTCACGACAAGTAGCGATCGCATGCGAATGGTCTCACCTAGCGGCTTAAGCACGAGGGAAACCACAACCCAACACTTCATGCGCACAAAAGGTGCCATTTGTTCGAGTAAGGTGATCGACGAACCGGAGCTGGAACCCACGATTGGTTCGACTATCTATTATGGGGCTCAAAACACGCCCTATGTAAGTTGGCGCATTATGCATAAGGAGTTAGATAAACAAATTTCTCACAAAGGAACGAGAGACCATCTACCTATCAATAAGCAGAGAAGCAGAATTGAAGTTACATTGGGCAGACACGCACTTGAAGAGGTAGGCCTGCACTCACTCAGGAACCTCGAGGGGTTGAACTTCAGAACCACCTTCTCCAAATTCTTCAATTTCGTAGTTCCAAGGTTGGATAGTGCACCATCAGAGAGCGGCAACCAACTCCGTCGCATGATTGCAGCGTATTTAGACAAAGATCGTTTTTATAAGCAAGGTGCCTATCGTATGAAGCAGCGTCCTCTGGAACGAGCTATGAGGTTTGAAAAACAGTTTAAGAAATCTGCACCTGAACGGCATTTGGGGTCAAAGACCGTTAGTTACAAGGAATTGCGAGCGGTTATACATTCTCGATTAGATTTGATGACAAGAAGGTATACTTCTAATGTTCTTTATAAGTAAGTATATAACTAATACCAGTTATTAGAAGCGTTTGCATGCCGCGATCGCCGGACTTTCCCGCCCAATAGGCAGTTCGGCAGCAAAACCGGCAATTCTAACGCCGCAAAAAGTGCCAAATGTAGGGAAATCAATCCCGTAAACGGCACAACAAAATCGAATGCGACTGCCATACTGTGGTTGCCTGTTTGGATCGCGAGATCGACACGCTGACAATTAGTCAAAGCATCAAAGATCCCATCGCTTCAATTTGACTAACCAAAACACAATGCTTCCATTCACATCAGCACCTGTGGATGCCCTTGCTGGGTGTTCTATGTGTAGGTTTTGGGTGAATAAACGCTTTTTGCTGTTGTCTTCAACAACGTTCGTTGGTCTGATTACGTCAGTTTTACTTTTAGGATAATAAAATGAAAGAATTTGATAGCAGCGTCATCGACAAGATTAGTTGCTACGTCTACGCACTAATTGATCCACGCGACAACAAGCCATTCTATGTCGGCAAGGGCACAGCCAATCGCGTCTTTAATCATGCACAAGCTGCGATTGAGACTCCGCTTTCAACCGACAAATTGGACAAAGTTTGCGAGATCATCGCTGCCGAAAAAGTGGTAAAACATGTCATTCTTCGACACGGCCTTGATGAAAAGACTTCCTTGATTGTTGAGTCTGCCGTTTTGGACTTTGCGTCCCATTTCCAATTGGAACTAACCAATCTGGTTTCTGGCCATCATTCATCTACTTATGGCGTGATGTCGTGTGACGAGGTCCAACGAAAATACTTAGCTCCACCACTCGACGAATTGGGCAATGGCTGTGTGATTATCAATATCAACAGACAATACAAACAAGCCAAACAAACCAAATCGTTTTACGAAGTCACGCGCGCGTCTTGGAAAATGGCTGACCCAGATAAGCGCAATCTAAAACTCGTTCTCTCAGAGTACCAAGGCTTCATCGTGGAGGTATTTGAAGTCGATAGATGGTATCAGGTCGACAATAGCCCAAATGCACGGTGGGCGTTCGATGGTCATGTGGCGCCCAACAACATAAGAGAGAAATACTTCAACCGAAAGATCTACAAACAACGTGGCGCAGCAAACCCCATCTCATATGTGCTTCAACAACCAAAGTTGCACGATAACTCTGAGCCAACAGCGCGATAGCTTACATTCGTGCGACAACACTCCATTTGATGCACTGAGCATCGGCATTGGCTCAATGTAATGCTAACACATGCACTTATGTCTGCGTAAAGTGCTGGCTAATTGCATGTGCCGTCAGTCAAAAGCTGAGCACTCGTGATCTTAAGTGCTTCGGCGAAACGGGCCAAAACCGCAATAGCTGGATTACGCGCGCCAAGCTGCATGCCAGACACATAGGTGCGTTCTCGGGGTTTCCCCTTGACCGGACTCGGTCGGGGAAATTTGACCCCACCAAAAACCGTACGTTAAGAAGAGACAATCAATTTTCGGGCAAAATCCAACAGCCGAACCATTGCGAGCGTGTCCAGTTCACAATACGCCAGAAGAGACTTACGTAGAGCGTTTCGCTTCTCCGCGTCAGGTTCAGCAAGCATCTTGGCCCAACCGTCCATGGCGGCCGTGCCATCGGCGATCTCCATACCCTCGTATGTCAGATCCGGCACGACGACCGGCAATACCTTCTTGATCGAGGTTGAACCGTCAAATGCAATATCCACATAGCCAGTTTTGAAAACGTCCATCAGATCGACAGTGCGATCTACAACGTCCGACATGAAATCGGATTTGTCCGGAAATCGCGTGCCCATCTTTTTGTTCTGGGTATTTTCAAACGTTTTGTTCCAGACCACAATTGAGCCGGTGGCACCGATGGAACGTTGAAGCTCCTCGATCAGCCCCACAGGCTGTTCGGCCTGATCAGCGATGTACTCATGATGGGAAAGGCCACCGTCCTGATCGAGGACATGTAACGAATACTGGAAAGGCAACTGCTCTTGAGGGCCAAGCCCATCAACAATAGGCACAGCCGAAGCGTAGGTTTCATAGTCCAAAAAATAGAGTGGATAGTGCAAGACATTGAAGAAGCTCTCGATGTCGGCAATATCAACATAGGGTTGACCGTCCTTATATGACTTAAGAACGGGTTGCTGCAATCGCGTGACCTCGTTTAAGCCTATTTCATCCAAGCCAAAGCGGTTTTCACTGACAAATTTCCCAAGTTTGACTCCGCCCATTCGCGGTAGCGAGTAAATGGAGGGTTTGGTAACTGTCGGATTGAAATAATCAAAACTATCGCAGTGTCGCGCTCGACCTAACGTTAGGCACGTACAGTAGGTTTCATCGATTTCGTTCTGTTTGAGCAGGATTAGCGCAGCCTCAATTTCAGCCTCTGTTTCGGAAAGCAGCGCATTTACACGAACGGTTTCGTCAGAAAAAATTGACAGCTCCGACGGATTGATATCACCTGTCCGAACATAGTCCTTATTCAAATGGACAATGAATACGTTTCCGACCTGCTCTCCAGCCCGTTTGGCAACGATCGCTTGGAATGCCGCATCTTTCAACTGGTTGTGTGGATTACTTTCTTTGACGCTCGTCGACGACTTGACCTCGTAGAGATCAATCAAACCATCGCTCCGCGTGCGTATCATATCGGCCTTGGCGTACAGGCCATCATCCGTTTTAAAGATCCTTTGAAAGGAAAACTCAATGGCGTTGTCCCAAGTCTCAACCAACTGACGAACATAGTCTTCGACGACATATCCCTCCTTAGCGAGTTTTTTGGCATATTCCGAAAACTTACCAAGGGGATAGACATCTGGCTTGTTATGCATCAGCCAAAGCGCCTTCGGGCAATTCAAATAATGAATAAAATCTGTCTTCGAAAGTGACACGATGTACTCCCCTTCCGGAGTCAATTCTCTAAGTATTCACCTAAAGTCTTTCAGACCGCATCGTTCCTGCATAGCACAATTTTGCTTCGTACTCTTGGAGTAATGGCGCTCACAAGCATAACCAAAGGTCAACTGGGCAATAGGTGAAGGGATAAGATGAGGAGAAGGAGGCAAAGATTGTATTGTGAGCTTAAGAACAAAGCTTCGCTTTAACGATTCCCCCCACATGTCCCTGCATTCGACCAACATTCAGAAGTTGCATCGCATCAAACGTTTAGCTAGGTTTCTAAAACACTGAACCGCATAGCCACAAATTCCTAAAGCAGTTACTCAGAATACAACCGCAAAAGATTACTTATCCGTATTATGAAACCATTTCACTGCATAGTTTATGTCCTAACCAATGAGGCGATGCCGGGCTTTATCAAGGTTGGCACAACCAAAAAACCAATTCTAAAACGCATGAAAGAATTGTACTCGACTGGCGTCCCTGTTCCCTTTGAGTGCCACTACGCTGCGATTGTCGACGAAAGCAAAAATGTAGAACGCCGCATTCACCGTGCATTCGAAAAACTCAGAATTAACAAAAACCGGGAATTCTTTGAAATCGATCCAGAAGCCGCTGCCGATATCATTCGGTTGGTGGAAATAGAAGACGCCACACCTCAAGAAGACTTTGTTGAAACGCCCGACGATACTGATGCAATCAAAAAGCTAGAAAAGCGAGCCGAGCGGTTCGATTTCAAGATGGTCGGCATTGAAAAAGAAACCGTTCTACATTTTAAACATGATGATCAGATCACTTGCAGTGTAATCGACAATCACCGGGTAAGGTTTTTGAACGACGAGATGAGCCTGTCTGCGGCAGCTTTAGCGGCTCTAAAACAGCGCGGTTTCCATTGGAAATCCGCACAAGGTGCGCAATACTGGACACATAACGGGCAAACTCTGGTTGAACTCCGACAACAAATAGAAAATGAAGACTAATTCATTCAAGAAGGACTGCTGCACATGATGAGTATGATCGAGACTGAAAAAAGGCTCTGGAAAACCGCTGATCAATTGCGCGCAAATTCGGGGTTGCGACCTTCTGAATATTCGCGCCCAGTTCTTGGTCTTTTGTTTCTGAAATTTGCTGACACGCGTTTTGCCAAAGTGGAGGAGATGCTAAAACCAAAGCCCGGTTCACGCATCAATCCCGGACGCGACGAATATGTTGCGAGGGGCGCAATCTATCTCACGCCACAATCTCGGTTTGCATGGCTAAATCAGTTGCCTGAGGATGCTGACCTTGGCAAAGAGTTGAACAATGCCATGGAGCAAATTGAGCGCGACAATCCCGATCTCGCAGATGCGCTGCCGAAGTCCTTCGCCGAAATCCCAAAGGACACGCTGTTAGAGCTGTTGCGCTTGCTGGAGCCACTCGATCTGAGCGGTGACTCATTTGGCCAAATCTATGAATATTTTATGGGCGAGTTTGCACGTGCGACCATGGAGAAAGGTGGCGAGTTTTATACCCCTGCTTCCATCGTGCGCCTGATTGTTGAAATCATCGAACCATATGAAGGCCGGGTTTATGACCCCGCGTGTGGTTCGGGTGGCATGTTTGCGCACTCTGCCGATTTCGTATCTCGCCATCAGCGCGAGCCGGGCAAAACGCTTTCAATCTACGGGATTGAGAAGACGCGCGAAACCATGCGGCTGATGAAGATGAACCTCGCCATGCACGGCTTAAGCGGTCAGGTAAGCGAAGCAAACTCTTATTACGAAGACCCCTATGACAGTGTCGGCAAATTTGACTTTGTCATGGCAAACCCTCCGTTCAACGTTTCTGAGGTGGACAAGTCCAAACTGAAAAAAGATGTTGGCGGCAAAGAAGTGATCGACGCGCGCTTTCCGTTTAGATTGCCAAGTTCGGATAATGGCAACTATTTGTGGATCAGCATGATTTACGCTGCCCTGAATGAGACTGGTCGTGCCGGGTTTGTTATTGCAAATTCCGCTTCAGATGCCCGCAGTTCCGAAATGGAAATCCGCAAAAAACTGATTGAATCTGGCGCAGTGGATGTGATCGTTGCAGTTGGCCCCAACATGTTCACCACGGTTACTTTGCCCTGCACTTTGTGGTTTTTCGATAAGGGTAAAATCGGCACGCCACGCGAAGACGAAGTGCTGTTTATTGATGCACGCAATATGTTCCGTCAGGTCACTCGTGCCTTTCGCGATTTTGAAGATTGGCAACTCGAAGCGCTGGCGAACGTGGTTCGCTTGTGGCGACAAAGCGAACCTGAATTCAACTGGGGCGCGGACGAGTGGCTCAAAGAACAATTTGGCACCGACAACGGCGACGGCCTCGCCTATCGCGATGTGGCAGGTCTTTGTGCGGCAGTCAAACGTGCAGACATTGAAAGCCAAGGTTGGTCCCTCAATCCTGGTCGTTATGTGGGCGTGGCAGAAAAGGCAGATGATGGTGTTGATTTCCACGAACGTCTAGCCGAGTTGCAGGCAGAACTGGAAGAATTGAACACCGACGCTGCCGGTTTGCAGGCAGTGATCGCAAAGAATGTGCGTGAGGTGTTGGGGTGAGCAGTTGGTCGAACACCACACTTGGTGAAGTCATTGAGCTTCAGCGTGGATATGATTTGCCGGCACAAAAGCAGAAACCGGGATCAATTCCGGTTCAAGGTTCGGCGGGACAAAATGGTTGGCATGATGTGGCGAAAGCATTTGCGCCAGGTGTAACTGTCGGACGAAGCGGCGCATCAATTGGCCGCATTTTCTTCGTTGATAGCGATTTTTGGCCCCACAATACATGTATGTATGTCAAAGACTTCAAAGGGAACCATGAACGTTTTATTGCGTACTTTCTGAGCGCTATTGATCTAGCCTCGAGAAATTCGGGAAGCGCCCAACCATCTCTAAATCGCAATTTTTTGTACGACATTGAAGTGTTGATCCCACACCTCACGATACAAAAACGGATTGCAGAAATCCTATCGGCCTATGATGATCTGATCGCAGTGAACGAGCGCCGCATCGCCATCCTCGAAGAAATGGCCCGCCGAGTGTTTGACGAAACAATAGAGCATGCCGAAACGCACGACATTGAATTGTCCGAGATATTTACAACTCAATATGGCTACACCGCCGCCAATCCAAACGTGGAGATAGGTCCAAACTATGTTCGCGGAATGGATATAAATAAAACAAGCTACATCAATTGGGCGCGTGTTCCGAAGTGCGAAATTAGTTCTTCGGACTTGGGAAAATATCATCTGTCTAAAGGAGACTTGCTGGTTATCAGGATGGCAGATCCAGGGAAAGTCGCTTTAATTGAGACGGATAACATAAACGCAGTTTTCGCATCATACCTGATCAGACTAAGACCAAAGTCAGACCTGTTCTATCCAACTAGCTACCTGCATGCGCTTCGCTCGGATTTCTCACAATCATTCATGTTGGGGGCGAGTACTGGGTCGACCAGGAAAAGTATTAGCGCAAAAGTGCTACTTGAAACAAAAGTCCGGCTTCCAACAAAAGAAACTATTCTGGCAGATTTGGAAGGGTCACTTGGAGGATTCAGAGAGTTGCTGAATATTTTGGCCAACCAAAACACCAACCTCCGCACCACCCGTGATATGCTCCTCCCGCGCCTCATCTCCGGCGAGATTGATGTTTCACACGCGCCTGCGCCCGAATCCATAGCGGCGGAATAGAACCGATGAGCGAGCCGACCGAAATTCTCTATGAACAAGCCCAGCCAGATCATGGCGGCTTCTCAGAGGATGCGTTGGTGCAAAAACCGGCTGTGGAACTGTTTGCTGAACTTGGATGGAAAACGCTCGATCTACAACGCGAATTTGTAGATGACACGCTCGCGCAAGGCCGTACCCTACATCGCGAAAAATCAGAAACCGAAGGGTGGTATCCGCGTGAATGGTGGTTGCCTGAACGGCTGCGTGCAGCTCTCGCCGAGTTAAACCCCAATCTTGATCAAGATGCGCTGGATCATGCCTATCGCCAAATCACCCGCACGCGTGTCGGTCTGTCCGCTTATGCTGCAAACCGAGAAGTTATGGCGTTACTGCGCGATGGTGTGCCTGTTTCTAGCCGCACTGCACGCGGAGAAAGCGAAACAAAAAGTGCGCGGATCATCGATTGGCGCGACATCCACAAAAATGACTTTCAACTCGCCGAAGAGGTTTGGTTTGGCACCGAACTGCATTCCCGCCGCGCCGACCTTGTTGGCTTCGTGAATGGCGTGCCTTTACTGTTTGTCGAACTCAAAGGCATGCATGTAAACGTGCAGCACGCATTCACGGGCAATCTCAAAGACTATCAAGACACCATTCCCCATGTCTTTAACGGCAATGGATTTGTGATGTTGTCCAATGGCTCAGATACGCGCATTGGTGCCTCTCATGCCCCTTGGCGGCACTTCCGCCAGTGGAAGCGGTTGAATGAGGACGAAGCTGGCCAAGTTTCGTTAGAGCGTGCCATTCGCGCCGCATGCACGCCTGTCGCTTTGCTGGACATGGTTGAAAACTTCACGGTGTTTCAGGACGAGAAAAGCGGTCTGATCAAAAAGGTTGCACAAAACCACCAGATGATCGGCGTTAACCGCGCAATCGCAAATCTAGACAACCGCGAAAACAATGACGGCAAAATTGGCGTTTTTTGGCACACACAAGGTTCTGGCAAATCGCTCTCGATGGTATTCTTTGCCCGTAAGGCACTGCGAAAAATGCGCGGTGGCATGACCTTTGTGATTGTGACAGACCGGACCGAGTTAGACGATCAGATCGCGCAAACCTTCGCCGAATGTGGGCTGCTTGAAAAACAGACAGATGCCGTACAGGCACAAACGCGCAAACACTTACGCGAACTGCTGGAAGGTAACGAACGTTTTATGTTCAGCCTGATCCAAAAATTTGCAAGCGATGATCAACTGGAAACCTTAGGCGTCTTGTCAGGACGCGACGACATTGTCGTCATGGTAGACGAAGCACACCGCTCGCAATATGCGACCTTCGCCGCCAATATGCGCTCTGCATTGCCTAACGCAAGTTTTATAGGGTTCACTGGCACACCGTTGATGGCAGGCGAGGAAAAGACCCGGGAAGTCTTTGGCAACTATGTGTCTGTTTACGACTTTGCGCAGTCGGTTCAAGACGGTGCCACGGTGCCACTTTACTATGAAAATCGTATTCCAGAACTTGAACTCAAAGTCGATGATCTGGACGAAAAGCTCGGTGAACTGCTGGACGATGCAGGCTTGGACGAAGAGCAGGAAAAAGCACTTGAGCGCCGCATGGGCCGGCAATATCACATCCTTACGCGCGATGACCGATTGGATAAGATCGCCGAAGACGTCGCTAAACACTTCCCAGCACGAGGTTACCGCGGCAAAGGCATGTTTGTCGCCATAGACAAAGCCACAGCAGTGCGCATGTACGAAAAGGTGCAATTCCACTGGCAAGCAGAGATTAAACGCTTAGGACTGCTTCTTGAGCCAACTGATGGAGATCGTGACCGCCTCAAATTCATGCGTGAGACCGACATGGCGGTTATGGTTAGTCAAAGCCAGAACGAAATCGCGGACCTTGCGAAGTTCGGCATAGACATGCGACCTTACCGCAAGCGCATTCTCGAGGAAGATCTTGATGATCGCTTTAAGGCAGACGCAGACCCGCTTCGATTGATATTCGTTTGCGCAATGTGGATCACAGGTTTTGACGTTCCGACTTGTTCAACCATTTACCTCGACAAGCCGATGCGCAATCACACGTTAATGCAGACCATTGCTCGTGCAAACCGCACAGCAGAGGGCAAATCCGCCGGACTGATTGTCGATTACGTCGGCATTTTTAGAAAGCTTCAAGAAGCGCTAGAAATCTATGTCACGCCAAGCATCAACGAAAAACCGCCGATTGAAGATATCGGTGAACTTGTCGCCGATTTAATAAAGGCGCTGGACGAGGCAGAAAAATTCGCAGCTAGCCACCACGCAGATCTGTCGGCAATACGCACTTCGCGTGGTTTCGACCGGCAAACAGCCATCGATAAAGCCCGCAACGCGCTTAACCTGCGCGATGATGTGGTGAAGACTTTTCTTGCCCATGAAAAACATGTGTGGGGCTTATTTACATCCGCCCTACCGGACCCACGTGCACAAGCCGAACAAGCGCGTGCTGTCGTCCTTCGTTTTGTTTCCAAGTGTCTCAAAGCAGATCGGGGACAAGTCGATATCTCAGAAATCGAACTGGCCATTCAAACCATGCTGGACGATGTGATAGAAGGCGTTCAGATCAGTGCCGCAATCCGAGAGAATGATGATACCGCAGGCCGTGTTGACTTAAGCAAGATCGACATTGAGAAATTGCGCGCCGACAAGCAAGACGAGGCGGTTCAGACCCGTGCGCAAAAATTGCGAACTGCCGTTGGTGCAAAGGTTAAAGCCATGGCATCCCGCAACCCCATCCGCTCAACGCTGGTCGCCAAATTTGAAGCATTGGTCGCACAGTATAATACCGGCAATGTGGAAGCTGAGGAGTTCGTAAAACGCTTGCTCGAATTCCTGGCTACTCTAGACGATGAAGAGCGCCGCCACGTGCGCGAAGGATTAGCGGAAGAAGAACTTGCGATATTTGATTTGCTCACAAACCCCGGCCCTGAACTGACCGAAGAGGAACGGGAGTTAGTCAAAAAAGTTGCAAGCGACGTCCTTCAGCAGATTAAAAACGAAGTAGAAGCGTTAGATTGGAAACTTCGAGAGAAGGCACGCGCCGCTGTTCGCGCGAAAATACGTGAAGCCTTGGATGGATTGCCAGCTGTTTACGAGGAAGGCACTTGGAACCGCAAAGTTGAACGCACATACGATTGGATTATGCAAAGCGCCAGCGATATGGGCAAACATTAAGGCAAAGTGTGGGGGGGTACTAGCTTTGGGAAACGGGCATGAAGGCTCAAATCTCCAAAAAAGCTAAGGTTTCCGCCTGTTCTAGCCGCCTCACCTCAATTCGAAGTTTGGGAAAGCCCCTGTCAAAACCCTGTCAAATATGCGCAATCTTTGGGAAAAATCGCGCATTGTGCGCCAATTGTTCTGCCAACGGGATTGGCAAGAACAGATTGTGACGAAAAGCCCTGTGGCCGTGCGTTAGAGATACATCACAATCGAATAGGAAAAGGCGATCAGCGGTGGTTTGCCGCGTTTGACGTTCATGGAACTGCGCGACCCCATAAGTTTAAGTGGGAAATCTCTTCCCAGTTTGGGTGAGACTTCCCAGATCACAAATACTTGTTATTTGACAATATGTTACATGGATCGACACCTCCAACCATCCAAAAAGAAGTGGGAAGTTGGAAATTGGCGTTTCTAAGTTAACGATACCGCTAAGGTGTCATCGACAACAGGGATCATATTCACTAAACGAAATGCAACTCTCGCCAAAAATCACCAACGCCAGATCAGACGGATAATCCACTTGCGCCAGTTTGTTTTGGATTTTGAAGCTGAAAATTGTTTTTCAAAACGGGCGACCGACACCTTCGGTCCTTTGCTCAAATTCATTGCATCACCAATTACTAACCCGCGCGCGGTTGGGCGGGTGTGAAATATACTCGTTCACATAATTGGGTGTTGCAACCACCCGGTTGCAGACGGCGGGAACCGTCTGTTCCGCCCTTTCATACTTTGTTAACTATATGAATTCAACAGGAAATGGCGCTTACCAACCCGCTTTTTTTGCTTGTTGATCTATATAGAGATCAAGCATTGGCTCAAGTTCTTCGTCTGTGACGTCACGCCCGTCAAATTCATCGACGATGTTTTGATGAAGCGCCGAAATGATCCACCACACAAGTTCCGGTTCTGCAATCTTGTTGCGCTGTTCCTGCACCTTAGCAAGGCGCATCGCTATCGCCCGAACATATTGGTCTTTCATATTCATGTGAGGTTTAGCGGCTTCAGGTACTTCCTGTTTGATTGCTTCAAACATCAGGCCATCGCCTGTCAACAACCACGTCAAATTGACGTTCGTTAGGTTGTGCAACCGTGTCAAAAAGTCGGATCGCGGCTCCACTTTACCGCTTTGATAGTCTGAAATGCTTCGTAAGCTAACGCCAAGCTCTGCCGCCAAGTCAACATTTTTATCAACTTCTTCAATAACTTGAACAAGTCGAGTGGCAAATGCAGTCGTGGGGTTTTTGGGCTTAGCCATATTAAGCAGTATTCTGCGTAAAAATGATTGACATTACGCAGTATTCCTCTTTATTGTGTTCATAGTAACGAACAAATTGTTTTCAAAAAAATCGGCTGCAACCGATTTGGGAAGTGAGCACGATGACCCGAATTCGCTGGGACAAGCACTCGATCAAGGCGGAAATAAACCGCCGTGGATTTACGTTGAAGTCTCTTTCAAAGGCTTTGTCCCTTTCTCAGAACGATGTCGCTGTTTCAATGTGTCGTCGTTTTCCAAAAGCCGATAAAGCAATCGCCAAATTTCTTGGCGTCGAACTGCACAGCCTTTGGCCAGATAGATACACCTCGAATGGCGGATTACTACGTCAATGTAGTCAATCTAGCAGACGCCGCCGCCGCTACACCAGCCAAAAACGCACACAGCGTGTTGGCAGGCAAGAAGCCGCCTAGCACCAAGGGTGCCAAAGCCATCCACAAAAACTGTGAACAACAATTCTTGAGCGACAAAAAGCATGAATACTCCATCAATAGAAAACATCAAAATCGCCAACATTTCCATACCACAAGATCGGGCACGCGAACTCAATGACAATTGGGTTGAAGCGCTAGCCGGAATGATTGAACAAAGCGGTTTGATCAACGCCATAAGCGTCATCAAGACTGGTGAAGGCTATCAACTTGTTTCGGGCCATCACCGCCTTGCAGCGTTCATCACACTAGAGCGCGAAGAGATCCCCGCACGTTTGTCTCAAGCGACAAATGCGAATGAGGCGCGACTGGAAGAAGTCATCGAAAATATTGGTCGCAACGAACTCAATGCACTAGACCGCGCGCAGCACCTTTTTGAGTTGGATACCGCCTATAAAGCCATGCATCCAGAACTCAATAAAGGCGGCGATAAGCAAACCAACATTACAGATGAAAACCGAAGTGCAATATTTGCACTTCGGTCTGAAATCCTTGAGCAAGTTGGTCTCTCACGCCGCTCGTTTTTCAATGCAATCGCGATTTGGAAGGGCCTATCCGAGGCATCGAAAGCAAACATCCAAGGGACATGGCTTGCTGACCATCAAGCAGGGTTGCAACAACTCGCGTCAGAAAAACCAGCCAAGCAAAAACAAGTCTGCAATCTCTTATTCTCAACCCCTCCCAAAGCGACCAATGTTACGGACGCTTTGACCCTTCTCGAAGTGGGTCGCCTCCCTACTCACTTCGAGAAGAAATATCAGTCCATCAATAAGGCTTTGACCAGCCTGAAAGATGAAGAACTCGACAACGTGTTTGGCGTTCATGAAGCAAAAATCATGGACTGGCTCAAGCGGACAAATCGGGTCTAATCGTCATGGTGCGGCGCGATAACAAAACAATGGATATGTTCCGCGAGTGGACGCCTGGACCTGTTGCACATCAGTTTGATGAACAGGTCACTAAAGGCGGCACACTTGATGTAAAAATCGCGCGCGCCCTCGCTGCTGCAATGACCTTTGCACAAGATCAGCATGGGTTAAACCGCGACGCTATTGCTTTGGCCATGAGTGACTATCTCGACCAGAAGATCACCACCAATATGTTGAACTCCTACGCCAGTCCCGCGCGCACTGATCACAAGATCACATTAGAGCGCACAATTGCATTGGCCGAAATAACCAAATGCACCGAACTGCTTGGCTTCATTTGCGGATTCTCAAACACTGTAGTTGTGCCGGAAAAGTACGCCGACGTAATTCGCCTATGGCAACTTGAAAAAGCACAAGAACGGCTCGACAACGAAGTGCGCTCACTCCGTGCAAAGCATGGGGGCGGCAAGTAATGCAAAGCTGGCTTTCCGCGCAAGAAATTGCTGATTTGGCCAAACGGCTAAACTATTCTGGCTTCCCAACCACGAAACGTGGGGTGCAGGATTTGGCGCGACGCGAAGAGTGGAACTCCAATGCGGATTTGTGCCGAAAGCGCAAGGGTCGTGGCGGTGGATTTGAATATCATATTTCGCTTTTGCCAGAAATCTTAAGAGCTGGCGCCATGGCTGAAAGTGGCAAGCAAATTGTCGCGAAAGACCATGCACAAACGCGCGCGCTCCAAGATCAAAAACGTGCCGCTTTGACCACCTCAGAATTGAGTGCACGTCAGCGCCAAGTGATGGACGCTAGAGCGGCCATTTTAACGGCAATTGATACCCGACAAATACATGATGGATCGTCGCGTTTTCAAGCAATTAAAACGTTCCTACTTTTGCCAACTGAATGCGGGATAACACACGACATCGCTATCATTGCGAATGATCGCGCAAACCAATCTGCAAAACTGAGCAAAACGAGTATTTACCGCTGGTATGCAGCGCGTGACGAAATCGGTGTTGCTGCACTCGCACCACTTAAAACACGAAAGAAACAACCTGCACCGGATTGGTTCGGTGGGTTCCTACACCATTATGCACGGCCACAAAAACCATGCATTTCAGAAGCACTACGTGAGTTTGAGCGCGAACTTGGCATAGGTGGATTTGTTCCGTCCTATGACCAAGTGGCACGGCTTGTTCGTCAGATGGATGACATTAGTAAAAACAAAGGCCGCGAAAGACCGCTTACCCTTAAAGCGCGTATGGCCTATGTGTCGCGTACCACTGACGACCTGCTGCCCACCACGATCTACACCGCCGATGGAAAGACCTTTGATGCAGAGGTTCAACACCCGTTCCATGGCGGTCCATTTAAGCCTGAGATTACTTCAATCATTGACGTTGCGACGCGTAAATGTGTGGGGTTCTCAATTGGCTTGGCTGAGAATGCCGAGGGTGTAATTGACGCGCTCCGAAGGTCAATAGAAACCCACGGCATTCCAGCCATTTTTTATGCCGACCGTGGTGCAGGGTTTAAGAACAAAAAACTTGAAGACCCGCTAACCGGATTACTCGAAAGATTGGGCATCACGGCGCACCATTCCCTACCCCGAAATTCGCAAGCGCGCGGCATCATTGAGCGGTTCAATCAAACCGCATGGAATGCCCTTGCGCGCCAATATGCAACCTACCTTGGCCGCGAAATGGATATGGAAGCCAGCCAATCCGTTCACAAGCGTTCACGACGCGACATGAAAGAGTTTGGCACTAGTCGGCTTCTCAAGCCATGGGCTGAGTTTATGGCCGACTGCTACCAGTCGATAGAAGAATATAATTCGCGCATTCATTCGACGCTTAAGCGTTCACCAAACACCGCTTGGCACGAGCATGTGCAAAAGGGCTTTGAGCCCGTCACATTACATGCCCATGAGGGTGACGATCTGTTCCGATCATACGAGGTGCGTAAGGCAAATCGAGGCCTGATCAAGTTCAATACCAACGATTATTTCTCACTGGAACTTGAGCGCTATAACGGCAAGCAAGTGATGGTCGGTTATGACATTCACGATGCATCCAAGGTATGGGTGCGTGAGATTGAAATGGTGGCTGGTGAACAACGCTCCGGACGTCTGATTTGCATTGCTGAGTTTAACGGCAACGCCCAACGTTATGTTCCGCTTACCATGCAGCGCAAAGCCGAAGAAGTTCGCGCCAATGCGCGCAAGCAACGCCTTGATGTCAAATATGATGAAGTTGAAGCCGAACTCAATCCAGCGTCGTTGTTAGACGCACCTTCAATTCAACCGATGGACATTGTTGAGCCGCGCCATGCGCAGCCAACAACCATTGATCACGAACCAAAGTATCCTACAGCCGAAACCAGCCCAAGCGCGAAAGTTGTGCGCCCGTTGCGTTTTGCATCTGATGAAGAATTGGCCGCTTGGGCAATCGAGCACCCGAACGGTCTGGCCAGTAGCCAAATAGAAGTATTGCGTAAATGCCTGAACTCTCAGGCGAGGCTCGAAATCATGAAAATGTCAGGCATCGATGTGGACCGTTTACGAGACGTTGTCCGCGCCGCTGCCTGACACATTTAATCACGCAACACGGACCCATTCAAAGCCGTGCGCCTAGAAAGGCTACTTATGAAAAATCGATTTGTCGAGACTTCAAATGTCTTACGCTTTCGAAAATCCATCACCGCTGTGGAAGAACGCGGTGCATCCGAAACCTGTTTGATCGTTGTCGACGGTTTGCCCGGACTTGGCAAAACCACCACATTGCAAAATTGGGTTGCCCAAAATGACTGTGTCTATTTGCGCGCAAAAAGTTCATGGACGCCAAACTGGATGCTTGGTGAACTCTTGGAAGTTTTACAGGTACCAGTGCCGGGGTCTGCACAACGCAAATACAAGAAAGCCCTAGCCGAACTTACCCATCGTTTTATGATGGCCAGCAACGAAAAACGCACGTTTGGCCTTGTGATTGACGAAGCTGATCACATCTCAGCCAAGCGCGAAATCTTAGAAACCATTCGCGATCTTTCGGACATGCTGGAAATCCCCACTATCCTCGTGGGCATGGGCCGCATCAATGACAATCTGAAACGGTTCCCACAAGTTGCCAGCCGTGTTTCTCAGCGGGTCAAATTTGAACAGGCAACAATCGAAGACACGCGCAAAATGTTTGATGAACTTTGCGAAGTCCAAGTCCATGACGATTTATTGCAGTTCATCCACAAGATCACGCAAGGCTTTAACCGCGAATTGTTGGACGCGATTTCCAAGGTCGAAAATTTTGGTTTGCGAAACCCGCCAGAAGAAGGCGGACTGACCATGCACGACATGGCAGGGCAACCCATTGTTGCGGACCGCAACACCTCACGCACCATTCACGTTCCGAATGAGGTGTGATTATGGCTTACGCTTATTGCCACCGCACCGGCGAAATCGGGCTTTGTGAAAGCCCTGAACAATTACCTTCCCGCACCATCGTTTTTGATCAACACAAATCCCTCAATGACTTGCGCACCCGCACCCACGGTCGCGCCGGACATGACACCCATACAGGCATCTATTTTGTGCCGGGCGTTTACGGCGAAGAGGATCACAATTCAGCGCGTAACGCGCTTGCAAAGTGGCTTGAATGCAATGAGTTGAGTAACCGCTGGTTTTATGCCGACGATCTTAAAGACGCAAACTCACGTCAAGTTGCGGTGGCCTCATGATTGATCAAACAGGTCAAAACCAAACCCAACTCGCGCCCGGCGAAATCCAGACCACAATGCTCAGCCATCTTTGCGATGGTACTTGCAAAACAATTGATCAACTCGAAAGCGAACTTGCTTTGAACCGTCGTCAGATTTCGGACGGGGCGCGTTTGTTGATCATTCGCGGATATGCGGAACGGATTGAATTGGGTTGTTATCGGCTCACCGAACTTGGTCAAGATGCGACCATGAACGGTGAAGTGATCACCAGCGGTCCAATCTCAAAAGATAGCTGCACAATCCGCAAGCCATTTGCAAATACCATCCGGCAACGTGCTTGGCGCACCATGCGTATGGGCGATGCTTTCACCATTCCAAGCCTAACCATGGCAGCGGCAACCAACAAGGACAAGCAACCGGAAAACAATTTGCAACGCTATGTCAAAGCACTTGTAAAAGCTGGTTACCTTGTTGCCTATCCCGTTCCACAAAAAGGAAACCGCGTTGGTTCAAACGGCTTCAAGCGCTATCGCCTGATCAACAATACAGGACCGCATGCGCCAACCATGCGACGTGGCAAGAAGGTTCTATTTGATCGCAACTTGAATGAGGGACAAGGGGGCGAAGTGCCATGGACATGAACGAGCCTTTTTACCTTCAACTTTTGCGCCAACATGTCGACAAGATGGGATCAATCCAAAATGCGGCGGCGGACATTGGCATATCGCGCACAAGCGCTTCGCTGCTCTTGTCCGGCAAATATACCGCAAAGACTGACAGGGTTGCAGCCGACATCATTGGCGCGCTGACCGATGGGCGTTTTTGTCCATTCATGCAAACCGCATTGAGCGAAAAGCAATGCAACAACTTTGCAGAACGACCACAGCCAATGAGTGACCCACAAGCTTTGCGTCATTGGTATGCCTGCGCGAATTGCGAACATTCAAAAGCTAAGGAGCAAGCCGATGCTGAGTAACGACCTGCATTCAATCCTTTATTTTTTGGATGATCGCACAGAGCTAAACGCATGCGAACTGGAAAAACTGACAATCCGTCTTGAACAATGTCGCAACGACGCCAAACAGCTTGAACAGGCGATCACACCAAACGTGGTCACCTTACATCCCAATGACCTCAACGGGAACGTTGTGCCGCTTCATGTGGCCAGACGCAGAACGCCCGTACCCAACAACGATGGCGACATCGCCTAAACTCTTACAGTAATCCCAAGTCTAGGAACCCAAAATGACCAATATTCAAACCTCCGAACCCACTCACGACCAAACGGTGCCGCGCAAAGGCTACATGTTTGATGCCAATGGCGCTGAATGGCCGATTGATAAAGTCAAACAGATTGACAAGGATCGCGACAGGTTGGTGAAAAACTTAGCCAGCCGCGCCAAAAAGGTGAGCGGCGCAATTTCCGATTTCAAAACTGACGCCTTCAAAGAAATCGCAGATTTTGTCGCTCTTTCCGCCGCCCAATATGATCACAAGTTTGGCGGCAAAAAAGGCAATATGACCTTGTTCAGCTTTGATGGGCAATTCAAAATTATCGTGGCGCGCGGCGAAACCCGTGCCTTTGATGAACGCTTGCAGGTTGCCAAAAGCATGATCGACCAATGCATTCACAAATGGGCGAAAGGTGCGAACAAAAACATTCAAGCCATCGTCAATGATGCTTTTCAGGTCGACAAAGAAGGCAAGGTTTCCATTGACCGGATCATGGGCCTTCGCCGGATCGATATTGAAGATGAGCCTTGGCAAGAGGCCATGAAGGCAATTGCCGACAGCATTCAGATCACTGGTTCAAAACGCTACATCCGTCTTTATGAGCGCGTTGGAGAAACGGAACACTACAATCCGATTTCTCTTGATGTCGCCAGTGTGTGAGGCCCGACAGATGCGACATTCAATCCGAGAGTTCTATTCAGACCATAACACCGCTCCTATCGACAAAGATCGCGGCCCATTCAAAACAATGGCGTCGGGCAAGCGTTGGTACTATCTAAACCCGAAAACTGACGACATTGACTGGTGGGACGTTTCCAACGGTCTTGCTGCTACACCAAGATTTGATGGTCAAACGCGCGGCGAAGTAAAACTCTCGGTCGCTCAGCATTTGTTCAACTGCGCTCTTATGGCTCAAAAGTGGGTTGATGAAAAAAACATCAACCCCGTCCTAGTCAAACATGTGTTTCTACATGATTTCCATGAGGCTTATACGGGCGACATTAGCAAGCCAATTAAATCCATTTTGAACCGCGAAGGCTTGGTCACCAATTTAGAGCAGCGCATCGACAAGACGATTTATGACGCGTTGGAGCTTGATGCGCCAGATCAGCAAATGCAATGCCTAGTCAAATCGATTGACGATCGCATGTTGGCAACTGAATGGCTTTGGCTGATGCCCGGAAATCCGCTTGAACATGGCATTACCGCCCGCCCGTTCAAAATAGAAATTGAACCTTGGATATTCATCAAAGCAAGAGCGATGTTTGTTGCGATGTTTAACCAGTTATTCGTGGACATTCCCCAATGAACCCCGCCCTTGCCAAAATCCACATTGCCAAAAAAGAGCTTCGTCTAGATGACGACGCTTATCGCGATGTTCTGGAGCGGATCACAGGCAAACGGTCCGCAAAAGGCTTGAGCGAAAAAAACCTCAAGCTGGTCGTTACGGAGTTCAAGCGCCTTGGTTGGAAGCCAAAAGTCGGAAACTTTCAAAAATCTAACAAGCCATATGTTCGCATGATCCATTCACTTTGGCGGTCTTGCTACAACAAAGGCGTGATCCAAAATGGTTCACGCCAAGCCCTTCGTGCTTTTGTTAAAAACCGCAACGGCATTGCTGATCCCGATTTCCTAACCTTTGAACAGGCGTCGCCATTAATCGAAGCGCTCAAAGAGATGGAAGCGCGCGCATGAACCTTCTAGCGACAGGCCTTTTTACCGAGCTCTTTGAAGTTGCCTTGCAACATGCTGTTATGGTCAAGGACCGTCACGATGATGATTTCACCTTGGGGCTTACCAGCAAGTGCCAGCACCAAACATGTATATTCTGCAAAGCCATCACGTCGCGTCCCATCATCATCAACGGCAATCCAAAAGCTTTCTTCTTGGGACCATTGCGCGCTGTGAACCTTTGGTTCGGCGAGCGCATCGTTGATCGCTGTTTCTCTCCAAGTTTCGGCGAACGAAGCTGTGGCAAACAATATGAGAAAACAAACAATGGGCAATCGCATAATAAACGGCTCCAAAAAACACAAAAAGTAATACTGGCACATTCCTACCGCCGTTTCTGCCGGTGTTCAAGCGACGCGCTAAATCTCAATCTGCATTTTGATGGACCGGACTATGCCTGAACACCACTTCAAAGAAGATTTAGCCGACGTCGCGGACATTCTTGGTGAAGACGTAGCCCAAGAACTATTTGCAAAACTTCCCGGCATCGAATTCAAGGTTCCAATGCAGTTTAGCGTTCACAATCCATTGGTGAACATCGATCGAGAAATCGCAGACCGCATCATCGCAACGTTTCCGGGCGATAAATTCTATATCCCTGTCAAAATCGATTTAACCGACAAAGTCGCCACTATCAAAAAACTGGTCAAGAGCGGTAAATCACCGCGTGACGTTGCGTTAGAAGTACATGTCACTGAACGATATGTGCGCAAGGTGATGGCAGACAATGGCATCAAGAAACCGCATCAAGTCGATGAAAACCAAATCGACCTGATCGATTGGCTGAACAATACAGATACAGAATAGCTGTGGAACGCGACACGTATTTGACTCAGGCATCCAACAAAACCGCCCAAAAACACGTGTTCCCCAAAGACCGTTTGGAGCCCAATGTGGACCTCGCGCTTCAACAGCATTAGACTTTTATTGAAGCGCATGAGCATTTTTCCTGAATCGGGTGACAAGTTGAGCAACGAGAACGACATATATCTGGATGGAAGGCTGTTTCGTGATCTACGTATAAACTGGCAGCATGCCTGCACACTTTGCTTTGCTAATGGTGACTTGTTTCGCCGTGCTGTTAGAACTGCACACCCTATTGTTCGGAGCACGATGCTTGACTGGGACGATGATGAAGATATCGAAATAGTCTACCTGCTCGCACCCGCTGAAAATGTACGACGCAGGCTCCATGTGCAAGGTTATACTAACGAGCGTTGCCGCAACCTTTGGGACCGTGAGTATCCCAAACATATCGCGGAGCTTGAAAAACACTATGAAGTCTCCGACGCCGAGGAAAAACAGAGAACATCTGCGCTAAGGGGTCTTTCCTTTGAAGATTGGATCGAACGGGCCAAATCATTGGGATTAGATCATTGGGAGCGACGTGGTTTGTTTGAGTTCGATTTGAGGGACAAGTTTGCTAGCTTGGCTCTTGAGTTGGAGTATTTCAAACCTGAGTTCGTTTGGACAGACCTTACGTCCTATAGCAATGAATTTGATTCAAAGCTGACTGTTCACGAAAATCTATTGCGACTGCATACCTTTGAAGACGAAGATCAAGAGATAGTTAGCGCTACCGGTCCTGTCCTTATACTGACTGAAGGTAAGTCTGATACTGAAATTTTATCGACAGCCATCCAAGCCATGTATCCTGAGTTCTCCGATCTATTCCAGTTTGTAGATTTTCAGGAATTTAGTATCGAAGGCGGTGCCTCTATGTTGGCCAAAATGGTCAAGGCACTAGCGGGGGTCAGGATGGATCAATCCATTCTTGCTTTATTCGACAATGATGCAGCGGGGTTGGCGGAACGACGTTATGTAGATCGCATTCAAGCACTGCCGCCTAATATCAAAACTATGGTTTTGCCCGAACTTGAGCTTGCCAAACAATACCCAACAATTGGACCCGAGGGATCGCGGCGCATGGATGTTAACGGCACTGCTAGCTCGATAGAGCTGTTTTTGGGTAAAGACGCCTTAACTGATAACGAGGGCAGACTTCATCCTATTCGTTGGACTGCATGGAATAAACAGATCAAACTCTACCAAGGCGCATTGGAAAATAAAGATGATATCACAAAACGATTTCTAGCTAAAATGAAGACAGGAGGAGACCCAGCATCCCTGCGGACGGAATTCTCGGAAATGGACCACCTCCTGATCGCAATTTTTGGCGCGTTTCACTGAGTGTCTCGCGCTTTTTTGCAACGGTCGCTTTGTCCACATTGTCGACATTCAAGCACATAACACAAAACCAAATTTTGCTCCAACTGTGGCGGTTGGCACAGGTTCGTGTGACGTTCAATAATAGCCACATTGATGGCGGAACTGTTCCGGCGACTTCCCCCAGCTAAATAGCCAAACATGTACCCACGCGAAACGCTGGGGAATTCCAACATGTCGGCTTTACTTTCAAGTGCATTTTCAGATTTTGAGTTTGTCAAACCCGCGCGGCCAATTGATCGAGTGTTTGTCCATTGTTCAGCCAGCGACTATCCCCAGCACGACAATGTTGCAACCATGCGCCAATGGCACCTTGAGCGGGGCTGGTCAGATGTTGGTTATCACTTCTTCATTCGCAAAGATGGCACATTAGAAATCGGTCGCCCGATTGACAAAACACCGGCCGCACAAGCCGGACACAATCGCGGCACGATCGCCATTTGTTTGCATGGACTTTCTAAAGACAAATTCACCGTCGCCCAGAAGGCTACCTTGCGCACTTTATGTGTGCTGATCAACGAAGCTTATGCCGGATTACTCACATTCCATGGTCATTGTGAGGTGGCAAACAAGTCTTGCCCTGTTGTGGCATATGGCGACGTTCTTAAGCTGACCTCAAAAGCCAAACTCGGATACGACAAAGCCTCAACGCGTATCCAGATGCCAGCCAATCAAAACATGGCCGATCTGGAAGCACCAGAAGCAAAAGAGTTTCCAGACCACATTCTATTGTTGAAGGGGTCACGCGGACCAAATGTCACTTGGCTACAAACAAAGCTGAAAGAGCTTGGCTATCCCGTAGGCAAGATCGACGGGAAGTTTGAAACCATGACCCGCACCGCTGTCTTGAGTTTTCAGGCGGACAATCATTTGCTCGAAGATGGCAAAGTTGGCAACTCAACTTATGAAGCGCTTGAAGATGCGCAGCCACGCCCTATTGCGCTTGAACGGCAAAAGCAAGGTTTGGTTGAATTGGCCAAAGGCGGTTCACGGATCGCACAAGCGTCAATCTCACAAGCAACCATTGGCGGCGCAATTGGGTTGGGCGGAATTGCTAGCGTTGTTGAAGAAACATCAGGCACAGTTTCAAAACTGACCCAAGGCATAGGCGTGTTTGATCAAGCGTTCCAAACGCTTGGCCCATGGCTTGGCGCAATCGTTGTTGTTGGTGGCATCGTTATCGTTTTGCAAGCACTCAAAGCGGGCCGCGCGCGTGTCCAAGATCACCAGACAGGTAGAACAGCATGATTGGCGTTTTGCTAAAATCGGTGATGGGTGGTGGCACCAAATATTTAATCGCTTTTGCCTTGGTCTCAGCCCTTGGTTTGTTCGCCTACAACAAGGGCGACCATGACCGTTCGCTTATATGTCAAGCCACCGAACTCACCCGTCAATTGGAATTGGTGAAAGCTGATCGCGATCGGTTGGCGCAACAGGTCAAAAACGCTGAACAGGCTCGAAAGGTCGTGTCCGAACAATTGTTGGCCGACATCAAAGCCCTAACGCGCGCCCAAACCCAAGCAAAGGAATTCGCCGATGATGTTAAAAGTCGTGACACTGTGTGTCCCCCTGTTAGCGCTGACGATGCTGCAAGGTTGCTCAAAATCCAGTGAAACCCTTCCCGGATTGTACGCTCCCACGATTGCGTCGTCGGCGTTGCCCGACTTGGACGTTCGCGATCAACAACGGTGCTACGAACCCGGCGTCATAATCGGCGAACAGGCATTAGTCGAACTTGGCCGCACACGGGTGGCCCTTGCCGATTGTCGGCGCAAACATGGTCGCGTTGTGAAAGCCTATGTGACCTTGCAAACCCTTAATGCCGCTCCAACGAAAGAACAAAACCAATGACTGGCCCTGAAACGTTTTTCGGCATTAAGATTGCCACCCTTTTGACCGCCGCCGCTGGTGCTGTGATTTCAGTTTTATTGGAACTGCGAACCCATGACCTGCTCACTGCCACAGGCTCCATTTTGGCTGGTGTCTTTATCGCTATCGTTGCGACCGATCCGACCATTGATGCGTTGCGCCAATATGAACACCTCAGTGTTTCTGAAAGTTGGGGCTATGCCATTGCAGCTGCTTACGGCATTACCGGTCGCAACTTGATCATTTTCCTAAAACGCTCATCCAAAGACCCAATTGCGACAGTCAAAGCCGTTTGGCCATGGGGTAAAAAATAATGTCTGGCCCCAAAAAATCGGCCAAAGACGCTAGACGTAAATTCGTGTTTGAGCGTCAGGCCATCCCGACTATCGCTTCTGCGCTTGGCGTATCCGAAAGCACAGTTCGTCGCTGGAAGAAAACCGCCAAAGCAAATGGCGACAATTGGGATTTGGTCAAGTCGGCCAACATGATTTCGGGCGAAGGAATGGAAGCGACGGTCGCCGATATGATCGAACGCTTCGTCGTCCAATTTCAGGCGACAATTTCAGACCTTGAGGCAGACAAGAATATTGGAGCGATTGAACGTGCCAAGGTTTTGACCAGCTTAAGTGATGCGTTCGCCAAAACCGTTTCTAGCGCCGGTCGGGTCGCGCCCAAAATTTCAGAATTAAGTGTTGCGACAGACGTGGTGAAAAGGTTTGCCGACTACGTGCAAAAGAATTATCCGCAACATGCAATTGCCTTGCTCGAAACACTGGAGCCATTCGGCGTTCACCTCACTGAGGTTTACGAATGAAGAAGCTTAGTGCGCGCGATTTCAAAAAAAGCATTGAAGAAATTGCGTCGGTTCTGCGCCAGCAAATCGAGTTGGAAGTTGATGCCTTTCCAGCCGATCCAAAACTGCGCGCAGAACGGCTAAAAAAGATCAATGACCCAATCAATGGCTATCGCTTTTTTGCTGAGACTTATTTTCCGCACTATCTCACCATGGAACCAAGTCTATTGCATGAACATCTTTATGCAGATTTGCCAGATATGGTTTTGCTAAAAGACGGGCAAAAACGCCTTGTCATTGCCCCGCGCAGTTCTGCAAAATCAACCCATGTGAGTTTGATCTTTCCATTGTGGTGCATCGTACGCGGTCTTAAGCATTACATTGTTTTGATCATGGATGCGTTCGAACAAGCTGCCGTTATGTTGGAAGCACTCAAGGCTGAACTCGAAGCCAACCCGCGCCTAAAGTTTGACTTTCCCGACTTGGTTGGCCAAGGCCCAACTTGGCGCGAAGGCGACATCGTTACGCGTAACAACATCAAGGTCGAGTGCTTTGGTACCGGTAAAAGAATTCGGGGTCGTCGCCATGGCCCTTACCGTCCTGACCTTGCCATTCTTGATGATATTGAGAATGACGAAAACGTCGCCAACCCAAAACAGCGTGACAAGCTTGCCAATTGGATTGCCAAGGCCGTGCTCAAACTTGGACCGCCCGATGGATCAATGGACGTTATCTATGCTGGAACCGTTTTGCACTTTGATGCGGTTATTGTTCGATATGCCAAGAAACCAAACTGGAAGGTCACAGAATTTCGCGCCATTGTTCAGTGGCCCGATCGCATGGACCTTTGGGAAGGTTGGGAAGAGATTTATCTCAACGAAGGCGAAAAAGACGCCGATGACTTCTATCAAGAAAACAAAGGCGACATGGATCATGGCGCAGTTCTAAACTGGCCAGCCAA
Source organism: Maritalea porphyrae (assembly GCF_027213965.1). Lineage (GTDB taxonomy): Bacteria > Pseudomonadota > Alphaproteobacteria > Rhizobiales > Devosiaceae > Maritalea > Maritalea porphyrae_A. The sequence continues at coordinate 74,946 of NZ_JAPWGX010000004.1, read as the reverse complement.
CCACACGCTTGAATTCTTGATGAAAGAACGCGCTGGCGAACACAACTCGTTTGAAAGTGAATATCAGAATAAGCCAATCTCAGACGACAACCCATTTCAGAACCTAACCTATTGGGTGATGAAAAAACGCAACTGGTTGTACTTTGGTGGCATTGATCCATCCCTTGGCAAGCACAATAAAAACCGCGATCCTTCGGCCATCATTATTGGCGGTTATGATAAAGAAGAAGGCATATTTGATGTGGTTGAAGCATCCATTCGCCGCCGGTTGCCTGACATCATCATCGACAACGCAATTGCCATGCAGCGCGAATATAATTGTCAGCTTTGGTATGTTGAGGCCGTGCAGTTTCAAGAATTGTTGCGCACCGATTTAATGAAGGCCGCAACAAAAGCTGGCCTTGCTATGCCCTGCATTCCAATCATTCCAATCACGGACAAGAACTTGCGCATTGAGCGTTTGCAGCCACCCGTCAACGCGGGTTTAATCCGGTTCAGTATTGGGCAAAAGATGCTCATTGATCAATTGCAGCAATGGCCGGACTCGGATCACGATGATGGTCCCGATTGCTTGGAAATGCTTTGGACCGCTGCCATTCATAGTGCAGCCACCACCATCACCGCATCCACTTTCAAAACAGCGCCGAACGCCAGTAACAATATCATGAAGGGGTACACCCAATGAGCAAGAGAAATCGTCGCCGCAATAAGTCGGTCACCTCGAACAATGACAGCTCGAACCGCCCAAGCTCATATGTGCCACGCAATGGCGGCAAACTGTTTGCCACAGCCAAGAACGACATCACCATGCCGCTTTATACGGGCATGTTGGAAAACCAAGACCCAACTCTAAAGAGCCAAGGGCGGCACATTGGTCTCAAATTGTTTGATGACTTGTTGCAAGATGGCAAGGTGCGCACAACCTACAATAAACGCGTTTCCAAACACACAAAACGCGAATGGCTCATCACACCGGCCAGCGACGAACAACAAGATGTGGATGCCGCTGAAGCAATCACAACCATATTGAAACGCTTGCCCTTCGACACGATCACAAAGTCTTTCTTGAAAGCGATCATCAAAGGTTATGCGGTTTCTGAGATTGTTTGGCATCACGGACCTGATGGTTGGATTGTACCTGAACAGATCAAATCGCATGATCCGGCGCGGTTTAAGTTTGACCATGAATGGCAACCAAGATTGTTGGTACCTGGGGAAAACATCAAAGGCATTGAATTGCCGCCTCGCAAGTTCATCACGCACCGTTTTGAAGCTGAAGGCAACAATGCCTATGGCATGGGTTTGGGATCGGTTTTATTCTGGCACGTTCTGTTCAAGCGCCAAGGCGCAAAGTTCTGGTTGGTCCACTTAGAAAAGTTCGCATCGCCAACACCATTCGGTCGGTTCCCACAAGGCATGTCAGACAAAGAACAAGAGAACTTCTTGGTCCTATTGCAGAACCTTGTACAAAACGGCGCATTGGCCGCACCAATCGGCACTGAAGTTGAGTTCTTGGAAGCCAAACGGGCTGGCGAAGCGGGTCATCAAGAATGGTGTCGTTATTGGGATGAACAAACATCCGAAGTTATGAACGGTAGCACTCTATCGACCAGCGTCAAGGGACAAGGCGCGCGCGCCGCTTCAGAAACCCATGCGGAAGAAACGCAAGAACTTGTCGATGATGATTGCGACCAGTTAGCCGCGACATTGAATGACACACTGCTTAAATGGATTTGTGAAGCCAATTGGCCAACCGCAAACACACCCATCTTGTCACGCCCTCGCCCCAAAAATGATAGCGCTGAAGAAGAGCACAAGAAGAAGAAGCACGATCGGCAACAGTCCGGCATTCAAGCTTTAGATGCAGCACGTCGACAAGGGTTTGAACCAAAAGACGTGCAAAGCTGGCTTGGCGATGTGATGGACACCGAAATGGTGCCGATCAAAGTTGTGGCAACACCACCAATCGCCACCAACGATGACGCACCAACACAAGAGTTTGCAACTACCACTGACAATGGTTCGATTGATCATCTCAGTGAACAACTCGCGCAAATCGCAGGCGGTCATACGCAAACAATAGTTGATCACGTCAAATCAAGACTTAACGGCGCAACTAACTATGCAGAGGCCACCAATATCTTGCTAAACGCCTATGGCGAATTGGAAGTCGACGCGTTAGGCAATGTCATCGGCGATGCGATTGCATTGGCGGACCTAACCGGACGATCTGACATTTATGAGCAAACCGGCATCGCTTCGAGCAAAACCACAGGCTCAAAAAAAAAGACCTAAATCAGCCTAGCTTTTCAGATGGCATTGGTCCGTTCGATGAGGCGCAATCATTCTTTAGACAAAAGATCAAACTGCCAAGCAACGCTTGGAGTGATCTTTTGCACGAAGCGCATGATCGCTCCTTTGTCATTGCAGGCGCCACCAAAGACGCCATGTTGAGTGACTTCCAACAAGCGATCGACAACGCCATAACAAAAGGCATGCCGTTCAAAGGCTGGAAAGACAAACAGGGAAACTACCAAAAAGGCTTCCTTGACCAGTTTGATGAAATCGTTGCGCGTCATGGTTGGGATTATAATGGTGGCCGCGATTGGCGCGCGCGGATCATTTACGACACCAACATAAAATCCGCCTATGCCGCTGGCCGGTTCAAACAAATGAACGATCCGGCCATTCTCAAAGCATTCCCCTATTGGAAATATGTTCACGGCCTAGAACGGGTTCCAACCCAACCACGCGAAGAACATTTGCATTGGGATGGTCTCATATTGCGCGCCGACGATGATTGGTGGCTCACTTACTATCCGCCCAATGGTTGGAAATGTGGATGCGGCGTTATCCCTGTTAACGCCGCTGAACTCAAACAAATGGGCAAATCTGATCCCGACCGTTCGCCAAAGATCAAATATGAAAAGCGACGCGATCCCGGTACCGATGAATGGATGGACTATCCAATGGGTGTTGATATGGGCTGGGCGTACGCGCCCGGTCGAACGTGGTCTGAAGGCTTGGTGCCAAAAGCTTTGTCTGAGACCCTTAAATCGATTGACCTTGTTGAAGCGCCCAAAAATCTAACGCCATTGCGTGATCTAGCAGCACCATCAAAAGCAACGATGTTGGATCTCGACAAACCAGAAAGCTTCTATCTTGATGCGTTCCTAAGCAGGTTTGGGGCGTCGGCGGGATTGGCAAAACTTCACCGGGACAAGTCAGGCCATGTGGTGCCTATTTCTGATGATCTATTCCGCACAACAACCGGCGACATTAAGATCAAGAAATTTGGCCGCGAAGCCAGTGTTGAGTTTTTGGCCGAGACCGTTTTGGACCCCGATGAGATTTGGGTTGATTGGGCAAAAAGCAAATCAGGCAAAATCTATCTGGTGAAACGTTTTGTGCGCTATTTCGAAAACCTATCAGGGTTCGCGTCATTCTCTTGGACCTCGACCGGCTGGTTTGGCACCACAGCATTCAATCCATCAAAGAAGAACAAGCTTGATCGACCAAACAGGCAATACCTTGAACGGTTGCGCAAAGGCGCTTTGCTTTATCGTCGAAAAAAGGAAAACGAGTGAAGGGTTATGTAAGGCGTGTCGATAACCACAGGTCTTGATCGTTTTGATCCCGCCATCGCCACGGGTCATGCATCAAAGCTGCTGACTTCACTCGCTCCTAATATAGCAATTCAAACCGGAATGTTCAAATGATCAGTTTCAAATATGAATTTGACGAACTCAATGACGAAATGACTGCGCTGATCGAGCGGATTGAAGACAAACAAGCGGCGCACATGATCATTGGCCAAACACTATTGAACCGTCATCGTCAGCGTTTCATGGATGAGGTTTCGCCCGATGGCAAAAAGTGGGCCGCGCTTTCACCACTGACATTGGAGCTTAGAAGATCGCCAATCGGTATCTTGCGCGATACGGGTGAATTGATGCGGTCAATCCACTTCAAAGCGACAAGCGACAAAGCTGAAGTTGGCACCAATTTAAATCATCCAAAAGTCATGACCCATCAATATGGGGCAACCATTAAACCCAAAAGCGGAAAGTCGCTGGTCATTCCAAGATCAAACGGTGCGAACCGCGCGGTGTTTATCAAACAGGCGAATATTCCAGCACGGCCATATATTGGAATTGGTGTTGGGGATGAGCAGGCAAGTCATGATGCATTATTGGGCTATTTGGAAGGTTGAGGGAAATCCGCCACTGAGCATCCTGAATAGTCAAACTGGCATATCCATACCAAAAATTCGCCCATACCCCGTTAGAGGGGCGTTAGAATTGCATTAAGTGCGGTTTATGATCCATATGCGGCTTGCAAATGTCACCTTGCACCCGTTTTGACTAAATCCACCCCAAATTATCCCTTCCCAAATTCATGACGGAACTGTTCCGGCGCATTTTGTTTTTGTGTCCGCCAAAGTGACATCCAACGATTGCAATGTTGGAGAATTGGCCCGTGCCGAAAAACAAATCTGAGACAAAACGTATTGAAGTTTTTCGCCCCGGCACTTTCACCGCCATGGGTGGCCAAAGCTTTTCCGCCTCATCTCAAGACCTAATTGATTTGGCTGAACGGTACGATCCAGAAAACAATCCGGTACCAGTGGTGATCGGCCACCCCAAAACCGACACCCCTGCATATGGATGGGTCAAAAGCTTCTCTTTTGAAGATGATCGCCTGATTGCAGAACTAGATCAGCTTGAACCCCAATTCGCCGAACAAGTGACCGATGGGCGCTATAAGCGCATTTCCATGAGCTTCTTTGGCAAAGGGTCCACAGCCAATCCGGCTGGTGATGAGCTTTATCCCAAACATATCGGCTTTCTTGGCGCAACGCCCCCAGCGGTTTCCAACCTTAAGCCGGTTGAGTTCAGCGATGAAGATGAAAGCGTCACCATTGAATTTGGTGTGCCAGCTCTAAAGGACGTCGCCCGTCTATTCCGCAAAATCCGCGAATTCTTCATTGAAGAGCATGGCAGTGAAAAGGCCGATGAAGTCCTGTCCGATTGGCAGATCAATTGGATCGACGATGCTGGCAATGACGACAAACCCAACAATTTTTCAGACCAAAACGAGGATGATCCCATGGGCGACAAGCCGAATGACAAACCGATTGATCTAAGCGCCCGCGAAAAAGAACTCGACGCGCGCGAAAAGCGTTTGAAGGATCAAGAGGCAGAAACCACCCACAAAGAGCATCTCGCATTTGCCGATGGTCTGGTGAAAGAAGGCAAACTGCCAACGAGCGAAAAAGAAACGGTTGTTGCTTTGCTTGATGGTCTTGCCGATCAAGCCGATCAGCCGGTTTCATTTGGCGCGGGTGATGAAGAAACCAGCCTTTCAGATTTAACGAAAGACTTGTTGTCCAAGCTGCCAAAAATCGTCGAGTTCGGTGAAACCAATTTGGACGACAAGATTGTTGAAAGTGACAATTCACCAAAAGCAATCGCTCAAGCCGCAAAGTCCTATCAATTCTCGCAAGGCGAAAAAGGTCTCACGGTATCAACGTCTGATGCGGTGGCCCATATCCGAAAAGAACGTGGCGTAACCGAATAGGCGTTTCAAACGGCGCGCAACCACCCCCAACTCAATTCAAGGAACCAAACCCATGCAACAACATGTAGGGCTGATCAAAAACTTCACATCTGAAGGCACGATCGAAAAACGCCGGTTCGCCACATTTGGTGCAGCCGAAGGCAAAGTGAAACGCGCCGGAATTGGTGATCCAATTCTTGGCACCACAGCGGTTATGGGCACCGATGGCGCAGATCAACGAGTTGATGTGTGCATGGACAATATCCGCGAGATTGTATTTGGCGGCACCGTTGAATTTGGCGACCCGCTCACAAGCGATGCTCAAGGTCGCGCCATTAAGGCTGAACCCGCCGCCGGTGTAAACGTGCCGATCGCTGGGCGCGCCATGAGTGCTGGTGTCCTTGGCGTCATTGGTCACGTTCACCTCAACCCATCGGTGATGCAGGGCTAGGCAACCTTTTCTAGCGCCCCACCTATTCAACCCAATTAGGAAAGAACTCAGATCATGTCGAATGCTACCGACCAGTTCACCGAAAGCCCAACCCTTACGGCTATCGCGATCGCTTATTCAAACCCCGACCATGCATTGATCGCCGATCAGGCATTGCCGCGCGTTCCCGTTCCAACAGAAAACTTCAAGTACCAAAAGTACGATGAAGCCGAAATGTTCACCCTGCCCGACACCAAGGTTGGTCGTCGCTCGACACCAAACCAAGTCGAAATCGAAGGGTCTGAAGAAAATTCAAGCACCCAAGATTACGGCATTGATATTCCGTTGGACAATGCAACCATTGAAGCGGCCAAAGCCAGCGGGTTTGATCCTGAAGCACGGGCGACGGAACGCTCAACAAACATTGTTTTGCTCGACCGCGAAGTTCGCGTTGCGACATTGCTCACCAATCCAGCCAGCTATCATTCGGATCATGTGGAAACATTGTCAGGCACTGATCTGTTTTCCGACGCGGCATCTGATCCCCTATCAATCATTGAAGACTTGATGGCGACCTGTTGGCAAAAACCAAACCAGATCGAGTTTGGGTTTCCAGCTTGGCGTGCGTTCCGCAAGCATCCCAAAATCATCAAAGCCATTTTGGGCAATTCCGGTGATCAAGGTCGCGCAACGTTGGCACAAGTTGCCGAACTGTTGGAAGTCAAGCGCGTCTTGGTTGGCGAAAGCCGGGTCAATATTAAGCGTCCGGGCGAAGCGGCACAATTGCAGCGGGTTTGGGGCAATTCGGTTTGCGGCCAATTCATTGACCAAACCGCCGACACAAGCGGTGGCATTACCTTTGGTATCACCGCTCAGCACAAAGAAAAGGTCGCTGGCACCTTGCCTGCAAATATGGGCCTTCGCGGTGGCAAGTTGGTTCGGTCTGGCGAAAGCGTCAAAGAATTGATCATCGCCAAACGTGCCGGGTTCCTCATTCAGAACGCCGCCTAAAAAATACTAGCGCGCCGGGGTGGCGGGAAACTGCCACCTCACCTTTTCCCAATGTAGGAGACAACCAATGTCTGAAAAACAATCCTATCCGGTGCTTTCGCCCGTTCGTCATGATGGACAACGTTATGCGCCAGACGATGAACAGTTCAACACGATCACCCTCACTGACAAAGAAGCCGTGCCGCTCAAAGCTCTTGGCTGCATTCCAAAAGAACAAGGTGAACCACAAAAGGCTAATGAGCCAGATTTAACCGACGTACAGCGCATCGAAAAAATCAAAGAAGCCATCGGCGATTTGGACGCTGAAAAAGACTTCAAAAAAGACGGCGCACCCAAAGCGGCATCCGTAAACACGCTTTTAGACTTTGATGTTTCCGCCGACGAAATCAATGCGGTTTGGGCAACAATCAAACCAGCCGACGAAGAATAGGACCAGCTACCCATGACAGGCGATCGCTACATCACAATCGACGAACTCATCAGCATGAACGATCAAACCCATTTGCTCGCCCTTTGCGGCATTGGTGGTCCAAACAGCGCTGATGGTCGTCAGATAGATCGCGATCGCCTTCAAACTGTGATCAATCGCGCCAACTCTTTGATTGATGGTTACCTCAAGGCCCGATACCCGCGCATCGCAACCATTGATGTTGGCGATATGGACCACAGCCTAAAAGGCGCGGCAAGCGACTTGGTGATTTATTGGCTGCGTGACCGGGTTGGTGACAAAGCCGGTGTCGATGACACAGTCAAATCCCGCTACCACGACATTATCAAATGGCTCAAAGAAATTCGCGATGGACAGGTCGAGTTAGATTTGCCCGGTCTGTTTTCCACCACTGAAACAAACAATCCTTCAGGCATACGTGGCGCGTTTCCCCCGTCCGCCGCCGCCAAGGCATTAGAGGGCTATTGATGACCAACGCACCCAAATGCCAAATCGAAAAAATCCAAGATCAAATCGTTGCGCGCCTAAAAGATCAGGTCGGCTCAAAATTCTACATTGATGCTTTCCCAGCGAACCCAAGCCAATTTGATCCAGCCATGATGGATGCCGCAATTTTGGTCAATTATGCCGGATCACGTTATGGCGCGTTTCGCGAGACTGACACCAGCCAGCAAATGCGCGACATGCGGTTCTTGCTTGTTCTTCATGTGCAGAACCTTGTTAAGCCAAGTCAGGCTTATGAGCATTTGGAAACGATCCGCAAGGCGGTGCAAAGTGTGCCGCTTGAAGGATCAACACCGATCAAACTGGTCTCAGAACAGCTCGCGGGTCAAGACGCGGGTCAATGGGAATGGCATATCGAAATCGCTCTGACCACAAATGCTGTTGCGGCGTTTACCCCATATACGCCGCCGCGCGTTCCTCTCAACATATTCACAAAGGAGTAAGGGTCATGAACGAGCCTTCTTTCAGTTCATACACCTACAACGGTGCGCACCAAAATGCGGCGCTAAGAACGGCGGGGCCGGACGGCAAGCCGATCGTCATTTTCCAAGATCACCTCGTACCGGGCAAAACCTATTTGATGCCGGATGATCATGCCACCGTAAAGGGCTGGTGTGATCTTAAAATGCTCACTCCAATCAAAGGAACCTCATCATGAGCACAGAACGTTTTTATGGCGCAGAGATCGTTGAAATCGATCAGGGCGGCGAATTTGTCCAAGAGAGAAAAGCGGCAACCTGTTTTTTGATTGGCACGGCTCCCATTCATGAGGTCCATGCGACCGCTGAAGAACGCGCGGCCTATATCAACAAAAAGATCATCATTCGCCGCCAGTCAGACATTGCCAAGCATTTTGGACCGCATCGGGCGGGTTACACGCTTCCCCAAAAACTTAATGCTATGTTCAAAAAAGCAAAGACCAAAGGCATTGGCACCATTTGTGTGGTCAATGTGTTTGATCCTGATGTGCACAAAGATGGTGGCGACAATCCCGATCCAAGTCTTGTAACTGCAAGCGATATTGTCGGCACCTTTGATGCGGCTGGCACACCAACAGGTTTAAAGCTGGCTTATAGCTGCTATCAGGCGTTTGGCTGGTTTGCCAAAATGATCTTGGCAACCGGATTTGATCAATTGGTTGGCGTTAAAGCTGAAATGGCATCAATCGCCGCGAAAACCCGCGCCCGTTATTTCTTGGACGCGCCTTATGGGGTTTCTGTTCAAGATGTGGTCACCGCGCGCGGTGCTGGTGGTGATTTTGACTTTCAAACAAGCGACACCCGTGCGGTGCTTTGTTGGCCAAATATGCTGATTTTGGATGAAGACCCAGACAGCACAACAACTGGCACAAAAATCCCCGATCCATATTCCGCGCATTTGGCTGGCATTTGGCTGATGTCGATTATGGAGTGGGGTTATCATCATTCCCCATCCAACCGCGAAATCATTGGCACCGAAGGCATGGCGCAAGAGGTGCTTTATGTGCCGGGCGATGCCAGCTCTGATGTGCAGACTTTGCGCAGCAACGGGATCGTTTCGGCTGAAGAGAGGCACGGCAAAGGACCACACACATCAGGCAATCATTCCGCTGCCCATCCAACATCAACCAAAATGCAAACCGCTCTTTATGTGCAATTGACCGAGGACATGATGCACGAAGCCATTTTGCACTTTTTAGATGAATGGAAAGATCGACTTTCATCGCCCGAACAGCTCGAACTTGTTGAAGACATCATCAACAAATGGGGTTTGGGCAAAACGGTTGGCCGTGATCGAGCATTGCTTGGTTTCCGGTTTAGTTTTGATCGCCAGAAAACCACGACCGCGACCGTTGCCGAACATCACTATTTCTACAAACTGAAATATATGCCGGTCGGCATGATGGAATGGCTCACGGTCGAAAGCGAAATCGACACTGATCTTGCACGCGATCCGCTAGGGCTTGCCGCCTAACAACTTGAGCAATTTGTTAAGCGACCAGTTCGCCTAACTTTGCAATCTGAAAGGATTATCAAAATGGCCGATCTGCGCCGGAATGCTAAAATCAACAATGCTGAGATTTATCTTAAAGACAATAATCTTGTCGGCATTGCTGAAGAAATCGACTTGCCCAAAATCGAATGGCGTTTGGTCGAACACGAAACCCTTGGTCAAGTGGCAGTCTTTAAAACGCCTTCGCGGGTGATGGAAGCCATGGAAGGATCGATTACCTTTAGCCATGTTGAACCTGACTTGGCGTTGGACTTTTACGACCCGACCAAAACCCATGTGCTTCAAGCGCACCATAAAACAGATGTCACTGGACCAGATGGCTTTGATGCCGATCGCTCGTTTACATTGGTGACGGTTTTAAACGTTCAATTCTACAGCGTGAGCCTGTCAGGCACCAAGCTTGGTGATCTGGTGAATGTGCCACTGGAATATACAGTGAGCCGCCTTGTTCAACGGGTTCACGATGCGGATGATGTGCTGTTCGAAGTCGATGTAATGACCAACACTGTACGGAACAGTTCCGGCGACCTTTGGAAGTAAATAAACCAATATAGGCCTTACGCGCCCTAAACCCCCGTCTGCGGCAACGCGGCGGGGGTTTTTTGTTTTTTATAGAAGGAAAAATCATGAGCAACAAAGCCGTCGAAAAACTCAAAAAAAGCAAACAAGAGAATTCTGGCAATGACGACTTTACGCTGCCAAGTTCGGGCGTCAAAGTTGAGTGGCCAAAATTCCTAGAGCACGGCGACTGGCAACGCAGCCTTAGAATGTCCAAGAATGATATTCACACAGCACAAGCTCTTTATGTCTGCAAAATCGCTACGTTTGACGGTGAAAAAATCACCGTGGCTGACTGGGGTAAATATGTACCCATCAATGAAGCAAATGAACTGCTGGCCAAAATCTTTGTCGGCGATGATGAGAGCGATAGCTGGGACGAAGAAGTGGGAAACGAAGCAAAGACGAAGGCGTAACGCTTTCGTCGCTCGACGCGCACACATATATGGTCAATCGGGGCTGGAACTCCGATGGCCTTGATCAAATGAGCGAGATCGAATTCGCAGCCGTTTTCCAAAGCCAAGTTCAATTCGATGAAGACGTTGCAGAAGCGGAACGCAAATCTGCGGAACGGGCGTCAAAAAGGTCAAACAGATGAGCATGAAGCTTGGCATCGTAGCTGAATTTACTGACCGTGCGACCAAACGCATGCGTCGATTTCTCAAGTTCAATGAGAAAATGGAGCGGCTCAATAAAACGCAAGCCAAGCTACAAAAAGCCTCATCTGTTGCTCAAACCAAATCGAACAAAACCACCACAAAAGTCGCCCAACAAACTCAAAATCTAGCGCGGGCACAATCGCGCGTAAAAGCGAGTGCACAACAAGCTTATCAGGCGGTGGTCAAAGGCGCTCAAAGCGCTGGTCGCTCAATTGCAAAACTTCACCGACAATCGCTAGACTTAGCCAAGCATGGCCTTGGCAACATCAAGAACGGTCTAGGCAAAGTCGGCAAGGGCGCAATGATTGCTGGCGGTCTGTTGGCGTCCATGTGGGCTGGGTCCGCCTTGGCGGCTGGGTCCATGGTTGATGTGGCTTCTCAGTTTGAAAAATTCGAAACCGTTTTGATTAGCTCAACTGGATCGGCTGAAGGCGCAAAAAAAGCCATGGGGTGGGTTACCACCTTCGCAGTTTCAACTCCATATGAATTGGACCAAGTCACCGAAGCTTTTGTTCAACTCAAAAACTACGGCATTGATCCAACCGATGGAACGTTGCGCACGTTGGGCGATACATCCGCCGCAATGGGGAAAAATCTAGGCGACGCTGTTGAAGCATTGGCCGATGCGGTGACAGGCGAGAACGAACGCCTTAAATCGTTTGGCATCACCGCAAAAAAGTCCGGTGACCTCATCACTTACTCCTATACCAACGCGGCTGGCGAAGCGATGAAGGCAACTGCAAAAGCTAGTGATCGTGCCAATATCCAAATGACTTTGATGGATATATTCAACGAGAAATATGCCGGGTCAATGGAACGTCTTTCAGCTACTTGGGCGGGCATGATGGCTAACTTGGCCGATCTTTGGATGAAATTCCAATTAATGATCATGGACGCTGGCTTGTTCGATTGGATGAAAGGCAAGCTCAAACTGGTTTTGGATACCATCACTCAAATGGAAAGTGATGGTTCACTTAAAGTTTGGGCCACTGAAATCGCCAGCGCCATTCAAACCAGTCTTGAAAGCGCATGGGAATTTGCCAACCGTGCGATCGACATCATTTCTCAACTATCAGATCATTTGGGCAGCGCCGCCGAATTTGTCGGTGGTTGGGAAAACCTTGCCATGGTTTTGGGTGGCATGGTGTTTGGCCCTGCCCTTGTGGCCACAGCCGCGGGCCTAATCCAAATCGCCACCGGTCTCGCTGCTTTGGGTGCAGCTTTAATGGCCAACCCAATCATGTTGGCCATCGCGGCAATCGCACTTGGTGTTTATCTCATCTATGCAAACTGGGACGCCATCAAACCCTATTTCGAAGCCATTTGGAACGGTATTTTACATGCCGCACAAGTGGCATGGGATTGGCTCAAACAAGCGTTTGAATGGACCCCACTTGGTCAGATCACCAAAAACTGGGAACCAATCGCCCAAGCCATGTCCGGCCCAATTGATGCGGCAAAGTCTGCAATTGCCAGCGCATGGGAAGGCATCAAATCAATCATGAAAGTGGATTGGGCCGCACTAATTGGCAATATAGAAATCCCGTCATTTGATGAAGCGATTGCAAACATCCAGTGGTTCTTTTCTCTTGAATGGTTGCCCGATTGGGAATGGCCTGAAATCCCCATGCCAGAACTGCCAGATATTGGCGGCATGATTTCTGATCTATCCGCAAAAACCAGTGAAGCATGGAAAGGTCTAACCGGCATCTTTGGTGGCCAAGATGCAGTGACCATTGCGGCAACTGATCCAGCTTCGATCGAACGCGCCACTCAGGCGGCCAACAAACTAAAGGCGGCAATGGATGGCGTATCTGGGGTCAATGTTAGCCCTGCCCTTGATCGGCTAAATCAGGTTAGAGCAGCCGGTGAAGCCTTGCCCGACACCATGCAAATTGTTGTCGATCGCATTGGAAATGTCCTAGGTCGGATCAACTTTGCACATCATGGCGAACGTATGATGGAAACCATTGCGTCTGGCATGCGCGCTAAATCGCATTTGTTGGTATCTGCCATGCGCGACGTGACCAAACAATTGCGCGATCACTTGCCTTCATCACCGGCCAAAACAGGGCCGCTGTCTGACATTCATCGCCTCAAATTCTCAGAAACGATTGCACGTTCCATTAAGCCCGGCCCAATGGTCAAGGCCATGCGCCAAGCCGCCGCCGCAACCTTGGCAGCCGCTTCGATTTCTGCCCCGGCATTGGCCAGCACACCGACCTTGGTTTCCCCGCCCCAAAGCGTTGCCGCCCGTCCTTCAAGTCAAGCACAAGCCAACGGAGCATCAAAAGGGGCAAACTACAGTTTCACCCTCGCCCCCGTCATTCATGTTGGCGAAGGTTCTAACGCATCGGCTGAAGACATTGTCGACAAGCTTTCTGAAATCATGCCCGACCTGATCGAAAAGATTAAGCGCGAACTCAAAGACGATGAACGGTTGGAGTTTTAACCCATGCAATTTGCGACCTATGGCGACATTCGAATGGGCTACGAAAGCCACATGACCGGCCCAACTTCAATGAGCGAAAGCCTGTCCAATAGCGTGCACGAACACAAGACCTTGCGCGGCAAACCCATTCCCCAACGCGCCGGTGAAGAATTGGACAAATTGTCCTTCACCTTCTTTTTTGATGAAAGCTTTTGCGATCCTGAAATTGAGCGCCAACGCCTCAAAAGTGAACACCGATCAGGCGTTGCAAAACCGTTTGTAACGGGCGATGGCGGATATGATGGCAAACACTTTTGGATCACGGCCCTTTCCAACGGCATTCAAAAGACCACACCAAGTGGGCGCATTGTTCGGTTTGAAGCGCAAATCAGTTTGCTTGAAGTGCCAAAAGGCGCTGGCCAAATTCGCGGTGCCGGTATTGCCAATGTTGCGCGCGCCATTTTCAACCCATTGCTCAAAAGAGGTTGAACATGACCGCGCCAAAACAAACCGGCCAATATTTGGACCACATCACCACCCCCGGCGAACGTTGGGATATATTGGCGGACAAGTATTACAATGATCCTGATTTGATGAACTTGCTGATGGCCAAGAACAAGCATCTGTTTGACGCCTATCCAGCCATTCTGCCAGCGGGTTTAACCTTGCGCATTCCAGTGCTTGAAACGCCACCACTTGATCAAACAATGTTGCCCCCTTGGAAACGAGATCAGTTGCAATGACAAGCGCAATTCCCATTGTCGACATGCAAATCAATGGCGTTGGTATTGGCCAAGAAACATCGCAATCCATTGTCGACTTTACTTGGACCGACAACTTGCATGGCAAGGCTGATGAAATCGCAACCACCCTTTGTGATCCGGTCGGGCTTTGGCGCGGGCCTTGGCGACCAGAACAAGGCGATTTAGTGCGCGTTTCGATCGGCTATGAAGGCCAAGCCCAAATGCCATGTGGTATTTTTGAAATCGATATTCCCGACGCATCTGGATCGCGCGGCAACGACCAGCTCCAATTTAAAGCCACATCGGCTTTTGAAAGCACCGATCAGCGATCGCAAAAATCCAAAGGCAATGAAGAAACCAGCTTAAAGAAAATGAGCGCGGATATAGCCGGTCGCCATGGTTATGGACTAAGCGGCGATATTGACGATATGGATTTTGCCTATAAGCGGCAACGGCGGGAACATGACTTAAGTTTTGTGCGCCGATTGGGCGAAGACTATGGGCATTTTGTCGGGCTTAAAGATCGCCAAATCGTGTTCCATCGGCGCGATAAACTCGAAGCGGCCCCCGCCGTGCGCACCATTGAAATCGCCGAACTTTCTACAGGCACCGAGTGGTCAGCGCGCGACAATTCCAACCGCACATTTTCCAATGCAAAAGTTCAATATCTTGACCCCAACAAAAAAGAACTGATCAAGGCTGAAGTCAGCGACAGTTCGGTCAAAGGCAATAATACCCTCAAGATTGATGAACGTGTGGAAAGCCCAGCACAAGCCGAACGTTTGGCCAAGGGCCGGTTGGCAAAAGCCAATGAAGACAAGCGTACCGCAAACCTAACTTTGGTGGGCGACGTCATGTTGATTGCAGGTGTGATTGTTGAATTGGGACCAACTTTTGGAAAGTACCAGGGCCGATACTTAGTTCACACAGCTACCCACTCAATCCGGCGCGCCAATTACACAACAGCATTGGAGCTTAAAGGTGTCTAATCCGAGATATATTGAGAACGAAAAGAACAGCCCTTTTAAGCGCGGCATTGTTGTCGATCGCAAAGCAGGTGCGGTCAAAGTTCAATTTGACGATGAAGATGAAGATCAAAGTTTTTGGCTGAACGTCGGCCAATCTGGCAGTGCAAAAAACAAGATGTTCAACATGCCCGACATTGGCGATCAAATCGGATGCCTTGTGGATTGGGATGGCGAAGACGGGATGACCGTTGGCACGATCTATTCTGAGAAGGACACCACACCCACAAACGACATGGACAATATGCATTTCTCGTTTCCAGAAAGTGGGGTGTCGATTATTGTTGGTAAGAAGTCAGGCGATGTAACAGTGTCTGGCGCTAACAATGTTGTGGTGACGGCCACCAACGTTTCGATTGAAGCGCCAAACATCAAGCTTGAAGGTGATATTGAGACCATAGGCACCATCACCAACAATGGTGTGAATATAGGGTCTGATCACAAGCATAAGGATACGATGCCGGGCAGTGGGTTGAGTGGTGAACCGGTTTAACCTCCCCCGGAGAGTAATTTTATTAGCGCTGTGATAATGAACTTCCCACCTTCTACCAACGACTTCTTTGCCTCAGTTTTTGCTTCGTCCTTTAGCTCAAAACCAAATTTCTCCAATTCTGACTTTGTATCATGCACCAACCCTACGTCGATGAGCGGCGCGTCCAAGAGTTTAATTATCGTTTGTGACATCGCTAGCAAATTTTGCCTTCTAGTCTCGTGCAGACTTGGCGAGTTGGAAAAAGACTTGCAGTCTTCAAGTTCAATAACGAGCTTTTCAAAGCCATCTACAAATTGTTCGTATTTAGCAAAAGCATTGCCCTCATGAAGTGGATTGGAAACCCATTTTGACACTGAGGACTTCTTGCCAACAATAGATGTCAAGTTCTCTTTGCTTCCTATTTCATTGATGCGTCTAACCAATGCGATCTTAAGCAAATGTACGAACTCTAGAATATCCCAATGCCCAATTCGGTTTCTGCTCGCGTTGCTGTTGACTTCATTTGAAAACCGTTGGTCTGTCATATGAATGGAGGTCAGTGTTTCATCGACTGTGTCAATATAGCTTGGCTCGTCGAAAAGAAAACGCTCAAAGGCATCAATTTGTTCTCTTTCGAATTTTTTCAGTGAAAGAATGTCTTCGGAGCTCCATTTGAGAAACTTGAGGCATATTCTCAATAAGCGTTTGATTGGCACGCCATTGAGATAGACCATTTGCTCATAGTCGAGTTCCATTTCCAACACGCCTAAGCATGCATCCAAAGCAAGAAGTATGTCTTGACCATCTAAGTCAACACTATCGATTTCGACGATGGCCGTCCTCAAATCGTCTATGAATTCTTGATCCCAATTCACAATACGTTCAACCTATTCCCCTGCCGGAACTGTTCCGGCGCATTCCCTAATATATAAGTCCATCATGCCTGTAATTGATTACCACTTATATGGGTATAGGCATGGGCGAAGTCCATCATTTACATTGGCAAGCAAAAGTCCAGCCCGGCAATGATTTGCCTTGGGATCAAATCGTCGTCGGCATTGATGACATTCACCAAGCCATCCGCATTATCATTCTTTCGCCCAAGCTTTCGATCCCAACAGCGCCTGACCAGTTTTGCGATGCGCTGACCTATATCGATCGCCCTTCAGAAATCGCCATTCCCGCCATTACCCAAGAAATCTGGGACGCTATCGAGCAATGGGAACCGCGCGTGATCATGCACAAGGTCAATGTCAGCCAAGTTGGCCGCGACCACTATAAGGCCAATGTTGCTTGGCGTTTGCGCGAAGATGTGGCGCAAGAGATTTATTTCACCGACGTGTCTTTGCAAAGGCTCGCCGCATGATCAATTTTCTCAAAGCTTTTACCCCACAAGAACTGATCGAACGTGGCGCGCCACAGGTTTTTACAACCTCATCAAAAGGCTGGGTCACCAAGCTTGTCGATTGGTTTGAAAATCACCCCGATGGGCCACAGCGCAAGCTTTATCCTGCACAATCCGACATGGTGTTTATCCGTCTGATCGCTTATGCCCTGTCAATCATTTGCCAAGAGGCGCAAGAAGCTTGGGAACGCCGTTGGATTTTGTTTGCGCAAGGCGAGTTCTTAGACATCGCCGCCGCCAACAATTCAACGTTTCGCCTCAAAGCTCAACCAGCGGTCACGACCATTGAGTTCACCTTAGCTGAAGCCTTGGCCACCGACCTGTTTATTGCCGCTGGCACCAAGGTTGCCATTGATAAACTAACCTCAACGTTACTGCATTTTCAGACGAATGAAGATGTGTTGATCCTTGCTGGTCAAACCAGCGGTTCGGTTACGGCCACAGTGAACCATGCTGGTTTTGTAGGTAATGGCATTGCGATCGGCAGATTGGTCTATTTGGTTGAGCCGGTCGAAGGTCTAAGCGTTTCAAACACCGACATTTCAAACGGCGGCGCAGACGAAGAAGAAGACCAAAGCCTTCGCCTTCGTGCCCTTAACGCCCACGACCGCATTTCCAAAGCAGGTGGCGAGGCAAGTTACAAAGAACAAGTGTTGGCCTATTCATCTGCCATTGCCGCCGTAAAAGTTGTGCGACCGCAAGAGGGTCATATTTGGATATACGTATTGCTTGAGACTGGCGCGCCTTCTCAAACCATTTTGGACGATATTGATCTATGGATGGCACCGTTAGAAAAACGCCCACAAGGCGACACTCTAACGAGTAAACCACCTGAAGCGGTCACTTACACAATTGCTGGCACTGTCCGGTATCGCGGCAATCCAACCCTTATCCAAGCCGACATCGAAGCGGAATTGAACAAGGTCGCGAGCGGTTGGGCAAAACGCCTAGCGCCCTACCTTGCCAAAAAGGCATTGGACAAAGTTGGCGGCGCGGTTGAAGGCGTTGAGGACATTGATCTTGATATTGTCGGCCCCGCCAATCGCCAACTTGCAGGCCAAGAGTTCCCAGTGCTGATCGACATTGATCTAACCATGGAGGCGGCAAATGCCTGACCTTCGTTTTGAAGATCGCCTAATCCCACCCGGCATCTTTGATGGCCGCACCCAAGCCTTGTTCGCCATGTTTGCGAACGTTCTAAGTGACGTCGACATTCAAACCGCAATGGAACGCCAGCCCAGCGAAGAACCAATTGAAGTTTTGCCCCTTGTCATGGCCGAAAAGTCTATTGGTGAATTTATCGACGTTGAAGGGTCGCCCGAACCGGCCATTCGAACATTGATCGAAAATGCCTTTCCATTGCATGAAGCAAAAGGCACTGATCCGGGTGTTCTAAGCGCGCTCGATGCGTTTGGCCTCAAAGCTGAAATCGAGCAGTGGTATGACCAGACACCCGTTGGCTCACCGCACACCCACAACATTTTGATCAACACAGATCAAGACATATTTGGCGAAGGCGAGCTTTGGTCAATCCGCGCTGTTCGCCAGTCAAAAGCGGTCATTGAAACGATGAAGCGCAAAAGCCAAACCAGCGAATTTCGGCTCGGTGTTGAAATCACTGGTCCCACTTTTGTGGCCGTTGCCGCCCAAGTACACCATGAATTTTTGATTTTGCCGGAGGCTGTTTAGTGCCCTCAATTTTGACAAATATCGGCATTGCGGCATTTGCGGCCGCCGCCGCACCAGACGGCAGTCCCGTGCCGTTTTCAAAAATGGTTTTTGGTGATGGAAACGGCAACCCAATCACACTTGATCCTGATGCAACCTCGCTAACAAATGAGGTGTATGAAGCGGGGTTGCAGGCCGTTGTAGTTGACCCCAACAACAGCGATAGATTGATTTGTACGGCCTTTATTCCGGCAGCCGCTGGTCCTTTTACGCTTCGCGAAGTCGGCCTTGAAAGTGCAACCGGCGACCTTCTTGCAATTGGCTCCACGCCAACCGTCGAAAAGGCTGTCGCCGAAAACTCCATGTCTTACACATTTGTTGTTGAAGTCACCAATGCAGTTGACGCCGTTATTCAACTTTCTAGCCCAGTAGCGGTTACCTCCGCCCGAGTGATCAACACCCAAAACGGCACAAAGGGCGGTGGAGATTTATCAACAGACCGCACAATTGAGCTTGATATTGATGGTTTGCCCGTTATTGCCGGTGCTAACGTTGTGGGCGCAGATGACACATTTGGCCTGTACGATAAATCGGCTGATCTCAACAAGAAAATCACGACCGATGAGCTGGTCATCGCGCTTGGCGTTCAAGACAAAATTGATGCGTCTGTCAGTGAGGCGATCGGTGGCTTGCCAGAAGACCAAGTGCTCGGACTTTCCACTGAAGCCGAAACGATCACCGGTACCAACACAACCAAAGCCACCCATGCAGCAGGCGTAAAGGCGGCTATCGACGAAGCCATTTCCAACGTTTCGGGCGATCTATTCTTTTTAGGGGGCGCATAAATTATGGCCAAAAATCCAATCTGCAAAACACTTACCACGACTGGTGCAACTTACACTGTCCCAGCTGGCAAGCATTTTGTGGGGCAGGCGTTCGCCGCCGACGCAATTCCGAACAATGGATCAATAACCATCACACCCGTTGGCGAAACCGCAGTTTACCTTGTTTTTGGCTCGAATGGCACAACCACCACACAGCGTCACGGCATTGGAGCTGGGAACGGTTATCTGGTGCTAACTTCTGGCGGGACCATCGTTCGTGGCGGTAGCAATAGCGGTACGTGCATCGTATCTGGCTATGAATACGACAATTAGGAGCTGATCTGATGAAACATGTCATCTACCAATCAAACATCAAAAATTCTGACGGTTCCACTTGGGGTAAAGGCTTCCTTTGCCTTGAAGTCATTGACGCTTGGGATCAGGAGAAAATTGCCGCTCGCTTAAGCGCACTTGGTGCCAATCTTACCGTTCCAGCTACCGCAACCGCTTTGGAAGCCGAAGTTACAAAGCCAACTGTGTCCTATTTCGCTGGTGTTGCGCCATTGGAAGAGCAAGAAACCATAGGCACCGAGGGCCAAAACAAAACCATTCAAACGCGCATTGAGCTGGATGGTGAAGAATGGAAGTCGATCAGCGAGTGGGTAGATTTGGCACCAACACCCGAACCCGTCCTTCGCAAAAAAGTCAGTCGCACTGAGTATTATGGCCTGTTCACCCCAACAGAAGAAGCCATGATCCGGTTGGCCGCATCTGAAGAAGTTACCCCTGCTTTGATTGGCGCAGCTGATGAGGCGGAAAAAGCCCGCCTTATGGGTGTTGCTTCTTTAGCCGTTATGCTTCGTCGTACAGACGCGCTTGGTCCTGACGATACCATTGATCTTGCGTCAGCACAGGTTATTGGCGGACTTGATTTGTTGGCAGCAGCTGGTCTTTTGGCAGCAGATCGGAAAGACCAAATCTTGGCTGGGATCGCGGAATAATGAACTATGCCGAAGCCCGCTCAAAAATCAAAACCGGCGACCTTCTCGCATGGCGGACCCTAGGGTCTGGCAATAGGTTTTGGTCTTGGTTGATCAAGCACGCAACAGGCGGTGCACATACCCACGTTGGTGTCGCTTGGTGGTTTCGGGATCGGCTGTTTGTTCTAGAAGCAAGAGAGCGCGTTGGTGTGCAAATGGGCGCCCTTTCAAACACCGGATCGTTTGACTGGTTGCCTACTAATATTGACTGGACAATTGATCTAGAAGGGTTCGCATTTTCTCACCTTGGCAAGCGCTATTCATATCTTGAAGCTGTTGGCGCTGGCCTTGGCTTTCCCGTGCACAATGACGAGTTCATTTGCTCAGAATATGCGGCGGAACTGTTCCGGCGCGCTGACCGTTTGCATGGCCTAAAAATAAAGTCACCAACACCCACTGATCTTGTTCAATATTGGTTGGATCAGGGTGTGCCGATGACAACAATCAGATCAACAAGATGACGGATGGCCGATCCAACAATTGCGCTAACAATTGATTGATCAGCTTCGGGGTTCAATCGGAAAATAGTCCCCCAAAAGACGCAATTTGACTTAACGCCTCATCCGCCTGCTTGTACAAGCTGGGCGAATATGGCTGAGAGAAACCAACAAATAATGAACGAGATCAATTCAACAATCGCCATCAATCCAGTTGCCCCATATCTTGGCGGCAAACGCCTACTCGCAAAAACAATCGTGCCAATTATCGAAGCGGTACCACACAAGAATTATGTTGAGCCATTTGTTGGCATGGGCGGCGTATTTTTCCGCCGCACAAAGCGCACCAAATGCGAGGTGATCAACGACATCTCCAAAGATATTGCCAACCTGTTTCGCATCCTTCAGCGCCACTATCCGCAATTCTTGGACACGTTAAAATACCAACTTTCGAGCCGTTCTGAGTTCGAAAGATTGAAGGCAACAGACCCAACAACGTTAACAGATTTAGAACGCGCAGCGCGCTTCATCTATCTTCAAAAAACGGCGTTTGGCGGCAAGGCAACAAGCCAGACATTTGGCATCGCGACTGAGCGAAGCAGCCGCTTCAATTTGAACACACTGGCCAGCCAGCTTGAAGACGTTCACGACCGCCTTGCATACGTTACAATCGAGTGCTTGCCCTATGCGCAATGCATCACCCGTTATGATCGCGACCAAACGCTTTTCTATCTCGACCCGCCCTACTGGAATTGTGAAAACGACTATGGCAAAAACCTGTTTTCCAAATCGGACTTTGAGTATCTTGCACAACAGCTAGGTTCGATCAAAGGCAAATTCTTGATGTCGATAAATGACACGCCCGAAGTGCGTTTCATCTTTGAGCGTTTCAGCATGCAACCCGTCAAAACCCGCTACACAGTCAACCCACAATCAGGCAAAGAAGTGGGTGAACTTTTGATCTCAAATTTTGAGGTGAAGATTTGAGATCAAATCTGACGCGTCAACGCTAACTTTACAGATTTCAGATACGGTTCATAATGCGCAGCAATCAGGGGACATATAATGGCTGAAACTCAGATCGAATGGACAGATGCAACTTGGAACCCAGTCGCTGGGTGTAGCATTCAATCTGCTGGTTGCACGAACTGCTATGCCATGCAGATGGCCAAACGCCTTGAAGCCATGGGTACGCCGAAATATGTGGGTCTAACGCGCAAATCGGGTAAGCGCACCATCTGGAACGGTGTGGTACGCGAGGACCGCAACGCCCTTCAAATACCTCTGAAATGGCGTAAGCCGCGTAAGATTTTTGTCAATTCAATGAGTGATCTATTCCACCCTGAAGTGAGCGATGAGTTCATTCTTGAGGTATGGGAGGTCATGCGCCAAACGCCGCATCATCACTATCAAATTTTGACGAAGCGGCCAGACCGCATGGCGCAGATTATCGGCAAGCATTTCCCAAAACCGCTACCGAACGTTTGGCTTGGTACGAGCGTCGAGAACTCAGAGGTTACGCACCGCATTGACGAACTTCGAGACATTCCGGCAGCGATCAGGTTCATATCATTCGAACCGCTAATTGGTGCTGTTGGCGACGTTGATCTATCCGGCATCCATTGGGCCATCGTTGGTGGCGAAAGCGGCCATGCAGCAAGGCCAATTAAAGAAGAGTGGATTGATGAAATCCACAATCAGTGCTTGGATTTCAATACCGCGTTCTTCTTCAAACAGTGGGGAACATGGGGCAAGGACAACAAGCGCCGATCCAAAAAGGCGAATGGCCGAAGTTATAAAGGCCGCGTTTGGGACGAAATGCCAAGTGTAGCTATGTAAAACAATTCGGCTATACTCAAAGTATAGATTCGAAATATATTTACAGAGTGTGCCATGCTGCCCGATTTGGGACTATATAAAGACCGTGAACAGTCATACATAAAACACGCATTTCTAACCCAATACCTAAAAGCCGCCGCGTTCAAAACACTTCAAGGATATTCCAACGTGTTCAATTTTGTGGACGCGTTTGCTGGGCCTTGGAAAGTGAGTGATGAAGCGAAATACTCGGATGCCTCATTTGATCAAGCGATAAACACACTGGAAGCAGTACGGGATACTCTGCAAAAACAAGGCATCTCTGGCCTAAAAACTCGGTTTTGTTTTTGCGAGGCAAATCCAAGTTCTGTGGAAAAGCTCAAGGCATATGCCACGACCGTCGAGGGGCCAGAAATCCACATATTTGAAGGCAAGTTTGAAGATAATTTGGACGCCATTAGTTCAAAACTCACAAATGGATTTACGTTTACATTCATTGATCCAACTGGCTGGAATATCCAAAATGACGGGGTATTCGCTTTTCTAAAGAAGCACCGTAGTGAGTTCATGTTGAATTTCATGTCAGACCATATAAACAGACACGCTGGATTTGACGGCGTCGCGGCATCCTTCGGGCGTTATCTAGTGAACCCTGATTGGGCCGCCGAATTTGCGTCTCTACCTATTAGTTGGAGCAACGAACGAAAGATATTGTCTCAGATGAAGAGGGCCATGAAGCAAGCAAAAATTGCAAAGTTTTTGCCTGACTTCTCGATAATGGTGCCAACCAAAGAGCGCATTAAGATGCGACTACTCTTCGGCACTCACAGTGCCAAGGGACTTGAAGTTTTTCGGAACGTCCAACAGAAGGTTGAGCTTCAAGAGATGGCCGTCAGACACGAACTTAGGGACACAAGTGGTCCAAATCTCTTTTCAACCGCTGACTATGCCGCGATGGAACAACAGCGAAAGGGTGTAGGTTGCAAAGCTAACCGTGAAAAAGCAGCGGATTTAATTCTTGAGTATCTGTCGATGTACTCATCTGCAAAGGCGGACCAAATGATCCACTTGATAATGGAACGGGTGTCGGTTCGAAAGCCGCATGTAAATGCAATACTCTGTGATCTTCGAAGCAAAAACAAAATCGCTTTTGATCTTCCATATCCCAAGCGTGTTCCACAAAAAGACACAGAAATTGCACTAGCAAGAGACTAGAATAGTTTCCAACGTCCCCTGTAAGGCGTTAGAAAACTTGTTTTGGTTTCCCAAAGGCAGCTCAAAAGTTTCCCAAAGATCGCGCGCCGCCACACAAAGCGCCTGAATAATCGCAGCACCCACAAAGACACCCAAACACAACCCAAGGCAATCCACGCGCTAGAACGCAAAGCCACTCTCGCATCTAACAACCTGCAATGTATAAGAAATTTTGGTAGCGGGAGAGGGACTTGAACCCCCGACACGCGGATTATGATTCCGCTGCTCTAACCAGCTGAGCTACCCCGCCACAATTTGATTTGGTGAAAACCAAAACAAATAGACAAGTGTTTGGCGAACCAATCACTTTGCTCGAGCGCGATATAATGCGGGCAGGCAAATCTTGTCAAGCAAAACCGCCAAAGAGTTTTCGCCTTTTGCCCATCCTTTGCAAATTTATCGAAATCTGAGTGTCATGTTGATCTTTTTTAGGCCGCAAAGTCATGTATTATGGCTTCAAATTTTTTGGCGGCATTGGAACTCGAATATGAAAAAATCCATTCTTATTGTATCGGCTTTCGCATTGGCTCTTGGTGGGTGCAGCCCAACATGGCTCAACAATGATGCGGGCGACTTACGTAATTCTGTGAAAGGTGGTGCTGCGGGCGCTGCGGCGGGCGCATTTGCCGGACTTGTTTATGCATCAGTGGCCAACAAAGACGTGCGTAGTGCAGCGCTGATTGGCGCAGGGCTTGGTGCACTCACAGGTACCGGTGTTGGTATTTACATGGACAAGCAGGAAGAAGAGCTTCGCGCGGGTCTGGCTGATTCTGGCGTGACAGTGAAACGCAACGGCGACAACATCATCCTCAACATGCCCTCCAACATCACCTTTGGGGTCAACCAAGACCAAGTTCAACCTCAATTCCACAAAGTTTTGACAGCGGTTGCAACGATCCTACAGCGCTATCCAAAAACGCTAGTGGATATCTATGGCCACACCGATTCTACAGGCTCGGACCAATATAATATGGATCTGTCGAACCGAAGAGCCATGTCAGTTGCCAATTATGTATCTGGCGTTGGTGTGGATCCACGACGTGTCTATGTGACCGGTTATGGCGAAACACAGCCTATCGCCACAAATTCAACCGAAGCGGGCAAAGCGGCAAACCGGCGCGTTGAAATTCAGATTTCGCCACTAACCTAGGCGCAATAAATTCAAATGCCGCCGCGACTTAATGTTGCGGCGGCTTTTATTTGACATAAAGCGTATGTTCTTACAATTGAGCCTTGCCGCTGGCCCAGCTCTCCACATCCGTGGAAGTTAATTGCCCAACACTTTGCAACTTATCTTTGCGCACTTTGACGGCCATGCCATCTTTAATGTCGCGCAGCAGCTCCATGCCGCCAAAAACCAGCGCGCTATATAGCTGAATGGCGTTCGCGCCCGCAGCAAGTTTCGCTATTGCAGATTGGGCAGAGTGGATTCCCCCTACCCCAATAATGGGCATATCACTCCCCACGCGCATGCGCATTTGCGCCAAGCGCATGGTAGAAAAATTAAAGAGTGGCTTGCCGCTCAGGCCACCAGCCTCATCCGCGTTGGGTAAGCCCGCAACTTGATCACGGGACAAAGTGGTATTGGAAATAATCAAACCATCTAAATCCACTTGCTTGATCACGCCAACCACTTCATCCATCTCCGCCTCATTGAGGTCTGGTGCGAGCTTTAAGAAAACCGGCACCCGCACACAAGCCTTTGCGCGCGCATTCAACGCTTCGCCCAACAACCGCTTTAGCGCTTCGCCAGACTGCAAATCACGCAACCCCGGTGTATTGGGGGAAGAAATATTCACCGTAAGATAATCAGCAATCGGCGCAAAACGAGTAACGCCCTCAACATAGTCGGCCACAAAGTCATCGCTGTCTTTGTTCGCGCCAACATTTACACCAATCGTCACCCCGGCTTGCTTATTGTTTGTTAAACGCTCATAAGCTACCAGATGCCCCTCATTATTGAACCCCATGCGGTTGATGATCCCCTGGGCTTGCGGCACACGAAACAAACGTGGCTTGGGGTTTCCATCCTGAGGTCGTGGCGTGATGGTTCCAACTTCTGCGAACCCAAAGCCGATGTCAGATAACTGGTTTGACACTTCGGCGTTTTTATCAAAACCAGCGGCCATGCCAATTGGGTTTTTCAAAGACAGTCCTGCAATTTCTGTTTTAAAGAAATCAGGGTCTTTATTTTCTTGTGGCGCAACGGCCCCAAGTTTGATCGCTTTGATCGTTAGCTGATGCGCAATTTCAGGGTCAAGTTTTAGCAACCCATCACGGCTTAGGTTTTGCACCGCCGGCTGGCTTAAAAACTTAGCAATTTGAGAAATCATTGAAATAGCCCTTCGGGAAGAATAAAGACGCCTTGCGCATCAGTTTCCAACATATGTTCAGCCACAATCGCTGCCAGTGGCAGGTCCGCATATAGATGGGGGAAAAGAGCACCGCCGCGTGAAGGTTCCCACTTTAATTCCGTACCAATTTTTTCCGGATCAACACTTAAAAGCACCAAATCGCTTTGGCCGGTGAAGTGCTTTTGCAGGGTCTCGGCCAGCTGTTCTGCAGTTGAAAAGTGAATAAACCCATCAACCAAATCCACTGCTACCCCCGAAAAAACACCATTGGCCTTAGCGTTTGACCAATGTGCAACCGTACATACTTTGAAAATTCTCATTTTGACTCATTGTGCGCTGAACTCTGTTCATCGGATTTATGGAAAATCAAGCAAATAAGCAAGGTAATGTGCCAAATTTCACATTCGCACTTTACATTTCGATTAATGAAAGTTAACACATCTATAGGATTTTTATCCTTGATACTGAAACTATTCCTGCTCGACAAATGGAAAAGCAATGATCACCCACCGCGCTATATGGTCTGCCATTGACTCGCTGGCTCAGCGTCGCGGCCTATCTGTGTCCGGACTGGCGCGCATGGCCGGGCTAGACCCTACAGCCTTTAATCCCTCAAAACGGATATCAAAAGACGGTCGAGAGCGCTGGCCATCAACCGAAAGCATTGCCAAAATGCTGGGATCAGCTGATGAGAGTATGGATCAATTCCTATCGGGCGGCGGTATTTACGAACAAGCTGACCCTCACAAAGCCGCGGTGCCATTGCTGGGTTTTGCCCAAGCCGGAGCTGGCGGATTTTTCGACAGCGGTGGCTTCCCTGCGGGGCAAGGCTGGGACGAAGTGAACATCCCTGTTGGGCCAAACTCCAACACGTACGCACTTGAGGTGAGCGGTGATAGCATGCTGCCCCTTTATCGCGATGGCGATGTGATCATTGTCTCGCCCGCCGAACAAATCAGGCGTGGCGACCGCGTGGTGGTGCGCACGAATGAGGGCGAAGTGATGGCCAAAATTTTGCATCGGCAAACCGCAAATCTAGTGGAATTGCACTCGCTCAACCCAGAACACCCGCCCCGCGAATTACCCTCCACAGATGTGGATTGGATTGCGCGCATCCTTTGGGCCAGCCAATAAAAAGCCCCGCCAATTGGCAGGGCTAATCATTGTGAAATTTTAAAGGGCCTAAACCAATTCGCCCGCCAAAGCTTTTTCAATCAAAGCTTTGGTTTCGGTAACGCCATAAAGGGCGATGAATGAGCCAAAACGCGGGCCCTGATCTTGCCCCAACAACACTTGGTACAAAGCTTTGAACCAATTGCGCAACGGTTCAAATTCATATTTCTTGCCAATTTCAAACACCAAGCTTTGAATGGCGTCTGCATCCGTCGCATCTTCCACATCATCCAACCGCGTTGCCAATTCTGCCATCGCAGCGGCTTCCTGTTCGCTTGGCGCGCGGAATTTCTTCGTTGGTTTCACAAAATCAGTGAAGTAGCGAATGGCATAGCCAACCAACCGATCAAGTTCGGGTTGATTTTGGGGTGTTGCATCTGGCGCATAACGCGAAATAAAGCCCCAAAGCACGGCGCTGTCTTCAGCATTGGCCGCAGACACCAAATTCAACAACAAAGCAAAACTGATTGGCAAATCAAACGCTGGTGGAAACTCGCCATGAATATGGGTTGCAGGGTTTTCCAACAGCTCAGCTGGCGTTTGTTTTTCCGCCGCCGTTGAAAAAGCATAAAACTCATCAACAGCTTTCGGGATCACATCAAAATAGAGCTTTTTCGCAGTTTTTGGTTTTTGATACATAAACAGCGCCAAGCTTTCAGGCGAGGCGTAAGTCAGCCAATCTTCCATCGAAAGGCCATTGCCTTTTGACTTGGAGATTTTTTGACCGTTCTCATCCAAGAACAATTCATAGCTCAAGCTTTCCGGCGGCGTGCCACCCAAAGCCCGCACAATGCGAGAAGATAGACGAACGCTATCAATCAAGTCTTTGCCCGACATTTCATAGTCGATCCCAAGCGCATACCAACGCAAAGCCCAATCTGCTTTCCATTGGCACTTCACCGCACCACCAGTCACTGGCACGGTAACCTCTTCACTGGTTTCAGGGTCAACATAAGTCACAGTGCCTGCCGCCACATCGCGCGCGATCATAGGCACCTGCAACACTTTGCCCGTGCGCGGGCACAGAGGCAGGAAGGGCGAATAGGTTTTTTGTCGCTCTTCGCCAAGTGTTGGCAAAATCACCTTCATCACATCGTCGTAGACTTCGAGCATGCGCAACAATGCCTTATCCAGCACACCAGATGTGTAATAATCTGTGGAGCTGACAAACTCATATTCAAATCCAAAGTCATCCAAGAAATTCTGCAATCGCGCATTATTATGATGCGCAAAACTTGGATATTCGTCTGAAAATGGATCAGGCACTTTCGTCAACGGCATGCCAATATATTCGGCCATGCGCTCTTGGTTTGGCACATTGGTTGGCACCTTGCGGAACCCATCCATATCGTCAGAATAACAGATTATTTTGGATGGGATTTTATCGCCAGTCAGCAAACGGAAGGCATTGCGCACCATAGACGTGCGCGCCACTTCACCAAATGTGCCAATGTGTGGCAAGCCAGACGGGCCATAACCGGTCTGAAACAATACCACGTCCTTGGGCGATTTTTCCAACCGTTTGACAATCTTCTTCGCTTCCTCAAAAGGCCATGCGCGTGCATTGTTGGCGGCTGCGAAAAACTGTTCGTCAAAAATTGTGGGGGTATTTGCCATTTGGCTGCCCTTTGGTTGGAAAAATCAATTGTATGATGTGTTCATCATGCTTGTTTAAAGCTTCTTGAAAAACCAGCATTTCACGCGATTTCGCACACCTTTGCAACATCGTCAATGGCGCTCATTCCACTGGCTATCCAAATAGTTCGCATTGCGGCTTGTATTTGGGCTAAATCGCCCCTAGTTTTTGGGCCAACATCAATACAATAAGTGAGGGCTCAAATGTCACTTTCGCCGCAAGAAGCACTGGTCTACATCATGGTGATGGTTTCAGCATCAGATCGCCGCATGTCCGATGAAGAGCTGGGCCGGATCGGCTCCGTCGTGCGCAACCTTCCCGTGTTCCGCGATTTCTCCCAAGAAGCCCTCACCTTTGTCTGTGGCCAATGCGCCGATGCATTGGACGACGACAACGGCATGAACAATGTGCTGCACCTAATTGCAGATACCATTCCAGCCAAATTGCGCGACACCGCCTATGCGGTAGCGGTAGAGATTGCAGCTGCTGATTTAGACATCCGCCCCGAAGAAGTGCGCATTTTGGAATTATTGCGCGGCCACTTAAAAATCAACAAGCTAACATCAGCGGCAATTGAACTTGCGGCCCAAGCCCGTCACCGCATTGTCTAAAAAAGGCAACATCGGCACCTGTTTAGACCGCCCATGTGGCGGTCTTTTTTTGCGCATCACAAACTTTTGCGTGCGGTGTGACTAGCTTCTCCCAACCCTCACATATATAAGAAAATCCATATATAGGAGTTTGTTGTGGAAGAGTTGGGTTTTAGTGAAGGCATTTGGCGCTTTGGCAGTTTTGTCGCCATCTTCGCACTGATGGTCATTCTGGAAGCCTTTTGGCCAAGGCGCAAAAGGCGCCATTCCCGTGTGCGCCGCTGGGCCACAAATATCGGCATCATGGCATCAAGCTATCTAACGGTCTCTCTGCTCACACTGGTGCTGGCGAATTTGTTGGTTCCCATTTCCGCCCTCTTGGCCGCAATTTATGCCAAGCAATGGGGCTTTGGCCTGTTTAATTGGCTAGATTTGCCCATATGGCTTGAGTGGATGATGGCATTTCTAATTCTAGACTTTGTTATCTGGGGCCAACATTGGGCCACCCACAAAATCCCAATTTTATGGCGATTGCATCGCGTACACCATTCCGATCACGACCTTGATGCATCCAGCGCTATTCGATTTCACCCACTCGAAATTGTCTTTTCAATTTTCGTCAAAGCCGCAGCGGTGGTGATATTGGGCGCGCCCGCTGTTTTGGTGGTAATATTTGAAGGCGTGGTCAATGGTACCGCCTTGTTCAACCATGCGAATTACAAACTACCCATTTGGCTAGATCGCATCATTCGCCCAGTTTTGGTCACACCGGATATGCACCGGGTCCACCACTCGATTGAAGTTGGTGAAACAAATTCAAACTATGGTTTTGCATTGAGCATTTGGGATCGTCTTTTCAACACTTACATCGATCAACCCGCAGCAGGGCATGACAAAATGATTGTCGGCCTTAAGGAGTATCAAGGTGACGGACCGCAGAACTTTGTCTGGTCTATCTGGTTTCCTTTCGTGAACAAGAAACCAAAAAAAATTGAAACCCAAGAGACTGAAAATCAATAAAACCCAATGGGGAACCATTTGAGGTAAAGCTCATCAAGTTTTCCCGAAACAGCCAATCGACGCAACCCTATGTTGATGGCGCGCAATGTGTCGTTCTTGTCCTTTGAAACGGCAATCCCAAGCCCCGCGCCAAAATGCTCAACGCTGAAATAGGCAGCCCCCGCGAAATCGCAACATTCATTTTGATTGAGCCAAAATGAGGCGCGCATACCGTCCACAAAACCCAAATCTATGGTGCCTGCGTCTACCCCTTTGAGCACGTCCAATTCGCTATCAAATGGCAAAGCAACCAAGTTAGAAAAATTTCGTTTTAAATACTCGTGGTGAGAAGAATTGCGCCGAACACCCACGACGCCCGATAACTTGTGCGGGTTAAACTCCGCCAACGCACCCCTTTCTTTTCGTCCAACAAAACGGGCTGGCAGTTGCAAATAGCTTTGTGAAAAACCAAACAAGCGCCCATTTTCGGCATCTATGCTCAGACCGGCGATAATTGCATCGCCTTGTCCCTCTTCTAAAGCTTTGGGCAATTGCGCCCACGGCCAACTTTGCAACGTGCAATCAACCTCAAGTTCAGCACACAGCGCCTGCGCAAGTTCAACATTGTACCCCACAACGTCGCCACTGGCCTCTTTGAAGTTGAAAGGAGGAAAGTCAGGCGAAGTCAAAAACCGAATGGACGGCACAAGCGACATGTCGAGCGTATCGTCATAGGCAGATGGGTCAAAGTGATTTGGCAGCGTCTGTGCCAACCCTAGCGAAACCAATTGCACAAAAATTGCGCCCCCAAAAAGGGAGGCACGGGCAAAATGAAAAAGGTGCTGAAACATATGCTCAATTCGGACTTTGACTCGTGGCGAAAACTTGGTCACATTATGTTTTATATTTTTTGTAATGCAATTTTTTAAGTGATTTAGTTTGTGGATGGTTTGAACGAACCTTTGGGCGCTGCCCTTTTGCGTCGCATATTTAAAGAATATTTTCAAAGCGATTGGACAGCGCTATTTGCGTTGCGCAAAGCAACGGCTGCGAATGTTGATCCCCTTAGATTTTGTGCTGGCCAGTTTAACCTACCCGAACAAGACATCTATCGCCGTGCCGCCAAGGCATTGGAGTTGGCCTTTAGTGATCAAATCCCTCCTCTCGCGGTGAACGCGCTTCATGCGGACAATATCGATCAATTGAAATCTGTTGCCAGTTTGCGTGGCCGCATGCTCGACCGGGATGTGTTGTTCATCGCACCCGATTTTTGGCGGTGTGTTGAGTTGGCCAAGCGCATTAGCGAAAAACCCCAATTGCGCAGCCAATTGTGTGTTGTCCCGCCCAAAGCACTGCGCCGTGCGTTTGTTTTTCAGCAAAGCACAGCGCTTTATGAAAGTGCCATCACTCGATTGGCAAAAAAATGGCCCTTTGCAAGCGCACACCTGGGCCTTTCAAAACTCACGCGCTATAGTTTCCTCGCAGTGGTTTTGGCCATCGCGCTCAGTGTGTTCTTTCCCTTGGGATGGTTTCAGCCTATTGCCACGATTTTGATGGGCATATTGTTTCTATTGCCAGCAGCATTTCGCCTCAGCTCCGCTATTAACGGTCGAATTGTAAAGCGCATGGCCGAAAAACACCTTTTGGGCGACAACCAATTGCCAGTTTACACCATCATCATCCCCTTGCGAGACGAGGCGGTTCTTGTGGAGCAACTGGTTCGTGCCATGCGCGCGCTAAATTACCCGGCCGAAAAACTCGATGTGAAATTTGTCGTTGAGGCAACGTCAAAAAAGACCATCAAAGCCATCGAACCCTTTTTGCACGATATTCGATTTGAGTTGATCCCCGTGCCCGACAGCGAACCGCGCACCAAACCCAAAGCCGTCAACTTTGCCCTGCCATTTGCACGAGGTGAACATTTGGTGATTTTTGACGCGGAAGATATACCTGAACCAAACCAATTACGCATCGCAGCAACCATGTTCGCGCGCCATGCAAATCTTGAGTGTTTGCAAGCAGAGCTTGTCATTGATAACGCGAACGAAAATCCACTCACGGCTTTGTTTGCCACAGAATATGCGGCCCAATTCGGCTTGATCATGCCAACGCTTGCACAATTTGACATGCCCATGCCCTTGGGCGGCACTTCCAATCATTTCCGCACCAAAACCCTGATCAACCTGGGTGCGTGGGACAGTTTTAACGTCACAGAAGATGCCGATCTAGGCATAAGACTGGCACGCAAAAAGCTAAAATCCGCGGTACTACCAAGCTATACGCGCGAGGAGGCCCCGATTAGCACTTGGCCGTGGATCAAGCAGCGCACCCGATGGATGAAGGGGTGGATGCAGACCCTATTGGTGCACAGTCGAAATCCAAAATCATTGATCAAACAACTTGGCCTTCTAAACGCTTTGATTTTCTACATATATGTCGGTGGCTTGGTATTTTCAGCGCCCTTGCATGGCTTATTTGTCGCCCAATTTCTATTGAACCTGAGTACGCAAAAGGCCATCATTCTCTCACATTACGCTCATCTAAACATCTATATGCTCATATTGATCACGGGCTATTTAAGCGCAATCAGCACCGCTTTTTTGGGGCTTTGGCACACGCGACAATTGCACCTGTTCGGATGGCAAGTCTTTTTGCCCTTCTATTGGTTACTCACCAGTTTTGCGACCTTGCGCGCTGCCTTTCAGCTGGCTGTGGCCCCCTTCTCTTGGGAAAAAACCACACACGCCCGCACCCAATTGCCAAGATATGACAGCAAACAAGACGCAAACGAAGATCAGACCTCGACAGAAGCGGCAAAATCAATTTATCTATAATTTATGGATCACCACAAACGTACCATCGTTGAAGACATTACAACGGCTTTGGCTGATCGCATTGTGCGCGGTGAATTGGCCCCCGACGAAAAATTGCGCCAAGACCATATTGCCGAAGAATTTGGTGCAAGCCATGTGCCCGTGCGCGAAGCATTTCGCCAACTCGAAGCGCGCGGCCTTGCAGTTAGCATTCCACGCCGGGGTGTGCGGGTGTCCACCTTTGACGTCACAGAGGCCAAAGAGGTTGCGGAAATGCGCTCCGTGCTCGAGGTGTTGGCCCTGCGCCATGCCTTCCCGCACCTCACAGCGCACACATTTATGCTGGCGCAACAAGCAATTGGCGAAGGCGAAAAGGCCCAAGACATTTATACATGGGAAGACGCGAACCAGCGTTTTCACCGCACGATTGTGGCAGATTGTAAAATGCCAAAACTACTCGCAACGCTTGACGACTTACATGTGGCCAGCGCCCGCTTTTTGTTCGCCACGTGGAAATCGAAATGGGAGACGCGGATCGAGCACGATCACCGCACGATCATTAAAGCACTTAAAAATGGCGATATAGAAAATGCGGCCAAAGTGCTCGAACGCCACGTCAAACTAACAGGGCGCAAACTCAGCTCGTTTTTGTAGATTTTTTCAAATGCGCTACCAAAACTGTACCACCCCGAAATATACATCCGCCTTGCTGTGATAATACGTGCACCATAAGCTGGTGCTGTCACATTGTCCAAGTTGCGCAACATGCGTCCGACGAGGTTTCAATGGACAAAGGAGGCTGCATGACTGAACCAAGCTACAGCTGGATGACCATCCATTTGGCAAAGTTTCCAATTGCCCATTCCATCACGGACACCAGTTTTGACGGTCCAACAACAGCACAAGTCTGGCGTTGCGGACCAGATTCGCCGATTGGCGATGACGGCTTTCGCACGGAGGTCAGCGATATTTGGTGCGCCCTTGGGTTCTACAATGATCAAGAAGCCGCATTGCACGGATTAAACGAAGCCGCGAACAGTTTGGACTTTACCAATTTAGCAACACAAAGCTGGCACGGATTGTTAGCTGTTGTGGCCCACCGCGGCGACGTTGATTTCTCCACAAAACACGAACCTCACCCTCACCTCGTGGCGCTTAAAACAGACCCACAAGGTGTAATGGCAGTCATGACCAGTGCAGGATATCAGGGGTTTGGCGAAGCTGACTTTGGCCGTGCACGAGACTTCGTAAAAAGAATAGAAGATGTTCGAACCTTCTACAAATCGTTGGGTTCAAATGTGTTGCGGCAGATATTCAACCCAATAGGCACACCAGATGGCGCATCCTTCACCCTCTGGCGCAACGATCCAGACATGTTAGCGGCAGCCTATAAGGACGGTACACATCGATCAATGATCGATCAACATAAGGCCCAGCCCATGTTCGACCGCAGTTCCTTTACCCGGTTTCGCCTACTCGAAAGCCGCGGAAGCTGGGATGGCATTGACCCGATGGAAGTTGCAAGATCGCACGCCCCTTCAGCTTGATCACCCATTGCATCTTTCAAGAACCCGTGTAAGCTCAAGCCTTTAAGCGGAAATTAGATCATGTCTATCTCGCTCACAGGACGAAAAAACCATAGCTTCACAATCGATATCAGCGAGGAAAATGCAGGCGCATCGCGCTTGGCTTTATTGCTGCCAGGCGTTGGTTATCGCTTGAAAAACCCCATGTTTTTCTTCGCGCGCCAGCTCTTGATTGACCACGGCTATACGATTGCGGGGGCCAACTATGCTTATGACAAGGTTGAAGGGTTTCGCGATTTCGGGTTTGACGAAATCATGAGCATATTGGCTGACGATGCCACCACCATCGGCAATGCCATTGCAGATTTGCCCAAGCATGACGAATTGCTCATTGTCGGCAAATCGCTGGGTACAGTCCTGATGGGCAATATGATTAAGCAGGGTTTCTTGCCAACGGCAAACCTTGCGTGGTTGACACCCTCATCAAAGGTCGACGCGGTATCAAACGAGATATTGGCAAATGCGCAAAGATCATTCATTTGCATTGGAACCGCGGACAAAGGGTTCGAGGAAGACAGATTTGCAAAATTCTCTCAAGCCGGCGCGACCATCTGTTTGTTGCCGGATTTGGCACATGTGCTGGAATGTGACAATGATGTGCCAAAATCTATCCTTGGTCACCACAAAATGATCATCGATCTCCAAAACTGGCTAAAGGCAATCGCGTGACCATCACCAACGATCTTGTTGAACTTTCTATTGAAGCCAATCGAAATGATCGTGGCCACCTCAAGTTTGATTTCCCAGAACTTAAAATCGGTACGGCGGATTACACATCTGCCCAAACAGGTTGCACCGTGTTCAGTTTCGAACAACGTGCAATGATGGTCTCCGACTGTCGAGGCGGAGCAATTGGCGCTATAGGCACCCATTATCCCGAAGTGGACGCCATCTGCTTTGCAGGTGGCTCTGCTTATGGCCAAGAAGCGATTTTGGGCGTTGGGGCTGAGATCCACAAGCGAGCGAACTATTCGACCGATTGGCAAGACATTGCTTTGGCGGCCGGTGCCATTATCTACGATTATCGTTTTCGCGAAAATGCCGTCTATCCCGACAAGGCCCTGGGCCGCGCGGCTCTAAATGCGGCGAAACCAAACCTGATTGCACAGGGAAATGTCGGCGCAGGCTTTAGTGCGAGCGCCGGAAAATGCCTTACAGAAGCCGGATATGAAGGCGAGCGAACGGGCCAAGGCGCAGCCTTTCGCCAAGTTGGTCAAACCAAGATCTTCATTGCCACTGTCCTCAATCCATTGGGTGCGATAGTGAACAAACAAGGCAAAGTGGTGCGCGGCAATTTGGCCCCAACAACTGGCGAGCGCGTTCACCTGCACGAACATGCAAATGGCACTGGTCCGGCAGGCAAGGGCAATACAACGCTAACACTAATGGTCACCAACCAACGTATGCCCCGCCAAGCGCTCAGCCAAGTTGCAAAGCAAGTCCACAGTTCAATGGCAAGGGGCATTCAACCTTTCCATACCGAGTTTGATGGCGATGTCTTTTACGCTGTAAGCACAGAACAAGTCAGCGACCCAAACCTTGCACCCTTCGCACTTGGTGCCATTGCATCGGAATTGGCATGGGATGCAATTTTGGCCGCCGCCAATGCAGACTAATTAGTCGGCCCTATGCCTATTCTTTATTGCTTGAATCCCAAACCAGCTGGCCAACAAAACAAACGGCGCGAGCAATCCAAGCATCATGGTTTTTGAAACGGGCAAATAGTCAGCAAACCCGGCCAAAACATACCCCAATATTCCAAGCGAATAATATGAAATAGCAATCGTTGAGAGCCCTTCAACAGTTGACTGTAATTTATATTGGCTCTTTGCCGTTTCCGAGATTGAACTTAAAACCTCTCGACTTTGGGATTGCATATCCACATTAATCCGCGCATCAAGCAATTGAATGGACCGCGCTATCTTGTTGTTCAGCGAGCGTTGCCGCTTTTCAGTCGCGCGACAGGTTGCCAACGCGGGGTCCACCCGGTTCGAAAGATAACGCGTGATCGTTGTGTGTTTTTCACTTTGCTCTTCTTCAATCCGGTCCAAACGGATTTGCAATACGTCACCATAAGCTTGACTGGCAGCAAATCGATAGGCCGTCGCATCAAGGCTTTGCCCAGCGCGAACCGAAAGAGAATGCAACATCCCCATAATGCGCTTACTGTCTTCAATGCTCGACACACAACCAATTTCTTCATTCAAGGCACTCAGCTCAGTTTCTAGCCCCCCAACTATGCGCGATTGAATTCGTGCATCCGCCAACCCAACCAACGCCATGGTGCGATAGGTATCAATTTCGAGTAACCGGCGCACCAAAATGCCCGTCTTGATAGAACTAAGCTGATGGATTGCAATTTCAAAACGCGTGAACCCATTTTCGTCGGTTTGAAAGTCCGTCCCAATTTGCGCATTGCCCACGCCAACGCGCGACAAGCACAAGCTTTTGGGTTCAAATCCCAATAGGGCAGACGGTGAGATCTCTTTGCGCTCGACAACATCTATCCGTGCGGCGGTTATGATGGGAAACTGCTTGAGGACTTCAAGACCAATTCCCTTAGGTCTAGCGCTTTTGTCATTTATCGGTGCATACCAGGTCAAAGTAACAAACTCGGTGTGCGCTTCCCACGTCACATCATAGCGCTCATTCGAAAAAGAAAACTGCCGCCAGTTCTTATCGGGCGGCTCAATGCCCACTTCACCACACCAGCCGTGCAATTGCGCGCTAACATAGGCCATTTGATCTGCCTGTCGACCGACCAAGAAAACAATACGCCGCGCTCGCAGTGGCGCCTGAAGCGGGGGAATAAGCCGCGCGTGAATTTCTTCCTGAATAGGCACACGCAAGGTGTGATCAAAAAAACTGTCTTCGCTCAACTCGCCGTCAAACGCATCAATGCTCTCGTCTTTGTTGCCCATATCCGATTTCCCCTGCCCCGATATATTGCAGCATGAAGACAAGCTCTCTCTTCAACAAGTACACATATTGTCATACCAGACCTCACCCAAATGCATAATTGGTCGTAGAACCAATTCGTCACCTTTGCGGTTTGTCACCAGCAAGGATCAGGTGTAGTGCTAGAAATTCAAACGAAACCGCTTGCACCAAGAGAAGACAAATTGACCAATTTCATCGACAATGTTGCCACAGCAAAAGAACGCATGTCCTCGATCCTTGATGCAACGCCCTGCCAAAAAAATGTCTATCTCAGCCAAAAATTTGACGCCAACATCTATCTCAAGCGAGAAGACTTAACCCCGGTGCGCTCCTATAAGCTGCGCGGCGCGTACAATTTCATCTCAAAGGCCCTGGACGAAAATCCTGAACACAAGGGCGCGTTTGTGTGCGCTTCTGCGGGCAATCACGCGCAAGGATTTGCCTTTTGTTGTGCGCACTTTGGCGTCAAGGGCACCATCTTCATGCCCGTCACCACACCGCAACAAAAAATCGACAAAACCCGTGCGTTTGGCGGCGCCAACATTGAAATCAAATTGATCGGTGATATTTTTGATCAATGTTATAGCGCGGCTCTTTCGTTCGCTGATGAGCAACGCGCCCTCATGGTGCCGCCGTTTGATCATGCCGATATTATCGAAGGTCAGGCCACTATAGCGCATGAGATTCTCGAGCAGTTGGATGGCGAACCGCTTGATCTGATCATCATGCCCGTGGGCGGGGGTGGCCTCGCTGCAGGGGTAACCGCCTACCTGACCCATACGTCGCCAAAAACCGAAATCCTTTTGGTTGAACCGCAGGGCGCGCCCAGTTTAAAAACCAGCTTGCAGCAAGGCAAGCGCGTGAAGCTTCAGGCAATCGACAATTTTGTCGACGGTGCTGCAGTCGCCCAAGTTGGTGCCCTTAATTTTGAAATGCTCGAGCATTTGCCAGCCGACATCGTGACTTTGGTGCCTGAAAATCGCCTATGCGCCACCATTGTTGAAATGCTCAACATAGAAGGCATGGTGTTAGAACCCGCTGGCGCTCTTTCCATTGACGTGCTGTCCGCGCTTCCCCCCGAAAAACTAAACGGCAAAAACATCGTTTGCGTCACGTCGGGAGGTAACTTTGATTTTGAGCGACTGCCCGAAGTCAAAGAAAAGGCGCTCAAATATTCTGGCCTCAAGAAATACTTCATTTTGCGCATGCCCCAGCGCCCCGGTGCACTGAAAGACTTCCTCAATATGCTCGGGCCACACGATGATATTGCGCGTTTTGAATATCTCAAGAAATCTGCGCGCAACTTTGGTACAGTTCTGATGGGCATTGAAACCAATGATCCAGCTAACTTTGAGGCTCTGAAGGCCAAATTGATTGAAGGTGATTTTGGTTTTCAGGACATAACAGAAAACGATCTGCTCTCCAGTTTGATCGTTTAAGTCTTGATTGATTTGACAAATGGCAAATATGGGCTTCAAGCTCCAAAAATGAGCAACGGCGAACACAATAGACGCACACCAGCCAAGACAATCCTTTACACTGCGCTCTTTGCGGCGTTGCTACTTGGTGGACTTCTTACGCTGTTTTTCGCTTCGTTTTCTGTTTTCAAAGCGGTTGAATTAGAGCGGGCAGAAGGCCGCGCGCAACTTTATCACTCCACTTTGTTGAGTGCGCTTGAGCGCCTAGAGCATCTGCCCTTTATTGTCGCGCAGGACCCAGCGGTTGTGCGCGCTTTGTCCCGGGGCGAGGTTGACGGGCTTAACCAACGACTTGAAGATTTTGCCCACCGCTCTAAAGCCGAAGCCATCTACGTCATGGATGAAAACGGGTGGACAATCGCTGCCTCCAACTATGCCCAAGAGATCAATTTCTTGGGCAAAAACTACGGTTTTCGTCCGTACTTTAAGGACGCAATGGCTGGCAAGCGCGGCGAGTTTTTCGCCATTGGCGCGACCACTTTCACACCTGGATACTTCATCGGCAACGCGGTCAGTGATGAAAGTGGAAATGCAATTGGAGTGGTGGCTCTAAAGATCGCGCTGAGTGAACTCACAGGC
Organism: Maritalea porphyrae; assembly: GCF_027213965.1. GTDB lineage: Bacteria > Pseudomonadota > Alphaproteobacteria > Rhizobiales > Devosiaceae > Maritalea > Maritalea porphyrae_A. The sequence continues at coordinate 34,520 of NZ_JAPWGX010000004.1, read as the reverse complement.
GCTTGGGCCGCTTCTGGTGACGATATTTTGGTCACCAACAAAGAGGGTATCGTCGTCTTCGCCACTTCAGATCAATGGCGCTATCACGCCACAACGGACCTAAGCGAAAACCAACGCATCGCCATTCAAAACAAGCAACAATTCGGCAAACAAGAATTGCTACCGTTAAATTGGGAACTGCGCCCCGATAGCGAAGTCCTGCTCGATGGAACAACATATCTCTACGCCAATAAAGATGTCGAACAACAAGGCTGGACCCTTTGGTACATCAAGCCAACATCTACCCTTTTTGAGCGCACCTGGTTTGTGATCATTCTGGCCACAATTGTTATGGCCGCCATGGGCATTGGTTTTATCACCTTTAGGTCAAATCAACTCCAGCGCGCGCTAAAAGCCTCACACGATGACCGGCAAAAACTGATCGTTGAAATAGAAGAACGCAAGGCAACAGAAATTCGTCTCGAACAAACAAGATCCGAATTGGCACGCACAAGCAAATTGGCCGCACTTGGCCAATTGGCCGCCTCTATCACCCACGAGTTAGGGCAGCCCATTTCCGCTATGCGCAACTACCTTGCAGCAGAGGAAATTTCCAGCGGCCATAAGCCCGGCGGTGTCATTGACCACCTCAACGGACTTGTGCGGCGCATGGAGAACATAACAAAGGAACTAAAGTTCTTTTCAATGCCCGGTGATAATAACACCGAGACGATCGATATTGCCGACCTGATCGACGGTGCGGTCGGCCTCACAAAACACGACCTTTCGAACAAACATATCGACTTGCACGTCATTGTACCAAAGGATTTGCCAGCAATCAGCGGCATGCGCCAACGATTGGAACAGGTGCTGGTCAACTTGATCCGCAATGCAATCGCTGCTCTGCAAGACCTGCAAAGTAAACGCATCGAAATTCGCGCCGTTTTACACGATGGGGCGATAAAAATTTCCGTACGCGACTGGGGCCATGGGCTGCGGGGACAAAGCATCGAACAACTGCAAGAACCCTTTCACACCAACAAACCTTCAGGTGAAGGCATGGGACTTGGTTTGGCCATTTCTGCTGCCATTGTTCGTGAACACAAAGGATTGCTCAGCGCCATCGATTGTGAAATAGGTGCAAAATTCACCGTTCAATTGCCCCTGACTTAAGGAACAATCATTGTCACCAACAGCCAAAAGCGCCAATTTTCGTGCCATCATTATCGATGACGATAAGGAAATGCGTCAGTCGTTGACGCACTTGATGGGGGCCGCTGGTTGGGAAACACAGGCGCTTGCTGACGCAACATCTGTTGCCGACAAGGTCGCCGCTTTCGTGCCAGACGTAATTCTGTCAGATGTGCGCATGCCCAAAACATCTGGGCTCGACCTATTGAACGAGAAATCAGGCGTTGCGCAATTGCCGATCGTTTTAATTTCCGCCCATGGCGATATCCCAACCGCTGTGCAAGCCATGCGCGATGGCGCCTATAGCTTCTTGGAAAAACCATTCGATCCACAAAGGCTTCTAACCATTTTGCGCAATGCCGCTGAAAAGCATCGCCTGTCCAAGGATGCAGAACGTTTGCGCAACCAATTGGCCACCTTGTCTGGCCTGGACCGGGTCTTACTGGGAAAATCTGAACTTCTGCAATCGGTGCGCGAAAGTGTGTTGGACTTTTCCTCCGCCCACGCCGCAGCGCTTATATTGGGTGAAACGGGCACGGGTAAGGAGCTTGTTGCGCGCGCGTTACACAATCTGTCTGAACGGGCCAATGGCCCATTCCTTGCCATCAATTGCGCCAACATCGCAGCGGACGGATTTGAGCAACGTGTTTTTGGAGAAAAAGACAAAACACAGGGCCTTTTTCGCCAAGCCGAAGGGGGCACTTTATTTCTGGATGAAATAGGTACGTGCACTCTTGATGTTCAAGCCAAGTTGTTGCGTGCAATCGAATTGCGCGAAGTCCTGCCCATAGGCGCGTACAAACCCATTACAGTGGATGTGCGCATCGTGTCCGCATCAAATGAACCTCTAGACCAAGCGATCGAAGAAGGACGGTTTCGTTCTGACCTTTATTTTCGGTTGAACAACGTGGTGATCGACCTGCCAACCCTGCGGTCTCGGCGTGATGATATTCCTTTGTTGTTCGAACATTTCTTGCAAAATTACGCAGAGCTTTACGAAACCGAAATCCCTGAGGTCACCGCAGAGGACATGGCCGTACTGATCGCCCATGATTGGCCGGGCAACGTGCGCGAACTACGCAATGTGGCTGAACGATTGGTCCTTGCATCTCGCCGAGGCGGTGGCACCGTAACTGAGGCCTTGCGCGTGCAAAACGATATGGGCGACGTGCCCGAAACTTTGCGCGAAGCTGTTGCCGCTTTCGAACGTTCGCTCATCGCCAAAGCGATCCGCACGCATAAGGGAAAAATGGACGCGGTCGCTGAAGCCTTGGGGATTGGCAGGCGCACGCTCAACGAGAAAATTGTAAAACTAAATTTGAACAAAGACGAATTGCTCTAGACTAAAAAACCACCCTGCGGATTTCCGCAAGGGGTCTTGCGCGCGCCTACGCAGTTTTCTTCATAGGCAAAACTCGCCCAATCGGTAGGATAGCTTTCAACACGATCCATTTGGTTCGGGTTTGGGATTCTTTTGGGAGGAAATTATGAAAACGATCTTTAAGGTTGCTGTCGCAACCACGCTAACATTTGGCTTTGCTGCAGAAGCAATGGCTGTCGAATGGAATGTTTCGCTTTGGGGCAAACGTCGCGCTTTCACTGAGCACGTTGAAAAATTAGCTGAGTTGGTTTCTCAAAAAACCGGCGGTGATTTCACGCTAAACCTATCATATGGCGGCCTATCCAAAAACCGGGAAAACCTTGACGGCATTTCCATTGGCGCGTTTGAAATGGCACAATTCTGCGCGGGCTACCACGCAGACAAAAACCCCTCAATCACCGTTCTTGAACTGCCTTTCCTTGGCGTAAGCTCGTTGGAAGCTGAAATTGCAGCATCGATGGCCGTTTACAACCACCCAGCAACACAAAAAGACTTGGGCCGTTGGAATGCAACGCTTTTGATGCCATCTCCTTTGCCACAATATAACTTTGTTGGTGTCGGCGATGCGCCACGCACCGTTGCCGATTTTGAAGGCATGACAGTTCGCGCAACTGGCGGTATTGGCCGTGCGATGGAATCTGTAATGGCAGTTCCAAACTCAATGTCAGCAACCGAAGTACGCCAAGCACTTGATTCAGGCGTTGTGAAAGCTGTTTCATTCGCACCACACGCTCACATGTCTTATGGCACCATCGAAAGCGGCAAGTGGTGGACCACCAACTTGAACCCGGGCACCGTCAACTGCCCAGTTGTTGCCAACACAGATGCATTGAACGGCTTGTCTGATGCACACCGTGAAGCACTTCTAAGCTCAATTCCAGAAGCACTTGGCCACTACGTCGACAACTACAACAATGCAACAATGGCAGCTTGGGGCCCAGCGCTTGAAGAACGTGGCATCGAGCAGATTACCTACTCAGACGAAGAGCTCGCAGCTTTCCGTTCTGCAGCTGGTGGCATTGCTCAAGCTTGGGTTGACGACAACAACGCAAAAGGTCTGCCAGCACAAGAGCTGCTCGACCTCGTGCTTTCAACACTAGCAAACTAAGCAACCTGATTTAAGTTCGCCCGGCCGCGCCATATCAAAGCGTGACGCCGGGTGAATTTTATCTAAACTGGATTTGAAGCGAATACTTCAAACTGGGGGAGACTAAAATGGCAGGTGCTTCATCTGTTCTAACCGACGATAGTTGGCTATCAAGATTTGATCGCGAGCTGTTCAAACTCGAAGGCGTTCTCGCCTTTATTGGCGGCCTTGCCGTCTTTTCACTCATGCTCATGGCAGTTGCATCGGTTGGTGGTCGCAATTTCTTCAATCGACCATTGCCTGGATATGTGGACTGGATTGAACAGGCAATGCCGCTTATAGCTTTTGTCGGTGTGGCCTATACCCAACGCGTTGGTGGGCACATTCGCATGGACATTTTGGTTGGTCGGCTAACAGGCCGAGCGCTTTGGACCGCCGAGTTCATTTCAACACTAGTAATGCTACTTCTGATGCTTTTGTTAATGTGGGGGTCTTGGGCTCACTTTGCTCGTTCTTTCGATTTTGCTGCCCCCATGTGGAGCCGCGATTCATCAATGGACATTGGCATTCCGCTTTGGCCCGCAAAACTGCTCGCCCCATTTGCCTTCTTCATCCTTTCACTCCGCCTACTCATACAACTTTGGGGCTATGGAAGGGCATTGCGTACCGGCACATTAGAACCCGTTGCGGTTCCCCTAATCGAAGATGCAGCAACCCAAGCCGCACGTGAAGCTGAGCACGTTTCAGGCTTTGATGATGAGGAGACAGCAAAATGAGTTCAATTGATATTGGTCTCGTGGTCACTGGGCTGCTGCTTATCATGGTTTTGATCGGCGTTCGTGTAGCATTCGCGGCGGCCCTCGCCGGCCTTACAGGTCTGATTTGGATTTTCTGGTCCAAGAAGGGCTATGACCCCAACCAGTTTTTCTGGGCCCTTGAAGTTGCCACCAAAACCGCTGGGCAAGTGCCACACTCAAAAGTGTCGTCACAAGCCCTATCGCTTATCCCGACATTTATCCTCATTGGATATCTCGCCTACTACGCAGGCCTCACCAAGGCATTGTTTGAAGCGGCAAAACGTTGGGTTGGCTGGCTACCGGGCGGCATGGGGGTTGCAACCGTATTTGCTACCGCTGGCTTTGCGGCCGTTTCTGGTGCTTCGGTTGCCACATCCGCTGTGTTTGCCCGTATCGCAATCCCTGAAATGCTTAAAATCGGCTACGACAAGCGTTTTGCCGCAGGTGTTGTGGCGGCTGGCGGCACATTGGCCTCGCTCATTCCTCCATCAGCGATTTTGGTCATTTACGCAATTATCGTCGAGCAAGATGTGGGCGCATTGCTTCTGGCCGGCTTCTTACCGGGCGCTGTTTCCGCACTCATTTACGGCGGGCTGGTTGTTTTGATGGCAACCTTCAACAAAAATCTCGGGCCACCGGTTCGGGGTTTCTCTTGGAGTGAACGGTTCAAGTCATTGCCGCCAGCATTTCCCATCTTCTTTGTGGTCATCATCATCATTTGCTTCATCTACAATCCATTTGGTGGTGATGCTTGGGGCACACCAACCGAAGGCGGAGCAATCGGCGCGTTCGTGATCTTTGTCATGGCACTGATCCACGGTATGCGATGGCCACAGTTCAAAGATGCTTTGATGGAAACGGGCAAATTGGCCGTGATGATTTTCACCATCATTTGGGGCGTATTGATCTTTGTACGCTTCTTGGGTTTTGCCGACCTACCCGGCGCGTTCTCGGATTGGATTGTAACCCTTGAACAAAATCCAATGGTCACCTTGATCCTAATCCTGTGCGCTTACGCCATACTCGGCATGTTCATGGATGCCATTGGCATGCTGCTCTTAACCCTACCCGTTGTGTTCCCTGCCGTAATGGCTCTGAATGGCGGCATGGACGTCACCGCAGCCGACAGTGCCTTTGGCATGAGCGGTTGGGGCTGTGCGATCTGGTTTGGGATTATTGTAGTAAAAATGGCAGAGCTTTGTCTGATCACCCCACCCATTGGTCTCAATTGTTTTGTGGTCGCGGGCGTTCGTTCGGACATTTCAGTACAAGACGTGTTCCGCGGCGCATCACCATTCTTTGTGGCCGACGCGATCACAATCGCCGTGCTGATTGCCTTCCCAGGCATCGTCCTGTGGTTACCGAGTTTGCTGCTAGGTTAGTTACACAAGGCTGTCGCGGCCTGAAAAGTCGCGGCAGTCCATTTTCACCCGTTCTTCAGCTATCATCTTTCAATCAATGAATAGAATTCTCTGAGCAAACCCACCTGACTATTGACGTGACATTTGCTCAATATCGTCTTCACGTGTGAGCGTACCGTTGCATAAGTACGATTACTCGAAGCGGCAAATTCACGAAGTGACTGGCCAGCCAATAACCCGCCCAAAATCTCGGTCTCTGTCGCGGTTAGCCCGTGTTTCTTTCCAAAGCTGACCAACCGAGCTTCAATATTTGGCGCCACAAGTTCCTGTTTACGTATCAATGCGACGATATATCTCAAGAAAAGGGCAAGCCTTTGTTTCTCAAGATCGTCAAAGTCACGCATTTTTTCGCCGCGCCAGACAACAAGCGATAACAACGAACCATCTGGCATGATCGCAGGCGAAATCATCAAATAGAAAACGTCGTGCTTTTGCATAAATGAATAAAAGGGTCCAAGTTCCTTTACTTGCTCATCGGATACATAGTCTGTTCGCCGATGTGGCTCTAGCGGCGCCAAGTCTTCCTCATGCATTGGCCTGATTTGATAAAAACCGTTTTCAAAAAAATCAGTTACACACGCGGTGTCAGACGTGGCGTAAATTTTATATTCGTCTGCACCCGAATTCAGGCCGTCGCCAAATGTACAATAAAGAGAAAATTCGGCCGCGAATGCTTCTGAAAACGCATGGGAAAACGCCGGCCAATCAAAGCTATCCACCAAATGTCGCTCAGCACAATCGTATAGCTTTTCAAGCTGCTCCATTAGAAACCAACGCCTTACTTGGGCCGTATTATCAGTATTCAGTTCGAGGCAGCACTATATGGTGATACTCTCTTTTACAACAGAATTCCTTTTGTCCTACAAAAGGGCGGAGACCGGCTATGCCCCCGCCCATCTAATGGGGTTAGGAATGAAAGTATCTACTCTGCTGGCGGGGGAAGGAAATTCACCTCGTGTAATGCAGATAGACGCACAACTTCTTCAGGATCCCCCAAATCGTGCAACGCGTTAAACAAATCAAACAGCTTGCGGCTTGGCGCAACGCCAAAGAAGCAGTTGGCATCCTTGCCTGATTTATTGGTGATTCCGTGGGCAATCCCCATTGGCATGCGCACCGTATCACCAGCACGTGCTGTCAAAATTTCGTCGCCAAATGCCAACTCTAATTCACCGTCTAACAGGGTGATCCACTCATCTTGGGTGGGGTGAATGTGCGGCGGCACGAAGCTATCTGCTGGCAACAATGCATGCCAAATGAACGTATTTTCTGAAAGCAGTTTTGGAATATAGGTTTGTCCCAATATGTTCCATTTGAGCGCAGAAATGCCCTCACCGCTCGGCGTAATGCCGGGTGTCATATCCATCTTCTCTCTCCATTTAGGTTTTTAAGTGCCGCCGCATTTTGTCGTCACGCGGCGGCGAAAGTTCGGCCCGCTAGCTAACTCTGTAGTCCGGGGTCGAATTCAAAAACTCGCGATAGGCATCCGCATTTGGCGGCGCGAGGTTTTCCGCAATCGGGTTGCGGTGACGCTTCTTCGCGCCCATATCGTCGAGCAACTCGTCAAAATGCGCGAAATGGTACGGCGCGACACACAGCCCACCATAGACTTTGGCGGAAGGTTTTTCGTTGCGCTTCCAATTGAGCATCATGTCGATGTTATTGTGCATTTCGCCTGGCGTTGGTTGCTTTGCCAACTTGCCGTCCGCATAGCGCACCAACCAGTTTGCGGCCAAATCGGCACATAGCACCGTACAAAATGAGGAGTTGAACCCAACAAAGCCCATATCCGGCAAATCAGGATTTGCGATGATGCGATAAAGCCGATACTGGCCATCTTCCTCAATCAGTTTTTGCTGATATTCATCCGGCAAAAATGGCACGCCCAATTTCCACCCGACCGCTTGAATGGCCAAGTCTGTTTTCACCCGCTCGCCACCGGTTAGAACAACACTGTCCCCATCATATTCTTTGAAGGTGCCTTTGGTCGCTTTAATGCGCCCGTCCGCTATCATGTCGAACAGTCCGGGCGTTACAATTGGCACCGAACAATTGATCTCGTCTTCGATCTTAATGTCCGGCTTCAAGCCAGTTTTGTTCAGCTTCAACTGAATGGTCAGCAAAGCCTCCAACCCACGCCAATTTGCCCAAACGAACGGCTTTCCTATGGCATGCGCCAGTTTTTGCATCGGGTTCATGCCCCATTTTGGGAACATGTCTTCCTGCTTACGGATATAAAGGATGCGCTTAAAGTTGATCAGCCCACCAATGAAATAGGGCACCCGCCAAACGCTTTGCAGATAAATAATATTTACCGACTTCGCGCCTTGCTTCACCGCATTAACCGCAATGTCCGTGGCAGACTTGGAAAAGCCAAGCACGGTAACGTCCTTGCCTTCAACAATCGAAGGGTCCGTATATTCAGACGAATGCATCACCTGCCCACCCTGGGCCTCAAACGCTTCTTGGCCCGGGTGTGTTAGGATGTTCTTTTCGCTGAATTGCCCGGTGCAAACCGCAAGAAAATCAAAATCTTCTTCCGTTTCCTTCCCACTTTCATCAACAACAGAAAGGGTCCAACCTGGCGCTCCATCTGCACGTCGTGCCATGCCTGAAACACTGGTGTTAAAACGAATAAGATCCCGCAAATTATAATCTTTTGCATAACTATCCAAATAGGCATGCACCTGCGGACCCTTGGGCCATTCAGGATAATCGTCCGGCATCGCTTTATCGGTATATCGATAAAGATCTTTCGGGCTTTGTGTTTGCACGTCAGGGTAAGAGCGTGACAATTCCCAAACACCGCCCAAATCGTGGCTGCGTTCGATCACTGTTACATCATGACCCTTCTCTTTGAACGTTTTGGCTGTCGCCAAACCACTCACGCCCGCGCCAATTACCGCGACCTTTTTCTTGAGTGCCATCGTCCCCTCCTCCTCGCCGATTGCATCATTTTTATTTTATGCCTAAACTAAAAGACATATACGGGGAGGAGTCTATCCAGAAAACGCAAAAGTGCGAAGACAGCGCTTGGTTAAGCAAGCCTGTTGTCCACGAGCCACTGGCAAAATATCGGCTGTTTCGTTCGAGCGACCTTGATTGTGCGCGCGAAATGGTTGCGCGCAAATATTGCGCCCACAAATTGGACATGATGTCGGGTGACGAAAAACTCGACGCTGTGCACAATCATGTGGCCGCGGGCGACCTCTCTTTCAACTATATGCGCTATGGCGGCAAGGTGGAGATCAAACCCGGCGAACTCGATCAATTCTACCTCATTCAAATCCCTTTGCGGGGCGGGGCAACCGTGCGCAATGGCAACCAAACCGTAGACAGCTCGCCAGATTTTGCCACCATCCTAAACCCAGACCTGAAAACACAAATGGTGTGGCATGCGGACTGCGAAATGCTGCTGGTGCAGGTTGATGCGCGCCGGGTGAAAAAAGAGGCCGAGCAGTTTTTGGGACGCCAACTCAGCGCACCAATTCGTTTCGAACCCACCATTCGCATGAAAGCTCAACAGCTCAGCTTGTGGCGGCAGCGGTTGCGCAACATGTTCCGCGATGCAGACAGGGGCATAACTCCCACCACCAGCTCTGAAATGATTATTGAATTGCTTGAAGCCGCACCAAGCAATGTTCAGTGCTTTTTTGATGCGCGCCCGCCAGAACTGGCGAGCGGACAAATACGCAAAGCAATGGATATAATAAAAGCCAATTTTGAGTTGGAACTCACCTTGGACGATATCGCCCGCGCCGCTGGCGCGTCGCCTCGGGCGCTGCAATATAGTTTTAAAGCAGCCTACAATCTCACGCCCATGCAAATGCTGCGGCTAGAAAGATTGCGATGGGCCCGGCACTTATTGCTAGCTGCCACCGCTCATCAAACTGTCACGCAAATCGCGCTCGATTTGGGATTTCAACACCTAGGACGCTTCGCGCAGGAATACCGTGAGGCATTTGGCGAAACGCCAAACCAAACCTTGTCTAAAAGCAAAGCGCAACTAGATTAAGCAGGCAAAACAGCCGTTGCTTCAATCTCAATTTTAGCTTGATCTTCAATCAAGTCCGCCACCACGACCATCGTCATTGCTGGGAAGTTGTACCCCATCACGTCACGATAGGCCTTGCCCACTTGGCTTTGCTTGGCGAGATATTCTTTCTTGTCCGTCACAAACCAAGTCAAGCGCACAATATCTTTTGGCTCGCCACCTGCCTCTTGCACAACATCCACAATGTTGCGAAGTGCTTGTTGCATCTGTTCGATAAAATCGTCGGTTTCAAACACTTGGTTGGCGGTCCAGCCAATTTGTCCGCCCACATAAATTGTACGTCCTTCAGCCACCACGCCATTGGCATAGCCTTTTGCTGGTTTCCATCCTTCTGGGTGTAAACTGATATTCGCCATTATTCTTTTTCCATAAAGTTTGAAATGTTTACCCGCGCCAGATCTGGCCACGGCGCGGATTTGCCCTTTGCACCATCAATATGCACAAGGGTTGTTGATGCACTCATTCGTTTTTCTGCCCCGCAATGGGCTTCAATTGCAAAACTGATGCTCGACTTACCAAGCTTTGTCACCTGCAGCGTCCAAAGCAAAATATCGCCCAAACGGCTCGGGTTATGAAACCGCGCTTCAATAGCCGCTGTAGGCACGCCGCTGTGGGCTTGGTTGAACATGGTCAAATAGGAATAGTCTGCAACACGGTCAAACCATGTCTCAATCGTTGCATTGACCATTTCAAAATAGCGCGGATAAAAAACGATCTGCGCCGGATCACAATGCTGAAACATCACTGGTTGCTCTAGCGAATAAGTTGCCACCATCAAACCCCCAAATACCGATCAGCAAGCTCAGGCGTCAGTGCATCAGGCGTGCCTGCCCAAGCAGTACGTCCGCGCTCCAAAATCACACAATGATCAGCAATGGGCAGCAGTTCCGCCAATGTTTTATCAACGATCAATATCGACTGGCCCGTTGCCTTAAGCTCGCGCACCGCCTGCCAAATCTCTTCGCGGATCACCGGTGCCAGCCCTTCGGTGGCTTCGTCCAACACCAATAGTTTTGGATTAGTCATTAATGCTCGGCCAATGGCCAGCATTTGCTGCTCCCCACCCGAAAGTGTGTTGGCCAACTGGGTTTGGCGTTCTTCCAATCGAGGAAACAATTCATAGACCCGCGCAAGGGTCCACTCAGTTCCACGCGCGGCGGCCAGCAAGTTCTCTTCAACCGTTAAATTGGCAAAACAGCGTCGCCCTTCAGGCACCAAACCAACGCCCAATTGCGCAACCTTATGCGAGGGCAAATTGCCAATGTCTTGGCCCGCGAATTGAATGCGCCCCGCCTTTTGTTTGGACATCCTGCAAAGCGTGCGAATGGTCGTGGTTTTGCCCATGCCGTTGCGCCCCATCAACGCCACCACTTCGCCCTCACCCATTTTTAAATCAACGCCAAACAGGGCCTGCGAAGGGCCATAGAACACTTCAATGTTTTCGATGGTTAGGAGGTCACTCATGCGGTTTCTCCCAAGTAAGCTTCACGCACTGCCGGGTTGGCGCGAATTTCATCCACTGTGCCAGATGCCACAACGCGGCCATAAACCAAAACGGAAATCCGATCTGCCAGCGAAAATACCGCATCCATATCATGCTCAATGAGCAAGATTGGCGCTTCCTTGCGCAATTCATCCAGGAAGGAAATCAATCGTTTTGACCCTTCCGGCCCCATGCCCGCCATTGGTTCATCAAGCAGAAATGCCTTTGGCTCAAGCGCTAACGCAAGTGCGATCTCAAGCTGCCGCCGTTCGCCGTGCGACAGCTCTGCCGCACTAATCTCAGCACGCTTCTCAAGGTCCACGCGGCTTAGAATTTCCATTGCACGCGCAACAAGCACTTTGTCGTTGCGCACGTTCTTGAAAAACCGGAAGCTTGACCCGTTGAACGCTTGAACCGCCAGCATCACATTGCGCAACGCAGAAAACTCCATAATCACAGAAGAAATTTGGAACGTTCGCCCCAACCCCAACTGCGCGCGCTCAGCAACATCAAGTCCGGCCAAATCTTTGCCGTTAAAAATCACCGAACCGCTGTCCGATGAAAGCCCGCCACAAATTTGTTTGATCAGTGTCGATTTACCAGCCCCGTTGGGGCCGATAAGCGCGTGGATTTCCCCCACATTCAGGGTAATCGATACATCATCAGTTGCCTTCAGCGCGCCAAAGCTTTTCTTGAGGTTTTTGATCTCCAAAATTGGATTAGTCATGGCGAGCCCTCCCAGCGATCAGGCCAATCACACCACCTCGTGCGAACAGCACCACACCCAGCAGCACAAGGCCTAAGAAGAATTGCCAATGCTCAGTCATGCCCCCAAAAATGAACTCGAATAGGATATAGATGATTGCCCCTGCAAGTGGCCCATAAAGCCGACCAACACCGCCCAAAATCACCAAAATCATAATCTCGCCAGACATGTGCCAAGACAACATTGAAGGGGAAACAAATCGGTTAAGATCAGCAAATAATGCCCCAGCAAGACCTGTCATCATCCCCGAAATCACAAATGCGGTAAGTTTGATATTGAACGGTCGCACACCAACCGCGCTTAAGCGTTCCTCATTTTGCCGCGCAGACTGAAGCGCCGCACCAAAACGCGAATTCTTCAGTGTAGCCGACAGGAATATTCCGCCGAACAACAGTCCAAGGCAGATGAAATAGAAGCCATGCGGCGCAAGCGTATTCACCCCCAGGAAGGCGTTCCTCACATAGATCGACAGCCCATCTTCGCCCCCATAAGCTGGCCAAGAAATCGCAAAATAATAGAGCATTTGCGCAAAGGCCAAAGTGATCATGATAAAATAAACACCAGATGTACGAAGGCTCAGCAAACCAATCAGATAAGCGACAATGCCTGACGCTATGATTGCGACCAGCCAAATGATCAACATCTGGTTGGTGCCTTCAATCAAGAAAGGACTTTCCATGATCGGTGTGTAATTGAGCGCATGACTGGCTAAAATACCCGCGGCATATCCGCCAACGCCAAAAAAGGCAGCATGGCCGAACGACACAAGTCCGCCGGTGCCTAGGGCAAGGTTCAGACCGACCCCAGCAAGGCCAAGAATGGCCACCCGAGTTGCAAGGGTGATGTAAAACGGCTCGTCAATTGCAGTTGCGACAAATGGCAGGGCAACCATAGCAAGGGTCAGGAAAATGTTCAGAATGGATTCACGAGAAAGGCTAGCCATTTTGCGATACCAACCCTTCTGGTTTGAAAATCAACACAACCGCCATCAACACATAAATTAGCATTGATGAGATTGAAGATCCGATTGAACTAGCAGCGCTTGGGTCCATAAACAGCCCAAACATTGAAGGCAGTGAAACACGACCAAGCGTATCAACGACGCCCACCAAGATAGAGGCGATCAACGCGCCTTTGATGGAGCCAATGCCCCCGATCACGATCACCACAAAGGCAAGGATCAGAACAGGCTCCCCCATGCCAACTTGCACCGATTGCAAAGCACCAACCATAGCGCCAGCAAATCCGGCTAACCCTGCGCCAAGTGCAAAAACGATTGTATAGAGCGTGCGGATATCAACCCCGAGCGCCGCAATCATTTCGCGATCCGCTTCACCTGCGCGAATGCGAATACCAAGTCGGGTTTTGGCAATCAGCAAATAAAGCCCTAGCGCCACCAATCCGCCAACCACGATGATCGACAAACGATAAATCGGATAGGGTAAACCACCCGGCAAAATCACCGGGCCCGCCAAAATAGCAGGCACGTCCAAAAACAATGGGAACGAGCCAAACACAAAGCGGCAGCCTTCAGAGATGATCAGTATAAGCGCAAAAGTCGCCAAAACTTGATCCAAGTGATCCCGATCGTAAAGGCGTCTGATAACGCTCACCTCAATAATCGCGCCAGCAAACGCCGCAGCAACAATAGAGGCAACAAGGCCAAGCCAAAAAGAGCCCGTTGCAGCGGCCACCGCCGCGCACGCAAAAGCGCCAATCATATAGAGCGAGCCATGGGCAAGATTGATCAACCCCATCACGCCGAACACTAGGGTCAACCCGGCCGCCATCAGAAATAGCGTAACGCCAAATTGCATACCGTTCAGCAATTGCTCGAAGAAAAGGGCAGCTGTCATAGAGAAATCGTCCGACTAGAGCCTAAAGGTAAACACGCGGGACACCTTGCGCCCCGCATGCAAGTTCAAAGTTACATTCCGCACTCTTGTGCGTATGCATCTGTGTGTTGCTCTAGGGCCAAACCAACAATCTTGTTGGTCAACACATCACCGTCTTTCACCACTTCACGCACATAAATGTTTTGGATCGGGTGGTTGTTGTTGCCGAAGCGGAAATCGCCACGTACTGAATCAAACTCAGCGACTTTCAGCGCAGCTCGGAAGGCGTCTGCATCCTTCACATCAGCACCATCAAGAGCTGAAAGGATCAAGTTCGCCGTGTCAAAACCTTGGCTAGCGTACAATGATGGCAAGCGGCCATATGCTTCTTGGAAGCTTGCAACAAATGCTTTGTTGGCATCATTGTCGAGGTCGTTTGACCATTGTGAAGAGTTTTTCACGCCAAGTGCCGCATCACCAACAGCACCCAAAATGCCTTGATCAAACGAGAACGCAGGGCCAAGCACCGGAATATCAACACCAGAAGCTGCATATTGCTTCATGAACGCAATGCCCATGCCACCTGGTAAGAAGAAGAACACGCTGTCCGCACCAGACGCACGAATTTGTGCGATTTCGGCCGCATAGTCGGTGGCGCCAAGTTTGGTGTAAACTTCACCTGCCAAATCGCCTTCATAGAAGCGTTTATAGCCAGTCAAAGCGTCTTTACCCGCTGGATAGTTTGGCGCAAGGATATAGCTGTTTTTATAGCCAACCGCATTTGCGTAAGCGCCCATGGCTTCGTGCAAATTATCATTCTGCCAAGCCACGTTAAAATAGTTTGGATTGCACCCTTTGCCAGCCAATTGAGAAGGACCCGCGTTTGGCGACAAGTAGAACTTACCTTGTGCAACAACAGACGGAACAACCGCCATCGCCAAGTTTGACCAAATAATGCCGGTCAGAATATCGACCTTTTCACTTTGGATCATTTTATCGGCGATTTGCACGGCCAACTCAGGCTTACGCGCGTCATCTTCAATCACAACTTCAACGTCTTTATTGTCGGACTGATTGATTGCCAGCATAAAGCCATCGCGCACATCAATGCCCAAGCCTGATCCACCACCAGACAAAGTGGTGATCATGCCAATTTTTGCGCCCCCGGCATAAGCCATGCTCGAAGCTGCCAGTGTCAGCGCTAATGCGCTCACTGCAAATTTCTTTAGATGTCTCATTTATTCCTCCCATTAGAAGTTACCAAAAATTGGCAACTGTTTTCGCGATCAAAAAGAAAGCTAACGAGGTGGTATCTTTTGTAAAGCTCAACGCGAAATGAACTGGCCTGTAGCCGCAGACCTATGTGCATTTGTTGAACTCGCTGAGGCGAAAAACAATTTCGTTTCTCGCTCAACCCTAACCCTTATCTCTCTTCTCATCCCATTTCAGTGTGCATGATTTTCAATATATTTCAATATTAAAATATCAAGCTTAAAACACCGTTCTACACAAGTGCGATCACGGTGCAAATTGTTGAACCAATTCAGAATTTTTGTCCGCCAAATCATCAATAACGTTGAAATGATGCTTTGACGGTTCTTCGTGCCATTCGGTTAGAACGCCAAATCCCGACCAAATCTGCGCCAGCAATTTATTCTGCCGCAAAAACTCGGGCCGCTCATTCCCCCCAACCCAACACATCAAGTCTGCATATTTGACAGGCCGCTGCAACGCCGCGCTTTGATCCAGCGCCTCATCTTCATCCAAAACGAGCTTTTCATTCATTTTTGTTTTCATCAAGGGGCGCAAATCATGCAGCCCTGAAATTGAAACGACCTTTTCAATTCGCTTCTGCACGCTTGTTTTTAGCGGTGACTTTTCACAAATCTGGCGCGTCACCAAATGCCCGCCTGCCGAATGCCCAGACAGTCGAATTGGTCCAGCAACTCGTTGCGCACAGAACTCAATCGCATGGGCAATTTGATCAGACATCCGTGTTAAATGCGCTTCTGGTGCAAGCGTATAACTGGGCATTGCAACCGCCCAGCCATTGTCCACTGCCCCTTTTGCCAAATGCGACCATGTGGACTTGTCAAACGCCATCCAATAGCCACCATGCACAAATACGGCCAGGCCCTTTGGCGCTGATGTGGGCAAGAATAAATCCAAACGCTCACGCTCGGACTTGCCATAGGCAAGATCAATTTCCGCTTGACCCGAAGCGCTCATTTCATCGCGATATTGCGCTGCCAGCGCTGCCCAACGCGGCGGAAACTCGTCCGCCCCTTCAATGTAAGCACCATTGGAGTATGCGTCATCCCAATCTGATATCACCGGTTGCTTCATTCTATCGATCATTCCCTATTGGTTGCGCAAACCAACTCCAAAGGCAAGCATGGTTGCACCAATTTCGTTTCATATTCAGACACGAAATGAAAAATACTTCAAGCTTAAAATTTTGTGCTTGAAATATATTTTTCACGGTGCCATCATAACTTCAAATCGAGCAGGAGGAATTGATGAAGGTTGTATGTTTGGGCGGAGGTCCGGCGGCACTATATTTTGCGATCAGCATGAAACTGCGCAACCCTGCCAATCAAATCACCATTCTAGAGCGCAACAAAGCCGATGATACATTTGGCTGGGGTGTTGTATTGAGCGATGAAACGCTCGACAATATGGCGGTCAACGACAAGATTAGCGCTCAAATGATCCGCGAACATTTCGCTTACTGGGATGATGTTGCAGTTCACCATCGCGGCACCAAAACAGTTTCAACCGGCCACGGGTTTTGTGGTGTGGGCCGCAAACAACTTCTATTGTCCTTGCAACAACGCGCCGCTGAACTGGGTGTGGATATGCAGTTCGAAACACAGGCGAAGCCCGCGTCCGAATATATGGATGAATATGATTTGGTGGTTGCGGCGGACGGTCTGAACTCCGCCACACGCACCGAATTTGCCGACCACTTCAAACCCGATATTGACGTGCGCGCCTGCAAATTTGTTTGGCTCGGCACCCACCAAAAATTTGACGACGCTTTTACCTTCATTTTTGAAGAAACAGAGCACGGCTGGGTTTGGGCACACGCCTACCAATTTGACGATGACACCGCCACTTTCATTGTGGAATGCAATCAAGAAACATTTGACAAATTCGGCTTTGGTGACCTGAACCAGCAAGAAAGCATCGCCCTGTGCGAAAAGATCTTCAAAGACCACTTGGGCGGCCACAGCCTCATGACCAACGCCAACCACATTCGTGGGTCCGCATGGATCAACTTCCCACGCGTATTGTGCGAAAAATGGCACCATGAAAATGTGGTGCTACTTGGCGATGCGTCAGCCACAGCTCACTTTTCCATTGGCTCTGGCACAAAGTTGGCGTTCGAAAGCGCAATCGCACTTGCTGAGTTCTTGCATACAGAACCAAACATGGAAGCGGCATTCCTGAAATATCAAGAAGACCGTCGTTTGGACGTGTTGCGCTTGCAATCAGCGGCCCGCAATTCGACCGAATGGTTTGAGCAAGTTGAGCGCTATCTTGATCTTGATCCCGTGCAATTCAACTATTCATTGTTGACCCGTTCACAGCGGATCAGCCACGAAAATCTGCGCTTACGCGACCCAGAATGGCTTAAATCTGCCGAAACTTGGTTCCAAACCCAAGCTGGCGCAAAAAACACCCATCGCGCGCCCATGTTTGCCCCGTTCAAACTGCGTGAGATGGAACTGAAAAACCGCGTCGTCGTTTCCCCGATGGCTCAATATAAAGCTGTTGGGGGCTGCCCCACAGATTGGCACTTTGCGCATTATGCGGAACGTGCCAAAGGCGGCGCGGGACTTATCTATGTGGAAATGACTTGCGTATCGCCAGAAGGCCGCATCACCCCGGGTTGCCCGGGCCTTTATGCGCCAGAACATGAAACCGCATGGTCACGTATTACCCACTTTGTGCATCAGGAAACTGAAGCCAAGATCTGCTGCCAAATCGGTCATTCGGGCCGCAAAGGTTCAACCCAAGTGGGGTGGGAAGAAATGGACGCGCCGCTGAAAGACGGCAATTGGCCACTCCTTTCAGCATCCGATATTCCATGGTCAAAAAACAATACCGCACCAAAGGCAATGGACCGCGCTGATATGGATATGGTGCGCGAACAATTCGTATCCTCAGTTGAAATGGCAGAACGATCCGGATTTGACATGATCGAATTGCACGCAGCGCACGGCTATTTGATCTCCTCGTTCATTTCACCAACTTCAAACAACCGCACAGACGAATATGGCGGTTCGCTCGAAAACCGCATGCGTTACCCGCTTGAAGTTGCCCGCGCCATGCGTGCCGCTTGGCCAGAAAACAAACCGATGTCTGTGCGCATTTCCGCCACAGATTGGGTAGGTGATGGCGGCGTGACCCCTGAAGAATCCGTTGAGATCGCTAAAATGTTTAGCGAAACAGGCATCGATATTATCGACGTATCTGCAGGTCAAACATCCAAAGAAGCGCAACCGGTCTATGGTCGCATGTTCCAAACCCCGTTTTCGGACCGCATTCGCAACGATACGGGCCTTAAAACAATGGCGGTGGGCAATGTTTACGAACCCGATCACGTCAACTCAATTTTGATGGCTGGGCGCGCCGATCTGGTTTGCCTTGCGCGACCACACCTTGCCAATCCATACTGGACCCTACACGCGGCGGCAGCCCTTGGGGACAAGCAAACCAATTGGCCAGACCCATACCATCCGGGCCGAGACCAAATGATGCGCTTGGCGGAACGGGCCGAAGGAATTGGAATAAAAGTATGAGCTTGAACACCAAATCAGTGCTGATAACAGGCGGTGGCACCGGGGTTGGCGCGGATATGGCTTTGGCATTTGCTGAACAAGGTGCAACGGTTTTCATTTCTGGTCGCACCAAAGCTTCGCTCGAAAAAGTAGCCGCTCAACACAGCGCCGTCTCAACCGTTATAGCTGACGTGACAAGTGAAAAATCGGTGCAGGCCATGTTCGACCAAATCGGGCCAATGGACATTGTCATCGCCAATGCAGGCGCGGCTGAAAGCGCTCCAATTGTCAAAACAGATTTGGACAGCTGGAACCGCATGATTTCAGTCAATCTAACCGGCGTGTTTCTCACCTTAAAAGAGGGTTTGATCCGCATGAAGGGCAAAGACTGGGGCCGTTTGATTTCAGTTGCATCCACTGCTGGCCTGAAGGGCTATGCTTATGTAGCGCCCTACTCAGCGGCCAAACATGGTGTGATCGGATTGACCAAATCCATGGCGCTCGAAGTGGCCAAAAAAGGCATCACCGTCAACGCGCTGTGCCCGGGGTTTCTCAATACAGAAATGACAGATCGATCTGTCGCCACCATCATTGAAAAAACCGGCATGAGCGAAGACGAAGCGCGGGCAAATCTATCTAAGAACAACCCGCAAGGGCGACTAATCGAACCAGCAGAAGTATCCGCTGCAGCCCTTTGGCTGTGTGGTGACGGATCAGACGGGATTAGTGGACAAGCCATTTCAATTTCAGGGGGCGAAATATGAGCGTGGCACGCGAAAAACTTAAAGACCAACCGGTAAGCAAACAACGTTTGCGGCTTTGGCTGCAAATGCTCAAAACCACCCGGTTCATCGAAAATGAATTGCGCGAAGAATTGCGGCTTGGGTTTCAGTCCACCCTGCCGCGTTTTGACGTTATGGCCATGTTGGACCGCACCCGCGAAGGCTTACGCATGAGCCAACTGTCCAAACAATTGATGGTCTCAAATGGCAATGTCACCGGCATTATTGACCGTTTGGTACAAGAAGGCTTTGTGATGCGGGTTCAAGTTAAAGGCGACAAGCGCGCAACGCTGGTTCGCCTTACCCCCAAAGGCATCGACAAATTTGCCGAAATGGCGAACGAGCACGAAGCCTGGATCAATGAGCACTTAAAAGAAATAGACGAAGGCGAAATCGGCCATTTCATCGACGTGCTATCAAAAGTGCGGGAGGAAGATCATTGACCCCCGTTTCGATGAAAGACCTAAAACCCAAGCATTTCGCTTTTGAAATGGATGGACGGGTTGCAGTTATCAACTTGCTGCGCCCCGACCGCAAAAACCCCCTAACCTTTGATAGCTACGCAGAGCTGCGCGATACATTCCGCGACATGGTTTATGCACACGATATTGATGTGGTTGTGTTCAAATCCAATGGTGGCAACTTCTGCTCCGGCGGTGACGTGCACGACATCATTGGGCCTTTGGTCAATATGGACATGAAAGAGCTGTTGGCCTTTACCCGCATGACCGGAGATTTGGTCAAAGCCATGATCCATTGCGGCAAACCGATCATCTCAGCAATCGATGGCGTATGCGTTGGCGCGGGCGCGATCATTGCCATGTGCTCAGATTTACGCCTTGCCACACCCGAAGCCAAAACCGCTTTCCTGTTCACTCGTGTTGGCCTTGCGGGCTGCGATATGGGCGCATGCGCCATGCTGCCCCGCATCATCGGTCAAGGCCGTGCCGCTGAACTGCTGTACACCGGCCGTTCCATGAGCGCACAAGAAGGTTCCAACTGGGGCTTTTTCAACGCACTGCACGAAGCTGACGAACTCGAAGCCGAAGCCATCAAAATGGCGCACCGCATTGCATCGGGTCCAACATTTGCGCACGGCATTACCAAAACCCAATTGAACCAAGAATGGAACATGTCCTTAGATCAAGCCATTGAATCTGAGGCTCAAGCCCAAGCCATTTGCATGCAAACCAAAGATTTTGAACGCGCTTACAATGCCTTCGTGAAAAAAGAAAAACCTGTATTTGAGGGCGACTGATGCCAGACAAAAGCTTTCTCAATTGGCCGTTTCTTGAGGATAAACACCGCGCTTTATCTGACCAGCTTGAAGCATGGTGCAGCGCAAACCTGCCTGTGGACCATTCAGACGTTGATGGGGCCTGCAAAAGTCTTGTAACTGCTCTCGGCGATGCGGGTTTTCTAATCCATTCAGGGGCGAACGAGGACGAAAAACTCGACGTGCGCAGCCTGTGCATCATCCGCGAGACACTTGCCCGTCATGATGGTTTGGCCGACTTCGCATTTGCCATGCAAGGGCTTGGCATGGGCGCTGTCTCGCTGTTCGGCACAACTGAACAGCGCGAGTGGCTTAAAAAAACCCGCAGCGGCACTGCCATCTCTGCTTTCGCTCTGAGTGAACCAAAATCTGGCTCAGATGTTGCCAACATAGAATGCAGCGCAGAATTGGTCGGTAATCAATACGTTCTGAACGGCGAAAAAACCTGGATTTCGAACGGCGGCATCGCCGACGTTTACGTGGTGTTTGCCCGCACGGGCGAAGGCCCAGGCGCAAAAGGTCTTTCGGCATTTCTGGTGCCAGCGGACACACAAGGATTTGAGATTGCTGAACGCATCGACGTTGTTGCCCCACATCCGCTCGCACGGCTCAAATTCACCAATATGCAAATACCGCCTTCGGCAATGATTGGCGAACCCGGCCAGGGTTTTAAAATCGCCATGTCCGTATTGGACGTTTTCCGGTCAACCGTAGGTGCCGCAGCCCTTGGCTTTGCCCGCCGCGCATTGGACGAAACGCTTAACCGTGCCACCAATCGCGAATTGTTTGGCGCACCGCTGTTCGATTTGCAGATGGTACAAGGGCATATTGCCGATATGGCGCTTGATGTGGACGCTGCCGCTTTGCTGGTTTATCGCGCCGCATGGACAAAAGATATGGGCGCAGCGCGGGTCACGCGCGAAGCCGCTATGGCAAAGCTTTACGCCACAGATAAAGCACAAGAAGTCATCGATAAGGCTGTTCAAATCCACGGAGGGGATGGGGTTCGCAAGGGCTGCATTGTGGAAAGTCTTTATCGCGAAATCCGCGCATTACGCATTTATGAGGGCGCATCTGACGTCCAAAAAATCGTCATTGCGCGTCAATGTTTGGGAGAGATCAAATAATGCTAGGGCCAAGCGGACATACCGATACCTACACACGAGACAATTTACCACCTGAGGACCAGTGGCCAACTTTTCTCACCGAGAATTTCAACTACCCTGAATACATCAATGTCGGCTCGATCCTAACCGACGGCATGGTCGAAAAAGGCTTTGGCGACAATGTTGCGCTGATCGGCAATGGTCGACAACGCACCTACAAAGAACTTGCCGATTGGACCAACCGTTTGGCCCACGCTTTGGTTGAAGACTATGGGGTTAAACCGGGCAACCGGGTGTTGATCCGCTCCGCCAACAACCCTGCAATGGTTGCCTGCTGGCTGGCCGCCACAAAAGCGGGTGCCGTGGTGGTCAATACCATGCCGATGCTGCGCGCGGGCGAACTCTCCGCCATCGTTGATAAAGCCGAAATCAGCGTTGCTCTTTGTGACAGCCGCATGATGGATGAAATCGTTTCTTGTGGCAAAAGCTCGGCGTTTCTAAAAACCATTGTTAGTTTTGACGGCACGGCAAACCATGACGCAGAGCTTGACCGCACAGCCCTAGGCAAATCCGTGAAGTTCAGCGCGGTCAAAACCGGCCGAGATGACGTTGCCCTTCTCGGGTTCACCTCTGGCACCACAGGTGACCCAAAAGCCACCATGCATTTCCATCGTGATCTATTGATGATTGCAGATGGCTACGCGCAAGAAGTCTTAGGCGTAAAGCCCAGCGATGTGTTTGTTGGCTCACCGCCGCTGGCCTTCACCTTTGGCCTTGGCGGCTTGGCAATTTTCCCCCTTCGCTTTGGCGCAACCGCGACATTGCTGGAAACCGCCTCACCCGCCAACATGATTGAGATCATCGAAACCCACAAAGCCACCATCTGCTTTACCGCCCCAACCGCCTACCGCGCCATGATGCGCGCAATGGATGAAGGCGCGGACCTTTCAACACTGCGCTGTGCGGTATCTGCCGGCGAGACACTCCCTGCTCCCGTATTTGACGAATGGCGAGAAAAAACCGGCAAACCGATGCTGGATGGCATTGGCGCAACCGAATTGCTGCATATTTTCATCACCAACCGTTTTGAAGACGCAAAAGCCGCTTGTACCGGTCGCCCCGTCACCGGCTATGAAGCAAAAGTGGTCGACGATGACATGAACGAAATGCCACGTGGCGAACCCGGTCGCTTGGCCGTTCGCGGCCCAACCGGATGTCGATATCTGGCCGATGATCGCCAACAAAAATACGTGCGCGACGGCTGGAACATTACCGGCGATACGTTCGTGCAAGACGATCATGGCTATTTCCATTTTGCTGCCCGCAACGATGATATGATCATCTCATCGGGATACAATATTGCGGGTCCTGAAGTTGAAGCCGCGCTGCTGTCTCACCCTCACGTAGTGGAGTGCGCGGTGATCGGCATTCCAGATGAAGACCGTGGGTTCATCGTGCAAGCCCATGTGGTTTTGGTTGATGATGTGCCAAAAGATGAGCACACCATCAAACGGTTGCAAGACCATGTGAAGGCAACAATCGCCCCTTACAAATACCCGCGTTCTATTATCTTTACTGATACGCTGCCCAAAACACAGACGGGCAAAATCCAGCGTTTTCAATTGCGAGCATCATAAAAACCATGAGCGACTTTCAAAAAACAAAATCAATGTTCCATTTGCCAAAAGGCATAATTTATCTCGATGGCAACTCTTTGGGACCCTTGCCCAAAGCAACGCCCGAGAAGGTGGGCAGCATGTTGACCCAAGAGTGGGGCGACATGCTGATCACCGGCTGGAACAAAGCGGATTGGATGGGCCAACCTTCTCGAGTTGGCGACCGCATCGGCAAATTAATCGGTGCACCTGCCGGGTCAGTTGTGATGGGCGATACTTTGTCGATCAAAGTCTATCAAGCAGTTGCATCCGCGCTCGAATTAAACCCAACTCGCAAAGTGGTGCTTTCTGATAACGGCAATTTCCCCACTGATCTTTATATGGTCGAGGGTCTGCTCAAGTCGCTCGATAAGGGCCAAGAATTGCGCCTTGCCAACCCAGAAGACGTTGAAGCCGCCTTAAGCGAAGAAATCGCTGTGTTGATGCTAACGGAAGTCGATTATCGCACTGGCCGCAAGCACGACATGAAGGCGCTCACACAAAAAGCCCATGCCCTTGGCATCCTGGTTATTTGGGATTTGGCCCACTCCGCTGGCGCGGTTGAAGTGGACCTTACCGCCTGCGACGCAGATTTTGCCATTGGTTGCACATACAAATACTTAAACGGTGGCCCTGGCGCACCTGCCTTCATCTATGTTGCGCCAAAACATCAAGAAAATGTCCGCCCTGCCCTTTCAGGCTGGCTGGGCCATGAAGCACCCTTCGCCTTTGATATCGATTACCGACCCGGCACAGGCATTGAACGGATGCGCGTTGGCACCCCGCCGGTGATCGCCCTTACCGCGCTTGAGAGTTCCCTAGATATTTGGGACATGGTCACAACGGCCGATGTACGAGCCAAATCGATTGAACTATGCGACCTCTTTATCGCAGAAGTTGAAAAACGCTGCCCATCGCTTGAGCTTTCAAGCCCACGCGACGGCGCAAACCGCGGTTCGCAAATCTCCTTCAAATTTGAACACGCCTATGCGGGTATGCAAGCTTTGATCGACAATGGCGTTGTCGGCGATTTCCGCGCTCCGAACTCCATGCGTTTTGGTTTCACCCCGCTTTACATCGACGAAGAGGACGTGATCGGTGCCGCTGCAATTTTGGAGCGGGTCATCAATGACAATTTGTGGGACAACCCCAAATATCAAACACGTTCGCGGGTAACCTGATCCATGCAAACCGGCCTTCACCACATAAAATCCAATTGGGCGCAACATCACTTTGTTGCGTGCGATTGGTATGTGACCGACGAAAGCCGTTTTAGCGTCCCAAGGGGTGCCGCTTCCAATTTGAATTAGCAATTGTTCTTCGCCCAATTTCGGGCAATGCTGAAATTCAAATTTGGATGGTAAAAATGACCAACGAAAACAAACCCTACGATCCCGCCAAAGAAGGCGCGCAAATGTCGTTTGATGGACGCATGTCCTATGGCGACTATTTGCAAATCGATAAAATCCTGGATGCCCAGCACCCGCTCTCCAGCGCGCACGACGAAATGCTGTTCATCATCCAGCACCAAACTTCAGAACTGTGGATGCGCTTAGCCATCCACGAACTCAGCGCCGCGCGCGAAGCGATCAAAACCGATAATCTTGCGCCCGCGTTTAAAATGCTGTCCCGCGTCGCCCGCATTTTCGAACAACTCAACAACGCATGGGACGTTTTGCGCACCATGACCCCAAGCGAGTATACCGAGTTTCGCAACACACTTGGGCAATCTTCGGGCTTTCAGTCCCATCAATATCGCTTGGTGGAATATGTACTGGGCAACCGCAACCAAGCCATGCTTAAGCCGCACGCGCATAAGCCCGAAGTCCACGCATTGCTAAAGGCAGAACTATTATTGCCCAGCCTTTACGATGAAGCTTTGCACCTGCTGGCGCGGCACGGCATTGCCGTCCCCCAAGAAATTCTTGACCGCGATGTCAGCCAACAGCACCAAGCAAATGAGGGTGTCGAATTGGCGTGGAAACAAGTTTATCAAAACACTGGCAAAAACTGGACGCTCTACGAACTCGCCGAAAAGCTTGTTGATTTCGAAGATTATTTCCGCCGCTGGCGCTTTAATCACGTTACAACAGTAGAGCGAATTATTGGATTTAAACGGGGAACCGGCGGCACTGGCGGCGTTTCTTATCTTCGGCGTATGCTCGAAGTAGAACTATTCCCCGAACTTTGGCATGTGAGGACCCAGCTATGACCACTTGTGTTTTTGTGCAACTGCGTTGCCACCCCGGCAAAACATATGAAGTCGCAGATGCCATTTATGAGCGTGAAATCACCTCAGAGCTTTATTCAACCAGCGGTGATTTTGATCTTCTGATGAAGATCTACATTCCCGACGGCGAAGATGTGGGCATGTTCATCAACGACCATATTGTTGATATCCCCGGCATCTCACGATCGTTGACCACTTTGACGTTCAAGGCGTTTTAGGCCAAAGCAAATCTTGGCAATTGATAAAATCGACTGAACTAAATCAGTTGAACAAATCGTCCGGCGCTCCAAGGCGCCGGCAACCTGCCCCAATGTCAGCGGCCCAAAATTTCGCCAATCAAGCAGACATGACGCTCGCCATCACCAAATATGGCGCCAAATTCAAACATATATTTGACGATCAGGCCCAAGTGTTGCAGCGCACGGACTTGGCGGTGGGCATAAACACGCTCAAAAAACCAGGCAGTTAAGTAACAACTGAAGTAAATCCAAAGCAATTGATCAATTAGTCAAATTTAGACAAAGGCACACCAGCACCTACAAGCAACCTATAAGCGACCGAGAAATTTAGTTTAATATTTGTTCAATCTTTACATAGTACTTTCGCCAACACTGCAACTCCAAGTTGATAACTTCTCCGGTGGTCACAATGTTCGCATCTGTAAAACGCAGTTTACTTGACACCTTGTTGCCCAAGAGCCTTCGCACGCCGGCCGGCTTCGCGCTAACAACGCGCGACAAAAATGGCAAATTACTCAAAAAGCCAATCCCTTTGACCAGGCAGGAAACGCTTGCGCGCCTATCTGAGATCAACACCAGCATTTCAAAAATGCGGCAAATTGCGGAAAAGGCAGCAACTGAAGCCAAAAGCCTTTCACTGCAAAGCGAGGAAGCCGCGCAACTCGCGCGCAAATGTACAATTGCCTTGGAACATTGCGCAAAGATCAGTGAACAAAACGATTTCTTCTATAGCTCCATTCACTCGAGTGAAGACCCATTCATGATGGACCGCAAACACACAAGATACGCCGCGCAACTCGATGAGATCGCCACCACCTTATCCTCAATCGTAAAGACCATCTGCAAAGACTGATCTTGCACCCCAATTCTATGGTTGCTTGCCGCTTCACCCGCTCATAGAATTGGGCATGGAAAACACACAACCGTCTAGCCCTATAAAGACCTACGCGCTTGAAACGCAACGCCTTGTGTTGCGCCCCTTTTCCACCGCAGACACCCACCGGATTGTCCAAATATTTGCTGACCCTCGGGTATCCAAATGGGTTGATGACGGCACGCCATTGAGCGAAGACCAAGCAAAACGATGGATCGCGGCCTCCTTTGCTTCCGTAGAAAAAAACGGCACCAGCGCAGGTGCCATCATCGAAAAAAACACTGGTCAAATGATTGGATGGGGCGGCATTGTCCACCCGCAAGGGACCTCACCTGAGATCATTTATGGTCTAGAATATGCCGCATGGGGCAATGGGTACGCAAAAGAGATCGCAACAGCTATTGTAAAAAACGGCCTCGGCATCCTAAAAATCAACCGCCTTCGCGCCACGGTCGACCCGGAAAACATCGCCTCCATCAAAATCCTAAGATCTCTGGGATTTCAACTCATCTCCAGTGGACTTGATGAGAACGGATTACCAACAGACGTTTATCACCTAGGGTGATGGAGCGGGTGAAGGGAATCGAACCCTCGTCGTCAGCTTGGGAAGCTGCTGCTCTACCATTGAGCTACACCCGCTTATCGCACCTGCTTTTGCTCGGGCCTTGCGTGGTCATCAAGCAGCATAGGACGTACAGCGAGTTATTTGAAACGCAAGCACTCTTGCTTTTCGTTTGCATTCCAAATTAGTTGCTCTAACAAATTTGAATATGCTCACAAACTGCGGCCTCAAAAAACCAAAGTGACATACTGCAGTTATTGAACTCTCAACTTGCCATCGCTTCGCGCAGCGAGCGCACAAGCGTGTCCTTTTCTGCTAGCTTGTCATCATTATGCTGGTTGACAAATGCCCAGCTCAACGCGCTCAAATGCAACTCCAGCAAATCCGGACGGGCCTCAAGTTTTTCGGGCACTTCTCTAATAGAAAAACAAATTCTCTCGGCCACTTGCGCGACCAATGGAAACCCAAAAGAAGACGCTTGACCTTTAATGTCGTGCGCCTCAGCATACAATTCCGCTTGAAGCTCAGGCACCGCGTCCCCAGATACCAAGTAGTCTTTCATTCTTGCAATCGCACCCTCGAGCACTAAGCGATATTCTGACTGAGATGCGCGAAAAAGTTGATCAGCCATTTTCTGCATTTCACCCAACGATGGACCGTCACCCTCGCCAATCGCTTCACGCAACTTGTTTGGCGGAGTGTAAACCTCAACATCTTGAGCATTGGTATTATCGTACTTCTTTGGCATGTTTTTGCTCACTATTGGCATCCAATTCACCAGCGGTGTCACCCGCACGGCGATCCATCCCTTCAAATCCCCGTAACGTCCTGCGCCGGTCCGGCCCTACATATTCTGCTATTTTGACGAACTGGCGTGGGTGATTACGCATGTGCACGAAACGGTCATAGACTCCTTCAACGGACAAAGGTTTGCACAGTATTTCGCTCGCGCCCACGTCTCTTGCCAGTCGAATGGCAGGCGCAGATGAATATGCTGTTGCAACCAAAATAGGCAAATGCCGGATATCCTCAGAGGCATGTGCCCGAATTCGGCGGATTAATTCATAACCATTTTTTGGCTTCATGAGTAGATCAACAACAACTATATCAGGCAGATTTTTAATGATCGCTGCTAAGCAATCTACAGAAGAACTACAATATCGGACCTTCTTTATATTCATTGCTGCAAATATGATCCGCATAATTTCAAGCGCGAACTCACTGTCGTCCACAACTATGATATCGAGGTCAGAAAAATTATACCGATGAGAAGGCGAAGGCACAAATACATCCAGACGAATCGAAAGAGTTGAAGGTAAGCAACTCAGTAGTCATTGTGATGAAAATTCAATCTATTGCAAGCGGGTTGCACTCGCCCTACCTTACAAGTTTATCTTAGCCAACTCGCTTAAATGCGTTTTGCGCATGAACAAATGCGCATCTATCGTTGGAATAGCCCCAATTGATCTGATAAAATGTTTGAAGTTTAAAATAACCTATAGGTATGACCCGTGACAACTGAGCGCCCTAGCATTCGCGATAAAGACCGCCCTGACTTGGGGGCATTCAATTGGCAGGACCCATTCCGGCTTGATGATCAGCTAACCGAAGAAGAGCGCATGGTGCAAGATACTGCCCGCGCCTTTGCTGATGAAAAGCTGCGCCCACGTGTGCGCGAAGCCTATAACGATGAAACAACCGACCCTGCCCTATTCAAAGAAATGGGCGATATGGGTCTGCTTGGCTCAACTATTCCCGAAGAATACGGCGGCGTGGACATGGGCTATGTGGCCTACGGTCTGATCGCCCGCGAGGTTGAGCGTGTCGACAGCGGCTACCGCTCCATGATGTCGGTGCAGTCCTCTTTGGTGATTTACCCGATTTACGCATATGGATCAGAAGAACAGCGCCAAAAATACTTGCCCGGCCTTATCTCCGGTGACCTAATTGGTTGCTTCGGCCTTACCGAACCTGACGCAGGTTCAGACCCTGGCGGCATGTTGACCCGCGCCACAAAAACTGAAAATGGCTATGTGCTCAACGGCACAAAAATGTGGATTTCAAACAGCCCAATCGCTGACGTGTTTGTGGTTTGGGCCAAGTCTGATGCCCATGACAATAAAATCCGTGGCTTTGTTTTGGACAAAGGCATGAAAGGTCTTTCTGCGCCAAAAATCGGCGGAAAACTTTCCCTTCGCGCATCAATCACCGGTGAAATCGTGATGGAAAATGTGGAAGTGGGCGAAGACGCTTTGCTGCCCCATGTTGAAGGCCTAAAAGGCCCATTCGGTTGTTTGAACCGCGCCCGTTACGGCATTTCTTGGGGCGCCATGGGCGCTGCAGAGGCTTGCTGGCATGCCGCCAACAAATATGGCATGGAGCGCAAACAGTTCGGCAAACCTTTGGCGCAAATGCAATTGTTCCAAATGAAATTGGCCAACATGATGACCGACATTACGCTGGGCTTACAAGGCTCATTGCGCGTGGGTCGTTTGATGAATGAAGCCAACGCCGCGCCTGAAATGATCTCATTGATGAAGCGCAACAACTGCGTGAAAGCCTTAGACATTGCCCGCATGGCACGTGACATGCACGGCGGCAACGGCATTTCGGACGAATTCGATGTAATCCGACATATGATCAACCTTGAAACCGTGAACACCTATGAAGGCACCGCCGACGTTCATGCGCTAATTCTTGGTCGTTCACAAACTGGTTTGCAGGCCTTCTTTTGATGAATAAACCACTTGAAGGGCTCAAAGTCCTCGAACTTGCACGCGTTTTGGCTGGCCCTTGGGTCGGCCAAACGCTCGCTGATCTTGGCGCCGATGTGATCAAGGTGGAAAGCCCTCAGGGTGATGATACCCGCACCTGGGGCCCTCCATTTGTCGAGCGCAAAGACGACAAATCTGCCGCCTATTTTCACGCCTGCAACCGGGGCAAACGCTCCATTGCTTTGAATTTCAAAGAAGCCGCTGACCGTGAGATCGTTATCGAATTGGTCAAACAGTCGGACGTTTTGGTTGAAAACTTCAAACTCAATGGCCTAAAAAAATATGGCCTTGATTATGAAACACTCAAACAAATCAACCCGCGCCTAATTTATTGCTCAATCACAGGCTTTGGCCAAACCGGCCCCTATGCCAGCCAACCGGGCTACGATTTTATCGTGCAAGGCATGTCGGGCATGATGTCGATCACCGGAGAACCGGGCCGCGAACCGCAAAAAATCGGCACCGCTTTGGCTGACATTATGACCGGGCTTTACGCCACGATCGGCATTCAAGCCGCATTGTGGCAGCGCGAGCGCACCGGGCTTGGTCAACAAGTTGATCTGGCGCTTTTGGATTCAATGGTCGGCGTTCTGGCCAACCAAGCCATGAATTATTTGGTTTCCGGTGTCGCCCCACAACGCATGGGCAATGCGCACCCCAATATCGTGCCTTATCAAGTGCTCGAAGTGAAGAACGGCCACATCATTTTGGCCGTAGGCAATGACGGGCAATTCCAACGCCTATGCCACGTGCTTCAGCTCGATCATCTATCGACAAACGAAGCCTACTCCACCAATTCAGCCCGCCAAATCCACCGCGAAGCATTGACCAAAATTCTGGCAGAAGCGTTTGGTAAATGGGATAAGTTGGAACTGCTGGACGCACTGCACAAATGCAACGTACCTGCAGGTCCAATCAACAATATCGACGAGGTCTTTGCAGACCCCCAAGTCATCTCGCGCGGCATGCAGCTTGATCTTGATGGTGTGCCCGGTGTGCGCACCCCCATTACATTTTCCGATGCTGAACTCACCCTTAATGAGGCATCGCCAAAAGTCGATCAGCACCGTGCTGAAATATTAGCTGAACTGAAAAACAACAAACAATAGGACCATTTTGAAATGGCAAAAATGACCGGTGGCGAAATTCTGGTGAAATGCCTTGAGGCCCAACGCGTGGACCGCGTTTTTTGTGTGCCCGGCGAAAGCTATCTGGCTGTTCTGGATGGACTTGTTGACAGCAATATCGACGTGGTCACCTCTCGTCATGAAGGTGGCGCGGCCATTATGGCTGAAGCGGACGGCAAAATGCTAGGCCGCCCCGGCATTTGCATGGTTACCCGCGGCCCCGGCGCCACCAACGCCGCCGCAGGCGTACACGTGGCCAAGCAAGATTCAACACCCATGATTTTGTTTGTTGGACAAATCGGCCGCGAAATGAAAGGCCGTGAGTCTTTCCAAGAAGTTGATTACCGCCAAACCTTTGGCGACCTTGCCAAATGGGTCGAAGAGATCGACGACGCATCTCGCATCCCTGAAATCATCGCCCACGCCTACCACATCGCCATGAGTGGGCGCCCCGGCCCCGTGGTTTTGGCCCTGCCCGAAGACATGCTGCGCGACACAGTGGACGTTGACCCATGCACTTTCATCGAAGTGGCCGAACCTGCCCCAACAAAAAAAGCCGCCGACAAATTCGCGCAGCTTTTGGCCGATGCTAAAGACCCAATGGTGATCGTTGGCGGTTCGCGTTGGGACGAAACATCTGTCGCCCAGCTTCAAGCTTTCAGCGAAAAACACCACCTCCCCGTTGGCTGCTCGTTCCGCCGCCAACAGCTATTTGATCACACCCATCAAAACTATGCAGGCGACGTTGGCTTGGGCATCAACCCAAGCCTTAACGAGCGCATTGCAAAGTCCGATTGCGTGATATTACTGGGCGCGCGTTTTTCTGAAAATCCAAGCCAAAACTTCTCCCTTTTGGGCATGCCCAACCCGGGTAAAACCCTTATTCACGTCCATTCAGGCGCTGAAGAACTGGGACGCATTTACACCCCAACATTGGCCATCAACGCCACACCAGAAGCCTTTTTCGATGCTGTTGAAGATATTGCAGCCCGCAAAGATACAGGCGCTGCCAAAGCAGCCAACGCCGCCTATCACGCGTGGACGGACAATCTACCCACAACCCCGGGCGACGTGCAAATGGGCGAGATCATGTCTCACCTGCGCAGCACCCTTGCAGACGATGCGATCCTAACCAACGGTGCGGGCAATTACGCTATTTGGCTGCACCGCTTTTGGCGTTTTAAAAAATACGGCACCCAATTGGCCCCAACCTCTGGCTCCATGGGCTATGGCCTACCGGCCGCCATTGCGGGCAAACTGCGCCACCCAACAAAGGACGTGATTTGTTTTGCAGGCGACGGCTGTTTCCAAATGACCGGCAACGAATTTGGCGCCGCCATGCAATCGGGCGCAAACGTCATCACTTTGGTCATCGACAACGGCATTTATGGCACCATCCGCATGCACCAAGAAAAGCATTATCCGGCCCGTATCTCAGCCACCAATTTGGTCAACCCAGACTTTGCCGCCCTCGCCCGCGCCTACGGCGGACACGGCGAAACGGTTGAGCGCACCGAGCAATTTGCAGATGCCTTCGAGCGCGCCCGAACTTCGGGCAAGCCCTCCATCATCCACATCAAAATTGATCCCGAAGCGATCTCACCAACGACAACGATCACAAAACTGCGCGGGGCTTAGCTGAATCCGGCCCTTTTGCACTTGCACTCATCCTGAGCCTGTCGAAGGATCAAGCTTCGACAAGCTCAGAACCAAAAAAGCGCTATCGCTCAAACGCTATTCAACCAGATCACTCGCGCCTTCTATCTGTTGTGAGTTCGCCAAATCCGCTTCCCGACGCACCACTGCTTCAATTTCGCTGTCAAAAACCATTATTGAAGCAGCAACTGAAGCCCAAAGTACTGGCACGCCAACAATAACGGCCACTAATACCGTTAAAAAACTCGGCAAATGCGTAAGACCAGCGAGCGCCCATACGGCGGCTGTTGCCAAAACAACCAGCGGCATGACAATCAAAAAGATGGTGCAAAGGCTGCCGAAGATAATTTGAAAACTCAAGATATGTCGATTTGCTTTTGAAATTGTGGGGAGTGCAATAACTCCACCTAAACCCTTGCTCATAGGGAACGTCTCTAAAAACGCAGCTGCACAATTGCAGCGCAAAACAATATATCGTTGCGCTCGGTTCACTTTACCAGTGGGTCAGAATAAAATCTTTGACGGTCATCAAGGTCTCATTCTCTGGCTTTGGACCTGTCGAGAAAAGCAAACCAACGCCCTATTTGATCAAACTCACCACTGCCTGCAAGCCCACTCGATCCTGTCTCAGCCTGCGCTGCGCAAACGCCGCACAGTTGTCCGGGAATGCCCTAGAGGTGGGGAACACGCACCCTCTGGCTGCCCCCACTTGATGCGGGGTCTTGCAGTGCGGGCAACACGCGTCAAACTCCGAGCAACACCCAACCACCCCTCAACTAACCTCACCCTGAGCTTGTCGAGGGGCGAACCATCAATGAAGTGCACAGCAGCTCCATCCTTCGACAGGCTCAGGATGAAGGGCACAATGCATCGCCTCCTTCGTCACCCTCGGGCTCGACCCGAGGGTCCATGATGACTTTGTTGATAAGCGTTGCGCAACAATTTGGAACGGTGGAACCGAACAGGCGCGGGATATGAATGCTCGGGTCAAGCCCGAGTATGACGAGGTGGGTGGTATTTGAACCATCAGCCACCAAAAAAATCTTATCCCCGCCCATTTCCACACGCCCTATAATGATCGCAGCTTTCTTGAAGACCCTGCGGACAGCGGACGCGTTGTAGGGGTCGTGAGGCGTTTGTTGGTGGATGAGCCGGCGGTGTGATGATTGTGAGGAGGTCCCGCATCAAGTGCGGGACGGTGCGAGACGGAAGGCATATTTGTCCAACCCCACCGCACCACCCTGGACTTAATCCGGGGTCAGCTGCCATCATCCCAACAAGGGTGTAATGCACCACCAGGCGGGGGTGCCGGGGTAATGAGCGCAGCGAATGACGGCGGCGCGAAAGACCCGGGGGTGCCGGGGTAATGAGCGCAGCGAGTGACGGCGGCGTGAAAGACCCGGGGGCCAGTCGAGCAGCCGAAAGGCTGCGACGGCGGCACGCAAAACCCTCATAAAG
>NZ_JAPWGX010000049.1 GCF_027213965.1 Maritalea porphyrae | reverse complement strand
TGCTTTAGCTGCGGGTGCTGGTGATATTGCTCAAAATGCAAAGATTGTCGGCACATTAGAAGAAGCGGTTGAAGATTGTGGCCTTG
The DNA here is from genome assembly GCF_027213965.1 of Maritalea porphyrae. Taxonomy (GTDB): domain Bacteria; phylum Pseudomonadota; class Alphaproteobacteria; order Rhizobiales; family Devosiaceae; genus Maritalea; species Maritalea porphyrae_A. The sequence continues at coordinate 177 of NZ_JAPWGX010000049.1, read as the reverse complement.
TTGTGGGTTCTAGCGCCCGCTCTCGTACATTAGAATGGCCAATGCTAGAGCCACGTGAATGCGGTGAGAAATTTGCAGTTGAAGGCCGAAAGCATCCGGTTGCGCTCGTGTTTGGCCGAGAAAGAACTGGTTTGACAAACGAAGAGCTACAAAAGTGCCACTACCATGTTTGTATTC
>NZ_JAPWGX010000048.1 GCF_027213965.1 Maritalea porphyrae | reverse complement strand
GACGGACTGACATAATGCACAGTTTTGATACCCGCATTTTTCAAAGCCAACTCAAGGCGTAAGTTGAAGTCTGGCGCATCGATGCCCACAAACACATCTGGCGGGTTAGAGGTGAAATACTTAACCAATTCAGCTTTGACTTTCAGTAGACGAGATAAGCGGCCAAGCACCTCAACTAAGCCCATTACAGACAACTCTTCCATATCAAAGAGCGACTCACACCCTTGAGCTATCATTTTCGGACCACCAATACCGACAAACTC
>NZ_JAPWGX010000047.1 GCF_027213965.1 Maritalea porphyrae | reverse complement strand
ATACAAAAGCATCGACTCTCCCTACAAATCGGTATTAAAAGCCATCTTGCTAGAAGCTTACTCGTGGGAATACCCGCATACTCAATTGTTAAGCATCGACACTAAACGTCGTTTCTTTGCCCATGAGCCTGATCTCTATGGCATGGATGCGTACTACTTAATGTTGGAAAAAGTAACCCGTTACTTAGAGCGAATTCAAGACGATACACGTTTGGATTTAGTGCGTCGCTGTTTCTATCTCAAAACCCATGAAAAACTATCTCG
>NZ_JAPWGX010000046.1 GCF_027213965.1 Maritalea porphyrae | reverse complement strand
GCTCGATGTTTATGAACCTGGCACAACGTCTGCGTCGTTAGACATTCTTTTTGCTGACGAGAAAACCTGGCTTCCTACTTTGATCGATGAAGCGCTTGAAAAACAACAATCAGACAACATCTTAATGCCAACTGCACACTACCCTGCGGAAAAGCAAAAAGCGCTCGGTTTGGAAGTCATGAAGCTACTTCAATTCGATTTTGAACACGGTCGACTTGATGAGAGTACCCACCCATTTTGTGGCGGTGTACCGACAGATGTACGT
>NZ_JAPWGX010000045.1 GCF_027213965.1 Maritalea porphyrae | reverse complement strand
TGTTCGAATTGTGTGACCGTCTGGATATGCAGCTTCTTATCGCGGCACCAGAAAACATCAGCCCAGAGAAAGGTACGACCTACAAACTGGTGCGTAAGGTGTTTAAAGACCACGAACACGTACACGTAGTGGGTCTGCGCGGTTTTGGTCAAACGGATAAGCCTAAGACCGAAGCACAAGAGATGATTGAAGAGTTTGAATCGTAAACTTCGAATCTAACAAAACGCCTGCAATGAATGCGGGCGTTTTTGTATCTGTTTACGAG
>NZ_JAPWGX010000044.1 GCF_027213965.1 Maritalea porphyrae | reverse complement strand
CTGCATGCGTGAAGCCAAGTTCTAGTGCAACTTCTTTTAGCTCGTCAAACTCTGATGGTGGAACGTAACGTTCTACTGGCAAGTGGTGACGGCTTGGCGCTAAATACTGGCCTAGAGTCAGCATCGTTACGCCGTGTGCGCGTAGATCTTTCAGTACTTCGATGATTTCTTCTTTGGTTTCACCAAGACCCATCATCAAACCAGACTTGGTCGGTACATCGGGATGCTGCTCTTTGAACTTCTTAAGAAGCTCAAGTGACCATTTG
>NZ_JAPWGX010000043.1 GCF_027213965.1 Maritalea porphyrae | reverse complement strand
CGTTGAGACCATTCAAAAACGTTAAGAAGTTGACTAATACCTCAACACAAATAACACAGCCACATTTTAGTGGCTGTGTTACGCAATAATCATGGAAAACGCTCGTTTAGCTAGTCAAGCAAGGGCAATCTTGCGGTACGACTAATCGTATACTCTTAGGCTGAACATCAAATCTAATGGTTCTCGAATGATAAGGTTCTCCATCTAAATTAAGAGGCAATGGATTCGGAAAATCTATCTCCAACCAGCTTGCTTTAGTGTACTTC
>NZ_JAPWGX010000042.1 GCF_027213965.1 Maritalea porphyrae | reverse complement strand
GAATGGAGAGGTATCGCTTAGAGGATCTGCAGGCGGTACTTTGTCAAACATGTTGATAGCACCAAGAGTTACACGACCACTCTCGTTGAATTGGTAAGAAGCCGTTAGGTTCCACGTTGTCATACTAGCGATTTCTGCTTTGTAACCCGCTTTTTTAGCAGAATCACAGTCATCAAAGTAGTAACGGTTTGCGTAGCTTGAACACATACGGTCGCGGTATTTACCAAATAGGTTGATAGCGACATCTTCATATGCCCAGCCAAGATT
>NZ_JAPWGX010000041.1 GCF_027213965.1 Maritalea porphyrae | reverse complement strand
CCACACATGCCCGGCGCAAGTGCCATGTCTTTGCCGACCATGCTGATTTCTTTCAACACTTTTGGACCCGTGCTGATCAGCGTTGCTGTTTTCAGAGGCTTGGTGATTTTGCCATTTTCAATGAGATAAGCTTCACGAACAGCAAAGTTAAACTCACCCGTACCCGGTTGAACCGAGCCACCGCCCATCTTCTTCGCATAGATACCACGCTCGATACCTGCCAGCATGTCATCAAGTGAATGCTCGCCCTCTTCGATAAAGGTGTTACG
>NZ_JAPWGX010000040.1 GCF_027213965.1 Maritalea porphyrae | reverse complement strand
GATGAAAGAGATGTTAAATTTAGCGCTAAAGCCAGGTCATATTAGCTTAAACGAACTACGCCAAGTGAGCCGTTCACCAGTCAACCTTACTTTGGATCCTGAAGCCATTCCGGCCATTGAAGAAAGCACACAGGTCGTAGACCGAGTCATCGCGGAAGATCGAACGGTTTACGGAATTAACACTGGTTTTGGGCTATTGGCTAACACACGAATAGCACCAGAAGATTTAGAAACACTGCAACGCAGTATCGTTCTCTCTCATGCGGCAGG
>NZ_JAPWGX010000003.1 GCF_027213965.1 Maritalea porphyrae | reverse complement strand
GGTTACAATGCGGACGGCTATCCTGGGGGGGCATCGGGACACGGCACAGGCCAGTACGGTCGTGGCGGTATTGGTGGGAAGCCCACAGCAAGCGCAGGAAATGACGGCATTGTCGTTGTGATGTGGTGATCAAATGAAATTTGCGAAAATTGAAAATGATGTCGTGGTCAACATTGTTGTTGCCACCGATGAATTTGCGCAGGCAAACGGTCTCACTGAAGTGAACGACAATGTTGGAATTGGGTGGGTCATTGAAAATGGGCAGCCAGTTGAGCCAGTTATTGTTGAAACATTGGACGAAAAACGTGCGCGCGCACTCCAAATGTTGGCTGATTATGGGCAGAGCATTTTGCGCCAAGGCTACACCCATAACTTTGGCACGATTGAAGAGCCAAACTTTCAAGTGTTACAGCTACGCGCACCAACTGCTCAGAACGATGATGAAAAGAATTGGTCGTCGGCACTTGGCGCTTATACTGCTGCAGTTGTCGCAGGGCAAGGCGAGGTGATGGGGGCAACAATTCGAGTTGAAAGCAATGCGGAAATTGTATTGTCTTTCGCCGATGGCATGGGTTTGCTGATGTCCATGTTCGCATGGGCCGCAAACAACTATAAAACCACATGGCAGAAAAAAGACGCCATAAATGCCGCGTCAACTGAGGCCGAATTAGACGCTCTAATCGCAGATATTCCAAACGGCTGGTAATCCATGTCCCAATACACCAGCCATCAAGGCGCGGTGCATGTGGGCGGCATTCAATATCAGTTCAATCGTGATCTTAAATGGGCAGTTGGGCACAAGGGCGGTGAAGTCTTTGTGGTCAAAGCGGGCACGCCTTTTGACGTGTCGGTGCCTTGGTGTTTGCGATGGCTGATTAGCCCACACGATCACCGCTATCACAAGGCTGCGGCCTTACACGACGAAATGTTGAAACAAGGCTGGTCGCGGGCAACTGCGGCAGCTGAGTTCTTCAATGCGCTCAAAGCAGACGGGGTAACCGGCATAGAGCTTTGGGCAATGTTTCTTGGCGTGGTCGTTGTGACCGTTCGCTGAGCCAATTTCAATCACATTCACAGGCCGTCCTTTGGGGCGGCTTTTTTTATGCCATCAAGGAGAATGTAATGGCTATAATCTCAGGCATTGAGCACGTCCGCGATGGTGTGGACCCCGCTCTAATCGTCGGCTTGGACATGAGCATTATCGGGGTGATTGGCACCGCCGAGGGTGCTGAAGCTGCCAAGTTTCCTCTAAACGAACCCGTCTTTGTTCGCACAAGCGATAGCACCTTGCGTGCTGCCTTGGGCACAACTGGAACGCTGGTTGATGCTCTATCGGGCATTTCATCCCAGCTTGGCAGCGGTGCTGCTCGCGTCGTCGTGGTTCGGGTGGCCGAAGGTGTTGATGCGAAGGCAACCATTGCCAACATCATCGGCAACGAAGAAAACCGTACAGGTATTTGGGCTTTCCTTGATGCCGGCAAAGAACTCACCTACACGCCTCGCATTATCATTGCACCTGGTTACACTTCTCAGACCGAAAGCGGCCTGGGCGAAACAACCATTAGCGCTGCGGGCACTGACGGTACAGATGGGACGTTTGCTCTTGCCTTTACCGGTGGGACAGGTAGCGGTGCTGCGGGAACATTTACTGTAACAAGCGGCTCGGTCACCAGCGTTTTGATCACAGATCCGGGCGTCTACACAGTTGCGCCAACTCTGGATCTTTCTGCCAGTGCTGGTTTGACAAGTGCGACGGCTACAGTTGCCCTTGAACAATTGGCGAACGGTGTTTGTGCGGCTATCCCCACAGTGCTGGAACGGCTTAAAGCTGTGTTTCCCCCAGAAGGGCCAACCTCGACGCGTCAGGCTTATTTAGATTGGCTAGAAACGCTTCCTGCGAGCCATCGGATTATCCACCCATTGCGCGTTGACGCGAAGGTACTGGATAGCAGCGGCGATCCTGTCGTTAAGCCAATGTCGCCCTACATTGCGGCAGCATATGTCCGCCGCGATGGTGAAAACCGAGGTGTTCCATCTGGTTCAATCCACAACCAACCGATTTATAAAATAGTCGGGGTTACTCCTAACATCGACTTTTCATTCATGGACGGTTCAACAGAAGGCCAAGACGATCTGGCTGTTTCTGCTGGTATCGTGGTTCGTGGCGAGGCTGGTGTTGATGGTTCCGTGGGATCAACCGGCTTTACTTTCTTGGGCACCGATACGTTGGCCAGCGAAGATGAATGGCGTTTTGCCCATGTCGTGCGGATGCGCGATGCTATCGAGCTGACAAACGCTAAAATGCAGGCTCAGTATCTTGGCAAGCAAAACATCACAGTCCAAACGGTTGAAGTGCTGTTAAACAACTTGCGTTCGCTGTTTTCGCAGTTGGCGCACGATGGTCACATCTTGCCAGACTACAAGATTGCGTTTTCGCCTGATGCCAATTCACCAGCCGATCTGCGTGCGGGTACTGTTGACCTTGCATTTGCAGTCGAAGAGCCACCCGTACTTCGTAAGATCATCAACCGCTCGCGTCGTAATCCAGATGCTTTGGTTGGTCTTACACAGCGCATTTCCACTCAGCTTGGCGCTTCACAGTCGCTTTAACCCGTCACTAGGAGAATAAATCAATGTCTGGTGCAACAATTCGCCATTTGACGGCGGCTAACTTGTATATCGGAGATGACGATACGTCGCTCCACCTCATCATCAACAATGTGAAGCTGCCAAAGCTCACAGAAAAGACCAAGGATCACCAACCTGGTGGTTCACCCATGGGCGTTAAGCTCGGCATGCAGAAGCTTGAACCTCTCGACCTAACGTTCAAGTTGGAAGGTTACACGCCTGATCAGCTTTCCCATTTCTTACAGCCAAACCGCATCTGGTACACGGTTCGCGGAAACATTCGCGATATGTCCCAACAGCTCGATATTGGCGTGAAGATCTTGGTCGAAGGTCGCATGACCGAAGTTGACCGGGGAGAAATGGGCGACGACTCCATTTCCTCAGATTTCACGATTACCGAAATCTTCAAATACCAAGAGTTCTGGGGTGTTGAAGAGAAATACAACTTCGACTTTGACCAAGGCTACAACGGCATTCGGATTGACGGCAAAAATCCTTATGAAACCGTCGCCTCCAATCTAGGGTTCTAATCATGGAAAACCAGCCCCAACAAACTGAGGGCGTGGCCGATGTGGCCGCGCCTGCTGAAGAGCCGAAGGCGAAACCTGTCGCTGAACATGTTCGTAAAAACGAGCGGTGTAAAAATGTCCCGCTAGAGTGGCCAATTTCTTTCGATGGCAAAGAGTACAAGGAAATCACAATCCGTCGCGCCACTGGCATGGAGATCGCTGAATACATTGGTCATTTGGCGTCGGGTGATGCAAATGTTCAGCCACCATTTATTGATTGCCCTGCTGAAGTCTATGCAGTTTTGGACGACGAAGACCTTGTTACAATTGACGAGGAACTCAAGCCTTTTTTGTCCGAACGCTACCTGAAGGTAGTGAATTACACCCCGGAGACTTAGAGCAAATCGTCAGCCAAATAGGCCACACGTTGCATTACAGTCGTTCTGAGACGCTATCGCTCGATTGGCCAAAGATCTGCGAAATATACGGGCACGCCATCGAAATTGAGCGGGCAAAATCTAAAGAAAGAAAGCTCCTTGCTGGGGTCAAAATGAGGTAACCAATGGCTCGTACATTGCTTGGTATTCTGCAATTAAAGTTGCAGCAAAATGTTTCCTCCGAGGCCAAACAGGTCACAGGTGCGCTCAAAAAGATTGAAGCGGAGACAGCTCGGCTTGGTGCAGCCAAATGGGGTGTTGGGTTCCAACGGCAGCTGGATAAACTAAAAGTCAGCCCAGCTGAATATGCTGCCATCGTAGGTTCGTATGACCGGTTGGCTAAAGGCGTCAACGGCAAGATTTCCAAGGCCGATTTTTCGGCGTGGCGGGGTGGGGTTACTTCCCACCTTACGGCCACTCGCGCCGAATTGGATGAAACTCGCCGTCGTGCAGAAAAAATGCACGCGTCAATTATAGGTAAAAACAGCTATGCAGGCAATATCGCCAAGTCTGCCATGGTTGCATTTGGTGCATATACCCTTTGGTATGGCGCCGGTGTAGCAATGCGCGAAGGCTTTATGGCCGGCGCGGATCGTCAGCGTGAGTTCTTTCGTCAGAAAATGGCTGGCGTTCCACAGGATGAGCAGGATGCCGCGATCGCTCGTGCTCAAGAACTAACATTGAAATATCCAAGTGTTGGCCTAACGGAAATTCTTGAGATGTTTCGAACTGCCAGAAACACGATGGGGAACACTGGAGATGGCCTTGCCATTTTAGAAGATCTTGTTCGAGGACAAGTAACTCTTCAATCGTCTCAAGGTACAGACGTTGCAAGCTCGTCAATGTTGCGACTTATTCGTGGCTTGGACAACATGGGTATCAACTCTGGCGGCGAAGTTGGCATTGAAGCCATGAAAGAGATTATTGCGGGTGCTATAAGAGCAGCGCAGATTGAGGGAAGTGAGATTGATGTTGGCAGTTATTTCGATTTTGCACGGCGTTCAAAAATTGCCGGTCCAGCTTTGTCGGATGAGTTTTTAGCGACGACCGCACCTGTATTGATGCAGGATATGACATCTTCTACTGCCGGTAACGCAATCGCCATGTTCTTCAAGGCATTCATCACAGGTGCGAAAGACACTGCGTCGAAAGTCAATATTGAAGCACAGAAACGAATTGGCATTAGAGATGACAACGGGTTGGTCGACGCCCAGTTGGCAGGTGAAAATCCATACGAATGGACCAAAAAGTATCTTGTGCCGGCACTTGAGAAGTCCGGTGTGGATATGTCTAACGAACTCGCGATTTCAAAAGCAATTGCTGACCTTTCCCGAAATTCAAATGCTACGGGCCTATTGACCAGGATGGTCACACAAAGTCAGCAAATCGAAAGATTGATTGGCATGTATGGGCAAGCAATGGGCCCAGACGCGGCGGACTTAGCTCGCAACGAAGACCCTTACGTTTCTGCAAAAGGGTTTAGCACAAGTTTGCAAAACCTGGCCGCTGCGTTTGGAGAGCACGTTTACCCTGTTCTTATTCCCGGCATGAACAGCATGGCAGATGGCATCAATAGCTTTGCTCAAGCCGTGCGTGAAGCAGATGGGGCCGCAGTTGGTTTAACCGCGCTTGCAACTGGAGTCGGTGCTTTCGGAGCAATTAAAGTTGGCAAAGGCATCTTTGACAGGTTCTCTTCGCTAGGCACAGCTGGACTTTCGTTGCAGAAATCCGCGGTTGATCTGACTGGTGCGGCTGCCGCTTTGAAGGGCAGTGCTGCAGCCGGGGGGATGGGTGTTGATAACGCCGGCAATAGTGCGAAAAAAGCCGGTTGGTTGGCCGCAGGACTCGCTTATGCCAAGAAAGTTGGCGTGGCTGTCGCCCCTGCTGTTGGAGCTGAATTGCTCATCGATAGCCCAACAAGCATGGACGATTTTAAAGCCCAAGTTGCCCAACAAGCGAAAAACAAAGAAGATCTTCGAGAATTTACAAAACCGTGGCGCGAGCCGATGGAAGACTTCTTTTCAAACGCTCTAAATTGGGCGGGTTCTGGTCCGAAGGACACTTCGGTATCTGAGTTTGAGGGTCTTCGAAGCAATGGCCTGAACACGCCACTGTCTGCCGCATTGGAGCCAAACACCGATGGACAAAAACCCAGCGGTGTAGTTGGCCCGTCGAGCGAAGCCGATCCTGCAATTCTCGATCAAATCAGAACAAAGTCTAGCAGCGCCGCGCAGTCTCTTTCGAGTTTGGGACAGCCTGTTGAACTGAACATTGGCGACAGGGCTCTTGATAATATCAATCGGAAGCTGCGGGAGACTGTTGGATTGTTGGACAGGTTGGGTGGCGGTGCAAGCTCAAGCTCAAGCCGCGACCAGGTAAACTCTAGCTTTGCAGACTATGGGGTAACGCCATAATGTTGATGAAACTTGGTTCTGTCGAGTTTGATCTCAAGGTCAACCCTCAAACCCTGTCATATGATGCGGAGCACCCATTTGCTACGCACGAGGTAATGGGCACCAGCCCAATCCATGAGAACATGGGTGACGGAAACGAAAACTATGAAATCAAGGGCGTTGTTCATCCACATCATTTTGGCGGACTTGATGGGTTGAACAAACTCAAACAAGCAAGAGCGAGGGGCGTTCCGGTGCCCTTCATGCGTGGAAATCTAACCCCCAAAGGCTGGGTGTTGATCACTAAATTGAATTTCACCGAGGAAGAACTCGGAATTGGTGGGGTTGGAATGGTGATCAACTTCAATGCCACATTGGTTTCAACTGGCCGACCATCTGCCAACATGGCTCAATTTGTCTTGGGATTGTTCTTATGACCTATGAGACGATCACGGTAACAACTGAGGGCGTTACGCTGGCGGCTATCATCTGGCAGTTCTTAAAACGGCAGCCCGAAGGTTACCTCGAATTGGTGCTTGAACACAATCCAGGCGTTTCGGCGCTTGGACCTGTTCTTCCAATAGGTACAGCTGTGAAACTGCCAATTGAAGAAATACCCCAACAAACCTCAACACGAACTTTGGTTCGCCTCTGGGATTAGACAATGCTTGATTTTGACGGTCCCATCGAAACGCCTTTCGAGGTTACGGTCGGCGGCGTTAATGTCACCAGTGGCTTTCGCGCAACTACCAAGTCGATCACCGTAAACCGTGCAGCCCGAAAGGTTTCAGATACGGCAGACATCACGCTTGCAGATCCTGACGGCTCAACGTTCATGCCACCAACCGGCGCGCCCATTCAGATAATGATGGGCTTGAGCACCTTAGATATGGGCCTAGCGTTCGATGGCTTTGTCGACACGGTGCGGTCGACCGGTAGTAAGTCTGGTGGCCGCGAGATCTCGATTAAAGGCAACTCAGTCGACAATAAGTCCAAGGTCAAAGCACCCGGCATGCGGAGTGAAGACAAAAACAATTTCGAGGCTGTTGCCAAGAAGTGGGGCGGTCTTGCCGACCTAGATATTCGCGTTGCTGGCGACCTTGCTGGTGTTGAGCGTGACTTCTGGCTCATGCAAAACGAAAGCTTCATGCAGTGGGGGCACCGGATTGCCGGTGAACTCGGTGGAGCATTTAAGATCATCGGCAAGAGCGGCTACTTCGCTCCTCTAAATGAGGGCATATCAGCCACAGGGAAGCCGCTGACGGCCATTTCGGCCGCATGGGGCGTCAATCTACTGTCATGGGACGTTGCGCCCATTATAGGACGCCCACAATACGGCAAGATCGTAAGTCGGCACTATGACCTAAATCTTGCCAAATATGTGACAGTCGAGGTTGCTGTAGATGGAGCCGAAGTTGATGTTGATTTCGGCTCGATGTTCAGCGATGCCACCGAAGCCCATTCCAAGCAAACGGCCAAGGCAAAAGCCAAAGAGTCCGAGCGCGAAAAAGGCGAGGGGTCTGTGTCCGTTGTTGGAGATTATGCGGCAGAACCTGAAGCGCCGTTGGTTCTGTCCGGTGCGCGACCAGGCGTTGATGGCACCTACACAATCGATAGCCTTGTTCAAAAGGCGGACAAAAAGTCCGGTTTTGTGACTGATTTAAAGATCAAACGCCCAACGGGCGGCGCCGGCAAAGACAGCCGCGGATCTTCCGCGCCAACACCACCAGCCCGACCGGCAGGGTTGGGCGAACCGATGCTCGGCCCTTTTACACCTTTCTGACATTTGGAGCCCACCATGAAATTGACAGCAGCACACCTCAAGGCAATCGCCTTGGGGCCAACAGACGTGTCCAACATTAACTCGATTGTGGATTCGGTCAACAAGTACGGCCCCAAGTTCGGCATGCTTGCGCCACACCGTTTGGCTCAATTCATTGCTCAACTTGGCGGTGAAAGCGCAGGCTTCCGGTACGACCGCGAAATCTGGGGGCCGACAAAGCAACAGCGCAAGTATGACACTCGGACAGATCTGGGCAACTCGCCAGAACGTGATGGTGACGGCAAAAAGTACAAAGGGCATGGCCCTATTCAAGTCACTGGTCGCTACAACACTGAGGCGTTTTTCAAATGGTGTAAGGCGCAGGGCTACAATCCACCAAGTTTTGTAGATAATCCAGAGTTTATTAATACGGACCCTTGGGAGGGGCTTAGCGCAATATGGTATTGGGAAACCCGCAACCTCAACAAGTGGGCCGACCAGAACGACATCGAGACTGTTCGCAAGCGCGTGAATGGTGGTCTGAACGGGTTTGACCTGGTTCTCACATACTACACTCGCGCGGGCCTTGTTCTGCTCGGTCGCAATATCGGCAAGGGCTCAAAGGCATTTGAGAATGCAGTTCGCAAGTTCCAAGAGCACGCCAAGGCCGATGGCAGCTACAAGGGCGAGATTGATGGCGACGATGGTCCCAAGACACGCGCGGCGTTGCACGCGGCTCTGGTGAAGCTCGGGAAGGCCACGCAGACACAACTCAGCCCTGTGGTTGAAGAAAAGACGGTTGAAAAGAAAGTGGCCGTTTCCCCAAAAGATGTTGAGAAGCCCAAGAAAGATATCTTCACGATTTTCATCACCGGCATTCTGGCAGCGTTCAATACATTCTCTGGTCTTGATTGGCGCGTGCAAATGGCGATTTTCGCGTTCATGGCGATTGGTTTCATCCTATTGCTCACTGGCCGGTTGAACCTTGCGAAAAGTGCGAAGCAAATTCGTTTAGCCATTGAAGGTGGACCATGATTGCCAAGCTGAAACTATACGCAGCTATGGCAGGAGCGTTTGTCGTGGCCTTGGTCGCTGTTTGGTTGAAGGGGCGCTCCGAAGGGAGCTCAATCGAACGCGCCAAGGCTGCGGCAAAGCAGATCAAAGACGCCAAAACCGTTCAACAAAAACGCACCCAATCTGAGCGAATGAGCAAGGATGAGGCCAATAAGGAGTTCGGAAGATGGACGCCAAGAAAGTAATTGTTTTGCTCGGCCTAATCTTTGTCCTTTCGGGCTGTTCAAGCACTGGCGGCGGGCTGTGTTCCATGGGCCCGTTTATACCCGACATAGGCGCGGGCGAACGCTGGACGCTAAATGAAAAACGCAAACTTATCGCTCGCAACAATGCGGGCGTTGAAGTCTGTGGTTGGGAGCGCCCAGCATGAACCATCATCATTTGGCTGATCTAGCCACAGGCGGCATCATAAGTGCTGTACTTTTAGTTTTACTTTTGGCGGACCCTCCTATTGCGGGGATCTGGTTACTCGTTTCGTTGGCCTATTCGTCACACAAGAAGAAAAAGGGGCCAAGGAAATGAAAGGTTGGTTGACGTGGCCGAACATATTGCGTGCGGTTTCGACCATCGCTCTGATTGTCGTGTTCGCAATTGATTATGGGTTTGATGGGTTCGCTAAACCCTTCCCAAAGGAAGCATATGCGGGACTAATCGCGATTGCTCTTGGTGTTGACGTACCCGCCCTGCGCGGGATTGTTCTTCGCTTGCTTGGCGGCGGTAAGGATGGCGGAAAATGATTAGGAGCGCAGTGTCAGCAGTGCTGTCTAGCGTGATCAGCATGACCGCAGTATTCATACTAATGCTCGTGGGTTTTGACGCTGGTTGGCGCCAATACAGTGCGATGGTGCCAGCGGAAGATTGGTTGTCGATCGGTGATATCCATGTCAGCGATTCCTATGAAGGTGTTTGCCCGTCTATGACGGTCGATCGTGATATCCGACAGGACTTCTTTGCCAATTGGCGAGTTGAGGCTGAAAGGAAGGTTGGTGCACTATATGTGTTTCGCCGGATTGCCAATGGGTCAAATTCCTATTCAACCGATGCTGTTCTACCCCCCAATTTAGATCTTGGATGGTGGACCCTTGATGTGTTCTGCAACAAGGATGGTAAAATCATGTTGCCGAGCGGTGTTTATCGCATTAACACGACATGGATAATCGAACCTGCCCATTTTCCGCCCAAGCGGGTGTCTATCAATTCAAACGACTTCACCGTTTACTAATGCCTCCCTCCAAAATTCAGCTCGCCCCCACCTTAACCGGTGGGGGCTCTTTTTTGCGTTCTGGGCCAGGGAAAATGACAATTAACAGGCCGTCGATGTCCACGTAAAAGAGACCTTGCCCCAGTCTGCAAAGAAGTTCGCGTTAGAACTCACGTGGCAACTACGACCGACTTGTTTTCCAAAACCAAAACCAATGGTAGTGCCAGTTTTGCGGTGGTGGTAGTAAGGTGATATCGACCAATGCACTGCACCGTGGTCCTTGCGAGACGCGCTTTCCATGAGATTCCAGTTCATCGTTTTCCCATTGGTCTTATTGATGACAAAGCAACTACCTATGTACGTCGTTTCACAGTGATTAAATGGCCCACAATCCCATTTGTATGTCCAGCTGGAAAACCGCAGCTCAAGGTCTTTCGGTTTACTCAGATCAATTGATTTGCGTAGTAGGTCTTCATCAAAAATTTCCGTTTCAATTGCACATTCAGGAACTTCGATGATTTCGCTGGATCGAGGTTCTAGCAAGCTCATTTGGTTGGCCAGTCTTTCAACCTTTTCCTCCAAATCTAAAAATCTCTGTGATTGTATATCAGTCTTTTTTCCCATGTTTTTTCTCCCTTAAGTATCAGTATCAGCGTAGCACAGCTCCACACATGTTCAAGACGACCAGAATTCAAGAGACTTGTTGAGTTGAAAAATAAGAGGCTGTCGCCTGCGAGTGCGCCAGCTGATCGTAAGAACTCAACTGCGTTCAATCGCTTACGACCCAAGGGTCAAGACCTCTAAGACTGCGTTGCTCGTTTACAAACTGCAAACACACCCCGCGCACAATTGCATCATGAAATATATAAAACGCACCCTCTGACCAACGAGACGTGTTCGTCTTGTAATAATAGTCAACAGCCTCCGACATCATTACCGAGTTGATCTCTAGATCTTTGACACATTTTGATACACCGACCGCCACTGCCTTTTCACCCTCTTCGTTGCTCCATACCTTCAAAGTACGATCATAAATGCCCATTACATAGCCCTGTTGAACCAAAGGATGCGCCCCTTTCCATCGCGCATATGAGTTTAGGAAATCTGCTGATGCTTGATGAGGAAACAGTACAATTATTGCTGCCAAAAAGGCCTTCTTCAGTATAGCAAACACGAAGTATTCCTTTCATAAGAATTTCTTTATTACGCTGCTGATCAACCATCCCGCTGAGCCATGTGAGATGCAATAGTTGATTTTAAAAACTTATCCAATTCATGCCTGACAGCTGGGTCTGTCGCAAGCATTTGCTCGACGATCAATCGCTGGTTGTTGAGAGTGTTGTAGAAAGCCCTTCGGAGATCGTCTAGCCCGCTTTTCATGTCAATTGAGCGACCACTGCCTTTAACTACCTGCCCTTTGTAGTGACCACCCCAACGACCATTCCAATCCCATGTGCCTACATGCGTGCCTTGGCTGTTTCTGCGAATTGAGCCAATTAGCGCCGGACCAAGATAAACTTGAAAATGATAGGGGTCGCCATATGGGCCCGGATCGCGGCGATAATACCAAATGTGCTGCGCCTCTTTTGCCATTATGCTTCATAAATCTTAGGGTCAAATTTGAAGGCAATCGACTGCAGTATGTCTTGCTTGCGTCGCAAGGTTGTCGCCTCGCCATATTTGGGACGGTCAAATTCGTGACCCATCAAATCTGTTTCTTCTCGATCGGTCACACCAAACTCCCTAATTCTCTCGCTGAAACTGTGGCGCAGTGAGTAGAGCGTTATTCCTTTTTCTGGGTAGAGGTTGTTTCGTCTGAAATATCGCCCAATCGCCGTCGTGGCAGAATCGGATTTGTCGCGATATTCGGGGAATCCATCTGGAAACTTGCGCATTGCATAAAGTGCACAGCCAACGAGCGGTATCTTACGAATTGAGGCGTCGGATTTATAGCGCCTGTCGTCTCGATCCGCGACAACGATATGAGGGTACTCGTCATCCAATGCAATGCAGCTGCTATCTAGGTTGCAAATTTCAGTCGGCCGCAGGCCCGTCTCAATCATTGTGAGTACAATAGCCCGTCGAGGCATTTGCAGTGTCTTGAGTGTTGCTGGGGCTAGAAGCCGATCTTGGATGTATTCTTTAGGGAAGGCGTGTCGCACGCCCATCTTATTGGCATTGGTCTGCTTTATTCTCAGTTTCCCCCAAACACTCCAATAATCTGTTTGCAGTGCGTTATCGACCGGCGTGATCATCCCCCGAATATCGCCAATAGATCTGTTCGCAGTGTGAGCGGTCAACCCTTCGTCGCGGATCTTAGTCTCCCACCACTTTTTGAATGCGAGTGTGTCCTCGCGTGTGATAGCGCTCAATGGCTTGTCGCCAAGCACGGATATGAAATAATCGATCGCACGGCGTCGAGCGACCAAGTGCCTTTTTATTTGGCCCTCTGACATTCCTTCCAAGCCATCGCTGTTATACTGGACATACAAATCTGCCAGCTGACTAAACATGTGCACAGGCTTCTCAACAGCACCCAGAATCGCTTTGGCGGTTTTTGGCTGTGAGATGTGCATATGAGCATCTGAGACGCGAGACAACAGATCCTCAAGGTCGCCATTGGCGATTTGTCTGGTTGTCCGATAACCGTAACCAGCAAGTCTCGCACGCCTGATGCCGTCTTCGTACTCCTGCTGGGCCGTTTCAGCATGCCCCTCGGACAGAAGATGCCACTTCTTTTCCAATTCCTCATGGACTATGGCCGCGCGCTCTATGGCCACCGGCATGTCTTTTGTCTTGAGGCTTATGAGGTTCCTGTCTGGCAATCCATGAATCATTAAATTCTTGGGTGTTCGTCGATAGTACACAAGAACCCCGGATTTTCCCCGAGGTTTGATAAATTTTCTAAATGTCATTCCCAGCCCGAAATGTAAAAGTGCATCAAAAGTGCATCAAAAAGTGCATCACTTTTGGATCGCTGTCAAACGGGAAAAATCCCAAAGGTGTTAGGAAACCCCTGTAAATGCAGGAAATCTATGGGATAATAAAAAAAGGCTCCGCATTTCTGCGAAGCCTTTTGGTGCAGTTCGTGGTGCGCCCTACGGGACTCGAACCCGTGTTTCCGCCGTGAAAGGGCAGCGTCCTAGACCACTAGACGAAGGGCGCTTGCGAACTGTGTGGACCGTATATTGGGCCAGAACGAAAGACGCAAGAGGCAATTTCATTTTTTTTGTTTTTTTTCAAAAAAATGCGGATTTTGGGTCCTAACCAGTGGAAAAAACTCAACAACCTTTAAATTGCACCGGGTGCTTGTAGCCGCGTGGCCGTCCACGAATGTCGACGTGAACAAATTTCCGACCCGGATAACAACCCAGTCCGCCAACTTCGCCTGTTTTTTTCAAAAATGCGATTAACTTTGATTTTGAAACCCCAGGAATAAAGATGTCGGCGGCCATGCATTTCTGGTGATATGAGCCCCAAGCCCCGCCCACTTTCCAGTTATGGAACGGATTTCGATAGCCCGAAGACACAACAGGAGCACGTTTGAAGTGCATTTCGGCCTTCCACAACACAAACCGCAACTTAGGCAACAAACAAAAAGTTTGAATTTTGGAGTGCTCCACATAGAGCCCATATTTCTTCTGGTAGTTTGTGCCGCCTTTGAAGCCACCAAGAGAGGCGCAACCTGCCAATACAGTCACACTCAGCAAAAGGGCAATGAACACACGCATCTAGGACTCGCAAATTTCAAAATGGAAAACGAGCCGTTAAGATAGCCCGGCGATGCCTAATCGCCGGTCAAGAAGCATGGTTAAGATTTTACTGTTTTTGGAAACGCACCGATTACCATTCACCAATATTCGGCATGGAAACCCATGGTTCTTTTGGCGCCAAATCGCCTTCTTGTAAAAGCTCAATTGAAATATTGTCTGGCGAACGAACAAAGGCCATGTGCCCATCGCGCGGCGGCCGGTTGATGGTGTAGCCCATATCCATGAGGTGCTGACAAGTTGCATAGATATCGCTAACACGATAGGCGAGGTGGCCAAAGTTGCGCCCGCCATCATAACCCTCTTCGCCCCAATTGTAGGTCAATTCAATTTCACTTTTTTCGTCACCTTCAGGTGCCAAGAAGATAAGCGTAAATTTGCCTTTTTCGTTTTCGAAGCGCCGTGTTTCTTTCAACCCTAGGCCCTCACAATAGAACCTTAGGCTTTCTTCAACGTTCGAGATTCGCACCATCGTATGCAGATATTTCATCGTGATTCCTTTGTATGAACTTGTTTTTACGTTTCGGACAATTGCGTATTGCCAAAAAATCGCACTTTGTGAATGTGAATAACTCGCATGTCGTTATCTATTTGAAGTGGCAATGTTTTTGCTGCTCTAAGCGGGTCATTATGTTGGTAGGTAATTATAATGGTTAATGAATTCTAATTATTTACTTAACAAAGCCGTCTGAATCGGACAAACTTAGAACTTAGTAAGGTGTACCCTGTTTGTGGTGGGACAGGAGAGACAAGAGGGACATGGCGATTATGGGGGCCAAATATATAGCCGAAGTTGATGGTGATACAGAGTACGAGGGCCAAGAGCCATCGGCTGGTAGCAGCGCCAATGAACTAGCCAATGACCCGACTGTGGATGTTATTGAAATTGCTGGGTCGATAAAGTGGTTTGATGTCGCAAAAGGCTTTGGCTTTATTGTGCCAGACAACGGCATGCCTGACGTATTGGTACATGTGACCTGTTTGCGCCGTGACGGCTTTAAAACGGCTTATGAAGGCTCGCGGATCGTTGTAGAGGCATTAGACCGCCCCGGTGGTCTGCAGGCCTTTAGAATCCTTTCTATGGATGATTCAACTGCCAAGCACCCAGCGCAAATGGATCCAGCAAAGACACACGTTGTCGTGGAGCCAACTTCAAAGCTAGAGCGCTTGCAGGTTAAATGGTTTAACCGGCTGCGTGGCTTTGGCTTCCTTTCTGCTGGTGAAGGTCATCCAGACATTTTCATCCATATGGAGACATTGCGCCGTTTTGGTCTTGCTGAGCTTCGCCCCGGTCAATTTGTCTTGGCGCGCTACGGCGATGGCCCAAAGGGCCTAATGGTTGCGGAGATTCGTCCTGATGGATGGGGCGACGCGCCGTCATCCCACTAGACCTATGCTCAACGCAAAACGACGACTAGCGCGCGCCATGTGCGCTCTTTTTCTTTTTTTAGGCCTTTCAGCCTGCAGTGCCAATGAGCATGAGCTGACATTAACCAGCGATACTGGCGCCCATCATTTTCAAATTGAAATCGCTGACGATGATTCTGAGCGCGCAAAAGGCTTGATGTACCGAACAGAGCTGGGCCCTGACGCTGGCATGTTATTCGATTTTTATGAAGAACGACCAGTTTCCTTTTGGATGCGCAACACACTAATCCCGCTTGATATGATCTTCGTGAAAGCAAATGGCAGGATCGTCAATATTCACGTCAATGCAAAACCACACGACCCGACGCCAATTCCGTCAGCCGCACCTGTGCGATTTGTCTTTGAAATTGCAGGCGGGCGAGCCGCGCAGATTGGCTTGAAAGCCGGGGATATGATGACCCATTCCCGGGTGACGACTACACCGTAATCCAGCGATCATTTCTCCGAATTTGCGAATGTTCTACTGCTGACGAGGTAGGATCGCCCCAAGATCTATTTTGACGAGGAATATACGAGCCAAGAAAGGTAAGAATTTCCCAGTTTTCACAATCAACCATCACTGAGAATCACTATAACGCGTCCATTGGCCCAAGAGCGTTGTGATTTCAGGCTCCAATTGGTTCTAAATTCAGCAAAACCTCAAGCCTGTTTGTTGCAATAAAATCTCGTGAGCCAATTTCAACTGGCGGTTGCAGTTTTAGCATATTCCACGGCCGCCGAATCGGTGGCCATCAGGGTTTCCAAGATTGAGAAATAGCGGGCTGCGACGACCATGTTGCCGATTTCCATCTTTTGTATGAAACGCGATTTGTGGACATCCACCGTCCGTGGGCTGATATTTAGTCTTTCTCCAATTTGAACAGCTGTCAGGCCTTCGATGACCTGCTCAAACACCTGAAACTCACGGGTGGTGACACGTTCAAGCCGTCTTGCGAAATGTAAAAGCTCAATGACCTCGGGAACAGGACTTGTTCTTTCCCGCCTCAGGGCAGATGAGTTGTCATTTAGCCATTCCAACAGCGTTGAAAACTTTTCGCTTTTGCTGTGGGCGTTTACCGTTACGCCAAAATCTAATTCATTCATTACTATTCCTAAAATGGACAATAATTTTTTTACTACGCTTCATTATGCGCATGAAAATACACAAAATCACCACCCCCAAATAGGGGGGGCACTCAAATAATACCCAACCGCACAGCTGTTACGACGGTGTGCAATTTGTTGCAACATGCTAGTTTTCGCTGGGCATTCTGCAGGTATGATTTTACGGAGTGATCAGAGATGCCTAATATCCGACTGGTTTCCCAAACCGACTTACCCTCAGCTGCCCACTTTAAAGCTTCACTTTCTCGAGGTGAAAGCGTTATTTCCGGCAGTTTTAGCCTGCGAATATTCAAGGCTTTTTCGTTGAATTGGTGCGCGAACAGCATGATATGAGGCAAGACCTCTTGCCGCATTTTAATCCAGTCTCCATCGCTAACATCTGCATTAAACGACAAAGCGCACATCTCGCCATTTGGCCCATGGATTGGTATGGCAAGGCCCTGTCGCCCCAAGCCATGCTCAACGGACTCGCCAAAGAATGTTTTGAGCGGGGTGGAGTCGTACTTGGCGGTTTCCCAATCAAATGGGATTCTGGCCGACGAAGCGGTTTTAAGGATTGGATCTTGAATGTGATAGCTTTGGCTGAAGTATCTTTCCAACCAAGCAGGCGAGTACGTAGTTATGGCATCAAAGGCGAGGCGAGGCGAAGATTTGCCGGGGTTCAAAATGCCATAGGCAATGTGCTTGCCACCAAATTCGGACGCCTTTTTGCTTAGCTGATCGATTGCTTCATCACGTGTTGCGAATTCTACGTCTTCCGCTAAATATTGGTCCACCGATAAGCTGGTCATAGATCACACAAAATCTTCAATTCTTGAAATATATCAACTCCAACGATAGTGAAAAAAACAGTGCCGTCGAGTTATTTTTTACAATTGTGTTAATTAGCAAAGCAAAGCTGCAAATTCAACTACACATTGTGTATCACTTTGGCGAAATTCTTGCCATTCGCTCTGAAATACTGGTGACTTGTTGAAGGTTTGCCTATTGCTCCGAATCATCAGGGCGATGCCCGGGCGGCATCCAAGCCCTATCTACTGCGCCTTTGTGGCCATCTGTTGAGCCAACCATTGCCCGGTCCATTTCATCCCGCACCTCAATTGCTTTCTTGATGTATTCGTCATTTTCGTGCGGTGGAATATCCGGGTTGTGCAATTCGGCGAGTTGGCGAATCCCCCAAAGGTCAAGTTCTACAAATGCTGAAGCAATTTTTTCGGCCTCATATGGGTGAATGCCCAAGCCTTCTAATGCGGAACGCCCGGCGCGGACAGAACTGTCAAATGTTTCTCGGATCATATCGTTGGCGCCAGCATAGTACATGTCATACACCGAGTTGCGGTCTCTCGCGCGCGCTACGATGTGTATGTCTGGTCGCACCTGGCGGGCGTGGCGCACAATCTCAAGGGCTCGTGCTTCATCGTCGATCGCAACGACAATCATCTTGGCTTCGTGCAATCCTGCGGCGTGCAGCAGATCTGGACGGGACGCATCGCCGAAAAATGTCTTTACGCCAAAACGACCAACGCGGTCGACAGCCTCTGCACTCAAATCAAGAACGACGGTCTTGAACCCATTGCCCAACAACATGCGATTGACGATTTGCCCAAAACGTCCCGTACCCGCAATGATGACGGTACCTTGTTCGGTGATTTCATCCTCTTTGCGCTGTTGTTCGTTCGTCAGTTTTGGCAGAAGCAAGCGCTCGTAGGCTATGAACAAAGCTGGGGTAAGGAGCATTGAAAGCGCCACCACCAGAAGGAGAAGTTGAGATAATTCGTTTGAGATAACGCCATTTTGCAGGGTGAAAGAAAGCAAAACGAACCCGAATTCACCTGCTTGCGCCAGCCCCAACGTGAACAACCATTTGTCTGCGCCCTTGAGTTTAAAAATGATGGCCAAACAATAGAGCACCAAGGCCTTGATCGACATCAGCCCAACAGTAAGCCCCACAACGATGGCAAACTGGTCGAAGAGGTAACCAAAATTGATTCCTGCACCCACGGTGATGAAAAATAGACCCAACAATAGTCCCTTAAATGGGTCTATGTCGCTCTCAAGCTCGTGGCGGAATTCTGAGTTTGCCAGCACGACACCAGCCAAAAAAGTACCAAGGGCAGGGGAAAGGCCAACCAATGTCATTAACAAGGCAATGCCCACCACCAAAAGCAAAGCTGCAGCGGTGAAGACTTCGCGCAATTTTGCACCGGCAATAAAACGGAATAGCGGGCGCGACAAATAATGGCCGCCAACCACCACGGCGACAATGGCCAAAACAGTGACGCCTGCAACTTGCCAGCCCGCCAACCCTTCAACCAAGCTCATTTCTGCGCCATGGCCACCAGAACTTGCACCGTGATCGTCGTGCAGATGGTCAAGGTACTCTTGAATTGCCAAAAGCGGGATTAGCGCCAACATGGGGATGACGGCTATGTCTTGGAACAAAAGAACGGAAAAACTCGACTGACCGCCGTCACTCTTCATCAAGCCTTTTTCGTTCAGCGTTTGCAGAACAATAGCAGTAGAAGAAAGGGCAAAGACCAAACCAACGGCAATCGCGCTTTGCCATGGCACGCCCAAAAGGTAGGCGATTGTGCCAATAATTAAGGTGGTTGCCCCAACTTGCAGTCCACCCAAACCAAGCAAACGGTTGCGCATATCCCAAAGGGCCCTGGGTTCAAGCTCCAACCCCACGAGGAACAACATCATCACAACACCAAATTCGGCAAAATGTTGAATATCTTGAGTTTCTGAGCCAACCAATCCTGTTATGGGTCCAATGACAATCCCAGCAATCAAATAGCCAAGCACTGAACCTAAGCCCAGTCGCTTGGCAATGGGAACTGCAATCACGGCGGCGCAAAGATAGATGAAGCCCTGAAAAAGCAGTCCGGTCATTTCTTTTCCCCCACAACAGATGATATGTTTTCAGCCGTCAATATGGGCAGCTGCTTGGCGCTCTCAAAGTCGAATTCATCGTCCCTCAATGCTTCGAGCAATCGTTGATATTGTGTGGTGTGCTGGGCAAGCCTGCCGTCATTTCGTGCGCGCAAGGAGGCGAACAAGGTGAATGGCGACACATATCGCATCGAACAAAGATTTGCCGTCTGCTGAAGGGGAGACAAGAAAGATGGCAGCTCAAAATTGTTATAGCCTTGCGGGGCATAGGCGGTTTGTGGGCCACCGACCGAAACGACCGGGAGTAGGCATTTGCCGGCCAATGCCGTGCCACCTTCGCCATAGGCAAACCCATACTCAAGCACAAGGTCTTGCCATTCTTTCAGCAAAGAAGGCGTAGAGTACCACATTAGGGGGAATTGAAATATGATGACGTCGTGCGCCAACAATTGTTCTTGTTCTTTATCGATATTAATTTTGAAGCGCGGGTAACGCGCATATAAGTCAACAAAGGTGACGCCTTCAACCTCTTGGGCGACTTTCGCCAAATCCGTGTTGGCGTTTGAATGGCGTGGTGCTGGATGTGCGTGAAGCACAAGAATCGATTTCATAGTCATCCCCAATATCCAACAAACACTATGGGTTTGGCGCTGACAATGAAAGGCAGAACTGCCTGATTGCTAGGCAGCTCTAATGGTTTCGTTATTTAGCAGGACGCAAGCGGTCAAACCCGCGTTCGCGACTTGTAACGACGCTTAGCCGCCGACAAGTGGCGCAAAATGCGAACCTAAGTAGTAGGGCCAGACAATCAATCCAAGTAAGCCTTTAAAAAAACCTAGTTTCAAATAGCCGACAGTGAATAACCACCCAATAAACCACAGCATGCCTGTGCCACTGTGCTGGGTTATGTTGATCTTGCGTTCCATGTTGCCTCCAGGGTTCTACCGTACTCTTTGCCTATCAGTAGTATGTTCAATGAAATTAGGTATTGATTGGTGTCAATTCAATGAATGTTCTGCTGTTTGATCTAAAGAGTTCTTCATTTCGCGTATTTCATACTCCAAATAATTTCCAATTTACAAATTCACTTTTCCGAATAAAGGTAATTTGCGTCACAAATGGCGCTATATGCGGCAATAGCCGTAATCGGGGAGCGTATAATGAAAAAAACTGTTTTAGGGGCGGTGGCCCTTGCGACACTGGTGCTGGCATCACCTGTCGTCGCGCAAGAACTGACACAATGGGACCAGGTTGAAGGTTGGGACATTATGGTTGATCCATCCCTTGGAAACGGTTGTCTTATTCAAGCGGCATATGAAGATGGTTCAATTGTGCGGATCGGTTTCGACCGCAATAATGAATCAGCCTACGTAACGGCCTTCAATGAAAGCTGGGGCGAGATTGTTGAAGGTGAAACCTACGTCGTAGGATTTACACTGGACGACGAACCCTATGAGGGCGAAGCAAAAGGCATTTACCTGGGCGGCGTTCCGGGGGCAGATATCGCGTTTACCAATGAGGATTTTCTATTTGATATTGCTAAGAAATACACCATGACGTTGTACAATGGCGACGAGCAGGTCATGGCGATTGACTTGGCCGGTTCCTACGCTGCACTTGAAGCGGCTGTTGAATGCCAAGGCGCGCAGTAAACTCTATTCGTTGATTCTGCTAAATGCTGATCGAAATAGACCTGCTGGGCAAATCCGCTCAGCAGGTTTTTGTTCGGTTCAAATGTCTTTGATGACTTTAATGAGGAATAGCAAAACGACAGCGCCGATTGTGGCATTGATGATGCCGCCAATAATTCCGCCGCCAATGGCGATGCCCAAAGAAGGCAACAAAATTCCTGCGACAAAAGCCCCAACAATCCCTACGACCATATTGCCGATAAGGCCAAATCCAAATCCTTTGACAATTTTGCCTGCTAGCCAGCCTGCAACAGCTCCAACAAACAAGAATGCAATTAAACTACCAATGCCCATCATTTTACCCTTTCGCCTAATATACCAAGTGCAAATGGGGAATGTTCCGTGAAAAACAAGGGCGTAGATTTTTGCGGTGGGGTCGTCATGGTGATCCCGGCAGGACTCGAACCTGCAACCTGCTGATTAGAAGTCAGCTGCTCTATCCAGTTGAGCTACGGGACCAATAGGTGGCGCTAAGCCAATTGACTAGCGAAATGATGTTAAACTCAGATGTCTAACGAAAGTGCAAAAAGCTGGTTAGTGTGTCCAAGGAGCCCGGCGGTCGCTTTTGAAATTATCAGAATAAGCAACTTTCTTCGGGGTCGCATCGTGTGGTTGCTGCACCACATACTCGATGTTCTTACGTTGGGCGTAGCTTTCAGCCGCTTCCAAAGAGTCAAAAGTGAGTTTCACTTGTGAATTCATGTCTGTGGAAGAGGTGTAACCCATAAGCGGATCAATGGATCTGGCAACTTCGGGTTCAAAAACAAGCACCCAATGCTTGGTTTTGCCGCGGCCAGATTGCATGGCGTTCTTTGCTGGACGAAAGATTTTAGCGGTCATGATCCTACCCAATCATTGTTCCGTTGTGGTGATGGTCGGAGTAGCAAGATTCGAACTTGCGACCCCTGGTACCCAAAACCAGTGCTCTACCAGGCTGAGCTATACTCCGACATTCTCACAACGGATGTGATCACCGGACTGCGATGTACACATTCTTGTGGCATACTGCAAGTCATGTTATCTGCTCATTCTAAGAATAATGCACTTTTTTGTCTGGAATATGAGTTGCCAAAATCCAAAATCAACGCGAATGCAGCTCAAAAACCCTTGTCGTCTGCGGGTTTTAGCCCAAAATGGGTCGGTGTAAGTTTTTTTCTATTCCTCGCCGTTTTTTTGCTGACAATTCTTTGGGATAGAACAACCACTGAGCAATTGACCAATTGGCCAGAGAGAGAACGTGCGTTTTTTGCAGTTTTGGCCCGCGTTGGGGAATCAGATTGGATGCTTATTCCAACCTTGACCCTTTGGGTATTGGCGCAAATCATTGGCCGTTTTCCTCTGGGATACACCCTGCGATGGTTTGTGCGCGGAACTGGAGCAATGAGTGGATTCATTTTTCTAGCTGTTGGCCTGCCCGGCGCACTGTCCGCCATATTGAAAGTCGCCATCGGCAGAGCACGGCCAATTCTAATGGATGAAGTTGGAATTCTGCATTTCACACCCTTTGCTGGGGACTGGCGTTTCGCTGGCTTTCCATCTGGTCATGCTACAACCGCCTTTGCATTCGCATGGGCGCTATACTTTTTGTTTGGTGCACGGATTGCAATTGTCTTTGTGGGAGCCTTTTTGTTGGCCCTTGCTCGCATTGTCGACAGCGCACACTATTTGTCCGACGTATTTGTTGGCACAGGTTTGGGTACAATTGGCGCGTTTTGGGTGCGGGAACAATTTGGCAAACGGGGCCTATTGTTCAGTGCAAAAGTCAAAGGGCGAAAGAATCGAATGCTAACGCCCTTTAAGAGATTGCTTCGTAAGCGCAAACATGCGCGATCGACAGCTTAAAGATCTGCCGCCAATTTGTAGCGCTCAAATCCATCGGCCAAGTCTGATTTTAGGTCGTCAAAATCCTCCAAGCCAACATGCACTCTAAACAGATTGCCTTTTTCCAACCATTTGGTCGCGGATCGTTGGTTTTTGATCGTAACGGGCAATATGAGGCTCTCAAAACCGCCCCAAGAATAGCCCATGCCGAACAGCCGCAAGTGATTCAAAAGTTCAGAAACTGCATTTTGTGGCGCTGGGAGCAGCGAAAAGCCAAAAAGTGAGCCCGAACCAGTGAAATCACGCATAAAAACATCGTGATCAGGATGTTGGGGCAGGGCCGGGTGAAAGACCTTCTCGACGATTGGATTTGCCTCAAGCCACTGTGCCAATTCCAGAGCCCGTCTCTCGTGTTCTTTCATGCGGATGGCAAGCGTGCGCAAGCCCCGCGCCACCAAAAAACTGTCTTCGGGGGAAACGCACACTCCTAGTGCTGTATAAGTCGCTTTGACCTTGTCCGCCCATTTCTCATTTGCTGAGATGGTGCCAAACAAAACATCTGAGTGCCCAACAAACATTTTGGTGCCCGCGTGAATAACGATGTCCGCGCCCATCTCCAATGGTTTGTAATAGAGTGGCGTCGCCCAGCTATTATCATCAATGATCGCAATATCCCGATCTCCGCGCGCTTCAACAATGGCGGGCAAATCTTGAACTTCAAAAGTGAGGGATCCTGGCGATTCGGTGTGAATTGCTTTTGTATTGGCGCGGATCAGTGTGCTGATTCTATTGCCGATTCGCGGATCGTAGTACTCAACATCAACATTGTTGGCACGCAACACCGTTTCGCAAAAGTGACGCGTTGGTTCATATGAACTATCACTAATAAGCACATGGTCGCCAGCGTGTGCCACTGCGAGCAATGTTGTACTGATTGCGCTAAGGCCCGAAGGCGTTAGCAATGTATCGTGCGCGCACTCGAGTTGAGTAATGACGTCCTTTACCGCATCGTTGGTGGGGTTGCCGTGGCGCCCATATTTGTAGGCACTTTTGCCCGCCAAAAGGTCTTCATGAGAATCAAATAAGACTGTCGAGCCACGCACAACAGGTGTGTTGACGAATCCATTTTGGTCACTTGGGTTTCGTCCCAAGTGTGTGAGCACCGTTTCGGGGCCAAATGATGAATTAGAATATTCAGCATTACTCATAAGTTTTTCCATCATCAAAAAAATTTTCCTAAATACCCATGAATGGGGTCAACTTCACTATAGCGCAGGATTTATGTAACTAAAGGCCTTGACCCGGGACCAAAAACCCTTTTCCATTGGTAACTGCTTTGTAGGACAAAAGTTCCTTCATTGCATGTGGTGTCTCAACTTCGGAGGGGAGTGCACCACAAATCAAAAAAAGGGTTAGGAAACAAAAGGCAACGTTATGAAGAAACAACTCGTAACAATCGCTCTTGGAGCAGTGCTGGGTCTATCAGCTTCTGCTGCTTTTGCGGACACACTTGCAGACGTACAGGCTAAAGGCTACTTGCAGTGCGGTGTATCACCAAGCACTCCAGGCTTTGCAGCACCAGACGCGAACAACGAATGGGCTGGCTTGGATGTAGACTTCTGTCGCGCTATGGCTGCGGCGATCTTTGATGATCCAAAAGCTGTTCGCTTTACGCCATTGACATCTAAAGAGCGTTTCACAGCGCTTTCTTCAGGTGAAATTGACGTTCTTTCACGTACAACAACATGGACAATGAGCCGTGATACCAACCTTGGTATCGATTTTGCGGGTACAATGTTCTATGACGGCCAAGGCTTCATGGTTCGTAAAGATCTCGGTGTAGCTTCGGCAACTGAGCTTTCAGGTGCTGCTATCTGTATTGAAGCAGGTACAACAACTGAATTGAACGCTGCTGATTACTTCTCTTCAACTGGCATGGAATACAACGCTGTTGTGTTCGAAGACCAAGACGAAGTTGTAAAAGCATATGATGATGGCCGTTGTGACGTGTTCACAACTGACTCATCAGCTTTGGCTGCAGAGCGTTTGTCACTTGCAAATCCTGATGAGAACATGATTCTTCCAGAAATCATTTCTAAAGAGCCTTTGGGCCCATCAGTACGTCAAGGTGACGACCTTTGGTTCAACATCACACGTTGGGTTTACTTCGCACTCCTAGAGTCTGAAGAACTCGGCATCTCACAAGCAAACGTTGACGATATGCTCGGTTCAGATAACCCAGGTGTTCGTCGTGTGCTTGGCGTTGAAGGTGACTTTGGTACAGCAATCGGTCTTTCAACAGACTGGGCTTACAAAATCATCAAACATGTTGGTAACTACAACGACATCTACGAGCGTCATGTTGGTGCAAGTACACCAGTTGGCATCGCACGCGCAGGTTCAGTTAATGATCTCTGGACACGTGGCGGCTTGATGTACGCTCCACCAATTCGCTAGTCGAATTTGTGATTTGCGGCTCGGCGCCTATGGTGCCGAGCCGTATTTTAAGGGGGAGGGCAATTTGCCCGCCAACTCTGATTGGTCAATATCAGAGAGACTACTCAACAAAAAACTAATAGGGTAGGTATGGCTAAAAGTCAGGAACAGCTGCAGCAAACGCGCAGCGCTACGTCATTAATATATGACCCAAAGTTCAGATCATATGCATTTCAAATTTTGCTACTGATTGGACTTGTCGCGTTTGGTTGGTGGATATTCAACAATACCGTCACCAATCTACAAGCGCAGAACAAAACAACCGGATTTGATTTTCTCGGAAACACCTCGGGATTCAACATTGGTTTCACGCTAATGGAATATGACCGGTCTTCAACATATTTCGATGTGTTCAAGGTTGGTATTCTAAACACTTTGCTTGTTTCCGTAATCGGCATCGTGTTGGCAACCGTGTTGGGCTTCATCATTGGTGTTGCACGCTTATCCAGCAACTGGATCATCGCGCGCCTTGCAACTGTATACATCGAAGTTTTCCGCAACATACCGCTGCTATTGCAGTTGTTCTTTTGGTATTTTGCGGTTCTCAAAACGATGCCATCAGTTAAGAACAGCATCGAGTTTGTCACCGGATCCGTCTATCTGAACAACCGCGGTCTATATGTGCCAGATCCACAACCGAACGATAGTTTCGTTTGGGTTCAGTTGGCCATTGTTGCGGTCATCATCGGTGGATACTTCCTTAATCGATGGTCAGTTCGTCGTTTTGAACAAACAGGGCAGCGTTTTCCGTTTGTACCAGCATTTATTGGGATGCTTGTCGTCATTCCAGCAATTGTGTGGATGGTGACGGGTGCGCAAATCGCACTAGATTATCCAGTGCTTGAACGCTTCAACTTCGCTGGCGGAATTCAAATTCCACCTGAGTTTGTTGCGCTTTTGTTTGGATTGGTAATCTACACAGCGGCCTTTATTGCTGAAACTGTTCGCGCAGGTATTCTTGCGGTGAGCGATGGGCAAACAGAAGCTGCACAATCACTGGGGCTGAAAAACTCTGACCGTCTGAATCTTGTGATCATTCCACAAGCGATGCGTGTGATTATTCCACCGTTAACAAGCCAATATCTTAACCTCACCAAAAACTCTTCTTTGGCGGTGGCGATTGGTTATCCTGACATTGTTAACGTGTTTATGGGCACTGCATTGAACCAGTCTGG
The DNA here is from genome assembly GCF_027213965.1 of Maritalea porphyrae. GTDB lineage: Bacteria > Pseudomonadota > Alphaproteobacteria > Rhizobiales > Devosiaceae > Maritalea > Maritalea porphyrae_A. Next base: position 779,079 of record NZ_JAPWGX010000003.1, on the reverse strand, counting down.
TAAAGCTGTTGAAGTGATCTTTATGACCATGATGGTCTATCTGACGCTTTCATTGCTTACTTCAGTTGTCATGAACATTTACAACGCGCGCATTGCGCTAACCGAGCGATAGGGAGAACAAACATGACTGATACAAGTTTTGCCTATGTGCGCAACGAGATGCTTGGGGAGCAGCCAGCTCCTTCAACAAGCAAAGGCCTAGTGGGTTGGTTACGTCAGAACTTATTCTCTGACATCCCCAACTCAATTATGACCATTGTCGGCATTTTGTTCTTGGCTTGGTTCTTGCCGCCGATCTTCAACTTTTTGGTCACTCATGCGGTTTTCCCGTGGTCGGTGGACAACACGGTTGAAGCTTGTCGAACTGAAGAAGCAGGCGCCTGCTGGATTTATGTGGTCGACCGCTTTAATTTCTTCATCTACGGATTTTATCCTTCGGAGTCATATTGGCGAGTAAACATTTGCTTCCTTTTGGGCATAGTGACTTTGGTCCCACTTTTGTGGCCAGACCTACCCCATAAGGGCCTGTCAGCAATTGGTTTCTTTGTTGTTATGCCTGTTGCAACATTTTTCTTGCTCAACGGCGGCGTGTTTGGCCTTACAGAAGTGCCAACAGAAAAATGGGGTGGCTTGACCATCACATTGATCATTGCCACCGTGGGTATCGTTGCTTCGTTGCCTATCGGTATTGTGTTGGCCCTTGGTCGGCGTTCACATATGCCATTTGTGAAATACGTTTGTATTGCGTTCATCGAGCTATGGCGTGCGGTGCCACTGATCACCGTGTTGTTCATGGCGTCGATTATGCTGCCATTGTTCCTGCCGGAGGGGACAACAATCGATAAGCTGCTTCGTGCACTTGTTGGTGTGTCGCTCTTTTCTGCTGCATATATGGCGGAAGTGGTGCGTGGCGGTTTGCAAGCTTTGCCAAAAGGGCAGTATGAAGCTGCAGATGCATTGGGTTTGAACTACTTCAAAGCCATGTATCTGGTCATTCTGCCCCAAGCGTTGAAACACGTTATCCCGGGCATTGTGAACAGCTTCATTTCGTTGTTCAAAGATACCTCTCTGGTATCAATCGTGGGTCTGTTTGACCTTTTGAACACCGTGCAGGCAACCACAGCGCAAGTCGAATGGAAATCACCTCACCAGGCAACAACCGGCTATCTGTTTGCAGCCGCAATGTTCTGGGTATTCTGTTTCGGTATGTCACGTTACTCCATGTATATGGAACGTCGCCTCAATACCGGACACAAGGAGTAGATAAATATGTCAGAAGTATCAGCAGACCAAATCAAGGTCGACCGCACCAAAATGACAGTGTCCGACACGGACGTTGCTGTTGAAATCAACGGTATGAACAAGTGGTATGGCGACTTTCACGTTCTCAAAGATATCAATTTGAAAGTGATGAAAGGCGAGCGGATCGTTATTGCGGGGCCATCTGGGTCAGGCAAATCGACACTTATCCGTTGCATCAACCGTTTGGAAGAACATCAGCAAGGCGAAATCATTGTTGATGGGATCGAGTTGACCAACGATTTGAAGCGGATCGATGAAGTGCGGCGTGAAGTTGGAATGGTATTCCAGCACTTCAACCTGTTCCCGCACTTGACCATTATGGAAAACTGCACACTGGCCCCAATGTGGGTTCGTGGAATTCCAAAAGCAGAAGCTGAAGCAACTGCGATGGAATACCTTGAAAAAGTGAAGATTCCTGAACAAGCAGACAAGTTCCCGGGCCAATTGTCCGGTGGTCAGCAACAACGTGTGGCGATTGCGCGGTCTTTGTGCATGAACCCAAACATTATGCTGTTTGATGAACCAACCTCAGCACTTGACCCTGAAATGATCAAGGAAGTGCTCGAAGTTATGGTGAACTTGGCTGAAACTGGGATGACCATGTTGTGTGTGACCCACGAGATGGGTTTTGCCCGTCAGGTTGCTAACCGCGTTATCTTTATGGACCAAGGTCAGATCATTGAACAGAATGATCCAGACAACTTCTTTGACAATCCGCAGCATGAGCGGACCAAGTTGTTCTTGAGCCAAATCCTGCATTAAACCGATCAATTGATAGGTGTGGCGAAAGTTACACCAATTCAATTGCTTAGTGTTTTGGATTGAACTAAACATATTTTGAGCGGCCTCATTGGGCCGCTCAAAGCTTAAGAGGGATCAATGAACGGTTTGCGTATCATTTTGGCCGGTTTGTTGTTGGCACTTGTGACGGTTCCATCCGCACAGGCTGATACCCTAGATAATGTGCTTGAAAGTGGTATCGTTCGCTGCGGCGCCACAGATGGCCACAAAGGGTTCTCCGAGGTCGCGGAAGACGGCTTTTGGAAAGGCTTCGACGTTGATGTTTGCCGCGCTGTTTCGGCAGCAGTGTTCGGTGTCGCCAATCGCGTGGATTTCACAAAATACTCGGGTACCAACCGTGTTGCTCCTCTACAAAGTGGGGAGGTGGACATCATGGCACGCAGTGCCTATTGGACCATGTCCCGAGACACTCAATTCGCCGTGCAAAACGTTACAGTTACCTATTTTGATGGCCAAGCATTATTGGTGCCAGAGACACTAGGTGTTGTTTCGGCAATCCAATTGAACGACATAATGGTCTGCGCAGTTCGTGGTTCAATCGAACAAGATCGAGCTGAACGCTATTTTTTCGAGCACGAAATAGCTTACAAAGAATCATATTATGAGGAATTCGAAGACCTCATCGTCGCTTACAAAGCAGGGCTCTGCAATGTTGTGACGGCGCCAGCAAGCACATTGCAAGCCATCATTGAAAAAGAACTCAATACGAGTGAACACCGTATCTTGCCTGAGCGACTGTCCATTGACGCATGGGGACCACTTGTGCGCAACAATGATGACCGCTGGCAAAATGTCGTCCGCTGGACGGTATTTGCGCTAATTAATGCCGAAGAACTGGGCGTTAGCTCTCGAAATATTGACACGATGATTGGCAGCAAAAACCCCAAGGTGAGAAGATTGCTCGGCCTTGACGGTAAATTTGGTGCCCCTTTGGGCATTCCTGATACATGGGCGCAAGACGTTATTCGTGGGGTCGGCAACTATGGCGAAATGTTTAGTCGAAACTTTGGCCGTGAAACAGATTTCGCCATTGCGCGCGGCAAGAACGAACTCTGGACCCGTGGCGGCCTGATGTACGCTCCACCAGTGCGCTAGCACTTATTCCTATGCTTCAAGCGACAATGATGCGCCGTCCAACAGGGGCGGGTTGAGCGAACGTGCGTCGACACCATCCAAACAAGCAAGGTTTATCCCATACTTGTCGGGTGCTGAACGGGGTCGATGAAATGTATAGATTCCACAGTTTTTGCAGAAGTGGTGTTTGGCAACCTTTGTGTTCCATTGATAAAGGCCGAGCTGATCTTCACCAGAGAGCAGTTTGAAATTTTCCCCCGGAATGCGAACCATCACAGCATTTTTCTTGCTACACAATGAACAGTTGCAGGTTATCGCATCGGCCAAATCCAGTTTGGCTTCAAACTGCACCGCGCCGCAATGACACGAACCATGATATTGTTTTTCCATCAGTTTTCTCCAATAGGTAGCAGGTGTCAGTCAGCAAAATGTATCGCTACGCGACGATTGATCTTGCCCTTTTTCTCAACTTTGCCAAATCGTATTTTTCCAATTTCCCGCGTGTTGGCCACATGCGTCCCCCCACATGGTTGCCAATCAATGGTCTGATCGCCATCCGAAATTCGGATCATGCGGATTTTGCCTTGGCCAGAGGGTGGTTTTACCGACATGGTTTTGACCAAGTCCGGATTGGCGTCCAATTGGGCCTCGGTGATCCATTCTTCGCTCACATCTAGCTCACGAGCGATGAGAGCATTGACTTGCTCCGCCAATTCTTCTTTGTTTTCGGGAGGTTCAGGCATCTGAAAGTCGAGCCGACCCTTTTCTGCCCCAATCGACCCGCCGGTCACTGGAAGGGGAATTACGACCGACAACAGATGTAATGCTGTATGCATCCGCATGAGTTTATAGCGGTTGTCCCAATCGATATGGCATGTAATGTCATCACCAACTTTGGGCACTTTTTGTCCTTCGGCGGGGACATGGACAATCTGGTGTTTTTCGCCATTCGGATGAACGGTGGTTGCCACTTGGATCTTGTCGCCTGCATCGGTTTCTAAGAAACCAAAGTCGCCGGGCTGGCCGCCGGAGGTGGCATAAAAATTTGTACGGTCAAGAACAATGCCGCCAAGCTCATTGATTTCAACAACCTTGGCGGCAACTGTATTTAAATAGCTATCACTACGAAAAAGAAACTCTGTTTGGTCTGAACCACTATCCATCATCACTCGCCATTACAGATTGAATATCAATATCCAAACTGTTGTCCAAAAAGGACGGTACTGGCAAGCCTTTTGAGTTCAAGAAATCTTTATTGAAGAGTTTGGTTTGGTAGCGATTGCCGTAGTCGCACAAGATGGTGACGATGGTTTTGCCCGGGCCCATTTCTTTTGCCATGCGCACTGCGCCTGCAATATTGATGGCGCTTGAGCCGCCAAGGCACAGGCCTTCTTCGGCCAATAGGTCATAGATATAGGGCAGGGCTTCGGCGTCCGGTATTTGATAGGCTTGGTCCACTGTTAGGCCCTCAAGGTTTGCAGTTATGCGCCCCTGGCCAATACCCTCGGTGATCGAGCTGCCCGTTGAAGCAAACTCGCCGGTTTTGTAATAACTATAAAGCGCTGCGCCTTCTGGGTCGGCAATGCCAATTTGAATATCTTTGTTGCGCTCTTTTAAGGCGTGGGCCACACCGGCAAGAGTACCGCCAGATCCAACCGCACAAATGAACCCATCAACTTTGCCATCTGTTTGCGCAAAAATCTCGGGCCCTGTTGTTTCAATATGCGCTTGGCGATTTGCCACATTGTCAAATTGTTGGGCCCAAATGGCACCCTCTGGCAATTCGTTGTTCAGCTTCTCAGCCAAACGGCCAGACAGCTTCACATAGTTGTTTGGGTTTTTGTATGGCTTTGCCGGCACTTCAATCAATGTTGCGCCAGCTAGGCGGATGCTGTCTTTTTTCTCTTTGCTTTGGGTATCTGGAATAACGATCACTGACTTATAGCCAAGGGCATTGGCGACCATGGACAAGCCGATGCCTGTGTTTCCGGCTGTGCCTTCAACAATGGTGGCGCCTGGGCGCAAAAGTCCGCGTTTTTCCGCATCGCGGATTATGTAAAGCGCTGCGCGGTCTTTCACCGATTGTCCCGGATTCAAAAACTCAGCCTTGCCCCAAATCTCACATCCTGTCGCCTCAGATACTGCATTGAGCCGGATAAGCGGAGTGTTGCCAATTGCGTCTAAAACACTTCTGTGCTGGGTCATACGAGTCATTCCTTTTGATGTTGGCTAGACATTAGGTCTCAAAACGCGGTTTCTCAAGGCACAAATTGGTGAAAAACAAAGGCTTTTCCCATTATTTGGAAAACTTGGCAAACCGATCTAGCGTCTACAAAATAATGGCGAATTAAATTCTCATGTTCTTGGGGTGACATGCCCCTGATTGCCCCACATGTGCCCCAGCTTTTGGTCTTGGCTTTCTGTGCCTTTTGAAAAACTTTGCCCCCAAATTGGCAAAACGAACAATCACGTTTCCCTAAACTTTGCTCAAGCATGGCAGGTCGTGCGCGGATTGTGCCAATGGCAAAAACTACGTTCTTTATGGCCTAACGCACTGATTTGTATGATTGTTTTGCGCGACCCCTCAGCCTATTTTAGGGGCAACTCGTTTTGCCCGTTTTGGAGCCATCATGTCGGCCACACAAAAATCAATTTCCCACCTTCAAGCACTCGAAGCTGAGAGCATAGAGATCTTTCGCGAAGTTGCTTCATCATTCGAACGTCCGGTGATGATGTATTCGATTGGTAAAGATTCAAGCGTTTTGCTGCATTTGGCGCGCAAAGCATTCTTTCCTTCAAAGATTCCATTTCCGCTTTTGCATGTGGACACAACGTGGAAATTTAAGGAAATGATCACCTTCCGTGACCGCATGGCAGATGAGCATGGATTTGATCTGTTGGTGCACACCAACCAAGAAGGTAAAGCGGAAAACATCAATCCATTCGACCACGGCTCTTCGCGATATACAGACATCATGAAAACCGTTGCGTTGCGCCAGGCGCTGAACGCCGGGCAATATGATGCAGCGATTGGCGGTGCGCGCCGGGACGAAGAAAAGTCTCGCGCAAAAGAGCGTATCTTTTCGCATCGCAACGCGCAGCACGCGTGGGATCCGAAGAATCAACGCCCAGAACTCTGGCGGGTGTTCAACACGCGCCTGGCACCGGGCGAAAGCATGCGTGTGTTCCCATTATCCAACTGGACTGAACTCGACATTTGGACCTACATCTATTCTGAAGGCATTGAAATTCCGCCGCTCTACTTGGCGAAAAAACGCCCCGTAGTTGAGCGTTCTGGCACATTGATCATGGTCGACGATGATCGTTTGCCACTGAACGACGGCGAGGTGCCACGTGAAGAAATGGTGCGGTTCCGCACGCTTGGCTGTTATCCGCTAACTGGCGCCATCAAATCAGACGCAGCAACCTTGCCAGAAATTATCTTGGAAATGAATGCCTCCACCACCTCAGAGCGCGAAGGTCGTTTGATCGACAGCGATCAGGCGGGTTCGATGGAGAAGAAGAAACAAGAAGGATATTTTTAATATGTCTATTCAAGAAAATATCCAGAAAAACAATGCTTTGGACGTTGATAGTTGGCTTGGCCAACAAACCAACAAAAGCCTGTTGCGCTTTCTCACTTGTGGGTCTGTTGATGACGGCAAATCAACACTGATTGGTCGGTTGCTTTATGATAGCCAGTTGATCTTGGACGATCAGCTCGCCGCTTTGCAAAAGGAAAGTCACAACCGGACCACGGGTGATGAAGGCATCGACTTTTCGCTATTGGTGGATGGGCTAACCGCAGAGCGCGAGCAGGGCATCACCATTGATGTGGCCTACCGGTTTTTCACCACCAACAAACGCAAGTTTATTGTGGCCGATACACCAGGTCACGAGCAGTACACGCGCAACATGGCTACAGGTGCATCAAATGCAGATGTGGCGATTGTCTTGATCGATGCACGCAAAGGCTTGCTGACTCAAACTCGTCGCCACAGTTTTATCCTTTCACTGATCGGCGTGAAGCATGTTGTGGCCGTGGTCAACAAAATCGATCTCGTTGGTTACGATAAGGACGTGTTCGATAAAATCGAGGCGGAGTATCGCGAGTTCGCGGGTCAATTGGGGTTCAAATCCTTAGTGACTATCCCGATCTCAGCGCTGCGTGGCGACAATATCGTCAACAAAAGTAAAGAGATGGATTGGTATCGAGGCCCGCAACTTGTGCCATATCTCGAAGAAATCGACGTGACCGAAGACAAGACGGAAAAACCCTTCCGTTTCCCCGTTCAATGGGTAAACCGCGCAAGCCTGGATTTCCGTGGCTTCTCAGGAACCGTAGCTGGTGGATCTGTAAAACCAGGTGACGACGTGCTGGTTGCTGCTTCGCGCAAACCCGCAAAAGTTGAACGCATCGTCACGATGGATGGCGATTTGGACGAGGCGATTGCCGGTCAGGCGGTAACGCTTGTTTTGGATCGCGAAATTGATATCTCGCGTGGCGATGTTTTATCTGCCCCTGGCGCAGTGCCTGAGTATTCCAATCAATTTCAAGCAAAACTGGTCTGGATGAATGAAGATCGGGCCATGTCTGGTCGCTCTTACCTGATTAAGGTTGGCACCCAATTGGTGCCCGCTACGATCACCAACATCAAGTATAAGACCAACGTCAACAGCCTAGAGCAAAGTGCAACAAAGTGCCTGGACCTCAACGAAGTTGGCACCGTGACCATCGCAACAGACAAACCGATCGCGTTTGATCCTTATGCTGAAAATGGCACAACTGGTGGCTTTATTCTGATTGACCGCTTGTCCAACGCGACCTTGGCGGCAGGCACCGTGGAATTTGGCCTGCGCCGCGCTCAAAACTTGACCTACCAAGATTTTGACGTGAACCGCAAAACCCGTTCAGAAATGAAGGGGCAAACACCAAAAATTGTCTGGTTTACCGGACTGTCTGGTTCTGGCAAATCAACGGTTGCGAACCTCTTGGAAAAACGCATCGCCGCTGAAGGCAAGCACACATATATTCTTGATGGCGACAATGTACGCCACGGTCTGAACAAAGATTTGGGTTTCACCGATGAAGATCGGGTCGAAAACATTCGCCGCATCGCCGAAGTTGCCAAACTAATGGCCGATGCTGGGCTGATCGTTCTGGTGTCCTTCATATCGCCGTTCAAAAACGAGCGCAAATTGGCACGTGAAGTGGCAGGTGATATCGAATTCATCGAAGCCTATGTGAACACACCGATTGAAGTTTGCGCAGAACGTGACCCCAAAGGGCTTTATGCTCGGGCGAAAAAAGGTGAAATCAAAAATTTCACCGGCATCGACTCGCCTTTTGAAGCGCCTGAGAACCCTGATATTACGCTAAACACGTCGGACCACGATCCGGCAGATTTGGCCAATGAATTGTATGACCTCATGTTTGAGGGCCATCAATATCGTGCGCTCTAATTTTATTTCCTCTGATTAGTCGCTGCACAAACAACTTTAGGCGGCCCCTGGGCCGCCTTTTTTGTTTTGACGCTCAAATTACAGGAGCTTGTAGGGGATGAACAACGCTAAGTCTTTCCAAAACCACAGCAAAATGGCGGTCGACAACATGATCAGTGCAAACGGCATTGCACCTTTCACCACGTCCTCAAGGCGCGCTTTTCCCACCGCTTGAATTACGAACAAGTTCAATCCCACGGGCGGTGTAATTAGTGCTGTCTCGATAAGCACAACAAAGAAAATGCCGAACCAAATGGGGTCGATGCCCATTGCCTGCAAAGCTGGATATAGTACTGGTACCATGATCAGCAGCATCGATAATGCTTCTAAGAAGAAGCCGACGATCAACAATACAAGTCCAACGGCAAGGATAAATAGGGTTGGGCTGGAAATATTGCTCGTTAAGAAACCGCTGATGGTCTGTGGAATGAGATAGAGCGTGATGGCGTAGGAGAATACTTTTGCGCCGGCCACAATGATGAAAATCATTGAAGTTGTGCGCATCGCATCATGAACAGCGGCAGAGAACTTCTCCCAGTTCATGCGCCCCATAGCAAAGGTCATGACAATTGCCAGCACGAAACCAACGCCCGCGCTTTCAGATGGTGTTGCGATTCCTGCGTAAATTGAACCGATTATGGCAATCGCCAATACAACGGTTGGTAATGCGTAAAGCGTTGCCCGAAACCGTTCTCCCCAGCTGTATCGTTGGAGCATTTGAGCATTACTCTTTCGATTGTAGATGACCGCATAAATGATAAACAAAGTCGCCAAAAACAGACCCGGCCCAACGCCTGCAAGGAACAGAGTTGGAATTGAGGACTCGGTAACGACGCCGTACAAAATGAGTGGGATTGAAGGTGGAATAAGAATGCCCAATGTACCGCCGGCGGCCAGCTGGCCAAGGGTGAATGGGCGGTCATAACCGCGTTTATCCATTTCGGGGACGGCAACAGTGCCAATCGTGGCCGCTGTCGCAACGGATGAACCAGAGATTGCAGAAAAGAGTGTGCAGCTCATTGTTGTTGCAACGCCAAGCCCGCCTGGCAGGTGACCAACCCAAGCCTGAACACTGGCAAAAAGATCCCGTCCCACGCCCCCCTTTAGCAGTACATTGGACATGAGTAAGAACAGCGGCACAGCCAACAACTCAAAACTGTCCATCGATCCGAATAATCGCTGCGGCACTGCGATGAGCGGAAAGCCCTTGAGCCAAAGCAAAACCACACCCAGAGCACCCATGGCAAAGGCAACCGGCACCCTGAGCAACAAAAGCCCAATCAGGCTGAAAAGGATAAGAATGACTTCCATTATCAGTGTTGTCCTAATGTGGCATTTTTGATGAGATTGGGGTCGCGCAAAACCTTGATGATTTCCGATAGGCCCTGCAATGAAAGCAAGCCAAATCCAACCCAAATAGAGCTATCTACGAAAACTTTGGGCACTGCTAAGTAAGAGTCCGTGGTGTGGCCCGACTGTGTTGATTTAAGCCAAATATCAAAGCCATATTTGGCAGCGATCAACCCGAAGAACACAACGACCGATATTGAAAATATTTCAACCCAGAACCGTCGCGGGGTGGCCGTGTCACGGAATGCGACATCGATAAGAATGTGTTGTCGGTATTTAAGGACGTAGGCAATTGCAAGGTAGGTTGTCCAAACTTGAAGTATTCTGCTGATTTCATCGACCCAGATCGTCGGCATTGTGAATGCGTATCGCATCACAACTTCGTAGAACACGAAAAAGCCGATGGCACAGAACATCCAACCAGCCAGTCGACCTGTAAATTCTGATACGGCGTCAACTCCGCTGACAAAACCGTCCAAAACAGCTCCCATATTGTTTTTCAACGAAAACAAACTCCCCAAAAGGGCAGGGCGGCACTTCTGACGCCCTGCTGATTGTTTAGACCGATGTTAGTCCGCCCGAGCAGCGGCAACGACATCTGCAGCGACTTGGCCACCACTTTCCACAAAGCGGTCCACAACACCAATGGTGGCTGAAACCCATTCTTGACGTTCTTGCGCGCTCAGCTCAACAACTTCGATGCTTTTGCCCACTTCGGCAACCGCTTCTGCTTCCTCTGCATAAATTGCGTCGCGGAGTTGTTGTTCAACTTGCAAGGCCGCTGTGTCGATGATTGAACGTTCTTCGTCCGTTAAATCCTGATAAAAATCGTTATTGATCACTGCAACAAACTCGATCGCACTGTCATAAGACAATGTCATGTGATCCATGACTTCAAAAAGCTTGCGCGATTTCACTGCCGAGGCACCAGTCATTCCAACATCAACTGCACCTTGCTGATAAGCAAGGAATTGTTTTGAACCAGACATAAGTGTTGGGGCACCTCCAAGCGCTTCCACAGTCCAGCCAAGCACCTTGCCGTAGGTTCTAACTTTTTTCTTATTTAAGTCAGCGGGCACGCGCACGGCTGAGCCTTTCGACAAATAAACATTTCGACCGAAAGCTTGCCACCATAGGACGCGCGAGTTGGTTTCTTCTAGAATTGCTGCGTCCAAAATGTTGCGCATGGCTGAGCCTGTTGCAACACTCGCGCGCAAATGCGCTTCGTCTTTGAAGAAGAAAGGTAGATTGATGACATCCACCGCAGGGACTGCACCTGCAAAACGGCCCAAGAATGCTGATCCAGCCTCAACAGCTCCCGTACCCACTGCAGTGGGGACCTCTTTGTCCTTAAACAACTGAGCTGAAGGGAACAAAATGACTTTCAACGAGCCATTGGATTTCTCTTCAACAATCTCCTTGAAGGCGTTCCAATTGTGACCCAACGAATGAGATTCAGGCAATTGAAGTGTAACGCGGATGGTTTTCTCTGCGCTAGCTTGTGTGCAGCTGAGCGCCAGAAGTGCCGCGGTTATCGTACCAAGAATGGCGTTTTTCACAGAATGTCTCCCCATTGTATAGTCGGACATCAGAACCCTCTTTCTAATCTCCGCAATATTTGCTATCATTTGTATTACATATGTAACTCAGCGTTAGCAGATAGGGTTCTTTAACTCATGTCAAGGGCAAAGCAAGTTGAAAAGGGCGATTCGCTAATCGGAGCAATCTATGCGCTGTCGCAGAAGATTATGCGACTCTATTTGAATGCTGTTGTTAGAGAAACAGGCCTGAATTGGCAGGACTGGCGAATTCTGCGGGCTGCCGTGGAACTGCAGACTTGCCGAGCGCAAGACATTAGCTCAGAAAGTGGTTTGCAAAAGACACACGTGAGTACAGGCTTATCGAGGCTAGAAAAACTTGGTCATATCAAACGCGTGAGCAACCCTGACCACGCCCGAAACAAGCTCATTATCAGCACGGAGAAGGGGAACGAATTAGTGCAATCCGCGAGCCCTGTCCTTGATGAGTTGGAAAGCACTTTGGCCGCCGCCAACGATGACAACGAAGGCAAGGCTTTGCTCAGGAGCTTGCAAGAATACGAAGAGCATCTGGGGAAAATGTTTGAAGATCCAGACGTTGCCAGCAAAAAATAGCTTCTCTTGATTTTATCCTAACGCACCACCGCATCGTGCCATTCGTAGCCCGGCAATTGATGGTAAAACCCGTTGGAGAAGGGCGCATTGATGCCATCATCGCGCATGAGTTTTAGTGCTTCGGATGGGCTGAGTTTATTGTCGAGCACATCGCGGAATGCATTGATGGCTGTGAAGGTACCTTTGGACTGGGGCGAGATGCGGAAGGTTTTGATGCCGATGTTTTGCATTTCGTCTAGGCATTCGACCAGATTAAGCACGGAGTGCGACTGGGTTTGAATGCCGTTCACGGTGAGGAATTTGTCCCCCTCAAGGGTGTCCAGCCGCATGCCATCGGGATCTTCATCACAAACAAAGAGGCATGAATCTTTGGTCCGGTTATGGGCCCGGGCGTGATAACAGCGCGCAGAAAGCGCTAATGACATGCGGCCATAGACTTGTACTTCCAAATCCACATTGAACGGAGCGGCGGCCTTCACCAGCGCTTCAATGCCCGATTTTGGAATTTCGGGGTTTAGACAAATCGAAATGGCGCCGCCTTTTGCATAGACTTCAAGCGCTTCCTCATTGTAGCAGTTCATTAAAGGACCAATATAGTGTGGCTCTTTGCCCATCTGATAAAGCGCAGACACATCGTTGGCCTCAATTAAGAAGCCTTCTGATGTGGCGATTTTTTTCACCTGGCGACGGTCAATGTCCGTGGTGACTTCGGATAATGTTGAAAATACAACGGTTTTACCGGCGTCGGTAAGGCGCTCATAAATATCGGGAATATGCTTGTCGTAGAGCGGTGCGCGTTTGGAGCAAATCACTTCGCCCACAAAAACTGTTTCAACTGGCGCTTCATCAGCCACTTTGAAATAGAAATCGCGCCAATCATCTGCCGCCCAATTATATTGAACAGGGCCAAGGGTTATTTGAGCACTCATTACTATCTCCACGTCTTAGATTTAAACGCGCCTTCGGTTTCTTTGCCGCCTTCGGTCAAAGCAATCAGCTGCGAAATGTCTGGTTCTTCCCCAATCGCATAAGCATCAATCGCTTCGCGGAAGGATGAAACAACTGAGCGGATGTAGGCACGCGAACGTTGACGACCTTCAATTTTCAAGGCGGTCACACCTGCTTTGATCAGATCAGGCAGCAAGCGCGTTAAATTGAGGCTGATTGGCTCTTCAAACGCGTAATAGTTCTTCTTGATCGCCGTATCGTAGCGACCTTTGCAAATAGTTGGGTAACCAGCTGTTTCGCCACATGAAATGCAGTCAATCGCAAACTCGCCTAAACGGGTGGTGAGGTTTTCTTCTTCGTCTGGCTCATACTCGACGTGACTAGCCGGTGAACAAACCCCGTCCATATTGGTAGATACGCCTGTCACATAGTTGGTAAGCGAACAGCGCCCTTCGGCCATCATGCCGATATTGCCGAACACGAAGGCTTCAATTTCGCAATCAATCGCGTCATGTACCCGTTTGATTTCAGCAACAGTCAAAATACGCGGCAAGACCACACGCTTCACACCAAACTGCTCAACGTAATAGTTGATCGCTTCAGGTGAGGATGCTCCCGCTTGCACAGACAAGTGAAGACGCTGTTCGGGATGCTCACGCGCAACATATTGCGCCATGCCGATATCGGCGATGATTACTGCGTCCAAGCCAAGCTCTACGGCATCATCAACAGACTTTTTCCAAAGGTCCGTGCGGCCCGCTGTTGGAAACGAATTGATCGCCGCCAAAACCATCGCATCTCGCTCGTGCGCATATTTCACACTTTCCGTTAGTTCTGCTTTGGTGAAATTAAGGCCAGAGAAGTTGCGCGCGTTCGTTGGGCCTTTAAAGCCGCAATATACCGCGTCTGCACCTGCATCAACTGCTGTGCGTAAGCTCGCTGGCGTGCCCGCCGGGCAAACCAATTCAGGTTTTTCAAGTTGGGTCATGCTCGTGCGCCTGTAATTCTGTTGGCCATATTGATGCTCGCCCGCAGCGGTTTCGCCAGTGGGCCAAATGCCGTTGCAACATCATCTGCAAGGGTCGTGTCCATATCGTCGAGCGCGTTGCGCAATAACAAAATGGCTTCAGTATCGCCGGTAATTAGAATGTCGCGGTTGAAAAACAGCGCGTCGCTGTCCGTTTTACTATCGATCATTTGCAGCAAGGTTGAAAACTTGCCGCTGACCAAAACATCATACTGAATTTCATCATGTCGCGATCGAGCCACCAACGTGGGATTGGCTGGGTCAGGCTTAAGCACCAGCAAAAACGGGACGCCTTTGGCATTGATCAAAAACGTCTTGTTGGCGCCTGATTCCAAACGCTCAAAAAGCTCTGGGTGAATTTTTGCCACATGGCGTACAATTCGGCGAAGCACTGGTTGCAACGGGAGCAACGGGAGCACCCGAGAAATAGGACCAGCTTTTGGGTCGCGAAAAATGCGCGGTTGGCCACGATGTGTTTTCTTTTTCATGGCAAATCGATACGCCTGACGGCTGAATGCAAACTTGATATAAATCAAGTAAATATCAATTTGCGCGGTTTTGCCTCAATGAAGTTGGCTGCGCCTACAATTTGTCGCGCAGCGCGTAATAGGTCATGGCTAGAATGAGCAAGGGCGTGCGCAGGCCAATGCCGCCAGGGAACTTGTGCGTAGGCACATTGGCGAGTACATCAAATCGCTCCGCGGTACCTGCAATAGTATCGGCCATAATCTGCCCAGCAAGTGTCGCCATGCCCACGCCATGGCCCGAATAGCCAGAGGCTGAGTAGATATTTTTACCCAAACGCGCGAAGTGCGGCATGCGGTTTATCGTGATGGCCAGTGTGCCACCCCATGCGTAATCAATTTTTGCGTTTTCAAGCTGAGGAAAAATCTCGAGCATGCATTTGCGTACCAAGCCGGAAATGTCTGCGGGGAACTTGTAGCCATAGCTTTCCCCGCCACCAAACAGCAAACGATTGTCGGCAGACATGCGGAAATAATTGACCACGAATTTGCTGTCAGCAACGGCCAACTTTTCTTTGAAAACTTCTGGAGCCAATTTGCTGCCAAGTGGTTCAGTGGCGATGATAAAATTGTTGATGGGCATCACCCGCTTGGCGGTTTGTCCATTAAGATTGCCCAAATACCCATTGCAACCCAACACGATATGTTTGGCTGTCACCGAACCTTCTGCTGTAGATATTCTGCCCGCATTTTCATCGATCTGCGTAACCCGGCTGTTTTCAAATATCCGTGTACCTGCCTTTTGCGCAGCATCGGCCATGCCAATGGCCAAGGCGAGGGGATGCAAATGCGCCGCACCCATGTCGACCGATCCACCATAATAGGCAGGAGAATCTACCAGTTCGCGCAGTTCTTCCTGTTCGACAAAGCGAATCTGATCATAGTCGTATTCGTTTTGCAGTTTTTCCACATAGTGGCGGCTTTCAGGGATGTAGCGTTTGCGATGATCTGCGTGAATAATGCCCGGCGTTAAATCGCACTCAATGTTGTGTTTCTTGACCAATTCTTTGACGAGATCTTTGGATTGTTCGGCAAACTTCCAAAGCAGATGCGCATTATCGCGGCCGACCATTTTTTCAAGCGCATCTTGTTCAACCCGTTGCCCGGAGCCGAGCTGCCCACCATTGCGGCCAGACGCTCCCCAGCCAACGCGTTGCGCGTCAACGAGCACCACATCGAACCCGCGTTCTGCTAAGTGCAGCGCAGCGGAAAGCCCAGTAAATCCGCCACCAACAACGGCCACATCAGCTTTGATGTCGCCCTTTAGCGTTGGAAAGGGAGCCAGTTGCTTCGTGGTCGCTGCGTAGTAGGACGCAGGATATGCGCCCGCAACATCGTTGGCGGTTAAAACGTCCATGGCCATAGCCAAACCTCAGATTTTAGAGCATACCGTTTTGGCGCATTTTGGCATGAGATTGATCCAGCACACGAGCAACTTTTTCCGCCAACTCGTCAACTTGAGCTTTTGAAATTATGAGCGGTGGCGAAATGATCAAACCATCGCGTACCGCACGCATCACCAATCCATTCTCAATTGCAAAGTCCCGGCAAATGTTACCCGCATCACCAGTCGGTGTTTTGAAAGGTGCTCTGGCGGACTTGTCTGGGGTTAGTTCCAAACCCGCCACCATGCCGCAAATTCTGGCTTCGCCCACAAGCGGATGATCAGCAAACTGCATCCATTTGTCTTTCAAATAGGGGGCTGTCTCTTTCGACGCTGTTTCAACGATTTTTTCTTCGTCCAAAATGCGCAAGTTTTCCAGTGCAACAGCTGCAGCAACGGGGTGACCCGAGTAGGTATAACCGTGGGCAAATTCACCGCCCTTTTGGGCCAATACTTCAGCAACATGGTCCGAAACCATGGAGCCGCCAATTGGCAAATAACCCGAGCTCAGCCCCTTGGCGATGGTCATAATGTCAGGTCGAATGCCAAATGTTTGGCTGCCAAACCAATTGCCTGTGCGCCCAAAACCGCAAATCACTTCATCCGCAATCAACAGGATTTCATATTTGTCGCAAATGCGCTGAATTTCAGGCCAATAGGTATCAGGTGGGATAATGACACCGCCTGCGCCTTGGATCGGCTCGCCGATAAAGGCCGCCACTTTGTCTTCGCCCAAGCGCTCGATCTCGGCCTCTAATTCTTGCGCACATTTAAGGCCAAACTCTTCAGGTGAAAGATCGCCACCTTCGGCATACCAATAGGGCTGCGCGATGTGCGTAATGTCAGGAATTGGCAAACCACCTTGCTCGTGCATAAACGCCATGCCGCCAAGGCTTGCTGCCGCAACGGTTGAGCCGTGATAGGCGTTTTGACGCGAAATGATGACCTTCTTATTTGGCTTGCCAAGGGAAGACCAATAATGGCGTGCCATACGAATATTCGTGTCATTCGCCTCTGATCCTGAACCGGCATAAAACACATGGTTTAAGTCGCCAGGTGCCAGTTCTGCCAGTTTTGCACTCAACTCAATTGCAGGGACATTGGTCGATTGAAAGAATGAATTGTAATAGGGCAGCTGCTTCATTTGTTTTGTTGCAACATCCACCAATTCTTGACGACCATAGCCAACGTTCACGCACCAGAGACCGGCCATACCGTCCAACAGTTTGTTGCCGTTGCTGTCCCAAATATAGGCGCCGTCGGCACGCGTGATAATGCGAGTTCCCTTTGCGTTCAATTCGCCCATGTCAGAAAATGGATGAATATGATGTGCCGCATCAAGAGCCTGCAGCTTTTCGGTTGGCAAATGGTTGTCGATAAAATTCATGGGTCTTCCAATCTATTAAACGTTGAGCAACAAGTGCTCGCGTTCCCAAGGGGAAATCTCGTTCAAGAGTTCTTCGATCTCTTGGAATTTGATGCCTTCATAGACTTTGCAAAAGTCTTCACCCAACATGTCGCGCAGCGCTTGGTTTTCTTCAAATCGGGGCAGGGCCTCGTTAATAGATTGTGGCAGCGTCACACCGTCCTTATAGGCATCTCCGGTACGTTGTTCGCGCGGCTGAGTGCCCGCTTTCATGCCCAAGAAACCACAAGCAAGGCTTGCCGCAAGCGCTAAATATGGGTTGCAATCCATGCCAACGATTCGGTTTTCAACACGTCGAGATTCGGTGTTTGAAATCGGAATACGCAGGCCGGTTGTGCGATTGTCTTTTGCCCATTCGATGTTAGCAGGTGAGGAATCGTCTGCTTTAAAGCGACGATATGAGTTTACGTAAGGTGCGAAAATCGGCACGGCTGAATCCAGGTGTGCTTGTTGTCCCCCAAGGAAACTCCAAAAATACTCGCTCTCGGTCCCATCTTTATTCGAAAAGATGTTCTTGCCCGTTTTTGCATCCACAACGCTTTGGTGGATATGCATGGCGCTGCCCGGCTCATCACGCATTGGTTTCGCCATAAAGGTCGCAAAACAATTGTTGCGTAGTGCTGCTTCACGAATGGTGCGTTTAAAGTAAAATACTTCATCGGCCAGTTTCAACGGGTCGCCGTGCTGCAAGTTGATTTCAATTTGCCCAGCGCCACCTTCTTGGATGATTGCGCCGATTTCCAATCCTTGCGCTTCAGCAAAGTCATAAATATCGTCAATCACCGCGCCATATTCGTCAACAGCGACCATTGAGTAAGCTTGTCGGCCAATTCCTTTGCGCCCTGAGCGTCCAATTGGCGGCTCAATCGGCTCATTTGGGTCAGTATTGGGACGTGTGAGATAGAATTCCATCTCTGGGGCCACAACAGGGCGCCAGCCCTCTGCCTCATAGAACGACAAAACACGCTTGAGGACGTTGCGCGGCGCAATTGTAATTGGTTCCCCGTCGGTTGTTTCTAAGTCATGAACAACCTGCAAAATAATGTCGTCAGTCCAAGGTGCTGCGCATGCGGTACTCAGATCGGGCCGCAAAACCATATCAGTTTCAGTCCACTGGTCTTTAATGTCCATATCCGCATATGCACCAGTTACCGTTTGGTAGAATATTGAAGTGGGCAAAAAAGAGTTGCCGGTTTCGGAGAATTTCTTCGCAGGCATCGTTTTACCGCGCGAAATACCCACCAGATCGGGCACGATACATTCAACTTCTTCCACACGTCGGCCATCGAGCCATTCAGTGGCATGTTCGGGGATTAAGTCCATCCAACTTGGTATTTGTGCCATGAGTTTTCCTTGCTATCCATTTGAATATGGATGTCGCATATAATTTGATCAAATTATGATTTGTCAATCGAATTTGTTTCGACTTCGGGTTGAGGCGTAGTGCGTACAAAGGCCGCGCCGGAGGAAATATCCTCCATGATCGAAGCACGCAGTGCGCCAATATCTTTCGCTTCGATGGCCGCGATGGCACGTTTGTGTTGGTCGTCAAGGTTGCTGGTGCCAACGCGCCCGCAAACCACGCGCATGTACGGTGCCATTTGCAGCCAAAGGCTTTCTGCCATCGAGATCATAATGCTCGCATTTGAGGCTCTATAAAGGGCGAAATGAAAAGCAAAATTGCACTTAAGGTAGTTATCGACACTGCCCTCAAGAATCGCCTTGTCCATTTGGTCGTCAATTGCCCGCAAAAGCATCACATCGACGTTGTCGATTGCACGTACAGCAATTTCTGGTTCAAGCATCAAACGCACCGCCAATAGTTCTTCAATGCGATCGTCATCCATCTCGGGTACCGAAATGCGGCGGTTGCCATGCATTTCTAACGCGCCCTCTGCCACAAGTCTGCGGATTGCCTCGCGCACCGGCGTAAGGCTGACCTCGTGATCATCAGCGATGCCCTGCAAAGTTACAGACATGCCCGGCCGGAACTTCCCAAATAGCAACCGCTCTCTCAAATCACGATACAATCGTTCGTGGGTCGGCAGGTTCACGTCTTCGAGGTCTTGTTGTGGCAGGTCCATAATTCGCTCAGATCTGATTTCGATTTTCGCAATATGGTTGACATTTGATCAAAAAGCAATATTTGATCAAATTATATCGTGGAGGCGATTTTCATGTCTAATGAGTTTAATGGCGATCAGGCAATCCAGTCAGCCAGCCTAAATGGCAGGCAGCCAGAAATGACCTATGCGGGAGTGCTGAGCTTCTTGCGTCGAAAATACAGCAAAGATATTTCTGGCGCTGATGTGGTTGTGTCGGGCGTCCCTTATGATGGCTCCGTTAGCCATCGTTCTGGTTGCCGCATGGGGCCGCAGGCCATTCGCGCCGCCTCGGTTCAATTGGCAGAGCTAAAGGCGTTTCCGTTCGGCTTTGATCCCTTTGAGAATCTGTCTGTGATCGATTTCGGCGATTGTTTTCTGACCCCGCAAAATCAAGCAAGTGTGCCTGAAACCATTCAAAACCATGCGCGTAGTATCATTTCTCAAGACGCCAAAATGCTCACTTTTGGTGGCGATCATTTCGTCACCTATCCACTTCTCAAAGCGCACGCGGAAAAATATGGTCCCGTTGCGCTCATCCAATTTGATGCACATAGTGACACATGGGACGCGGTGCCAGAGCACCTAGATCACGGCACAATGTTCACGCGCGGCGTTGCCGAAGGGGTGATCGACGCAAACCATTCGATCCAAGTGGGCATTCGGACCCACAACGACCAAACGATGGGCTTTGAGATTCTGACTTCACCTTGGGTTCATCGAAACGGGGTTGATAAAACGATTGAGCGCATCTTAGAACGCGCCAGCGACCAACCTGCATACATTAGCTTTGACATTGATTGTTTGGACCCAGCATTTGCTCCCGGCACCGGCACGCCAGTAGTTGGCGGTTTGGCCTCTTGGCAAGCCCTTGAAATTCTACGTGGCCTAGGTAGTCTCAACCTAATAGGTCTGGATGTGGTGGAAGTATCGCCCGCCTATGACCATTCTGAAATTACTGCCATTGCAGCAGCAACCATCGCACATGATTGGCTTTGTCTTTTGGCCCAAAAATCGGTGTAACGATAATGCCCCAAATTAGCTGCGATTGCGGAACTTTGTTCGAGGAACGAACCAAATGACTATGATTGAAAAACGCGAATTCTACATCGATGGCAAATGGGTGGCACCAACCGTGCCCAACGATTTCAATGTGATCAACCCGGCAACCGAGAAACAGGTTGCAACAATCTCGCTTGGTTCGAAAGCTGACGTAGATAAAGCCGTTGCGGCTGCAAAAAAAGCATTTGATACATTCTCACAGACATCAAAAGAAGAGCGTCTTGCCCTGCTCAAACAAATTCTTGAGGTCTACAAAAAACGCCAAGGCGAAGTCGCAGAAGCAATCAAACTGGAATTGGGCGCGCCGCACAAGCTGGCCCATGGTCCGCAAGCAGGCGTTGGGGTTGGCCACCTTGAAGGCTTTATCGACGCGCTTGAACGATTTGAATTTGAGACCAAAGAGCCAAATGGCGATTTGATTTTTAAAGAGCCAATCGGCGTTTGTGGTTTGATAACGCCGTGGAACTGGCCAATCAATCAAATCGCGTTGAAAGTGCTTCCAGCCATAGCAACAGGGTGCACTGTTGTTTTGAAGCCAAGTGAAATCACACCACTGAACGCAATCTTGTATGCTGAGATTTTGGATGAAGCTGGCGTTCCTGCGGGCGTTTTCAACCTTGTAAATGGTGATGGTCTAAATGTAGGTGCCGCACTTTCCCAACATCCTGATGTGGCCATGATGTCATTCACTGGTTCAACGAGAGCAGGGATCGCCGTCTCAAAAGACGCTGCGGAGAACGTCAAAAAAGTAACCCTGGAGCTTGGCGGCAAGTCGCCGAATATCATCTTTGACGAAGAAGGTGCGCTAGATGTTGTGAAGCGCGAAACACGTCGTGTTTTTTCAAACTCCGGTCAAAGTTGCAACGCTAGAACGCGCATACTTGTGGAGCGGTCGATCTATAACGAGGCCATGAAAGTGGCAGCGGATGCGGCAAACGGGCAGAAAGTTGGAGACCCCAACGAGGAGGGGTACCACATCGGACCGCTTGTGAGCCAATTGCAATTTGACCGTGTGCAAGCGCTTATTCAGGCCGGTATTGATGAGGGCGCCACTTTGTTGGCCGGCGGAACTGGGCGTCCAGAAAATGTGAAAAGCGGTTTTTATGTGAAGCCTACCGTTTTTGGCAATGTAAACAACAATATGCGCATCGCCCGCGAAGAGGTGTTTGGACCCGTTGTGGCATTGATCCCTTTTGACACCGAAGAAGAAGCAATTGCCATTGCCAATGACACTGAATACGGATTGGCCGCTGCCGTGCAGACCAATGACCCCGAAAAGGCGATGCGGATTGCCCGCAAACTTCGTGCAGGTATGGTCCATATTAACAATTCAGATATTGGCTACGGCACACCATTTGGTGGCTACAAAATGTCTGGCACAGGGCGCGAAGGCGGCCATTATGGGCTCGAAGATTTCTTGGAAATCAAAGCGGTCTCGGTCCCCGCTTAGCCTTCGCTCAGAATAGTGGCGACGGCGTCGTGTCCAAGTTGGCCAACGCCGTCCCGCACGTCAGCCTCTATGGCTGCACGAAGTAGTTTGGGATCGCGGGCGCGCAACGCCGCTATCGCTTCTTTGTGGCGGTCAATCTTGTAAAAATCGCCCATTTCGCGCAAAGCGATGCGCAAAAATGGGCCGAGCTGCAACCAAACGCTTTCAACCATGGGCATGCGGATATTGTCTGGGTTGGCGCAATAAATCGTACGGTGGAATAGTTGGTTATCTCTTATCTGTTTGTCGCGATCACCTGCCAAAACCGCTTTGTCAATTCTTGCGTCAATGACTTCTAATTCGTCAATGAGGCGGTCGTTGATAAAGGGCAGGGCACGCACGGCGGAAAACCGCTCCAGCTCGACACGTGTTTCGATGAGTTCTTCCAATCGTTCTGCCGTCATGCGCGGCACAACAATTCTTCTGTTCGGCAAGAGTTCGAGCCCATTTTCAGATGATAGGCGGCGCAGGGCTTCGCGCACCGGGGTGGGGCTGGTTTTCAATAGTTCGGCCAATCCGCGAATGGTCACAGACATGCCTGGACGAAACCGGCCAAGCATGATCGCATCGCGTAATTGGGCGTAAATATGCTCCTGAGTAGTTACCCCTTTTTCCCGATTGTTGGCGTGCAGAAAAAGGGAATTGCGATCTGTTGGTTTTTCGTCGATTTTTGTCATGCTGGAGGGCAATATCACCTCTCTAAATGATTGACAATTTTTCTCTTAGTGATACTTTTTATAAAAATGATATCACATTTTTCGAAATAGCCAAGATGTTTGAAAATTTTCGTGATGTGGCAGGGAGTTTGAATTGAGTCGACCTAACGAATATGTGAATCTGATCGTCGGCGTTTGCGACATCAATGGATTGTTGCGGGGCAAACGCCTTGCCGCTTCCTCAATGGAAAAAGTGCTAAAAGAAGGCATTCGCATGCCCACTTCGTCGTGTTCTGTTGATATTTGGGGGAACGATATTGAAGATAGTCCACTTGTTATGGCTAGCGGTGATCAAGATGGTATCTGTTTAGCAACCAGTCGCGGTGCCGTTCCATTAGATTGGAGCGATCGGCCAACAGCTTTGATCCCAGTAACCATGCACGATGCAGAGGGTGTCCCATATCTTGGTGACCCACGAAATGCCTTGGCCGACGTGTTGAGCAAATACGAACAGATGGGGCTAACACCAGTCGTCGCGACTGAATTGGAATTCTACCTGGTTGATAACTCCGGTCATCGGCCAACGCCGCCAAACTCGCGCGAACTTGATTTTTCCCAGAATGATGTGCTTTCGCTGGATGCTATTGCGGATAATTCTAAGTTTCTGGACGCTTTGTACGATTCCTGCATGCTACAGGATATCCCAGCGGATGCTGTTATCTCTGAGGGTGGTGCAGGGCAGTTTGAAGTGAACCTGAACCACCAAGATGATGCCCTGAAAGCGGCCGATGATGCCCTTTATTTCAAGCGCGCGGTCAAAGGTATTGCTCAAAAACACGGCATGGCAGCGACATTTATGGCTAAGCCATACATAAACCGCGCGGGCAACGGCTTTCACATGCACTTCTCGGTTTTGGATCGAGACGGGAACAATGTTTTCGACGATGGCACTGAAGATGGTAGCGACGTCATGAGGTCTGCCATTGCCGGACTGCTTTCAACAATGGAAGAATCTACGCTGATTTTCGCGCCACATTACAATTCCTACCGTCGCTTTGCTGAAAATACGCACGCACCAACCGGGATATCGTGGGGATATGAGAACAGAACTGCAGCAATCCGTATTCCCGGCGGTCCGCATCAAGCGCGACGGATAGAGCATCGCGTCGCTGGCGGCGATACCAACCCATATTTGGTCCTGGCTGCAGTGCTCGGCGGCGCTTTGCATGGCATAAAGAGCAAATTGTCGGCGCCAAGCCCAGTTGTTGGGAACGCATATGAGAAATCTGAAAACTTCATTCCAACCAATTGGCAAGCCGCAATAGACGCGTTTTGTGGCGGCAAAATCTTGCCCACCATATTCAGCGAGCAAATGATCGAAAACCTAAGTTCCTGCAAGCAGCAAGAATTAAACCAAATTTTTCGGCAAGTGACGGACCGAGAGTTCGCCAGTTATTTGGAGACCGTTTGATGAGCCTCGCAAACACGAGTTCAAGTGAACAAGAGCACGTCAATTCCTACTATGCTGCATCAGCCAATCCGGCGCCAAACCGCCCTGCTTTGGTGGGAGAGTTTCAGACGGACATTTGCGTTGTCGGCGCAGGTTATTCCGGCCTATCTACGGCGCTTCATTTGCTTGAGCGCGGATATAAAGTAGCGGTGGTCGAAGGGGCAAAAGTTGGATGGGGCGCTTCTGGCCGCAATGGCGGGCAAATCGTCAACGGGCTCAATGCAAGTCTAGACACCATCCAGAAACGCTATGGTGACGAGTTTGCAGGTTTTGTCGGAGGTCTGGTCACCGAAGGCGGCAAGATCATTCGCGAACGGATTTCAACCTACGACATCAAGTGTGACCTGAAAGAAAAGAACGTTTTTGCGGCGTTTACTCAAAAGCAAATGCGTGAATTGGAAGCCAAAAAAGCGCTATGGTCTAAGCACGGCATGAACGACCATGAGATGCTAGATAAGGCGCAGATTGCGACATACGTCAAAACGGATGCTTATGTTGGTGGCTTGGTCGACCATTCGGGCGGCCATATGCACCCGCTCAACCTAGCACTTGGCGAAGCGGCGGCCATTGAAAAACTCGGCGGCAAAATCTTTGAAATGTCACGAGTCATATCGACGCAAAAAGCGGACGCAGACCAACTTGTTTTAACTGATCAGGGCCAAATTCGATGTAAGACCATCGTCTTTTGCGGAAACGCTTACCTGGGCGATGCATCACGCAAACTAAAATCGCGAGTCATGCCCGTTTCAACACAAATTATGGCGACAGAGCCGCTATCAGATGACATCGCAAATGGTATATTGCCAACCGACACCTGCGTCGAAGACGTGCGCTACATTCTAGATTATTATAGATTGTCTGCAGATAAGCGCTTGTTGTTCGGCGGCGGTACGGTCTATGGCGGCACAGATCCAGCGGACATTGTGGGAAAACTTCGCCCGAATATGCTCAAGCTATTTCCGCAATTGGCAAATACCAAAATCGACTACGCTTGGAGCGGAAACTTTGCGCTTTCGTTTAGCCGCGTTCCGCAGTTAGGGCGTTTGGACAATAATACCTATTTTGCGCATGGATACTCGGGCCATGGCGTCACCGGCTCTCACTTGTTTGGCCGGATTCTGGCAGAAGCAATCGATGGCGATATGTCTCGATTTGACGTTTTTTCAAGCGTACCTTGGATTCCATTTCCGGGAGGGAGGCTCCTTCGGGTGCCATATTCGACAATGGGATCTTGGTACTACGCACTAAAAGACAAACTTGGAATATAAACAGTTCTGATAAAGGGAGAAGTCGGATGAAGAACAAATATGTATTGGTGCCACTAATGGCACTGGCAACAACAGTTGGGGCACAGGCGGAAACGCTAAACGTCTACAACTGGTCGGATTACATTGCCGAAGATACAATCGCAAAGTTTACAGAAGCGACCGGTATCGAAGTCAATTATGACGTATATGACAGTAACGAAGTGTTGGAAGCCAAAATGCTGGCGGGTAGCGCGGGCTATGATGTGGTGGTCCCCACATCTGACTTTTTGCAGCGGCAGATCATGGCGGGCGTTTATCAAAAACTCGATTTCAGCAAACTGCCAAACCTGAAGAACATGGACCCTGACTTAATGGCCGGTGCTGCGGGCTACGACCCTGGCAACGAGCACTCAGTTATTTATATGTGGGGAACCACCGGTATTGGGTTCAATGTCGGCAAAGTGCAAGAGCTTTTGGGTGACGACGCGCCAACTAATAGCTGGGAATTGCTATTCAATCCCGAGTATTCGTCAAAACTTGCAGCTTGCGGCATCAGCATGCTCGATGCCCCAACCGAGCTGTTGCCGGCTGCTATGAACTACCTTGGGCTCGATCCTAAATCGACCGACGCAGCTGACTTTGAAAAAGGAACCGAGCTGCTTCTTAGCATTCGGCCAAACATTCGCTACTTCCACTCTTCGCAGTATATTTCAGATCTCGCGAACGGCGATATCTGCGTCTCTGTAGGTTGGTCCGGTGATATTTTTCAGGCACAAGCACGTGCAGCTGAAGCGGATAACGGCGTTGAAATTGCATATGTAATTCCAAAAGAGGGTGCATTGCAGTGGTTTGATATGATGGCAATTCCAGTGGATGCGCCAAATCCAGATGCGGCGCACAAATTCATCAACTTTGTGATGGATGCGCAAATTACCGCTGATATTACGAATTATGTTTGGTATGCGAACGGAAATGCGGCTTCTGTGCCGTTGGTGGACCCAGATATCACTGGCGATCCTGCTATTTTCCCAACTGCTGATGTAAAGAAAAAGCTCTGGAGCTCAACAGTTTACGGTCAAAAAACCGACCGCATGATCACGGGTCTTTGGACTAAGATCAAAACTGGTCAATAATAGCGAATATTGGAGAGGCGGTTTCCGCCTCTCCGTTTTATGGATAAGTTTTGGGAGGAACCATGTCCGCGCAGACACAACTTGCAGCTGATGAAAAACCTTGGCGACGGCCTGGTGAAAAGCCATTTATCCGTATCAAAAAGCTAACTAAGAAATTTGGCGATTTCATCGCCGTTGATGACGTCAGCCTTGATGTATTTCGCAGCGAATTATTTTGCCTATTGGGTGGTTCTGGTAGTGGAAAATCGACGCTGCTTCGAATGCTGGCAGGGTTTGAAACCCCAACTTCAGGCACAATTGAAATCGACGGCCAAGATATGGCCGGAATTCCCTCGCACGAACGGCCAACAAACATGATGTTTCAATCTTATGCGTTGTTCCCACATATGAGTGTGGAGCAGAACATCGCTTATGGGTTGAAACGCGACGGCGTGGCTAAGTCCGAAATAGCTGACCAGGTTGCTGACATGCTTGGCTTGGTTCAAATGAGCAATTTTGGCAAGCGCAAGCCCGATCAACTTTCTGGTGGGCAACGCCAAAGGGTGGCGCTGGCACGTTCGTTGATTAAACGGCCCAAACTGCTGTTACTTGATGAACCCTTGGGCGCGCTCGACAAAAAATTGCGTGAAGAAACGCAGTTTGAACTAATCAAAATACAAGAAAGCTTGGGCATCACTTTTATGGTGGTTACCCACGATCAAGAAGAGGCGATGACGCTTGCCACTCGCATTGGCGTCATGAACTATGGTGAAATCGTCCAGGTGGGCGAACCTCCCGAGATTTACGAATACCCAAACACGAGATTTGTTGCCGATTTCATCGGCTCAGTGAATATGTTTGAAGGGCGCGTGAAGGAAGACGATAAAGACTTTGTGCGCATAGAGTCTCAAGAGGCAGGTACAGAGATTTATGTGGGGCACGGCGTTAGTTGTTCACCTGATCAAAAACTCTGGTTTGCCATTCGCCCTGAGAAACTCATTTTGAATCGAAAACGACCTGACGGCGATTCCAACATCCTTAAAGGCATGGTGGAAGACGTTGCCTACATGGGCAATCTGAGTGTGTTCCGCATCAAGCTTGATAGTGGAAAGGTTGTGAAAGCAACACAATCCAATCGTGTTCGCAGAGATGATGAAGCAATTTCTTGGGATGAAGAAGTCTATCTAACCTGGGACGAAACGGCTGGGGTGGTGCTCCAATCATGACAGAATCGATCGTCAACTCAAAACCGTTTCAGTGGACTGCTAGGTTTCTTGCCCGATTTGGCTTGAGTGGAAAAGGACTGGTGATTGCAGTCCCAACGCTTTGGTTGCTCGTATTCTTTCTGATTCCGTTCATCGTTGTTCTAAAAATCTCCTTCGCCGAGGCGATGATTGCGCGCCCCCCATATTCCAAACTCGTTCAAGGCACTGAATCAGGTTTTGCGCTGAATTTCAGCTTTCTTAGCTATCAGTATTTGGTTGAAGATGGTTTGTACCTCGCGGCCTATGGGTCTTCGTTGCGCATCGCATTCTTTTCAACCATTTTTGCGCTGTTGGTTGGATACCCGATGGCATATTTCATTGCGCGATCAAGTGGACGGTGGCGCAACATCTTGTTGATGTTGGTAATTATGCCATTTTGGACGTCTTTTTTGCTTCGTGTCTATGCATGGATAGGCATCCTGAAGGGCAATGGATACATCAACAATCTTTTGATGAGCATTGGCATCATCAATGAACCATTGGTAATGATGCAAACAGATTTTGCTGTCTATATCGGCATTGTCTACACCTATTTGCCCTTCATGATTCTGCCGCTATACGCCAACCTGGTTAAACTGGATGGGTCATTGCTTGAGGCCTCAAGCGACCTCGGTGCGCGGCCGTTCACCACTTTCTTAACAGTGACATTGCCATTGTCTCTCCCGGGGATGTTGGCAGGCTGTATGCTTGTTTTCATTCCCGTCGTTGGTGAGTTTGTAATTCCCGCTCTGCTCGGTGGGCCTGACACAAATATGATCGGGCGTGTGCTCTGGGATGAGTTTTTCCGGAATCGCGATTGGCCGACCGCCTCAGCTGTCGCCATCATCATGCTGTTGGTGTTGGTGTTGCCGATTATGCTTTTGCAAAAAGCTCAAGACGGCCAAAACCGATCAGAAACGCTGTAGGAGTTGTTATGACAAAGAGATTCAGGTTCTTACCCATCGCAACGTTCTTGGGATTTGCGTTTCTTTACATCCCCATCATTGTTCTTGTGGTGTTTAGTTTCAACAAATCAAAACTGGTAACGGTTTGGGGGGGCTTTTCAACACACTGGTATGGTGAGCTGTTGCAGGACCCCCAAATATTGGGCGCCGCCTGGATCAGCCTTCGCATTGCCTTTATCAGTGCGTCCTTGGCACTGGTGCTTGGCACACTTGCGGCATTTGTGCTGACACGGCTGGGACGGTTCTGGTTCAAGCCAATGCTCAGCGGGATGACAGCCGCGCCCTTGGTGATGCCAGAGGTGATTACCGGTTTGTCTCTGTTGCTTCTATTTGTTGCAATGGAATCAATGTTTGGATGGCCGGCAGGACGCGGATTTACGACAATTGTTATCGCCCATACGACGTTTTGCTTGGCCTATGTAGCCGTTGTTGTGCAATCAAGGTTGAGCGATATTGACGAGTCGATTGAAGAAGCGGCGAGGGACCTTGGTGCCAAGCCCGTGCGCGTTTTCTTTGATATCACCCTGCCCACCATCGCCCCGGCATTGATGTCTGGCTGGCTTTTGTCTTTCACCTTGTCGTTGGACGATTTGGTGATCGCCAGCTTTGTGTCGGGTCCGGGGGCATCGACCTTGCCGATGGTGATTTTTTCCAAAGTCCGCTTGGGCGTTAGCCCTGAAATCAATGCGTTGGCCAGCTTAATGATTGGTGTGGTCGCACTTGGCGTGGGACTTGCCGCCTGGCAACTGCTCAAATCGCCAAGAACGAAGCCTGTGGAGTGAGCGTGAAACTTAAACGGTGATCTAAGAACACAAGCGGTGCGTAAATCTCTATAGAAAAGAGGAGCGCCATGCAAAGTTTGGGTCAGAGTTTTAATGCGTTGGTCATAGGGGCAACCGGTGGAATTGGTGGAGCATTCCTTGAACAATTGGAAGCACACGGCAATTGCCAATATGTGGCACGTTTGGATCGTGCGAATTTCGAAGGCTTCGATCTGAGGACAGAGTCCTCAATTATTGAAACGAGCAACCACTTTCAAAACGAAGGGGCGTTGTTTGACCTGATAATAGACGCCACTGGTGCACTTGAAATCGACGGCAAAAGACCCGAGCGCGCCTTTGCCGAAATTGATCCTGCAAACATGGCCGCGCATTTTGCGATCAACGCCATTGGAACAGCGCTAATCATTAAACACTTCGCGCCATTGATGCGCCCGGGCGAACGATCGGTCTTTGCAACGCTCGGCGCTAGAGTTGGTTCAATTGAAGACAATAAACTTGGTGGTTGGGTGAGTTATAGGGCCGCAAAAGCAGCTAAGAATCAAATTGTACGTACCGCATCAATCGAAATACAACGGAAACAGAAACAGCACATTTGTGTCGCGCTGCACCCCGGCACAGTGGCTACGCGACTATCTGAAAACTACAACACGCCAAGCGAAAAATTCACGCCACTTATAGCCGCGAAGAAACTGCTGAGCGTCATTGATGGATTGGTACCAAATGACAGCGGATATCAGTTCGCCTATGACGGCAGCCGAGTGCAAAGTTAAGTCAGCAATTTCAGAGAGTTGTTTTTGGCTCCTCAGGCAAGACTCGAACTTGCGACAAATCGGTTAACAGCCGATTGCTCTACCAACTGAGCTACTGAGGATCACCAAACATTCCTGATGATCAGGTGAGACGGGGTTTAACTGTTTTGAACGGGCTTGCCAAGACCTTTTTTGCCATTTTTTCAAACTTTTTTGTTTGTATCGACCAAATTAGGTGGTTCGGGCACTTAGTTTAATTAAGTCGCTAATTTTGTTGACGTTCTTGAATGGATCTTCAGGGTGTGACGACAAAAAATCAATGTAACCAACTTCCAGTTTATCCAAATATCCTCGAACCGAGTTGTTTCGCGCGCCCGACCTTGTTGCTCCAATTCTTGATGCAGCTCCGCAGCGCCACAAACTGCAAGTGGGGTATTCCTGATCACCATACCGGGCCACCACCACATCACTGATTTGCATGAGGGGCACGGCCTGTTGAACAAAATCGCTCGGGAAAAGCGGGCTATCAATCGGAACAATCAGCAAATAGTCGTTCTGATCTGTTGCGCCCAAACTCTTTGCCCATTCAAAACCAGCGTAGATACCGCCCAGCGGGCCAATCTGTGGATCAAATTTGTCGGTTAATCGCGCAACATTTTCAGGCAGTGACGAACGCTCACTATCTGGTGCAAAAGTAATGCTCAAGAAATCAGATTGCGGAAAAATCTGATTGTAGACGAGGGTGGCGAGGTTTGTATTTCCCAGCTTTAGCTGGGCTTTGTCGACGCCGCCCAATCGCACGCCACCACCACCTGCAAGCATTACGCCGAATATCGCCATGGCTGAACCTTAGAAACCCTATATGATAGTTGCCATTTCTTAGGTTATTTTCGCGAAGGGCACCAGTGCAACCTTTAAGCGCCCCGAAGCTGTTTTTAAGCTACTAATTCGACGCGAGCGGAATCAAGCAGGATCGAATTGAACGTCTCATGCGCATCAAGATTGACCAAGTGACCCGAGCCATTGATTTTGTGCAGCGTTGCGTTTGGTATGAGTTCTGCAAACTGTTCAGCTTGTTTGGCCGTTCTATCGAAAAACTCGCCCACAACAACGTCGGTCTGCACGGGTATTTTCGGCAGCTGTTTTTTGCCGTTCCAATCAAGCGCCGCGAGCATTATATCGCGCGCCAAAACGGGTTCTGCAGTCGGAGGTAAAACAGAATCCAAATACAAATTCGATTCGATTGAGTGCTTTCCGTGTAGATCCAGAATGTGCTTGCGCAGCCGTTCCCACGGCGTCGAACGCAATATGACTTTAGCCAACTGCAAGGACAGCGTATCGAGCAAGCCATCGCCAGAGCAATAGTTGGTTTCGACCAAAACCAAACGAGCAACAAGATCAGGTCGCCGGGCGGCCACAATTTGAGCAATTATGCCACCGAAAGAGTGACCGCACAGGGTTACGGGGCGCCCGATGTTGGCGATATATTTCAGTGTATCTTTGGCCCAAGTTTCAATTATGCTGTCGCGCGCAATTTTGCGCGTCGTTGTTCCATATTCGAACACACTCACGGCGTGTTCTGGCGATAGCTTTCTAAACTGTGGCGCAAACTGGTCTGCATCCAAAAGTGTCCCAGGCAAAAATACGAAGTGCTGTTTCACTTGCCGCCCCCCCCAAAAAAAACCAAAAAAGTACTTAAATGCGCCGCGGCACAATAATTGCCGCGTCTCAGGACCTTAAGTCAAAAACTTGATAAATGTAAAGTATTGGGCACGGAAAAGCGCATCAAACCAACAGCAATTGGTCGATAGATCGTTGTAAAGCACAGGAGAATTGCGCCGTCACAATTGATGCAAAAAAGTGGGAATTGTTGGAGGCCACGCCCGGAATCGAACCGGGGTACACGGATTTGCAATCCGCTGCGTCACCACTCCGCCACGTGGCCTCATAACGACAGCGTTGCTATACCAAACGCAAACTGGTTTCAAGAGATTGTTGAGCACTTCGCTTTTAAAGTTGCGCGGCTTTGGCACAAATCCCCAATAAATTGATTTCCCATCGCTTGCATATCAGTAGATACGGCGATATTGAGTTCATCAAGACGCAATGCCAAAAGGAATCTAAAATGGACTTTGAACGCGCACGCACGGCAATGGTTGATAGTCAAATTCGTCCGAATGCGGTTACGGATTTTGACATCATTAGAATCATGAGCGACGTACCAAGAGAAAATTTTGTTCCTGCAGGGCAACGACAACTTGCATATTTGGATCAGCACCTCACACTGTCTGACCAACGTAAGATGATATCGCCCATGCGACTTGCACAATTGATCCAATTGGCAGATTTCAAAAAGACGGACATCGTATTGGATGTGGCATGTGGCACTGGCTACGCCGCTGCCATCATTGCAGGACTAGCCGGATCTGTTGTGGCAATAGATGATCAGGCTGGTTTGGTCGATGAGGCAACCGAAATCTTGGCTGATCTTGAAATCGGAAATGTCGCGGTACTAAACGCTGATTTGCGAACTGGTTGCAGCAAAGAAGCGCCATTTGATGTGATTTTCATTGAAGGTGCGATAGAGAGCCCAACTCTCGAACTCAAAGAACAATTGGCTGATGGAGGCCGTATCGTCTGCGTGGAGCCTGCAAACGGAGTGCTTAGCGCCGTGGTCTACACCAAGAGCGGCTCCGATATCGCGCGACGCGAAGCATTTAATGCAACGGTGCCTCAATTGGCCGCGTTTTCAAGCGTCGCTGAGTTCAGTTTATAGAAAATTTACTGTAGGGACTTGATTATGTCCATAACCCGCCCAACTTGGGGTAGGTGGTGTTGCGTCGAAGCTACATGGCAGAGTAAATAAAATTATTAATGAAAAGTTAATTTTCATTCTTGTGTAATTCGGTGCATATTATGGGCGCTTGGAACAGTTCGGGGTATTTGTTGTGTTATTGAAGCAGTCTATTTTAGCGGCGGCACTAGTGTCGGTCACCTTTTCCGGTTTTGCGCGTGCTGAAAGCCTAACCAACGCGCTGGCAAAAGCTTACACAAACAATCCGGCAATGGCCGCAGCACTTATTAGCGTCAAGCTAGCTTCTGAGGACATCGTGTTGCGCAAAGCGGGGCAACGGCCTCAAGTAAACCTTTCGGGCACAACTCAATACAGTTGGGCAAGCGTTGGTGGCAGTACCACAGCCAATACCAACACAACATTGAATTTGCAGTACAACCAGCGCTTGTTCGATGGTTTTAAAACCGCAGCTCAGATTGATCAGGCGCGTGCCTATGCGAACGCGACGACACACAGCTTGCGCAATACCGAACAAAACGTTCTTTTGTCTGCCGCAACGGCCTATATGGACGTGGTACGAGACACAAATCTTGCTAGCTTGCGAGCTGACAACGTAAAATTCTTGCGTGCCCAAGTCTCTTCTGCGCGCAACCGATTGAATATTGGTGAGGGCACAAAAATTGACGTCGCTCAAGCTGAGGCACGTCTTGCCCAATCTGTTGCCGCCTACAAGTCAGCAGTTAATTCCTTGCGCACGTCGCAAGCGAGTTATGTGCGTTGGATGGGCTCTAAGCCATCTGGTTTGAACTCAAACTTCAAATTTGGCAATGTTTTGCCACGCTCTCTTGATGAAGCTTTGCGTTCTGCAAAAGCCAACCACCCGGCGATTCAAACGGCGATGGCGCAGGTAGAAGCCGCAAAATTTGGTACAGATGCTGCTATGCGGGCTTTCGGTCCTACTCTTGATCTTATTGGCTCAATCTGCGCGATCGACTGCGGCGGCGGTTCTTCACAGGGCACTTCTGGGTCCATTCGTTTGACCTTGGCGATTCCCATCTATCAAGGCGGTGCATTGGGCGCATCAGCACGAAAAGCAAATCTATCGCATATCAATGCTGAGGTAGACGCAAGAGCAACAGTTAATCAGGTCGAAGAGGCCGTTATTTCTGCTTGGTCGGGATTGCAGTCGTCGATTGCATTGATTGAATCTGCAAATGCTGCAGTTCGTTCAAGTCAAATCGCACTTGATGGTGTGATTGAAGAGCGCAACGTTGGTCAGCGCACAACTCTTGATGTTCTAAACGCCAGAGCTGAACTCACCAGTGCCAATGAATCTTTGTACACTGCTCAACGAAACAAAGTGGTTGCTGCATTTTCACTCGTCTCTGCTGCTGGCAAACTAGACGCAGCTTCATTGCACTTGCCCGTAACAATTCAGTCAGCTGATGGCTACCGGGCGCGTGTAGAAGACATCTGGGGCGAATTGCGCGAATAACTCAACTAATTGGTGGAAAACGCTGTTTTTGCACGTCGACTAGACTAACAAGTTAATATCTCGCACAATAAGCTTTAATAGTGCGAATCGCGTCGTGTATTTGATGTGCTTGTTGCTTCGCACGATTGTGAGGCCAAGATGAATCAACCTGCGTCTAAAGACCCATCGATGGACGAAATACTGTCTTCTATTAGGCAGATCATTGCAGATGATGAACCGCCCGCCGATGAGCCGGCGGCGGCACCAGAAATGTTGGCAACCGAAATCACGGCCGACGACGAGCCCGAGAGCCTGACTGCAATGGTGGAGGAGCCGAAACAAGCAGCTAAAGCCGCTCCGCCAGCGCCAGCAAAAAGCGTTTCGCCTCCCGAAGAGGATGAAGAAGTGCCTCTTGCCCTTGGTGCCGAGCAAATGCTTAACCCACCAAACACCAAGGCCGGTATGCCTGACTTGCCTGACGATGATGGCGACGAGGCTCCCTTGGCGCTGAGTGCTGATCAAATGCTAAATCCACCTAAGGCGGAACCAAAAAGTGCTCCCGCTGATGATCTTGTGCGCGCCGCACCGTCGCCGGAAGAATTTGTCGCCGAGTTTGGTGATGATGTCTCCGAAGATGTGGCAATGGTGGTTCCAGACGATATTGCCTTTATCAATGACGACGATTCAGAAGAAGAGTCGGTTGCTATGGATTTAGATGATCTGACAACCGATGTGGACTTGGCTTCGCTTGATGATGCAGTTCCGGCGCAAGAACCAGAACCTGAAGAAGAGATTCCGGCCAGCCCTTTACCTGATCCCACTTTAACAACGCAAATCTCTGAAGAGTTGTTAGAGCCCGCGACCCAAGCCGCCGCTTCTAGCGCCTTCAGTCAGTTGGATGCACTAACCCTTTCTGGCGGTAACGGCCAAACGGTCGAAGACTTGATCCGAGAAATGTTGCGTCCAATGCTTAAAGGCTGGCTAGACGAAAACTTGCCGGGCGTGGTTGAAAAACTGGTTCAACGCGAAATTGAACGTGTTTCTCGCGGTAATCGCTAATCCAAATTGGCTTTTTAGCGGCTGACCTGTTGACAGGGCGGCTCGCCTTGGCTTTACACCTAAATCAAAGTATTTCAGCTGTGGGCAGTCCTTGCCCATGGCAGACAAAGGCTGTGCGACATGATTGATAAGAGCTACAACCCACAAGAGGTTGAAAACCGGATTTATGACGGCTGGACCAGCGAAAACCTGTTTGCGGCAGGGGCTGGCGCTAAAAAGGGGGCAGAGAGCTATACAATAGCCATGCCACCCCCAAACGTCACCGGTGACCTTCACGTCGGGCACGCGCTTACCTTCACCATTCAAGACTTGCTGGCCCGCTTTGAGCGGATGCGTGGCAAAAATGTTCTATGGCAACCGGGCACTGACCATGCAGGCATCGCTACGCAAATGATTGTTGAGCGCCAATTGATGGAAAATCAATTGCCATCACGTCGCGAACTTGGTCGTGAGAAGTTCTTGGAAAAAGTCTGGGAATGGAAAGAAAAAAGCGGCAACACAATTGTGTCGCAACAAAAGCGCCTTGGCGCATCCGCTGATTGGTCGCGCCAACGCTTCACAATGGACGAGGGCATGTCCGAAGCGGTGCTGAAGGTATTTGTTCAGCTGCACAAAGAAGGCCTGATCTACAAAGATAAGCGATTGGTCAACTGGCATCCGGTTTTGCAAACAGCCATTTCTGATCTTGAAGTAGAGAACATCGAAACCAACGGCCACATGTGGCATTTGCGGTATCCAATTGAGGGCACAGACGAAACCATTGTTGTTGCCACAACGCGCCCCGAAACAATGCTGGGTGATACCGGCGTTGCCGTGCACCCAGACGATGAGCGATACAAGCACCTTGTTGGCAAGATGGTAGTGTTACCGCTAACTGGACGCAAAATTCCGATCGTTGCAGATGAGCACGCTGATCCTGAACAGGGGTCTGGTGCCGTGAAGATTACGCCTGCTCATGATTTCAATGACTTTGAAGTTGGCAAGCGCAATAATCTTGAACAGATCAACCTTTTCACCGTTGATGCGAAAATCAATGACGAAGCACCTGAGGCCTATCGCGGCCTAGACCGTTTTGAAGCGCGCAAAAAGGTCGTCGCTGATCTTGATGCCCTGGGCGCGTTGGTTGAAGTTGAAGAAAAGGTTATTGCCGTTCCATACGACGAAAAGTCAAAGCAGGTCGTGATCGAACCCTATTTGACGGACCAGTGGTACGTGGATGCGGTAACCCTTGCAAAGCCTGCGCTTGCCGCAGTTAAAGAAGGGCGCACCAAATTCGTTCCGAAAAACTGGGAAAATACCTATTACGCTTGGATGGAAAATCTTCAGCCTTGGTGTATTTCACGCCAATTGTGGTGGGGACATCAAATTCCAGCTTGGTACGGGCCAGACGACGAAGTGTTTGTGGCCTCATCAGAAGCAGAAGCGCAAGCGGCGGCTGATGCGCACTACGGGGCGCCGACAGAAATCAAACGTGATGAAGACGTGCTTGATACATGGTTTTCTTCAGCACTTTGGCCGTTTTCGACCCTTGGCTGGCCTGAAAAGACCGAAGAATTAGCGACCTATTATCAAACAAACACTTTGGTTACCGGCTTTGACATTATTTTCTTCTGGGTGGCCAGAATGATGATGTTTGGTATTCATTTTATGGACGAAGAGCCGTTTGAGAACGTTTATGTTCACGCACTTGTGCGGGACGAAAACGGTCAGAAAATGTCTAAAACCAAAGGCAACGTAATTGATCCATTGGTGCTTTTTGACGAATATGGCACCGACGCCACGCGCTTCACTTTGGCCGCGATGGCCGCACAGGGCAGGGACATTCGCTTGTCTTTGTCGCGCGTTGAAGGCTACCGCAACTTTGTCACTAAAATCTGGAACGCCGCCCGTTTCCTTGAAATGAACGAGTGCGTTCGCGTTGAAGGCTTTGATCCCAATTTGGTCAATTCAACCCTTAATAAATGGATCTTGAGCCGTACAGCGAAAGCCGTTGCTGAAGTTGAAAAGTCAATTGAAACCTTCCGTTTTAACGAGTCTGCAAATGCGGCCTACGATTTTGTTTGGGGCACATTCTGCGACTGGTTCGTTGAG
Organism: Maritalea porphyrae; assembly: GCF_027213965.1. Classification (GTDB taxonomy): domain Bacteria; phylum Pseudomonadota; class Alphaproteobacteria; order Rhizobiales; family Devosiaceae; genus Maritalea; species Maritalea porphyrae_A. The sequence continues at coordinate 741,252 of NZ_JAPWGX010000003.1, read as the reverse complement.
TTGGCCAAGCCAGTCTTTAACGGCGAAGATGAGGCGCTAAAAGCTGAAACGCGCGCGACAGCCGCCTACGCACTTGACCAAATCTTGGCCCTTTTGCACCCATTCATGCCGTTCGTCACCGAAGAGCTTTGGGCGCAGACCGGCCAACAAGGTCCTGCACGCAAAAAGCAACTCATCATATCTGAGTGGCCACAATTGTCGGCGCTCGTTGATGACGCTGCTGAAGGCGAAATGACTTGGTTGATCGATTTGATATCGGGAATTCGATCAGTCCGCGCAGAAATGAATGTGCCTGCAAGCGCAAAAGTGCCGCTTGTTGTGGTCGGCTCGGATGCGACTACTCAGTCGCGGTTGCAAAGCCAAGAACCAATGGTCAAACGTTTGGCACGTATTGCGGATGTATCCTTTGCTGATGCAGTTCCAAATGAAGCGGCACAATTGGTCTTGAATGAAGCAACATTCTGCTTACCACTTGCCGGTGTCATCGACATCTCTGCCGAAAAAGAACGTTTGGGCAAAGACCTTGCGAAGTTGGACAAGGAAATCGATGGTGTCGATCGCAAACTGGCGAATGAGCAGTTCATATCAAAAGCGCCCGAAAGCGTTGTGAATGATCAAAAGCAACGACGTGATGATGCAAAAGCAAAAAAAGAGCGTGTTGAAGCTGCACTTGCACGACTTGGCTAGTATGGTTGGCTTTTGCCAAGCGGATATGTCATAAATTTGCAACACCGCGGTAAAAATCACTCGAATGTGAAAGGCGGCCACATTTTGACGATGTGGTCGCCATTTTTTTAACCCAATGGGTATTCATAACAGGTCAAGAACAACGCCGTGGGCGGATGGTACGTTGTTTAGTCGCACTGGATTGCGAACCGTACCGTACGCCTTGTCACAATTGTGCCTTGCATCAAACGGTGGCCGAAGTAAAAACATTTTAATGCTACGGCAACAACGATGCTTGGAAGGAATAACCAGTGGACGACAATAACATCGACAAGAGCAAATTACCTAGTCGACATGTAACAGAGGGCCCATCTCGGGCACCGCATCGCTCGTACTATTACGCAATGGGCCTCACCAGTGGACAAATTCACCAGCCTTTCGTTGGCGTAGCTACCTGCTGGAACGAAGCCGCACCATGTAACATCGCGCTTTCGCACCAAGCACAATTTGTTAAAAGAGGCGTTGCCGCAGCACATGGCACACCACGTGAGTTTACAACAATCACTGTGACTGACGGGATTGCCATGGGCCACCAAGGCATGAAGTCTTCGTTGGTTTCACGCGATGTGATTACCGACTCGGTGGAATTGACCATGCGTGGCCACAGCTATGACGCACTTGTGGGTCTCGCTGGTTGCGATAAGTCTTTGCCGGGCATGATGATGGCGATGGTGCGGTTGAACGTGCCGTCTGTGTTCCTTTATGGCGGCTCAATTTTGCCAGGCAATTTCAAAGGCAACCCTGTAACAGTTCAAGACGTGTTTGAAGCTGTTGGTAAGCACTCTGTCGGCGACTTCTCTGATGCTGATTTGGAAGAGCTTGAACGCGTAGCTTGTCCTTCTTCTGGTGCATGTGGCGCACAGTTTACAGCTAATACGATGGCAACTGTTTCAGAAGCGATAGGGCTTGCATTGCCTTACTCCGCTGGCGCGCCAGCACCTTACGAAATTCGTGATCAATTCTGCTACACGGCAGGTGAGCAAGTGATGGAGTTGATCAAGCAAAACATTCGTCCACGCGATATCGTGACGCGCAAAGCCCTTGAAAATGCGGCCACAGTCGTTGCAGCCTCTGGTGGTTCCACAAATGCGGCGCTGCATTTGCCAGCGATTGCAAACGAAGCAGGCATTGATTTTGATCTGTTTGATGTGGCCGAGATCTTTAAGAAGACACCATATATCGCCGATCTTAAACCAGGTGGTCGATATGTGGCCAAAGACATGTTTGAAGCCGGTGGCGTGCCCCAACTCATGAAAACATTGCTCGACAATGGGTTTATGCATGGTGATTGCATGACCGTAACGGGGCGCACAATCGCTGAAAACCTTGAAAAAATCACATGGAACGATAAGCAAGACGTCGTTTGGCCCGCCAATAAACCGATCACCAAAACTGGTGGCGTTGTTGGCTTGCGCGGAAACTTGGCACCTGAAGGCGCCATCGTTAAGGTCGCGGGCATGTCTGATCTCGAATTCACAGGTCCTGCTCGCTGTTTTGACAGTGAGGAAGAGTGCTTCAAAGCTGTGTCCAAGCGTGAATACAAAGAAGGCGAAGTGCTTGTTATTCGTTATGAGGGGCCAAAAGGTGGTCCTGGCATGCGTGAAATGTTGGCAACCACTGCTGCCCTTTACGGCCAAGGCATGGGCGACAAAGTCGCTCTGATCACGGATGGTCGTTTTTCTGGTGCAACACGTGGCTTCTGTATTGGTCACGTTGGACCAGAAGCTGCCGTTGGCGGCCCAATTGCCCTGATCAACAATGGCGACATGATTACCATCAACGCCAATACTGGTGAGATCAATGTTGATCTTTCTGACGAAGAATTTGAAGCCCGCAAATCCAAATGGCAACCGCGCGAAACCAACTTCGGTTCTGGTGTTATTTGGAAATATGCTCAAGGTGTCGGCTCTGCGCGCTATGGTGCGTTAACCCACCCCGGTGCAAAGGGCGAAAAGGAGTGCTATGCGGACATTTAGCATCAGACTCTTAGCTTGTTTGACTGCGGTTTCATTGGCGCTTGCACCGGTGTGCAGCGCCAATGCGCAGGACAACACCAACATTCTATCTCTGTTTGGTAGTGGCGAAGAAGAAGTGTCCAACCAAGACCTGCTGGCGGCTTTGGAAGAAGCCGCCGATGCCGGGCAACCCATCGCTTTGTGGCGATTGGGTGTGATGTACGAAAAAGGCGAAGGGGTGCAGAAAGATCGCACGAAAGCCTTCCTCTACTTCCGTGAACTTGCAAATGAAAACGCGGACACACCACCAAAATCGGTTGGCGCAGACATTGTTGCGCAGAGTTTCTTGAAAATTGGCGAGTATTATCGCGAAGGCGTGCCAGATGCAGGTGTGCAGGCAGACAATTCTTTGTCCCGCAAGCTTTTGCTACATGCGGCTTCCTATTTTGGCGATCCAGATGCACAGTTTAAAGTGGGACAGCTTTATCTAGACGAGAATGAGTTTGGCTATTCACCGCTGCAAAGTGCACGCTGGTTGTCGCTTGCTTCGCGAAAAGGCCATGCAGCCGCCCAGGCAACTCTGGGCGACCTAATGTTTAATGGCGAAGGCATTGATGCAGACCCCGTGGAAGGCCTGATGTGGCTTACCTTGGCCGAACGTCATGCTGGCGGCACGGATGATGAGCATTGGATAGCTGAACTGCACGAACGCGCGCTTTCTGTTGCATCGCCAGATCAGCGTCAACAAGCCATAAAGGCCGCAGATTCGCTTGGCGGCCGGTTTGGTGGTTAGTTGTTTCGACTAGAAATCGAACTTGCCAACAACTGGCACGTGATCTGAAGGCTTTTCTCGCCCTCGCATATCTTTATGAATTTCTACGCTCTCAAGTTTGTCTGCGGCTTGTGGCGAGCACATCAAGTGATCAATGCGAATTCCATTGTTTCGGCGCCAAGCGCCTGCTTGAAAATCCCAAAACGTAAAGGCTTGCTCGTTGTTTACAGCACGCAATGCGTCCGTCATGCCCATAGCTTGGAGCGTTCTAAACCGCTCAAGGCTTTCTGGACGATAAAGCGCATCGCCCCACCAAGCATCATGATCGTGCGTATCCAGCCGATCCGGGATAATGTTGTAATCTCCGGTGACTATTAGAGGTTCTTCAAGCAATAAACGAGCTTTTGTCCAAGCGTTTAATCGGTCCATCCACGATAGTTTATATGGAAATTTCTCGGTATCAACGGGATTACCATTTGGCAAATAAATGCCCGCAATGCGCACCGGGCCTGCAGGGCGTGCGATTACACCTTCTATAAACCGTGCTTGTTCGTCTGTTTCATCACCCGGCAAGCCGCGATTGACTTCCTCGAACGGGTGAAGCGAAAGCAAAGCGACGCCATTAAAGCTTTTTTGTCCGTGCGTCTCAACGTTATAGCCGAGGTCTTCAAACACCTGACGTGGGAAGTTCTCGTCGATGCTCTTGATTTCCTGCAAGCAAACAAGGTCAGGTTTATGCGCTTTCAACCAGTACTCGACCTCCGGCAGGCGCGCTTTAATTCCGTTTATATTCCAAGTTGCTATTTGCATTTTCTTTGGATCGCTTCCATTTGAATCAGTGCTCTAAACTAGAGTGAAGCTATCCTCGCCGCAATAATCTAAACCGAGAAACTGGTGCCACATCCGCACGAAGCGACGGCGTTTGGGTTGTTGATTTGAAAACTTTGGCCAATAAGGTCATTCACAAAGTCAATTTCGGCCCCTTGCATAAACTCAAGGCTCATTGAATCGATTAAAACGCGGGCATTATCGGTTCCTAGTACCAAATCATCGTCGGTGGGCTTCTCTTGAACCAAATTATATTCATACTGAAAGCCCGAACAACCGCCACCAGATACGGCCACACGCAGAACCGTGCCCGGCGCTTGCTTGGCCAATATCGCCTCAATCCGTGCTAATGCGCTGTCGGTGACGACGACTTTTGCCGCTGCTGTTGCAACATCTGACATATTTAATCCCTATCACGTACGCCAAAAGGCGATTTTACAAGTCTTGTTTAATAGATAAGCTTCATAAAGCGCTTTGAAAAGAGGGTACAAGGAAAGTTGAAATGCAATTAAACCGCGCACTCGCGTCTTACGCATCACATTCACACCAATCCTTGGGGCGACAATACCCAACGAGCAGCAGCCCAACTCGCTCTGAGTTTCAACGCGACCGTGATCGTATTATACACTCAAATGCCTTTCGGCGTTTAAAGCACAAAACGCAGGTTTTTCTCCATCATGAAGGCAATCACTTTCGCACACGGCTAACGCACACTCTAGAAGTTTCACAAATCGCGCGTTCAATTGCGCGTGCGCTAAACCTGAATGAAGATTTGGCGGAATGTTTGGCCCTTGCCCATGATCTGGGGCACACCCCATTTGGTCACGCGGGTGAGCGCGTGCTGAACGGAAGGATGAAGGACCACCAAGGGTTTGATCACAATGTGCAAGCAATGCGTGTGGTTACTTTGCTTGAAAATCGATACGCAGAACATGATGGACTGAACCTAACTTGGGAAACTCTTGAAGGCATCATCAAGCATAATGGACCGCTAACGGACAACAATGGGGCTCCCATTGGTCGATATAAATCTGAGGGGCTGCCGTTTGGACTAGATCATATTCCAGCAGTTGCTGATTTGCGATATGACAGTTTTGCGAGCCTTGAGGCGCAAGCCGCTGCAATTGCAGATGATGTAGCCTACAACGCCCATGACATTGATGATGCCCTAAGGGCCGGATTGCTGTCGCTTAATCAACTGCGGGATGTGGCCCTTGTTGGCGAAATCGTATGTGAGGTTCAAGATAGATATCCGGATGTTAGCGCAGACCGACAATCCCACGAAACAATTCGGCGATTAATCACAAGAACAATTGAGGATGTCATTCACACCGCTCAAAACAATATTTCAGGCCAAGCACCGCGCACCGCAGAAGACATTAGGACCGCAGGTCGCGCGATGATTTGTTTTTCAAAACCCATGGAGAGCAAAGAAAAGGAGCTTAAATCCTTTCTGTTCGCCAATGTTTATCGCTCAGATCAGGTGATGGCATCTGTTCGCCAAGGCGAAGAAATCGTTGGGAGATTGTTTGATGCGTTCAAAGAAGGTGAACCCATGCCGCCAGAATGGGAAGTTTTGGCTAACTCTAACCCGATAGGGGGCCGCGAACGAGTTGTTTGCGACTTTGTTTCGGGCATGACAGACCCATACGCCACCGCTACATTTAACCGATTGTTTGACGCGGACGTGGATTTCCGGTAACCGCTTGCACAATCAATTCTTTATGAGATGGACACATCAAAATGGACGCATTTGCAGTCTTTCGCAACCGTGTGGAAGAGAAACTGATCAACCTTTATCCTGAACTGAGCGACAACAAAGCTGCGCTTAGCCGATTTGTGGTTGAACCGCCGCGCGATGCGAGCCATGGCGATTTGTCCTGCAATGCGGCAATGGTGCTCTCAAAGACGCTGAAATCAAATCCGCGCGCAATTGCCGATAGCATTGTTGCAGCGTTTGAGGGCGATCCCCAAGTTGCGAACATCGAAATCGCTGGCCCAGGGTTTATCAATTTCACTTTGACCCCAGACGTTTGGCAGTCAGTGATTGCTGATGCAAACGAGCAGGGCGCTGACTACGGTCGCCCCGCTGTTGCACCTGTTGGCAAAGTAAACGTTGAATATGTATCCGCAAACCCGACTGGTCCGCTGCACGTGGGGCATACGCGCGGCGCGGTATTTGGCGATGCTCTTGCCAGTCTTATGGCGTTTTGTCGCTACGAAATCACGCGCGAGTACTACATCAACGACGCGGGTGGGCAGATCACCGTCTTGGCCAACTCAGCTTATTTGCGGTATTGCCAAGCTCTAGGCGATGATATTGGCGAAATTCCTGCAGGTTTGTACCCGGGCAAATACCTCATTCCAGTGGGCAAAGCCCTTGCTGAGCAGTTTGGCGACAAGTTAAAATCCATGGATGACGCCGAACGTGAAGCTACCATTCGGCCCGTAGTGCTGGAAAAAATGATGGATATGGTGCGCGCCGACCTCGAAAAACTTGGCATCAAGCACGATAAATTCTTTTCTGAATCAACACTACATGGTGGCGGCAACGGCGGCGACATCAAGGAAACGCTTGATTGGCTTCGTGAGCAGGGTCTTGTTTATCAAGGCACACTTGAAGCGCCGAAAGGCAAAACACCTGAAGAATGGGAAGATCGCGAGCAAACACTGTTCAAAGCCACCCAATTCGGCGATGACACTGACAGAGCTCTTGTTAAGTCTGACGGATCATACACCTACTTTGCGGCTGACATCGCCTATCACCGGAACAAATATCTTCGGGGTTATAACTCTCAGATTGTGGTACTTGGCGCCGACCACGCGGGTTACATCAAACGGTTGGGAGCTGCAGGAAAAGCTGTTTCAGGTGGTGAAGCTGAAGTGGACGTCAAGATTTGTCAGTTGGTGAACTTGTTGCGCAACGGCCAACCCGCCAAAATGTCAAAACGGAGCGGCAACTTTGTCACCATGGCCAATTTGGTGGAAGAAGTGGGACAAGACGTGGTACGCTTTATTATGTTGTTCCGCCGGAATGAAGCACCGTTGGACTTCGATTTTGACCTTGTGACGCAGCAAACCCGTGATAATCCTGTGTTTTATGTCCAATATGCACATGCGCGGGCATGTTCCGCTTTTAGAAACGCAGCGCGGGACGTACCAGAACTTGATGTTTCTCCGGATTCCTTGAAGTCTGCAGACCTTAGTTTGCTCTCTCATCCGGCAGAGTTGACGCTTTTAAAAGTAATGGGGCAGTTTCCGCGGGCCATTGAGGCTGCTGCAGTTGCGCATGAGCCGCACCGGGTTGCTTTCTATGTGCATGAGTTAGCCGGCGCGTTTAATGCATTCTGGACTAAAGGCAAAGAAGAGCCGCAGTTACGATTTGTTAATCATGAAGATAGGACAATAACATTGGCGCGACTCGCAATGGTGAATGCTGTCCGACAGATTTTGCGTAATGGATTGGGCATTCTTGGAGTATCCGCGCCAGATGAACTATCATAATTCAGGCACATTGCTGGGTTACCAGCTATAAAATACAGTGTCGTGAATGTAGAGGTGAGGGTCATAACTAACGTTATTGGCCGAACAAAATGACAAATTCGAACGATCGCAACAACCTGGCAACGGATCAAACAGATGATTTGATTGCAGAACTTGCGCGCATTGTTGCAGACGATGCAAAGCAGGCCTCCGTTTCCAAATCGGTTGATGAACGTGCTCAGCTCGCTGCAGATGCCCGCGAAAAGAAGGACGCACAAAGATCGTTTGAACAACAAATTGAAGCGGACCAGTCGTCACAGGATATTGCCCAACCACAAACTGAGCAGGGTGCTGGCGAAATTCTGCCGTTTTCGAAAAGCGGTGATACAGCCCCGTTTTCGCAGATCGGCGAAGGCGTGACCGCAATTCGGACCCCGTCGCCGACGGAGCCATCTGACGAGATGCAAGAGCCTGCAAACACAACGGGCTCCGCGTTCGAGTTCGATTTTTCCCACAACATCAAAATGGGTGTGGACAATGCAGCAGATTCACGGTCGGAAACAGAAGATTTGGATTTTGCCCCATCTCAAATGGATGAAATGGCTGAAGCCGCAAGTTTTGACGTCGATGAAACCATTCCTACTCCGGACGTTTTAGACGGCATTGCAGCCATCATTGAAGATGTTGAACACCAGTCCGCTGAGCCTGTTGCTCCACAGTTTGATCCAATTCCTGTGCCGAGCGGACCAACGTCTCAGCCAAATGATGATCAGCCTGAAAAGGGGATTGAATCAGAGCTCTCCGATAACCTTGAACGGCGTTCCGCTGCTTCTGGTGGTGATTTTGAGTATATCCCTCAGCAGAACTTGCAAGTGCCGGTTGGGGAAGACGAATTTGCTGTGCCACCATCTCAAACCAGCGACGGTGCTGACCTTTCAGAAGAAGTTGAAGATCCGCTCACTGAAATTGAAAACTTAATCGCTGATACAAACAGCCCTCCTACGACAAATCCTCAACCAGCAGATGCGGCAGAGGCCGCAATTTTGGCGGCTTTGGCATCAGCTGCCGGCACACGACCAAGTGTTGAAAAGTCACCCGTGGCGGCAGCACGTGCTTCGACGGCGCAGCTAAGAGAACCAAGGCTAGAGCCTGAAGCTCCAACAGCACGCGACTTTGTCGATCCTGTGGCGCACCAATCCGTTCAGCCAGAACGCAAAGCGACCTACGACGACGAACCAAGGCGTGGTGGCAGCATATTGCCAATTGTTGCCTCAGTCGCAGCGATTGTACTGCTGGCGGTTGTCGGTGGGGTTGCCTATTGGTTTTTTGTTGGCCAAAACCCTGCAGGACAGGACATTCCAGTTGTTTCCGCTCAAAACACACAAGTGAAAGAAACACCAGCTGTAACGCCGAGCGAAACTGGTGGATCCAGTGTATTCACAGCATTAGATGGGAACGCTGAACCAACGGCGCAGGAACAAATTGTTTCGCGTGATGAAACCGCAGGCGCATCAGGAGCTGACGTTGCGCGTGTTGTGACACCAAATAGCTCCAGCGGCGGATTGACAAATCGCAAGGTCAAAACAGTAACCGTTTTGGCTGATGGAACGATTGTAAGCGGTACCGAATCTTCAGCAGGCGCCGAGCAATTACCGCAAGACGTTCGGCCAAATGCGCCAACAGTGGCTGTTGAAACAACAACTGCTGCGACGGATGAAATTGCAAACGTTCTAAATGCTATCAAAGAAGGCACCGAAGTGGCTAGTCAGACTGAGGTGGCGCCTACTGCAGAACCTGTGGCAGTGGAAACAGCAACCGCTCCAATTGATGCATTGCCAGACGATCCAACTGCGCCGCAACCGCCAGCTCGACCTTCTGGCCTTGGGTTCGGTGTTGCACCAACCGTTGCGATCAACACGACCCCCGTTCAGGCTGACACTTCCGCACAACCAATTTCGTTGCTGCCAACTGCAAATGTCAGCGCGCCAGCACCGGCGACTAGTAATGCAACAAGCGCCGGGGTTTCCGCACCATTCTATGTGCAGCTAGCCTCGCAGCGTAGTGTCGAAACGGCGCAAAGCACAGCCTCGTCGCTGCAGCGTAAATTCCCGTCAATTTTGGGAAGCCAGACAATTGACATCAACCAGGTGGATTTGGGCGAAAAAGGAATTTATTTCCGGGTCCGTGTACCGTCCAATAGTTTGGCTGACGCGAACGCACTTTGTTCCAGCCTGAAGTCCAGTGGCGGCGATTGTTTCGTCAGAAACAACTAAACACCTTCATTTCCAGTGAATTGGCGGCATTTGCTGCCAATCCTGCTTGACCAAGTCACATAGACCACGTCACACTTATAACCAATTGATGGTGTAGGCAGGTCACATGGTCCAAAACGCAGATCAAGCAGACTTCATGCAAGATGTTCTCCCAAAGATGAGAGGCGAGGGCATCATGTATGTGGATGTGAAAGGGTATGAGGGCCCGTTGGACCTTCTGCTCGACCTTGCGCGCAAACAAAAAGTCGATCTTGCGAATATATCCGTGTTGGCGCTTGCCGAGCAATACTTGAGCTTTATCGACACGATTCGGGAGCGTCGGATTGAAGTTGCCGCCGATTATTTGGTGATGGCGGCTTGGCTCACCTATCTCAAAAGCCGATTGATGGTGCCGCATGAAGATGACACCGACGAACCTACCGGCGAAGAAATGGCTGCATTGTTGCAGTTTAGGTTGAAACGGCTAGAGGCGATGCGCGATTGTGCCGCCAAACTCATGGGAAGACCCCAACTTGGCCGGGAGATTTTTAGCCGAGGCGACCCTGAAGCTGTTGTGACAGATAGAAAGAATGTTTGGGAGGCTACTTACTTTGATTTGCTGCGTGCTTATGCCACGCAACGCGAGCGCCAGATACCTGCTGAATATGCACCGACACAAAGGACAGTTTGGTCACTGCAAGATGCAGAAGACATTTTGCGAAGATTGATCGGTGAGGGGGCTGACTGGATACCTTTGCACGCATGCCTGTCAAAATATATAGATTTACCTGAAGAGCGAACCACAGCGCTTGCATCAAGCTTTACCGCTTCTTTGGAAATGGTTCGTCAGGGCACATTAGAACTACGTCAAACCCAAGCATTTGGGCCACTTCTATTAAGACGCAAGAGAGGCCTTTAGGGAACACGCTTTGGATCAAGAAAACAACCTGGCTGAAAACAATGAACCTGAAAATAGCGAGATTGTTCGCCGCAATTTGCGCGTGCTCGAAGCATTGTTGTTCGCCGCCAAAGAACCATTGCATTTAAAGGAGGCAATTCCCTTTTTGTCAGATGGTGCGGATTTGGAACATCTAGCAGAGCGACTCACTGAAAAATACAAACACGCTGGCGTCAATTTGGTGAAACGGGGCGATGCTTACGCGTTTAGAACCGCACAAGATTTGGGCTTTCTGCTTCGGCGCGAGGAAACAGAGCGAAAACCGCTCTCGCGCGCAGCTTTAGAGATTATGGCAATTATTGCATACCACCAGCCCGTCACGCGGTCCGAAATTGAAGACGTTCGGGGTGTAGCAACCTCAAAAGGCACACTCGATGTTTTGATGGAGGCGGGATGGGTTCGCATGCGTGGTCGTCGCCGTTCGCCGGGCAGGCCCGTAACTTATGGAACAACTCCTGAGTTCCTGGATCAATTTGGCTTGGAGGCAATAACTGACTTACCTGGGTTGAACGAATTGAAGGGCACTGGGTTATTATCTGCCAATTTGCCGCCAGATTTTACTGTTCCTGCGCCAAATGATGGGGATTTGTTTGACAATGAAGACCCGCTTGATGCAGATGACGACGGAGATGACCTGCTGACCGAACTGAGCCATGATGACCTTGACGAACAATACTGAAGCCAAACAAGCCGGTTTTGACCAAGAATGGGGCCCCCGAGGAACAGCTGGCATCAGCTTTGCTGCTGCATTGGAGTTCAATCAAGTCCATTGTGAAATGGGTGGTCGAGAAGTTCTAAAGGGCACAGATTTTTCAACTGCACCCGGTGAGATATTGTGTTTGCTTGGGGCCTCTGGCTCTGGCAAATCAACCATTCTTCGGGCGACGGCCGGATTACAAGACATTTCGGCGGGAACAATTTCCATCAACAAACGAGTGGTGTCTTCCTCCACCATTTCCATACGCCCCGAAAAACGCGGCATCGGACTGATGTTTCAAGACTTCGCGCTCTTTCCCCATATGTCTGTTCTGCAAAACGTTGAGTATGGATTGAAATCTTTGGGGCGAGAAGAAGCGCGAAATCAAGCTCTACATGCTCTAAAAAGGGTTGGACTTGCGGACCGAGCAGATGGATACCCATCTCAGCTCTCTGGTGGGCAACAACAGCGTTTGGCTCTGGCGCGCTCGATCGCGCCTAAACCTGGGCTGTTGCTCCTGGATGAACCATTTTCTTCGCTTGATGCACGCTTGCGCGAGAGCGTACGTGCCGAAACCTTGGCGGTTTTGCGCGAAACCAGGGCAACATGCGTTATCGTGACGCACGATCCCGAGGAAGCTATGCTGTTTGGCGATAAGATTGCGCTGCTGCGCGATGGGCAAATAGCGCAAATTGGGTCCTCGGATGAGATTTACAATTCGCCACTAGATTTGAGCGTCGCCCGTTTCTTTTCGCCAATTTCCGAGATGCACGCGACCGTTGTGAATGGATTTGCAGAAACACCACTTGGAAAGCTAAGTGTAGCAGGGCGAAGTGACGGCGCAAAAATCATAGTGGCCATGCGGCCAGTCGCATCGGCGAATTTGGTAGAAAAAGGCGAAGGCGCAATGGGTCGCGTCGTCAATAAGCATACAGCAATTGGTATTGATACGATTGAAGTCGCTGTTTCGGGAATTGATCAACCCGTGCGCGTTCGCAGGCCCGCCAGCGACGATGTGTATCCGGGACAAGACGTAAATATCGCGATAAACCCTAATCGTGTCCTTGTGTTTGATGCGATTTGACCATATTTGAATAACGACAAGTTTTTTCGCGCGCTTAATGCGCGATCAAGAGGAGTAAAAACCATGAATCCAGGTCCTTGGGGAATTTTGATCATCGCAGTCGCTGCATTGCTGCTATTTGGTCGCGGCAAAATTGCCGGCATGATGGGCGAAGTCGCTTCTGGCATTAAAGCATTCCGCAAAGGTATGTCTGATGATGAGAAGCAAGTTGCCGAAATCGACGTCAAAAAAGAAGAAGCTGAAAAAGACAAGAGCTAGTTCTGAGGGACCTTTGTCCCCCTAACTCAACAATAGTTCTTTTTTAATGCTGAGGATGTCTTGATGCTGAATATCGGCTTGAGCGAAATGCTGATCATTGCGGCGATCGCGCTTATTGTGGTTGGTCCAAAGGACCTGCCAGCAATGCTACGTCAGATGGGCAAAGTTTTTGGCTCCGTTCGCCGTATGGGCAATGAGTTCAAGTCAGAAATCAGCAAGGTTGCCGCCTTGGATGAGATTAAAGACATCAAGAGCTCAATTACCAAGCCGCTGCAAGACACGCACGAAGAGCTGACGAACCAGTTCAACACCGTCGGCAAAGACGGCGTGGAGCCAAGCGGCGCGATCAAACCCGCAGTGGAGGGGCAGGAAAGCGTTGCGAACGAAATTCGCGAGTCTGCTGGCTTGCCAACAACGCCTTCTCCCGACCCAGCAGCTGCTGCGTCAAGCATGAAAGCAGCGATTGCCCGCGCACAAACCGACGCCGCCGCAAAAGTTGATGGCGACGTTGAGAGTGAAGCAGCGCCAAAGACGCCCGCCAAGAAAGCAGCACCACGAAAACGCGCAGCCAAGAAAACAAGTACGTCTACAAAAACAGTAGCTGCCAAAAAGGCACCCGCAAAAAAGGCTGCGCCGAAAAAACCTGCCGTGCGTAAAACGACCACTGCCAAAACGACGGCGGCGAAATCTGCGACAGCGCGCAAAGCAGCGCCTAAGAAAGCCGCCGCCGCAAAAGAAGTGAAGCCAATTACCGCTGTCGCAAACAAAGGCGGCATTCCTGCCAAAACTGCAGCGAAATTGCAACGTGCCGCACCAGCTAAAGCTGCGGCAACCCCTAAAGGGGACGCATGATGAACAAAATGCTCGAAAACCCCAACGATGAAGTGACACAAAGCGAAGCGCCACTCATGGAGCATCTCGTTGAGCTTCGTACGCGTCTAATCTATTCGTTTGCTGCGATTGCGTTGCTGTTTGTCTTTTGCTTTTTCTTTGCGGGTCAAATCTATACCGTTTTATTGGGCCCCTTCGTGCAAGCCGTTGGTGGCTCAGTGGAAGATGTAAGCTTGATTTACACAGCTCCACAGGAAGCGTTTTTTACTGAGCTGAAAGTTGCACTGTTTGGCGCCATTTTTCTGGCTTTCCCTGTGATTGCCAGCCAAGTTTACATGTTTGTAGCACCAGGCTTATACAAGCGCGAACGAGCGGCCTTTGTTCCCTATCTGATTGCAACACCGATTCTATTTCTTTTGGGCGCTTCGCTGGTGTATTTTGGGGTTATGCCCTTGGCGATGCGCTTCTTCTTATCGTTTGAACAAAATGCACCCGGGCAAGCTTCAATTCAAATGCTTACCCGCGTGAGCGAATATTTGTCTTTGACTATGACGCTGTTGTTGGCGTTCGGTTTGTGTTTCCAGCTGCCTGTCATTTTGACACTCTTGGCCCGTGCCGAATTGATCACTGCTGAAAACCTGAAATCTTGGCGGAAATACGCAATTGTTGCGATTCTTGCCGTTGCGGCTTTTCTCACGCCACCAGATCCTATGACGCAGATCGGCCTCGCTGTTCCGGTTTTTCTACTCTATGAGTTATCCATCTTCGCTGTTCAATTTGTCGAGCGATCGCGGGCGAAACGCGAGGCAGAGTCAGAGAATGACGCTGCATAAGCAAGACCTTTCACCAGCATAAACACATAAAAAGATCACGAAACTGATCGGCAAAAGCCGGAGCACAACATGTTTGACGTTAAATGGATTAGAGCCAACCCCGAAGCATTTGATGCGGGTCTTGAACGGCGTGGAGCAGAGGGCCAGTCACAAAAGATTATCACCCTCGATGATGCGCGCAAAGCGACAGTTCAGCAGCTGAATGAGTGGCAAGAAACACGCAACGCTTCATCCAAACAAATTGGTCAAGCAAAGGCGCAAGGCGACGAAGAAAAAGCGCAAGCGTTGTTGGCACAGGTTGCGGACTTGAAGTCAAAAGTGCAGCAAGGTGAAGAAACGGAGCGCCTTCAAACCGCGGAGTTGAACGACCTGTTAGCAGGACTACCAAACTTGCTGCTTGAAGATGTTCCCGCTGGCGCTGACGAAAACGACAACGTTGAAAAAAGCCGTTTTGCTGAACCAAGACAGTTCAATTTTGAACCCAAAGAACACTATGAGCTGGGTGAACAACTCGGCCAAATGGACTTTGAGATTGCCTCAAAAATCGCAGGATCTCGTTTTGTTGTGCTCAAAAATGGCATTGCACGTTTAGAGCGCGCGCTTGGGCAATATATGCTCGATTTGCACACAACTGAGCACGGATTCACCGAAGTTATCGCGCCGCTCTTAGTACGCTCGGAAGCTTTGTTTGGCACGGGCCAACTGCCCAAGTTCTCAGAAGACGCATTCCGCACGACGGATGACCGCTGGTTGATCCCAACGTCTGAGGTCTCTTTGACGAACCTTGTGCGCGAAAGCATGCTGAGCCATGAGGAGCTGCCACTGCGATTCACATCTTTAACGCCTTGCTTCCGCTCAGAAGCTGGTTCTGCCGGTCGTGATACACGAGGCATGTTGCGTCAACACCAGTTCTACAAGGTTGAGATGGTTGCTGTGACAGCGCCAGACAAATCACTCGAAGAACATGAGCGCATGCTTGGCTGTGCAGAAGCAGTGATGAAGGGATTAGATATTCCATATCGTGTTATGCGCCTTTGTGCTGGTGACATGGGCGCAACGATGATGCGTACCTTTGATATTGAAGCTTGGCTGCCGGGTCAAAACACATATCGCGAGATTTCTTCTGTCTCAGTAGCAGGTGATTATCAAGCGCGCCGCATGGAAGCACGTTATCGTGACGAAAATGGCAAGCCGCAATATGTTCACACGCTGAACGGATCAGGTGTGGCAACAGGTCGGGCATTGATCGCGGTGATGGAAAACTATCAACAAGAAGATGGTTCCATCGCCATTCCCAAAGTTTTGCAGCCATATATGGGCGGCCAAACTGAAATATCAGCGGCCAAATAGATGGCAGACCAGTTGCGCATCCTTGTTACCAATGATGACGGCGTTGATGCGCCTGGTATTAAACACCTTGAAAGAATTGCGCGCGAGCTGTCCAACGATGTTTGGGTCGTCGCGCCTGCGGGCAATCAAAGTGGCGTCGGGCACAAATTCACTTTAGGCACAGAGCTGTCACTTGATCAGCGCGACAAGCGGGTGTTCGCCATCGAAGGCACGCCCGCTGACTGCGTTGCCATTGGCATGACCCACGTGCTGAAAGACAAGCCGGCAGATGTCGTTCTTTCTGGCATCAATCGCGGTCAAAATATCGCAGACATCGTTCATTGTTCAGGCACAGCAGCGGGCGCGCGCGAAGGTGTTTTACAAGGTGCGATTGGTATCGCGTTGAGCCAAAGCATGGATTTTAGCGATGAGCATTTGATTGAGTGGGACTGTTCCGAGCAGTACGGCGCGGCTGCGATAAGGTCAATTCTCGAACATCACGACGCGCATGACGTCTATTACAACGTCAATTTTCCTCGATGCGCGGCTGCGGATGTGTCCGGGATCGAATTGGTACCTCATCAACGGTTCTCAAAGTCAGCATTCGAGTATTATCCAAGCGACAATGACGGGCATTTTTTTGTAACAATCCTGAAAACCCCAACGCCGCTGGATGCTGAAGCTGATTGTGTGCGTTTGCTCGAACATAATGCTATTACTGTTACACCGATGAAATTGCAGCAATCCGATTTCGAAGCCATCAATGCGCTCAAAGGGAAACTATCTCTAACCGATTAGAGGCAATATGAGTGATGCGGAGCAGAATCTTGACTGGGCACGCGCCTCGCTGGTGCTGCAAGCGCGTCAGGCCGGCATAATGCATGGGCATATCCTCAAATCGTTAGAAACCATTCCGCGCGATCGGTTTGTTCCAGAAGAATATATGGAACACGCCTATAGAGACGTTTCAATTCCGCTTGATCACCACCAGTCTATGATTTCACCAATCAAATTGGCCAAACTTTTAGATGCACTCGATCTTGCTGATGTGCCGAATAAGGTTTTGGAAATTGGCACGGGCAGTGGTTTTGCCACTGCAATGCTATCCACGCTTTGTAAACGGGTGTTCACAGTGGAGCGGGACCGACACTTATTGCGCAAGGCAAGCGCGATCTGGAAGGAACTTCGATTGAGCAACATCGTCGAGAACAACGACGACGGATTGCTGGGATGGCCGCATCAAGCGCCTTTTCCGCGAATCTTGCTCACTGGTTCAGTCAAATCATTACCGATCGACCTGACAGATCAGTTGGACGAGGGGGGCTGCCTTGTTGCGGCTATTGGGGAACCAAAAGCGGTTCAAAAGATCACCCGGGTCGACAAAATTGAAGGGAAACTTGATTTCACCGAATTGGGAGACATTCGTCTTCCCGCTTTGGTGCCGGGAAAAAATACAACACTTTAAACTCCCCTTTACCTTAACGCACCTATACTCAAATCCGTTGTAGTGTATTGAGTAAGAGTAAATCGCATGAGTTTTCGCGTACGGATAGGGGTGTTAAAGTCCTCAGTTGCAATCATCGGTGCATTGTCCTGTGCGGCCTTGCTGGCCGGTTGCACCGCTAGTAGGTTCGCCGCACCACTCACCACAAGCTCGGTAAATACAGCTACGAACGCCAATCTTGCACAAGCCATGCCAAATGCGGTTGCTGCAACGCAGCTGCCGCCCGCCGGGCAATATCTAAGCGCATCAAATTCAAGGGCACCATACATTCCAGCTGCGACTGTAGGCCCCTCCGTAAATACACAAAATATCGATACAAGAGACCCGCTCACATCGGGCGTATATCCACAGGTTCAGGCAGCCCCAGTACTGGGGCAGTCGGCTGCGTCGCAATCTCAGATTGTTCGTCAGCAATTGCCCACTTTGACCCCAATTACAGTAACGAGTACCCAGTCAATGCCCGCAATGCCTTCTCTAGCTGAAGTTGATCTCAACACAGCGCCAAAAATCGACAACACAACCACCGCGAGTATCGCAGGCGCGCTTGCACCGCGCGCAGTGCCAGACAATGCGTTTACCCACAAAATAGAGGCGGGCGAATCGCTATATGCAATCGCGCGCCGTTATGACGTGACAACGGATTCAATCGTTGCCGCAAATGGAATGATTTCGCCGGACAGAATTTTCGTTGGACAGGACATTATTGTCCCAGGTCGTCCCGGTATGGTGGCACCAAAATATACCACGCCAGATGTGAAAACGACTGTAGCACCAGTAAAAGTGGCTTCAGCATCCACACCACCGGCTGCTATTCCAACTGCCGCGCCTGCGGTGTCTGCAAGTGCTGCAAAGCCTGCGGAACCGGTTGTTCCAACGCCAACTGCTGCGGTGGCGCCTAAAACGGTGGAAACAGCTGAGGTTGCGCCAAGACCGATTTCTCGACCTACTGGCCTAGCAACAACAGCACCCAAAGCGGCTGTCGCCACCACGCCTGAAAAGGCGGAAGAACCAAAACCAGCACCAGCTGAAAAAGTCACCACGACCGCTTCAATTGCGCCAGTGAAGGTCGAAACGCCACAGGCAAAAGCACCCCAAGCCGTTGCAGGTTCTTTCCGTTGGCCTGTTAAAGGTCGGGTCATCGCAGATTTCCGTGCCTCGAAGAACACAGGTGTAAACATTGAAGTTCCAGAAGGCTCATCGATCCGCGCTGCCGAAAATGGCGAAGTCATTTATGTGGGTAGCGCTGTAGAGGGCTTTGGAAATCTGGTGTTGATCAAGCATAGCAATGGCTACGTGTCTGCATATGCACACCTTAAAGACATTACAGTTGCCAAAGGGGCCGCAGTAAATCGTGGTGATTCTATCGGCACAGCGGGCATGACCGGCGCAGTGAGCCGGCCGCAGTTGCATTTCGAATTGCGCAAAGGGGCAACGCCAGTTGATCCATTGCCGCTTCTTGCAAGCTAAGAAAGCTTGAAATTTAAGCGCTAAGGCCAGTCCTAAAAGAGGGACTGGCCTTTTTTGCCTGCCAAGTGGCGCACGAACTGAATGGCCACGCGGCCAGAGCGTGCCCCACGGGTCGCTGCCCACTCAATAGCGTTGGCGCGTAGTTCCTCCGCATCCACATTAATTTGATAATGCGCGCAATAATGACTCACCATATCCAAATATGTCTGTTGATCGCAGTTGTGGAACCCCAACCACAAACCAAAACGATCAGAAAGCGATACTTTCTCATCAATTGTTTCGCTTGAATGAATGGCAGCGCGCGTTTCGTTCTCCACCATATCGCGGGGCATCAAATGGCGCCGATTTGATGTAGCATAAAACAGCACATTACTTGGTCTGCCCTCCAAGCCACCATCTAGTACCGATTTGAGGGCTTTGTAGTCCATTTCGTCTTTGTCGAACGACAAGTCATCGCAGTAGATCAAGAACTGCGCGTCGGCCTGCGCAACGCAACGCATAAGCGACGGCATTGTTTGAATGTCTTCACGATGAATTTCGATTAAAACTAAGCGGCGAAATGATGTGTCGCTTGCGGATTTTTGCAATATATCTGCGTGCAGTGCTTTGACGATGGAACTCTTGCCCATGCCTTTTGCACCCCACAGTAGTGCGTTATTTGCCCCAAGTCCTTTGGCAAATTGTTCGGTATTCTGGGATAGGATCGATTTTTGATTGTCAATTCCAAGCAGCAAGTCCAATGCAATAAAATTCACTTTGTCGACTGGCTGCAAGCATTGGTTTTGACCGTTCCATTGATAAGCATCTGCGGTTGTGAGTTCTGCAGATTGCTTTAGATCCCGACCTGCAAGGATCGCAAGCGAACGCGCAATGTCCAAAAGCACATGTTTCTTTTTCATTTAATATCCAATCTTTGCGTGAAAAGCTTTGTTTGCCTTTGCATTTGCAAATTTGCACCTATATATTCCCGCACGATCTGAGACCATAACGCGACGAACCGATTTGAGCCCATTTAAGTGGAAATGTTCACGGTTTAAAAGTCGATCTAAGGAGTATCCGTATGTTTGTAACACCAGCATTTGCGCAAGCAGCAGCACCCGGCGCAGCTGATTACCTCACCAGCTTGATGCCGATCTTGCTGATTATCCCGATTTTCTACTTCTTGATTATCCGGCCACAACAAAAGCGCGTAAAAGAACAAGCGAATATGCTCGAAGCAATCCGCCGCGGTGATACCATTGTGACCAGTGGTGGTCTTGTGGGGAAAGTTGTTCGCGTGAAAGACGACAGCGGTGAGTTGGAAGTTGAACTTGCTGAAAACGTTCGCGTAAAGGTTGTTCGCTCAATGGTGGCTGATGTTCGCACCAAAGCTGAGCCCGTGAACGACAACAAAACTGACAAGAAATAGTTCAGCTAACAGACAAGAAGATCTGACTCGCTCATGTTACAATTCTCCCCAATTCGCGCCGCTTTGATACTTATCGTGTCATTGGCTGGTATTTTGTTTACACTTCCAAATCTTGTATCACAGCAAACACTTGCTTCGTTGCCGGATTGGATGCCAAAGCAGCAGATTGTGCTTGGTCTTGATCTTCAAGGCGGTTCGCACTTGTTGCTCCAAGTGAACAAAGAAGAACTTGTTACTGAGCGTGTCAAAGAACTTCGCCGTGAGGCGCGGTCGTTGCTGGCAAATGACAATGCCATCGGTCACATCATCAAGACCGATGGTACGCTTTTGACCATTGAATTGACAGATTCTGCTCAGTTCGAATTGGCAAAAAATGCAATTCAGGATCTTAATATCCCTCTTGCCACAGTAATTGGCGGCGTCGGTGGTGTGAATGAGATCAGTTTTGGGGAAACCGCCGACGGCAAATTGACGATGCAACTCACAGACGAGGGTATCGAAGAGCGCTTGTCATCAGTTGTTGCACAATCAATTGAAGTTGTGCGCCGCCGAATTGACGAATTGGGCACTACTGAGCCAACAATTCAACGTCAAGGTAGTGACCGAATTTTGGTCCAAGTCCCGGGTTTTGATGATTCTCAGCGGTTGAAAGATCTGATTTCGCAAACTGCGCGACTTACTTTCCATATGGTTCACCCAACAATCACAGCGGCGCAAGCCAAAGTGCAGGGACTTCCCGTAGGGACTTTCATTTTGCCCAGCCAAGCAGGTGGCGAAGAGTTGCTAATGGAAGACGTGGCTATTGGCGGAGAGTCGTTGGTTGATTCTCAACCTGGCTTTGACTCCCAATCGGGTCTTGCAATTGTAACTTTCCGTTTTGATACGCGCGGCGCTGTTGTTTTTGCTGAACTAACCGGAGCAAATGTCGGTCAACGGTTCGCCGTTGTTTTGGACGGGCAAGTAATAACAGCGCCAACGATCCAAACGGCCATTCCTGGCGGTTCCGGGCAGATAACAGGGAACTTTACCGCTGAAAGTGCAAATGACCTTGCCGTGTTGTTGCGCGCCGGTGCTCTGCCCGCAACGCTTGATATCATTGAAGAACGCTCTGTGGGCCCAAGTCTGGGTGCTGATAGTGTGCAAGCAGGTCAAATTGCTGGCTTGGTTGGCGGCATTTTGGTGATTGCATTCATGCTGGCGGCCTACGGTGTATTCGGAATTTTCGCGAATATCTCGCTGGTCATCAACATTTTCCTCGTCATGGGCGTTTTGTCTGTACTTGGTGCAACGCTTACCTTGCCAGGCATTGCAGGTATCGTATTGACGATTGGTATGGCGGTTGATGCGAACGTGTTGATCTATGAGCGTATCCGCGAGGAAAAGCGCGCAGGTCGGTCTGTCGTGCAGGCAATTGAAGCTGGCTTCCAGCGGGCGTTTGCAACAATCGTGGATGCTAACGTCACCACGCTGATTGCCGCTGTCATTCTGTTTTTCCTTGGTTCAGGACCAATCCGTGGCTTCGCGATTACGTTGGCCATTGGTATTCTGACAACGATGTTTACGGCATATCTTTTGACGCAATTCCAAATTGCTCGCTGGTTTGCTTGGTTCCGCCCAAAGGAGTTGAAGGTTCACTTGCTGCAGCTCCTGCCTGATGGAACGGCCTTTAAATTTATGGACCGAAAGGTCATCGCCTTTGCGTTTTCTTCAGTGTTGTTGGTCGGGTCCTTTGGTCTTTTCTTCACCCAAGGCTTGAACTTGGGCATTGATTTTAAGGGCGGTTCTTCGATTGAAGTTCAAGCGACAGCTGATCAAGCGGATATCGCGGACATTCGTTCGCGGGTTGGTGAGCTTGGTTTGGGCGACGTTCAAGTGCAAGAATTTGGCAGTGCAAAAGACGTTCTGATCCGAATTGAAACCCAAGATGGCGGCGATACGGCCCAGCAAGAAGCTGTGACCAAAGTTGTTGATTCCATAAAGGGTGACTACGAAGTGCGACGCACTGAGGTGGTTGGTCCAACGGTTTCGGGTGAGCTGGCACAAACTGGCACCATTGCCGTTATAGCGGCTATTATTGCTGTTCTTGGCTATATTTGGATGCGGTTTGAATGGCAATTCGCAGTTGGTGCTGTCGCTGCCTTGGTGCACGACGTTGTGCTGACTATTGGCATGTTTGCCATAACAGGTTTTGAGTTCAATCTTGCCTCTATTGCAGCAATTCTAACGATTGTGGGGTATTCGCTCAACGATACGGTTGTGGTCTACGACCGTGTGCGAGAAAACTTGCGCAAATACCGCAAGATGCTGATGAGCGACTTGTTGAATATGTCGATCAACCACACGTTATCGCGCACTATTCTAACCTCGGTTACAACAATTTTGGCGTTGACAGCGCTTGTGATTTTTGGTGGCGAAGTCATCCGGAGTTTCACTTTCGCTATGGCGTGGGGCGTGATTGTTGGAACATACTCATCAATCTTTGTTGCCGCTCCTCTTTTGATGAACTTCAAATTGAGCGCGCGCGCGGAAGAGGAAAAAGCCGAGCAACGCGCCGATGGCGCGTCTGTGTAAATCGTGTCACAAATCGCAGACGGACATTACAAATATCAGGTTCCCATCGATGCCTATGGCAACGGTGGGTTCCGCTTTGAAGACATGTCACACATTGGTTCGCTGTTGTGTCTGCCATCAGGTATGCACAAATGGGCGATAACCAATGCCACACAATTGGACGAATTGGACTTCACGCAGATATTTGAAAGAAGCGACGAAATTGACGTCTTTCTTATTGGCACAGGTAAAGATATCGCGTTCATTGACGAGAGCATTCGAGAAAAGTTTCGCGAACACGCAATCATTCTTGAGCCAATGAGCACGGGTGCAGCCGTTCGCACTTACAACGTGCTGATGGCCGAAAAACGTGCAGTATCGGCCGGTTTTATCGCAATTGAACGTGCTGAATAAAGCGCTATGCAAACAAGCACCAACCAACGGCACGTTGCTGAAGAATTGAACAAAATATCGCGAGACGACTATCTGGCAACACTATTTATGCCAGAAGATGTGCGCCCAGACGTGCAAGCCCTAGCGGCTTTTGCTGCTGAGCTGCGTGTGGTTCGTCAGCGGGTTTCAGAGCCCACACCAGGCGAAATCCGCCTGCAGTGGTGGCACGACGCGCTAGAAGGCAAAGGTCATGGCGCTGTGCGCGCCAACCCTATTGCGGACAGATTGTTGGTTGCGATTGAAAAACACCGACTTCCCACGGTGCCTTTAAAACGCATGATTGCCGCTCACAGATTTGATCTATATGACGACCCCATGCCGGACGTGAACCAGTTTGAGGGATACGCGGGCGAAACCCGCGCATGCATTTTCCAGTATTTCGCCATGATGTTGGGAGACAAGAGCGCTGATCCAGCGATCTATGCAGAGGCCGCCGGCCATTTGGGGGTTGCAACAACCTACACGCAACATTTGCTAGCCTTTGGCTACAATAGCGCCAAAGGGCAGATCTATTTACCACTAAGCGTGTTCAAGTCCTTTGGAATTGACGACAAGTCTATTCTCGCTGGGCAGAACACCGAACCCCTGCGCCAAGCGATTGGTGCGCATGGTGAAGCGGCCAACGCGCACCTTGCTCTGGCACAAAATGCAATCAAGTTGTTACCTAAGCCGGTGAGAATTGCCTTTGTCCAAAGCGCTGTTTGCGCATTGCAGCTGAGATTTCTCCGAACGCAAAAGGAAAATCCCTTTGTAGCCGCCGGTGCCGGTCGCTCAGAAATGCGTAAGATGATCTCAATGTTTGCCTATGCAGCAAAGAATTAGGCCCAACCTTTTAAGTCTTCCAACGCGCGTTTTGTCATAAGAAGCTTTTTGGCCTTCGCTTTGTCTGGACCGCGCCATCTCCCAATGTGACCCTCTGGTTTTGTGGGTTTTTCAACAGGCGGAAACAGGCCAAAATTCACATTCATCGGCTGGAATGATTTGATGCCATTTGTTTCATCTGCCAAATGACCGCCGGTAATATGGTGCACGAGCGCACCCATGGCCGTCGTAGGTGGTGGTGGCGCAAGTTCTTCGCCCTTTGTTTGTGCTGCAGCCATTCTGCCAACTACTAAACCAAGTCCGGCGCTTTCTACGTATCCTTCAACACCAGTCACTTGGCCAGCAAAACGCAAACGAGGCTCTGCTTTCAATCGCAGTTGTTGGTCTAGTAACTCAGGTGAGTTCAAAAATGTATTGCGATGCAACCCACCCAGGCGCGCAAATTGTGCATCTTCCAAACCTGGGATCATCCGTAAAATATCGGCCTGAACTCCATATTTGAGTTTGGTTTGAAACCCAACCATGTTCCAGAGGGTGCCCAGTGCATTGTCTTGGCGTAGTTGTACAATCGCGTGGCACTTAACGTCCGGGGTTCTAGGGTTTGTCAAACCAACAGGCTTCATAGGGCCAAACCGCAGCGTTTCTCGACCGCGCTCTGCCATCACTTCAATCGGCAAGCAGCCGTCAAAATATGGGACATTTTCCCACTCTTTGAATTCGGTTTTTTCCCCAGCTAGCAATGCGTCGATGAAGGCATTGTATTGCTCTTCATCCATTGGGCAGTTCAAATAGTCTGCGCCTGTGCCGCCCGGACCCGCTTTGTCGTATCTCGATTGTGCCCACACAACATCCATATTGATTGAGTCTTTGTGGATGATTGGAGCTATCGCGTCGAAGAAAGAAAGCGAGTCTGAATTGGTGATCGACTGTATGCCTTCCGCCAGGGCCGGGGAGGTCAGCGGTCCCGTCGCCAAGATGACGTTGTCCCAGTCTTTGGGGGGGAGACCGGCGACTTCGGCACGATCAATCGTAATATTGGGATGAGCCTCAAGTGCCGCCGTTACGTCGCTAGAAAAAGCGTCTCGGTCAACAGCTAGAGCGCCGCCAGCGGGCAATTTGTGTTTTTCTGCCGACTGCATAATGATCGAATTGCAGCGGCGCATTTCTTCATGCAGCAAACCAACGGCATTATACTCATGATCGTCAGATCTAAAGCTGTTTGAACACACCAACTCTGCCAAGCCATCCGTATGGTGAGCGTCAGTTTTTCGTACGGGGCGCATTTCGTGCAGCACTACGGTTGCACCTAGTTCAGCGGCCTGCCAAGCAGCTTCAGAGCCTGCTAACCCACCACCAACAACGTGAATAGTTTTTGAAGAATTTGTCATAGACCGCACATACATTCATTGAAAAATTTGGGCAACAAAAAAGGCCCATTATATGCAAAACACCCGCGACTTCTTTTGAAGTGCGGGTGTTCAAAGGTCTTGGAGGCCAGTGTCTAGTGCAAAGTTTAGCACTAGATGCGAGAAGCTTGCTCGCGTGCCAAAGGCTGAATGTCACCACGGTTGATACCAAGGTCATTCAATTCACGGTCATCAAGAGCGCTCAACTCACGTACTGTCTGACGATAAGAAGCCCAGCGACGAAGTGTTTTTCCGAAATCCATTGCTCATCTCCTAGATAAGGTATTGCGTTGTTGTTGACCTGAACTTAGTGAAGTTTGATGCGAACGAGTAGATAGAGAATGTGCAATTCGTCTATGCGTTTGATGCATGGCTAGATTTGCGCGCGTGCGAACAAAACAAAACACCCGCCACTTCGTTTAAAGTGCGGGTGTCGTGAATTTCGTATACTGATGATTTGATCAGCAAGCAAAACTGATTAGATGCGCTCTGCTTGTGAACGCGCAACAGCTGCAATGTCGCCACGGCTGATGCCGAGGTCATTGAGGCCGCGTTCGTCAAGTGAATTCAAAGCGCGTACAGTTTTGCGATAAGATGCCCAGCGGCGTAGTGTGTTTCCCAAAGCCATGATCATTCTCCTGAACGCGTTGGTTATTGTTTGATGACCTTCATATAATGCTGCAAAGTGATATTGAGTAGAGACAGTTTACGCACATCACCCATGCAGATTACGCAGGTCGTATTTCCAACTGATAGTTGACAAAAAAACACCCGCCGTTCGAGATGAAGGGCGGGTATTCAAGACTATAGTTGATCATTTTAGATGATCGACTTAGATGCGTTCTGCTTGTGAGCGCGCAACAGCTGCAATGTCGCCACGGTTGATGCCGAGGTCATTGAGGCCGCGTTCGTCAAGCGAGTTCAACGCACGAACAGTTTTACGGTAAGAAGCCCAGCGGCGTAGTGAGTTAGTCAAAGCCATGATCATTCTCCTGTTGAATGCATTGGTTGTTGTTTGATGACCTTCATATAGGTCCGCAATGTGAGATTGAGTAGACCCTGTTGCCGCACATCACCCATGCACAAACCGCAGGTCTGGTTAACATGCTAGCGCGTCAAGTTCGCGTGACGATCGTTTTGTTGTACGGGCATGCGGAACTCACGGCTGTAGATGCCTAGCATATCGGCATTGTCATGGATGTTGGTGTCCAACTCACGCAGGTGTTGACGCATATTGAACAGGTCGATGAACGACTGAATGCTCGTGTTTCGCATGGTACTGCCTTTGCAAGATTCTAAGTATGGTCGAGCATACCAAGCTCCACACGCAAGCAGCACTGCCAAAAAGCGTAGTGCAGCCATGCACTATCAACAAGCCAAACACATCAAGTTGTCATAACTATCAGATACTCTATTCAGCCGCTGCTCGCTGTCCTGAGCGACGATCGAACAATTCTTTCAAAAAGCGACCGGTGTGTGAGCGTTTTTCGGCAATAATTGCTTCTGGCGGACCTTCGGCAACAATTTCACCACCGCCGTCACCACCTTCTGGTCCCAAATCAATGATCCAATCGGCTGTCTTGATGACCTCAAGGTTATGTTCAATCACCACAACTGTATTACCTTGGTCCACGAGTTCGTGAAGGACTTCTAGTAGCTTGGCGACATCATGGAAGTGTAATCCGGTTGTTGGTTCATCAAGCACGTAGAGTGTCCGACCAGTCGCTCGCTTTGAAAGCTCTTTTGAGAGCTTAACCCGTTGCGCTTCTCCCCCTGACAGGGTGGTTGCAGGTTGACCAACCTTTACATACCCAAGCCCAACGCGCTGCAGCGTCAGCATCTTGTCTCGAATAGAAGGCACAGCTGAAAAGAACTGAACTGCCTCATCAACAGTCATGTCCAACACGTCAGATATCGATTTTTCTTTGAACATGACCTCAAGTGTTTCGCGATTATAGCGTTTGCCTTTGCATGTATCGCAAGTCACATAAACGTCCGGCAGGAAGTGCATTTCGATCTTATTCACACCGTCGCCCTGGCACGCCTCACACCGCCCGCCTTTAACGTTGAATGAAAAGCGTCCTGGCGCATATCCACGTGCCTTTGCTTCAGGTAATCCGGCGAACCATTCTCGAATTGGCGTGAAAGCACCCGTGTAAGTCGCGGGGTTAGACCGTGGGGTCCGCCCAATTGGGCTTTGATCGATATCGATGACCTTATCAAGAAACTCGAGGCCCAAGAGCTGATCATGTGGGGCAGGGGTTACCCGCGCGCCATTTAGTCTGCGCGCAATCGCTGTGTACATCGTATCAAGCAAAAGAGTGGATTTGCCGCCACCTGAAACTCCAGTAACAGCAACAAATGTTCCAAGCGGAATATCAACGGAAACATTCTTCAAATTGTTGCCGGTCGCGCCTGTAATGCGGATGCGACGGGTGTCAGATAAGGGGCGTCGCTCTTCGGGGATCTTTACGCCCAGCTCGCCGGATAAATACCGACCCGTTAGGCTCTTTTTGTTTTTGATAATGTCTTGCGGTTTGCCTTGTGCAACGATTTCGCCACCGTGAATGCCGGCACCCGGACCAATATCAACAACATAATCGGCAGTTAACACCGCGTCTTCGTCATGCTCCACAACAATGACCGTGTTCCCAAGATCGCGCAAGCGACGCAAGGTTTCCAGCAACCGCGCATTGTCACGTTGGTGCAAACCGATGGATGGTTCGTCAAGTACATAGAGCACACCGGTCAAGCCGGAACCGATTTGGGAAGCCAATCGTATGCGTTGGCTCTCGCCCCCAGAAAGGGTGCCAGAATTTCTTGAAAGAGAAAGATAATCCAATCCAACGTCGACGAGAAAATTCAACCGATCACGAATTTCCTTCATGATCCGCTCACCGATTTCGCGTTGCGTTGGGTTCAACCGGTCGCCAAGGTGCTCAAACCATTCGTAGGCTTCGCGAATTGACTTTTTCGACACATCGCTGATGTGCAACCCGTCAATTTTGACAGCCAAGGCTTCTGGCTTAAGACGATTGCCGTCGCAGACCTCACAAGGCGCACGCGACATATACTTTTCAATTTCTTCGCGCATCCCAGCTGATTCTGTCTCGCGATAACGTCGCTCCAGATTGCCGATGACCCCCTCAAATGGTTTTTCTGTTTTGTAGGAACGCAGGCCGTCATCGTATACGAAAACAATCTTTTGGCCTTTGGTTCCGAACAGAATAGCGTTCTTCACGTCGTCAGCAAGGTCCGACCATGGCGTATCTAGTGACGCTCCATAGGCTTTGGTAACTGCATCCAAGGTTTGGATGTAGTAGGGGGCGGAAGTTTTAGACCACGGTAGGATCGCGCCGCCCTTCAAACTTTTGGTGTCGTCAGGCACAACCAGGTCCGGCGACATTTTTGCTTCGGTTCCCAAACCATCACACGTGGGGCAAGCACCAAATGGATTGTTAAAGGAAAATAGTCGCGGCTCGATCTCTTCAATAGTGAACCCTGAAACCGGACAGGCGAATTTCTCTGAGAAAACCAATCTTTGGTTTTCGCCTTCTTTGGCAACCAACTCAGCAATTGCCAAACCATCGGCCAAATGCAAAGCGGTCTCGAAGCTTTCTGCTAGTCGTGATTGCAAGTCAGGTCCAACGACCAAGCGGTCAACCACGACTTCAATTTCGTGTTTGATCTTTTTGTCTAAGGTTGGTGCGTCAGCGATTTCATAAAACTCGCCATCAATTTTGACCCGTTGAAATCCGCGCTTCATCAAGCCAGCGAGTTCTTTTTTATACTCGCCTTTGCGACCACGAACGATCGGGGCAAGCAAATATAGGCGCGTGCCTTCTTCCAGTGCCAAAACTTTGTCGACCATTTGACTGACCGTTTGGCTTTCAATGGGTAAACCCGTTGCCGGAGAATAGGGAACACCAACCCGAGCATACATCAGACGAAGGTAATCGTAGATTTCTGTGACTGTACCCACCGTTGAGCGCGGGTTTCGAGATGTTGTCTTTTGCTCAATTGAAATAGCAGGAGACAGCCCATCAATTTGCTCAACGTCTGGCTTTTGCATCATTTCAAGGAACTGGCGGGCGTACGCCGACAAGCTTTCAACGTAACGGCGTTGCCCTTCAGCATAGATTGTATCAAACGCCAGTGACGATTTTCCTGAACCTGAAAGCCCTGTCATCACAATTAGCTTGTCACGGGGCAATGTGAGATCAACTGACTTCAAATTGTGTTCTTTGGCCCCGCGAATTACAAGGTCGCGATTTAGGGACGAAGAATTTGACATATTGAACTTTCCGTATCGACTGATGCGCCAATTGCGTTGGCAAGGTTGCTTCTTGCCGCCTAAAAAAGCGCGCTATATTGACTCACATTGCATTTCATAAGAACATAAATAGAACATGCATGGTGTCGTCAAGTGGCTTGTGGATGACTGACAATCAAATCTTCTCGATTGAACGATCATGTGTACATAAGGGACTACGAACAATATGACGCTGCGGATTTGAAAACAACCAAATCAAATTAAACGCAGAATGGCTTTGAAGGGAACGACAAGATGGCAGGAAGCGTAAATAAAGTAATATTGGTTGGCAACTTGGGTGCAGACCCAGAAGTGCGCAACACGCAAGATGGTCGCCCGATCGTGAACCTTCGTATCGCGACATCTGAGCGTTGGCGCGACAAAAGCTCGGGCGAACAGCGTGAAAAAACCGAATGGCACCGCGTTGTAATCTTCAACGAGGGCCTATGCCGCGTGGCTGAGCAGTATTTGCGTAAAGGCTCAACTGTCTACATTGAAGGTCAGTTGCAAACGCGCAAATGGCAAGATCAAGACGGAAACGATAAATACTCGACAGAAATCGTTCTGCAGGGCTTCAACTCTACGCTGACTATGCTTGGTGGTCGCAGCGACAATGAAGGTAGCAGCAATTACGGTGGTGGCGCACGCTCAGGTGGTGCAGGGAACGGCGGTGGCGGTGGCCGACCACAAGCCAGCGCACCGGCTTTTGATTCCGGCGGAATGGACGACGACATTCCATTCTAAACCAAATGATTTAAACAAAAGGCCGCCTGATGGGCGGCCTTTTTCGTTCAAAGTATTTCGGCTCAAGTCTATCTTTTGCTGAAAGGGATATTTGCAACAGATTTTCCGCCACTCTCTTTGTGCAGAATATCAAAACGAACATCAATTTTGTTGCCGTTGAGTTTCAGTGAAACAGCGATATCAAATACGGCATTTGTTTCTGACTTCACGTTTTTCAAAGCGAAAGAAAGATTCTTGCCGGAGCGCTTGCCCACCGCAACGCCTTGGAAGCTTGTGTTTGAGGACATAACGGCTTCAAATCGGCTTTTGTCTTCGATGTAGCCAACTGTACCTCGCATCGAAAGGGTAGTTCCCGCCAGCGAGCACCGCCCATCCAAACCGATTTTAGTTGGGCTGGATTCTTTAAACGTCATTTTGCAAAGTACGGTTTCATTTTCGCCGGTGGACGCAAGGTTTGCCTCGCCTTTACCGCGCCAATTACCAACATAGGATTGCAAAAGATCTGTGTCCGCTTTTGCGGCATAGGATGGGCTTGCAAAGCCAATGAGTGAAACAGCTGCAAGTGCTGCAATGCCAAGCTGTCCCGCTTTGTCCAAGATCTTCACTATTTACTTCCTCCGAAATTCTTCATCATTCGCCCCCCGGCGACGAGCAAAGCAGGCAAAATAATCAAATCGCCGAGCAGTGCCAAAAACAGTGTAAGCACACAAAGCGCTCCAAAAAGGGCAACTTGTGGCAGCACTGAGAATATTATTACGGTAGTCCCGGCACAAAGGATCAATGTGGTTGCGATCAGTGCCGGTCCAACCCTGTCCAAGGTTCGATTTACCGCTTCTCTGTGTTCAAGCCCTTGCCCCCGAGCCCTTACGTAATGGTTCATAAAGTGGATGGTGTCATCCACCGCTATTCCAAAAGCAATGGTCAAAGAAATCACAGTAGTCAATTGCAGTCCGGCACCCGAAACCCAAAGGTAGAGTTCAGTGCCCAGGATCGGTGCAAAATTCGGGATAATGCAAATGAGGGCAACTTTCCATGACCTAAAGGCAATACCAATGATAAAGATCGACAAAACGACAGCAATGGAAAGACCATCTTGCAGGCGTTTGATCATGTTCACACTCTCATAAGCGGAAAGAACACGAAAACCCGTAATCTTTGCATCCCTAATACCGGCGTCTTCCAACTGCTTTGCGGTCTGTTCGACCAGTTCGCGCACGTCTTTTGAGCTCAATCCGGTCGGCACAAACGATGTAGCCATGGCTGTTGTGGCATCATCTGTGATGAAACGCTTTTTCATAAATGGCCCGACAGCGTCAAAGATCTGCTCACGGTTAAAACCAGCGTCATTATAGTGCGTGAAGCTTGCAGCAGAAATCACCTTACCCTTGCCAAAGACATCTTGCATGACGTTGTGGACCGTTTCCATGCGCTTGAAGTCTGCATCCGACACATTCGGATCAGCATCATAAAGCGGGTAGGCAATATAAAGCGGGGCGACGCCGCCAACGCCTTCATCAATGGTGGATGAAATTGCCATAGCCTCAGAGTTCTTGGGCAAGAACTGTTGAAATGAAAAGCTAGGCTGCAGCTGCGTGTGCGGATAAATCATTGCAAAAAAAGCAACCACCGCAAGGGCGGCTATCGGTTTTCCAAATTTATTCGCCAATAATATCAAGCCAGGAATAATAGCTGTTAACGCCACACTTGGCGCCTGTCTTGGTTTGTAACCGAGTTTAATCGCCGCCCGCAGTGCCAGTGGCAAAAACGTCACGAGTGCCAAAAACGCCAAGGGAATGGCAAGAGCACCTGTGATCGCAAATTCAAACACACCTTGGCTCGGTGCAATTGCCAGCGACAAAAACGCGATTATGGTCGTTATGGACGTCAGCGCGCACGCTGGGCTGACCCGAATGATCGTCTCGCGAATGGCGTCTTCGTGCTCCATGCCTTCGCGAGACAATCTTAGCCAATGGAAACAAAAGAACATGCTTTCAGCAAAAGCGATCACAAGAACAAGTGCGGTCAAAATATTCGTCAGAAACGTGAATGAGCCAAACAGCATGGTAACTGTGCCAACAACCCAAACCACTGAAATAAATGGTGTGAGAGTAGCAAGAACAGCACCCCAAAATGTTCTGAACGCCAGAAAGGCAGTCAGAAAACCCAGAATAATGCCGGAGAGTGTGAACTTTATTTGGTCAGACCTACTGGCGTTCAACAGTTCAGCTTTCCAGAGTGGAGGACCAGTGAGTTGGATTGTAAAGCGAGGGTCTTCGTAAAAGCTCATAAGCTCACGAAGCTCTGAAATCATTTCCGCTTCCCCGCGCACCTTCAGCGCGTCCGAATCGGGGAACATGAGCAGGACTAGACCCGACAAATCTTCGACAATCAGGTTGCGCATCATCGGATCATTTTGACGAAGATCCTGAAGTGCGGCAGCAACCTCATCGGCATTCGCCATGTTCTCTGGTACTGCCGGCCGTGTTGCACCATCATCCAGCGCAGGTTTTCGTAAAGAAAAAGGCGAGAGCGTACCGCGCGCGAAGCTATTGAGTTCCAGTTCCAGTGCAAATTCGCGTAAAGTTTCAATAACAGCAGGATCTGTCAGCTGATCTGATTTGACCAAAAGGTAGGCGTCGTTTTCAAACGTTCCAAACGTCTCGCCAATTTCTACATAGGTATCGTAATGTATGCCTGAGTTCTTGTAGAGACGTAGCAAGTCCCCATCGATTGAAACCTTTGGGACTTGAAGCAGACAAAGAGCGGTAAAAGCCAAAAGAACTGCAGTAACAATTTTTGGATACCGCATTGTGAGCGTTCCAATGCGCTCAAGACCAAAGCCAATCGACAAGTTCTCATCCCCAATACATATGAAGCCGCCAATTTTGGCGGCATTTAGCAAAAGCTAGGCGAAAATACTCAAGAATGTCTAGCAAAGGAATGAAATTTCGCATTCAAATTGTGACATTTGAGCGCAAGAACACTGTTTGTGGGAGAAAAATGACTTCGCTTGTGTGCAATCGTACGTTCTAATTGGCCACAGCGCGTGGAATCACTTAAAAACAATCAACCAATTAACGCAACGAAGAACAAAATCACCGTGAGCGATAAACCAGTCGATAAAACCTCTTCAGAACCACCAAGCTCTGACATTTCATTGATTTCGATTACTGATGAAATGCGGCGTTCCTATCTCGATTACGCAATGAGCGTAATTGTTAGCCGTGCTTTGCCTGATGTTCGAGACGGCCTAAAGCCAGTTCACCGTCGGATTCTTTATTCGATGCATGAGAACGGCTACGAATGGAACAAGCAATATCGTAAGTCTGCGCGTGTAGTTGGCGACGTGATTGGTAAATATCACCCCCACGGTGATACCGCCATTTACCATGCCATGGTTCGTATGGCGCAAGAATTTTCCATGCGCCTGCCTCTGATTGATGGCCAAGGAAACTTCGGATCAATCGATGGCGATATGCCCGCCGCGATGCGTTACACAGAAGTGCGCATGGAACGCGTGACAACGATGATCCTTGAGGACATCGACCGCGACACTGTAAACTTCAAAGACAACTACGATAATACGGAAAGCGAACCAACAATTTTACCAGCGCGGTTCCCCAACTTGTTGGTAAACGGGTCTGGCGGTATCGCCGTTGGTATGGCGACGAATATTCCAAGCCACAATTTGGTTGAAGTGATTGATGGCGCAATCGCCATCATGGATAATCCAGAGATTACAACCGAAGAATTGATGGACATCGTCCAAGGGCCAGATTTTCCTACGGCGGGCATTATTCTTGGCCGGCACGGCATTCGGTCTGCATATGAAACGGGCAGGGGCTCCGTGCTTATGCGCGGCGTCGTCACAACCGAAGAAATCCGCAAAGACCGCGAAGCGCTGATCATCACCGAAATTCCCTATCAGGTGAATAAAGCGTCGATGATTGAAAAGATTGCCGAATTGGTGCGCGATAAACGTATCGAAGGTATTTCGGACATTCGCGATGAGTCAGATAGAAACGGCATGCGCGTGGTGATCGAGCTTAAACGCGACGCCTTTGCTGACGTTGTATTGAACCAGCTTTACCGTTTCTCACCTTTGCAAACTTCATTTGGCTGCAACTTTGTTGCGCTGAACGGGGGCAAACCTGAACAGCTAAACCTTCGCCAAATTTTGAAAGCCTTTGTCGACTTCCGCGAAGACGTGGTGAGTCGGCGTACGAAATTCTTGCTCAACAAAGCACGTGACCGTGCTCACATTTTGGTGGGCTTGGTTATTGCCGTTGCCAATGTTGATGAAGTGATCGCAATCATTCGCACGTCTCCAGATCCTGCAACCGCCCGCGCACGTTTGCTTGAACGCGCGTGGCCTGCACACGATGTTGACTCTCTTATTAAGCTCATCGATGATCCGCGACACAGAGTGACCGACGATGGCACTTATTTCCTCTCAGAAGAACAAGTGCGCGCGATCCTAGAGTTGCGGTTGCAGCGCCTGACCGCTCTTGGTCGTGATGAAATTGGCGACGAGTTGAACAAACTTGGCGAGGAAATCAAGGACTACCTTGAAATCCTGCGTTCACGCGAACGAATTGTCGATATCATCCGCAGCGAAATGATTGATGTACGAGACCGGTTTGGCACCCCTAGACGTACGCAAATCCTTGACGTTGCTGGCGATGTGGACGACGAAGATTTAATTGCTCGCGAAGAAATGGTCGTTACTGTTTCTCATGGCGGCTACATTAAACGTGTTCCACTTTCAACTTATCGCGCACAGCGCCGCGGCGGCAAAGGTCGCTCGGGCATGTCAACGCGTGACGAAGACTTTGTTGCACGGCTTTTTGTCGCTAATACTCACACGCCGGTTTTGTTCTTCTCTTCACGCGGAATTGTCTACAAACTCAAAGTCTGGCGTTTGCCAATTGGTGCAGCGAACTCACGCGGCAAAGCGCTCATCAATATACTGCCATTGCAAGAAGGCGAGCGTATCACCTCGATTATGCCGCTGCCTGAAGATGAAACCACCTGGCAGGATCTCGACATTATGTTCGCGACCACTCGCGGGACAGTTCGTCGCAATTCACTTGCAGACTTCGTTCAGGTCAATCGCAATGGTAAGATCGCCATGAAGCTTGAAGACGGTGATGGCATCGTTGGGGTTGAAACATGCTCGCCTGAGGACAACGTTCTCCTGACAACCCAAATGGGTCAAGCTATGCGGTTTGGCGTTGATGAAGTGCGTGTTTTTGCTGGTCGTAATTCGGTTGGTGTACGCGGTATCAAGTTGGCAGAGGGCGACGAAGTTATCGCTATGTCTATCCTTGGGCATTTCGATGCGTCTGCCGATGAGCGAACCGCTTATTTGAAACTACGTCGCCTCATAGAAGGTGATTCAAGCGAATCTGAAGAAGGCGAAGCAATGAGCGCCGCCGAGATCGACCAAGATCGCTACGCAGAAATGAGCGCAGCAGAGCAATTCATTCTCGCAATTTCAGAAAATGGCTACGGCAAACGCTCTTCAGCCTATGAGTATCGCAAAACCGGTCGCGGCGGCAAAGGCATCACAGCGATGGCCATGAGTGATCGCAACGGCAAAATTATTGCGTCCTTCCCGGTTGAAAACGATGATCAAATCATGTTGGTTACCAACGGTGGTAAGCTCATTCGTGTTCCAGTGGATGGCATTCGGATTGCTGGTCGCGCGACACAGGGTGTTACAATTCTGGATACAGCAAAAGGCGAACAAGTCGTTTCTGTTGAGCGAATTTCTGAGCCTGAGCCAGAAGATGACGAAGACCAAGTTGACGGCAATGATCAGTCGGACGAAAATGGAGATGGTAAGGAAAGCGAATAGACGCATTCCTGCCCGTTATGGGGACTAGTCTATGATTTTGCTCGAGCCATCTGCGTTTATCGCGTTCATTACAGCGTGCTTTTTTTTGGCAATCGTTCCTGGACCAACCGTCACATTGATCGTCGCTAATGCCCTCGCAAGGGGCCCAGTTGCTGGCCTACTGACAGTGCTGGGTGCGCAAATCGCCATATTCCTAATGGTGATTGTTGTCGCACTGGGCCTTCAAGCCGTAATAGGTTTTATGAGTTGGGCATTCTTTTGGGTGAAGCTAGTTGGTGCCGCCTATTTGTTGTGGATCGGCTATAAGATGATCACCAGTAGGGCCGGTCTGGTTTTTGACGAAAACACTTCTGTCAAAAGTGGCCACCAATCGGTCATTCAGGGCTTCGTGGTCACCATGTCAAATCCCAAGGCGCTGCTGTTTTTGGGAGCGTTTTTACCACAGTTTATTGAGCCTTCAGCAGCAACCGCGCCACAAGTCGTTGGCTTAGGACTTATCACCATGCTGGTATTTACAATTCTAGACAGTATTTATGCAGTTGCCGCAGGTGGCACGCGCAAGTTTTTGACCCAACAACGACTATCGATAGTCAACAAAATCTCAGGGTCGCTTTTGATAGTCGGTGGCGCATGGTTGGCGCTGCAACGCAAAATTTAGGAAGGAAACTCGATGACAAAGCAAATTGGGTTTTATCCCGGCTCATTTGATCCCATAACCAATGGCCATTTGGATGTCATCGAACGCGCATGTCGTTTGGTAGACAAGCTAATTGTTGGTGTAGGTGTGCACCATTCAAAAGCGCCTCTAACAACGACAGAGGAGCGCTTTGAATTATTGCAGCAAACAACCGCAGCAATGGCAGCGCGAAACAATACTGAGTTAGAATTGGTGACGTTTGATGGTTTGATGGTGCAGGCGGCTCGTGATGTCGGTGCAAACATCATTATTCGCGGTTTACGCGACACAACAGATTATAATTATGAAATGCAAATGGTGGGTATGAATGCCCAGATGGCGCCAGACCAACAGACGGTGTTCGTGCCTTCAAGTCCGCATGTCCGTCATATTTCGGCCACGCTGGTCCGTCAAATCGCCCAAATGAATGGTGACATTTCAGCATTTGTACCTTCCGCAGTTCTCAAACTATTGGCAAAAAAATGAGCGAAACTCCTAAAAAAAACAACCAACTAGTCTCTCTTTTGGTTGTGGCACTGCTGGCGGTTGCTGGTTATCTTTTGTATGTTAATTTTAAACCATCAGCGCCCGCTCCGGTTGAACCTGTTGAGTATGCTGCGTGTGAAACACCCAAGGCGCCTGATGGTGTCAAACCCGTTTTGCTTCAACTTGAGCTTAAAACCGGCGACGTGTTGCTCGAGTTGCGCCCAGATTTAGCGCCCCTTCATGTGGCGCGCTTAGAATCCCTTGCGAAAGATGGCTTCTACAATGGCATTGTTTTTCACCGTGTAATTGACGGTTTCATGGCACAAACGGGCGATCCAACCGGCACCGGTATGGGTGGGTCTGATTTGCCTGACTTGCCTGCCGAGTTTACAGATACTCCTTACCAATGTGGCACCATCGGCATGGCACGAAGCCAAAATCCAGATTCTGCAAATTCACAGTTCTTCATTACTTTTGACGATGCAAATTTCCTTGATGGTCAATATACAGTGCTTGGATTTGTTCGCGATGGCATGGAGCATATCCACCAGATCAAAAAAGGCACCGGCCAAAACGGTATCGTTACCGACCCAGACAAGATGATTTCACTCAAAGTGCTGGATCGCTAAGGCGGTTACGACCAAATAGTCAAAAAATGGGGCTAGCCGGAATGCGCTTGGCCGTATAAGTAGGCGGCAACAAAGGAGATTTAACATGGTTGAAATTAAAGATCGCGAAAACACATTGTTGCTTGAAACGTCAAAAGGCAGCGTTGTCATTCAAATGCTTCCAGATGTGGCACCAAAGCACGTTGAGCGTATCAAGGAATTGGCACGCGAAAACTTTTACGATGGTATCGTGTTTCACCGTGTAATTGATGGCTTCATGGCGCAAGTCGGCTGTCCGTTGGGAACAGGAACTGGCGGTTCTGACAAGCCAGACCTTGAGCAAGAATTCAACGAAACATCACATGTTCGTGGCACATGCTCAATGGCCCGCACTATGGACCCAAATTCGGCAAACTCACAATTCTTCATTTGCTATGGCGATCAAGGATTTTTGGACGGGCAATACACCGTTTGGGGTCAAGTCATTGAGGGTATGGAAGCAGTTGACGCCTTGAAAAAAGGCGAACCAGTGACTGATCCTGACCAAATCTTGTCCATGCGTGTTGCTGCCGACTAACATCTAGAAACGCTGGAACAACATCATGCGCGTCGATCAGTTCGATTTTGAACTGCCCGCTGACCGTGTGGCACTGCATCCCGCCGTGCCACGCGATAGCGCGCGCATGCTTGTTGTTCAACCAGACAAAATGTTGACTGGCGATGCGCCAGCTGATCATGTTGTCACCGATCTTTTGGATTTTCTCCGCCTTGGCGATATACTAATCGCCAACAATACGCGGGTATTGCCTGCTGAACTCGTGGGCAAAAGAACCCGTGGTGACGCCATCGCCAAAGTCACCGTAAATCTGCATAAACGTGATGAAACTAACCTGTGGCGCGCCTTTGCGCGTCCGGCCAAAAAGCTTAAGGTTGGTGAGCAGGTCGCTTTTGAAGCAACTGGCATGGATCCGTTGTTTGCGACATGTGAAGAAAAAGGCGAGGCGGGCGAGGTTCTGCTGCGTTTTGACGTCTCTGGCGCCGAATTAGACGAAGCGATCAAAGCACGTGGCGCAATGCCATTGCCCCCATATATCAGCGCGAAGCGCGCGCATGATGATCAAGACGACACGGACTATCAAACGGTCTATGCGCAACACGATGGCGCGGTAGCCGCGCCAACTGCAGGCCTGCATTTTACCGATGAATTGCTTGCACAAATCGCAGCAAAAGGCGTTGAAATAGATTACGTCACGTTGCACGTGGGGGCTGGCACATTCTTGCCCGTTAAAGCTGACGATACCGACGACCATAAAATGCACGCCGAATGGGGCGAACTGAGCGCGCAAACGGTTGAAAATATCAAAAAGTGTCGCGCAAATGGCGGACGAATATTCGCTGTTGGCACCACCAGCCTACGCGTGCTCGAATCCGCAGCATTTGATGGCGAGCTGAAGCCATTTTGCGGTGAAACCGATATTTTCATTACCCCTGGCTACAAGTTCAACGCCGTTGACGTGTTGATGACGAATTTTCATCTCCCGAAATCAACCTTATTTATGCTGGTCAGCGCGTTCTCTGGATTAGAAAACATGCGCAACGCCTATAAACACGCGATCGAAAACAACTATCGCTTTTACTCATTTGGCGATGCGTCGCTTTTGTTTCAGGAACAGAAATGACCCAGCAAGAATTCTCGTTTGACCTCAAGAACACCAACAACGGCGCGCGATTGGGCGAAATCTCAACGCCGCGTGGCAATATTCGCACGCCTGCGTTTATGCCCGTTGGCACCGCGGCAACCGTAAAAGGTATGTATCCTGAACAAGTGGAAGCGCTTGGTGCGGATATCATTTTGGGCAACACTTATCACCTTATGTTGCGCCCAGGTGCAGAGCGTATGGCAAAGCTGGGCGGCTTGCATGAGTTTGCCCAATGGAAAAAACCAATTCTGACGGATAGCGGCGGTTTTCAGGTCATGTCCTTGGCAAAACTGCGCAAACTTAATGAAAATGGGGTGTCGTTCAAATCACATATTGATGGGTCTTCGCACCTTTTGACTCCCGAACGCTCTATTGAAATCCAAACACTGTTGGGTTCGGATATTCATATGCAGCTTGATGAGTGCGTAGCGCTTCCAGCGGAGCTGGCTGAAATAAAAAGGGCGATGGAGCTGTCCATTCGCTGGGCCGAGCGGTCAAAGACTGCTTTTGGCACACAGCCCGGTCATGCTTTGTTTGGCATCGTGCAAGGTGGCGACAACGAAGTTCTACGTCTGGAGTCGGCCAAGCAGCTGACAAATATCGGCTTTCACGGCTATGCCGTTGGTGGACTGGCCGTTGGTGAACCTCAAGCAACAATGTTTGAAGTTCTTGATTATACGACGCCTGCATTGCCAACAGAAAAACCACGTTACTTGATGGGCGTTGGTAAACCCGATGATTTGTTGGGCGCTGTAAAGCGCGGCATTGATATGTTTGATTGTGTTCACCCAACAAGGGCAGGGCGCCACGGACACGCCTACACGCGTTTTGGGGTGATCAACATAAAAAATGCGCGGCATAAAGAAGATGCGCGACCATTGGACGAACAATCGCCAAATGAAAATTGCCGTCGTTTTCAACGCGCTTATTTGCATCATTTGCTCAAAGCGAACGAAATGTTGGGTGCGATGCTTTTAAGCCAGATCAATTTGGCCTATTACCAAGAATTGATGCAGGGCGCACGCGCCGCAATCGCACAAAACCGTTATGATGATTATGTGGCTGAAACCCGCGCGGGATGGGAAAGAGGCGACATCGAACCTTTAGGATAGGCACTTCTATGTCAGAACAAAACGTTGCTCAAGATCTCGCAAAATTGGATGCCGACCGCCAACGAATTGAACAAATCCATATGCGGGACATGTTCCAAAATGATCCGCAACGTTTCAAAAAATTCTCACTTTGTGCCGGAGAGTTGTTCCTTGACTACTCCAAGAACAGAATTGACGAAAAATCACTCGCCAGCCTTTTTGATTTAGCCCGCACTTCGGGTGTCGAAACGCTTCGCAACCAAATGTGGTCAGGTGAACACATAAATTCGACAGAAAATCGCGCCGTCATGCATATGGCTTTGCGCCACCAAGGCAATGACCAACGAATAGTCGATGGCGAAAACATTTCCGCCCCCATTCGCAAAGTGTTGGCCGCCATGCGTGCCTATGCGACATCCCTGAGATCTGGCGAGATAAATGGCTCGACGGGCAAGAAAATCACAGATGTTGTCAATATTGGCATTGGCGGTTCAGACCTTGGCCCCGCAATGGTTGTGCGCGCGCTTTCTCCATTCGTATCGGAAATCAAGCCGCATTTTGTCTCCAACGTCGATGGCTCAGACATCGCGGATACGCTTAATGGGCTCAACCCAGAAACTACGCTGTTTATCGTGGCGTCCAAGACATTTACGACAGATGAAACGATGACCAATGCCAACTCCGCGCGCAAGTGGTTGTCTGCTGCGCTTGGAGATGCCGCAGTTGGGGATCATTTTGTTGCGGTTTCAACAAATCTGGCTGCTTGCGCGAGTTTTGGCATTCAGCAAGACCGAATTTTCGGCTTCTGGGATTGGGTTGGCGGACGTTATTCGGTTTGGAGTGCCATTGGCCTTTCGGTCATGTTAGCGATTGGTGCTGATCATTTTGATGACTTCTTGATTGGCGCTGCAGAAATGGATCAGCACTTCCTAACCGCACCACTCGAGCAGAATATGCCCGTTATTATGGGGCTGTTGGGCGTCTGGTACCGCAATGCATTTGATTTCTCAACCCACGCCGTTTTGCCATATGACGAGCGCTTGGGGCGCTTTGCCGCCTATTTGCAGCAGCAGGATATGGAAAGCAATGGCAAGTCTGTTCAGCGTGATGGAACCTCGGTAGACTATGCAACTGGTCCTATTGTTTGGGGCGAGCCGGGCACCAACGGGCAACATGCATTCTATCAATTGATCCACCAAGGTACGGATGTCATTCCCGTCGATTTTTTGTTGGCGGCACAAGGTGAAGAAGACTATCCCGTTCACCATGAAAAGCTAGTGGCAAATTGTTTCGCACAATCTGAAGCCTTGATGCTGGGCAAAACCATTGAACAGGTGACAGAAGAACTGCATGGAGCGGGGGTGAGCTCTGAAGCAATAAGAGAACTGGCGCCGCATAAAGTGTTCCCAGGCAACCGCCCCTCCAACACCATTCTTTATAAGAAGCTGACCCCCAAAACCCTTGGCAGCTTGATTGCGCTTTATGAGCACAAGGTATTTGTGCAAGGCGCCATTTGGAACGTCAATTCCTACGATCAATGGGGTGTGGAATTGGGCAAACAATTGGCCAAAGCACTCTTGCCCAAAGTACAAGGCCATGAAGCGGCAACCGCGCATGATTGTTCGACCCAAGGATTGTTGCAGCGCTTCCAGTCATTGCGCTAGAGCGAATTTAAGAAATTAAGCAGTTGATTCCGTTCATTCAATTCGAGTGAACGGAAATCTTCTTTTGAACTTGCCGCTTCACCATCATGCCACAAAATGGCTTCCGTAAGTGTTCTTGCTCTACCATCATGTAGATAATTCTCATTCCCGTTGACTTCCTTGGTGTACCCAAGGCCCCATAGCGGCGGGGTGCGCCATTCCCGCGCCAATTCAGTGTCGCCAAATGCCGGATCGCGCAATCCATTTCCCATATCGTGCAACAGCAAGTCTGTGTATGCAGGCGCAAATTCCTGCTCTTGGTCAAACTTTGCGACGTGACAAGTCTGGCAGCCAATCGACTGAAACAGTTTTTCCCCTGCCAACACATCGTCATTATCGACATGCCTGCGAGGTGGCACGGCCAGGTTGGCGCTGTAAAGCGCAAGTATTCGGGCCTCATTGCCATCAAGTTCAGTGGTTTTGTTCTCCGGTTGGGTTAGGCTCGCCTGTAAACATTGAGGCTGCAACTGTGTGCAATCGCCAGCGTAAGCGGAAAAGAGGGGTGTTGAAATGCCCATGTCACCGCTAGCGGCTTTGGAAGTTTGATGAAGTACAGTTGGTGTTTCAGCTTTCCAACCAAAACGCCCAATTTCACCGTTTGCAAGAAATGAAATTCGTCCAGAAATACCATCTTTATTCAAATCAAAAGGATCAGCATTTTGCGCTAAGGTCTCTTCAGGAACCGTTTCTAAGTACCCTAAGCCAATCAGAGCTTGCGGCAACCGTCCAGACAATTTGGCTTCTGGCTCCAACTCACCATAGGCAAGGTCTGTCGCTTCATATTCCGGGTGTTGAAGCTCCACTAAGTCGCCGGTAGCCATTGTTTTTGTTGTTGTTATGTATGTCACCCGAACAATCGCCTCCGGCGGTGTTCCCACGCCATTCACTTGTATTTGGCTGCCATAGGTTTTGTCTGCTCTCGTGCCAAATTCAAGAGATGGAATGCCAACTGCTATAACAAATGAGGGCGAGAACGAACCTTGTGCAGGGGCCTGTCCGCGTCCATCTCTGACGTGACAGCTTGCACAAGAGTTTGCAGAAAACAAAGGGCCTAAACCGCTCTGGGTGCCATCCGCGTGTTCGTGTACTTCCCATTCATGGTGAAACAACCCCCTGCCATAATTGAATTTGGCAAGGTCTGATGAATTCAGTTTAGGATCAGCGAGAGAAAAAGCAGTGGGACCAAAAAGAACAAGTTGATCGCCGGCGGCTGCAGATGTGAGGCCGAACAAAACTAAAGCAAATATTCCAACATATCGCGTCATCATGAGTAAGCTTATCACAGCAGCTCAACCCAATCACCAACTCCTTGACATAGCCGGACGCAATGTACAAAGTGGACAAAAAGTCCAAATATGGAGCTGATGTGCGTATTTTAAATCGGGAAGAAATTGTTAGCCTGTCAGACTTCAATTCGATGGCTGAAGCAATTGAGCGTTCCTACATCGCAGTCTCCAATGGTGGGGCAACTATTCCAC
Source organism: Maritalea porphyrae (assembly GCF_027213965.1). Lineage (GTDB taxonomy): Bacteria > Pseudomonadota > Alphaproteobacteria > Rhizobiales > Devosiaceae > Maritalea > Maritalea porphyrae_A. The sequence goes on along the minus strand of NZ_JAPWGX010000003.1, from coordinate 696,978 downwards.
CAGTTGGCTATTTGCCGCTTGCGCAACATAATGGTGATTGCCACGTCAAGTTCGGCCATTTGCATGGAGATAGTGTATTCATCGTAAAAATCGCAACTGGTTTCTATGGTAATGCGAAATTGGGATTACCCACCAGCAACGGCATGATGGTCGCACTATCAGCGCAAACAGGTGAGGTGGTGGCCATCTTGCAGGATGAGGGTTTTCTCACTGATCTCAGAACAGCAATAGGTGCAGCAATTGCCACCAGAAAATTGGCAAAACCAAGCGCTAAGAATGTCCTGGTCGTTGGAGCAGGAATTCAAGCAACACAACAGATTTTGGCACTCAAAAATCTTATGCCAGAGCGCACTTTCAATTTCAAAGTATGGGCGCGCAGTGCTGAAAAACTAGCGAAATTTGTCGAAGAGATGAACGCGGCAGATTGTAAGTTATCCCAATGCACAAATTTGGAGTTAGGCTGTGGAGAGGCCGAGATAATAATGACGACCACACCCAGTAGAACGCCAATCATTATGGATGAGTGGGTGCAAACCGGCACTCACATCACAGCATCTGGCGCGGATGCGCCCGGAAAAAGCGAGCTTGATATATCGCTCATCAAAAGAGCACATATACTGGTGGCTGACAAAATTGACCAATGCCTTGATCATGGTGAGTTTGCCAACGCAAATGCCGCTGGTTTGATTTCTCAGAACGACTGCGTAGAACTTGGCAATGTGCTGGCCAACAAAAAGTTGGGCCGTCAAACAAACGATCAGATTACGATCGCGGATCTAACTGGGCTTGCGAGCCAAGACATCGCGGCGGCGCGCACCGTGTTGGAAGCGGATGGGGTGGTCTAAAAGAACACTACAACGAACTAGGTCTCTTTCAGATAATTGTATATTGTGGCGCGTCCCAATCCGATCACTCGTGCCACATAGTTAACTGAGTGCTTTGCGGCAAAGGCTTTCTTTTCGTTCAAATCTAGCACCAGCTGTTTCTTCTGCTCGCGGGTCAAACGATCGACGCTTGAGTTTTGTGTGGCCGCCCACTGGCTGATGAAAACATTTATTTGTTCATGCCAGTCTTCGTTGAATAGGTTCGCCGGTTTTGCTTTGGATTCTTGCACACTCATCAGGCTGGACAAAACCTGTCTAGCTTGGTCGAATTGCGATAGATCCATATTGATGCACACAAGGGCAGATGCGCGTCCCTCGCTGCTGCGCATGACCAGACTGATTGATTTGATGCGCCGCCCATTCCAGTTGAGCTTTTCATATGGCCCGATAACATTCTCATCGGGCGAAAAGTCAATTTCTTTCAGATTTGACGGGTCACCAATCGCGCGCTTAGAGAAGTTGTTGGCAATATATTGAATTGTTTCTGATCCAACATCATGCACAATCACTTCTGCATTTGGCGCTAGCAATGCAGCAATGGCGTCAGCAAAATTTCGCGCGTTTTCTACGGTGGTTTCGTCCATCAGTCATTTAGCCCGCGAGTGAATTCATGCAATTGCGCAAGCCCTGCTTTTAAGTGATCAGACGGTGCGCCGACACCAATTCTTATATACCCGTCCATGCCATAGCAATCACCTGGCAAAAGCATGATGGAGCGCTCGGTGCGCATCCTGTGCACGAGGTCCGTTGAATTGATATTCATCGAATAGCGCACAAATGCCATTCCGCCAGCCTGTGGCAACTGACACGAATAGTTTTCACTATTCTGCTTAATCCATTCATCAAGCGTGGCAACATTTTGGTTCAAAATTGTGCGGCTCCGCTCCAATATTTCAGACCGCTTTTGCGGTTGAACTACAATGTTTGCCGCAAATTCGCTGACTGAACTGGTTGTAATTGAGGTGTAGTCTTTGCAGTGCCAAGCGCGATCAATGACGTCTTTGGGCCCCGCAAGCCAACCAACCCGCAAGCCGGGTAGGGCCATTGCTTTGGAAAGACCATTGGTTGCAATGCCCTTTTCATATAGATCCGCAATGCTTGGACCTTCGTTGCCGTCCAGCTCAGAGCCTTTGTAGACCTCGTCTGCATGCACATAAATCCCCTGCGCGCGCGCCAAATCAACAATCTGTTCCAATGTTTCTTGCGGCAGAACACTGCCGGTTGGGTTGTTCGGCGAGCAATATGAAATCATTTTGGTGTTCGGCGTAATGGCATCCTTCAACTCGTCCATATCGGGCAACCAGCCAAGTTCCTCGCGCAACGGCACTTCAACGACTTTGACATTTAACGCCTTTGCCCAGCCCCAAATCTGCAAATAGTTCGGCACAATAACAACCAGTTCATCACCAGGGTTCAGCATACCCATCACCAGAACAAAGTTGGCCTCCGCTGAGCCATTGGTGACAATCACATTGTCGGCATTTTTGTCTTTGTACAATTTGGAGATCGATTGGCGCAATTCAACGCCGCCATTGGTCCATCCATACCCCAGCTCAACATCCAGCAGTTGATTAATTTGCTCGGCATCGAGCAATTCGCGCAAGGTATAGGGGTGAACGCCGCTATCAGATAAATTGTAGTCGACAGTGTTTTCGTAAAGCGATTGTATACGCTCGATTGAAAATTCAACGATGTCCATCATGTCCTCCAAGTTGAACGCAATATAACGTTGATCTATTGAGATGAAAAGTCTAAAATAGACAAAACGTACAAATTGTCGACTTTGGTCGCCACGAGAAGAGAAACGAGCATTGTCATGATTAATGAGTGTTACATATCTGCAGCCAACTCAGTGAAAGCACGTGCGCGAATTGCGCAGCACATTTATGTGACCCCTTGCTTGCCATCCAAGGCGATTGGGAATGACTTGGATTGTCAGCTGTTTTTTAAAGCCGAAAACTTCCAGCACACCGGCTCTTTCAAACTGCGCGGCGCACTGAGCAAGTTGACAACATTGAATGCTGAGCAAAGCGTGGTTACGGCAAGTTCTGGCAATCACGGCATTGCTTCGTCATTTGCGGCATCCATTCTTGGCCACAATTTGACGGTTTATCTACCCACCAATGTTTCACCAAAAAAGCTAGAAAGAATTAGATCGTTTGGCGTCCAAATTGTCCAAGAGGGAGACAATTCCGGCCATTCAGAAGTGATCGCACGTGCGGCCGCTGCCCAGGATGAAAACCTGATCTACGTTTCACCATACAATGATGTGGATATCTTTGCGGGCCAGGGTACAATTGGGTTGGAGCTCCTCGAGCAGGTTCCAAACGTCGACAACGTCTTTATATCCTTAGGCGGTGGTGGCCTTGTTAGTGGTATTGGTTCTGTGTTGAAGGCCTTTGGCGACAATATCAACATTGTTGGTGTTTCGGCCAAAAACTCCGCAGCACTTGATGCGGCAATTCGACATGGCAATGTCATTGACGTTGAACATTTTGATACGTTAGCCGATGGCGTTGCTGGGGCCATGGACGAAGGAAGTTTGACACTTCCAATCGCGAGCGAAGTCATTGATGACTTGATTATCTGCGATGAGGCAGAAATCGCAAACAGCCTTAAAATGCTGGCGCGGCAAGAATATCAAATAGTGGAGGGGGCAGCTGCGTTGGCTCTGGCCGGTTTGGTCCAACAAGCTCAAAAATATCGTGGTCAGAACAACGTAGTGCTACTGTGCGGCGCAAACTTTGACGATCAAACCATCCTACCACTCATCTAGTACGAGAAAACCGATGCTCGCTTCACCTGTGATCCCAAATGTTGAACTGAAAACCCTGAAGAATGGCAAAACAGTCTTGTTCTTGATGGCGACCGCCGCCGAGTATTTGACGAATCTAAAAAAGATCATTGTTCCATCAATCATAGGTGTTGGACCGGTTGAAGCAGCCCTCAACACCGCATTGATTCTGACTTCAGTTAAAACATTGCCGGACTTCGTTGTGCTGCTTGGGTCTTCTGGATCAGCAACTTTGCCACAAGGTGAGGTATTCCAAGCAAGCAGTATTGCCTATCGGGACATGGATGCAAGCCCGCTCGGTTTTGAGAAGGGCCAAACGCCGTTTTTGGAGCAGCCAGCTGTCATCAACATGACCAACCTTGTAGATGGAATAGATCACGCTAGCCTATCTACAGGCGCTGATATTGTCCTCACCAAGAGCTTTGAACATATTGAGCAAGATATGGTGGATATGGAAAGCTATGCTGTCCTGCGTCTGTGCCAAGCCTTTAGTGTGCCCCTAATCGTGCTACGGGGCATCAGTGATGGGCCCGAGGAATTGAAGGTTTATGAGGACTGGACGCGCCTGCTACCCACCGTCGACAAAAACCTTTTTAAGGCTTTGCGCGTGGTTTTGGCAAAAATCGGCGCCTAGGCATTCCATGTGATCTGCCACAAACTTCCACATCGAGAGGTCAGCTAAGTAGCTGATTACTCTACACAATGATGTCTAAGAAGAATGGTGTGCCCGGACAGATTCGAACTGTCGACCGTCCGATTAAAAGTCGGATGCTCTACCAGCTGAGCTACGGGCACTTGAAATTCACTGGCGAACAGCGCGGACAATAGTTTTATTGGCTGCTAAGTCAACAAGAAAAATCCAACTTTTTGAATTTTTCTTTCACGCTCATTTAGCGAGAGAGTTCAACGCCCCCAAAACCGCTAGCTTCGCACGTCACACCAGTGCGAGAAATCTGCAAACATAGCGAAATGGCCTCTGAAATATCTGAGATTGGACCGGCTATTAATCTCAAATCACCAGAATCATTATTGATTGGCAGCAATCTCGGCTCCAAACCAATCAACAATGTGCCAACATCCGCTTTGTAGCGCTGCCAAACGATTGGCGCGCCATCAACGGTTACTGTTGGGCCTATAATCAAACCAAACTCTGTTGAGCTGACTTGCACAGCTGGTGAGTTGTCGGCAACTGTGTTTGGTATGTTCAGTACTTGCTCATCAACCTTTTCGGGCAGAGCTTGCTGCAAAGTCTCTGGCGACGCTTCTGACATTGGGCGGTTATCGAAAAGGCTTGATTGGACAACCTTCACCTCATCAGTGCTTTTGATAATTTCTTCGCCATTCGCTTCATTGATCGACGCTGTGATCAATGAACGGTCAATCGTCGCATCCGCCGGAAGTGCTTCCATAAGCATAGGAATAGTTGATTCTAGGGCCCGAACACGCCTTGAGAACTTTGAACTTGATTCCTCGCCCAGCGTTAGTCTGGTGCCAGCGATAGAGTTGGCGCGTTTGAGCGAGGCGAATTCCAGCCGAATTGACGTCAATTCGGCCTGCAATTGATTGATTGTGCCTGACGAATTTCGAGTTTCGCGTAGACCGTTCAAAAATTTCGACGGCACAAAGTTCGCAATGCTCGTTAGCAAGACCATTGATGTAACAACACCCACGGCAATGAAGCCCCAGATTTTTACGTCTGCTTGTTCAAAACGGTTGATTTCTATTGAAGCCAAACTCGTCTCCCCTGGTCCGCGCGAATCGCAAAGTCTTAACCATCATTATTGCACAAGTTGAATAATTGGTTCATGTGCTGCAGGTCTGTTTCCATTTTGCCAACACATTCTTGCAATAAATGAAATGAATAATACTCAGATTCGGAGCAGCTTCCGCACATGACTGACACATTGACCATTGTCCTTGCAGCCGGCGAGGGGACGCGCATGAAGTCGACCACGCCAAAAGTCCTGCATAAAGTAGGTGGGTTGCCCATGCTGGGACACGTGGTTTCCAGTTGCCGCGCTGCAGGGGCCAGCAAAATCGCAGTTGTGTTGGGCCCAGAGCACCAAGCTTCTGCAAACTACCTGCAAAATCTCGACCCACAAATCCATACGGTTGTTCAACACGAACGATTGGGCACTGGCCATGCTGCCATGCAGGCCAGAGAACATTGGGCTGGTTTTGACGGTTATGTTTTTGTTCTGTTTGCCGACAATCCAATGATACAGGCGCAAACAATAGCGCAAGCAAAGTCAGTTCTTGACGATGGCGCTGACTTGGTTGTTGTGGGTTATGAGCCCGCTAGCCCATTCGGCCTTGGCCGACTAATCATGGACGGCGATCAGTTGGTTAGAATTGTGGAAGAAAAAGATGCCGACGACGATCAAAAACGCGTCGGCTTTTGCAACTCTGGTATTATGGGGTTTAAGGTCAATTGTCTCAAAGCAGTTATCGATGAAATTGGCAATGATAACGCGCAGGCTGAGTTCTATCTAACGGATGCGGCGCAAATTGCACGAAGTAAGAGCTTCGTCGTAAAAACGTCTAAAAGCCAAGAAAATGAAGTGCTTGGCGTCAATGATCGCGTTCAACTTGCCGCGGCTGAGCGCGTGTTTCAGACAAGAAAGCGCACACAAGCCATGTTGGGTGGTGTTACGCTAGTTGCACCAGAAACGGTGTTCTTTTCATACGACACTCAAATTGAACAAGATGTGATAATTGAACCAAATGTTGTCTTTGGTCCCGGTGTCACGGTTAAATCTGGCGCGACCATTCATGCTTTCTCTCATTTGGAAGGTGCTTTTGTTGACAAAGACGCCAACATTGGCCCCTACGCAAGGCTTCGTCCGGGCGCGAACATGGGGGCAGGCAGCAAGGCTGGAAACTTTGTCGAGGTCAAAAAGTCAGACATCGGACCCGGCGCAAAAATCAATCACCTGACATATATCGGCGATGCGCAAATTGGTGCTGGTACTAATGTTGGGGCAGGCACCATCACCTGCAACTACGATGGAAAAAACAAATTCAAAACAACCATCGGAGAGAACGCATTCATCGGCTCAAATAGCTCACTTGTAGCACCAGTTGAGATTGCAGATGGTGCCTATGTCGCTTCGGGAAGTGTTGTTACTCACAATGTAGAAAAAGACGCACTGGCTATAGCCCGCTCCAAACAAACGAACAAATCTGGCTACGCAAATGTCATCAGACAGCGTTGGACAGAGAAGAAAGACTGAGGAAAGACTATGTGCGGAATTGTTGGAATTGTTAGCGACAAACCAGTTGCCGATAGAATTGTAGATGCGCTCAAACGTTTAGAATATCGAGGGTATGACAGCGCCGGCGTTGCGACATTTGCTGATGGCAAAATGGATAGAAGACGTGCACCCGGAAAGCTAACAAACCTAAAGAAACGCATAAGTGAAGAGCCTTTGGCGGGTAACATTGGCATCGGCCACACACGTTGGGCGACCCACGGTGCACCGACCGAAGCAAACGCGCACCCACACATGACGCAAAAGGTTGCGGTCGTTCACAATGGCATTATTGAAAACTTCCGCGAACTACGAGATGAGTTGGGCGTTGATGGCTATGTTCCTGTTTCAGAAACAGACACTGAAATGGTTGCTTTGCTTGTCACGCGTGAAATGGACAAGGGCGCAGCGCCATTTGACGCTGCTGCAGCTGTTATCAAGCGGCTCGAAGGCGCGTTCGCCCTAGCAATGATGTTCAATGGTGAGGACAATCTCATCATCGGTGCCCGTCAGGGCGCACCCTTGGCCGTAGGTCACGGCGATGGTGAAATGATTTTGGGCTCAGATGCGATTGCACTTGCTCCATTCACCAATAAAGTTACCTACCTCGAAGAGGGCGATTGGGTCGCCCTGACAAAATCAGACGTGCGAATCTTTGATATTGATGGTTCGCCGGTCAATCGACCGATTTCGACAGCAAACACCGGTGCCGCCTTGGTGAGCAAGGGAAACCACCGGCACTTCATGTCCAAAGAAATCTACGAGCAACCCGACACGATTTCGCACACGCTTTCCAATTATGTGAATTTTGCGAAACGCAAAATTCAACTGCCGCAAGAATTGCCATTTGATTTTTCCAAATTATCAAAAGTTACTATCGCGAGTTGTGGTGGTTCATATTACGCAGCGATGATCGCAAAATATTGGTTCGAAAAATACGCTCGTCTACCCGTAGAGGTCGATATAGCGTCAGAATTCCGTTACCGCGAGCCGCCAATGGAAAAGGGCGGACTGGCGATTTTTGTTTCCCAGTCTGGTGAAACCGCTGATACATTGGCTGCGCTGCGATATTGCGTGTCTCAGGGGCAACACATCGCTTCGATCGTCAATGTGGCGGAAAGCACAATTGCACGAGAATCAGATGTGGTTTTCCCAACATTGTGCGGGCCAGAAATCTGCGTGGCTTCAACCAAAGCAACAACAGCGCAACAAACTGTTTTGGCAACTCTTGCAATCGCCGCGGGCAAACAGCGTGGTGTTTTGAGTGACAAAGATGAGTCAGAACTTGTTGATGCGCTTGCAAAACTCCCTGGCGCAATGTCAAAAGCTTTGGCATCCGAACCAAAAATCGCGAGTTTGGATAAAGCATTATCCAAAGCAAAAGACGTTTTCTATCTCGGCCGAGGTGCACTTTATCCTGTCGCTTTGGAAGGTGCACTCAAGTTCAAAGAGATTACCTACATCCATGCAGAAGGCTACGCTGCTGGTGAGCTGAAGCATGGGCCAATTGCCTTGATTGACGAAAAGGTGCCAGTTGTCGTTGTCGCTCCTTCAGACGCATTGCTTGAGAAAACACTTTCCAACATGCACGAAGTGGCTGCGCGTGGTGGCAATATCATTCTCATAACAGACGAAGCAGGCGCAAAGCACGCGGGCGACGACATAAATGAGATTATTCTGATGCCAGAAGCGCACGAATTGGTGCAGCCCATAATTGCGACAGTACCGGTGCAGTTGTTGGCGTATCATACTGCGGTGTTTATGGGGACGGACGTTGATCAGCCACGTAATTTGGCGAAGTCAGTAACTGTGGAATAGCGTAATCGCCACAAGTTGAACAATAAAACGCAATGTCTGATCGCTTAAGCGCCAATCAGGCATTGCACTATAAGATAGGCGCTCTATATAGATCAGACTATGAGCGAAAAACCAGACCACAACAATCATGACGAAGAGCACCCACCTCAAAAAGTGACGGCGGGACGTCGGCTTACAAATTACTTTCTGACTGGGCTAGTGATTGCGGCTCCAGTGGGTCTGACAATCTATATAACGTGGTCAATTATCCGCTTTGTTGATGACTTTGTTAAACCGCTCATTCCACCCCAATATAACCCCGATACCTATCTCCCAATAAGCGTGCCCGGATTTGGCCTTGTAATTGGCGCTCTTGCTCTAATTATGCTTGGATTCCTAACCGCAAATCTGGTCGGCAGAACCTTGGTGCAATTTAGTGAATCAATTTTGCATCGGATGCCGTTTGTTTCAGTGCTTTATCGTGGCCTAAAACAGATTTTTGAAACTGTGGTCAGCCAAAGCCACTCCAACTTCAAACAGGTTGGTTTGATCCAATATCCCCGCCCAGGGTTGTATGCTTTGGTATTCATTTCGACGGATGCGAAAGGTGAAGTGGCCGAAAAGGTAGTTGGGAAAGATGTAACGAGTGTCTTTTTGCCAACGACACCAAATCCCACGTCAGGCTTCTTGCTGTTTCTGCCCCGTAGTGAGGTGCAAATTCTCGATATGACGGTGGAAGACGGTGCCAAATTGGTTATTTCTGCAGGGCTTGTGTCGCCAGAATATCAAAAGAAAACCGCCGAGCTTGCAGCAAAATCTGGCCTCTCTTCCAAGAAGAAATAGGTTTTTGCCTATCCTGCTCTGATCAGTGGAATCGCTAGATCTTTCCTGAACAAATAGAGCAGGGTGCGCGCTGCTTCGCCTTCAGCTCCTTGAAGTCCGGGATTGCGCTCCAACAGATCAACCGCATCATCATGTGCGATTTCCAAAAGGTCTTTATGGTAATCGGGAATTGCAATGCGAAATCCGGGCATGCCAGATTGACGCGTACCCAGCAGATCACCTTGTCCGCGCAACTCCAAATCTCGTTCAGCAATCTCAAACCCATCTTCTGTCGCACGGATGGTTTTCAGCCGCGCTTGCGCCATTTCAGTTAGTTTGTCGCCGTGCAAAAGTAAGCATGCCGATCGTTTGTCGCCTCGGCCGACACGGCCTCGCAATTGATGAAGTTGAGAGAGACCAAATCGCTCTGCATGTTCAATAATCATGATTGTAGCGTTGGGCACATCGACCCCAACTTCAATCACGGTGGTTGCAACTAAAATTGAAAGTTCATTTCGTTGAAAGCGCTCCATAACTTCCTGTTTCTCATCAGCTTTCATGCGTCCATGCACCAAGCCCACACGGTCTCCAAATACTTGGCTTAACGCTTTATGCCTATCCTCTGCGGAAACGAGGTTTAAATTTTCAGATTCTTCAACCAGGGGGCAAACCCAAAATGCCTGCGCACCTTCCGCAACCTTTGCCTTCAAGCGAGCGATAACGCGCTCATATTCGTTTGAAGAAAGGATTGCGGTATCGATTGGCTGTCTGCCTGCTGGCTTTTCTTTGAGCAAGCTCACATCCATGTCACCAAAGTGGGTGAGCACCAACGTGCGAGGAATGGGCGTGGCGGTCATCACAAGCAATTCCGTCTTGCGGCCCTTTTCTGAAAGGGCAAGTCGCTGGTGTACGCCGAAACGATGTTGCTCATCAACGACAGTCAGCCCTAGCGATTTGAAAACGACACTTGATTGGAATAGGGCGTGAGTGCCAACAACAATGTCGATTTCACCAGATTCAATGCGCGCTTGAATGGCGCGGCGCTCTCCCGCGGGCATCTTGCCGGTAAGCAAAGCCACTTGCAATCCGGCCTTTTCCCCAATCTCTGCAATCGTTGAATAGTGCTGTGTTGCCAAAATTTCAGTGGGTGCCATCAATGCGCTTTGGTGGCCCGCTTCTGCCATTGCCGCCATTGCCATTAGGGCAACAACGGTCTTACCAGACCCCACGTCACCTTGAACCAGCCGTGCCATTTTGCGATTTGAGCGCAAATCATTCTCTATGTCGGTGACCGCCGCTTCTTGACCACCTGTAAGCTTAAAGGGCAGGGCTTCGCGCACTTTTTGGGTGCTCTTACCGGTAAGGAGGCGTTGCACACCGCTTTCGCGTGTCATGGTTGCCCGCACCAATTGTAGGGTCAGCTGGCCAGCAAAATACTCGTCATAAGCCATTCGCGCTCGCGCAGCGCCTTCGATCTTTGCTTCAGCGGGCGTTTGCGGATCGTGTGTTTGGTGCATCGCTGTTTTAAACGACGGCCAACCGTTCAAATCGAGCCGTGAATGGCCAATCCATTCGGGCACATCGGGTAGCTTTGAAAGCGCATGCTGCGTCGCAAGTTGTAGTTTTTTTGACGTTAGGCCACTGGTAAGTGGGTAGACGGGTTCAACCAAAGGCAAATCATCGAATTTGTCCTCATCAACGATATAATCTGGGTGATTCAGCTGTGGAATGCCATGATAAAATGTGACGAGACCGGAGACATACTTCTTGTCGCCCACAGGTAAGGTTTTTTCCAACCAAGAAGCGCGGCCGGCAAAGTAAGAAATCACGATCTCACCGCTCTCGTCGTGCGCTTCAATTCTATAAGGAACCCGTTTGTTGTTGCGCGGGGGTGGTATGTGCCGATCGATATGCAATAGAAAAGTGGAAATTGCCCCGGGTTGAGCAAACTGCACGCCCGGTTGTTGGCGCCGATCAATGATGCCCGACGGCATATGCATCAACACATCAAGCAACACTGCATCCTGATTCTCAGGCGCACCGAAGAATGAAGCCATCAGTTTGCTCAACTGTGGGCCAACACCCTTAACGGTGCTCACGGCTGCAAAAAGTGGATTTAGAATGTCTGGACGTGCCAATGATTCTTCCCAAATCGGTGATTTCTTGCAATTTATATCCTAATTGTCCGCGGCGAAAGGCTGACAAAACCGAATTATCCGCGTAAATGGGAGCACGAAATTGGCGCAAATCAAATGGTGGTTCCCTGTGACTGGTACAAAACGTGAAAATCCTCAAGATCGTTTGAAGAAAATCAAATATCGCGCGCACCACCGTGGCACTCAGGAAATGGATATCATCCTCGGTGGCTTTGTGGATGGAGCTGTAGCAGATTACACATCAGCGCAGTTGGATGACCTTGAAGCTTTGATGAGCGAAACAGACGCAGATCTTTACAATTGGATTATTGGCAAAGAGCCGCTGGACAATGCGCCTTTTCCCGATCTTTTAAAACAGATCTCCCAGTTTCAACATGACCGCGTTTCGGACGAATAATGGCAAGTTCTAACGACAAGACACTGGCGCATGACAAGCGCTTGGATGTGAATGCGCTCTCGCCCAATCGTTTTATCACCGGTGTGCCCGATGGTATGCAGCCGGTTGAACTGGCGCGATTGGTTGAAATTGAGGCAAAGGCCAATCCATCAAGACGTGTTTCGGTTTGTTTTGTCGCGCGCGATGGCCGCCGCATGCAGAAAATGGCGGAGCTGCTAAAAAGGTTAATGCCGTCACACAATATTTTGGCGTTTCCGGCGTGGGACTGTTTGCCTTACGATCGGGTGTCACCAAATGCCTCTGTTTTGGCGGAACGGATGACGACCCTTGCTGCGCTGCGCAATGCGGCAAACGTTGGCACCGTTGTTGTAACTTCAGTCAATTCTATTGTGCAAAAAACTGTTTCAACGCAATTTGTTGATGAATTTTCTTTTAGCGTTACATCAGGTCAAGTGGTTCAAACCGAACGGCTAACTGGTTGGGCGACGGTTAATGGCTACATGCGGGTGCCAACAGTCCGTGAGCCAGGTGAATACGCAGTGCGCGGCGGCTTGATTGATTTGTTCCCAGCGGGATATGAAAATCCGCTGCGATTTGATTTTTTCGGGACCAGCCTCGAGAGCATTCGAACTTTTGACCCAGAAACGCAACGAACGATTGCGCAACAAAAAACGGCGACCATGGTGCCGATGGGCGAAATCGTTTTACACGAAGACGCCATCTCGCGTTTTCGTCGCGGCTATACCGCCAGTTTTGGCGGCAACACGGCCAACGATCCGCTATATGCTGCGATCAGTGCCGGTCAACGTTTTGCTGGCATGGAACATTGGTTACCCCTTTTCTATGAGCAAATGGGCACCTTGCCCGACTTCTTGCACGAAGCACCACTTGTGTTGGATGAGCAAGTCAATCAGGCCATCGCAGAGCGTCGCGTTCAAATCTCAGACTATTATGAAGCGCGCCGCGAAGCCTTTGAAGAAGGTGATGCAGGCACTGTTTATAAACCTTTGCCAGCAGATCGGCTGTACCAATTGGGCGACGATCTGGCTTTGGCCAACCCGGGAGATGTTGTTCAAATCACGCCGTTTGCGACTTTGGACAGCGGGTTGCTTTCAAATGAAAACCGAGAAGGTCAACTTGCCCCTAATTTTTCAAAAGAGCGGCAATCGGACAGCATAAATCTGTTTGAGGCGGTCATAGATACTGCAAAAGCAGGAGCACGCGCAAAAAAACAAGTCGTTATTGCGTGTTGGACCCAAGGCACGCGCGACCGCATGGCACAGGTGCTCAAAGATCACGACGTCACAAAAACAAAACTTATTGAGCACTGGCCCCAAGTCAAAACCCTAAATATTGGCGAAGTCGGTCTTATTGTTCTGGGCCTTGAAAGTGGCTTTGAAACCAAAGATCTTTTGGTCTTGTCAGAACAAGACATTCTTGGCGAACGCATCATTCGCGCGTCTAAACGCCGAAAAGGGGGAGAGGCGCTTACCGAGGCAACCGGGTTGGCGTCTGGCGACTTGGTGGTGCACGTAGATCACGGTATCGGCCGTTTTGTCGGCCTGAAGGCGATCGACGTTATGGGTGCCCCGCACGATTGTGTTGAAATTGCCTATTCCAAAAACGACCGCCTTTACTTGCCTGTTGAAAATATCGAGCTGCTCTCGCGATATGGATCGGATGCCGGTGATGGCATTTTGGATAAACTTGGCGGCGTTGCGTGGCAGGCAAAGAAAGCCAAGCTGAAAAAGCGCATCCGCGAAATGGCGGAACAGCTCATCCAAATTGCAGCGGCCCGCACCATGTCCAAAGGCGATGTGGTCGAACCGCAGATGGGCGTTTATGAAGAGTTCTGTGCTCGTTTCCCTTATGAGGAGACAGAAGATCAATTAACGGCGATTGATGCGATATTTGACGACCTTTCAACTGGCCGCGTGATGGATCGCCTTGTTTGTGGGGACGTTGGCTTTGGTAAAACTGAAGTTGCGCTGCGCGCGGCATTCGCTGTCGCGCTTTCTGGCAAACAAGTGGCCATTGTTGTGCCAACAACGCTTTTGGCGCGTCAGCATTTCAAAACATTCTCGGAACGTTTCGCGGATTTGCCGGTTCGGGTGCGCCAAGCCTCCCGTTTGGTGAGCGCGAAAGAACTCAAACTCACTAAAGACGGTCTGACCGATGGCAGTGTTGATATCGTTATCGGTACCCATGCTTTGCTGGCAAAAACGATAAAGTTCAAAGACTTAGGTTTGCTTGTTATCGATGAAGAGCAGCACTTTGGTGTTGGACACAAAGAGCGCCTGAAAGAACTCAAATCGAGCGTTCACGTTTTAACGCTTTCAGCCACGCCAATTCCAAGAACGCTCCAGCTTGCACTAACCGGCGTGCGAGACCTATCGCTTTTGGCCACACCGCCAGTGGATCGGCTCTCAGTACGTAGTTTCGTTTTGCCGTTCGATCCTTTGGTGGTGCGCGAGGCGTTATTGCGTGAAAAATACCGGGGCGGGCAGTCTTTTTATGTGGTTCCCCGCATCAAGGATCAGGCAGAAATTGTACGCTTTTTGGATGAGCAAGTGCCAGAAGTCAGCTATGTGGTTGCCAATGGGCAAATGCCACCAAGTGAACTCGACGACATTATGAATGCCTTCTATGACGGCAAATTCGATGTGCTAATTGCCACCACCATCGTAGAATCTGGGTTGGACATTCCAACCGCCAACACGCTCATTGTCCACCGCGCCGACAATTTTGGACTTTCCCAATTGCACCAAATTCGCGGGCGAATTGGGCGTTCTAAAATCCGCGCCTATGCGCTGTTCACAACACCAACTCATCAAAAACTAACGGACATGGCAACGCGCCGGCTCACAGTGCTGCAATCGCTGGATAGCTTGGGTGCTGGTTTCCAACTGGCAAGTCACGACCTTGATATTCGGGGTGCCGGCAATATCCTTGGGGAAGAGCAATCGGGCCACATTAAAGAAGTTGGGTTTGAACTCTATCAAGCAATGCTTGAAGAAGCAGTTGCAACGCTCAAATCTGGCGGTGATATGGACGAGGACGACGGCAAATGGTCGCCGCAGATATCATTGGGCATGCCTGTAATGATTCCAGAGGCTTACGTTCCGGATTTGCAGGTTCGCATGCAGCTCTATCGCCGTTTGGGAGATCTAACAGAATCCGCCGAGATCAATGCGTTTGGAGCCGAATTGATCGATCGATTTGGACCACTCCCTGAAGAAGTCCAACACTTGCTCAAAATTGTTCTGGTTAAATCACTCTGCCGCACCGCAAATGTTGAAAAAGTGGATGCTGGACCAAAAGGCGCTGTAATCACATTGCGCAATGGTATGTTCCCTAATCCACATGGATTGGTGCAAATGGTTGCAGATAAAAGAGAACACGCTAAAGTGCGCCCGGACCAGAAGTTAGTATTTTCGCGTAATTGGCCTGACGCCAATAAGAAATTGATGGGGGCAGCAAGAATCCTAACACAGCTGGCAAAACTGGCGGCAACTGACGCGTAGATGCATTCCATTTCTTTCACGCTATCAACCATTTGAAAGAAAATCCGTTGGATTGGTCAAACCGTCATGTTATTGCCCGAATTGAGGGTTCAAAAGGGACAGAATTTTGGCGCGCAGGATTGTCAATGAAAATTGCCTTGCGCTGCAATCAGGGAATGCAATGAATAAGATGAAAAACAAATTCGCACCGTTGGCAGTTTTTGCCGCATTGGCCTTGTTTGCTGGCGCAGCACACGCGCAAGACGCGGCTGCACAGCAACCAGTTAATCCTGAAGACAACTGGGTCAAAGTATGTGACAAATTGAAGTCTGGCGAAAAGGCGTGCATTGTGCGTCAAGTTGTATTTGCAGGCTCAACCAAGATCGGCGCATTCACATTCCGCGACGATCCATCATCCAAAAATCGTTATTTTGTGCAAGCAGAAATGCCTCTGGCGATTTCTTTGCTGTTCAACCTAAAGTGGCAGATTGATGGTGCAAAGCCATTCTATACGCCGTGGGCGACTTGTGATCCGACCAAATGCACCAGCCACTCCAATATGCCAAACGCCTTCTTGGAGTCTCTTAAGCGTGGTGCAAAACTGACAATGACCGCAAAAAACCGGGCATTCAAGGATCTTTCAATTGATATTGATTTGAACGGCTTTACCGCGGTTTATGAGGGCGACAAGGCACTCACACCTTCAGAATTCCAAAATCAACTTTCTGGACAATCAGCGCTTCAGCAACAACTGCAAGAAGCGGCTGAGAAAATCAGACAAGAAAAACAAGCTACAGAAGCTCCAGCTCCAACTGACGGGAACTAAGAGTTTGCTTTGAATTGTTTGAGTTTGAAAGGGTCGCTTTGGCGGCCCTTTTTTTATCGGCCCATGCCGAATTGAAATGCAAATTTGCGCAATGGGCTCAAGCTTTTCAGCGCCCAAACACCACCCAGTCGCACGCCTTGGGCCGGAAGCATTTCGGTGATCAACGACCGAAATAGCCCATCCACAAACCCACCAGTGCGCTTTAGGTCGCCTTGGCGCAAATCGTCATACTTTTTGCTGGCGTTGCGAGCGTCAGTTGCGGAAAACCCTGGCACCAGTCCGTCGATGGCCGCAACATAGTCTTCGACATCGCGCAAGCCCAAATTCAGCCCTTGGGCACCAATGGGCGGGAACGCGTGCGCCGCTTCGCCGATCAGAAAGGCACCGTCTTTGCCAACAACTGGTACCGCAAGATTGCTCAGGGGAAATACAAAGGCCTTTGTCAAAGGCTTTGCGTGGCCAAACAAATGGTGCGATTTTTTTCCTAGCTCTTGGGCAAAGTCTGCCGCTGGCATATTGGCGACCTTTTGCAAAACCTCATGGTCATCTAGCCAGACCAAATTGATTTTGTTATCGCCAGCGGGGACTAACGTAAATGGACCGTTTTCATAATGAAACTCAACAGAAGTTTCTTTTTCAACACGGTCAAATTCTACATCAGCAACCAATGCTGACTGTTTGAACGGTGTTGTATGTGATGCGAAACCAAGACTATCACGCACCTTTGATTTTTTGCCGTCGGCCCCAACGAGCATGGTGGCTGATACTGAAGTGCCGTCTTGACTGCTTATTTTGTAATGGCCATTTTCCTGCTTGATTTGCTCAACCATAGTTTCTTTGACGTCGAAGTGTTGAGATGGCTGTGAAAAAGCATCGAGCAAATCACAATTAGCAAAATTGTAGCCAAATGCTTCAATCTCTATCTCAGCACTATCAAACAAAGCCTCTGGTGCCCGCAATAGCCGGCTTGTGGCGTCAATGATCCTGATTTTGCGCAGTGGAGTGCCGAAGGCATGCGGATCAGATATCAGGCCCGCATGAAGCATGAAGTCGACGGTCGGCATCATCAAGGCGGATGTTCGATAGTCCTTGGCAAACGCAGGTGCGAAATGAACGACACTGAAGCCACGCTCTGCGGCCAGTCGCGCGGCCGCAACGCCTGTTAGGCCGCCACCAATTATTGCTATGTCGTATTGCATCAAGCTCTCTTGCTCTGAGTGAAAAGCACCAAAGCCTTATGCCTCAATTCAAACCCTATGCCAATCACCATGGTGACGCAGCCGCTGGCGATAACTGCAAATCGATAGTTCACACCGTTCAAATATGAATTATGCTCCACCGAACACACAAAACCATTCAAGACGAGGGGATTCGGCAAATGGAATGGATTTCAGACCCTGCGATTTGGGCCAGTTTGGCCACACTAACGGCCATGGAGATTATCCTAGGTATAGACAATATCGTCTTCATATCCGTGCTTGTATCGCGTTTGCCTGAAAAACAGGCAGATCAAGCCCGCAAAATTGGCCTCGCTTTGGCATTGGTCGCCCGAATAGTAATGCTGGCACTCCTGGCCTGGATCATTGGCCTAACACAGCCACTTTTTACAGCCTTTGGCCATGATTTCGCATGGCGAGACGTCATCTTGATCGCCGGAGGATTATTCCTGCTCTACAAAGCGACCCATGAAATCCACCAAGCAGTGGAAGACCCGCATGGGGATGAACCCAAATCCAAAGTTGGCGCCACATTTATGGCCATTATCGGTCAGATTATCATTATTGACATCGTCTTTTCTGTCGATTCAATCGTCACCGCAATCGGCATGGCCCAGCATGTGCCCGTCATGGTTGCAGCGGTCACTATTGCAATGTTTGTCATGTATGTTGGGTCAATTCCAATTTCCAAGTTTATTGCTGAGCACCCAACAACCAAAATGCTCGCTTTGGCGTTTTTGATGCTCATTGGTATGTCTCTCGTTGCGGACGGCATTGGGTTTCATATTCCAAAAGGATATATCTATTTCGCTATGGCATTCGCAACTGGCGTCGAATCGATCAATATATTGATTTCACTACGCAAAAAACGCCAAAAACAAAGCTAGAAATCCAAATGCACTGCAAAGGCGAGGGGGGCGAACCCTCTCGCTTGGTTGTTTCGTGCGTCAAAAATTGTAGGCAAAGTGGGGCGTTCGCGCATTTGAGCCCAACAATTGAATTTTATATCGATTTACCCCTTGCAACTTGTGGCGCACTACGTTAGATCACGCTCCATCATTGCGGGTGGGTGGCAGAGCTGGTTGAATGCACCGGTCTTGAAAACCGGCGAGCGTGCAAGCGTTCCGGGGGTTCGAATCCCTCCCCACCCGCCATGATAAAAACCCAAACATGGCCATGGTTTTGATGCCCGCTAGAGCTGGGCAAGCTCGCATGCGTCATCATGTACGAATTGCACTTTATCCAAACATTCGTTGACTAGAGTATTAAATGCTGGATCCGCAGAAACGGGTTTCGTGTGTTCAACGATAAGGCGGCAACGGCGCAATAAAACCTGAGATGCTTTTGCCGCAGAATGGGCGGCAGTATCAGCATCGGCTAGGGTGATTTGGTCCGCACCGTCTTCTGTTCGCAAATGTTGAACCAGTTTGCGCACCAATTCGATTGAGCTTTCAAGCTCAGTCAGCCATTTCACCAACTCGTCGCGATCCATGGCACGAAGCATGCCCGTTGGTCGTTGGGCACGATCCAAAAATGTGGTTGCAAACGCAGGCTTTGCTGCTTCAGCCGCTCTGTTCATCAAATTCGCGCGATCTTCAATCGACAGGACAGCATCAATTTTTGGCATGTTGGCCGTTGGTTCCGTTGTTTTTCCAAATCAAAGGCTATCAGCCAACGTTAAAAGCGCAGTTAATTGCAGTGATTAAACTCATGAATGTTCAGCAATGGGTTGAAATTCAAGCAAAACCAACCAATATACGTCTCAGCAGAGCAAGAGGGGCGAAACAAACGGTGCGAAACATATTTTTGGTGGCTTTACTGGTTTCGCTGTTGTTTGTGCCTGCATTTTATTGGTGGTTTCAGGTCGATTTGATCTGGGTCGCAGCCTACGCGGCGATCTCTGCCGTGCTCGCGTTTACGGTTCCCTTTAGTTACAATTTGCTTGGTTTTGAAAAACGAGATCAGCAACGGGTTCTCGCCGCCAAAGAACAAGCCAATTATGAACGCATTCTCGGCGA
Source organism: Maritalea porphyrae (assembly GCF_027213965.1). GTDB lineage: Bacteria > Pseudomonadota > Alphaproteobacteria > Rhizobiales > Devosiaceae > Maritalea > Maritalea porphyrae_A. The sequence continues at coordinate 677,313 of NZ_JAPWGX010000003.1, read as the reverse complement.
AATACGCACCATCTCGTTGAACTTGAATGAGATTGGTGAAATTGAGGCCTCAAAGCAGACTGACCGACTATTGGGAATGGTGGACGATTACCACGAGGTGATAACAAAGCGGTTCGCAGATTCTCCGCTTTCGGTAAGTTCGCACGCAGAGATCGCCCAACGCGTCCAAAACATAGTGGTTCAAAACCTTTCTGATCTTGTGGTTATCGCGCGCAGCGTTTCTGGAATTGACCGGGAAGACTTGGCAAATTCGATGCCAGAGCAGGGCGCCGATTTGGCAATTGAGCGACGCATGGAACTAGTCAGCGCCCAGCGCACAAAAATGAACGAGATTATTGAAGCCAATCGCACCCTATTGACCGCGCTCGCAGAAACCTTGGTGGAAGTCGCCAATATTCAAAAGCAGGACGCCACAGAACACGATGAGGCCATATTGCGACTTCGTGAGTTGGCAGACCGCGCGAAGAAATTTCATATTTAGCGCTTATGGCGCAACGAAGGAGCTGTTTGATGAAGATGACCATGAAAGCACTTGTCGGTACTGCCCTTGTTGCCGGCGCGCTATCGCTTAGCGGTTGTGGCGGCGCACCAATTGAAACAACTGAAGCCGCACACGAAAACATTGCAAAGCTGGTCGCAGAGGATATCAAGCCCACACGGCAAGAAAACCGTGTCCGCGCCAACATTGAGCTAACGCCAACGAACCTGCTTTCGCTCCTGCCAAGTATTTCAGAGTACCCCATAACTGTTGGGCAGCCTGACAGTTCAAGCGTAGAGTCAGTCGAGATTTTCACCTCTTCGGAAAAGTCGGGAAAAGGCACAGATGGGCTCTATAACGAATTGGCCGAACGGTTCAACAGAATGGGCAAAAGCATAAGCAATGGCAAAACCGCCGCCATTTCCGTGCGTAAAATGCCCTCTGGCCTGGGTGCGCAGTTCATTCTTGCTGGACAAAATGTCCCGGACGCATTTTCACCTTCCAATAAGCTCTGGGGTAAAATGATAGAGTCCCAAGGCATTTCGGTTGATGAAATAAACCCTGTTACAGCGCCAAACACAGCAGGCATTGTGGTGCGTAAAAGCAAAATTGATCTGATCACAACGGATGGTGTTTTGGATCTGCAGAAATTGCTTACGGAAGTCACCAGCGGCGAATTCTCGATGGGGTACACAAACCCCTACCAGTCAAGCACTGGTTTGAACTTCTTGATGATGGTTTTGCACTCCTTTGCGCAAGGTGACGAGGCTGAGTTCTTGTCGCCAGATGTGGCCAGTGCTTTTGAAGCATTCCAGCTCGGTGTTCCATTCGTTGCACAGAATACGTTGCAAATGCGCGATGCAGCAGTCGGCAGCGGTGTGCTCGACGCTTTGGTAATGGAAAACCAAACTTGGGTAAATGTTACCGGCATGGCAGATTACGAATTCGTACCATTTGGCGTGCGCCATGACAGCCCGCTCTATGCACTGCCACAAGCTGATGAAGCAGAGCGCGAAGTGCTCGATTTGTTCAACAAATTCATTATTGAGAACAAAGGCCAAATTTCAGACTTTGGTTTTGGTGGCAATCCCACTTACAAATCGAGCTACGATATCACTGATGGGTCATTGATCCAGCAAGCGCAAAAGCTCTGGAAAGATAAAAAGTCAGGTGGCAAGCCCATCGCTGCTGTGTTTGTGGCCGATGTTTCCGGTTCAATGGATGGCTCACGGATCAAGGAGTTGCAAAAAGCGCTTGTGGATTCGTCTGACCTCATCGCCGCGAGCAATGCAATTGGTTTGGTCAGCTACAACAATGCGGTGAATATTGATCTGCCCGTACGCCAATTCAATTTACAGCAAAAATCTCTCTTTATTGGAGCTGTCGAAAGCCTTTCTGCTGGTGGTGCAACAGCAACGAACGACGCCGTGGTTGTTGCTGCAAACGAACTCATCAATTTCGGTGCGGCCAACCCAGATCACAAACTGATCATATTCGTATTGAGCGATGGAGAAACCAACGAAGGCTTGGACTTTTCTACAGTAAAAGAAACCCTGCGGTTTGCACGAATTCCAATTCACACCATTGCGTACGAGCTTTCTTCGGATCACCTCAAAGAAATGGCAAGTTTGGTTGAAGCGGCATATATCGAATCCAGCGTTGGTTCAGCATCATACCGCATCGGCAACCTTTTGAATTCGGAGATGTAATTTGGCTTGGCTGAAATCCTTTATCGCTCTGGTTCTTCTGCAGGCCGTCATTTGGGGCGGCACGCATTTTTACTATTCAACCAACCCAAAGCAAGTCCTTTTGGTCGTCGACACGTCTTATGCGATGAAGTCGAATTTTACCGACGCGCAAAAGTGGATTGATGATTTTGTGGCCAGCACGCGCTACACCAACATCGAAGTCGGCACGGACAAAGTTGCTTTAGGCAACCTCAAAGACTTGCGTTCCCAAGACGTATTGTTCAGAACCGCATTTGGCCGCATTTCTGCCGAGAATGTATCTGCACTATATGCGAATGCAAACGCACCAACCAAATACCTACTTACCAGCGAACCTCTAACACTCGAAGGTTGGCAGGTAGTTTCATGGTAATATAGTCCCCCCATGAAATAGCACTGCTCAAGCAAATATCGAAATGCAATACGCTACATCTCTATTTGACCCAATCAGAGCTAGACAAACCAGTATTCATTGCGTTTAATTCGCCCCAAGCGCGCAAAAAGTGTGCACCATAAAAACGAGACTACTCTGGGGACAAACATACATGACATATAAGTCAGATATTGAGATCGCGCGCGCCGCGGTCAAACAACCTATTGCGCAAATTGGCGCGAAACTTGGCATCGATAATTCTCACCTTTTGCCCTTTGGGCACGACAAAGCCAAAATCTCCGAAGAATTCATCAAGTCATTGGACGGTCAAAAAGACGGTAAACTGATCTTGGTCACCGCCATCAACCCAACGCCAGCAGGCGAGGGGAAAACCACCACCACCGTTGGTCTTGGTGATGGGCTAAATAGAATTGGCAAAAACGCAACGATATGTATCCGCGAACCTTCGCTTGGCCCATGTTTTGGCATGAAGGGCGGCGCAGCAGGGGGCGGATATGCGCAGGTTGTGCCGATGGAGGATATCAACCTACACTTCACTGGTGACTTCCACGCCATTACTTCAGCCCACAATCTCCTATCCGCAATGCTCGACAATCATGTTTATTGGGGCAACGAAGAAAAGATCGATATTCGCCGCATCACTTGGCGTCGGGTAATCGACATGAACGATCGCGCGTTGCGTTCAATTGTGGCTTCGCTCGGCGGCGTAGCAAACGGCTATCCGCGCGAAGCTGGCTTTGACATCACTGTTGCTTCTGAGATCATGGCCATTCTTTGCCTTGCAGATGATTTGGAAGACTTGCAGAACCGATTGGGCAATATCATCGTCGCCTATCGGAACGACAAAACACCCGTCTATTGTCGCGATATCAAAGCTGATGGCGCAATGACTGTTTTGTTGCAACAAGCAATGCAGCCCAATCTGGTACAAACACTTGAGAACAACCCCGCCTTCATTCATGGCGGACCATTCGCCAACATCGCTCATGGTTGTAATTCAGTAATTGCCACAAAAACAGCGCTCAAACTCGCCGATTATGTGGTTACAGAAGCTGGATTTGGCGCGGACCTTGGGGCTGAAAAATTCTTTGACATTAAATGTCGCAAAGCCGGTTTGAAACCATCTGCAGTTGTTATTGTCGCAACCATCCGCGCCCTCAAAATGAATGGCGGGGTGGCTAAAGACGCACTTGGGAACGAAGATGTGGATGCCTTAGTGCGCGGTTGCGCAAACCTTGGTCGCCACATCGAAAACATTCAAAAGTTTGGAGTGCCTGCGGTTGTGGCCATCAACCACTTCGTCACCGATTCGGACGCGGAAGTGCAAGCCATACGAGATTACGCAAGCTCCGTGGGAGCCGAAGCCATATTATGCCAACATTGGGAAAAAGGCTCAGAAGGGACTGTTGAGCTTGCGAATAGGATCGTAGAGATTGCGGAAGGTAACACAGCGGACTTCAAGCCACTTTATGAAGCCGATCTGCCCTTACTCGCCAAGATTGAGAAGGTCGCCAAAGAAATCTATCGCGCCGACAAAGTTGTGGTCGATAAAAAGATCGAGAATCAGTTACGCGAATGGGAAGAGGCTGGTTACGGCAATCTGCCGGTTTGCATGGCCAAAACCCAATATTCCTTCTCAACGGATCCAAATTTGCGCGGTGCACCCACAGGGCACACAATTCCTGTGCGTGAAGTAAGGCTTTCTGCTGGTGCGGGCTTTGTTGTTGCTGTATGCGGTGACATTATGACGATGCCCGGTTTGCCCCGCAAACCATCGGCCGAAGCAATTCATTTGGATGACAACGGCGAAATCCAAGGATTGTTCTAGGCCCAGCTGAAGGATGACTATGGTGGCGAGACAATTTCAGGAAAATGAAATCATCTCCCGCCTTATTCCGCTTGGCGACCGTGCGATTTTGGTGCGGTTTGGCAACCAGCTTACACTTGAAGCAAACCACAATGCGCAAGTGTTTGCGGACCTTTGCCGCGAGAAGCTTGGTTCAATGATTGACGGATGCAGTTCAAATCTTGTGTCCGTCATTTTGCGTTATGATCCGTTCAAAACGCAATTCAATGATCTGAAAAACCAAATCATGCTCTTAATGAGCACTTTTGATGGCGACAAATCTGGCCCAGATAAGCCGTTGCACAACATCAATGTCATATATGGCGGCAAATACGGCCCTTGTTTGCAGGACGTGTGTGAAATGCTTGAGCTGAGTGACGATCAGTTCATCAAGTCTCACACGAGCAAACCTTTGCACGCCCTGGCTTTGGGGTTTTCACCCGGTTTTCTTTATCTCGGTTTGCATGATGAAAAACTGCGGGTTCCTCGTCGGGAGCAGGTGCAAGAAAACGTGCCCGCCGGATCCATTCTGTTCGCAGCTGGGCAAACAGCCATAACCTCGCGTCCCATTCGCACGGGCTGGCACGTTATTGGTCAAACTGATTTTCGCAACTTTGATTCATCAAGCCAAACACCGATAATGGTAAATCCTGGCGAGTTGGTTCATTTCCAAGTGGTGGAAAACCTATGAGTGGCTCAATAACAATTCAGCGTGTATCGCCCAATTCAACCATACAAGACGCTGGGCGGCCCGAAGGCTTGCTTTATGGGCTTTCCGCTAGCGGGCCAATGGATAGAACCGCCTTTAACAAAACAGCTGCCGCGCTTGATGGTCAAGGCAGCCAATCGGTAATCGAATTCTCTATGTTGGGCATAGATTTTGTCTATTCTGGTCCACCTACAGAATGCGCTGTTGATGGCGGCGAATTTCAGATCAAGCAAAACAACGATGAAAAGCAATGGCCTGCACTTCTGTTGTTGACCGATGGCGATAAGGTAAGCATCACAACAGGCAGGGCTGGCAATTACGGTTACCTCCGTTTTGCGCAAAGCTTGAATATCCCCATCGTTATGGGCAGTAAGTCAACAAACTTGGCAGCTGGCGTTGGTGGATTTGAGGGGCGCGCCCTCAAAGCGAATGATCAGATCACATTTGGCGATGGTGTGCAGTTGCGCACAAATAGTGTTGGCTCACAGACCAAAAGTGCGGCGCCAAGTTCAAATATAGTGCGCGTATTGCCCGGTTTACATGCAGATTTGCTTGGCCCGGCCATGTGGACGAGGCTTTTTGAAGCACCATTTAAGATTTCCAATTCCATTGATCGGATGGGTTTTCGCCTTTCAGACCCGCTGGCACGGTTTGATATTTCACAACACAAGAACATCGTTTCAGATGCAGTTGTGCTGGGTGATATCCAGCTATTAGGTGATGGAACACCAGTAATACTGATGCGCGATCACCAACCAATTGGCGGTTACCCCCGAATTGCTACTATCATCGATGCGGACCTTGATTATGTGGCGCAGCTGCGCCCAAATAGAGAGATAAGTTTCATTTCAACGACGCTGGAAAAAGCACATAAGGCGATGGTGAATGGATGATGGCTGATCGCTGGATTGATTTGAACGCAGACTTGGGTGAGGGCACCGGCAATGATGCGGCGATGATGCATTATGTCTCAAGCGCCAATATCGCCTGCGGCGGTCACGCAGGAGACGATGACACCATCCAGCAATCAATTGATTTGGCGCTGAAAAACGAGGTCACAATCGGCGCACACCCCGGGTTTGAGGATAAAGAGAACTTTGGGCGCAAACAATTGCATCTCACCTCAGCCGAGTTGAGCAATCAAATCTTACGCCAACTCGAACGGTTTGAAGGTTGGGCTCAAAAAGCCAACACAACAACCAAATATGTTAAACTGCACGGCGCATTGGCCAATATGACCGCCGCTGACTTTGATTTGGCCTTGACCGCCTATGAGGCCGTAAAGTCATTCCGCAAAGACATGCCCATTTTAGCGCTTGCGAATTCCCAACAAACCAAGGCTGCAAAGCAGTTAAGTTTGCCCGTGTTTGACGAGGCATTTGCGGATCGTGCCTATACCGAAGATGGCCAACTCGCCTCTAGAGCAATTGAAGGCGCGGTCTTGACACAAGACAAGGCAGTCCTTGAACAGGTCACCTATTTACTGACTACAGGTTGTGTAAAAACGATCTCAGGTGGCGATCTGAAATTGCCCACACAATCGATCTGCCTTCACGGCGATAATGCCCATGCGGTTCACTTGGCAGAACGCATCAGCGAAACCATCAAGGCATTGGGCATAAACATAAAATCATTTGCGAAATAAAAAACTCTGGGGTGCAAAATGACAGCAAAGATTATTGATGGGAAAGCGTTTGCACAAGGACTGCGCGAACGGATTGCAGATCACGTTGAGCGCTTAAAATCTGAACACAATATAACGCCGGGACTTGCCGTGATTATCGTGGGTCACGACCCCGCAAGCCAAGTCTATGTGAACAATAAGGCAAAGCAGACAAAAGAAGTTGGCATGAACTCATTTAAGTATGAGTTGGCCGCCGACGTGCCAGAGGCAGAAGTTCTCGCCCTTATTGAAGAACTCAACAATCGTGACGATGTGCACGGTATCCTGTGCCAATTGCCGGTGCCAAAACACATTGATGAAAACAAGATCATCAATGCTTTAAGCCCTGCCAAAGACGTCGATTGCTTCAGCCCAGAAAATGTTGGCAAAGTCGCCATCGGCTTGCCCGGCCCCGTGCCATGCACCCCTTTAGGCAGCCTAATGCTTCTGCGCGATGAATTGGGAGATCTTACGGGGTTAAACGCCGTGGTTATTGGGCGTTCAAACCTTGTGGGTAAACCAATGGGCGCATTGCTTTTGCGCGACAGCGCCACAGTCACTATTGCCCATTCTCGTACCAAAAATCTGCCCGCAATCTGTGCGCAAGCAGATATTGTTGTTGCGGCCGTTGGCCGACCAGAAATGGTCAAAGGCGATTGGATTAAACCCGGCGCAACTGTTATCGACGTTGGCATCAACCGCATTGCGGCGCCAGAGCGTGGAGAAGGCAAGTTCCGGTTGGTTGGTGATGTCGACTACAAGGCCGCAGCTGAAGTTGCTGGTGCCATCACACCAGTACCTGGCGGCGTTGGGCCGATGACCATCGCTTGCCTGTTGGCCAACACCGTTACAACAGCTTGCTTGGCAAACGGACTAACCCCACCAAGCGATTTGACGGCTTAAATCAGCGCGCGCGATTGCGGCCGCGTCGGCGCGGTCGTCCGCCATCGGTGCCGTTTTCTGGTGCAACAAATGCTGGCATGTCGAAATGGGCACGTGTACGCACAAACTCATCTTGGCTGTTGGGCAAGCCCATCGCGGCAACAAACAGGTCTTGGAACGCTGGCTCTAGCGCGGTTTCAACCTTAGTGACCTGCTGAACTGTTTCTTCAATTCGCTTTCGTGCGTTGACGTCGAGCAGTGCGATCAACGCGCCTTGTCCAGCGGCATTGCCGACAGCTTTGACCTTGTCGACCGCGCAATCTGGGACCAGGCCCAAAAGCATGGCGTAAGCTGGATCGATATAGGACCCAAATGCGCCAGCCAATCGTATTTCGCCAACTTCTGTGATGCCTGATTTTTGCATCAGCAATTTCACGCCAGCATAAAGCGCCGCTTTTGCCAATTGGATCGCTCGCACGTCATTCTGAGTAACCTCAATATGTGGCGTGCCTTCGTTGACAATAAAGCTCCAAGTGCGCCCATTTGGTTTCAGAACAGCTTCTTCGGGTTCATTTTGTGGCGAGCGAATAATTCCGTCTTGGGTCAGTATTCCCGCCAGAAGCATCTCGCCGATGATTTCGATAATGCCCGAACCACAAATTCCAGTGACGCCAGTTTCTTTTGACTTCACGCCGAACTCATCATGGTCAGACCATTCTTCGGTACCAATAATTTTATATCGGCATTTTAGTGTTTCGCGGTCAACCCGGATGCGTTCGATAGCACCGGGCGCGGCGCGTTGGCCGCACGAGGTTTCAGCCCCTTCAAATGCAGGTCCGGTCGGCGAGGACGCCGCCAAAAGCTGTGTGCCGTCCCACAATGCGATTTCTGCATTTGTGCCCACATCAACCACCAAAGTGGGGTGAGATTCTGTTTCGGGATGCTGTGCCAACAACACCGCAGCCGCATCTGCACCTACATGGCCCGCAATGAGGGGTAATAGGTAGACAGAAGCGCCCAAAGGCATATTCAAACCAATGTCAGATGCGCGGCAATGAATGGCTTCAGACTGCACCAAAGCGAAAGGCGCTTGGCCAATTTCGGTGGGGTCCCAACCAAGAAAAAGATGATGCATCACAGGGTTTGCAACAAACACCGCATCAAGCAGGGCCGCGCGGTCTTTGCCTGTAATTTCAAGAAGTTGGTCAACCAAACCATTTATGGCTTTCACCACAGCGTTAGTTAAGTTTTCTTGGCCGTTGTCGTTCATCATCACGTATGAAACGCGCGACATCAAATCTTCGCCAAACCGAATTTGCGGGTTGGCAACACCAGTTGACGCGAGAATTTCACCCGTCATCAAATCGGTCAAATGCGCGGCAATTGTGGTGGAACCGATGTCGACAGCGAGTCCCGATACATTCTCAGAATAACCGGGACTAATTGAGACAATTTCAGGTGCTGTTTCGGGGTTGTGAATTGCAACGGTCACTTCCCAATTTGCCTTACGCAGCAGCTTTTGCAAATCGCGTTTTAAGTGATGCGCCATGGTGATCGTACCCAGATCAAAACGCTCGTTGATCGCTTTGATCAGCCGATCCGCATCGCCTAGCGGGTTGTGCATATCAGGCTGTTCAACTTCAGCGTAGTAGAGCCGAACAGCAGGTTGGCGAACCATGCCGATAGTGTCCGCATCTTTGCGAATGGTTTGCCCAGCAACTTTGAATGCATCAGGAATTTCAATAACAACGTCGCCTTGCAGAGTGGCTGAACAGGAGAGGCGGTGCCCGTCCTCTAACCCACGTTTTTCGGCATAGCGCTGTTCCTTAAATCCTTTTTCAGAAAGCGCGTCTTCGCGGCTTTCGATATTGAGTTTTGAAAAATGTCCTTCAGCAACAGACACTTGGCACTTGCCACAAATGCCGCGTCCGCCACAAACACTTTCAACATAAACGCCCAACTCTCGCGCAGCATCAAGCAGCGGCGTTCCCACCGGAAAGCGCCCTTTGCGGCCGGATGGTTGAAAAACAACCAATGCATCTTTTTGTTGAGCGTTCACAAAATTATCCCCGACGACGACGACCGGAGCGACGGCCACGACCACCAGCTTCTTCGCCTTCAACCACAGGTCTGTTTGCACGCAACCATTCGGCACAATCCGGGTCCAACCCGTTCAATACGTTTGCCGCACGAACTGCATCCATTTGCTCTTTGTGCAATGGGCTCATGATTGCTGACGTCATGCCGTGGCCCGCAGCCATAGCGATGAAGTGACCCGTCATCAACTGACGGTTTGGTATGCCAAAACCCACATTTGATGCACCACAGGTGGTGTTGACTTTCAACTCTTCACGCAAACGCCGAAGTAGCGCAAATACTTGACGACCAGCATCATTCATCGCGCCAATTGGCATCACGAGCGGATCGACAACCACGTCTTCTTTTGGGATACCGTGGTCTTGTGCACGCTCAACAATTTTCTTGGCAACGGCAAAGCGCACATCTGGATCAGTCGAAATGCCCGTTTCGTCGTTTGAAATGGCAACAACTGCAGCGCCATATTTTTTGATCAGCGGCAAAACGCGCTCAAGGGACTCGTCTTCACCCGTTACGGAATTCACAAGTGGCTTGCCCTGATAAACAGCCAAACCGGCCTCAAGCGCATCAATAATCGAGCTATCAATTGAAATAGGAACATCGGTTAGGCTTTGCACCAGCTGGATACATTCGGCCAAGATTTTTGGCTCATCCGCTAACGGAACGCCAGCGTTGATATCAAGAACGTGTGCACCCGCCGCAACTTGCGCCAACGCATCGGCCTGCACGGTTGTATAGTCATGTTCCTTCATCTCTGCGGCGAGTTTTTTGCGTCCAGTTGGGTTGATCCGCTCTCCAATCACGCAGAAAGGTTGGTCAAAGCCAATCGCGACTTCTTTGGTCGGGGATGATAAAACTGTACGTACGGTCATGGATGCTAGCCTTTTAGTGTGTTGCCGCCGTTGCGGGCGATGTCTGCTAAGATTTTTGTCGGGAATTGCGTTTCAAGCTCGTTCGCGATGCGCTCAACCGCTTCAGCAGGCGCTTCATCCCCAATATCGATTGTTGCGCGACGCCACTCTTCCAAATAGCTATCAGTATCTTCAGCGCCGCTTTCCATTGCTGCCTTGTCTACAGCAACCAAAAAACGGTCGGCGAGGGGGCGTTTGATGGCCTTGCGGCCTTTGCCAAAAGTGACCTGAGTTGGAATATCACGCCAATAAATAACAACTACGGACATGTTAAGCTGCCCCTTTCAAGAAATCGCCGAGCAATCCAAATTGCGTCTTTTTGTGTTCAAACCGCAGCCCCAAACGGGCGGCGGCATCTTCTGCCTTTTCCACCAAAGCGTGGTCTTCACTTTGCGCCAAATATACAAGCCGCGTGTAATTGCCGAAATAGGCCTCAAGCAATTCCGGATGTCGGTCCAACCCAAGGGGTTTGAACACCAATGTATCAAACTGGCGGACCAGAAAATCCGTCAAATAGAAGGTACCCGGCTCATTGTCTTGCAACTGATTAAATTGCTCTAAACCAAGGTAGAATGCATAACAATGCGCGCCTTCAATCCGTGAAGCATTGTACTTTTCAAGGACTTGATCAAGTCGACCGGCCGTTCCGCAATCACCATAACCGACCAAAAGTTGCGAGCAAGTTGTCGACATATCAGCCAAAACCGCATCAACTGCTGCTGGTATTTCACTCGGTTTATTGTGCAAGCCTGCAGGCAGAAAACGCACGTCAAACAGATCGGGAGCGAGTTGTTTTTGTATAGCCAGAATTTCGCGCGCAAGGGCACCGCAGGCCACGAGGCCGGTTTTTCTTATCGCTGTCGCAAATGTATTTTGGTCGTCCATTTGGCCAATCTATGCAGCCTGCGAAACAAGGCGTTTTGCCGTCTCCACAGCAATCGCTGCATCCTTACAATAAGCGTCCGCACCAATCGCTTCGCCAAACTCTTCGTTCAGCGGCGCTCCACCAACTATGACAAAAAGGTCATCACGAACGCCCTTTTCTTTAAGCGTCTCAATAACCACTTTCATATAGGTCATCGTGGTGGTCAAAAGTGCCGACATCCCCAAAATATCAGGTTTATGCTCTTCAATAGCGGCAAGGAACTGGTCAACATCGGTGTTAATGCCAAGGTCGATAACCTCAAAGCCCGCGCCTTCCATCATCATGCCCACAAGGTTTTTACCGATATCGTGGATGTCGCCCTTGACGGTGCCGACAACCATTTTACCCATTTTGGGTGCTCCGGTTTCGGTAAGGAGAGGGCGCAATATGTGCATGCCGCCCTTCATGGCGTTGGCCGCAAGCAAAACTTCTGGCACAAACAAAATTCCATCGCGGAAATCGTCGCCAACGGTCTTCATGCCCACAACCAAAACCTTAGTCAGAATGTCGTAGGGCGCCCAGCCACGCTCAAGATAGATATTAACGCCTTCAATGATTTCCTCTTTCAAGCCATCATAAAGGTCGTCTTGCATCTGTTCGGAAAGCTCTTCGTCGCTCAACTCAGAAAGAATGATATCGTCTTCATCATCAGCCATAATTCAGATCCCTATCTGCAACTCAAATCTTAAGAACGTTTGCGGCGACGGTTCGAGCGGTCAGCCGTTTTGTCAGTTTTTGGAGAAACCAGAGGTCCAAGGATTTCTATGATTTCTTCGGCAGTTGGTGCATCACCACCATTGTGCTCTCGCACAGCATCCGCCATCGCTTTAACGTGGGCCGGGCTATTGCCGCAGCAACCCCCAATAATTGAAATGCCCAGGTTCATCGCCAATTTAGCATAGTCACCCATAAGTTCGGGCGATCCTGAATAAACAACTTTGTCACCCGCGATTCTAGGAATGCCAGCATTTGCTTTAGCAACGACGGGAATGCCGCCAGAGTGGGCAACAAGGTCGATTGCTGCAACCAACAAATCAGAAGCTCCAACCCCGCAGTTTGAACCAAAAGCAACGGGTTTAGTCGGCTTAGCCTGCATGGCATCGCCGAAATCCGCTGGAGAAAAGCCCATCATGGTTTTGCCCGCAGTGTCAAAGCTTGCAGTCACCACATAATCCATGCCGACTTCATTAGCCGCTTCAATGGCTGCGTCAATTTCTTCAGGTGAGGACATGGTTTCAATCCATGCCACATCGGCGCCACCCTTTTTAAGGCCCGTCATTTGCTCAATAAAGGCCTCAACTGCACCTTCATACGTCAATTCGCCCAAGGGCACTAACAAATCGCCAGTTGGTCCGACGGACCCAGCAACAACAATCTCACGACCGGAGTTTGCAACCAAATCACCAGCAATTGTGGCAGCAGCTTCATTAACTTCAACCACCCGGTCATCAAGTTGGTGCAGGTGCAAACGACGCGCCGTGCCACCAAAACTATTGGTCACCAATATATCAGAACCCGCGTCAATAAACGACTGGTGCAGCTTTTGGATGCGATCAACATGGTCAAAATTCCAAGCTTCAGGTGCCTGTCCAGAATCAAGACCCATCGGGATTAGGTTGGTCCCAGTTGCCCCGTCAGCAAGCAAAATGCCGCGCTCATCAAGCAGTTTTTGAAGTTTGTTCATTGTTGGCTGTCGCTTTCCAAAGTCATCTTGTTGGTTCTAATAACACAATTTAGATATAAAGAAAGCTTTATATCATCCTGAGTTGTCCAAAATCCTGACACAAGTTCGCCTTATTTCTAGTTAAGAACGAGAAAATTAAGCTTGCAGCAACCATGCCGTCGATCGTCATTGGTAATTGCACCCCAAAAGACTGTATAAAATTGGTCATATCGGTTGGAAGTTTTGTGTACGTAATTATGATTCTTAAAAAGCTTAAATCCCACGTTCGCGTGGCAGTCTTACTTAGTCTTGCAGCGCCCGTGTTAGCAGCATGTGGCGGCAGCAACAGCTTATTCAAAAATCCGCTGATCAATAACAAGACGAAGTTTTCGTCCTCTGAGTATGGCGTCGGCGCTTCTCCAAGGCTCACAACTGGGTCGCGAGTTAAAAAGGGTGGGGGTCGTTACCAAGTTGGCAAGCCATATAAGGTTGCTGGTAAATGGTATGAGCCAAAAGTACAGCCAAACTACGACAAAACTGGCACCGCGAGCTGGTATGGCCCAAATTTTCATGGCCGTCTGACAGCCAACGGTGAAATCTACGACCAAAACATGCTCAGCGCCGCGCACCCAACCCTGCCGCTGCCTTCCTATGTCCGTGTGACCAACATGTCGAATGGTCGATCTGCGTTGGTGCGTGTGAATGATCGAGGACCATTTGCACACGGTCGATTGATCGATTTGTCGAGCAAAACCGCAGATGTGTTGCAGTTCAAGCAACAGGGTACAGCAAAAGTGCGTGTGGAATATGTGGGCAAAGCACCAATTGATGGTGATGATACGCGTTTCCTTTTGGCCAGCATAAACAAAAAAACAGATTTGGAACGAGGTCGCACACAATTAGCGTTTGCCGGCGGAACAAAACTCGCCAGCGTGTCGCGTGATCAGCTTAGCGTGCAGGCACAATCCTTTGTGCCGACCCCGCCAGCGCGAACCGTGATGACACAAATGCCAAGTTTTGAGGAATCCACGTTCGACTTATTGGTCTCCTCTTATGCGAACAGTTCAAATGAACCTGTCAATGCAGCCCACCTTGCAATTGAGAATATGAGTGCTGTGCCTGATGCACTCGGTGTCTGGCGCGAATCTGCAGAACATGGGTTCATCGACGTGAACCGGTCTGTTGGTGTATTTAAATCGCTTGAATCAGCGCACCAAGTGGGACAAGAACTCGCTCTTCTTGCTATCGTTGATTTGCGCCCCACAAATCTGAACGGCGTGACAGCAACGCAGGTGTTTCTCGAAAATCTCCGTCCCGGCGTTTCCAAGCAAGACATAAATGATCTCACGCAACGACTTGGCCTAAGCGACTTCGTGCTGTAATAAATCTCTATGACCGAATACAAGTTGTGTTCAGGTGAACCTGCGGGGAGGACCTGTGCAGGTCGGTGAGGAGTATACAGTGGCCACCAGTTGTCGTTCAGGCAGAATTGCGCAAGCAGTCCTTGCGTTGTTGTTCTTGTTTTGCCTGCCCGCGTTCGCACAAGTAGAGTTCAATACCAAAGCAAAATTTGCCGTCTTGATGGACTATAACTCGGGCACCGTGTTGTACCAAAAAGACGCAGATGAGCGCATGGAACCCGCGTCCATGGCAAAACTCATGACAATTGCAGTCGTTTTTGATCAGCTTCAAAAGGGGCGCTTGAGCCTAGACGACGAGGTTTTCATTTCGGAAAAGGCATGGCGAGAAGGCGGTGCTGCCTCTGGCGGTTCAACCATGTTTGCGGAATTGGATTCAAAAGTCAGTGTCGGTGACCTTGTAAAGTCAGTCATCATTCAATCTGGAAACGATGCAAGCATAGCCTTAGCAGAGGCCATTGGTGGCACAGAGCTCTCATTTGTTCGCATGATGAATGAAATGGCCAAGGATATCGGTTTGCAAAGATCTGATTTTGCAAACTCGACAGGTCTTCCTGACCCTACAATGCATGTGACCGCACGTGATCTAGGTAATCTGGCTCGACATATTATTAAAACCTACCCCGAATATTATTCAATTTTCTCTGAGCCAAGTTTTGAGTGGAACAACATCAATCAGGGCAATCGCAACACATTGCTCGACGACGGTATTGGCGTTGATGGGCTAAAAACAGGGCACACCGAATCCGCTGGCTATGGCATCGTGGCAAGTACAACAGAAAATGGTCGACGTTTAATCGCCGTTCTGCACGGCATGGAAAGCAAGAAACAGCGGACTGAAGAAGCGCGCAAACTGTTGACATGGGGCTCTAGAAGTTTCGAACGCATTCAAGCTTTTGACCAAGACCAGATTGTCGCTGAAATCCCGGTTTATGGCGGGGAAAAACCGAAGGTCGGCTTGACGGGTGAAGGACAAATCGACCTTTATGTGCCAAAAGGTTCAAAACGCTGTCTTTCTGCAAAGATTGTGTACAATGGACCATTGATTCCGCCCGTGGACCGTGGTCAACAGGTTGCGTCGCTGCAAGTATGGTGTGACGATAAGCTTATCCAGTCTTCACCCTTGTATGCAGCGGAAACAATCGAGCAGGGCGGTATTGTCCGTCGTGCGACAGATGCACTTAAAGAATTGGCTTTCGGCTGGATCTAAGTCTAGATTTTGCCTTTAAACGACAAGGTTCACCCCACTCAAATGACCGCGAAATTCATCACATTTGAGGGCGGAGAGGGCGTTGGAAAATCAACGCAAATCAAACGCCTTGTGGCCAATTTGGTCAAGCATGGCGTTGAAGCCGTACGCACGCGCGAGCCCGGCGGTACCCCACGCGCTGAAGCCATCCGTTCGTTTCTACTGCAAGGCAAGTCCGAACAATGGGGACCAAGTGCAGAGGCGATCCTTTTTGCAGCCGCACGTTTGGATCACGTCAATTCAATGATTAAGCCAAATCTTGAAAGTGAAAAATGGGTCCTTTCAGACCGGTTTTGCGACAGCACACGTGCCTATCAAGGATTGACCGGCGGCGTGCCTGACCAGCTTATCGATGCTTTAGAAACCTTGGCACTGAACGGTGCAACGCCAGATTTGACCATATTGATTGATATGGACCCTGAACTAGCATTCGAACGGGTTCGCAAACGCGCGGCGGAGGATGGGTTGAATTTGCCCCCTGATCGCTACGAAAAAGAAAACATAGAGTGGCATCGCCGGTTACGCAGAAATTTCCTCGATATTTCGCGGGCGAATGAAAGTCGATTTGTGGTTGTCGATGGCACGCAGAACGTCAATGACATGGAAAATGACATTTGGGCAAAAGTCACAGCCAAGTTTCCTGAATTGGTCGCATAATGTCGGAAAAAGAATATCCAGCACATGCTGACCAATTGCCGGGCGTTCCGCCCCCTGAAATGCAACAAAAACTGTTTGGCCATAGTGATGGACAGCGTCAGTTATTGGAAGCATATCAGGGCGGCAAATTACACCATGCTTGGTTGATCGCTGGCCAAAAGGGTATCGGAAAAGCCACATTTGCATTTGATATTGCGCGCAAGCTTTTCAGCCTTTCCGGCAATGAAACCGAGCAACGCGTTGCGGAAATGGTTGCCACTGGTGGCCATCCAAACCTTAAAGTCATTCGTCGCGCGTTCAATCATAAAACAGGAAAATACGCAGCCAATACGGGCGTAGACGTTGTGCGTGACGCAATGCGGTTCTTTCAAACAAGTGCCGCCACCAAGGGATTGCGTATTTGTATTGTTGACAGCATCGACGACCTGAACGCAAACGCCGCCAACGCGCTTCTTAAAACACTTGAAGAACCGCCTGCAAATGCATTGTTTTTGTTGATTTGCAACCAATTGGGGAAAACGCTTCCCACCATTCGGTCACGTTGCCGATTGCTCCGGTTGGGCGTTTTGATGGATCAAGATGTTTCTGCAGTTGTCGGTCAAATTGCTGGGCCAGACGCGCAAGCGCAACTGCCTTCAATTTTGGAAATTGCGCGTGGTCGGCCGCGCAAAGCGTTAGAAGCGGTTATGGCGTCATCCGACCCAACACTTCAAGCGCTTGGAAATTGGTTGGCACAGCCAAATCTTTCAAATGACGCGCAATTGATGCAGTTGGGCGCTTCGATCGCCCAGTCAAAAGACGAGGCAATTTGGCCGATGGCCTTAGAAATGCTGGAAAATGCAATTGCCTGGCGCATTAAACATCTCGCGCTGACCGACAAGAACAACCCTGCGCTTGCCAAGGCAATGTCCGTGTGGGAAAAGACGGGCGAGCAGCTAAGAGATCAGGCCGTTTACAACCTCGACAAGAAACAAACAATAATCATGATATTGGACGCGATTTGCGAATTAGATCGCGTAGCGCCAATAAACTTTGAACCGAGCACATGACCGACAAGACCTATTACATCACAACAGCAATTCATTATCCAAACGGCGTTCCACACATCGGCCATGCCTATGAAATGGCAGGCACGGACGCCATGGCGCGTTTCAAGCGCTTGGATGGATATGATGTGCGGTTTTTGACCGGCACCGACGAGCACGGCATCAAAATGGCCCAAACCGCTGAAGCGCAAGGTATTTCACCTAAGAAGCTTGCTGATATAAACTCTGCTCAGTTCCGCAGGTTGGCAGAGGCGTTAAACCTTTCCAATGACGTTTTCATCCGCACAACGGAAGAGCGACACCACAAAGCAAGCCAGGCCATTTGGGATAGAATGCTTGAAAACGGCGATATTTACGAAGGCAAATATGCAGGTTGGTACTCTGTTCGCGACGAAGCATATTATGACGAAAGCGAATTGTTTGAAGGTGAGGGGGACGAAAAACTATCGCCCCAAGGCACACCTGTTGAATGGGTAGAAGAAGCAAGTTTCTTCTTCCGTCTTTCTGCATTTGAGGATCGCCTGCTCAAGCTCTATGAAAAACAGCCAGATTTCATTGGCCCCGCATCTCGCAAGAATGAAATCACATCATTTGTAAAGTCTGGCTTGAACGATCTATCGATATCGCGCACCACATTTGACTGGGGTATTCCCGTGCCCAATGTCGAGGGGCACGTAATGTATGTATGGGTTGATGCGCTGACAAACTATCTGACTGGGGTTGGTTATCCAGATACAGATAGTGAGGACTTTAAAAAATATTGGCCCGCAGATGTGCACGTCATTGGCAAAGACATCATCCGCTTCCACGCAATCTATTGGCCCGCATTCCTAATGTCAGCCGGTATTGCTTTGCCAAAGCGCGTTTTCGCGCACGGCTTTTTGACCAATGACGGACAAAAGATGTCAAAATCTCTTGGAAATGTGGTTGATCCATTTGAAATTATTGATGAATTTGGCGTCGACGCCGTGCGCTTCTTCTTCTTGCGTGAAATCAACTTTGGCAATGATGGTGACTATGGTCGCGAAAAATTCATCAATCGTTGCAACGCGGATTTGGCCAATGACTTTGGCAATTTGGCACAACGGTCTTTATCGATGATTGGTAAAAACTGCGAAGGCAAGGTGCCAACGCCAGGCGATTTGAAACCGGAAGACATTGCATTGTTGAAGTCTTGCAAAGATGCCATTCAAGTTGCCCGCAAGGCCATAGATAGAAACCATGTACATGCGGCAGTGGCGGCGGTTTGGGACATTGTAGGCGAAGCCAACAAGTATTTTGCTAATGCGGAGCCTTGGTCACTGAAAAAGACAGACCCAGAGCGCATGAACACGGTTCTTTACGTGACCGCAGAGGCCATCCGCCGCTTGGCAATACAGGCGCAAGCAATCGTGCCCGCTTCTGCAGGCAAATTCCTAGACCTCTTGGCGATTGAGCCGGACAAGCGCTTGTTCGAGCATGTGAACGATCAATACATGATGCAACCCGGAACAGCGTTGCCGGCACCAACCCCTGTGTTTAAGCGCTTCGACAAAGAATCCTAAGGGGCAGATTTCATGCTTGTAGACAGTCATTGCCACTTAGATTTCGAGGCGCTTCAAGAAGATTTTGCCGGTGTCATGCAGCGCGCAAAGGCCGCTGGCGTTGAACGGATGGTCACCATCTGCACGCGTGTAAAAAAGTTTGACCAAATCCGCTTGATCGCTGAACAAAATGACAACGTATTCTGTTCAGTTGGCACGCATCCACACAATGCGGACGAGGAACTGGATATTAGCGTGGACCAACTGATTGAGTTGGCACAACACCCCAAATGTGTTGCGATTGGGGAGGCGGGGCTCGATTATCACTATGACAACGCACCCCGCGATGCCCAAGAAATAGGATTTCGCCGCCACATCGAAGCCGCGCGGGTGACACAATTGCCACTTGTCATCCACACCCGTTCTGCGGACCAAGACACAATCGACATTTTGCGCGAAGAAACTGAAATTGGTGCATTCCCATTTGTCTTACACTGTTTTTCCGCGGGTTTAGAATTGGCAAAAATTGGCGTCGAGTTGGGTGGTTATGTTTCATTTTCCGGTATCGCCACCTTCAAGTCTGCACAAGCAATACGCGATGCCGCACACGCCATACCAATCGAGCGGATGCTCGTTGAAACAGACGCCCCATATCTTGCACCAGTTCCGCATAGAGGCAAATCCAACGAGCCGAGCTTCGTGCGCCACACGGCGGAATATCTAGCTGCGGATTTAGGCGTAGATTATCAATCCTTTGCGGCACAAACCACCGCGAATTTTGATCGACTGTTCGCAAAGGCAGCTCAATGAGTGTTGAGCAAAAAATCCAGGTTACAATTTTGGGTTGCGGCTCGTCCGGGGGCGTGCCACGCGTTGGTGGAAATTGGGGCGATTGTGACCCAAAAAACCGAAAAAACCGGCGCCGCCGTTGTGCGCTTCTAATCACAGCAACAAGTGCAACTGGCGGCCAAACGAACATCGTTATTGATACGGGATGCGATATTCGCGAACAGCTACTCGATGCAGGTGTTACCAGTGTTGACGCTGTATTCTATACCCATGACCATGCAGATCACACCCACGGGATCGACGATTTGCGCGTACTTGCGCTCAATGATCGAAAGCGCGTTGAAGTCTATGCAAATCGACCAACGCTAGAACGGTTGAAATCGGCATTTGGCTATTGTTTTCATGCACCTATTGGCAGTCCATATCCGCCCATTCTAAATGCAAATGAAATTGATGATGGCGATGCTGTAACTGTCGAAGGCGAGGGTGGCCCGGTCACCCTGCACGCCTTTAATCAAGAACATGGCAGCATAATCTCGCTTGGCTTTCGGGTGAAAAAACTTGCCTATTCTTGTGATGTCTCAGACATCCCAAAATCATCACTCAACGAATTGAAAAATCTTGACGTCTGGATTATAGACGCTTTGCGCCGGACACCACATCCAAGTCATTTTTCTCTTGATGACTCTGTCCGCTGGATTGAAAAAATGCAGCCCGTGCAAGCATATCTAACCAATATGCACATCGACCTTGATTATGTGACCGTGAATAATGAGACGCCAGAAAATATCAAACCTGCCTATGATGGTTTCACAATCGAATTGCAGTAATTGCGACGCCTTGTGACTTGGCGACCTTAAGTGAGATGTCACAAGCTTCTGCATCATTGGCACCTCGTTGCATACAATTTGGAAATGACCACGCAAGCAATAACACCGACAGTGGCTATGAAAATCGAACATCTATAAGAACGGCTCAAATGCCGTATGCTGTGCGAAGCTGCAACACTAGGTGAATTCCCAAGCGATCAATGACGAAAAAGTTCCATAATATATATTATGCGAATACGAACAGGCCGCAATACGAGCAAACGTCAGAGACGAAAGAAAACCTCTGCCGGGCTTGGCGCTTTTGCAAAAGCCGTAGTATGTCTGAACAAAGCTCCTTGAACAAAGACATACACCGTGCCGGATATACTCGATCAAAGAATTTCTGAATATAGCGCAACCCAGCAGAATACCTTGTGTTTTTTGCGTGAACTTGTGCACGCTGTTGCGGCCAACACCACTGGCTGTGGTTCTATCATTGAGGCGCTCAAATGGAATCAAATCAGCTTTCTCACCCAAAAACCAAAATCGGGTACGACGATCAGATTTGACCAAAACTCCAGCGGTACAATCTCACTCTATGTCAATTGTAACTCCACGTTGATCGCTGACATCAAACAGCACTATCCGACCGAGTTCGAGTATGTTGGCTCACGCGAAGTGGTGCTTCCGAATGATCTGTCCAAATGCCACCAAGAATTGGAGCATATGATTGCCCTTGCGCTCACCTACCATCAAAACAAAAGAAGCAAAGCCTCGTGAAACCAAGTCGTGACATTTCTACGCTAATCGAAATCATGCGCCGTCTACGTGATCCAAAGGATGGATGCCCTTGGGATTTGCAGCAAGACTTCCACTCGATCAAACCTCATACGATCGAAGAAGCCTATGAAGTGGCAGACGCTATTGAGCGAGAAGATTTCGATGATCTGAAATCTGAACTTGGTGACTTGCTTTTTCAACCGATTTATTACGCGCAAATGGCGAATGAAACCAACAAGTTCGATTTTGGTGACGTAGTATATGGCATCTGCGAAAAACTCATCCGGCGACACCCACATGTTTTCGAACAGGTGGAAATTGAAACGGCGGATGGGGTCAATACAAATTGGGAAAACATTAAGGCATCGGAACGGGTAAAAAAGACAACAGAAGCCGGAAAGCACCCATCTGTGCTTGATGATGTGCCCCGTGCCCTGCCCGCATTGACACGGGCAAATAAACTCGCCAAACGCGCAGCACGCGTGGGATTTGATTGGCCAAGTGCTCAAGGTGCTTTGGACAAAGTGCGAGAAGAAACCCAAGAAGTTGCTGGGGAAATCGAAGCACAAAACCAAAACCAAATCGAAGAAGAAATTGGCGACCTTCTGTTTGCAATGGCCTCCTTGGCGCGCAAACTAAATGTCGACCCAGAGGTCGCACTTTCCAATGCCAACAATAAGTTTATCCGCCGGTTTCACCACGTGGAAAAACGCTGCCTTCAGGAAGGGATAACCCTTCCCGAGGCAGGACTTGAAAAACTGGAGGAGTTTTGGTCAGAAATTCGACAGTCAGATAAACAAACGCCTTAATCGGCGTCTGCTTCTGTTGCGTTTTCGGGCGTTGGAACTGCCTGTTCAACGACGAACTTGTCAAATTTTTCCAAGAACGGTGACATTTTGTCTTTGGCCACGCGCACTTCATAACAAATTGCGCTGCCGTCTTCGGTTGGTTCTGCGCTGAGCACTTCGCCATGATCATAAAGCCAATGAGCCGTGTGGGCCGCACTGTGTGGCAGCATAACTGTCTGAAAACGGCCTGTTTTACCAAGCTCAACTTCAATTACAGCCAATAATTCATCGAGCCCCTGCCCGGTCTTGGCCGAAATCTCAACAATTGGAATTGATTTGCTGCGGTGACGGCGGCGAAGCTCAAGCTGCTCTTCAGTCAGCATGTCCACCTTGTTCCAAACCTCAATGAACGGCACCTTTTCAGGGGTCACTTCAAGGTCAGCTAAAACATCATTCACATCTTGGCACTGGGCCATGTAGTCGTCATTAGCAATATCACGGACGTGCAACACAACGTGCGCTTCAGTAACTTCTTCTAGCGTTCCACGAAACGCAGCAATCAAATCAGTCGGCAAATCGGCAATAAAGCCAACGGTGTCAGAAAACACCACTTCGCGCTTATGTGGCAATGTTGCCCGACGAACAGTTGTATCCAGTGTGGCAAACAGCTGATCTTCTGCCTTGATATCAGAATCGGTCAGCAGATTAAAAAGTGTAGACTTGCCCGCATTCGTGTACCCAGCCAAAGCAATAATCGGGAATGGAATAGACTGACGGGATTTGCGCTGTTCAAATCGGGTTCGCTGCACTTTTTCAAGTCGCTTGGTGAGCAATGTCACCCGCTCTTGCAACAAGCGTCGATCCGATTCGATTTGCGTTTCACCAGGCCCACCGACAAACCCTAAGCCACCGCGTTGGCGTTCAAGGTGGGTCCATGACCGCACCAAACGTCCCCTTTGGTAATTCAAATGCGCGAGTTCAACTTGCAAAACACCTTCCCGCGTCGCTGCGCGGTCACCAAAGATCTCAAGGATCAGAGCGGTTCTATCCAGCACCTTCGCCCCAAGTTTGGTTTCAAGGTTGCGCTGTTGAATTGGAGACAGCTGCGCATCTATCAACACCAAAGCGATATTGTGTTCTTCAACTTGTTTTTGGATCTCTTCCACATGGCCACCGCCGATGAATGTGGCAGGTTTTACCTCACGCACATTCCACGCTTGCGCATCGATGATGTCCAAATTGATCGCGCTCGCGAGGCTTTTGAATTCCTCGAGCCGCGCTTCAATTGTGCGACGACTTGCCTGCCGTGCAACGTCTGGACACACCAACAAAGCGCGTGTTGCTTCGACACGACGGTCTATATAGCCGGCGGTTCCCTTTTGGAAATCTACACCAACCTGTGTTTCATTTTCGTTATTCTTGGACAGCGCAGTTAGCCTTTGTCGCTGGTCTCTGGATCAAACAATTGAATTGGAGCGCCAGGCATAATTGTCGAAATCGCATGCTTGTACACAAGTTGAGATTGAGACTCGCGGCGCAACAATAAACAAAAATTGTCGAACCAAGTTATAACGCCTTGCAGCTTCACGCCATTGACCAAGAAAATGGTCACTGGGATTTTGTTTTTCCGGACATTGTTGAGGAAAGAGTCTTGCAAGTTCTGGTTTTTGTCATTGGGCATTCTGGGGGCCTCTTTTTTGGGTAGATCGGGTGGCAACAATCACCTTCAGTACCAAGATTATATCCTAAAGCTCGTCCCAACAACCGTGTTTGGACAAAGAGTTAATAAAAACACCGCCCTAAATGGGTACGCATATGCGCACGAACTGTCAATCTGTTTGGATATTATCGCTGCCGAATATCGCTGATTGCCGCCAAGATAACCAAAATCTCCAGTTTCCCGGCCAAAGCGATGGCAGAAATCCACAGACCAATCAAATATCCGTGCTCGCCACGCACGGCGTCCGCGGTCACCAAATTGGCGACAGAGCTTAAGCTGCCAACGGATGAAGAGAACGCGTCTTCAAATGACATCCCCAAAATGGCAAAGCCCAACATGCCCAAACACATGGTCAAAATGAACAGAAAGAAGAAACTCCAAATCGCCTTGATTGCCCCCGAGCTTCCAAAACGCTCTTCCAGTCGTCCCGACAGGATTGCATTTGGAAAAACCAACTGACGAGCTTGCAAAAGCGAATTGAGCAGCATGATCCCTAGTCGGTAAAGTTTTATCCCGCCACTCGTCGAAAACGTAGCGGCGCCTCCCATTGCCAACATAAATGCCAACAACAACGGTACGCTGGAAACTTGTGATGTTTGGTGTGTGACGCCTGTGGTTGTCATTGTTGAGGCAACATCAAAAATATGGCGCAAGAAAGCAAAAGGTGCATCGCTTGTCAGGCCATTAATAAGCGCCACCAATACACCAATGCCCAATATCAAAACGATTGCCCCAATACTCTCGCGGTGTTCTCGCCAAAGCAGTTCAAATCGTCGAGCAAAAATCATGCGGTGCCAAATAATGCTTGTGCCGCCGACCATCATAAAGCCGATCATGGTGATTTCGGCCGCACGATTATTGAAGATCGATCCTCCAGACTGGGTGGGCAAAAAGCCGTTGGTCGACATGGCCGCAGTGGCGGCCAAGGTTGCATCAAGCGGTCGCACGCCTTGTATCAACAAGATCAAAAGGCACAAAAATGTTAGCCCAATATATGGCAGCGCAATTGCTGCCAAGGTGCGAAAAAGCTTGGGCCCACCATAACCGGTGCTGTGCAAAACAAACCGTAAATCGCGGTTCGGCAGACCACCAACACGATAAGGGCTCAAGACATAAACAATTAGCGCCAGCGTCAAAAAGCCACCGAACCAAGCAATAATCGCCCGATATGCTTTCATCGGTGTGGCAATAGTTTCAGGCACCAAAAACGTTGTGCCAAGCGCTGTTGCGGCCGAACTTGCTTCATAAAAAGCACCAAGGAAC
The DNA here is from genome assembly GCF_027213965.1 of Maritalea porphyrae. GTDB lineage: Bacteria > Pseudomonadota > Alphaproteobacteria > Rhizobiales > Devosiaceae > Maritalea > Maritalea porphyrae_A. The sequence continues at coordinate 651,976 of NZ_JAPWGX010000003.1, read as the reverse complement.
GACATGCGTTCAAGCAAAACAAATGGTATTGTTGCGGCCAGAACCAAGGTCAACCAGCAACAACAGGCCAAGACAAACATGCCGCCGCGCGACAACCGAGACGCCTGACGGTTGAACGCAAGGATAACCACAACCGAAAGGAAAACATAAGACACAAACAAAAGGCCAAATCCTTCAATGTGTTTGACGCTTTGTCCCATAACGGCAACAGTAAATGGCGCGATTAAGCAGGCTGAGAAACCTGCCAAAACCAAACTACAGATTGAAAAAATGGCTGGCATATACTTGCCTAAAAGAAATCTATGCTGACGCGGAACATTTGCTCCACTTGCCGCACCGCATCTGCCAAAGCAAACACAATCACAAAATCACCCGCTTCAACCCGTGATTGACCTGTTGGCACAATCATCTTGCCGCCACGAATAATTGCGCCGATGCGCACACCGTCACCAAAATTGAAATCCTTGAGTGGTTTACCCACCAACGGTGAGGTTTCCAGCGCTTCAGCCTCCAGCAACTCAGCAGCACCATTGTAGAGCGTGTAAACCCCCCGTATGCGACCCCGGCGAACATGGCGCAGTATTTTAGAAACAGTAACGGTTCTTGGATTGAGAAAGGCATCCACACCAAGCCGTTTCGCAAAACGAGGATATTGTGGCTGGTTGACCAATGCAATTGTTGTTGCCCCGCCTAACTCGCTCGCCAAAACCGAAGACAGAATATTTGTTTCATCATCGTTGGTTAGACCCAAATACATCTGGGCATTCTGAATGCCAACTTCATGCATAATATCTTCATGCAACCCGTCACCATAAACAACAATGGCCTCATTTAGGTTTTCTGCAGCGCGTTGTGCTGTCCGGCGATTGTTCTCAATTAGCCGTACGGAGATGCCCTCACCCAACTCTTCCAATTTCCGCGCAACATATTGTCCGATATTCCCCGCCCCGCCAATGACGACTTTGTTGGGAAATGGCACGTCTTTGCCAAACATCGCCAACACGCGGTTCACCTGAGACCGGCCAACCGCAACAATAGCTTCGTCGCCGGGAACCAAAAAATCGTTCGACTTTAGTGCTTTCATTACGCCACCGCGCCGAACCCCCATCACTGTCGCCTCCAGATTTGGAAACAGCTCCGTGAGTTGCAACAATGGCGTATCTATGATGGCACAGTCTTCTGTCACAGCAACCGTGATAACCAGAACCTGGTCGTCGTCGAATGACACAAGATCGAGCGCGCCCGGATATGCCATTCGCTGCAGGATCAATTCACCCACCTCGACTTCGGGCGAAATAATCACGTCAATTGGCAAGTGATCACGCGCAAACAAATCACTCCACTCAGACTTCAAATAGCTTTGGGCACGTATGCGAGCAATTCGTGTTGGAATTTTAAAAATTGAATGTGCGACCTGACAGGCAGTCATGTTGACTTCATCAACCTGAGTCACTGCAATCAACATATCAGCTTCGCGCGCGCCCGCTTGCGCCAAAACGTCGGGGTGCGACCCATGTCCATGCACACCACGCGCATCCAAAGTGTCGCGAACGCGCTGTACCAACTCAGGATTGCTATCAATCACGGTAACTTCGTTGTCTTCCATCGCCAATTGCTCAGCGATTCCATAGCCAACTTGCCCAGCGCCACTAATAATTACGCGCATAAATGCCCCCTCAGTTTGACCGTTACAGCCCTAGTGACTTCAATTTTCGATGCAGTGCGCTACGCTCCATACCAACAAATTCAGCAGTACGCGAGATGTTACCGCCAAATCGTTCAATCTGCGCCACAAGATATTGCCGCTCAAAGACTTCACGCGCATCTCTCAAGGGCAATGTCATCAAATGCGGGCTGTCACTACCATCATCAACTGAGGGCAATACTTCGCCAATGTCAGCGGGCAGCATTTCAGCCGTTACACAGCCATCGTCAGGAAAGTCATCGTTGAGCATAATAATCAGTCGCTCCAACGAGTTTCTCAACTGACGTGCATTACCGGGCCAATCTTGTGCTTGCAAAACGGCCATCGCATCGGCCGAAATGTTGAAAGACTTTAGGTTATGAACTTGCATCAGAGTTTTTGTGAGTTGATTGACCAGCAAAGGAATGTCCTCGCGCCGCTCTTTCAGTGCGGGCAGCGCTAAAGGAATAACCGCCAACCGATGAAATAGGTCAGCCCTAAATCTCTCTTCTTCCACCAGCTTGGCGACATTTGTTGAACACGAAGACACGATACGAACATCAACGCCAACTCGGGTTTCGCCGCCCAACCGCAAGAATTTATTTTCTACAATTGCACGCAGCACAAGTGCTTGCATGTTTTGCGACAGCACTTCGACTTCAGCAAGATAAAGCGTACCACCATGCGCCCTTTCAAAAGCTCCCGCTCGAATTGACTTTGATCCATTGTCAGCAGTTTCCTTGCCGAACAACTCTTCAGCCAGCTCATCTTCGCCATGCATGGCAAGGTTTACTTCAACAAATGGTCCATCAGATCGATGTGATAACTCATGCAACAAGCGCGCGCATAGCCCTTTTCCCGTCCCCGCTGGTCCAGTCAAAAAGACCCGCGAATTCGTCATCGCGCATTTGCTTAGAGCTGCCTTAATGTTCAAGAACGCTGGCGATACGCCAACAAATTGATCGCTGTCCGCGCCTGAGCGTACTTTTAACTCCTCAACTTCATCTTTAAGGCGACGATTTTCAAAAGCACGTTGCGCGATCAACAATAACCTGTCGATTTTAAACGGTTTTTCGATGTAGTCAAACGCGCCACGACGGATTGCTGAAACGGCTGTCTCAACATTGCCGTGGCCAGAAATCATAACCACGGCGATGTCTTTGTGCCTCTCCTGAATAGCGTCAAGCAACTGCAATCCATCAAGGCGAGAACCCTGCATCCAAATGTCTAAGAACACCAAGCCTGGACGTCGCGCCTCAATTGCTGCCAACGCCGAGTCAGCATCGTGCGCCAACCGGGTTTCATACCCCTCATCTTCAAGAATACCCGAGATCAGTTCCCGAATGTCCGCTTCGTCATCTACAATAAGTACGTCTTGTGCCATCTACTCATCCACTGCCTGAGTTTTCCCAGGTCCATCTTCGTCTTTAATCAAAATCTGTTGTGCAGTCGTTTTGTGGGATCTAGGCAATGTGAAACGGAAACACGCTCCTACCTTCCCGTTTTCATCAGGTTGTGCGTCTTGTAACTCAACCGTACCGCCATGCTGCTCGATAATCTTTGAAACAATTGCAAGTCCGAGCCCCGTCCCCTTGCCACGCGTCGTCATATAGGGTTCCAACAATCGGCTCCTATTGTCTTTTGGCCAACCGTTGCCATTGTCCTCAACCTTTACAACAATATCGTTGTCCACCACTTCAGCTGAAACGCATATTTTCGGCACTCTTCCTTTAAAATCTTCTGTAGATTCAAGAGATTCAGATGCATTCTTAATCAAATTTGTTAGAACCTGAGAGATCAATCTTTCATCGAATTCACAAATAACATCTGAACTTGGCAATTGGGTTTCAATTCGAATTTCAGGATGACGCACCCCTTCGGAGAACACCGCCTGTTTGATTGTTTCGTTTAGGTTTGCAGGAGCCACATTTGCAGAAGGCATACGCGCGAACGTCGAAAACTCATCAACCATCCGTCCGATATCACCGACTTGGCGCATAATTGTGTCGGTACATTTGTCAAAAACCTCAAAGTCTCCATCCAGCTTTTTCCGATACCGCCGCCGAAGGCGTTCGGCAGATAGTTGGATCGGTGTAAGTGGATTTTTGATCTCATGGGCAATACGCTGTGCAACATCAGCCCAAACGCTTGTGCGTTGAGCCGCGATCAAGTCCGAGATATCGTCAAGCGTTATCACGTAACCTTTGGAGTTTTCGCTGGTTCCTTCCCGCGTTATACGGGCTTGATACGTCCGCTCTTCCCCAAGCTTAGATTTGATTTCAATCTGCTCTTGGTTCTGTTCGCGTTGCGAATTCATTGCCAAAGACACAAAATCTGCCAGAGCGGGCACAATTTCGCCAACCAGTTTACCAATGATCTTTTCGCTCTTGGCTTCAAACATTGCAGCCGCGCTGGCGTTGACTATGGTAATCCGACCATCCGGATCAAGGCCCACAATGCCCGCGCTCACGCCTTCAAGCACCGCTTCAGTAAATTGGCGCCGTTGATCGATGGTGTCGTTGGCAGACAAGAGCGCGCCGTGCTGGGCGCGCAATTGCGACGTCATACGGTTAAATCGGCTCGAGAGGTCAAACATATCGCCTGTCACCCCTTTTACGGGCACACGAATGTCCAATTCCCCTTCCGAAACTTTGGTGGAGGCCACCATCAAATTTCTAATCGGGGTCACCAAACGGTTGGCAAGGGCAATCCCAACCCAAACAGCGCCAAGCAAAACCACAAACGCCAACCCCACATACATAAATGCGAATGTGATCTGAAATACCAACCGGTTTGATTCATATTCCCGATATTCGGCCACATTTTGGTCGGCGAGCCGCATGTATTCCAAAACTTGCGGGTCAACATCTCTGGCGACAAACAAATAATAGTTATCGTATCCAGCAAGTTTGATCACAGCGCCAACGAGGTTTTCACGTCCAGGCCTGATCAAGTCAGGCTGTTTTTCTTGTACGCCTACGAGCAGGTTAGGCGGAAGACTGGGATTGCCCCCACGAGAGGGTAATCTCGCCCTTAACACAACAACTTGCTGTTCATTTAGAATATAGGCGAACGGCAACGAACGGCTTTGCGCCAGCGAAGTCAATATGTCTGTAAAACTGCCTTGGTTTTGGTCAAACACATCTTGGATTTTCTCTAGCTCCGCCGCCAATGACAAGGTGTCGTCGCGCAACACATTCGCATGCTCGTTCAAATAGGATTGGGCTACGGAACGAGAACTCTCAACCATTGTGCGGGAACGTTCCGAAAACCAATGGTCCAGACCCTGATTGAGCGCCAAAGAAGCAACAACTGCCACAATGAAAGCGGGCACTGCGGCCGCCACGGCAAACATTGAAACCAACCGTATATGTAGGCCAGATCCAGCCTGTTTGGTCAGCCGAGCTTGCAAAAGCAAATAGGTTTCGGTCAACAGCAAGGCGATGACCAACAGGATCAAAATACCATTGACCAGCCAAATAAAGGGCCAGAGCGATGGATCAGGTTCAATCGGCGTTGCACCGGTAAGAATGGCGAAGGAAATTGACGCAGAGGCAATCGCAGCTACAACCAGCACAATGCCGAGGTAGCGCAAAAAACGATTCCGTCGCAAAAACAATTGCCTGATGCGCGGTGCGCTTGTGTCGCTCAAACTCAAAAATCCTTGGGCTTTGGGAAGTCAGACTGTGCCACAATAGTAACACCCCGTCCGTAAGACTTACCGCATTCACCCTAGTGATCAAGAAGAATGTTGCTAAAATGTGACAGAACGCTACCGGCTGGCGTTTTTTGCGACCTTTATTTGATGCAAATTGAGCTTTTTTCGCAATGTATTGCGATTTAGACCCAACAATTCAGCGGCCTTTACTTGATTGCCGTTGCATGCCGTCAGTGTAATCTCGAGCATAGGCACTTCGATTTCGTCCAAAATGCGGTGATAGAGATCGTCTGCGGGCAGCCCGGGCTCGGCCTGTGCAAAAATCCGCATCAAATGTCGTTCAACGCTTTCTTGCAACGATTGCCCTTCGTTTGCACCACTTGTAGGCGCTGCCATATGCGTTGCGTTTTGGCCAAACTCCGTTTTGACCATTTCTGCAGAAATCACCTCTTCAGGATAAAGCGCGACGAAACGATGGATAAGGTTTTCAAGTTCGCGCACATTGCCTGGCCATCCGTGCTGCGACAATAACTCAAGCGCTTCTGGGGTGACCGATTTGCGCAATTTGGTTTCTTCGCTGTATTTCTCAATGAAATGACGCACCAAATCCGCGATATCTTCTGGTCTCTCGCGCAAGGCCGGCATCCGCAATTGCACAACATTCAAGCGGTAGTACAGATCCTCGCGGAATAGGCCTTGCCGGATCAATTGGTTCAAGTCGCGGTGTGTCGCAGCGATAATGCGCACGTCCGTTTGTATGGTCTCGCGTCCACCAACTCGGGTAAACTCGCCTTCTTGCAACACCCGCAATAAGCGCGTTTGCGCCGCCATTGGCATATCACCAATTTCATCCAGAAACAGTGTGCCGCGCGCCGAGAGTTCAAAATGACCAGGCGCCCGCGCATTCGCCCCCGTAAAAGCACCCTTTTCATGGCCGAACAGTTCTGATTCAATCAAATCCTGCGGAATGGCTGCCATATTGATTGCATTAAACGGACCGTTTTTGCGCTTGCCAAATTCGTGCAGCGCCCGCGCCACCACTTCTTTGCCGGTGCCGCTTTCACCAGAAATCATAACAGTAAGGTCCGTTTGAATAAGCCGCGCCATAGTGCGATATATCTCTTGCATTGGCGCAGAGCGGCCCACAAGCGGCATATCATCAACTTCAACGTCGCTGGTCCTATTGGCTTTGTTCTCCCGCTCCTGCAGCGCTTTCTCAGCCGTGTTGGTCACTTCAACCAAGTCGAAAGGTTTGGGCAAATACTCATATGCCCCCGCTTCGCTGGCCTTCACCGCTGTCATAAAGGTGTTTTGCGCACTCATAACAATGATGGGCAGGTCCGGGCGCTGCTTTTGAATTTTCGGCAAAATGTCAAATGCGCTGCCATCAGGCATCATCACGTCGGTAATCAGCAAATCACCTTCACCACGCGACACATGGTTCCACAGCGTTGCGATATTGCTCATGGGCAATACATCGTAACCTGCCCGGGTGAGGGCTTGGCTTAGCACCAGCCGTATTGAGGCATCATCGTCAGCCACCAAAATTGTGCGCTTACTCATCTAAAGCTTCCCTTTTTGGACTTGCTGTGTCAGCCTTTGCCATAGGCAACAACGTTTTGAAAATCGTGCGGTCGCCAACATAATCAACGTCTACAATGCCGCCCTGCCCGCGAATTAGCTTTGCCACCATCGCAAGACCCAACCCGCCGCCGGTCTTTTTGGACGTCACAAAGGGTTCAAAAATATGCGGCAACATATCCGCATCTATGCCCGGTCCATTGTCCTCAACCGTTATCTCCAATGGCAAAGACAAGCGCTCGCGCGTGCCTTGCACACCAACACGAATGCCGGGTCGATATGCCGTTGATATTTTGATCTTACTACCAGGCTCGCTTTTTACAGCTTCGGCCGCATTTTTGATCAGATTAAGATAGACCTGCACCAATTGGTCCCAATTGCCCAAAACTGGTGGCAAACTCGGGTCAAAGTTCTTTTCAATCACAATGCCTTTGGCAAATCCATTTTCGGCCAGCAGTAATACATGGTTCAGCACGGCATGAATATTGATCGAGGTCAGCTCAGGATGGCGTTCATCGCCAAAAACTTCCATACGGTCGACCAATTTAACAATTCGCTCCACTTCCTGCTGCACCAAGCGCGCTAAAGGCCGATCTTCATCGCTTGCACTTTGTTCAAGCAATTGGGCCGCGCCTTTGATCCCAGACAGAGGGTTCTTAATTTCATGCGCCAGCATGGCGGCAAGGCCGCTGACTTGGCGCGCCGCACCTTGCGAGGTGAGCTGCTTGTCAATTTTGTCCGCCATGGTGCGTTCAAACAGGGTGATCACGACCAAATTGGGGTCTGATCCCATTGGCGCAACATGAACATCCACCAACCTCTCAACCGGCAAGTTCACATTGCCGATTGCAATCTTATGTTCACTTGATGCGGCTTGACGCTCATGCACATGCGCCAAGAGCCCGAGCAAGGGTGAAGATGGGGCAACATGATCGTCAATCGTTTGACGTTTCAACAGGTTTTCAGAAGTTTGGAAAAAGCTCTGCGCAGCATAATTGGCCATCACAATGCGGTTGGACTTCCCACAAATCAGCACCGGTTGCGTCATAGATTGGAAAGCTGAAAAGGCCAATTCATAGGACGTTGGGCTCATGCGGCTACCTCCACCAATTGATCAAACAACTGGTCAATCAATGCAGGAACTTGCAATGCATCACCTTGCGTCAGCAAAGCCGCACGGGCCGCTTTAGGAATCGTAAACTCCAAAGCCAAAACATCCATATACCAGCCCAAATGTTTGCGCGCGCACCGCATACCAAGCGCTGTGCCATATTCTTCCATCATCAAGCTGTAATGCTCTTTCATCAGGTTTTGCCGCTCTTTAAGCGCTGGGGTAGCTGGAACCGGATTGCCGTGCAGTGCTGCACCAACCTGCCCCAACAACCAGGGCTGGCCCTGTGCACCTCGTCCGATCATCACAGCGGCAGCGCCGGACAATTCCAACGCGCGTTTTGCAGTTGCAATGTCCACAATGTCACCATTCACCACCACGGGCACATCAACCGCTTCAACAACATCACGCACGGGCGACCATTTCGCCGCGCCCTTATAGAACTGTTGGCGGGTCCGCCCATGGATCGTGATCATCTGAATGCCGGCTTTTGCAGCATCCTGCGCAATTTCTGGCGAATTGATGCAATCGTCGTTCCACCCAAGGCGCATTTTCAGCGTCACAGGCAAACTGGTGGCACCAAGAACAGACTCGATCAGCGATTGCGCCTTATCCGGTACTCGCATCAGAGCTGAGCCAGCATAGCCATTTGTCACTCGTTTGGAGGGGCAGCCCATATTGATATCAATAATATCGGCACCACTGTCTTCGGCAATTTTTGCACCTTCCGCCATCCACCGGCCTTCGCAGCCCGCAAGTTGAATGATATTCGGCAGCCGTTCGGGTCGACCAAGCCGACGCGCCATATCCGCATGGCCATTGGTTAAAGCCGCACTTGCGATCATTTCAGACACAACCATGCCCGCGCCATAGCGCGCCGCGATCGTGCGAAACGATTTGTCCGTTATCCCAGACAAAGGCGCAAGAAACGCATTTGAGGGAAAAATGTGGGTGCCAATCTGTATTGGCTTGAGCTGATCATGCATAATTTTTGCGCAATATTGAAACGTGATTGAATAATAGACAGAGATTAAGTTTTAAGCAAACGCCCAATTGGAAGTTTGGGTTAACTCATGCTTGTCGCTTGCGATGGTCTAGCGTTATCGCTAAACCCAATCTAGTGCGCAAAAAAGATCTGGAGCATTTATGCCTCAAAACAACCCAAAAACCGCTGTCATTATCGTTGCAGCTGGTTCTGGAACGAGGTTGAACAGCCGCTCCTCAGACTTACCCAAGCAATATCAGCTGCTGGATGACAAAACGGTCCTTGAGCACACAATAAACGCTTTCACCCAGCACCATTTGATCGATGTGGTCTTGCCCGTCATTAGCGTGCCCCACCAATCAAATTACGATGCCCTTGAACTTGATGATGCAAAACTGCTTACGCCGGTGCTTGGGGGCAAAACCCGGCAATCCTCCGTCTTGGCCGGGCTTGATGCACTGCAGTCGCACAATCCTGATGTGGTTTTAATCCACGATGCTGCGCGACCTTTCGTCAGCGCACAAATCATAACTGACGTCATCGACGCGTCGATGGATGGTGGCGCCATTCCCGCGTTGCCGGTTACCGACACACTCAAATTTTCGCCAGATGGAAAATCGATCACTCAAACGCTTGATCGCACCCAGCATTTCGTTGCGCAGACACCACAAGGTTTTGCATTCGCAAAAATCTTGTCCGCACACATCAACGCCCAGGCACAATCAAGCGCCGAATTCACTGACGATGCATCGATCGCCGAATGGGCAAACATGGATGTTTCAATTGTCGCAGGCGAAGTTCAAAACAAAAAAATTACGTTTTCTCAAGACCTTGCGGAGGCCCGTTCAAGTATGAACGATAACAATAAACTCGAAACCCGCGTCGGGTCTGGCTATGACGTTCACGCTTTTGAAGTCGGCAATGAAGTCATCCTTGGGGGTATTCACATCCCGTTTGACAAAAAACTTAAAGGCCATTCAGACGCGGATGCGGCCTTGCATACCATCACCGATGCTATCTATGGCGCATTGGCCGAAGGTGATATCGGCCAGCATTTTCCCCCGTCCGACGACAAATGGAAAAACAAAGATTCAGCAGTGTTCCTTGAACATGCGATCTCACGCCTTTCTGCCCGCTCCGCGCGCTTGGTAAATGTGGATCTGACGATAATTTGCGAACAGCCCAAAATTGGTCCACACTGCATCGCTATGCGGCAAAATATTGCGGATATATGTAAAGTATCAGTATCTCGTGTTTCGGTTAAAGCCACCACATCTGAAAAGTTGGGCTTCACCGGACGCGGAGAAGGCATTGCTGCACAGGCTATTGTTGCCATTGAATTGCCCGCAAAGGACTGAATATGCTTGAAGACGATGTATTGCATTTGGCCCAAATCACCATCGAACAACTCACCTCAAAACGCCTAACCCTCGCCACGGCGGAAAGCTGCACCGGCGGCTTAATCGCAGGCGCTTTAACAGCGATTCCAGGATCATCTAACGTAATACATGGCGGTTTCGTTACCTACTCAAATCGCGCCAAGTCAGAAATGCTGGGCATAGATCCGGACTTGATCGAAGAATATGGTGCTGTGTCAAAGCAAGTGGCTTGCGCCATGGCAAAGGGTGCGCAGAAAGAAACACGCACCTCGTTAGCCATCGCTGTTACGGGCATTGCTGGCCCATCGGGTGGCAGTGCAGATAAGCCAGTTGGCTTGGTGCATTTTGCCTGCTCAGACGGTAAAAAATCGAGCCACATTGTGCGCAAATTTGGCGATATTGGCCGGGAAGAGATACGCGAAGAAACAGTTCGCGTCGCCCTCACCCTTGTTTTAGCTTGTGTTGATCAGCGCGCTTTGCCATAGCGTTGTGCCGCTTGAGTCATAAAGGCATCAACGATTTCACGTTGTTTTTCAACGAATAATGGTTCAGCAATCGCTGCAATAAACCGATTACGCATCTCAAAGTCGACGGAAAAATCAACGTGCGTGCCCGTAGGTGTCTGGCTGAACTGCCATTCACTCCACAATCGTGAAAACGGATCGTCATCCGACACCGCTGTTACACGCAACGCCTCACGGTCCGCGTGCACTTCACTTTCATAAGACTGATTGATCGGCCCAAATGACACATGCATACGCGCCAAACATTTGCCCTCTTGGGGCAAATTGGTAATGTTCATGTCCGAGCAGTTTGGCACGAAAGATGGATAAGCGGCCAAATCACTCACCAGATCAAACATTTGTTCTGGCGAGTGTTGCACTTCGCGTTCAAAAGCAATTTTGGTCATAAAGCTTTGTTTTGCCTAGCTCAATTTGGCTTCACGTGCCTTACGAAGCTTTTCAAAATCATCGCCCGCATGGTGCGACGAACGGGTCAATGGGCTCGAGGAAACCATCAAAAAGCCTTTGGTATAAGCAATCCGCTCATAAGCTTTGAACTCGTCCGGGGTCACAAAGCTTTCAACCTTGTGGTGTTTGCGGGTCGGCTGCAAATATTGACCGATGGTCAAGAAATCGACGTTTGCGACACGCAAATCATCCATTAATTGCAATATCTCGTTCCGCTCTTCACCCAAGCCAACCATAATGCCGGACTTGGTGAACATGTTCGGGTCAATCTCTTTGACTTTTTGCAACAAGCGGATCGAATGGAAATAGCGCGCGCCTGGACGAACAGTCAGATAGTTTGATGGCACTGTTTCTAGGTTGTGGTTGAACACGTCAGGCTTTGCCGCGACCACCTTTTCCATTGCGCCTTCTTTGCGCAAGAAATCGGGGGTCAGCACTTCAATTGTAGTGCCCGGTGAAATTTCTCGCACCGCTTGAATGACTTCAACAAAATGCTGTGCGCCGCCATCTGAAAGATCATCACGATCAACTGAAGTGATCACAACGTGTTTTAGACCCAAGGTCTTGACCGTGTTGGCCACATTCATTGGCTCATTTGGGTCTAGGGCGGTCGGCAGTCCTGTGCGTACGTTACAGAATGCACAAGCGCGTGTGCAAATCTCACCCATGATCATCATAGTGGCATGCTTTTTGTCCCAACATTCACCAATGTTCGGACAACCCGCTTCTTCACACACGGTAACAATTGAATTGTCTTTTACGATCTTGCGGGTCTCTGCGTAACCTTTAGACCCGGGCGCTTTCACCCGAATCCAAGCTGGCTTGCGCAAGACTTCTGTGTCCGGGCGATTTGCCTTTTCAGGATGGCGTGGACGCGCCTTATTCGTATTATCAACCAAAGTCACCACAGCGGGATGCTCCTTTGTCGGATCAGCGAAAACGGCCCCAAATTGAGGCCGCTATTTTGCCCTATATATTGAGTGCTTGATCGTAAGCGTCAAGGACACTCTCTTTCATCATTTCGGACAATGTGGGATGCGGGAAGATTGTATGCATCAATTCTTCCTCAGTCGTTTCCAAATTCATTGCAACAACAAAGCCTTGAATGAGTTCTGTTACTTCTGCACCAACCATATGTGCACCAAGCAACTCGCCGGTTTTCTTGTCAAAGATCGTTTTCACCAAGCCCTCAGGCTCACCCAAAGCAATCGCCTTGCCATTGCCCATGAAGGGGAAGCGCCCTACCCGAATGTCACGACCTGCCGCTTTTGCGGCCTTTTCGGTCAAACCAACGCTCGCAACTTGCGGCTCACAATAGGTACAGCCCGGAATTTGGTTTTTGTTCATTGGGTGAACATCTTTGCCAGCAATCTTTTCGATGCACATGACGCCTTCGTGCTCGGCTTTATGAGCCAACATCGGCGCGCCCGCTACATCACCAATCGCATAAATGCCATCGACGTTGGTTTTGCAATATCCATCAATTGAGATGAACCCGCGCTCGGTCTTAACGCCAACTTTTTCCAAGCCAATGTTTTCAACGTTGGCCATAACACCAACCGCAGAAATCAGTTTTTCAGCTTCAATAACTTGGCTTTGCCCGTCTTTGAGTTCCACGTGGGCTTTTACGCCACTGGCAGAATTTTCAACTTTGGCAACTTTGGCCTCCGTCAAAATCTTGATACCACGCTTTTCGAGCCGCTTACGCGCATGTGCCGAAATCTCTTCATCTTCAACCGGCATGATTTGGCTCATCAATTCAACAACCGTCACATCCGCGCCCATCGACGCGTAGAACGAGGCGAACTCAATCCCGATTGCGCCAGACCCCATAACCACCAGAGATTTTGGCATTTCTTGTGGTACAAGCGCTTCAAAGTAAGTCCAGATGTTTTTGCCTTCTGGTTCAATGCCCGGCAGCACTCGAGGACGCGCGCCCGTTGCGATAATGATGTGTTTTGCGGTATAAGTGCCGTGTGGCAACACGCCTTTTGGTGCAGGAACGGAAGGCTCCATCACAGGTTTTGATGATGGTCCGACTTTGACTTCGCCCGGCTTGGTGATTTGTGCTTCACCCCAAATAACGTCAATCTTGTTCTTTTTCATCAAGAACCCAACGCCATTGTTCATTTGTTTGGCAATTTGGCGTGAGCGTTTCACAACGTCTGAAATTTCAAACGTGAACTCACCAGCTTTCAGTCCAAAGTTTTTCGCATGGCCCATGTGAGAATAAATTTCAGCGCTACGCAGCAGTGCTTTTGTTGGGATACATCCCCAGTTAGAGCAAATCCCTGCCAAGTGTTCGCGCTCAACAACGGCTACTTTCATGCCCAATTGCGCGCCGCGAATGGCTGCAACATAACCACCTGGTCCGCCGCCGATAACGATCACATCATACTGATTTGCCATGTTCTTTTCCTTATCTTTGACGCCCAACAATTATTGGATCGACAATAATTCTCTTACAATTGGTGCAAGGCCCACGCCAATTGCACGTGTATTCGCTATGTCCAGATGCACGCCATCTGCAGGGTCAATTCGTGCGACACTAGCCGCATCAAAGAGCGCAACTTGTTCGCGCTCACATATTTGGGCGTAATTGGCAGCATATTCCTTGGACAAGTCACCGGCCCCTGCCATCACGTCGTTAAACAGCTGGTCGGCCCCTTTTTCAACATGTGGCGGGGACACAACAAGTATTTTTGGCACATGGTGTCCAGGTTTGTAGCTGAACGTTTTCACAATGTTGATCAGCCGCGCAATGCCCATCGCAGAACCTGCTGCATTCCCACAAATGTGCGAACGCATGTCGTTGGTGCCCAAGAAAATGATCACCAAATCTAGCGGTTCGTGTGTCGCCAATAACATCGGCAAAGCTTTTGATCCATTGCGCTCTGTAGGAATTGAATAATCGTCAAAAATCGTTGTGCGACCATTCAACCCTTCAGCGAAAACGCGTGCTAGCCCACCCAGTTCTGTTGCAAGAACATTTGGCCAGCGATCCTTGAATGGATGACGGCCGCCGGTCACAGCGTCCGCCCCCCAAGTCAATGAATCCCCAAAGGCAAGCACGTTTTTCATGTTTTGCTTACGCCAGCATCATCACAGGTGTTTCGATCAGTTGCTTGAACACACCAAGCGCCTCAGCACCCAGCACGCCATCAACAACCCGGTGATCGCACGACAAGGTTACGGTCATGAAATTGCCAACAGTGATTTCACCGCTTTCAACAACAACACGCTCTTCGCCAGCGCCAACAGCCAGAATTGTCCCATGCGGTGGGTTAATCACAGCCTGGAAGTTCGTAATGCCGAACATGCCAAGGTTTGAAACAGAGCTGCCGCCACCTTGATATTCATGTGGCGCAAGTTTTTTCGATTTTGCCCGCTTGGCCAAATCTTTCACTTCAGCTGAAATCTCGCGCAGTGACTTAGTCTCTGCTTTGCGCACGACCGGTGTGAACAGCCCCCCAGGCACAGAAACAGCAACCGCAACATCCGAATGGTGATGCTTCAATGTATGCTCACCTGCCCAAGATGCATTTGCGTCAGGCACTTGGTTCAATGCCATTGCCCAAGCTTTCATGATGAAATCATTCACCGAGAGCTTGAATTCAGGACGACCGTTTTCGTCTTTCTTGGCTGTCGCATTAATCCGCGAACGCGCTTCAAGCAAATCGTCAAGTCGAACATCCATACTGATATAGAAGTGCGGAACCGTTTGCTTTGCTTCCGTCAAACGAGCGGCAATAACCTTGCGCATGCCGTCGTTCGCCACCAAGTCATAGCTACCTTCTTCATAAAGCGCGATCACTTGGCTATCTGCCATGCCACTCGAAATGGCCGGTGCAGAGGCCGAGGCGCTTGGTGCCGCAGTCGGCACGCCCTCGCGCATGGCTTTTTCAATATCGCGTTTTACGACCCGGCCTTTTGGACCAGTGCCAGCAAGAATGCTCACATCGATATTGGCATCTGCCGCCAAGCGACGTGCCAAGGGCGAAGCAAAGGTGCGCTCGCCGCTTGCTTTTTGCACTGGCGCTGCTGCAACCGGCGTTGGTGCCGCAGGGGCTTGTGCAGCAACTTGCGGTGTTGAAGCAGCTGGTGCGGCGGCGGGTGCTTGGTCGGCTGTAGGTTTTTCTTCGACCGCAGCAGGTGCTGCAGGTGCCGCCGCTGGAGGGGCGCTAACTTCGCCGATATCCGAAGCGCTTTCACCATCTTCCAGCAAAACCGCAATCACTGTGTTCACTTTTACGCCTTGGCTACCTTCAGCAACCAAAATCTTGCCAACAACACCTTCGTCGATGCTCTCAACTTCCATCGTGGCCTTGTCGGTTTCAATTTCTGCGATGACATCACCAGCAGAAACCGTATCACCCTCTTTTACGTTCCACTTAGCAAGGTTTCCCTCTTCCATGGTCGGAGACAGGGCTGGCATTGTAATATTGATCGTCATGTTCGATCTTCCTTTTTCCCTGAACGTCGACTAGCGGTAAGTAACGGAGTTTACAGCTTGAATGACTTCTTCAACGCTTGGCAACGCGAGTTTTTCCAAATTCGCTGCATATGGCATTGGCACATCTTTACCCGTGATGCGTGTTACTGGCGCATCAAGATAATCAAAGGCTTCTTCCATCAAACGTGCTGAAATTTCTGAACCGATTGAACCTTGTGGCCAACCTTCTTCAACAGTTACGCAACGACCTGTTTTCTTAACTGATGCAACAACCGTCGGCATGTCCAATGGACGCAGGGTGCGCAAATCTATCAATTCAACATCCACACCAGCGGCAACCAGTTTTTCTGTCGCTTCAGTGGCGTATCGCATGCCCATTGAATGAGAAACGATCGTCACATCAGAACCCTGACGAACGACTTTGGCTTTACCCAAAGGCACAGTCCAATCGTCAAGTTTTGGAACGTCAAATGATGTGCCGTAAAGCAACTCATTTTCTAAGAATACAACTGGGTTTTTGCTGCGGATCGCTGACTTAAGCAAACCCTTCGCATCGGCTGCACTATAGGGGGATACAACAATCAAGCCTGGAACATGCGCATACCAAGCTGAGAAGTCTTGGCTGTGCTGCGCGCCCACGCGAGACGCAGGACCATTTGGCCCACGGAACACGATTGGTGATGTCACCTGCCCGCCAGACATATAATGGGTTTTGGCCGCAGAGTTGATGATTTGGTCAATCGCTTGCATGGCGAAGTTGAACGTCATAAATTCAATGATCGGCTTCAGGCCTGCAAATGCAGCACCAACGCCTAGACCAGCAAAGCCATGTTCAGTGATCGGCGTGTCAATCACCCGGCGCGCGCCGAACTCTTGTAGCAAACCTTGGGTGACTTTGTAGGCACCTTGATATTCAGCAACTTCTTCGCCCATCACAAACACATCGTCGTCTGCGCGCATTTCTTCCGCCATCGCATCACGCAAGGCTTCCCGTACAGTGGTCGACACCATTTCAGTGCCTTCAGGCACTTCAGGATCAGCTTGTGGAGCAAACGCTGGCGCTGCTGGAACAGGTGCAGCAGATGCCGCTTCTTCAACTGGCGCGCTTGCTGCAGGTTCCGCAGCGGCAGGTGCGGCCGAAGCCTGAATACCATCCGCGCTTTCGCCTTCTTCAAGCAAAGCAGCAATTGGCGTGTTCACTTTCACGCCCTGAGTTCCCTCAGCAACAAAGATCTTGCCGATCACACCTTCGTCCACCGCTTCCACTTCCATGGTCGCTTTGTCGGTTTCAATCTCAGCAATCACATCACCTGAGGTCACTGTATCACCTTCTTTAACCAACCATTTGGCAAGGTTTCCCTCTTCCATTGTTGGCGACAGAGCAGGCATCAAAATTTCTATTGGCATATGTTTTCTCCTGGTCCGTCGAATCTAGACTGTAATCTCAGTATAAAGCTCAGCAGCATCTGGCTCTGGATCGTTTGTGGCAAAGTCCGCAGCTTCAGAAACAATTGCGCGCAGTTCTTTGTCTAACGCTTTCAATTCTTCCTCGGTGGACCATCCATTATCCAAAATCCGCGCTTTTACCTGCTCGATCGGATCGCGCTCGGCCCGCATGGACTGCACTTCGTCTTTTGAACGATATTTTGCTGGGTCAGACATGGAGTGACCGCGATAACGATAAGTCTGCATTTCCAAGATGTATGGCCCATTGCCTTCACGCGCATGTTTCATCGCCCGAGCAGCGGCTTCACGCACCATGCGCACGTCCATACCATCGACTTGCTCACCCGGGATGCCAAATGAAGCACCACGTTGCGACAAGTCCGTTGTAGAAGCTGCGCGCTCTAGGCTGGTACCCATTGCGTAGCGGTTGTTTTCGATAATATAGATCGCTGGCAAATTCCAAAGCTTCGCCATATTGAAGCTCTCGTAGACTTGACCTTGGTTGGATGCGCCATCGCCAAAGTATGAAAGGCTAACAGTGTCTTCACCGCGATACTTTGCAGCAAATGCCAAACCTGTACCAAGGCTGACCTGCGCGCCAACGATGCCGTTACCGCCATAGAACCGTTCTTCATTGGAGAACATGTGCATGGAGCCGCCCTTGCCCTTGGACAAACCGCCCGCACGCCCGGTCAACTCAGCCATCACAGCTTTCGGATCAAGGCCAACAATCAGCATATGACCGTGGTCGCGATAACCAGTAATTGAAGCGTCGCCCTTTTTAGAAGCCATGTGAACGCCTGTCACAACCGCTTCTTGACCGATATAAAGGTGACAGAACCCACCAATCAGACCCATGCCATACATTTGGCCCGCTTTTTCCTCAAAGCGTCGGATCAACAACATTTCACGATAGGCGTATAGATCTTCTTCTTTCGTGAACTCAGGTGCGTTCGACTTGCTCGCCGCAGCCTTAGTATCGGTCTTTTTGGACATTCGCTTCTCCAACTTTGAACCGCATTTTCAAGCATCAACGCCTAATCAGGGTTCTTCCGCATATATATGGACGCATCTTAACGCGCCAATGAGATGAAAAGAAATATTGTTTTACTCGAGATAACGCCGCTAACCATCTGTAAAAAAGCAACATAAACCGATTAACTGATATTAGGTTATTTGCTGGTATTAACCGATATACGGTTACTCTGAATCTGTGGGAACAATCAGATCATTCGGGTTGCTGAACCCTAGCAGATGTCGTGCACGTTCTGTCAATAGATCAGGATCAAGACGATCCGTTGTCAGCAAGGAATTTCGGTTCTGTGCAACTTCAACACGATGGGCGAGCTGATCTCGCTCTTGGGACAGTTCAATCAATTGTTCAGAAAACTTGGCTTGTGAAACAATACCAAAATTTCCCTCAACCAGATGATACCCAAGGTACCCCTGAAAGGCGATCAGCACCGTAGCAATCGCTAGCTTATTGCGCAAAGAAGGGCGCTTAAGACGTGTGGGCATTTACGCAAAATCCTTAGAGATAGATCTTGCTTGAATGTAAATAATTTGTGTTAAATCTTAGTGACTTCAAACCATTTCAAAACCTGTGGAGCAAACTTTTGGAACAACGCGCCAGCCTTATCACCCTTGGTGTGCGTGACCTTGCCGCATCGTGCCAATTCTACCAAAACCTAGGATGGCAGATGGCGAGTAACCCCAGTGATGACATTGTGGCCTTCAACCTGCAAGGATCTGCTCTTGCACTTTATGGGCGCCAAGAACTGGCCAAAGACGCGCACGTCGAATTTGCGGACGGACAATACTCCCCCTTCACCCTCGCACATAATGTAAATTCCGCTGACGAGGTGGACACGATCTTAGCACAAGCACAACAGGCCGGGGGTAAGTTGATCAAGCCGGGCCAGACCGTTTTTTGGGGCGGGTACTCAGGCTACTTCGCAGATCCTGACAGCTTTTTGTGGGAAGTGGCACATAATCCATTCTCAGTCTTGAGTCCCAATGGCGAGTTTCGCTGGGGCGGACATGACCAAACGTAAAAACGCCGCCAAGGGCTCCCCGGCGGCGCTTCGATTAGTAATTTTAGAGCAATAAACTAGCTCTTCAGAATATCACGGCCCGCATATTTGGCTGCAAAACCAAGTTGTTCTTCAATGCGGATCAATTGATTGTATTTTGCCAACCGGTCAGAACGCGCCAATGAACCAGTTTTAATCTGACCGCAATTCATCGCGACAGCCAAATCAGCAATTGTTGCATCTTCTGTTTCGCCAGAACGGTGCGACATAACTGATGAATAGTTTGCCTTATGCGCCATTTCCACAGCTTCCGAGGTCTCGGTCAAAGAACCAATTTGGTTCACCTTCACAAGGATTGAGTTGGCAACGCCCATTTTGATGCCAGATTTCAAACGCTCAGAGTTTGTCACAAACAAATCGTCGCCCACCAATTGGCATTTGTTGCCAATGGCTTGGGTAAGGGCTTTCCAGCCGTCCCAATCGTCTTCGTCCATACCGTCTTCAATTGAAATAATTGGGTACTTGCCAACAAGGTCTTCTAGGTAGCGCACCATTTCGTCGCTGCCCAAAATCTTACCTTCACCTTTCAGGTTATACTTGCCGTCTTTGTAATACTCGCTGGATGCGCAATCCATGGCGAGATAAACATCTTCACCCGGCTTGTAGCCTGCTTTTTCGATCGACTGCATGATGAAATCAAGCGCGGCAGTTGTTGAAGAAAGGTTCGGCGCGAAGCCGCCCTCGTCGCCCACATTTGTGTTGTGACCTTCAGCCGACAAGCCCTTTTTCAACGTGTGGAAAATCTCTGACCCAACACGAACCGCATCCGCAATGCTTTCAGCACCAACCGGCATAATCATGAATTCTTGAATATCGATTGGGTTGTCCGCATGCTCGCCACCGTTGATGATGTTCATCATCGGCACAGGCAATAGATGCGCATTTGAACCGCCAATATAGCGATATAGTGGCAGCGCTGAAGATTCTGCCGCCGCTTTGGCGACCGCCATTGAAACACCAAGAATCGCGTTAGCGCCCAGCTTGGCTTTATTGTGTGTGCCATCTAGGTCGATCATCACCTGATCAATCGAACGCTGATCAAGCGCGTCCATGCC
Source organism: Maritalea porphyrae (assembly GCF_027213965.1). Classification (GTDB taxonomy): domain Bacteria; phylum Pseudomonadota; class Alphaproteobacteria; order Rhizobiales; family Devosiaceae; genus Maritalea; species Maritalea porphyrae_A. Next base: position 631,560 of record NZ_JAPWGX010000003.1, on the reverse strand, counting down.
TTGAATCTCGTTGAAGATGACCGTGTTGACCGCGTCCACGGCTTTGGTAACGCCTTTGCCCATATATTGAGCGCCGCCATCGCGTAGCTCAACAGCTTCATGCGCACCGGTTGAAGCACCAGAAGGCACAGCAGCGCGGCCAAATGAGCCATCATCCAAAACAACGTCAACTTCAACGGTTGGGTTGCCACGGCTATCAAAAATCTGACGGCCAGTTACATCAATAATGGCGGACATTATGTCATCTCCTAGTGGGGGTTGGTGAGTTGGTCGATGTCATAGCGCCAATTTTTGACCTTGCAAAGTCCAATTGCTCAATTCTGGCCCAATCCGGCGTAAAACAGGAGCTGGCGCTGTCTTAGCGCCCCTCCCATTTCAATCTATTGCCCGGCTAAGCCTCTGTCGGCCCACCAGCTTCTTTCCATTCGTTGAAGCCGCCAATATTTGTAACAGATGAATAGCCCATATCTTTAAGCGTTTTGCCCGCCAAAGCGGCCTGCCCGCCTACGGCGCACAACACAAAAATATTTGCGTCCTTTTGCATCGCTGGATTGTGGTGTGGGGTTTTGTCGTCCGCTGCAAACTCGATGAACCCGCGCGAAATACGCACTGCGCCTTCAACTGTACCTGTTTTTGCAATGTCACCCGAATCCCGAACATCCACAAAGACGCTGTTTGGTTTTCCATGGAAAGCAATGCCTTCAGTCGCCGGCACCCGCTTCACAACCGCATTGGCTTCTTCAAGGTAATCTTGTGCTGTTTTCATTTTTTTGTCCTAGTTTGGAGGGATATGATCGACCCAAGCATTATATGGGCATTATTGGCGATGCCGGAAATCAATTCTTTGACAGCACCTTGTCCAAATCATGTAGCTTCAATATGCGATGATTTGAAATGGGCGGAACCATGATGACAAACGAGAATAATTTTAAGATTGGCATTGCTCAAAGCCAAATCTCAAGCGACGTCGCCCAAAATGCCGCAGAAATCTGCCGCCTCATTACGAAAGCTGCCGCCAAACAGGCGCGGCTAGTCTTGTTTCCCGAAGGAGCCCTATCTGGTTACGCAAAAGCGCATATTTTGCACCCAGACCAGTTTGACCACGCCGCTATTGGCGATCAAATCAAGCGCATTGGTGATGTTGCGCGCCAAAATAACATTTGGGCTGTGATTGGTGCGTGCCACCAAATCGAAGGAACGGACAGACCCTACAACTGCCAATATATCATATCCGATAAAGGCGAACTTGTTGCCCGTAACGACAAAATCTATATCTCCCATACCGAACTGCAAGATTGGTACACGCCAGGTGAACCTGACCCCAAAACAATCGATATCGACGGTTTTAAATTCGGCTTCGCCATTTGTATTGAGGCGACAATGCCGCAGCATTTCCAGCAACTCGAAGAAATGGGTGTGGATTGCATTCTCTATTCTTCCATGGCGAATACCAGTCTGTTTGAAACCTTATTGCGCGGTCATGCTGCGGCTTTCACCTATTGGGTTGCTGTTTCGGAACCAGTACAACCTGACCAAGAACTCTGTTCCATGTTGATTGATCCAAATGGCCAAGTTGAGCACAAAGCCACTACGGATGGCCATCAGGACTTGATTATTGCAACCCTTGATAGAGCCGACCCACGCTACGATATCCAACTGCGTTTGGCAAAGCCATGGCGGCGCAAGGCACGCAAAGGCGACATCTACAAAGATAAACGACGTGGACACAAATGACAGCAAGACACGCCAATTCCCTCAACGGTCGCCGACCTTGAGCTATTCCAAAAATGCAGACACGCGAGGCGTTTAAGGTCTCGTCTTATGTAGTTTAGTTCAAAAATGACACGTTAAACGCCTCGCGTGAAATGGCTTTTGCCTTAAAACTGAAATACCCCGAGGTGCTAAACCCTTCTATCCCCTTGCTCAGCGTTCCATCAAAATTGTTTTGATCGCCATGATCATTTGATGAGTGCCCATTGGCACAGGTGGAAAACAATACCCACCAAACATCTTACAAGCTGCCTTCGGTGTCAGGCTGGACATTTCAATTCAACGCGAACAACAACCGTCTTGTTGTTCGGCCATCCCCTTTTCTCTAAGAGTTACGCGCCGCCGTCGCAGACTTCGTCTGCTTCTTTTGGCGCTCTCGCCGCGCAGGCTACCCGGCACCCGAGCTTTTTACGCGCCGCCGTCGCAAGCTTACGCTTGCTTCCCCGGCACCCCTGGCTCTTTTTTCGCGCCGCCGTCGCAAGCTTACGCTTGCTTCCCCGGCACCCCGGCCAATTGGTGCAAAACACCAATGACTTTCGGGGGTAGTTAGACCCCGGATCAACCCGCGCGGCGCAAGCGCCACTTGATTGTCCGGGGCGGTGCGGGTGGAAATCAATTGTTCCTCTCGCACCGTCCCGCACTCGATGCGGGACCTCTTTAAAAAGCCCCCCACCCTTAATCCCTCCCCACAAGGGGGAGGGAAACTAGGGCAGCGCCATCACAACCCTCACCGCCCAACATTCGTCAATGCCCTGCGACGGTTTCAAGAAAAGGTCCGATCATTGTGGCATGAGCTTTTGGGTGCGGGGATAGATTTTATCAAAAAACCTCATCGAAGAGCCTGTCGAAGGATAAACTGCCGTGCACCAAATCCATGGCTCGACCAGCTCGCCATTAGGTTGGGGAAAAGCCGCACCCCCAAAAAAAACGCCTCACCTCACCCCGCACGTCATCCCGGATTTAGTCCGGGATCCAGGCGAGAACAACCGCCAACAAATGCGTTCGTGGTTTACTCCGGCCTGGATCCCTGCCTGCGCAGGGATGACGGATAATATTGGCGCGAGCTCCGTGCCCGTAGCGCTGATCGAAATGAGCGCTTCTTCATCTTCATCCTTGCAATTTGGCGGTTTAATCGTAATATTACGATAAAGGGAAAAGGTGAACCTATGCAAATTCAGAATATTGCGGAAAAACTGAACTTTAACAGAGCGCAGTGGCTCAATCAGAATTGCCCATGTACATCGCTTGAACGCAAATTGCTGCCAAAACTGGAGGCGGCAGGATTGCTGTTTTCTGAAACGCCAATGTTTCTTTCCCAAGCTGAGTTTAAGCAAATCGAGCAACAAGTGGCGGCTTTAGAAGCAGTCATCAAGTTGCCAGATTATCAAAAGGCAACTCTTGCCCACACACCGTCCGTTACATCGCATGGCAAGGGTCCGAGCGGCATGTTCATGGGATATGACTTTCACATGAGCGACGACGGTCCTCGCCTCATCGAAATCAACACGAATGCAGGTGGTGCTTTTTTGGTGGACGCCCTGTATCGTGCGCAAGATGTTTGTTGTTGGAACGGCAAACCCAAAGGCAACAAAGATTTTTCAAACACGATTGCAGAGATGTTTCGTAATGAGTGGCGCAGTGCAGGTCATCAACATCAATTAAAAACAATCGCAATCGTGGATGAAAATCCAACGGAGCAGTTCCTTTACGACGAGTTTTTGATTGCAAAAGAATTGTTGGAAAAACAAGGCTTTGAGGTCCTCATCGCTGATCCGAATGATTTCACTTTTCGGGAGGGTGCGCTATGGATTGGAGAAACAAAAATCGACTTGGTTTACAATCGATCGGTTGATTTTTATTTCGACAAGCCAAGCCATGCAGCATTGCGAGAGGCATTGATCAACGAAGCCGCCGTTATTACGCCCAATCCACGCCACCATGCACTTTTCGCCGCCAAACAAAACCTTACGATCTTATCCGACCCAAAGCGCCTTGCAGAAATGGGCGCGACTTCAGATCAGATAAGTGCCCTCTCCCCAATCCCAAAGACCACGCTGGTTAATGCTGAAAACGCGGACGAAATTTGGAGTAAGCGCAAAAACCTGTTTTTCAAACCATTGGCAGGTCACGGCGGCAAAGCGGTCTATCGCGGGGATAAGGTCACCAAAAAGACCTGGGCGCATATTCTTGAAAATGCCTATGTGGCACAAGAAATAGCTATCCCATGTGTCCGACAGGCAAAATCGGACTGTGAGGCCGGTGTTGCGCCACTGAAATCGGACATCCGACTATATACCTATCAAGGCAAGATGATCCTTGCCGCTGCAAGGCTCTATCAGGGGCAAACCACAAATTTCCGCACAGTTGGCGGCGGCTTTGCGCCTATCTATGTGGTTTAAAAAAAATGGCCGCCCAAAGGCGACCATTGAATTAGTCTTTGTCTAGTTTTTGCTGGTCTAGCTTTTTGGCGTCCAACTTGGCTTCCGCTTCCGTTTGCTTGCGCTCGGCTTTTGTGCGGCCAAACTTTAGGCGATTGGCATCGGCTGTCTTTTCTTTTTCCGCCCGCGCTTTGTTTTTGCGCATTTGTCGAAGATTGACGATTTCAGCCAATGCCTTTGCTCCTTAAACCAATCGGCTCTGCTCAACAGCCGCTGCAATAAACGACGAGAACAAAGGATGCGGCTCAAACGGACGCGACTTGAGTTCTGGGTGATATTGCACACCAATGAACCAGGGATGATCTGTGCGCTCAACGATTTCAGGCAAAGTGCCATCCGGTGAAAGGCCAGAGAACAATAGGCCATTCGCTTCGAGCACCTTGCGGTAGTCCATATTAACTTCCCAACGGTGACGATGGCGTTCTGATATCTCTGTGGAACCATAAATATCAGCAACACGGCTACCACGCACCAATTGTGCAGGGTAAGCCCCTACCCGCATCGTGCCACCCAAATCGGTGTCGTCCGTCCGCTCAAGCTTCTCGTTGTCTTTTGTCCATTCGGTCATCAAACCTACAACGGGCTCTTTGCTAGGGCCGAACTCAGTAGACCCCGCATCGCGAATGCCAGCGGTGTTGCGGGCAGCTTCGATACAAGCCATTTGCATGCCGAAACAAATCCCGAAATATGGGACATCGCGCAGCCGTGCAAATTTTGCCGCTGCAATCTTGCCTTCTGATCCGCGCTCACCAAAACCACCTGGCACCAAAATGCCGTGAATACCTTCAAGGTGCGGTGCCGGATCGCCTTTTTCAAAGATTTCAGAATCAATCCACTGCAGATTGACCTTCACTTTGTTTGCGATGCCGCCATGCACCAAAGCTTCGCTAAGCGACTTATATGCGTCGAGCAAACCTGTGTATTTGCCAACAATGGCAATGTTTACTTCACCATCAGGGTTATGAATACGATCGGAAACTTCAAGCCATTTGCTCAGATCAGGTTTTTGATCTGCTTCCAAACCAAAGGCCTTAAGCACTTCAACGTCCAAACCTTCGTCGTGATAAGCGATGGGCACATCATAGATGCTTTTAACGTCTAAGCCCTGAATAACAGCGCTTTCAGGCACATTACAGAACTGGGAAAGCTTGCGGCGCTCGCCTTCAGGAATTTCCCGATCACAACGCACCAACAAGATGTCTGGCTGAATACCAATTGAGCGCAACTCTTTTACAGAGTGCTGCGTTGGTTTGGTTTTAAGTTCACCCGCGCTTGGAATGTACGGCATCAACGTTAGATGCACATAAATCGCATCGCCGCGTGGCAACTCGTTGCCTAATTGCCGGATTGCTTCAAAAAACGGTAGCGCTTCAATGTCGCCAACCGTGCCGCCAATTTCGCACAACACAAAATCAAACTCATCGTTATCTGACAGAACGAAGTTTTTGATTTCATCGGTTACATGCGGAATAACCTGCACCGTCGCGCCCAAATAGTCGCCACGTCGCTCTTTTGCGATGATGTTTGAATAGATACGGCCCGTGGTAATATTGTCCTGCTGATTAGCAGAACGCCCCGTGAACCGTTCGTAATGTCCAAGATCCAGATCAGTTTCCGCGCCATCGTCGGTCACGAAAACTTCCCCATGTTGATAGGGTGACATTGTACCAGGATCAACATTTAGATAGGGGTCCAGCTTACGCAAGCGGACTTTATATCCACGCGCTTGAAGTGCCGCACCTAGTGCAGCTGAAGCTAGTCCCTTACCTAATGAAGAAACCACGCCACCAGTAATGAAAATATACCGAGCCATGGGCCTTTACCTTAATGCTGAATTTGATTGATTCGAAGCTAAAACTTCGCGTTAAACCCAAAAAAAGACGGGGGCCACAAACCCCCGCCTAAATTCTTCTTCAATTTCCGCCCCTTACTGGGAAGGAGCTTGATCTGTTGATGCTGGCGTTTCCGCCGCTGGAACCGGAAGATCAAGCCCGGAGGAATCATTGGATGGCTCCCCGTTCAGATCGTTCAAAGCATCCAGAACTGTTACGTTGCCATCAGTTTGCTCGGTTGCCCGCTCAAGAATGGCTGATGATTCATTGTTCAATTGGCTTAAAACAGTAAGGCCAATCGACGTCGCAAAAAACAGCGCCGCCAAAATACCGGTTGTTCGTGTCAAAAGGTTTGCTGAACCGCGTGCAGACATCAAACCGCCACCGCCGCCACCGCCGATACCAAGCGCCCCGCCTTCTGAGCGTTGCAACAAGATTACGGTAATAAGCGCAATAACGATAAACAGATGCGCAACAATAAGAACTGTTTCCATTTTGGAAATCTTCTCTTGAATTAGTTTGTGAATTTTGGGGTTCTACACACTAAAGCCGCGCTTGGCCAGAGCCAATACGCGCTTTTGTGTGATCTGGCAGCTAAGCGGCCGAAATGATGCCCCAAAAATCGTCAGCTTTTAGGCTGGCACCGCCAACCAAAGCCCCATTCACATTCTCAACACCAAGCAATTCTTCAGCATTGGCAGGCTTTACCGAGCCACCATAAAGAATTTTGATTTTTGCGCCTGCATCGCCAAAACGCTCCACAAGTGCTGCGCGGATAGCATTGTGCATTTCATCCACATCGCCAGATGATGCTGTTTTGCCCGTGCCAATTGCCCAAATTGGCTCATAAGCCACAACAATTTCTTGGGATTGGTCAAAATCAGGGCACGAAGCAATGATTTGCGCCACCACAACATCTATGGCCTTGCCGCTTTCGCGAATCTCTAGTGATTCACCACAACAAATAATGGGCACAACACCACCGCCCAGCGCAGCAGCGGCCTTGGCTTTAACATCTGCATTGGACTCAACATAAGATTCGCGGCGCTCAGAGTGGCCAACAATCACATATTCACCGCCTGCTTCGCGCACCATTGCGACGCTGATATCCCCAGTGTGTGCGCCACTTGGCGCAGCGTGGCAGTTTTGCGCACCTGTTTTAGCTGCGCTTTCGTGCAGAGCAACGCTGACCCGATGTAGCAACGTTGCCGGCGGGCAAATCACAACTTGTGCGTTCACTTCATTTGCGGCCAAACGATCTTTGATCACTTCCACTTCCAAGAATGAGCCTGCATCCCCATTCATCTTCCAATTTCCAGCAATTAGCGGCGTGATTTTTTGTGTCATGTTGGTCCCTCACGAAATAAAATTAGTCTTAAGCCAAAACAGCCCATTCTGTCTCTTGCGATTTTCTTCACACCCTGTCTATTATGCGCCGCTCCAAGCTGGGGAATTCTTCAGCTGGAATTCGGCAATAATAATAAACGGATGCGAAATGCTAGATACCTTTAAACGCTATTCAAACACTTGGGTCGCCAAAATCCTGATGGGCTTGTTGATCTTAAGCTTTGGCCTCTTCGGTATCGCAAATGTGTTCACAAATCTAGGGAGCACAAATGTCGCGCGTGTAGGCAATGTGTCTATATCCGCTGTCGACTTTGATCGCGCCTATCGCGGACAGCTAAACGATTTCGCACGCCAATACGGCCAAGTGCCCACGCCCGAGCAAGCAGCGGCCTTTGGCATTCCGGGTTCAGTGATCTCCCAGCTTGCAGGCAATGCAACGCTTGATAACCTCGTTGAGAGCTTTGGCGTTGGCGCATCCGACGAAATGGTTGCAAAACTTGTTGCCGATGATCCAAATTTTTCAAGCACACTTGGTTTGTTTGATCGTCAACGGTTCAACCAAATTCTGCGTCAAAGCGGCTACACAGAAAGCGAATATGTAAACTCGCAAGCTGACAACGCTAAACGCAGCCAGATCATAAACGGTCTATTTGGTGGCATTACCGCGCCAAAAACCATCCTTGAAATCTCAAACAGCTACCAAAACGACAATCGCTCGATCGACTTCTTCACATTGAGTGAAGCAGCGCTCGGCGAAATCGCCGCACCAACAGATGAAGAGCTAACAACCTATTTGGTTGAAAACCAGCAATTCTATCGCACCGAAGAAGTGCGCAACATTGACATATTGGTCCTGACCCCAGAAATACTCGGCAAAACGATTACAGTTTCAGACGCTGAAATCGAGGCGGAGTACGCTAAAACGGGTGCGTCATTTGTTGCGCCACAAACCCGCAACATTAAAACAGTTACCCTTGATAATCCTGGTCAAGCAGCATTGTTGGGCGGCCTTTCCGTCAATGGCCCTGAATTTGCAAATTTGTTGGCCAACATGGGCCTTGCCGATAAAGTGACCGATCTTGGTCAAGTTGCTCAGGCCGATGTTGCAGATCCTGCCATTGGTGATGCTGCATTTGCGATGGCAAATGAGGGACTGACGGTTGTTGTTGGCGAAACTGGCACAACTGCGCTTTTGGTCTCCAACATTGTTGAAGGTGGTCCGCAACCACTGGACCAAATTCGCGATCAAATCGCACAAGCGGCAGCCGAACGTCAGGCAAAGGCGATTATCATCGACAAAATCGATGAAATTGAGGAGCTTCGCGCAACGCTTTCCCCAATTAAAGAGATTGCGGCGCAACTCGGCCTAACGGCGCAAAGCGTAGAAGTTACACCTTCGGGTGGCGGATTTGCTGCCATTGATGGCCTGCCTTCTGGCGCAACGGCGCGTTTGCTTCCTGTCATTGGGTCAGCTGAATTGGATAAGCTACTTCCTGCAATCGCTTTGAGTGCAGATTCAATGGCTTGGTTCGACCTGAACCAAATCACGGAAGCACGTGACCAAACACTTGAAGAAGTGCGCCCCCTTGTTTTGGCATCTTGGATGCAAGGCAAAAAAAGCGATGCTTTGGAAACAAAGGCAGAGGAACTTGTTGCAGCGCTTAAAAGCGGCGAGGAACTTGAAGCCGTTGCCGCAACTGCTGGGGTTGAAACTCAAACAGCCATCAACCTCAATCGTGGCGGTAACGACGAGATTTCAAGAGAAGTTGCCTCAGCCGCTTTCCAAGGTGGTGAAGGTTACGTTGGTTCAGCCCTTACAGCTGATGGCGAACATGTGATTTTCAAAGTGACATGGCTAAATGCCGCTTCGGCTCAAGAAATCGATGAACAAATGCAAAATAGCATTGCCGCAGGGCTTGCCGATAATGCCTATCAGCAGTTTATCAATGCAAAACGCGATGATCTTGGTTTCAACGTAAATCAAGCAGCAATTAATCAACTCCTGTCGCTCAATGTGGCCGGACAATAACAAACCATAGGGAACTGAGATGCATGACGCACACTATGCCGCCTTTGCTGAAATCTACAATCAAAGCAAATCGCAAGTGGTGTGGCGTCGCGTGGTGGCCGACCTTGAAACACCAGTCGGTGCATATCTAAAGCTCTCTCAAGGACGCAAAAACACATTTCTACTCGAATCCGTTCATGGTGGTGCGACACGCGGTCGTTACTCCATGATCGGGCTAGAACCTGATCTGTTGTTCAAGATTCAGCGCGGCAAAGCCTCGGTTAATTTAAACCCACAGTTCGAGCCCGACAGTTTTGAGCCCTTGCCTGACGCACCCCTTGATGAGCTGCGTTCACTGCTCAAATGCTCAGCCCTTGAAATACCGCAAGACCTGCCGCCTATGTCAGCGGGCATATTCGGCTATCTTGGGTACGACATGGTGCGCGAGATCGAAGACTTGCCTGATGAAAACGAAGACACAATTGGTGCACCAGATGCCCTATTGATGCGCCCTTCTCTTTTGGCGGTGTTCGATACCATCAAAGACGAGCTTTATTTCGCAACGCCGGTACGTCCAAAAGAAGGTGTTAGCGCAGACCAAGCATATGATGCTGCACATGAGCGTCTTGATGGTGCAATCTCTAGACTGTCCAACACCGCACCGCTGGCCAAAGAACGAATTGACACAGCAAACATTCAGTTTGAAAGCAACACCACAAAAGAACAATTCGCTGGCATGGTGGATACAGCGAAGGAATATATTCGCGCTGGCGATGTGTTTCAGGTTGTTTTGAGTCAGCGGTTCACTGCAGACTTCACCTTGCCCCCGGTCGCTTTTTATCGCGCCCTTCGACGCACCAACCCAAGTCCTTATATGTACTTCTTGGATTTTGCTGATTTTGCTATCGCAGGTTCAAGCCCAGAGATTTTGGTGCGGGTGCAAGACCAAAAGGTCTCCATTCGCCCAATCGCTGGCACCCGCAAACGCGGCGCAACGCCAGAACGCGATCGCGAAATGGCTGATGAATTACTTTCTGATCCAAAAGAATTGGCAGAACACTTGATGCTGCTCGATTTGGGCCGCAATGACGTGGGGCGCGTTTCTGAAATTGGCACTGTAGAAGTCACTGACAGCTATTTCCTCGAGTATTACAGCCACGTGATGCACATTGTCTCGAATGTTGAAGGTAAGCTAAAGGCAGGCCTTGATAACATTGATGCGCTAGCCGGCGGTTTCCCCGCTGGTACGGTTTCTGGCGCCCCCAAAGTGCGGGCCATGGAAATCATCGACGAGCTGGAAAAGCACCGCCGTGGCATTTACGCGGGCTGCGTGGGCTACTTCAGTGCTGACGGTTGGATGGACACCTGTATTGTGTTGCGCACCGCCGTGATCAAAGACGGGAAAATCCATGTGCAAGCCGGCGCAGGTATTGTTGCCGACAGCAGGGCCGAGCTTGAACAGCTTGAATGCGAGAACAAAGCCAGAGCACTCACAAGTGCCGCGCAAGAAGCATTGCGCTATGCTGATGAGCCGGAGATGGGCCAATGACCAAACTGCTCGTGATCGATAATTATGACAGCTTCACCTACAATCTGGTTCACCTAATTGGTGCACTAGAAAATGTAGAAATGGAAGTTGTGCGTAACGACAAAATCACCATTCAAGAAATCGAAAAGATGGCGCCAGACGCCATTGTGATTTCGCCCGGCCCCAAGACCCCAAAAGAAGCTGGCATTTGCGTGCCCATGGTCGAACGTTTTAAGAATGAAATCCCAATGTTTGGTGTCTGCCTTGGCCATCAATCCATCGGCGAAGCTTTCGGAGCAGACGTGGTGCGCGCTTCAGCATTGATGCACGGCAAAACCTCAACCATTCGCCATCAGGGCAAGAGCGTGTTCAAGGGGTTGAACAAGGACGGCATCACCGCTACCCGTTATCATTCCTTGACCATTGACCCCAATAGTATGCCAAGCGAACTGGAAGTTACGGCAACTTCTGACGACGGCATGATCATGGGCATCGCCCACAAAACGCTGCCATTGCATTCCGTTCAATTTCACCCTGAAAGCATAGCAAGCGAAAGCGGCACCCAAATGGTGCAAAATTTCATCGATATCGCCAACGCGTTTAACGCGGCCAATCCCCGGAGCGCATCATGAACATCAAAGAAACGCTCAACTACCTCGGCGACAGCAACGATTTGTCATTCGACCAAATGCGCGATGTGATGAATATCATTATGTCTGGCGAAGCCACACCATCCCAAATCGGCGCTTTTTTGATGGCGTTGCGGGTCAAAGGCGAAACCGTTGAAGAAATTGCCGGCGCCGTTTCTATCCTGCGCGAAAAAATGAGCCCGGTAGCCGCACCTGCCAATGCCATCGATATTGTAGGCACTGGCGGCGATGGCGTTGGCACCTACAATATTTCCACCACCGCTTCGATCATTGTGGCTTCCGCAGGTTGCCCTGTGGCCAAACACGGCAACAAAGCCCTCTCGTCAAAGTCTGGTAGCTCAGAAGCACTATTGGCGTTGGGCGTAGAACTCGATCTACCCGCCGCAGGCATTGCCGCTTGCATCGAGCGCGCGGGCATTGGCTTTATGTTTGCCCCCAACCACCATGCCGCCATGCGCTTTGTGGGACCTTCACGCCAAGAAATGGGTGTGCGCACCATATTCAACCTGCTCGGCCCTCAGTCAAACCCTGCTGGGGTCAAAAACTATCTGCTTGGTGTTTTCGACAAACAATGGGTCCGCCCCGTCGCAGAATCGCTTTTGAAAAACGGCGCAAAATCCGCATGGGTTGTGTTCGGCAATGATGGTCTTGATGAATTGACGACGACAACCACCAGCTCCGTCGTGCAGATTAAAGACGGCAAAATCACCGAGTTTGAGATTTCCCCAAAAGATGCTGGACTGCCTTTAGCTGAAACAAAAGATATTTTGGGTGGCACACCGCAAGAAAACGCAGCGGCCATGCGCGAACTGTTTGATGGCAAACTTTCCCCATTTCGCGACATTGCGCTGCTCAACGCAGCGGCGGCTTTTTTGATCTTAAACAAAGTCGACACCCTCAAAGCTGGTGTAGACCTTGCCGCAAAACAAGTTGATAGCGGCGCAGCAAAAGCCAAGCTTGAAGATTTAGTTCGCGTATCGAACGAGGTGGCCAAATAATGACCGATATTCTAAAGAAAATCGAAGCTTATAAACGCGAAGAAATTGCGGCGGCCAAACTCGATTTGCCGTTTGGCGATCTTGAAACATTGGCCCGAAACGCCGATGCGCCACGTGGTTTTTTGAACGCCTTAAAAGCCAAACGCGACAATGACCAATATGCGCTGATCGCTGAAGTTAAAAAAGCCAGCCCATCCAAAGGCTTGATCCGAGAGGATTTTAACCCAGCCGCTCACGCATCTGACTATGAAGTTGGTGGTGCGGCTTGTCTTTCAGTTCTTACCGATGGCCCTTCGTTTCAAGGCGCACCTGCATTCCTCAAAGAAGCGCGGGCAGCAACGTTCCTGCCCGTTTTGCGCAAAGATTTCCTTTACGACACCTATCAGGTGGCAGAGGCCCGTGCATGGGGCGCTGATTGCATTTTGATCATTATGGCAGCGGTAGACGACAAACTGGCTGAAGATCTAAACGCTGCGGCCAAATATTGGAACATCGACGCGCTGATTGAAGTGCATGACGCCGAAGAACTCGAACGTGCGCTCAAATTAGACGCCGAACTGATCGGCATCAACAACCGCAATTTGCGGACCTTTGAAACCAGCTTAAACACCACGATTGAACTAGCGAAAAACGTGCCCGACGATAGATTGCTGGTCAGCGAAAGCGGCATTTTCACATTTGACGATGTGCAAATGCTCGAGGACAAAGCCAATGTGGGCACTTTCCTTGTGGGTGAAAGCCTGATGCGCCAACCTGACGTTGCGGCTGCAACACGATTGTTGCTAACAGGCAACGAGGCAGCTTAAATGGCCGACAAACTCACCCATATCAACGATGATGGCGAAGTCCACATGGTGGATGTAGGCGACAAGAATGTCACCCAACGCCAGGCGACTGCAACATCTCGCATTTCCATGAGCGAAGCAGCATTTGTAGCGGTGAAAAGCGGCAACCTGAAAAAAGGCGATGCGCTTGGCGTTGCTCGGGTTGCGGGCATTATGGCGGCGAAAAATACGTCGCAAATGATCCCGCTTTGCCATCCGCTCATGCTGACGAAAATTGAAATCTCGATCGAGCCTGATGACAACACAAACAGTTTTGATATCAAAGCCTTGGTGCGCGTTGAAGGCAAAACGGGAGTTGAAATGGAAGCGCTCGCCGCCGCGTCCGTTGCCGCGCTGACTATTTATGATATGGCCAAGGCGGTGGACAAATCCATGGTGATCGGCCCAACCCAATTGGACCAAAAGTCGGGCGGCAAGTCCGGCGATTACAACCGCGAGTAAAATATGAACCTTTTGCCTGTCGCTGACGCGCTTAAAACCATCATTGACGCCATTTCACAAACGAACAATGAAGTGGTGCCGTTGGCCAAGGCAAATGGCAGAATTCTGGCCCACGACATTGCCGCCGTGTTCGATCAGCCCCCGTTTGATGGCAGCGCCATGGATGGTTATGCCCTCAACGCCAAAGCGGGCGCCAAAGGCACACAACTTGATGTGATCGGCGTATCTGCTGCGGGCGAGGCGTTCGAAGGCACCTTGACCGCAGGGCAATGCACCCGCATTTACACCGGCGCGCCAATGCCAAAAGGCGCCAACGCGGTGATCATGCAGGAAAAAATTAGCCGCGATGGTGACATCATCACCCTAGAGGATGATGTGGTTGCGGGGCAAAATGTGCGCGATAAGGGCAACGACTTTGCTTTGGGCGATGTTCTGATTAGTATGGACACCAAACTATCGCCGTTCCACTTGGCACTGGCAGCGGCCGCCAACCATGCAACGCTGCAAGTGCGCAAAGCGCCTAAACTGACTTTGGTGGCAACCGGCGACGAATTGGTGCCCCCGGGATCAACGCTAGAAAAAGATCAGATCATTGCCTCCAACGGTTTTGGCCTAACGCCTTTGTTCGCCCATTTTGGTGCAGAGGTGAAAGATGGCGGCATTATCAAAGATGATCGGCAGACGCTGAAAAATGAACTGAAACGCATGTTGGATGAAAAACCAGACGTTTTGGTCACCACAGGCGGCGCAAGCGTGGGCGATCGCGACTATGTCAAAGAAGTGTTAGAAGAATTGGGCGTTGAACTCAGTTTTTGGAAAATCGCGGTGCGCCCCGGCAAACCGCTGATGTTTGGCACTAAAGGCAAAACCACCATTTTTGGCCTGCCCGGCAATCCGGTTTCAGCCTTGGTTACAGGCACCGTGTTTGTGGTGCCCGCCATCAAAGCCAAACTGGGCCAATCTCCAGATCACATGATCACCCAATTACCGCTCACCGCCGATATGGCAAGCAACGGCCCGCGTCAACACTATCGCCGTGCAAAGCTAACCCAAAATGCCAACGGCAGCCTAGGCGTTGACCCACACATGCAATCCGACAGCGCCCACCTCACCTCGCTCTCTGCAAGCGATTGTTTCGTGGTGCAAAAGCCGCTTGAAGAAAGCAAAAGGGTTGGTGAGATGGTGGATGTGTTGGTGATGCCCTGGGCGGGCGGTTGGATGAAAAAATCCGCGTTAGCGGATTAGCTCACAAACCACCTCATGACCGCCGGAGTTCTGCCGGATTTTGATGTAGCCTTTGTACTTCCACATTTCGAGCGCTCTCTGCTGAGAATACTTGCTGTAGTACATATCAACACCGCATTTCGTGCCGAAACCAATACAGCTATCGGTTTCCCCATCACAACTTGGATTGGTGTAAAGTGCTTGCGGGTTACTATTTTGGTCTTGAAAGTAATATGGCGCTGCCTGTGCAATGCCTGAGCTGCCAACGCTTACTATCACCGCTGCGACAAATGCCGCTGCGGTTCGTTTTGTCCTATTCGAAAATGTCATTATTGTTTTTTCGCTTTCGTTAGAAATTTATGTACAACAGTAGATGAGATTATCGATTGCAAGATATCTAAAACTTGACATTTATCAAGGGCGCCTTCATCCCGCACGGCGATAAACATTTCATTCATGCCGTTTGCTCAGGTTTAAAGCCCACGCTTTCCGATTGATCCAAATGTTTTCAATGCTGATTGGTAGTTTCAGGACCTATGGGCTAACATGCCTACATTCGTTGCGTTCGGAGTACACTCAAAAATCAATATGCTGAGACAAGGTGGAACCAATGTGGAAATTAGCAATTGCTGCAATAATGTTCGCAGGCGCGACCCTCAACGCCCTTGCAGACGATTGTACACTTCCCAAATTTGACCCCACTAATTTACCCACCAGTGGCGAAGAACATCGCGCGCTGATTGTCAAACTCACAGAATATAAGCTTTGCATTGCGCAAAAGGACGACCAAGCCGCGGCAAGAATAACTTTTCCAGGACAAGCAGAAATGCTTGCTTCGCACATTGAACGGCTCAAATCTGAATTAGAGCTTTGGCGCACCCGAAAAACAGTCCCAAATCTTAGCAAATATCGAGAAGCCTTGGCGGTTGAAGGCATAGCAGAAACCTACACGAACTTCGTTGTAAGTTTGAACATTGCTGGCGCTCTTTTTGTCGAAAATGAAATGCACATTCCCTCCCCCTATTTGGCGCAAATGCGAGCAGAAGGAAAAAATCCATCCCAAGAAGCCACGCGCATGTCCGCAAGCACAAGGTTTCCACCTCCTAAGCCGTGGTTTACGGTCACGAGTGTTGAAATATCACGTGCCAACCAAGACATCGCTTTGCAAAGGGCAACCAAAAAGTTGGACACGGCTAAAAAACGATATGCGGAAAGCAAGGCATATTACAAAAGTGTACAAACACGCGTCGATGACATTCTTACTGCACGCCGTGAATTCATAATCAAAAGCACTCAGAAACTGCAAACGATCAATGTGAAAATACTTGACGCAGTGCAAGCCAATTTGCCGCCCGGAGAAGACGATATTGATGCATTTGCGCGTGCTCAAAAAGATCAAGCCGACCACATCAAAGCCTATCATGAGACAGATTCTGAATTAACAACGACATTGGAAAATGTGAAAGCCAGCTTAGACGCAGTGGAACAAGAACTAAGCGCTGCGACACTTGAGTTTGTTGATGTTAAATCGCGGTATGGTAGCGCGATCAAATCCATACAAAGCAAGGACGCCCGACTGGTTCCGGTTTCTGCCGATGAGCAAAACGCACTCCGTGAGGAGGTCTATTTTCTCAGTGCAGAAATCGCAGGTCGCCGCGAAGCCTCTTTCGAATTGGACAAAAGGCGTTTAGCCGCCCGAGAACATCACGAAAAAGCAGTCAATGAGGCTTCTAATCAAGCAGATTGGCACGCCCTATCTGGAATCGCTTCGACCATCATTCAAGCGCAAATAGAATTACACTCCTCGGCATTGAATTTGGCGTTGGCGGCAAAAGGTGGTCCTACGGGCGTATTAGCAGAAGCCACAGGCCAACTCGCTGGAAACCTGATTTCTGGCCCGACCTATTATGACGCGAGTGGTATTGGCCGAGATATTGCAGTGATCCCACAGAAAAAAGGCAACGAAGAAAACGAGCAATCTTGGTGGGACGAGCAAGGTAAGGAGGCTGCACTAAATCAAATATATAAAGAGGCGATATCAACGCCATTTCGCACTTCCGGCAGTTATGCCAAACTAAACAAAGCAGCCTTAGAACACGAAGCCGCCAAGTTTGGCGCAGATGTATATAAGAGCTTTCGTCGCCCCCAAGACTTGGTCAATGGAAATTTCAGCTTGCCGGACCGCATCGCAAGCAAAATCGCTAAATCAGAAGAGAAGGTACTCAAAGCGGCTGAAGAATTTGGCAAAGCAACTGGAAAAAGGGGCATAGGGGCGCTCGTTACGAGTATTGGCCGGGACATTGGAATTAGCGTCGCGAAAGAATTGACCAAAGAAGCAATGAAAAAAGCGGCAGCAGAACTGATTGAAGGTGGTCCTTTGCGCGATTACATGGCCGCCCAGCTCGCCACACATGAGGCCTACGCCGATTTTTTGGCAAAAAGCCGCATCTACTGGGCCAATGAAGAGGCGATTGAGGTGGCACGTGTTCGCCGAACCGCTTTTCTTGATAGATTAAAATTTGGCGACCTTATCGTTGAAAAGAGCGACGCATTCTTTCCAATTCCTGGTTATCGCTTTGTGATTGAGCTTGAGCCAAACACCAGCATTAACCCGAAAAACTTCCGCGCCGGCGTAGAACTCGGAAATGTAAAGCTGGTTCGAGACCCCAAAAGTACCGAGTTGGCTTGGATTGTCCCGGATGAGGCGGAGTTCGGACTCGAGCTAGACGAAGAGTTGAAGATCACGATTACGATCAAGTGAGACACTATTCAAGTTCCGAGCAGTTAATAGCCACAACGGCTTTTGCAAATCATTCGCAATAGCTCTTGCAAACGATTTGCAATTGCATTACTGATTCTAATCAACGGATTATGTTTGTTGATAGGGTTCATCCATGAAGTTCAAAAAGCCAATTCTTGCCGCCGCGCTTATTGCTGCAAGCGCGATGTCGCTTGTCGCCACCCCCGCGATGGCTAAGTTCAAAGCGGTCACCACATTCACTATTATTGCCGACATGGCGCAAAATGTTGCGGGGGACACGGCGATCGTTGAATCGATTACCAAACCCGGAGCTGAAATTCATAACTACCAACCAACCCCGCGCGATATCATTCGTGCGCAGGGGGCGGATTTGGTTTTGTGGAACGGGCTGAACCTTGAATTATGGTTTGAAAAATTCTTTAACAATCTGCGCGATATCCCAAGCGTAACCATCACCGATGGCATCGAACCAATGGGCATCGCCAATGGCCCTTACACTGGAAAACCCAACCCCCATGCTTGGATGTCGCCAAGCGATGCTTTGATCTATGTGGACAATATCGCCAAAGCATTTGCTGAGCATGATCCTAAGAATGCTGCAGTCTATTTGGCCAACGCTGAGGCATATAAGGCCGAAATAACCGCCACAGTAGAACCGATCCGCAAAGCGATCCAAGCCATCCCCGCAGATCAACGCTGGCTGGTGACCTCTGAAGGGGCATTCAGCTATCTCGCCCGGGATTTTGGTTTGAAAGAACTCTATTTGTGGCCCATCAATGCGGATCAGCAAGGCACACCGCACCAGGTGCGCGATGTGATTGACCAAGTGCGCAAAAACAATATCAAAGCAGTGTTTTCAGAAAGCACAATATCCTCAGCTCCCGCAGAGCAAGTTGCGCGCGAAACAGACGCAGACTACGCTGGTGTATTATATGTTGACTCGTTAACAGACGAAAACGGTCCCGTACCCACCTTTTTGGACCTCTTGCGCGTCACATCGCAAACCATCGCAGACGGATTGTCAAAATGAATGATATGACCGGGGCGGAGAATTCCTTCGTCACCACTTCGGGCCTAAAAGTTTCAAACGTCACGGTGACGTACCGCAATGGCCATACCGCTATTCGTGATGCTTCATTTCAGTTGCCGCGCGGCACCATTGCTGCCTTGGTGGGCGTAAATGGTAGTGGCAAATCCACCTTGTTTAAATCCATCATGGGCTTTGCCCCGGTGACTGAGGGCGAGGTGCAAATTCTGGGTCGACCCATTCGTGAGGTTTTAAAAGAAAACCTTGTCGCCTATGTGCCCCAAACTGAAGATGTGGATTGGAATTTCCCAGTTCTGGTGGAAGACGTGGTGATGATGGGCCGCTATGGCCATATGGGCTTTTTGCGCCGCCCCAAAAGAATTGATCATGAAAAAGTCACAGAGGCACTTAACCGTGTGGGCATGGAAGAGTTCCGACTTCGCCAAATCGGCGAACTCTCCGGTGGGCAAAAGAAACGGGTATTTTTAGCTCGCGCTTTGGCTCAAGAAGGCGAAGTCATTCTGCTCGATGAGCCGTTTACCGGTGTCGACGTTAAAACCGAAGACACCATCATCGCCCTGCTGCGCGCGCTACGCGACGAAGGCAAGGTGATCCTTGTTTCCACTCACAATTTAGGGTCTGTACCAGAGTTTTGTGACCGCACTATTTTGGTCAAAGGCACTGTGCTCGCTTATGGGGATACCAAGGAAGTATTCACCCAAGACAACTTGGAAAAAGCCTTTGGCGGCGTATTGCGCCACTTTGTGTTCGGTGGCACCGACTTGCACGACGATGAAGATGCACGCCACATCGCTATTATTTCGGATGATGAACGTCCGCTGATCATGTATGGCGAACAAGACAATATGGAACACAAACGCAGCGGGTCAAACGACGATGATTGATCTTTTGTTTGAACCCCTCACTTATGGCTACATGCGCAACGCCATTTGGGTGAGCGCATTGGTTGGCGCTGTTTGCGCGTTTCTATCTGCCTATTTGATGCTGAAAGGCTGGTCGTTGATTGGCGACGCGCTGTCCCACTCTATCGTGCCCGGCGTTGCCGGCGCCTATATGCTGGGCCTACCTTTTGCTGTTGGAGCCTTCTTCTCGGGCGCATTGGCCTCTGCTGCCATGTTGTTCCTTAATCAACGCACAAAACTGCGTGAGGACGCCATCATTGGGTTGATCTTTACATCCTTCTTTGGCCTAGGGCTCTTCATGGTGTCCTTGTCCCCAACGTCGGTGAACATTCAAACCATCGTCTTGGGTAACATATTGGCGGTCACCCCAACCGATACTCTGCAGTTGGTCATTATTTCGCTGATCTCACTGGCGGTTCTGCTGCTCAAATGGAAAGACCTAATGGTCACCTTTTTTGACGAAGCGCACGCCCGCTCTATCGGCATCAACCCAACCGCGCTCAAAATTCTGTTCTTCACCCTATTGAGCGCCTGCACAGTTGCTGCATTGCAAACCGTTGGCGCTTTCTTGGTGATTGCTATGGTAGTCACCCCAGGAGCCACAGCCTATTTGCTTACGGACCGCTTTCCGCGCCTCATCATGGTCAGCGTGGCCATTGGCACGCTCAGTGCGTTGTTTGGTGCATATATCTCTTATTTCATTGATGGAGCCACTGGCGGCATTATTGTTGTGCTGCAAACCGCAATGTTTTTGCTCGCATTTGTCTTTGCCCCCAAACACGGCATGCTGGCCCAACGGGCACGCCGCAATGCAGAACCGGAGGCCGCGCAATGATTGACCTCTTAATTTCGGACCCACTTGCGCCCTTTCAATTTGAATTTATGCGCAATGCATTTTTGATCTCGGTTCTGGTGTCTATTCCCGCCGCGCTTTTGTCATGCTTCTTGGTGCTCAAAGGCTGGTCTTTGATGGGCGACGCCATTTCCCATGCTGTGTTGCCGGGCATTGTACTGGCTTATGTCATGGGTATTCCGCTGGCCATTGGAGCATTTTTTGCGGGCATGACCTGCGCAATATCCACGGGCTTCATTACCGAAAACTCGCGGGTAAAAGAGGATACCGTAATGGGCGTGGTCTTTTCGGGCATGTTTGGCTTGGGGATTGTGCTTTATACAAAAATCGAAACCGACGTGCACTTGGACCATATTCTATTTGGCGACATGCTGGGCATCAACACGTATGACATCATAGAAACCGGGCTGATCGCCCTCTTCATTTCAGCGGTTATCATTTTAAGATGGCGCGATTTGCTGCTCTATATTTTTGATCAACAGCATGCCAGTGCCATTGGTTTGCCTGTGAAAGTCCTGCATTACGGTTTGCTGGCCATCATTTCGCTCAGCGTCGTGGCCGCGCTAAAAGCAGTGGGCATCATCCTAGCCATCGCTTTGTTGGTTGCGCCGGGGGCTATCGCCTATCTGATTACTCGACGCATTGGTCAAATGCTGGTGTGGGCTGTTGGCTTGTCCGTCAGTTCAGCTTTCTTGGGCATATATCTATCGTTTTTCATCGATAGCGCGCCAGCACCAACGATCGTATTGTTGATGACCATATTATTCATCATCGCGTTCTTCTTATCGCCAAATGCCAAGAAATTATCAGGTGCTGAAACCAATATTGCGAGCTAATGCAGACAAAAAAGGGGCGGTCACAAACGGACCGCCCCTTAACGGCAATGCTACCGCAAATCGTATCTTTCGCGCACATGATCTAAACCAATGTCTTTCTTAATATGCGGACTTAAATCCACCGCATTGAGATAGTGGGCACGAATAGCTCTTCTTTTGCGACGTGCTTCGATGTTTTTCAGTATTTCCCTCACAATGCGGCCTAATCGCTCGAAATATTGCTCGGAAAGTGCATGTTGTTTTTTCATTATTCTTCGCTCGGCGAAAAGCTGTTTAAAGCTCCGCCGCTCCTAAATTTGGATAAATTTGTGCCGAAAACGCCACGCGAAACGCGTGCCAAATGCTCGACAAATGATGGTTGAACAACCAGCGTCTAGAAAACGCGGGTTATAGAAGCTGAAAACGTGAACCTAAAAAGCATCAGCAAGGCGCTGAGCAAAGGATCGGTTGCGCTAGTGTTAAACTGGCAAACGAGTTGCCAGGAGTGAATTGATGATTGTATGCATTTAAGAACCTCCTTGGCGTTGGGGTTGGTGGGACCAACCGAGTTGAAGACAATTGTGCAATACGCGCCGAACCACCTCTTTACAACCAAAAAATGAGACGATTTGGCACACCCTGCCCAATTGTTGCAATTTGAACACAGGGTTAGCTACTGCCCTAAAACTGGCATTTTAGCACGTACTTGCAGAACATATAAAGAACAGTTATAGTTGTTCAACGTTTGTTCCGATTCTATACCTGGCTGCAAAGGACTTCGAAATGCTGACCCGCAAACAACATGAACTGCTCATGTTTATACACGAGCGCATGAAGGAAAGTGGTGTTCCACCTTCTTTTGATGAGATGAAGGATGCGTTGGATCTAAAATCAAAGTCCGGCATTCACCGCCTTATCACAGCGCTTGAAGAACGTGGTTTCATTCGCAGGTTGCCCAATAGGGCTCGGGCAATGGAAGTTGTTCGATTGCCAGACAGTATGAACCCATCTTTAGGCGGTAAAAAATCCAAATTTGAACCTAGCGTTATTGAAGGTGATCTTGGTCGCGTGCCCAAACAGCCAATACGGGCCATCGATGATGATGATGATCGCGCAAACGCACCTGTATCTATTCCCGTTATGGGCCGCATTGCAGCTGGTGTGCCTATTGAAGCGATCCAAACGCAAAGCCATATGATTTCTGTACCGCCAGAAATGCTGTCGGGTGGCGAACACTACGCGCTGGAAGTTGCCGGGGATTCAATGATTGACGCGGGCATTTTTGATGGCGACACAGTGCTGATTAAAAAGCAAGATACAGCCTCTAACGGTGAGATTGTGGTGGCTTTGGTCGATGGTGAAGAGGCAACCTTGAAGCGTCTGCGCAAAAAGGGTCAATCCGTGGCGCTGGAAGCGGCAAACCCTGCCTATGAAACACGCATTTTCGGCCCTGACCAAGTTGATGTTCAAGGCCGATTGGTTGGTTTATTTCGCAAGTACTGACCCCCGTTAGGGCGTTAGGCTCTAACACCCCCGTTTGCGAACACTTGGCCCGGCAACATTGGTTGACCGGGTCTTTTTTGAACATTGTTGATTTTACTATTCAGTCTTATTGAAAAAGCTGGGTCACCATTTGAAGTCAAACCTTTGTGTGCTGTTCCCATTCAATCATTGTCAGAAACGCAACGAGCAACCCCGCACAAAAAACCCGACTGCGAGGGGGAGAAGCGGCCCCCAACTTGCTGGTTATGGCAAAAAGCGCATAGGACTATGGTCGCCAGGGTCGGCGCTGATCGTTTATGGCCCACCTCACCTCAAATTGCCCTTGCTCATCCAGAAAGATTGTTGCAACGCCCTGCCTATCCAACTGCTTTTGTTCGATCACCAACGCAGTTAAACAGGATACCTCCCGCCGCTGCCGCACTATAAGCACGTCGGCGCGGCCACAGTCTTCGTTTAGTCCAACACTATCCTTGACCACAGAGATAACACGCCCCCCAACTTCCGCGCTGCAACCATGCTTGTCGCACGCGCCAACGGCTTCATGGTCGATCAGGGAAGAGCCAAATCGTTCCGCCCAGGCCCTGCTGGTGAAACTATTGGACTTGCGCCCCATCTGAAAAAATTCATCCGCCTGCCGAACAATCACCGCTTGCGTGCTGTCCGAGACAACCATAAATGGCAAGGCGGCAGCGCCAAACCCAACAATTGCAAGTCCAAAAACGCCGGGTACGAAAAACTTCAACCACCCTCGGAAAAAGCTGAGCCAACAAAGCGCCACAAAACATCCGGGCAACACCCACTCTGCCAGCATTGGCGTTTGGGTATAGTTAGCACTCATGGCTGAAATGGTGCGCGCCACTGCAACCACCAGATCAATCCCCATCCCCATGCCAGCCAAAAATGGCCCCTCTAAACCTAAAGGCATCAACAATACAGCCGCTAAGCCGCTTGGCAGCACAAAGAAGCCCACAATCGGCACTGCAATCAAATTGCCGATCAATCCCATTGGGGCGAATTGTTGAAAATGCACAGCAGCAATAGGTGCCGTCGCCACCCCAGCGATCAAACTGGTCAACGCCAATCCACCAAATAATTTTGCCAAGAACGGCACCTGCAAGGCGCTGCGCCCAACAATCGCATAAACAGCAACCAAGCCAACAACTGCCGCAAACGACAGTTGAAAACCGGGTTTGAAAATTTCATGCGGGAACAAAACAATAATAACGATTGCTGCAATTGCCACATTGCGCATGGTAATGGCACGTCGACCCACCAATATGGCCACAAAGGCTAAAACAAGCATCAGTGTCGCCCTTTGGGTGGCAAGGTTGGCACCAGATATCATCAAATAACCAATTGCCACCCCAATCGCCCCGAGGGCCGCAAGGGGCTTTATCCAACGATCTTGCCCCACCGCTTGAGCAACGATTATGCGGATCATAAAAAACACAGACCCAACCACCAACGTCAAATGCAGGCCAGAGATTGCTAAAACGTGGGCAAGCCCCGCATTGGCAATATTCTCGCGCAACACATCATTGATTCCCGATTGGTCACCGATGATCAATGCCCGCGCGATCGCAGCTTGATCCGCCGACAAGTAGATATCCAACCGCTCACCAATCCCCCACCGCAGCCGATCAATCGCTCTCCAAACAGAACCATTGCCCGGGGTCAGCTTCTGCACCGGCTCAAGCGAACTGGCATAGCCACCAATTCCATCAAAAAACCCTTGAAACTGTGAATCGTAACTAGCGGGGTAAACTGGTTTGGGCAAAGGAATAATGCGGGCCCGCACTGTAATATGGTCACCAAGAGCAATTGGCTGATCTAGGTTTAAGTGTTTTGCTCGGATGGTCAGGCGCAACCGCCGCACACCGTCAAGCTTGTCATCCCCCGCCAAATCGCCAATCAACAACCGCAATTGCCCCTCGCCGCCCACCGATCGTTCAATGACTTCACCGCTCAGGTTTTGCACGGCAATAGGATAGGACAAAAGCTTTGTGCCCGCCCAACTTGCGGCAAAGGTGATCAATGAAAAGCCAAACCAAACCGCCAAGACCAATGCCAGCATCCGCGCTTGGTTTTGTCTAAAACGCTGCCAGCAAAAAAAAGTACCCAGCACAAACAGCACGGCACCAACCGCTAACAAGTTCGGCTCAACCCAAATATGTCGATAGAGCGAAATACCGGTGATCAGGGCAAAGGGAATAAGCACAACAAATTGGCGATGATAAAATGCATCTGCGATGGCACTTTTGTAGTCCACACGAAAGCGCTGAACGCCTCGGCTAGACGGGCCATTATTGTTGCGCACGACAATGGGATCGCCCTTGAATGAAGGCGGTTGAGTATTCTTCTTAAGTATCGTTTCGCTGTCGAAAGCGGCCATCTGCTCGGCCCCATCTTGCGCAATATTGCGCTTATGTTACACATGCGAGAAATTTCCGCCAGCTTTGCGCTTAAAATCGCAAAACGGATCGGCGACCAACAGTCCATCAATTCGACAAATTTGAGAACGTCCACATGACAGATAAAGTGATCACCCGGTTTGCGCCGTCTCCAACTGGCTTCCTGCATATTGGCAATGCACGTACCGCCCTTTTTAACTGGGCCCTTGCCAAATCCATGGGTGGCGACATGCTGTTGCGCATCGAAGATACGGATCACGAACGTTCAACCGACGAAGCCATCGCCGCCATCATTTCGGGCATGGACTGGTTGGGGTTAGATTACGCGGGCGAGCCTGTTTATCAGTCCAAAAACATCGACCGGCACACAGAAGTGGCGATGCAGCTTTTGGCTGAGGGCAAAGCCTACAAATGCTATGCGACGCCTGAAGAGCTAACAACAATGCGCGAAAAGGCAAAAGCCGAAGGCCGCCCAATGGTTTATGATCGGCGTTGGCGTGATCGGCCTGAAAGCGACGCGCCCGCTGGCGCGCCGTTTGTTGTGCGCATCAAAGCGCCGACCACGGGCGAAATTGTAGTCCATGATAAAGTGCAAGGTGACGTGACCTTTAAGGCTGAAAACCTGGATGATTTTGTAATTCTGCGTTCCGACGGCACCCCAACATATTTATTGGCGGTTGTGGTGGATGACCACGATATGGGCGTGACCCACATCATGCGAGGCGACGACCATTTGGTAAACTCGGCCCGACAGATCACAATTTTCAACGCCATGGGCTGGGAAATACCGGTGATGGCGCACACCCCACTCATTCACGGTCCAGACGGGGCAAAGCTCTCCAAACGCCACGGTGCATTAGGGGTAGAAGACTATCGGCGAATGGGATATTTGCCAGAAACCATCCGCAATTATTTCGCCCGTCTTGGTTGGGCACATGGCGACGATGAGATCTTCTCCTCAGAGCAATTTATCGAATGGTTCTCATTCGCGGGCCTAAACAAAGGCGCCAGCCGGATAGATTTTGCCAAGCTGGAAAACATGAACGCGCACTATATCAAGGCGTGTGATGATTCCCGCTTGTATGAATTGATGCTGGCTTTGGCCGAAGAATTGGACGATCAAACATCACTCGCGGGCCTAAAAGCCAACAAAGAAACGGTTATCGCGGCCCTGCCCGCCCTTAAAACACGCGCCAAAACCATTGTTGAATTGGTTAAGTCTGCCGAATTTATTTACCCTTCGCGCCCGCTTCAATATGAAGACAAAGCAAAAGCCGCAATTGAAGGCGAATCTTTAGATATTTTGCGCGAATTACAACCCGCGTTAGAACGGATAAACGACTGGTCGCATGATGGAATTGACCAAGCTTTGCGGGCTTTTGCTGAACAAAAAGAACTCAAATTTGGCAAGGTAGCTCAACCGCTTAGGGCAGCCGTTACCGCCAAAAATGCATCTCCTGGTTGTTTTGATGTATTGCTTCTGCTGGGCAAAGAAGAAAGTTTGTCACGATTGAGCGAAACAACTGCGGTATAAACACGCATATTGGGGTCGGATTTGCGTTCACCGCTTGCGGTTTTGCGCCAAATCCGATACCTCATGCACAACCTGATTTGCAGGTGCGACGATGCTAACGTTTGTGGGGACGATTTGCTGAGTCTATTTTTTGAAATCTTGAAGGAGGCCTCTTAATGACCGATCGGATTGCAAAATTAGAAATTGATGGCACAAGCTATGAATTCCCCATAATTTCAGGATCAGTAGGTCCTGACGTTATTGATATCCGCTCCCTATATGCCAAAACTGGGCATTTCACATTTGACCCTGGTTACACATCAACAGGCTCAACTGAATCAGCAATTACATATATCGATGGTGGCAAAGGTACATTGTTGTATCGTGGCTATCCAATTGAGCAACTCGCTGATAAATCAAGCTTCTTGGAAGTTGCTTATTTGCTTTTGAAAGGCGAATTGCCATCAAAAGCTGAGTTTGATGAATTTTCAAACACAGTAACGCGCCACACCATGTTGCATCAGCAAATGGTAAAGTTCTTTGAGGGCTTCCGTCGTGATGCGCACCCGATGGCAATTGTTTGTGGTGCTGTGGGCGCAATGTCCGCTTTCTACCACGATTCAACTGACATTACCGATCCAGAGCAGCGCACAATTGCGTCGCACCGTTTGATCGCCAAAATCCCAACAATCGTCGCATGGGCTTATAAATACTCAATCGGCCAGCCGTTTGTTTATCCGCGCAACGATGAGGATTATGCATCCAACTTCTTGCGCATGTGCTTTGCAGTTCCCGCAGAAGAATATGTCGTGTCACCGACCATCGCTAAAGCAATGGATCGCATTTTCACGCTTCATGCCGATCACGAGCAAAACGCATCTACTTCAACTGTGCGCCTTGCAGGCTCTTCACACGCGAACCCATTCGCATGTATCGCTGCAGGTGTTGCATCGCTTTGGGGCCCAGCACATGGTGGCGCCAACGAAGCTTGCTTGCAGATGCTACGTGAAATTGGCACAGTTGATCGCATTCCAGAGTTTGTGGCACGCGCAAAGGACAAATCTGACCCATTCCGTTTGATGGGCTTTGGTCACCGCGTTTACAAAAACTTTGACCCACGCGCGACTGTGATGCAGCAAACTGCCAAAGAAGTTCTTGCTGAACTAGGTGTTGAAAACAACCCAACCCTGCAAGTGGCTCAAGAACTTGAACGGATCGCCTTGGAAGACGAGTACTTCATCGAGAAGAAACTCTATCCAAACGTTGATTTCTATTCAGGCATCATTTTGGACGCTATTGGTTTCCCAACTGAAATGTTTACAGCAATCTTTGCTTTGGCACGGACTGTTGGCTGGACATCACAGTGGGCAGAAATGATCGAAGATCCAAAGCAGAAAATCGGTCGTCCACGCCAGCTCTATACTGGGGCGACATCACGCGACTATGTGGACATCTCACAGCGCTAGTTAAACCAGCGACAAGATACGATCTGCAACATTTTGACGGGGGGCTTCTGGCTCCCCGTTTTGCATTTTCGCTCGCATCTCTTCAAAGCCCTCACGCTGTAGATTCATTTGCTTGTCGCTATCCAACAGGTTCTGGGTCTCTTGCAGTATTTCGGCACCAAGTGCGCGCTCGCCAATTACTTCGGGCACGAATTTGCGACCAACAATAATATTATTCAAGTTGATCAATGGCCTACCGTTCGCTTCATAGTTTTTGATCTGCTTGGCTTCCGCCAAATAAGTCGTCACATGGGGCACACCGGCAAAACCAAGTTCCAGCGTTACTGTCCCAGAAACGGCAATGGCTGCATGAGCCCCGGCGACAAACTGTTTGAATTTCTCCCGACCTTCGCCAATTTGGATGTCAGTGTCTTGCAATAGCCGTTTGACCAAATTCATCCGCCCCGGAGCCGCTGCAAGGGTTTGGTTTAGGTTTGGGTGCGCTTGTTGCACCCATTTGCGCGCCAACGTCATTTCGTTCAAATTGCGATTTATTTCACCGTCTCGGCTACCGGGCAATAACAAAAAGCCTGATTGCAGTTCACTCGGTTTCTGAGTTGCTTGAACCCGTTCTGCCATATGGCCCACATAGGTACATGTGGGACCATCTAACTCAGCAAACACCCTGGGTTCAAATGGCAAGACTGCCAAAACCTCGTCATATAGGGGCTTGATTTGCTGCGCACGCTCAGGCTTCCATGCCCAAACAGACGGAGCCACATAAAGAACAATTCTCGCGTTCGGCAAACGTTTGCGCACACCCGCAGCCACACGATTGGAAAACTCTTGGCTGTCGATTAGAACCACAACGTCAGGCTTTTGACGAACGATGGCGTCAATTGTTTGCCGCAATCGAAACAACAAGAGTGGCAAACGCAAATAGACGTCGCGCCACCCCATAACGGCCAAATCTGACATGGGAAATAGGGACTTGAGCCCTACTTCATGCAACGCGGAGCCGCCTACACCTGTAACGTCGAGTTCGACACGTTGCTGTAGCTGGCTAACCAGATCAGCGCCCAATTGGTCGCCTGAGCTTTCGCCAGCAACGACAAACAGGCGCACTTACCCCCACCCCACAACGCTGACACTGCGCTGCTCCGCTAGATCTACTACGCGCGGCCGGTCCACAACCAGACATTTGTCGGCTTCAACAACAACAACACCCACGCCAGCATCCGCGCACAATTGAATTGTTTTTGGTCCAATTGTTGGCAAATCACCCAACCCACTCTGTTGTGGCTTTGCCACCTTTACAAGTACCAACTCACCAGCCGGAATGCGCAAGGTTGCCGCGATATTTTTTGCACGAACTAACAAATCGTCTGTGCCCAAAACATCCTCAGAAGCTACAGGCCGCAGGCCGTGAAAAACGATAGATTGTCCCAAATCAGTGCGCGCAATCGTACGTGCCAGCCGAATAAGATTTTCAGTTTCGTTGATCTTTGGGGGCACTTCAGGGCCACCAACATGACCACGCCCCGCCAATAGTGAGGGCACCAGCTCGTGAATGCCCTTAATGTCAACTTGTGCATCCTTGGCGATCGTTCGATAGGCAGTTTCCAATCCAATATCGCTCATATCAAGCTTGCCCTGATAGTGCTGCACAAGATATGCGCCAACATTTGCCCGCAATTCAGGAGATAGATCCACGCGCCCGACTGCACATAGGGTACACACAGAAGCAGCACGCAACCGATTGATCAACTCAAGTGGCTGTCCAACATCAATATTGTCGTTCGAATTCGGTGCATCGCCAACCATCGACCACACCACGAAATCGCCTTCATACCGCTCACGAATAGCCGCCTGAGCGGTTGCCGCGAGTTCACCCTGACCAACCAACAAAGCCAGTTTATTCATGAGAGCCAACACCGTTCTTCGGCATGCAAATGGAACGTTCAGATGGTTTGCGCACGAATGACACCACAAGATCTACTAGTTCGTGCCCTTTGAAGATCTCTGCAGCATCTTCAACCCGTTCGCGCAAGGTACCTTCATTGGAAAAAATCATTCGATAAGCGGCACGTAGCGTATGGATTTCTTCGCGATCAAAATTGCGACGTTTCAAACCAACAAGGTTCAACCCGCCCAAATAGGCGCGATTGCCCAAAACAGAACCGAACGGAATAACGTCATTTTCCACCATGCTCATAGCACCGACGATGGAATGAGCACCGATGCGCACGAATTGATGTACACCCGAAAGCCCACCAACAATGGCATGCTCATCAACAATTACATGACCTGCAAGGGCCACATGATTGACAAGAATAACGTGATCACCAAGTTGACAGTCGTGGGCCACGTGGGCACCCGCCATCAGTAAAACATGATTGCCAATCCGCGTTTCCATTCCGCCACCACTTGTGCCGGGATTAATGGTTACATTCTCGCGGATCGTGCAATTGTCACCAATGAACAAACGGCTTTGCTCACCTGCGTATTTTTTGTCCTGTGGTTGATGTCCAACCGAGGCAAAGGGGAAAATCTCGCAACCAGACCCAATTTCTGTTTCACCCGCAATGGCAACATGAGAGTGCAAAATTGTGTTGCTACCGATAGAAATCTTGCCATCTAGAACGCAAAAAGCGCCCACGCTGACATCTTCGCCCAGTGTTACATTTTCACCGATAACTGCCGTCGGATGGATATTTGACATTCTTATTCGTCTCGCACGATCATTGCGCCAACTTCAGCTTCTGCAACCACAACACCGTTTACAATGGCCTTGGCCTCATAGCGGCCAACATTGCGACGTCGATGCGCCTTTTTGATGTGATATTCCAACACATCGCCCGGCTCAGTCGGCTTTCTGAACTTCGCCTTATCAATGGTGAGCAGAAAGACCGTATATTTGTCGCCCTTCTTTTGCTCTTCAGCAATAACAATCGCGCCAGCGGTTTGCGCCATCCCTTCCAGAATCAAAACACCTGGAAATATCGGTTTACCGGGGAAGTGTCCCTGGAAAATGGGTTCATTAAAGGTGATGTTTTTAACACCGATTGCAGACTCGTCCCCGTCCACTTCAATGATCTTGTCGATCATCAAAAATGGATATCGGTGTGGCAAGCACTCCAAAACCCGACTAATATCCAAAGCTGACAATTCACGATCTGTCATAAAGCACCCCGTTACTTACTTTTTGCGAACCAACCTTCGGATGGCCGCGACCTCTTTGCGCCACATATTTATTTCGGTTGCGGGAGACCCGCCAACCATGCCGCCTGCCGGGACATCTTTAGTGACCAACGAACAGGCGTAAACTACTGCTTTATCGCCAACTTTTACCTTGTTGGAAATACCAGCTCGCCCGGCCAATAGAACACCATCGCCAAGCACAGATGAACCGGCCAACCCCACATGCCCCGAGAGTTGGCAGAACCGACCAATAGTTGAATTATGTGCAATTTGCACCAAGTTATCAATTTTTGTTTTCTCGCCGATCACCGTGTCATCAAGCGTTCCGCGATCAATGCTTGTGTTTGTGCCGATCTCAACACCGTCTTGAATGAGCACCCGGCCCAATTGCGGTATCTTTTTTGGACCGTTTGCGCCTGGCAGAAACCCGAAACCATCCGCCCCAATGCGCACACCAGAATGAATGAGATTGTCATCGCCAATATGGGAAAAATATATGGAAACATTGTCCGCAACAATCGAACCTCTGCCCAGCGTGACCCCGCGACCAAGGACGGTGTTTGGGCCAACTGAAACATTTTCGCCGATTTCAACGCCAGCCCCAACCATCACATTAGGGGCAATATCACAGCCCGTGCCAACACTAATGCGACCAAGCTTTAAAGCCTCAGACCAGGGCATCAACCCAGAGTATTGAGAGCGCAACGCCCCCTGATAGAGGATAGACACCAAGTCTGTGAAGGTCTGGTAGGGCTTTGGGGAAACGATGACAGACAGATCATCGGAACAGTGCTGCAACAAATGCTCAGGTACAATCACTATGCCCGCCTGCGTGGCCTCAAGGGCCTCCACATAGGCTGCATCGGCAACAAAGCCCAGTTCACCATCAACCAAATATGGAACCGTCCCTGCCCCGCTAACCTCTTGATCGAGGTCGACCCTACTCAGATCGCAAGCATCAAGCCCTTCGCAGTCCGCAACCAACTGTCTAACGGTCGGGCGAATCTCAAGCGGGAAAAAGCGATTATCAACCATGCAAAGTCCTAAACAAAAAGGATCGCAGATTGTGTCCGCGATCCCCTAATGCCGTCAAGTAGATTGTTGCTTAGAACAATGTCTGAATTGTGAGAGCAAATACTTGTGTGTCATCTGCTGCATCTTTGTCGAGTACATGTGCAAAGTCACCGCGCAATGGACCAAGTGGAGAATCCCACAAGATGCTGGCGCCGATTGACGTACGTGTTTGAACGCCATTGCCACTTGTAATCAAAGAGCCGTCCAAACCAGATGCGCCAAGATATGCAGCATCTGCCCAAACAGCACCAGACAGGCCATAGGCTTCTGGAACCACTGGAAGCGGGAACTCAACCTCAGCCGACACAGCAACATACTCGGAAATACCCAAAGCATTGGTGCCATTCTTTGGACCATAGCCATGCGACTTGAACCCACGGATCAACTGTGGTCCTGGAACAAACGCTTCAGTTGGGTGAACTGATCCACCACCAAGTTCGTTGATAATGCCAGCTTGACCTTTGATGCTGGCAACTACGCCGTGGTCAGGCAGCACTGGAATGTAATACCGGCCCTTAACTTCAGTCTTAAGCAAGTTGTGGTCGATACCAACATACTGTTGTGTCAAATTGAGCGCATAGCCTTCGCTTGGCGAAATCTGATTATCGACGTCCGTATAATTGAGCGTATATCCAACGAATGCTTTGTTCACTGCCCCACCAAGACCTGTGATGTAGGCCGGCGCATTGGCATCTGTATCAGTGTAAGTGGTTTGATCAAACCCGGCGAACACAGAAGCTCTCAGCTTGTCAACAACAGGTGCACCAACACGGAACTGGAAGCCCGTTGAATCTGTACCATAGTTGTAAGGCTTGCCCTCATCCACAGTCCGACGATAAGCATCAATTCCTGCAGAGACATCAAGGCCCATGAACTTCGGCTCAGTGAACGAGAAGTCGTAAGTTCTACTGCTCAAAGTTCCACCAATAGCAAGCTTCAGTTTTTGTCCCTTGCCAAGGAAGTTTGTTTCTTCAAGCGATAATTCGGCACCAAAACCGGTTTGCGGAGAATAGCTCGCGCCACCGCCCCAGCTGCCTGTTGATTTTTCTTCAACAACCACATTGATCACAACACGGTCAGCAGCAGTACCCTGCTCCACGTTGACTTGTACACGAGAGAAGAACCCTAGCGCTTGCAACGCATCGCGGCCAGCGGCCAAGAATGTACGGTTGAACGGGTCGCCTTCAGCGAATTCAAACTCACGACGGATAACAAAATCACGTGTGCGTGTGTTACCAAAAACATTGATACGCTCAACATAAAGCCGCGCGCCTTCATCCACCAAATAGGTCACGTTAAAGCGCTTCGCTTCAACATCGCGATCCAAACGTGGGCGAACCTCTGCAAACGAATAACCTTGATGCGCAGAATCACGAGACATATCAGCGGCAGTGCGCTGTAGGCTTGTGAGTGAATAGCGACGACCCTCATGGGTCCGAATTGATGATCTTAGTGCATTCGCATCAAGGCCAACAATGCTTGTTTCAATGTCAATCGTGCCAAACTCATAACGCTCGCCTTCATCAATGGTAAAGTTGATGAAATAAGCATTTCGGTCTGCATCAAAATCTGCAACAGCAGACAAAACCTGCGCATCTGGGAAACCACGATCCGCGTAATACAAACGCACAAGCTCACTATCTACATTGAGTTTGTCTTCGTCATAAACGTCATCACGGAACAACCAGCTCAACAAATGAGATTCATGGGTGCGCAGAATTGCCTTCAATTGCGCATCGCCAATAGACTGGTTGCCCGTAAAGTTGATTTTGGCAATGCTCGCGCGATCACCTTCATTAATCAAGAATGTCAGCTTAATACGTGCGTTTTCGCCAATTTCAGTCCGTGAAGTCACAGAAACCGAGTTAAACCCGGCTTGATCGTAGGCAAGTTCAATATTGCGCGCGTCTTGAGCAACCGCCGCCTCGGTGTAAACACCGCGAGAGGACGTCTCAATCATATCGGAAAGTTTGGCGTCAGAGAATTTCTTGTTACCCTCAAACAGCACAGAAGACACAATTGGGTTCTCTTTTACGACAATCCGAAGTGTGCTGCCCGACATCGAAACGCTAACAGATGAGAACAATCCGCTTTGATACAAAGCGTCAATTGATTCATCGATCTTTGACGATGTTGCATTCTGCCCTTTGCGCAAGGCAAGAAAAGAAACAACAGTGCTGTCATCCACACGTTCGTTTCCGGTCACTGTAATAGACCGGACAGTTGCAGCATAAGCCGCCTCAACACCAAGTAAGCCACTGATTTGACTTGGCATCAAAGGCCCACCCAAAATCAGCAACATCCCCAAAACCAAACTTGGTATAAGCTTTGCTCGTGCAATCATATTCCCGACGCCTTCCAGCACTTCCCGCGCAAACACAGTATTCCCTGCCGATTGCGACACTAACTCCATGATCTGTTTTACTGTTTCTTAAGCCAAACGCAAGACCTAATAGGCTTTTACGTTACCAAAAGATGTGCAGTGCACCCCTTGCGCAACACTTTATAAATACCTAAGCAAACCGATCACATTCTAAAATATATCGTTGACGACCGAAAAGACCATTAGTGACAAAACAATAAACATTCCAAATCGATAACCCATCTCTTGGAATTTCTCACTTAGCGGTTTCCCGCGCACAACTTCGTAAAAATAATAGACCAAGTGCCCACCATCCAACATGGGGATGGGGAACAAATTAAAGATCCCAATATTTAGCGACAGTAGCGCCATCAGGTTGATCAGGGTGAACACCCCAAGCGTAGCGGCTTCTCCGGAGATCTTTGCGATTTTAACCGGACCACCCAATTGGTCCACATCGCCTTTGCCAACCAACAATTCGCCCAAGAACTTAAATGAGCGGTCGACAATCAAAATCATCTCGTCAACTGTGATGACCACCGCTTCAACTGGATTTGGGCGCACAAAAATCACATCTTCTTGCGTTGCGTTGCGCGAAACCCCCAAATACCCAACGTTAGATATATTGCCAAACTGGTCCGTGCGCTCGCGGACACCGGTGCGCACATCCAAAGTCATCGCTGTACCAAGTCGATCGATTTCAACGAGAATGTCACGTTCAGGGCTGGTGGCAACAATCCGTTGGAAATCACCAAAGCTACGAATCAAATAGCCATCCACCCTGACTATTCTATCTTCTGGCATAAAGCCGGCAATAGAAGCTGGTGATTGGGGTTCAACGCCATCAATCTGGGCTTCCAGCGTGTAGCGACCCAACCCAACCAAAAGCGCATAGAGCACAATGAAGGTGAAAATGATGTTCGCAATCGGCCCAGCGATAACAACAGCTATGCGTTGCCAAACATTTTTGTAAAAGAACAGAGATGATTGCGTTTGCGCATCAAATTGCTCCAACCCTTCACGATTGGGCATGCTCGCCGCGTTCATATCGCCCACGAACTTTACGTAACCACCAAGCGGAATCGCACAGACTTTCCAACGCGTACCATTCTTGTCGTTAAACCCGAACAGTTCAGGCCCAAAGCCAATCGCAAAGACTTGCACCGCGATCCCGTTCCAACGCGCCACAAGATAGTGCCCCATTTCGTGCACGAACACGATGATGGTCAGCACCGCCAAAAAGGGCACAATCATGAAGAATAGCGCTACAATGTTTTCCAAAACTTATCCTTTTGCCGTGTCGGGCAGCTCTACCACCACAAGACACCTTCAGCGACGCGATCAGATGTAAAATGAGCAACGCCAATGAAATAGAGCAACACCGCGCCAACGGTGAAACTATCAATGCGATCCAGAATTCCGCCGTGGCCGGGAATAATGTCGCCGCTGTCTTTTATGACAAAATGTCGTTTGAGTGCACTTTCAGCCAAGTCCCCGCCTTGAGCGGACATGCTGATGGCCGCCGAAATCAAAATCCCGATAAATAGCGGTGAACCCGTGCCAAAGCCCCAAACAATGGTACCGCCAAGCGTGCCCAAAACCAAACCGCCAATAGCGCCTGACCAGGTTTTAGAGGGAGACAACACGGGGGCCAGTTTTTTGCCGCCAAACAATCTACCCGCAAAAAATGCGCCACTGTCCGTCATCCAAATAACCACCGTCAGATAAACGGTGGCCAGAATGCCCACATCATCTTGTCCACGCAAAGCCAGCACGCAAAGGCCAGCAAAGCCCAGAAAACCAGCGGCCATTCCAGAAGTGGGCCACCGCCCGACACCATCAGTAAGAACCGCGGTCAAAACACCCGTCGCAAGGAACAACCCAAGACTGATCCAAAAACCAACAATCGGGTAAGCAATGGCAGAAACGGCCAACATGCCCATTGTGAAATAGCTAAACCGCGAAAGTTTGCCTGCGTTGGTCATCAGTGACCACTCGTGGTAAGCAACAACGAGCACACCAGCAATCAGCAGCGCGACGGCCAGATGACCAATAAAGATTGCCGCAGCAACAATGGGAATCAGGACCACAGCAGAAAGCAATCGAGGTTTTAGATCTCCCCAATTCGTGCTCTGCTTCGCTTTATCTGATCTCTCAACATCCCCCGACACGCTACTTACCCCACACATCCAAAGCGTCGCTTGCGACCTGTGTACGCATCAAGCAATCGCAAAAAGGAAGCGCGGTCAAAGTCAGGCCAATACTCTTCTGAAAAAACAAACTCAGAATATGCCGCTTGCCACAACAAGAAGTTTGAAAGCCTTTGCTCTCCACTGGTGCGAAAAATCACATCAGGGTCAGGCAAACCGGTAGTGTATAGTGATTGGCTGAAAAGGTTCTCGTCGATATCATCCAATTGGATCTCGCCGCTCGCAACCTTTGCAGCAATGGACTTTGCAGCATCAAGCATTTCACTGCGCGCGCCATAATTGAAAGCAACATTTAGCTGCAGGCCCGTGCAATGCTGGGTGCGTTGCTCAGCATCGTCAATCATTTTAAGAACAGAATTGTTCAACCCAACGCGACTGCCAAGAATTCGCACTCGGACATTGTTCTGCACAAATGTGCCAACGTCCGAGGCGACAAACTTCTTCATCAACCCCAAAATCGTGTTCACCTCGTCCGCTGGCCGCTGCCAATTCTCGGAGGAAAAACTGAAGATCGTGAGGTATTTGATGTCAAACTCCACAGCACAGGTAATGAGGCGCCTAAGTGCCTCAACCCCTGCCCGGTGCCCTTCGGTCCGATGTTTACCGCGCGCTTGCGCCCATCGACCATTGCCATCCATAATCACACCAATGTGCACCGGCAACTGATCCGGTGTAAATTCTAGCGGTGTTGATTTGGCGAGGGCGCTGTCCATGAAGTATCGTTTTTCCGTTCTTTAAACCCGCATGATGTCGGCTTCTTTGGCCGTCAAAAGCTTGTCAATTTCAGCAACAGCGTTGTCGGTTAGTTTTTGCACTTTCTCAGATTCTGTGTGCAAATCATCTTTCCCAATGTCGCCATCCTTTTCCATTTTTTTCAATACGTCCATGCCATCACGACGAATGTGACGAACTGCAACTTTCGCGGCCTCAGCATATTGGTGCGCCACTTTGGTCAGTTCCTTGCGTCGTTCTTCATTCAACTCCGGCAACGCTACACGTATTAGCGTGCCTTCTGCGGCAGGATTAAGGCCAAGGTTGCTTTCGCGAATGCCTTTTTCTACGGCTTGGGTCATGGATTTGTCCCAAACCTGTACGGTCAACATCCGCGCGTCCGCTGCAGAAACGGTTGCAACTTGGCTAATTGGCATCTTTGAGCCGTACGCATCCACCATCACTGGTTCAAGCAAGCTTGGGCTTGCGCGGCCGGTGCGCAGTCCGCCAAACTCTTCTTGCATAGAAGCGATGGACTTCTTCATGCGGCTATCAAGTTCACTGATTGAAAATTCTGACATATTTTTCTTCCTTTATTCCGCGCTTTCAGTGACCAATGTGGAAACCGCCGTTCCCTCAATCACTGCGCTTACGCCCCCTTCAACATCAAGCTGATATACATATATCGGCAGTTTGTTGTCTCGCGCTAGGGCAAATGCAGCCATATCCATGACTTTAAGATTTTTTGAAATCACATCATCGTAACTGACCTGCTCGAACCGAACCGCGTCAGGGTCCAATTTGGGATCAGCAGAATACACACCGTCAACCTGCGTACCTTTGAACAAGGCATCACATTGCAACTCAACCGCTTTCAACGCGGCGGCCGTATCTGTGGTAAAAAACGGGTTTCCAGAACCGCCCGCGCAAATGGTCACTTTTCCCTCTTCCAGGGCCCTTCGGGCATCCCGAACCGTAAAAGTGTCTGCAACCGCAGGCATGGCAATATTGGAGTAGACCTTTGCCATTCCCCCGCAACGCTTTATCGCATCGCCTAAGGCTAAAGAGTTTATGACCGTTGCCAACATCCCCATGTGATCGCCAACAACGCGATCAGCGCCCCCGGCGGCAACAGACATGCCACGGAAAATGTTGCCGCCACCGACAACAATCGCAACTTCTAAACCTGAATTGGAAAGGTCCCAGAGCTGGCGTGCAACCTGGTCAAGAAATTCGGGTTCAATCCCGAATGAATTGTCTCCGGCAAGTGCTTCGCCGGAGACTTTAATCAATATACGCTTAAGCGAATGAGAGGCCATTGCCACCCCAACCTTTGTTACACTTTGAGAAAGAGAATCTCTTTGTGCAAAGGTTAGGCTGTACCAGCCACTGCTGCAACCTCGGCTGCAAAATCTTGCTCTTCTTTTTCAATGCCTTCCCCAATTGCGAAGCGAACAAATTCAGTCACTTCAACTGGAGCGCCGGCATCTTTTTCAGCGGCTTTCAAAACGTCAGCAATTTTGCTTTCGCCATCGATCACATAAGTCTGAGATAGCAAGCAAACTTCTTCGTAGAATTTGCGTACGCGACCTTCGACCATTTTCTCAACGATTGCAGCAGGTTTGCCAGATTCAGCAGCTTGTTCAGCAAACACAGCACGTTCTTTTTCAACAACTGCTGGGTCAATACCGTCTTGAGAAACAGCCAATGGAGCTGGATCAGCTGCAGCAACGTGCATGGCCAATTGACGACCAAGTGTCACCAAACCATCGGTGTTGCCGGTTGTTTTCAAACCAATCAAAATACCAATGCCACCCATGCCATCAACAACAGGGTTGTGGATGTATGAGCCAACAATGCCGCTTTCGACTTCAACACGTGCACTGCGACGCAGGTTCATGTTTTCACCAATTTTGGCTACTTTTTTAGTCACTTCATCCGCAATTGAATGGTCAGCGCCAGGGAAAGTTGCGGCTGCAAGCTTTTCAACATCAGCGCCATCTTCCAAAGCAACTTTAGAGATTTGGGCAACCATTGCTTGAAACTCTTCGTTGCGGGCAACAAAATCAGTTTCAGAGTTTACTTCGATCACGGCACCAACAGTACCATTTGTTGCAACAGCAACAAGACCTTCAGCAGCAACCCGGCTCGCTTTTTTAGCCGCTTTGGCCAAACCTTTGGTGCGCAACCAATCAACCGCTGCCTCCAAATCGCCATTGGTTTCACCAAGAGCTTTTTTGCAATCCATCATGCCTACGCCGGTCATTTCGCGTAGTTCTTTTACAAGTGCAGCTGTGATAGCCATATTATCACTCCTTCTTGCCGGACAAAGCCGGCAAATCATTTCATCAATCTAGGCTCAATACGCGTGGATTATGACGCTGATTTTGCAAGCTCTGCAGCTTGTGCCAACCAACCATCACGATCAATGCGACCTTTAAAGCTCAAACGCTCATCAACATTGGTGATGTCGTCTTGGGTAAAGGCTGCAACTTGTGCGTATGTGTAGATGCCAAGTTCATTCAACTTGCCTTCAAGCACCGGGCCAACACCTGAGATTTTTTTCAAATCGTCAGCTTCGCCTTCAGGCTTTTCAAACAATGGCGCATCAACAGCAGGTGCTTCTTCAGCAGCAGGTGCTTCAAGTGCAACTTCA
Organism: Maritalea porphyrae; assembly: GCF_027213965.1. GTDB lineage: Bacteria > Pseudomonadota > Alphaproteobacteria > Rhizobiales > Devosiaceae > Maritalea > Maritalea porphyrae_A. Next base: position 591,014 of record NZ_JAPWGX010000003.1, on the reverse strand, counting down.
GCAGCCAAAGCTGGCTCTTCTTGCAACTCAACAGCTTCGCCCAAATCGCCACCAAACTGTGAAGATGAACGTGAAATGCCGTCCAAAGCCGCGCGTGAGATCAATGAGCAATAAAGCTCAATGGCGCGTGCGGCATCGTCGTTACCAGGAATTGGCAAATCAACGGCTTCAGGATCACAGTTTGTATCTGAAATCGCGATAACAGGAATGCCCAAGCGACGTGCTTCGTGCAAAGCAATTGCTTCTTTGTTAGTGTCGATAACGAACAACAAGTTAGGCACATTGCCCATGTCTTTGATGCCGCCTAGATCGCGCTCAAGACGCTCTTGCTCGCGTGAACGCTGCAAACGCTCTTTTTTGGTCAAGCCAGCAATGTCTTTTTGCTCTTCAAGTTCACGCAAACGGGCAATCGACTTAGAAATTGTCTGCCAGTTGGTGAGCATGCCACCCAACCAACGTGAGTTCACATAGTACTGAGCGCACTGTTGTGCAGCTTCTGCAACAACTGGTGCAGCTTGGCGCTTTGTGCCAACAAACAACACACGACCGCCTTCAGCAACTGTATCAGAAACAAGCTTCAACGCGCGGTGAAGGTTTGGAACAGTTTGGGCAAGATCGATGATGTGAATGTCATTACGAACACCAAAGATGAACTTTTCCATCTTTGGGTTCCAACGGTGTTTTTGGTGACCGAAGTGTACGCCCGCTTCGAGCAATTGACGCATAGAAAAATCTGGAAGTGCCATTGGCCTTCTCTCCTTTAAACCGGTTATGTCCGCCGCAAGGCATTGCAACACTTTGTTTCGTGTCACCGGTAGGCGTCCAAAAGGAAAACCTTACCCTGCGTGTGAATTTAACAGCGCGGATGTACAACAAGTTCAAATGAATAGCAACACCGAAGTGCCCATGTGCGAACAAAAGGCCAAAAGGGACACAAAACCGCGCGTTATTGGGCCTTTTCTACGCTTACCTTGGCATCTTCCACGCCTGGAATGACCTTCAAAGAGCTTGCCAATTCATGGGACAAACGATAGCTGCCGGGTAATTCAATCTCAAACTCTTTGGATTTATCTTCACCCATAACAATCACGCTCACCTGTCCCTCACCACCTCGGGTCAATTGGTTCTTCAATGAAGATAATCCATCAACATTCTCCAGATAGAGCGTCAATTTATTGGCCATGCGCGCCACTGCTTTGTCGATGGATTGCAGATTGATCAAGCGCAACCGAACACCGTCAGGTTGCGAATCTGCCTCAACTTCCAACACCACCGACTGCCCCGCCGTGAGCTGGGCATCAAAACGGTCAAGCTGTTCGGAAAACACCAAACACTCAAACGTACCAGTTGGGTCCGACAAGGTGAGGATCGACATGTTTGAACCTTTGCGGGTTTTCCGGTCGTTCCGCGATGCAATGGTGCCCGCCAAACGCCCCGCCTTCGCACCGGAGCGCGCTGCTTTTTCAAACGAAGTCCATCCCTGCACATAACCTTCAGTGTAAAGCGACTTGTGATCATCTAGCGGGTGCGCAGATAAATAGAAGCCAATGGCCGAAAACTCTTTCGCCAACCGCTCAGAAAGAGGCCAAGATTTAATGCCCTTAGCCGCCACAATTGGTTCGGGCCGATCGGCGGAGAACATATCAATCACCCCTTCATTCCGATTGGCTGATGCCCGTTGCGCAGAACTGACGATCGTATCCACTAACGAAATCACATCTTCGCGCCGTTGCCCCATTTGATCGAATGCGCCGGCACACGTCAGGGTTTCAAGTGTACGTCGATTGACAATTTTGGGGTCAATACGGGACGCAAAATCCGCCAAGTCGGTAAACGGCTGGTCGCCACGCACAGCAAGAATATGCTCGGCAACATTGCGCCCAACGCCCTTTACCGCACAAAGACTATAATGGATCGCTTCACCATGAACCGAAAAATGAACTTCTGAGGAATTAACGCATGGCGGTTTAACCTCAATATTAAGTCTATTCGCTTCACGTTTGAAATCGTTCAGTTTTTCGGTGTTCCCCATATCGAGCGTCATTGAGGCTGCCAAGAACTCTTTGGGATAATGGGCCTTCAAATATCCCGTCTGATAAGACACCAAGGCATAAGCGGCCGCGTGGGATTTGTTAAAGCCATAATTGGCAAATTTGGCCACAAGTTCAAATATATTGGCCGCTTGGGCCTTATTGACCCCTTGCTTTACCGCGCCGTCTACGAACAAGGCTTTTTGCTTGTCCATTTCTGACTTGATCTTTTTACCCATCGCCCGGCGCAACACGTCCGCTTCACCAAGCGTATAGCCAGACAAAACTTGGGCAAGCTGCATCACCTGTTCTTGGTAGACGATAATGCCAAACGTCTCTTCAAGGATGGGCTTAAGCTTTTCATGCATATAGTCAGGCTTCTCGGTGCCATGCTTACGCGCACAAAAACTTGGGATATTGTCCATCGGACCGGGACGATAAAGCGCCACAAGCGCAATAATATCTTCAAACCTATCCGGCTTCATGTCCAGCAGTGTGCGGCGCATACCCGGGCTCTCCACCTGGAACACACCAACCGTTTCGCCTTTGGCATAAAGTGAATAGGTCAACTCATCGTCAAGTGGCGCTTTTTCGATTGAGAAGTCGCCACCATTGCGGTTGATGTTTTTGACCGCATAATCAATCACGGTAAGCGTTTTGAGGCCCAAAAAGTCAAATTTGACCAGCCCCGCATTCTCCACCACTTTCATATTGTACTGGGATACGGGCATGTCCGAACGCGGATCACGATATAGGGGCACCAATTGCTGCAAAGGCCGATCGCCAATAACGATACCCGCAGCATGCGTGGAAGCGTGCCGATAAAGGCCTTCTAGCTTTTGCCCAATGGCGAGCAAATCAGCTACCGTTTCTTCCTCGTCCCGCATTTCTTGCAAACGAGGCTCACCATCAATTGCTTCTTTCAACGTGACAGGATTGGCGGGATTTGAAGGCACAAGCTTACAAATACGGTCCACTTGTGGGTAAGGCATTTGCAGCACACGCCCCACATCGCGCAATACCGCACGCGCCTGCAGCGATCCAAATGTGATGATCTGCGCCACCTGCTCAGCACCGTATTTTTGCTGAACGTAGCGAATGACTTCTTCGCGACGATCTTGGCAAAAATCGATATCAAAGTCGGGCATGGACACACGTTCAGGGTTCAAAAACCGTTCGAACAGCAACGCATATCGCAGTGGATCAAGATCGGTGATGGTCAAAGAATAAGCAACCAAAGACCCCGCACCAGACCCCCGGCCCGGCCCAACTGGAATGCCCTGATTCTTGGCCCACTTGATAAAGTCAGCCACAATCAAAAAATAACCGGGGAACTTCATGTTCACAATGACGTTCAACTCAAACGCCAATCTGTCGCGATAGTCCTTTTCGGTTAGTCCCTCGGCGGGACCAATCTCTGCAAGAAACCTATCAAGTCCTTCTTCCGCTTGGCGCGCCAACTCTTTGCCTTCAGCCTCAACCGCTTCATCCGCACTTAGATGAGCAGGAGCGGCAAAGTTAGGTAGAATTGGCCCACGCTCTTGCGGGCTGAAGTGGCAGCGCTCAGCGATCTCAATGGTTGACGACAATGCCTCAGGCAAATCGGCAAACAGATCACACATTTCCTGGCGCGACTTAAAATAATGCTCTTGGGAAAGCTTTCGCCGCTCGGTTTGCGCCACCACACTGCCCCCAGCAACGGCCAGCAACGCATCATGAGATTCAAAATCATCAGATTTTGCAAAAAACGGCTCATTGGTGGCCACCAAAGGAATGCCGTTCGCATAGGCGTAATCGACCAATTGGGGTTCGGTGAGTTGTTGCCGTTCAATATCGTGGCGCTGCAACTCGATATAGAAACGATCTCCAAACCGTTCTTTCAAGGCATTCAACCGCTCAATAGCAACAGCGTCATAACCTTGCGCAAAAGCAGGATCAATCCCACCTTCTAGCCCACCGCTCAGACAAATTAGATCGCCAGTAAGTTCTCCATCAAGCCAATCCAAATGCAATTGGGCCAACCCATCTGCACTTTGCAAATAGGCTTGAGACACCAATTCACTTAGATGCTCAAAACCCGTCTCAGACTGCGCAATCAATACAATCGATTCTTTGGCGAATTTTTTGCGCTCTTTGCCTGGAATATCCTCAGGTGGTTCGAACTGCAGCGGTATTTCACACCCAACGATGGGCTGCAATCCTTTGGAGCTTGCCATGGTGGAAAATTGCAAGGCCCCGAACAGGTTGCTTGTATCTGCAATCCCTAGCGCCGGTTGCTCATCGGCAATAGCCAAGTCAATAAGCTTGGGCAACTTGATCGCCCCTTCAAGAAGCGAATAAGCCGAGTGTGCGTGCAGGTGAATGAAGCCGGGACCATTTGTCATCATATTCTACTTTTAAGAGAGCCGATGCTCGCCGCCAAGCCAGTATATGGTTTCATGCACAAGTGTCAGGACAGCGTAGACAGAATATCAAGCCAAACCAGCGTTGCAGCGCTGAATGCTGTAATTGAACAAAGGGCCATCACGTCTTTAATCAAATGTGTCATGCTTATCTCCATGTTTCCTATTTGTTCTTATATATTCTCCTTTTGTTCTTGTCCACAGCATTCCCACAGGACAAAACTAGCGAATTCAATTATGGTAAACATACGTAGGGACGCGCCTTGAGGTCATAGACCCCAGGGCAATTTCGCAAGATATCCAAGGCTGTGGATTAAAACGTGAACGGTACCAGTTTGCCGTCTTTAAGCGTCAGCACACGATCGGCGCGTTTAGCGATATCATAGTTGTGCGTTGCGATCAGGCCTGCAGCATCATGATTGCGGATCGAGTTTGCCAACAAATCAAACACAATGGTGCTTGTTTCAGGATCAAGGTTGCCAGTCGGCTCATCGGCCAAAATAAGTCCCGGCGAGTTGGCCAACGCGCGTGCAATCGCAACCCGTTGTTGTTCTCCACCTGACAATTGCGCAGGACGGTGCGTTCCGCGTTGTGTCAAACCCATCATTTCCAACAGTTCATCACCACGCGCACGCGCTTCACTGTCGCTAATACCCGCAATAAGCAAAGGCATCATCGCATTTTCTGTGGCGTTGAATTCTGGCAAGAGATGATGGAACTGATAGATATAGCCAACGTGTTGGCGGCGAACCAAGGTGCGCTCGCGATCTGACAAACCATCTGTGGGCACATCACAAATAGTGACACGCCCCTCGTCCGCCCGTTCTAGCAAGCCAGACACATGCAACAATGTTGACTTGCCCGCACCAGAAGGCGCAACAAGCGCAACTATTTCGCCACTCATAATTTCAAGATCAGCGCCTTGCAAAATCTTGAGTTCGCCCTCACCTTGCTCATATGTGCGGTGAATATCTTCAAGCTTCAGCTTCACGTTTTTATCAACCATAACGCAATGCCTCAACTGGATCATATTGTGCGGCGCGCCACGCGGGGTAAAGCGAAGCCAAAAAACTCAAGATTAACGCCATGCCCACAACAAATGCCACTTCAACCGGATCTGTTTTAGACGGTAACTCGGACAAAAAGAACACTTCGGGCGGAAACAAAGCAATGCCGATGGTATCGGATATCCAAGCGCGCAATGCCTCCGCATTGGACGCGACAAGCAACCCAACCACAAGGCCAATTAAGGTGCCTGCCACACCAATGGCAGTACCAGTCATACAGAATATGCGCATAATCGACGCCCGGGTGGCCCCAATGGTTCGCAATACCGCAATATCCGCATTCTTTTCCTTCACCAGCATCACGAGCGAAGAAATAATGTTGAAAACAGCGACCAAAACAATCATCGACAGAATGACAAACATCACTACGCGCTCAACTTGCAAAGCTGAGAAAAATGTCTCATTGCGCCTTTGCCAATCGGTGAAAATCATTGGCCGCCCGGCAGCCAACTGCAGCGGATCACGCATGGCGGTGGTGGCATCGGGATTGTCCAAAAACACTTCCATGGCGCTCACGCGATAAATTCGCTCGTATGCATTGTCTATCTGCTCGTCCGTCGCATCAAACGGCAGTGGTTCCTGCCCGTCCTTTAAGACATCACGATAAAGCTGAAAATAGTCTTGCCCTTGTTGCAGCGGCATAAAAACATAAAAGCTGTCGAACTCCACCATGCCCAATTCAAAGATAACGCTCACCGGGTAGGAACGGATTTGTGGCGTGGTACCAAATGGTGTGATGATCCCATCTGGCGTAATAATTGTTACTGGATCACCAACCGACACCCCTAGCTTTTGTGCCAGACGAATGCCAATCGCAAGGCCCCGGCTTTGATCCCAGCCTCCAAAGCCACCAAGTATGACGGATTTCTTTAGAGACGGTAGTTTTTCAATGTCATGCAAAGACATGCCACGCACTGAAACGCCCGTAGATTGCCCAACGCCAGAAGCAAGCGCTTGCCCTTCTGCAAAGGCCACCACGGACTGCACCCCGTCCACTTCTTCCATCCGCATCAAAACATCGCCATAGTCTTCAAACTGCGCTTCGATCGGAAACACAGTAAAATGGCCGTTCAACCCAAGGATCTTATCCAACAACTCCGCGCGAAAACCATTCATCACAGATGTCACAACGATCAGTGTGGCCACACCAATCGCAATGCCGGTCAGCGTCAGCGCGGCAATGACTGAAATAAAAGCTTCTTCCCGTCGGGCCCGCAGGTATCGCCAAGACACCATAAACTCGAATGGGGAAAACGGACGGTTCTTTTCAATCATCTTCGCGCTGTTGTTCGCCATAAACTAGATCGTATCCAAACGCAGAGGTTCAATGATTGCGCGAATGTGCTCAGCGGCTGCCTCTATAGAAACTGTGCTGCGCTCGCCCGTTTTGCGATCTTTGATTTCAACTTCGCCATTTTTAAGGCCGCGCGGCCCAACAATCATCTGGAATGGCAAGCCAATCAAATCAGCTGTTGCAAACTTGCCGCCTGCACCCATGTCACGATCGTCATAAAGCACGTCGATGCCTGCAGATTTCAACTCGCCATAAAGCTTTTGGCAGGTCTCAACACATGTCTCATCACCGGCTTTCAAGTTGATCAGACCAAGTTCAAATGGTGCAACCGACACAGGCCAGATGATGCCGTCGTCATCGTGACTGGCTTCAATAATGGCCGGCAACAATCGCGTAAGGCCGATTCCGTAAGATCCCATATGCACAGCAACTTCTTCGCCGTCCGCATTGGTCACCTTCGCGCCCATTGGTTCAGAGTATTTTTCACCAAAATAGAACACTTGGCCAACCTCAATGCCGCGCGCCGCAATTCGGCGTTCCTCAGGCACATCAGCTTCAAACTTATCCATTTCAATCATGTCTTCAGTGGCGGCATATAGCGACGTCCACTCGTCAACGATCGGGCTTAGATCACCATCATAATCCACATCAATCGAAGGAATTGGCTTGTCCAGCAAAGCGCTATCGCAGAACACACCACTTTCGCCCGTATCTGCCAACACGATAAATTCGTGGCTCAAATCGCCGCCAATTGGGCCCGTTTCGGCCTGCATCGGAATCGCGGTCAAACCCATGCGCTTATAAGTGCGCAAATAGGCCACAAACATGCGGTTGTAGGCTTTGATCGAGTTTTCTTTATCAAGATCAAACGAATAAGCGTCCTTCATCAAAAATTCGCGGCTCCGCATCGTGCCAAAACGCGGACGAATCTCGTCACGGAATTTCCACTGAATATGATAAAGGTTTAGCGGCAAATCTTTGTATGATTTCACGTTCGCCCGAAAAACTGACGTGATCATTTCTTCGTTTGTTGGTCCATACAACAAATCCCGGCCATGTCGATCTTCTACGCGCAGCATTTCCTTGCCGTAGTCGTCGTACCGTCCACTTTCCCGCCACAAATCTGCTGGCTGCAACGTTGGCATCAGCATTTCGTGGGCGCCTGCCCGGTCCTGTTCCTGCTCAATAATGGCTTGAACTTTGCGCAACACTTTGTAACCAAGCGGCAACCAAGCATAAAGGCCACTGGCTTCTTGCTTGATCATGCCGGCACGCAACATCAGGCGGTGCGAAACAATCTCAGCTTCTTTTGGTGTTTCTTTGAGGACGGGCAAAAAATAACGGGAAAGACGCATTTCTAAAGCTGCTCTTTTCGACTCGAGAATTGAGAATTGAAGGTTCAGTGGCGAGAAAACGCCATATGGGCGGAATTATCAAGATAAAAGGCGGATTTTACCTATTAAGCACCCCAGTAAACCAAACATGCCAAAAATCGCATAATCATGACAAAAATGTGATGACACCTGCCAAAACCCTTGTTAGTGTCCAATCCCAATGAGAGGAGTGCCAGAACTTAAATGGCAAACCCATCTCGCTGACAAGGTCAAGGGAGGAACATTGGCAACGTCTTGAACGCATAAGACCAATGCATTGTCGCGACACTATTTGGCAGAGCTTCGGCTCTGCTTTTATTTTGACTACTGCTTAGCCAAATGACCTAGCCCCAGTAGTTTTGCAACCACTCGCTAGAAATGCCCAAACGCACCAAATAGAGCATTATAAATGCCAAGACGGTCGCAAATCCCATTTTAAACAAAAGCTTTGCTTTCATCGGAGCGCCGGGCTCATTTCCGCTTTCAACAGCGGCACCCGCTTCGTGTGACGAGCGCACACCTATTGGCAGTGCGATAAACAGGCAAAGCCACCAGAGCACAAAATACAAAGCAATTGAACTTAATAGATCCATAATATTTCCCCTATTCAAGCTCTATACGCGGTGCACAAAAACCTTCACATGTGGCTTTTTGCCCCAAAGCTGATTGATTTCAGAACGCACTGAACGCCGCAGCGCTTCGGCTAAGACTTTCTTATCCGCACGTTTCTTCGCTGGCATAGACTTTACAGTTGATTCAATAGCGGCTTCTACCACCTCGGCAAAATCACCATCTTCGTCAACCAAAGCCGGCAAACCAACCAACTCAAACTCAGGCGCATGCAACACTTGCCCCTTTGAATTGACACAAAGCGACAGGTTTACCGTACCGCTGAATGAAAGACGACGGCGATCACGCACACCGCTCTCTTCAGGCTGACACAAAATCTCGCCATCCAGATAAACACGACCACTTGGCACCTCGCCTTTGTTGACACTGGCAACCGGATAAAGCTGCGCCAAATCGCCATTTCGCACGCTGAGGCAATGCTTGATACCAAGGTCTTGGCCAAGTTTTAAATGAGCATCCAAATGCAGCGCCTCGCCATGCGCAGGCACCAAAATGTCAGGCTTGAGCCAATCATATAGCTGGCGCAATTCGTCACGACGCGGGTGCCCCGAAACGTGAATCAATGCGTCCCGATCTGTGATGATTTCAACGCCTTGGTTGATCAACATGTTTTGGATGTCACCAACGTCGCGCTCGTTACCCGGAATGGCTTTTGACGAAAAAATAACCCGATCACCTTTTGCCAAGGTAATCATAGGGTGATCGTCCCGCGCAATCCGTGCCATAGCGGCCCGGCTCTCACCTTGCGAACCGGTGCAGATCAACACAACTTTTTCGCGAGGTAAATAGCCGTACGCATCTTGATCTAAAAACGGTTCAAGATCATCCATCAACCCCAAATCGCGTGCGATTTCACTCACCCGATGAACAGAGCGACCAGCGGCGACCACATGGCGACCCGCCTTTTGCGCAGCACGTGCAATCGAGATCATACGCCCAACGTTTGACGCGAAAATTGTAACAGCAACCCGGTGGGGCGCATTGCTGATCAACTCGAAAAGCGTTTCAGCAACCTCACCTTCGCCAGGGCTAGAGCCCTCACGAATGGCATTGGTACTATCACCAACCACTGCGAGTGGTCTTGGATCTTCTCCAATTTCACGGAATCGTTTTTCGTCTGTCTTATCGTTACCAATCGGCGACGGATCGAGTTTCCAATCCCCCGTATGCAACACACGGCCCGCAGTTGTTTCAATGTAAAGCGAGCAGCTTTCTGGAATCGAATGTGAAACATTGATCAATTCAAGCGCAAAAGGACCAGCTTTAAATTTCTCGCCAGCATTCACAACGGTGATCGGCACCGATTCAGTGAAGTTATTTGATTTGGCTTTGCTGTCTGTCATCGCCTTTGCGAAGGGGGTCGCAAACACTGGGCATTCCAAATATGGCCAGAGGTCCAACAGCGCGCCGTAATGGTCTTCATGCGCGTGGGTCAGCACTAGGCCTTCAATATTGTCAACTTCATCTTCCAGAAAACGAATATCTGGCATCACCAAATCAATGCCCGGAAGGTCAGGTTTGGCAAAGGTTAGGCCGCAGTCCACAATAAGCCACTTACGCTTCTCAGGCGCGCCATATCCATAAAGGCCAAAATTCATTCCGATTTCGCCAACGCCGCCAAGCGGAACGAAAATCAACTGATCACTCATCAATTATTGCTTTCAAAATTCATATCGAGCGGAAATATCTCGCCCGCTGTAATGGTTCGTGGTCGACCCATTTGGTCCACCATCAAATTACCTGTTTCATCAACGCCGTTTAACCGGGCAACAAAACTCTCTGTACTTGTGTTAATCCGCATGTCTTGGCCCACTTTATAGGCATGTGCAAGCCAATCCTGCCGAGTCGCCGAAAAGCCTTGTCCCATTGCCCATTGCTCTAACCGCAATGCAACCGCATCACTTAGATACGGAAAAAAGTGCTCAACGGATGTGTGAATGCCCCATTCATTTAGATTACCCGCCGGATGGTTTGCTTTTTCCGGGTGCGAAAGTACGTTTACCCCCAGACCAACCACCACAAAACGCGACTGGCCCTTCACGCCACCTTCTAGCAGCAATCCCGCGCACTTCTTATCACACAAAATCAGATCGTTCGGCCATTTGACTTCAATATCATCGTCTGTTGGTCCAACGCCAGGCTCATTGATCGCCACAACGGCATCACGCAAAGCAAGCGCCATAACAAACGACAACTGCGCAATCTTTTCAGATGGCGCAGGGTCAGTGAGCAACAATGATGCATAAAGATTGCCCTTGGGTGAATTCCAAAAGCGCCCTCGACGACCTTTGCCGTCTTCTTGTTCATCTGCCACCAGCCATTGCGGACCAGTGGCACCGGCGAGCGCATCCTTCATTAATGCTGCGCTTGTTGAATCTATCTTTTCAACATGGCTCAGCCTAAATCCGTTTTGCGCTGCCTTTTCACCTAAACTGATCACCTAGAACAAGCTGCCCGCAGCAACACCTGCAATGTCTTTGAGCGGCCCAGCAACGACCACTGCATATGCAACAATCAAGAAGCCTGACAAGGCGATGACAACGTTCAATTCGTTTGGCGTATTGATGAACTGATGGTTTGGTTCGTCAAAATACATGGTGCGGATAACCCGCAAGTAATAGAATGCGCTTACCGCACTGGCCAATACACCAACAACTGCAAGCACAAACAATTGCGCTTCAATTGCAGCAAGGAACACTTCCCACTTTGCAAAGAACCCAGCAAGTGGCGGCAGTCCGATTAGCGAGAACATGATGAGCGCAATACCTGCAGCAACGAATGGACGTGTCTGCGCAATACCTGCAAGATCAGATATATCTTCGACATACCCTTGATCCGTGCGCAGCGCCAAAATGCAGGCAAACAATCCAATCGTCATGACAAGATAAATCGCCATATAAATCGCAACACCTTCAACCCCGGTTTGTGAACCAGCTGAAAGACCAACAAGCGCAAAACCAACGTGCCCAATAGAAGAGTAGGCAATCAAACGCTTTAACTTCTTTTGCCCAATCGCCGCAAAGGCAGCCAGAACCATTGAAGCCAAAGACAAGAAGATCACAATTTGCTGCCAGTCTTTTGCAATGGGCTCAAATGTGTCGAACACAATGCGAATAAACAAAGCCATCGCCGCCACTTTTGGCGCAGAAGCAAAGAATGCGGTTACCGGTGTCGGTACGCCTTCATAAACATCTGGTGTCCACATGTGGAACGGCACAGCTGAGATTTTGAATGCCAAACCAGCAAGCAAGAACACCAAGCCAACAATCAAACCAAGTGACGGATCACCAAGTGAGATCACTTTGGCGATTTCGTCGATTTGTGTTTGACCCGTAAAGCCATAAACCATGGAAGCGCCATAAAGCAGCATACCAGATGAAAGAGCGCCAAGGACAAAATACTTAAGGCCAGCTTCGGTGGCGCGACCACTATCACGCTTAAAGGCAGCGATGACGTAAAGCGACAGAGACTGCAACTCAAGGCCGATATAAAGCGACATCAAATCATTTGCCGAAATCATCATCAACATGCCCAACGAAGCAAGAATGACCAATACAGGATATTCAAACTTATTGAGGTTGTGATCCGACGCGGTGGAAACAGATAGCACGAGCGCCGCGGCAGAGCCGATCAGCACCAATACTTTCATGTAGCGCGCAAAACCATCTTGAATGAATGCACCATTGAACAGCACACCATCTTCAGATTGAAATGCAACCAGTACCGCAGTAACGGCCAATAGACCGATTGCCACACCAACAATGGTGGTATTGCCAGATTTGGCGTCGCTAAATACACCCATCATCAGCAAGATGATCGCCCCGACCGCGAGCAACAGCTCAGGATATGCGGGAGCAAGAGCAACAAAACTTGTTAGATCAGATACCATTTGTTCCTCCTAGTGCGCGACTTCGACGAGCGCACCGACCTGCGTGAGGCCTGCTTGATAATGTGAAACCAGTGCCTCAACCGACGCAGCGGTCGCGTCCAAAATTGGCGCTGGATAGAAACCGAAGAAGATGGTCAGAACGATCAATGGCACAATAATGACCATTTCACGCGGTGACATATCCAAAATCGATTTCAATGTGTCTTTTTCGAGCGCCCCAAAGATCACCCGACGATAGAGCCAAAGCGCATAGCAGGCGGAGAAGATCACACCGAATGTGGCACCGAATGCGACCCAAGTGTTGACCTGGAACACGCCAACAAGAACCAAGAACTCACCCACAAATCCACTTGTGCCCGGCAAACCAACGTTTGCCATTGTGAAAATCATGAAGGCAAATGCGTATTTTGGCATCCGTTCAACAAGGCCACCGTAAGCGGAAATCTCACGTGTGTGCATCCGGTCGTAAATCACCCCAACACTGAGGAACAATGCGCCCGAAACGATACCGTGTGAAATCATTTGGAAAATCGCACCCTGAATACCAAGCGCATTACCCGCAAATATCCCCATCGTCACATAACCCATGTGGGCAACAGACGAGTAAGCAATAAGCTTTTTAATGTCGTCTTGAACCAAGGCAACCAGAGAAGTGGCAATAATAGCAACCACAGACAAGACGAACACAAAGTCGGCAAAATAGGCTGACGCGTCTGGGAACATGGGCAATGAGAACCGCAAGAACCCATAGCCACCCATTTTCAGCAAGATCGCGGCCAGAATGACCGAACCTGCAGTTGGCGCTTCCACGTGCGCTTCTGGCAACCAACGGTGGAATGGCCACATTGGCATTTTCACCGCAAAGGATGCAAAGAAGGCAATCCATAACCAGAATTGTGCCTCAGGCGAAAACTTGAACTTGAGCAATTGCTGAATGTCCAGAGTACCTGCCTGCCAATACATGGCCATAATGGCCAACAGCATCAAAACTGAACCCGCAAACGTATAGAAGAAGAACTTGTAGCTCGCCTGAATACGGTTTTTGCCGCCCCAAATACCAATGATCAAGAACATTGGGATCAGGCCACCTTCAAAGAAGATGTAGAACAAAGCCAAATCAAGCGTTGCAAACACGCCGATCATCAAGAACTCAAGTAACAAAAACGCGATCAAATACTCTTTGACCCGCTTGTCAATGCTGTCCCAACTGGCAAGCACACACAAAGGCATAAGCATCGCGGTGAGAACGATAAACAGGATTGAAATCCCATCAACGCCCATCCGATAGCCAATGACATCACCAATCCATTGGTGGTTCTGCACGAACTGGAAATCAACGTTCGTTGCGTCAAACATCGACCACATGACCAATGAGAAAACAAAGGTCACCGTGGTTGTTGCCAACGCAATATAGCGCATGTTGTTTTTCGCCAAGGCATCACTGCCCGGCACGATCAACACAAAGAATACGCCAACCAGCGGCAGGAACGTAAGGATCGTGAGGATGTTGTTGTTTATAATATTCATCCTAGGAGGCCCCCTGCAGCAATCGCCCAGGTTATTAGCGCCGCAACACCGATCAGCATCGCCAACGCATAGTGATAAAGATAGCCAGACTGCAAACGCACGACTTGAGTTGTTATGTCTCTCACCCGTTGGGCGATACCACCAACAATCATGCCGTCAATCAGCCAATCATCGAACCCGCGCCAAAGCGCAGTGCCGATCCATTTGGCTGGTCGAACAAACAAGAAGTCGTACAATTCGTCGAAGTACCATTTGTTGAGCAAGAAGGCATAAAGACCAGAATGCTCTTTCGCCAATGTCTTTGGTACGTCCGGCTTCACGATGTAGAAATACCATGCCGCCAAGAAACCGATGATCATTGCAAAGGTCGCTGAAAGCTTAACCCAAACCGGCACGTGGTGCGCATCGTCAATCAATTGTGCATCAACAACCACCGCACCTTTGAAGAAGTGCTCGACATGCTCAGCATGGCCAAAGAAGCTATCGTACCAAATGTAGCCAGCAAACACCGCGCCAGCAGCAAGCACAAACAATGGCACCAACATTACCATTGGGCTTTCATGCGCATGGTCAAACGTTTCTTTAGACGCACGGGTTTCACCGTGGAACGTAAGGTGCACCAAGCGCCAAGAATAAAAGCTTGTGAACAGTGCAGCAACAACAAGTGCCCAGAAGGCAAACCCGCCGGCCGCAGTGTGTGCGCCATATGCCGCTTCAATGATGCTGTCTTTTGAGTAGAAACCTGCAAATCCAAGATTTGGCAAAGCGTCAAACAGAAGATTTAGAGGCAAACCAACACCGGTAAGCGCCAAAGTACCAATCATCATCATCCAATAGGTCAACGGCACTTTGTCTTTAATGCCACCCATTTTGCGCATGTCTTGCTCGTGATGCATAGCATGGATCACCGAACCAGCACCTAAGAACAATAGAGCTTTGAAAAACGCGTGCGTAAACAAGTGGAAAATGCCAGCTGAATAAGCGCCCAACCCCAAGGCCACAAACATGTACCCAAGTTGTGAACAGGTTGAATAGGCAATAACACGCTTAATGTCGTTTTGAACCAAACCAACAGTTGCCGCAAAGAACGCGGTGATCGCACCGACATAAACAACAACTGTCATTGCTGTTTCTGATGCTTCAAACATGGGGGACAAACGCGCCACCATAAATACACCAGCTGTCACCATGGTTGCAGCGTGGATCAAGGCCGAAACAGGTGTCGGCCCCTCCATCGCATCAGGCAACCACGTGTGGAGCAAGAACTGCGCTGACTTACCCATCGCCCCTAAGAACAAGAGCAAACAAATCACGGTCATCGCGTCCCAATTCGCCCAAAGGAACGAAATGGTTTTGCCTTCCATACCAGCCACATGGCTAAACGCGGTGTCAAAATCGAGTGATCCGAGCATCAAAAAGGCTGCAAAGATACCCAAAGCAAAACCAAAGTCACCCACCCGGTTGACGATAAAAGCTTTCATCGCCGCTGCGTTTGCACTTGGCTTTTTGTACCAGAAACCAATCAGCAAGTATGAAGCAACGCCCACACCTTCCCAGCCGAAGAACATTTGCAGGAAGTTGTTTGCTGTCACCAGCATCAACATCGCAAATGTAAACAGCGATAGGTAAGCAAAGAAACGCGAACGATGCGGATCTTCGTGCATGTAGCCAATCGAGTAAATATGCACCAAGCTGGAAACAGTCGTCACAACCACCAGCATCACCGCCGTCAATGTGTCAACGCGGATCATCCAATGCAGATCAAGACCTGCGGTCGAAATCCAGCGGAACAATTCAACTTTGACCGATTCAGCTGCAACAAATGCGTGTTCACCACCGTGCCCTGCTTCAGCCCCGTGACCAGCGTCACCGCCGCCCATGGTCCATTGCAAAAACACAATCCAAGAGAAAAGCGCAGACAAAACCAAAAGGCTTGACGTCACAATTTCTGAGGAGCGGTGCCCAATTGAGCGGCCTAGAAGGCCAGCAATCAACGCGCCGAGCAACGGCAGGAAGACGATCAATTGAAGGAGAGTTTGGTTCATGCCCTTAGCCCTTCATCACGTTCACATCGTCAACAGCGATGGAACCTTTATTACGGAAGAAGACCACAAGGATCGCCAAACCAATCGCGGCTTCAGCAGCTGCCACTGTCAGAATCAACAAGGCAAATACTTGCCCCGCCAAATCTTGCAAGTGCGCGCTAAACCCAATGAAATTGATGTTAACGGCCAAAAGGATCAATTCAACTGACATCAGGATAATGATGACGTTTTTCCGATTAAGGAAAATGCCAAACACCCCAAGAGTGAACAGTACGGCTGCGACGGTCAAAAAATGACCTAGTGGAATAACTGGTATCATTTGAGCCCCTGATTAAATCCCTTTGCCACTTTCAACAGATACAACTTCCACTGCATCTTCACGTTTGCGGCCAACTTGTGCCGCAATGTCTTGGCGTTTTGCGTGTGGTTTATGGCGCAATGTCAAAACGATTGCCCCAATCATCGCCACCAACAAAATCAAACCAGCTGCTTCAAACAGATAGACATATCTAGTGTAAAGCACCAACCCGAGCGCCTCGGTGTTTGAGACACCTTCAACCAACGGCAACACGCTTGAACCAGCCACCTCGGGCGTGATCAAAAACGACCCAGCGACCATGATCAATTCGACCAACAAAATGCCGCCCACCATTGCCCCGATGGGTGCATATTGCAAAAAGCCCTGCCGCAATTGCGCGAAGTCTACATCGAGCATCATCACCACGAACAAGAACAGCACCATAACAGCGCCCACATAAACAACGATCAGCAGCAGCGCTAAAAACTCAGCGCCAGCCAACATGAAGATCCCTGCCCCGTTCACAAACGCCAAGATCAAGAACATCACCGAATGAACTGGATTACGCGATGAAATCACCATCACCGCGCTCACGATCGCTGTTGCAGCAAACAGATAGAAAAAAGCAATTTCTAGTGTCATTTGTTTTCCCTACCTATATGCCGCGTCAGCATCAAGATTTGCCGCAATTTCGCGTTCCCAACGGTCGCCGTTCGCCAAAAGCTTATCTTTATCGAAATAAAGCTCCTCGCGTGTTTCCGTCGCAAACTCAAAGTTTGGCCCCTCAACGATCGCATCCACCGGACATGCCTCTTGGCAAAAGCCACAATAGATACATTTCACCATGTCCAAGTCATAACGCACGGTACGACGGGTGCCGTCATTCTGGCGCGGACCGGCTTCAATGGTGATCGCTTGTGCCGGGCAAATCGCTTCGCAAAGTTTACAAGCGATGCAACGCTCTTCCCCGTTCGGATAACGCCGCAGCGCGTGCTCACCCCGAAAACGTGGGCTCACATATCCTTTTTCAAACGGATAGTTGATCGTTGGTTTTGGTTTAAAGAAATAGCGCATCGCCAAAAAGAACGTCGAAACGAACTCTTTGAGCAATAGCGAATTGAGAAACTGTATGGCTCGCATTATTGTTTCCCCTTATGCCACGCCGCCATGCCAACCCCAGCCCGTAAGCTGAAGGACAAATGCAACGGCAAAAATCATTACGATGGATATTGGCAGGAATACTTTCCAGCCCAAACGCATCAATTGGTCATGGCGATAACGCGGCACGATGGCTTTCACCATCGCAAACATGAAGAACACCATGCAAGTCTTGATGATGAACCACACAAGACCCGGAACCCACGTGAATGGGGCAACGTCCAGTGGGGGCAACCAGCCACCCATGAACAGGATCGTCGTCATTGCGCACATCAGAACGATGGCCACATATTCACCCAACATGAACATCATGTAAGGGGTGGAGCCATATTCAACCATGAAACCAGCAACCAGTTCAGATTCAGCCTCTGGCAAATCAAATGGAGGACGGTTTGTTTCGGCCAATGCCGAGATGAAGAAGATCACAAACATTGGGAACAATGGGATCCAGAACCAATTCAGGAACGATGCCCAGGGTATGCCCAGCATATGTGCCAAGCCCATATCGCGTTGTGCCACCACAATGTCGGTTAGGTTCAATGAGCCAACGCACAATAGAACGGTGATGATCACAAAGCCTAGCGAGACTTCGTAAGAAACCATTTGCGCCGCAGACCGAAGAGCGCCCAAGAACGGGTATTTGGAGTTTGATGCCCAACCACCCAAAATCACGCCATAAACGCCAAGCGACGAAATCGCCAACACGTAAAGCACACCAACGTTTAAGTCGGCCAATGCCCAACCTTCATCAAGCGGAATAACCACCCATGCAGCCAAAGCCACCAGCACAGTGATCAAAGGTGCCATCAAAAATAGCACTTTGTCTGCACCAGCGGGGATTACCGGCTCTTTGAACACAAATTTGAGCAAATCGGCAAAGCTTTGCAGCAAACCAAATGCGCCAACCACGTTGGGTCCGCGCCGAATTTGAACTGCTGCCCAAATTTTTCGGTCAGCCAACAAGAAGTAAGCAACGAAAATCAACAGCACGACAAGCAACAACAAAGCTTTGTAAACAAAGCCGACCATTGTGCCCCAACCAAACATCGGCACGCCGAGCAAATAATCCAATGCTAGGAGTATCCAGTCCCACATAATCTTACTCCGCCGCCTCGTTTATGCCACCAGCTGCCAATTGCGAACACTCGGCCATAACAGCTGAGGCCCGCGCAATTGGGTTGGTGAGGTAAAAATCATTGATTGGGGTGTTAAGCGCTGCAGATTTGATTTTGGCAGCCACTTTCGCCAGTTTCTCAATTGCTTTGCTGTCTTCTTGAGCTGGTGCATCAATGTCCGCAAAATGAGGATATTGCGCAATCAACGCAGAACGCAATTGATGCAAATTGTCGTAAGGTAGTGGCGCGCCAAGATGAGCAGACAATGCCCGAAGGATCGCCCAGTCTTCTTTAGCTTCACCAGGACCAAACACCGCGCGCGATGCACGTTGCACCAAGCCAGCGGTGTTGACGTAAGTTGCGTTTTTCTCGGTATATGTCACACCCGGCAAAATCACGTCAGCTGCATGTGCGCCAACATCACCGTGTGAACCGATATAGACAACAAAAGCGTCTTTATAGGCTTCAGCGTCAATATTGTCGGCACCGAGCAAGAACACAATGTCCAATTCGCCTTTTGCCGCCGCTTTGTCCATGCCCGCACGGTCAAGACCGCCCTTGGCTGGTACAAATCCAACGTCCAAGCCGCCAACCCGCGCTGCAGCATTGTGCAAAACAGCAAAGCCATTCCAGTCCGCACTCAATGCGCCGCTATCTTTGGCAATGGTTGAGGCCAAGCCCAAAACATCTTTTGCAGCAGGTCCGGTCAAAGCCCCCTCGCCCACAATAATCAACGGACGTTTTGCTTTTGCTAGCGTTTTTGCAAACTTCACATCACCAGCAGCTACAGCTGCAAGGCTTTCTGTGCCAGCACCTAGATACTCATAGTCAAACTTGAGATCTGCTTGCTCGCCAATCACACCGATCGGCATGCCTGTGGCGCGCCAAGCTTTGCGGATCCGCGCGTTCAAAATCGCTGCTTCTTTACGCGTGTTCGACCCGACGATCAAAATCGCGTCTGCATCTTCAATGCCAGCAATGCCGGGGTTGAAGATATAACTTGCGCGACCATTTGAAGGATTGAGCACAGAACCTGCAGGACGGCAATCAAGACTTGGAGCACCCAATTGGCTCATAACGCCTTTAAGCGCGAACATTTCCTCAACGGCTGCGAGATCGCCAGCGATAGCTGCAATCTTATCGGCAGAGGATTTTTTGACAGCACGAGCAATTGCTGCAAACGCATCGTTCCAGCTCGCAGCTTGCAGCTTGCGACCTTTCTTGACGTACGGCTTGTCTAAACGCTGTGATTTCAGACCATCCCAAATGAAACGAGATTTATCGGAAATCCACTCTTCGTTTACTGCTTCGTTGATCCGCGGCATAATCCGCATCACTTCACGACCACGGCTATCAACACGGATGTTTGAACCAACTGCATCCATCACGTCGATGCTTTCGGTTTTATTCAATTCCCAAGGACGCGCTGTAAATTCGTATGGTTTTGAGGTCAAAGCGCCAACTGGGCAAAGGTCAATCACATTGCCTTGCAACTCAGAGGTCATCGCGCTTTCAAGATAAGTGGTAATTTCCGCATCTTCACCGCGGCCAATAAGACCAAGTTCAGAAATGCCCGCCACTTCGGTTGTAAAGCGCACACAACGTGTACAGTGAATGCAACGGGTCATGATGGTTTTCACCAACGGCCCGATATATTTGTCTTCCACGGCGCGCTTATTTTCTTGGTAGCGCGAGTTGTCCACGCCATAAGCCATGGCCTGGTCTTGCAGATCACACTCGCCAGCTTGGTCACAAATTGGACAATCGAGCGGGTGATTGATCAGAAGGAATTCCATCACCCCTTCACGCGCTTTTTTGACCATTGGCGTATTGGTGAAGACTTCAGGTGCTTCGCCATTTGGCCCGGGGCGCAAATCGCGCACACTCATCGCACAAGATGCGGCAGGCTTTGGCGGCCCGCCCTTCACTTCAACAAGGCACATGCGACAGTTACCTGCCACAGAAAGCCGCTCGTGATAACAAAAACGAGGAACCTCAGCGCCCGCTTCCTCACACGCCTGCATTAGCGTGTAGTGGTCGGGGACTTCGATTTCCTGTCCGTCTACTTTAATATTGGCCATACTTGCCGCCCTATTCCGCTGCGATGGATGGAACAGCCCCATCCGCTTTGGCATTGTGGGTGTATTGATCGATCCGCTCTTCAATTACAGGGCGGAAGTTCTTAATGAGACCTTGGATCGGCCACGCGGCCGCATCGCCAAGCGCACAGATTGTGTGGCCTTCGACCTGCTTAGTGACTTCAAACAGCATGTCGATTTCACGCTTTTGCGCTTCCCCGCGCACCATGCGTTCCATCACTCGGTTCATCCAGCCAGTACCCTCACGACAAGGAGTGCACTGCCCGCAGCTTTCATGCTTGTAGAATGCTGAAAGGCGTGCAATCGCCGCAATAATGTCGGTGGACTTGTCCATAACAATAACCGCAGCTGTACCGAGCGAAGAACCAACGTCACGCAGCCCGTCAAAATCCATAATGGCATCGCGCATCTTGTCGCCTGGCACACATGGAACCGAAGAACCACCGGGGATAACAGCCAGCAGATTGTCCCAACCACCGCGAATGCCACCGCAATGCTTGTCGATCAACTCACCAAATGGAATGCCCATTTCTTCTTCAAATGTGGCCGGCGTATTCACATGGCCAGAAACGCAGAACAGTTTTGAACCTGTGTTGTTTTCCCGGCCCAAACCGGCAAACCAAGAACCACCGCGTCGCAGAATTTCTGGCACAACAGCAATTGATTCAACGTTGTTCACGGTCGTTGGGCAACCATAAAGGCCCATGCCCGCAGGAAACGGTGGTTTCAACCGTGGTTGACCCTTTTTGCCTTCAAGGCTTTCAAGCAGCGCTGTTTCTTCACCACAAATGTAAGCACCGGCACCGTGATGGACGATGATATCAAAGTCCCATCCGTGCACATTGTTCTTACCGATAAGGTTCGCGTCATAGGCTTGATCAACAGCTGCTTGCAGCGCTTCGCGCTCGCGAACAAACTCGCCACGCACATAAATGTATGCGTGATGCGCGTCCATTGCGCGGCCAGCCAACAAACACCCTTCAACAAGATGATGCGGATCATGGCGCATGATTTCGCGGTCTTTACAGGTGCCTGGCTCTGATTCATCAGCATTCACCACCAAATAGTGAGGACGACCGTCGCTCACCTTTGGCATAAATGACCATTTCAAACCTGTTGGAAAACCCGCGCCACCACGGCCACGTAGGCCCGAGGATTTCACCTCGTCTGTGATCCAATCGCGACCCCTATCGATAAACGATTTGGTTTGCGACCAAGAACCACGGCTAAGCGCGCCCTTAAGGCCCCAATCGCCCTGATTGTAAAGGTTTGTGAAAATACGGTCTTGATCTGACAACATATCTTAGCGCCCCCGCATGTAAGCTGCGAACAGCAAGAAACCGACAACAGCACTCACCACAAACCCCAAAAAGCCTGAGGTTAGAACAAGTGCAAACATGCCTACGACCCGAATGGCAAGATAAGTGGCAACCATGAACGCAATCGCGATCACAATGTTTTTGCCACTCATTTCAACGCCCAAAATCTTTTGTGCCATCAGCGTGGATCCTTACCAAAGACTTTGCGATATTCTTCGGCACCACCTTTGGCCAAGGCCTTGGCTTGTGCTTTCCAATCATCGCGCTCGATCCGGCCTTTAAAGCTCAACCGATCATCGACTTCTGTGATTTGTTTCTTGGTGAGTTTGGCCACTTGCGCGAATTGGGTGATGCCCAATTCGTTCAACTTGCGCTCAAGCACAGGGCCAACACCAGAAATCAACTTCAGATCATCCTTGTCACCAGCTGGTGCATCAAACAAAGGCGCATTTGCATCCGCGGGCTTTACTGCAGCTTTCGCTACAGGTTTTTTCACTGCCACCTTAGGCGCTTCAGCTTTTGCAGCTTTGGTCGCCTTTGGCTTTGATGCCGCAGCCTTGGCTGGTGCTCTCTTGGCAGGAGCTTTAGCAACCTTTGTTTCTTTGCGCGTAGGAACTTCCGTCAAAGTGACCATGCCACCTTCAGGAGCGGAAAACTGACGGTCAATCTGGGGGCCAACTTTTACGTCTTTGCCAGCTTCAAACTCGTTAATAATCTCTTCTAACCGCTCAGGGGTCAGGTCTTCATATGTATCTTTAAAGACCATCATCATGGGCGCATTCACACATGCACCAAGACACTCAACCTCTTCCCAAGACAAAGTGCCCGAGGCGTTGGTTTCAAACGGCTTATCGTTGATCTTGGATTTACAAACCTTGATCAAATCCTCAGAGCCACGCAACATGCACGGTGTGGTGCCACACACTTGAATATGGGCTTTCGTACCAACTGGCTTCAGCTGGAACTGCGTGTAAAAAGTCGCAACTTCTAATACCCGGATGTAGGGCATTTCAAGCATATCTGCCACATGCTCGATACAACGTTTGGTTACCCAACCATCTTGATCTTGCGCCCGCATCAACAACGGGATGACAGCCGACTGTTGTCGGCCTTCAGGATATTTAGCGATCGTTTGTTTAGCCCACTTCAAATTTTCTGCGTTGAACGCAAAACCTTCAGGCTGCACTTGATCCTCTGCGAGACGACGTACTGACATTACCTGTCCACCTCACCAAATACGATATCAAGGGTACCAATAATCGCTGACACGTCGGCGAGCATATGGCCCTTACTAATGAAATCCATCGCTGACATATGCGCGAAACCTGGGGCGCGAATTTTGCAACGATACGGCTTATTTGACCCATCTGATACGAGATACACACCAAACTCACCTTTTGGCGCTTCAACAGAGGCGTAAACTTCGCCAGCTGGAACTTTGTAGCCTTCGGTATAGAGTTTAAAGTGGTGAATAAGTGCTTCCATCGACTGTTTCATTTCATTCCGTTTTGGCGGAACAATTTTACCGTCGGTGGATGAAACAGGTCCCTGCCCTTCAGGCGCACGTAGCTTTTCAATGCACTGACGCATGATACGAACAGACTGCTTCATCTCTTCCATGCGGCACAGGTAACGGTCATAACAATCGCCGTTTTTGCCCACTGGAATGTCAAATTCCATCTCTTCATAGCACTCATAAGGCTGCGACTTGCGCAAATCCCATCGTGCACCGGAGCCACGAACCATCACGCCTGAAAAACCCCACTCCCAAGCATCATCAAGCGCCACGTTGCAAATATCAACGTTACGCTGCTTGAAAATCCGGTTGTCGGTCAAAAGACCTTCAATGTCATCACAAACATCAAGGAATGGATCACACCATGCTTCAATGTCATTGAGCAACTCAGGCGGAAGGTCTTGATGAACCCCACCAGGACGCACATAGGCCGCGTGCAAACGCGCACCACATGCACGTTCATAAAAAATCATCAGCTTTTCACGCTCTTCAAAGCCCCAAAGCGGCGGTGTCAACGCACCAACGTCCAAAGCCTGTGTCGTGATATTCAACAAGTGATTGAGAATGCGCCCAATTTCTGAATAGAGCACGCGGATCAATTGACCACGCCGCGGCACTTCAATGCCCAATAGCTTTTCGACAGCCAGAGCAAAGGCATGCTCTTGGTTCATCGGCGCCACATAATCTAGGCGGTCAAAGTATGGAACGGCTTGCAAATAGGTCTTTTGCTCTATCAGCTTTTCCGTACCACGGTGCAACAATCCAACGTGCGGATCACACCGTTCAACAACTTCGCCGTCCAGTTCCAGAACCAAACGCAACACGCCGTGCGCCGCAGGGTGCTGCGGGCCGAAGTTGATGTTAAAATTTCTTACCTGAGCTTCTGCCATGATAAACCTCAGCTCTGCGCTTTTTCGTCACCGGGCAGCACATAATCAGTGCCTTCCCAAGGTGAGAGATAATCAAAATTTCTGAATTCTTGCGCTAGTTTCACAGGCTCATAAACGACCCGCTTCAACTCTTCATTGTAGCGAACTTCAACAAACCCGGTCACCGGGAAGTCTTTGCGCAACGGATAACCTTCAAAACCATAGTCTGTCAGCAAGCGACGAAGGTCTGGGTGACCCACGAACAAAATGCCGTACATGTCATAGGCTTCGCGCTCGAACCAATCCGCACCAGGAAAAACTTCACAAATGGAATCAACGGGTGTTTTCTCATCTGTGGTCAGCTTCACGCGAATGCGCACATTCCGTGTAGGGCTGAGCAAATGATAAACCACATCAAAACGCTCTGGGCGGGCTGGATAGTCCACACCACATGCATCGATAAAACTGAAGAATTGGCATTGGCTATCTTCTTTTAGAAAGCGCATCACCGCAACAATAGAGGAGCGCTCGATATTCAGCGTAAGCTCGTCAAAGCTCATATCCGTTGAAAGGATGGCATCCCCCAACTTCGCTGCAATATACTCGCCAAGTTCGCTAAGCGTTGTATCCATTGTCACGCCCTATCGCTCAATTGTGCCGGTACGGCGAAGCTTCTTTTGCAGCATCAAGATGCCATACAAAAGCGCCTCAGCAGTTGGTGGGCAACCAGGAACGTAAATGTCCACTGGCACAACCCGGTCACAACCGCGCACCACAGAATAAGAATAATGGTAATAACCACCGCCGTTTGCACATGACCCCATAGAGATCACATAGCGCGGCTCTGGCATTTGATCGTAGACTTTGCGCAACGCCGGAGCCATTTTGTTGGTCAAAGTGCCAGCAACAATCATCACATCAGACTGGCGAGGCGAACCACGAGGCGCAGTGCCGAAACGCTCAACGTCATAACGGGGCATAGACATTTGGATCATTTCGACAGCGCAACACGCCAAACCAAACGTCATCCACATCAATGAACCCGTCCGCGCCCAGTTGATCAGGTCGTCGGTCGTGGTAACCAAAAAGCCTTTGTCGGCCAATTGATCGTTGATATCGAGGAAAAACGGATCATTTGATCCAAGCGGCTTACCCGTCTTTGGATCGATAATGCCCTTTGGTTGCGGCGCAACCAAAGTTGAATCGTTACTCAATCCCATTCCAGAGCCCCTTTACGCCATTCATAAACAAAGCCGATGGTCAAAACGCCTAAGAAAATCATCATTGCCCAGAAGCCGAACCAGCCCACCCCTTTGAAGGCAACAGCCCACGGAAAGAGAAAAGCAACTTCGAGATCGAAGATGATGAAAAGAATCGCAACCAGATAGAACCGCACATCGAATTTCATGCGCGCATCATCAAAAGGATCAAAACCACATTCGTAGGCAGATACTTTTTCAGGGTCTGGATTTTTTACAGCGATAAGGAAAGGCGCTACCAAAAGCGCGAGGCCGATAACGGCAGATAGCCCGATAAAGATAATTACAGGCAGATAATTGAGGAGCAATTCGTTCATAATTGCCTTGCCTTTAGTGTTGACTGGGTAATCCAGCCTAGGAATTAAAATGCATGAACCAAAGTCACATTTCGGCCCAATTCATCGTTGCTACGGCTTAACGTAGCGGTTTGCACGATTCAAGAGGAATTATTGTCCCACGCGATCTTTCTAGCCTGATTCCCACATGCTTGAGAAAAATCAATCATTTCAAATAAATATGAATATAATACTCATATTAAAAGCCACCCAAATTACGCCACTCGCCAACACTTGATTCGCACAAATTGATAGCACCAACTCAATTCGAACATGGCTTTGTGCATAGCTTCCACCCTTATTATGGGCAGGTGCTCTCACGTCTTTCCAGTTCTTCCCTACAAACAAACATTGCTTTACCAATTGATCGGCAAACAATGAGGTGGGCAAACATGGACAAACCAAAAATAGAACCAGGCAAAAACATTGCGATGAAAGTGCCGTCATTCAAATGGGCGGAAACTGTTTCGTTTTACCGCGACAAAGTCGGACTAAGACAAACTCACAAGACCCCAAATAGTATTGCCTTTGAATTTGGCGCGATGACTTTGTGGATCGATCGCGTCGAGAAGCAAAGCCAAACAGATATCTGGCTTGAACTGTTCACCCCCTCACCTGACGAAGCGCTATTGGCACTCGGAGGCCCCTCGCGAGATGAGTTAGAAGAACTAGAAGACAATAATGGACGCTGGACATCCGATCCCGCGGGCGTGGTTTTGCTGCTCCGAGATGAGTAACACTTTATCGATCTCAAGCTCCCTACAAACAAAATGGCCGCTGCAAACAAATGCAACGGCCAATATTCTAATTCAGTTTGGTCGTGCTAGTTGAAGTACCAGCGAACCTTGCCGTCAATTTCGTGGCCCAAACCGCCGCCAGAATTAAACAGGTAATTGTACTCCGCACCAAGAGTTACCTCTTGGGTCAAAGCAAATTCCATTCCTGCGCCAACAAGGCCAATTCCCGCCCCTTTGTCAAAGCCACCGCCGCCAACGCCATAAACAAGCATATCGTCGCTCACCAAATAACCAGCACGTGCACTCGCTTGAGACATCGCGCCAGTAAATGCGCCACTGGCCACCAAGGCATTCACTTCAAGTTCTGCACCATAAACAAGCGCGCCATCTTGGATATTCAGACCCGTTACACCACCAACAGCCCATTCAGCCGTACCAGTGTTCACGTAGCCCGTGTTTAGGCCCACATAAAAGCCATCCCAGTTAAAACCAGATGTTGCGTATGCAGCCGAAGGGTCACTTGCGTAGTTCGTCACAGGATCTGCTGCAAAAGCAGCTGCACTCATTGCAACACCCGCAAGAGCGGCAATAGAAATTTTCTTCAATATAGTCATTTTGGCCTCCGTGGATAACCATGCTCAAAGTTAAAAAACCGATGTAGGAAGCATACCATTTGAATCAATGTTTAGTGGCATCACAATCGTCAAATCGCGCGCTAAACTCATCAGTTGGTTAAGTATCTACTAACAAGCAGGCAATTTCGCGATAGAGCTGTGGCAACAATGGGGCAATCGCGCCATGATGCAATTTGTTCAATACTGGTAAGGAATGCGGTCAACAACAGGTTTGCCAAGAACACGAAGTTCGAGGCCAAAGAGTTCACAATGCCATGAAAGAAAATGGCGGGAGTGACGGGACTCGAACCCGCGACCTCTGGCGTGACAGGCCAGCGCTCTAACCAACTGAGCTACACCCCCAACGTTTCGCGTATCGTTGAGATCCGCTGAAGATGTGCGTTGTTTAAGAGTGATCTAGGCTCAAGTCAAGCACATAAATTACACTTTATGATGCTTTTTTTACAATCCATGCAAAGAACATCAAAAAGCCCCCACTCCGCCTGACTTTTGGCGACAAGACGCAGAAAAGACAAATCAAAACAATCGACTAAGCGATTATTGAGAATTCTGAGTTGTGAGATTTTAAGAGAGAATGGTGGGCGATGAGAGACTCGAACTCCCGACATCTTCGGTGTAAACGAAGCGCTCTACCAACTGAGCTAATCGCCCTCTTAATGAGGTGTGCATCGTTTAATTCGTATCAAACGCTACGTCAACAAAAAAGGTCCCGATTTTCATCGAGACCTTCAAAAAAATGCAATTTTTTTTGTTACTTGCCGTTCACAGCTTCTTTGAGCTGCTTGCCAGGCTTAAATTTAGGCACGTTCGTCGCAGCAATATCAATTTCTGCGCCAGTTGCAGGGTTGCGGCCTTTTGTTGCTTTACGGTGTGATACAGAGAAAGTACCGAAGCCAACCAAGCGAACTTCGCTACCATCTTTCAATGTGCCTTCGATTGCATCGAATACTGCGTCAACGGCTGAAGCGGCGTCAGCTTTGGTGATGCCTGCTTTTTCTGCAGCAACAGCAATCAGATCATTTTTGTTCATTTAACTATCCTCATATCTAAACCCATGGCTATTTGCCTGAGTATGCGCGAGTTACATTTCTTCGATTCTAAGACTAAAGCAAGGAAATCCGGTGCTTTCAGGCGTTTTTCGCCCAAAAAAAGGGCCGGAAACAATGTCCCGGCCCTCAAATATGCATTTTACTTAGCGTAAAAGTTAATGGGCAGTCAGATTCGGCGCAGAATCACGTTGCTGACGTAGGCTTTCAGCATAAGCCTCAAAGTCCCATTCGATTGCTTTTGGTGCTTCCACCAATGCATGGGCAATCACATCTTCCATTTTCGAAACAGGCACAATCTCAAGCCCCTCTTTCACAATGTCAGGTACATCGACCAAATCGCGTACGTTTTCTTCGGGAATCAATACTTTTTTGATTCCCCCCCGAAGTGCGGCCAAAAGCTTCTCTTTCAAACCACCAATCGGCAGCACACGGCCACGCAGGGTGATTTCTCCTGTCATAGCCACGTCATTGCGCACAGGAATACCGGTCATCACTGACACAATCGCCGTTGCCATGCCGACACCCGCAGACGGTCCGTCTTTTGGCGTTGCACCTTCAGGCACGTGTACGTGAATGTCACGCGCATCAAACAACGGTGGTTCAATGCCAAAATCAATAGCCCGTGACCGCACATATGTGGCGGCAGCCGAGATTGATTCTTTCATCACGTCCTTAAGGTTGCCAGTGACAGTTCGCTTGCCCTTACCGTAAGTGGTCACACCTTCAATGGTGAGAAGTTCCCCACCAACTGAGGTCCAAGCCAAACCATTAACGACCCCAACTTGTGGTTCATCATCGATTTCACCGTGACGGTGCCGTGGTGGACCTAGATATTCTTCCACTTTGGCCAAATCAAGCGTCACGGATTTGAGCTTTTTG
Source organism: Maritalea porphyrae (assembly GCF_027213965.1). Classification (GTDB taxonomy): domain Bacteria; phylum Pseudomonadota; class Alphaproteobacteria; order Rhizobiales; family Devosiaceae; genus Maritalea; species Maritalea porphyrae_A. The sequence goes on along the minus strand of NZ_JAPWGX010000003.1, from coordinate 561,489 downwards.
TCCAAGGTCAATTCTTTGACCACTTTACGGAACAGATTCGCCAACTCGCGCTTCAAATTCCGCACACCTGCTTCACGCGTATAGCGCTGAATCAGGAATGTAAGTGATTCATCAGACAAAACGGCCTCATCTGCCTTCAATCCATGTTCTTTCATGGTTTCGGGAATCAGGTGACGTCGAGCGATTTCAGCTTTTTCTTCTTCTGTGTAGCCAGAAAGGCGAATGATCTCCATCCGATCCATCAAAGGACCAGGAATATTGAGCGTGTTTGCCGTTGTGACAAACATCACGTCAGACAAATCATAGTCAACTTCGAGATAGTGATCGGCAAATGTGTTGTTTTGCTCTGGATCCAACACTTCCAACAATGCAGAAGAAGGGTCACCACGGAAATCTTGACCCATTTTGTCGATTTCATCGAGCAGGAACAAAGGATTCGCTTTGCCCGCTTTTTTCATCGACTGGATCACTTTACCCGGCATCGAGCCAATATAGGTGCGTCGGTGTCCGCGAATCTCTGCCTCGTCGCGTACGCCACCAAGTGACATACGTGCAAACTCACGACCGGTTGCTTTGGCAATCGACTTACCTAGCGACGTTTTACCTACACCTGGAGGGCCAACAAGACATAGAATCGGCCCTTTTAGTTTCCCAGTGCGTGCTTGCACGGCAAGATACTCAACAATCCGCTCTTTGACTTTCTCAAGTCCATAGTGCTCGGTATCCAAAACATCTTGTGCAAACGCGAGGTCTTTCTTGATTTTTGACTTCTTGCCCCAAGGCAATCCAAGCATCCAATCAAGATAATTCCGCACCACAGTTGCTTCAGCCGACATTGGGCTCATCTGTTTGAGTTTCTTAAACTCAGCGGTTGCCTTTTCCTTAGCTTCTTTTGAAAGCTTCGTTTTGTTGATCCGCTCTTCGAGCTCCGTCAACTCGTCGGTACCGTCCTCAGAATCACCCAATTCCTTTTGGATCGCTTTCATCTGTTCGTTCAGATAATACTCGCGTTGGGTTTTTTCCATCTGGCGCTTAACACGCGTGCGGATACGACGTTCAACTTGCAGAACGCCAATTTCGCCTTCCATCAATTCAAGCACTCGGTGCAAACGTCCGGTAACTGAATTAATGGCCAAGATTTCTTGTTTCTCTTGGTTTTTCACTGCCAAGTGAGACGCAATCGTGTCAGCTAGTTTAGAATGGTCGTCAATCTGAGAAACCGCGCCCACCACTTCAGGCGAAATCTTCTTGTTCAGTTTGACGTAGTTTTCAAACTCATTGACTGCTGAACGCGCGAGCGCCTCAGCTTCAATTTCGTCATACGCTTCAACGTCAAAAGGAATGGCTTCGGCTTCAAAATACTCGTCAGCGCGCAAAAAGTTAGAAATCTTTGCGCGGGAGATGCCTTCAATCAGCACTTTGACGGTGCCATCTGGCAATTTCAACAACTGCAAAACAGAAGCAATTGTGCCGACATCAAAAACATCATCTGTAGTCGGGTCATCCTCTTGAGCGCTTTTTTGGGTCACAACAAGGATGTTCTTATCCTCGCGCATCACTTCTTCAAGCGCTTTGACGGACTTCTCTCGGCCAACGAACAAGGGCACAATCATGCCAGGAAACGCAACGATGTCGCGCAACGGCAGAACAGGGTAAACACGGCCTTCGCCGGGTTCGATTGAAGTGTCAGTTTTATCCTTATCGGACATAGATGATCCTTTCATCAACCGGCTGTGTAGTCCCAAGTTAAGCGGCAACGACACAACCGTTACTCGGCGCAAAAACATACGCCACGGTCATCAACCCAATGGGGTCAACGAAGACTCTATTGAAACTACTAGATAGGAAGTTTTGCCAGCCCGACAAGTACGCGTCGGGCTAATTAGCAAACTTTATTTACGCGCCTGCGCCTGCGTCCGCTTCTTCTTTGCGGTCCGCGTAAATGTAGAGCGGGCGAGCATCCTTGTCATTTACCACATCAGCACTAATGACCACCTCTTCAACGCCCTCAAGCGAAGGAAGATCGTACATTGTGTCGAGCAGAATGCCTTCCATGATCGAACGTAGACCACGGGCACCGGTTTTGCGCTTAATCGCATGCCGGGCAATCTCATTTAGCGCTTCGTCTTGGAAGGTCAATTCAACTTCTTCCATCGCGAACAGGCGTTGATACTGACGCACGAGCGCGTTTTTCGGCTTGGTCAGAATTTGCACAAGTGCATCTTCGTCCAAGTTTTCAAGCGTCGCGATAACAGGCAAACGGCCAATAAACTCTGGGATCAAACCAAATTTGGTCAAATCCTCTGGCTCAACCTCAGCGAAAATCTCGCCAAGTTGACGGTCAGTTGGGTCTTTCACTTCAGCACCAAAGCCGATGGAAGTCCCCTCGCCGCGCGCACTAATGATTTTTTCAAGACCTGAGAAAGCACCACCAACGATAAACAGAATGTTGGTTGTATCCACTTGCAAGAACTCTTGCTGCGGGTGCTTACGGCCACCTTGTGGCGGCACACTTGCAACAGTGCCTTCCATGATCTTAAGCAATGCTTGCTGCACGCCCTCGCCCGAAACATCGCGTGTAATGGATGGATTGTCAGATTTACGAGAAATCTTATCCACCTCATCGATGTAAACGATGCCGCGCTGAGCTTTTTCAACATTGTAGTCAGAAGACTGCAGAAGCTTGAGGATGATGTTTTCAACATCTTCCCCCACATAACCAGCTTCAGTAAGCGTTGTCGCATCTGCCATTGTGAACGGCACATCAATGATGCGCGCCAATGTCTGCGCCAAATATGTCTTACCGCAACCGGTTGGGCCGATCAGCAGAATATTTGATTTTGCCAATTCAATATCTTGGCTCTTAGATGAGTGGTTCAAACGCTTGTAGTGGTTGTGCACCGCCACAGATAGCACGCGTTTTGCTCGATATTGGCCGATTACATAATCATCCAACACCGCACAAATTTCTGCAGGTGCCATTACCCCGTCAGCCGACTTCACCGTAGAAGACTTGCTCTCCTCACGGATGATATCCATGCAAAGCTCAACACATTCGTCACAGATAAAAACAGTCGGGCCAGCGATAAGCTTTCTGACTTCATGTTGCGACTTGCCGCAAAATGAGCAGTAAAGTGTATTTTTTGAACTGTCGCCGTTGCCGGTGTCTTTTGTCATTCAAAGCACTCCTGAATGTGCATCTTTCATTCAGCTTATCTGCAAACCTTAGCATCTGCACATAAACAAACAGTAAGCTATTTTAGATCGTTAAACCGATCTTCGCTCACAAATTCCGCACAAAAGCTTAATTCAAAGCCCAATTGCGCGAAATTCAACATCTTGATTAACGAAATCTACGATGCGTCGGCGTCGTCCGCGCCACGTTTTGCGTAAACTTTATCAATCAATCCAAACTCTTTGGCAGCTTCAGCTGTCATAAAGTTGTCCCGATCAAGCGCGTTCTCAATCGTTTCATAATCTTGACCCGTGTGCTGCACGTAAATCTCGTTCAAGCGCTTTTTCAAATTCGCTGTATGTTCAGCGTGAATAAGAATGTCTGTCGCCTGCCCGCGGTAACCGCCAGAAGGCTGGTGCACCATAACAGAAGCATTTGGCAACGCGCCGCGCATGCCTTTGGTGCCCGCTGCCAACAGCAACGACCCCATAGAAGCGGCTTGGCCAACGCACAAGGTGGCAATCTCTGGCTTGATGAACTGCATAGTGTCATAGATCGACAAGCCCGATGTCACCACGCCGCCGGGCGAATTGATGTACATCGCAATTTCTTTCTTCGGGTTTTCCGATTCAAGAAAGAGCAACTGCGCAACAATCAAAGACGCCATATGGTCTTCAACTGGCCCCGTTACAAAGATGATGCGTTCGCGCAGCAAGCGCGAGAAAATGTCGAACGAGCGCTCGCCACGGTTGGATTGCTCAACAACCATTGGCACCAGCGTGCTCGTAAATGTATCAATCGGATCTCTCATACGTCTCATCCTTGGTGAATCGAATCGGCCTTATATCCGATAAAATATGATGCGTCTTAACGTGCGGTAAAACCGCTAGATAGGTTTTGCCCTCTATCGGTTCAAGATAGAGTTAATTTTTTGTCCGGCCGCAGCCAATGCACTAGGCACGAATTGGGGCAAATCGGTGGCGATCATCCCCGGCCCGCCAAACTGGCTAGCAGCCAGCCCATGCACATAAACCCCTGCGCACGCCGCGTCAAATGCTTCCATGCCCTGCGCCTGCAATCCGCCGATAATTCCTGCCAAAACATCACCAGAACCCGCTGTAGCAAGCCAAGGTGGCGCATTCGCATTAATTACCGCCCGACCATCGGGCGAAGCAATAACAGTATCAGCGCCTTTCAAAACAACCACCGCACCCGAACGTCGTGCAGCTTCTTGTGCCGCCTCTATTTTGCCATTGCTCAAGTCAATGTCAGCAAACAATCGATGAAACTCTCCAGCATGTGGCGTCAGCACAACATTTGAACTTGTATCCTTTATAGTGTCGAACAACGACTTTGGATCACTTTCGAATATAGTTAGGGCATCAGCATCCAATAACAAGGCGCGCTTGGCGTTAAGAGCAGTCAACACATTGTGAAGAGTTGCCGGCACAACGCCATTGCCCGGACCAATCACCACGGCGTTATAGCGCTCATCCTCAAGCACCGCCTCTAAAGGGTCCGCACGCAACATAATCGCGCTCAATTGCGCCCCATGCTCTGCAAGCGCATCCGTGTGCCCGTTTATCGTCACCAAGCCCGCCCCAGCGCGCAATGCTGAAAGCGCAGACATACGTGCAGCGCCCGTTGCCCCTTTCGGACCTGAAACAACCACACAATGCCCCTTGGAATATTTATGCCCGCCAACTGCCGCCTTTGGCAATTCCCACAAATCAGGATGGTTCTGGGCTACCTGAGGCTCAATTCTCTCTAGCACCTCATTACCGATACCGATTTGGCCCAGTTCAACTTCCCCACAGAGGTCGCGACCGGGTAATAACAAGTGTCCGGGTTTCTTGCGGAAAAATGTTACGGTTGCATCCGCTCTAATGGCGTCGCCCAAAACCTGCCCGGTTTCCCCATGCACGCCCGAAGGCATATCCAGACTCACTATCGGCGCATTAGTTTGGTTCGCTAACCGAATAATATCCAAGTAAGCGCCAGCAATTGGTCGATCTAACCCCGCGCCAAACAATGCATCTACCAAAACACCAGCGTCTCCAATAAGTTCAGGTGAAAAGGGGTCAGCTTCCCCCCAAAGGTTTAGGAAGTAAGTTGCCGCTTCACCATAGTGTGTTGGTTCACCACACACCGCCAAACGCACTGGCCAGCCGCGATCACGCAAATAGCAACCAACAACAAAACCATCTCCGCCATTATTGCCCGGCCCACACAAAATCGATACCGGTGAGCGCCGGAAGTGCGCAACGATATACCGCCCAACATTGCGGCCAGCATTGCCCATCAATTCAATTTCACTTGTCCCCGCCGCAATGGTCAGCGCATCGGCCTGCCCCATTTCAAATGGCGACAGCAAACAATGTTTGGAATCAGAATAGGTCATACTGCCAATCATGCGCTTTCCCTGAGTTTTGAAAACCCCGAATATCTTCACAACAACTCATCGGTTGTGCCATGATCTAGCGCAGCAACAAACGGAGAGGCAAATGTCCGAACCAGACCCAACACTCCCCATGCGCGAAAAAGCATATCTTTATCCCAATGTCGATAAGGGCACTGCCTGCACTCAAAGCTCATTCAAGGTCAAAGGCAAAGCATTCCTTTTCGCCGGCCCACAAGGCGGGCGATATAAGGCTATGTTCAAACTCAAAGAATCACGCGCTGAAGCGACCGATTTGGCAAACAAACATCCCGACAACTATCAAATCGGTTCAAACATTTGGGTGACAGCTCGATTTTCGAGTGAGGAACCCATGCCAGAGGATGTTTGGACGCGATGGTTGGATGAGAGCTATGCGTTGAGCGTGGCGAAGAAGAAGTAGCTTCGACGCAATTTTAGTCTTTCGGTCGAGGCGCCAACAAAATTTTGACCTGATCAACAGCAAATTCGGAGCCAGCATCAGAATCGGCAAGGACTTCTTTCGTGAAAAGAGCGTGATTTCGCACAGCCTTATCACTGCTCGCTAACGCCTTTTTGAGCACAGGCCGCACAGCCGACTCGCCAAGCGCCGCAAGAGAAATACTAAGGCTTCGTTGCAGTTCCCGGCCGCCTCGTCCGAGCAACGCGCCCAAATCTTTGGCCAAACCGCCCTTCTTGCCTGGTGGAACAAGCGTAACCGCAGCACGCCATGCTGCTTGCGCAACTTCATCACACGAGTCTTCGAGCAAATCTTTTGTAATCACATTCCAAGCGTCCGCACCTTCAATCTTTGAAAGACTATGCAACGCTTGGCTTCTAGCTTGATTGCTGCTCGACGACACCTCGGAGATCAGCTTTGGCACAATTAACTCCTTCGGAAACCGTATAAGGCTCCAAGTCAGTTGCTCGCGCACACCAAAATCTGGTTCGAGCGAACAGCGCTCTACCAACAAATCAAGCAAACTAATCTCTGGTTTCAAACCCGCAGCCATCGCTGCTTTTAACCGAACAGAGGCATCGTCTGCCTGGAGCGCTGCCGCAAGATTTGCTTTGTCTGTTCTTTCAATCATCAAAAAACCAAGGGTGCTGTTCCAATCAGAGCATGAAAACATAAACTGCACTTGTGGTGTTGATCTACCTCAAATTGACAACGCAATACCAACATGCAGTCAATTGATCTCAACCTCTAAACACAACAAAAAAGGCCGCCCCAACAGGACGGCCTTTTCATATTCTCTAAAACCAGAAAAACTTAGTCGTGGTTGTGAGGCTCGAGGTCTTCTTCTTCGCTCTCTTCAACCAGCTTAACCAACTCTTCTTTGGTCACTGTTTTGTCTTCAACGTCTGCCAATTCAACGACATAGTTTACAACTTTGTCTTCAAAGATTGGAGCGCGTAGACCGGCTAGTGCTTGCTGGTTGTTGCGGAAATAGTCATAAACCTGTTGCTCTTGGCCCGGGTATTTTTGAACTTCCGCGATCAACGCTTGTTGATGCTCTTCTTCGGTAACTTGAACGTCGTTTGCATTGCCGATTTCAGCAATAACCAAACCAAGACGAACACGACGCTCAGCAATCGCAGTATATTCTGCGCGTGCTTTTTCTTCTGTCGTGCCCTCATCTTCAAAGCTGCGACCATGGTGCTCGATGTCGTGCATCACGCGGTCCCAAATGCCTTTGAATTCTTGCTCAACAAGCTGAGAAGGAACGTCAAATTTGTGCAACTCATCTAGAGCATCCAACACCAAACGCTTAACGCGTGTTGCTGAAAGCTGTTTGAATTGGCCACCGATTTGATCTTTGATCATTTCGCGAAGTTGATCGAGCGATTCAAGGCCTAGACCTTTAGCGAACTCGTCATCAACTGCAACGTCTTTAGCCGCTTCAATGCCCAAAACTTCAACATCAAATGTTGCATCTTTACCGGCCAAGTTTTCAGCGCGATACTCATCAGGGAATTTAACTTCCACGACTTTCTTGTCACCAACTTTAAGACCAACAAGCTGCTCTTCAAAACCTGGGATAAATTGGTTTGAACCAATAACCAAAGGCGAACCGTCTGATGCGCCGCCTTCGAATGGCTCGCCGTCAACTTTGCCCAAGAACTTGATGTTCAACCGATCGCCTTCAACAGCCGCTTCGCCTTCAGCTTTCGCTTCATAAGGGCGGTTCTGCTCAACAATCGCGTCAAACTGCTGCTGAATGTCAGCTTCGTCAACTTCAACTGTAGGACGTTCGATTTTGATTTTTTTGAAATCGCCCAATTTCACTTCAGGCAAAACTTCATAAGACATAGAGAATTCAAGGTCTGCTTCGCCCTCAAATACTTTTGTCAAAATGGCTTCGTCTTCAGGAAGGTCGATTTTTGGCTGCATTGCAGCTTTTTCTTTGCGCTCTTCCAATGTTGATTGAACACCAACATTGATCGCATCTTGCATAACGTCGCCCATTACAGAGCGGCCATATGTCTTTTTCATGTGCGCAAATGGAACTTTGCCCGGACGGAACCCTTTAAGATTCACAGTGCTCTTAAGCTCATTAAGCTTGTCGTCTAGCTTTTTGCTAAGCTCGGCTGCCGGAATGCGCATTTCCAATGTACGCTTGAGCCCTTCATTGAGGGTTTCATTGACCTGCATTAGGAAATTCCCGTCTTCAATATCTATAATTCGATCGATCGAAATGTCTGCTGAGGATGATGGTGCGGGTGGAGGGACTTGAACCCCCACGCCGTGAAGCACTAGAACCTAAATCTAGCGTGTCTACCAATTTCACCACACCCGCCTTCAAAACCTCAGCGACGAAGTCGGGGCGGGTCTAACCCAATCTCGCAGAACAGTCAAAGCCCTTTTTTGATCTTTTTGCAAAAAACCGTTGAAAGTGCATTTCTTTTAGCGCCGCATGTACAATTCTCGGGCAATTGACAACTTCAAGCCCCTATCTGCACAAAAAATAATCAAGTTGCACAAAATTTGTGCACAGCAATTGCGAATAACATGCCTGCTGCTTCAGCACTAAAGCACTAACCCTTTATTAATGTTCAGTTTTCAGCCAATCCGTAAAACTGGCACGCAACCTGCATTCTGTTTGGCAGACGCAAGATCAGGTCCTTCGGAGTAAAGATCAGTGAAAAAAATTGAAGCCATCGTAAAGCCGTTCAAACTCGATGAAGTCAAAGAAGCACTTCAAGAAGCGGGCTTTCAGGGCATTACTGTTACTGAGGTAAAAGGCTTTGGCCGGCAAAAGGGCCATACAGAGCTTTACCGCGGTGCAGAATATGTCGTGGACTTTCTCCCGAAAGTAAAAATCGAAATCGTTGTTTCTGACCACACGGTAGACAAAGCCGTAGAAGCAATACGCGATGCAGCCCAAACGGGTCGCATTGGCGACGGAAAAATATTTGTCTCAACAATTGATCAGGCAATTCGCATCAGAACCGGGGAAACCGGCGACGAAGCTGTCTAAAATCAACGTAAAAACCCACAAAACACCACTATATAAGCGGGATAAATTATGACTACTGCTAAAGATGTAATCAAAAGAATCGAAGACGAAGACGTGAAATTCGTGGATCTTCGTTTTACTGACCCACGCGGTAAACTTCACCACATGACAATGGACGTTTCTGCAGTAAACGAAGACATGTTTGAAGATGGCGTGATGTTTGACGGCTCGTCAATTGCTGGCTGGAAAGCCATCAATGAAAGCGACATGGTGATGATGCCTGACCTTGATACGGTTCACTTGGATCCATTCTTTGGTCAAACAACAATGGTCATCAATTGTGATACATTGGAGCCAGGTACATACGAAGCCTATAACCGCGACCCACGCATGACAGCCCGCAAAGCCGAAGCTTACGTAAAGTCTTCAGGCATTGGCGACTCAGTGGTCGTTGGTCCTGAGCCAGAGTTCTTCATGTTTGACGACGTGCGATACAGCACTGACCCTCATCACTCAAGCTTCTCACTTGATCACACTGAACTGCCAACAAATACAAATTCTATGTATGAAGCAGGCAACATGGGTCACCACGTCGCCACTAAGGGCGGTTATGTTCCAGTTCCACCAGTAGACAGCGCACAAGACATTCGTTCTGAAATGCTTTCAGTTTTGAAAGAAATGGGCGTAACTGTTGAGAAGCACCACCACGAAGTGGCATCTGCTCAGCATGAATTGGGCATTAAATACAACACTCTAACTCGTAGCGCTGACGAAGTTCAGATCTACAAATATGGTGTTCAGCAAACTGCCCATGCGTACGGCAAAACAGCTACCTTTATGCCAAAGCCAGTTTTTGGCGATAACGGCTCAGGTATGCACTGTCACATTTCAATCTGGAAAGATGGCAAGCCAAACTTTGCTGGCGACGGCTATGCTGGATTGTCAGAGCAAGCGTTGCACTTCATCGGCGGCATCATCAAGCACGCTAAAGCAACAAACGCATTCACTAACCCTTCAACCAACTCTTACAAGCGTTTGGTTCCAGGTTATGAAGCACCTGTTCTGTTGGCTTACTCTGCACGTAACCGTTCAGCTTCTTGCCGCATTCCATTTGGTTCTTCACCTGCTTCCAAGCGTGTTGAAGTGCGTTACCCAGATCCATTGGCAAACCCATATTTGGCATTCTCAGCACTGTTGATGGCGGGCCTTGATGGCATCAAAAACAAAATCAACCCAGGCGATCCTATGGACAAAGATCTATATGAATTGCCAGCTGAAGAGCTAAAAGAAATCCCAACGGTAGCTGCATCACTTCGCGAGGCTCTAGAAGCTTTGGATGCAGACCGCGAGTTCCTTAAAGCAGGTGGCGTATTCGACGACGACCAAATCGACGCTTACATCGCCGTTAAGATGGAAGAAGTTGAGCGCTTAGACATGGCGCCGCATCCTGTCGAATTCGACATGTACTACTCTGCATAAGGATTCCCTCCTATCCCCTAGGTAGCAATACCTATACCTTAGGGCGCCTTCGGGCGCCCTCTTTTTTTGCCAAACAGACCTTGTCTCAGATTTCTAAACTGCAACTTGGCTTTTTTGACGCGCGCCAATTTCCAAAATAAACAACGCCAAAACAATAAATGCCGCATTGGTGAGAAAAACCAAACGAAACGCATCTTCAATTGCCGCAGGAGCAGCTTGCGCCAAACTTGAGGTGCCGGAGCCTAGAGAAAAAAGAATCGAAATAACCGAAGCGCCAATAATCAGCCCGCCATTGCGCGACATATTCAACACCCCAGAAACCAACCCTCGCCGTGAATCGTGCACATTGCTCATGACAGACATATTGTTGGCCGATAGGAAAAGCTGATACCCTGGCGTCAACACGACAAGCGCCACAATATACCCCGTTAGGCCCCACACACTGGGCAGGAATGCGAAAACAAGCGCTCCACAAAAAACCAGTATCAATCCTGAATTGGCCACGCGTTTTGCCCCGAACCGATCCGCCATCATGCCTGAAGGTAGTCCCGATAGAATCGAAATGATCGGGCCAACGGCCATGACCAACCCCACTGCCCCCGCGCTAAAACCAAGCACATAAGTCAGATAGAATGGTCCGGCGACAAATGTCGTCATCATAATCACTGCGACAAGACTATTTGCGATTGCGGGCGACACATATGGTCCGATACGAAAAGCGAGTGTAGGTGGCGCAACAATCTCATCTTTTATTCTGGGATCATCTTGTAGTGCCAGCGCAGCGATTATCGCACCGAACACTGAAACCGTAAGCAGCAACACAAATAGCGAACGCCAACCGAAATATTCAATCATGATGCCCCCAACTGACGGACCAAGCGCAGTACCGACCGCCGTCAGCGTACCCAACAGGCCCATAGCCCGCCCCACGGCATGTTTCTTTGCATTTTGTTTAGCAAGTGCAATGGCCACAACACCCAAAAAGGCAGCGCCCACCCCTTGCGCAATGCGTCCTACCACCAGTATCCACAATGCATCTGCGGACCAGCAAATCACAGCGCCGATAGAAAATATCCCATAGCCCAAATACAAAGATATTTTTGCCCCAATCAGGTCCACCATTCGGCCAGAAACAATTGAAAATACACTCAGCGCTAAAAGGTAAGCTGAAATAATCCACTGCACTTGCGTCAGCGGTGCCCCAAACTCCTGCGAAAAAAGCGGCAGCGCCACATTGGCAATGCTCATCCCAAATGTGGGCACCAAAGTTGCAATGCCAAGCGCTGCAAAACGCCAAAAATACTTCCATTTTTGTCCTGAAAAATCTACTGCGATCATCATTTTCTCCTTGATATAAGTCGAGCTGTGCGCAACGATACGACTTCAAGTCAACTTGAGGTCAAGGATGAAATTGTTAGACATTGGCGACGTCGCCAAAAGAACGGGAATAGCTCCCTCGACATTGAGATATTACGACGATGAGGGGTTGATTGATTCACTCGCAAGGCACGGTTTAAGGCGCCAATTTGACCCAAATGTTATCTTGCAACTGACTTTGATCAGCATGGGGAAAACCGCAGGATTTTCCCTCAAAGAAATCAAACAAATGCTGACGCCAGATGGCGCACCCAAAATCGATAAATCAGAAATTGTGGCCAAAGCCAGCCAATTGGATAAACAAATTGCACAATTGAGCGCCCTAAGGGACACATTAAACCACGTAGCAACATGCCCTGCACCAAGCCATATGGAGTGCAAATCATTTCGACGTCTGGTTTCTGTCGCCAGCAAACGACTGGCGACACATAAGACAAGATAAGGCCTAGCTCGTTACTGGCCAGTTTAGAACCAGTTCCGCGAGACATGTTTGGCAAGCGAACGATCTACACCAACACGCAGTCCAAATACAAAGACCTGCAAAGCCTTTTATTGGATGATTAAACCTTGGCGGAGGCCCTCACAGGGTCGTCTGATTTAAGCGTGGCCAACCGGCACAACGGGCATTCTAGCCAATTCTTCAAACTTGGCCGCCGAATTAAGCGCCACTTCCCGTGTAAGGCCTGCATAATTAAGAACATCATTGGTCAAATAGCCAAAGCGTGACATTTGGCGGGCGTGAACCTCAAGCAATGCCCGCACTTGATCTTTTGTCATTGCGCCTTTCCAGGCGTCAGATTGCGGTTTTTTGCCTGCCATTCCATGCACGGCCAAAGCAGCATCTGCTGCGGCAGCAATTTGTTTGTCATTCACTGGCATTTTCAAATGGTTTGCGATTCGACCAAGCTGGCCGTGTGGATCAGCAGCGATATCCTCAAAACGGATCAACAGGTCCCCATCAAGGTCGGCATTGGTCCAGCTCGCCACATTTTGCGACCAAGACCCCCAAGGCTCCAACGCATGTGTGTCACTTGTTGGCTGCCTAAACTCACTGGTTGCGAGTAGTTTCAGGGCCGTCACCACATCCTTTTTGCCCGCCATGGCAAAAATCGGCGCCAACATTAGCGGGTTGCGGATGAGATAGACAGATCCAACCGAAACATCAAAATTTATGCTCGGCACGCCGTAAAATTCGCCCCGTGGTGCGTGTGTTTTCACCACTGGAATCCCGGGATAGGTCTTTGAAATATATTCATGAATCTTGGGACGAGCTGCGGCAATTTCTTCCTCGCTCATATCACGCGGATGCGTGCCAATTACCGTTTCATAAAAATGTGCCAACACATCCCACGGCAAATCCCGATCAAGCAATTCAATTGCTGCAGGCTCTTGAGGGCGATAGCCAAAGTTTTTGGCCAAATGCTGCAAAAACGAGCGCACCAATTGGTCGCCGCTGTGCGGGTAAGATGCAATCCAAAAAAGCGGCGTGGCAGGTTTTTGCGACATGTAAGGTTCCTCAAACTAAACTCTGCCCCTATTTAAGGCGCAATCTGCCTATGGGCAACCCGCCTCCCCGTTTTCGTTCTAGTCCGCGCTAGCTTGGTCTAGAGCTGACAACCAAGCTCCTTTGCCAAATGCGAACGCGTTGCCATTTCAAATGCCTCGGGCCACTCCAATTTCCGAGCGCTGAATATCGGCTTTGAATAGGCAAAAAAGGCCAATGCCGTTTCAACATGTGCAGCTACGATTTGTTCCCGCTCGCCGTTAGCGACAGGTAACGCATTCAAAATGCGAAGTGTTTCTGGCGAAACCACACGGCTCAAGTGCAGTGCACCACCGTCATTCACTTTTTCCGCTTCAATAGCAAAATTCATAAACAAGTTGCGCAAGTGCCCCAACCCGATCGTGCATAAAAACCATTCTTTGCGACCTACCCCAATCGTAACCAATCCCAGAATGCGCAAGAACTCGTTCGCCATATGGCTCAACCGATCCTCAGAGACCTCATGCGGTATCGATGAGTTTTCCAGTTCAGCCAGCATTGGCATGCTCTCGAACAAACAGCCCAATTGATCTTGCGAACGGTTTTTGAACGCAAGTGGCTCTTCTAAAAACAAATCAATGCGCACCCAATCACTCGTAATCACATTGATAAGCCCCGAATGCCCCAACTGCTTTCGACAAAAAACAACGTCAAATAGCTGCCCCACAAGCGATTCCCACGCCGCCGCCACATAGGCCAATTGGTCGGGTGCAACCACCGCAACAAAGTCCAAATCGCTAAATTTGTCCGCGGTTTTTCGGCCGTGGCTTCCACCCAAATAAAGCCCCATGACACCGTCAACCAGCATAGCCTCTTTTGCGATGGTGTCGATCAAACGGCTTTGGTTCATGGTGACAATCCGTTGGCCCTATGAGGTCATACGTTCAAAAAATGGCTCGGGTGAAGACACTTCAACCAATCGCTTGCGCTTCTTTTCGATCTCAAAATATCGCGTACCTACGGATCGAGCGAATTCCCTATCATGCGAAACAATGATTGCGGTTGCGCCTTTTTCAATAATTTCTGTTTCCAGCATTTCACGGCCTGGAATATCAACATGGTTAGTTGGTTCGTCTAACAAATAAAAATTCGGCTCAATCAATCTAAGGCTAAGCAGCGCCAAACGAGATCGCTGACCATAAGACAAATGAGCTATAGGCTTAGACTGTTTTTCAAACTCAAAACCAATGTTTGCAAGCAATGAACGGCAGCGCGAGTTGCCAACACCTTTATGCTGTAGAATGAAACTCTCCGGACTTTCATCAATTGGCAACTGAGAAATTTCCTGATCTGCATAACCAAGAACGGTTGAAGGCGTCACCCAAATGCCCAGCTCCGCCCCTTCTTTTAAAAATGCGCGATGCACTTTCTTAATTAGCTGGGTCTTTCCCGCTCCATTTTCAGCCAAAACCACAATGCGGTCACCGGCATGTATCAACACTTTTTCGATACCGAACAATTTGTCGCCATTGGGCGCTGAAACCGTCACGTCCTCGAACGACAAGATAACCTTGGCGTGCGTACCGCGATTGGCCAACGTAATGTCGCCATGTCTTTCTTTGTGCAGATCTTTGAGGTTGTCCTCAATGTCACTCGCCCGCTTGCGCAACTGCTTGGCCTTAGTTTGCAAAAGGTCTGAGCCACTATTCAGGCCAACGTTGTTCAGCTTGGCCGCTTGCTCGCGCAGTTGCTTGGCCTGCTTTTGCTCTTTCACTAGCACTTTCTCTGCCGCCACATCTTCTTGTTCAAGCGCAACACGTGCCTCAGAATAGGGCAACGAGAAATAGCGGGAGATACCAGGTCGCAAAAACAAACTACGATTCGTGCAATTGTCCAAAAAGGCACGGTCGTGGCTAGCAACAATCATTGGCACCTGTGCAGATGTTTGCTTAATCCAGTTCTCAAGCTGCACAATTTTAGCAAGATCCAAATGGTTGGTGGGTTCATCTAGCAACAAAATGTCCGGCTCTGTTAGCCACACCCGTGCAATCATAATCAGTCGACGCCAACCACCGCTAAGTGTGCGCAAAGTCGCATGGTACTGATCATCGGGAAGCTGGAATTCAGCCAAAGCCACATCGACGCGCCAGCTTTCATAATCGCGCTGTTCGTCTGTCAGAGCCGAAGCAACAAAGTCATACGCAGTTAAGTCGAGCTGTTCTGGTTCAATTTCTTGCTCTACGTACCCTACCCGCGCGCCACGCGAAAAAATAATTTGTCCCGAGCTTGGTTCGCTTAGCCCCGCAAGAAAACGCAACAGCGTAGTTTTGCCGCGCCCGTTCGCCGCGATCAGCCCAACACTCTCGCCGTTTGAAACTGATAGACTGAGGTTCTTGAAAAGTTCACTTTGCGCAGTTGCGCCAACATTATTGAGTTGAATGGAAGCCATTTTATTGCCCTTGTCGACCTATATGTCGAATAGTCACGCTGCAAATTGCAGCCGATTGGGCAGACCTAAGAATGTCGAAACTGAATTGTCCGAACCCTTAAAGGTCAGCCCTACACATCAAAAGAAACGTGCAGGGCATTGCGCGGGCCAAACCATAATAAGCAAATACGATGCGCCATATTCATCTTGCTCTCCACACGCTCAAGGGCCGATCAAATTCGATCGCACGCTAGCCCAGCAAAACTAATCTGGCAAGATGTGGAGAAAAACTGAACAGTTACGCAAACACAAAGAACCCAACAAAGGTCCAAAGCAACATGCTACGAGAAATTGGCCAGCGGGCAAGCCGGTACGCAAAACTACCAAATCCGACTTGCGCCAACCAATAAAAAATCGCCTCAGCCGGGCGGTCTGTTACGCTGACCTTTGCTTTAGCGATCATATACGGGAACTCCATACTCTCAAACCGTATGACAATAGTTCTACCACCTCGTTGTTAAAAAAGTGCTGACGGCCCAGTTAGAATTTGTCAATAATTTCCGTCGCTTAACGGGACAGGTGATAAGAGTTTGTTTAGAAAGATGAACGCAAAGCACCGATCATTCGAGTGGCAAGAGGCACTTGGTTGCAGCACCTAAAGCGCCAGAATGCTTAGGGAAAACTGACAATCTCGGTTTGAAATCATCGCTAACAAATGGTGCTATTGTGGTAAACGAAATTCACACATTGATTCGAATTGATAAAGGCGCGGCATGGACAACGGTGATGATCTTTTCAAAAAATTTGACGCAGAACCGTCAAAAAAGAAAAGCGAGCCCAAATTAGCGCCAGCTGCGGCGTCAAATCCTGCTGCCAAAGCTCCAATGGCGGCACCTGCGCCCAAGTCAGCTTCAAACGATGGCAGCTCCTATACCGCAGACGACATTGAAGTTCTCGAAGGCCTCGAACCTGTGCGCCGCCGTCCGGGCATGTATATTGGTGGCACAGATATCAACGCGCTGCACCACCTGTTTGCTGAAATCATCGACAACTCGATGGATGAAGCCATTGCGGGCCATGCCTCGCGTATTGAAGTGCATTTGGATGCAGAAGGTTATCTGACCATCACAGATAATGGTCGCGGTATTCCGGTGGAGCCACACCCAAAGTTCAAAGACCGCTCGACCCTTGATGTCATTATGACCACCCTACACGCAGGCGGTAAGTTTGATTCTAAAGCTTACGAGACATCAGGCGGTTTGCACGGTGTAGGCGTTTCTGTTGTGAACGCACTGTCCGACGATATGATCGTTGAGGTTGCTCGCGACCAAAACCTTTACTCTCAAAGCTTCTCACGTGGCCTGGCCACAACAGGCGTTATCGATCATGGTCCAGTGCGCAACCGGCGCGGCACCAGCACAAAGTTTCACCCAGATCCACAAATCTTTGGCGACAAAGCCAAATTTTCGCCGAAACGCATACACGATATGGCGCAAGCAAAAGCTTATTTGTTTGCGGGGGTCGAAATCCGTTGGTCTTGCGACGAGAGCTTGGTTGAAGGCGCGGACATACCTGCAAAAACCACCTTTTTGTTCCCGGACGGGCTGAAAGACTATGTGGAAGGCCGAATTGAGGGACGCCCTCGCATTGTTGAAGAGATCTTTGCGGGACGCAAAGGCGGTGCGGGGAAACATGGATCAGTCGAATGGGCGATCGCCTTTACGCTTGGCGATGCCTTTATCAATTCCTATTGTAATACCGTGCCCACCCAAGATGGCGGAACCCACGAAGCGGGCCTTCGCTCCGCACTTTTGCGCGCAATTAAAGCCTACGCTGAACTTACCGGCAATAAACGCGCCGCTGTCATCACGGCAGAGGATATCCTAGCGAACTGTAGCGCTGTCATGTCTGTGTTCATTCGCGAACCAGAGTTCGTTGGCCAAACAAAAGACAAATTATCGAGCGGCGAAGCCACAAAAATTGTCGATGTGGCCATCCGCGATGCGTTTGACCATTGGCTAGCCGCCTCCCCCAATCAATCTGCCAAATTGATTGACTGGGCAGTTGATCGCGCAGAAGAACGCATTCGCCGCCGCAAAGAAAAAGAAATCGACAGGAAGTCTGCAACACGTAGGCTTAGGCTTCCTGGCAAACTTGCCGATTGTTCGCAAGGCGCAGCCCAAGGTGCAGAAATCTTCATCGTGGAAGGTGACTCCGCTGGCGGCAGTGCAAAACAAGCACGCAACCGCAAGAACCAAGCCATTTTACCCTTGCGCGGTAAAATTTTGAACGTTGCCGGCGCCACCCGAGAGAAAATTACTGCGAACCAACAAATTGGTGATCTGATTCAAGCTTTGGGCGCTGGAACGCGCGACCGCTACAATTCCGATGACCTTCGCTACGATAAAGTCATCATTATGACTGATGCGGACGTTGACGGCGCGCACATTGCTTCTTTGTTGATGACGTTCTTCTTTCAAGAAATGCCTGCATTGATTGATGAAGGACACCTATATTTAGCCATGCCTCCGCTTTACCGGATCACCCAAGGCGCAAAAACGCTTTATGCCAACGATGATGAGCATAAGGATAAATTGATGGACACGGAGTTTACCGGTCGAGGCAAAGTTGAGATCACTCGATTTAAAGGGCTGGGCGAAATGCCATTCCAGCACCTTAAAGAAACGACCATGAAACCGGGTTCACGCCGATTGGTGCAGATCAGCGTTGCCAATGAACATGTCGAAACCAAAGATTCCATCGACAGACTAATGGGCAACAAGCCAGAGTTACGTTTCCAATTCATCCAAGAAAACGCTGAATTTGCGAGCGACTTGGATATTTAGGCGCCAATTGGCTCAAATGCCTAGGTAAATTCAACTAGAAAGTGTGAGTTTAGCGCAACAATCATGTAATTCTCACACGATGCGTTAACAAAAATTCAACAAACGCATTGACTTACAGGTATCGCGCGCTATGGTCCTGTTCGCGGGGCCACTAATTATTTCTAGTTAGACCGT
This sequence comes from Maritalea porphyrae, assembly GCF_027213965.1. GTDB lineage: Bacteria > Pseudomonadota > Alphaproteobacteria > Rhizobiales > Devosiaceae > Maritalea > Maritalea porphyrae_A. Next base: position 542,650 of record NZ_JAPWGX010000003.1, on the reverse strand, counting down.
AATCGGCAAAGTGGACGTATTTACTTGAGTGAAAAATTCATAGAATTGGGGCTTAGCACAGCTGTTACCAACGCGGTAGTTGATGCTGGCTACACCACCCCAACAGATATTCAGCAAAAAGCCATTCCACACATTCTCCAAAAAAGAGACGTGGTTGGTATTGCACAAACCGGCACAGGCAAAACAGCATCGTTTGTCTTGCCCATGTTGACTCTGCTCGAAAAAGGGCGCGCACGAGCACGTATGCCGCGCACTCTTATTCTTGAGCCAACGCGCGAGCTTGCCGCGCAAGTGCACGAAAATTTCGAAAAATACGGCAAAAACCACAAATTGACCGTTGCCCTTTTGATCGGCGGCGTTTCATTTGAGGAACAAAACAAAAAGCTGGACCGTGGCGCAGATGTTCTTATTGCGACACCGGGCCGCTTGATTGACCATTTTGAACGCGGGCGCCTTCTCATGACGGGCGTAGACATTTTCGTCATCGACGAAGCTGACCGTATGCTGGACATGGGGTTTATTCCCGATATCGAAAAGATATCATCTTTGCTGCCCAAACGCCGTCAAACCCTTTTCTTCTCGGCAACAATGCCTGACGAAGTTGCTCGTTTGACTAAGAAGTTTCTAAACGATCCGGTTTCTGTAGAAACTGCCCGTCAGAATTCAACTGCCGAAACAATCACGCAAAAACTGCTAAAGGTTGGCAATAAACCATTTGAAAAACGCGCAGCGTTGCGTGAACAAGTGGATGCAGCCGAAGGCCTAAAGAACGCGATCATTTTCTGTAATCGCAAGCGTGACATTGCCACATTGACCAATTCAATGATCAAACACGGTTACAACACCGGTTCGTTGCATGGCGATATGGATCAAAAGTCCCGCATGGAGACCCTTGCAGGTTTCAAAAACAACGAGATTACGTTTTTGATCGCCAGTGACGTTGCCGCCCGTGGCCTTGATATTCCTGACGTTAGCCACGTTTTCAATTTCGATATTCCAACCCACGCTGAAGACTATGTTCACCGAATCGGTCGCACAGGTCGCGCGGGTCGCGAAGGGGTTGCAATTACACTTGTGGCGCCTGCAGACATGAAATACCTCGATCAAATCGAAAAACTCATCGAAAAAAAGCCCGAGTGGATCGAAAAGAAAAAAGAAGACAAACCTGCGAAACCTGCTCGCGAACAAAGGGCCAAGTCTAATAAGGCTCCAAAACCCGAGCAAAAATCATCAAAAGACAGGTCAAACGTCGAAAAACTTGATGTAAAAGAAAACAAAGTTTCCTCAAATCAAAACACTCGACAAAAATCACGCAATAAGAACCAAGACGCGCTGCCATTTGGTCAATCAGATCAAGTGCCTGCGTTCCTTCTGCGGCCCGTCCGACAGGCTAGTTAAACGTATCCTTAACCCAAAATTTAACCTTTTGGGACATTAAGGACTGCAACGAGATTAAAGACTCAATGCGTGTTTTCACGCATTTAGGTACTATGGGTGGAGCCAACAAAGATGCTTGTATCTGAGCATGATTACCAGCGAACGCTTGAGTATTCGTTCTCCGCATTGGGAATGCTTAAGCGCGCTAAGATCCCTCCCTACCCACATTTCTATGAGCTTTGCTATACTTATGCATCTGGCATCAACGAGCAGCTGAACGAGCGCTTGAACATGCTGCTGGGCAAAGACAATTCCCTTTCGATGGAAAACGTCTTGCAGGTTTACCGCGAGTTCTTCGACAACCCATCTGATCTAGAATCCCAACTGACCAACGTCAGTCAGGAAATGTCTCAAAAAATCGACTCCGTAAACCGGGCGATGGACGAGGCAATTGACACAGCTGAAGGCTACTCTGGTTCACTCGACAGCGCAGCCATCAAATTGGCCGGTGGCTTGGACGCACAAAGCTTGGAACGGTTGGCCGCAAAATTGTTATCTGAAACAAAGCAGATGCAAGAAGCCAATCAGAATCTTGAAGAGAAACTGAAAGTTTCCAAACAAGATATTTCAAGCCTCAAGCGCGATTTGGACACAGCACGTCGCGAGACTATGCTTGATGCCCTCACAAAGATTCCAAACCGCAAGAGCTTTGATCAGCGCCTCAAACAAGAATTCGAAACATTTGAAAAAGAAGGCAACCATTTCAGCCTGCTGATGATGGATATCGATCACTTCAAAGCCTTCAACGACAATTACGGCCACCAAACTGGTGATCAGGTTTTGCGCTTGGTTGCGGTAACGCTGAAATCCAACATCAAGGGTCGTGATCATGCTGCGCGCTACGGTGGCGAAGAATTTGCAGCCATTTTGCCAGATACTGACCTACGCGGCGCGCGCCTCATTGCGGAAAAAGTTCGAAAAGCGGTACACGCCAAAGAATTGTTAAAGCGTTCGACCAATCAAAAGTTGGGCAGAATCACAATTTCGATCGGCGCCGCTCAAGTTCACAGAGATGAGACAATCCATCAGCTCATCGAGCGTGCTGATGAATGCCTTTACACCGCGAAACGCGAAGGCCGGAATCGCGTGATTTGTGAAAATGACGAAGAGTTCCGAAACTCAAAAGTCGCCTAGTTACAAACACGTACGCGCAATCTTTAAAGTCTTGATTCGAATTAGGCACCGCTGCCAGAGTTTGCACGTGCCTTGGCAATTTCTTGCAAGTCAGCAGGCTCAAGCATCACGCTTTCACCACATCCACAAGAACCGGTTTGGTTTGGATTTTCAAATGTGAATTCTGATTTCAAAATGTCTTCTTTGAAATCCATTTGCGTGCCCAGTAAAAACATTGTGGCTTTGGGGTCGATATATACATCCACGCCATGCTCTGACACATGGTCGTCACCTTTCACCGGCTCGCTCACATAATCTAGCGTATAGGCCATGCCCGCACAGCCGGCATTTTTAACGCCGACACGCACAGCATTTATTCTTTCGTCTCCAGATTGGGCCAAGATTGTTTTCACTTGATCAGCGGCCGTTTGTGTAATGGAGAGAATTTTCATGTGGTTACCACCAATTTAGCGCAACCTGCGCTTCTTCTGACATACGATCTGGGCCCCAAGGTGGTTCAAACACCATGTTCACCACAACATCTTGCACGCCTTCAACGGTGCGTACTGCATTTTCAACCCAACCAGGCATTTCACCCGCAACGGGGCAACCAGGTGCGGTCAATGTCATGTCGATCGTAACATTGCGATCATCATCCAGATCAACCTTATAGATAAGACCCAATTCGTAAATATCAACCGGGATCTCAGGATCATAAATCGTTTTAAGCGCAGCAACGATGTCATCAGTAAACCGTTGGATTTCTGCTTCATTCATGCCCTTAGAAACCGAAATCTCCGCAGCATTTACAGCAACTTCTTCAACTGTGTTTGTGGCTTCTTCACTCATTGATACGCTCCTTTAAGCGAAAAACTTCTGCGCTTTTTCGATACCTTGAACCAAAGCATCTACATCATCTTTGCCATTATAAACGCCAAACGAGGCGCGACAGGTTGATGTTACCCCAAACCGTTGCAGCAAAGGTTGCGCACAATGTGATCCGGCACGAATGGCAATCCCATAGCGGTCCAAAATCGTGCTCAGATCATGTGCGTGCACGCCTTCAATTGCAAAAGAGAATATAGCACCTTTTCCCGGTGCATCGCCAATCAATCGCAAAGAGTTGATTTTGCTTAGCTTCTCACGAGCATAAGCGCCAACCTCAGCTTCGTGCGCTTTGATGTTTTCACGCCCAATCGCGCTAATATAGTCTAGCGCTGCGCCGAGGCCGATCGCTTGTACAATTGGTGGCGTACCTGCTTCAAACCGATGCGGGGGCTCGTTATATGTAACATCTTCCAACGTCACATCACTGATCATTTCGCCGCCACCTTGGTAAGGCTGCATTTGCGCCAACAAGTCGGCTTTGCCATAAAGCACGCCAATTCCTGTGGGCCCATAGAGCTTGTGGCCCGTCATGATGTAGAAATCGACGTCCAAATCCTGCACGTCCACCAGTTCGTGCACCGCCCCTTGGCTGCCATCCACGACAACGGGAATGCCCCGTGCGTGAGCGATCTCACAAACCTGTTTGATCGGCACAACCGTACCCGTAACATTTGACATGTGGGTAATGGAGACAACTTTTGTTTTGTCGCTTAGCACTGCAGCAAACAGCTCCAAATCAAAACTGCCATCTTCAGCAACATCAACCCATTTGATCACCGCGCCTTTGCGTTCCCGGTGGAAATGCCAGGGCACTATGTTTGAATGGTGCTCCATCTTGGAGATGACAATCTCGTCGCCTTCACCAACACGGGGGCCAGCAAAACTGGCTGCAACCAAATTCAGCGCTTCAGTTGCAGAACGAGTAAAGACAACCTGGTCAACACTGGGGGCATTGATAAAAGCGCGCACTTTTTCGCGCGCCTCTTCAAAGGCTTCGGTCGCACGATTGGAAAGCGTATGCAGCCCACGGTGCACATTGGCATATTCGTGAGAATAGGCATGCATAATCCGATCCAGCACTTGCTGCGGCTTTTGTGCCGAAGCGCCACTGTCCAGATAAACAAGCCTATTGCCGTGGATTTCTTCCTTTAGAATCGGAAAATCTGCCCGTACGCGTTCCAAATCAAACATTTGGCCTAAGCCTCTTCTTGTTCCTGCAACCAACTATCCACACGCGCTTCAAGCACATGCACAACAGCCTCAACGTCGACCGGCTCGAACACTTCTGCCAAGAACGCTCTGATCAACATAGCCTTTGCCTCAGTGCGTGGAATACCCCGGCTCATCAAATAGAACATTGAGTTTTCATCTAGCTCACCACATGTCGCACCATGCGCGCAAAGCACGTCATCAGCGAAGATCTCAAGTTCAGGTTTCACCAAAACTTCGCCACGTTCTGACAAAATAAGCCCTTGGCACATCATTTGTGCATCAGTTTTTTGTGCAGGTTGCGCAACATCAATCTTGCCTTGGAACACAGCCTTGCCGCGTCCATTCACAATATTCTTGAACACTTCAGTGCTTGTGGTGTCAGCGACAAGGTGGCGCAGATGAACGGTAATATCGCCGTGCTGCGTGCCCGAAAGCATGTTCAATCCAGCGAAATCAGCATGTGCACCACCACCAACAAAGCTTGCGCTAACGGTCGTGCGGCTAACTTGAGGTTCAGATTGCTGTACAAATGTGCTCAGCTGCGCGTCGGCGTTCAATTCATAGCGATTGTTTGCGAAATGACGCGTTGCAGATGAGTTGCCATCAAGCTGAAAATGGGAGAATTCAGCGCCTTCACCCAATACAACCTCTGTTGTCGCCAACCGTAAATGCGCTGCATCAGAACCATTGTATGTTTCAACCAATGTCGCTTTTGCGCCATCTTCCAGCGTAACAGACACTTTGTCCGCATTGATCGCTGCATCGCCATCAATGATCCGGTCAATATGAAGCACTTGGTCAAGTTCACCAGAGATCTTGATCTCTACAACATCACCAACAAGGGCTTCGCTAAGCAAAACAACGCTGTCGTCACCAGTGCCAGTATTGCCACTTGTTGCAACACTTACGCCTTCCACATCAAAATCGCCGGCCAATTGGCCGTTGACGATTTCAATGCGCGCCACGCCATCAAAGTTTGAACGCTTTGCAGAGGCACCATCGTTTGCGACAGCCAGAGCGCTCGGCACTTCGCGCAACAAGCTCTTCAAGTCGGTATAGTGATATGCTTCAATCCGACGCGTTGGCAAACCATTTGCAGCAAATTGCGCCGCTGCTTCTTTGTTGCCATGCGATAAAAGCAGTGCTTGCAACTGCTCCTCAGCCCCACTCAATTTGATATCTTTATTCATCTGCTTGCCCCGCCTTATGCCGCGTGATTGTCAAAACCGGCATAACCTTTGCTCTCAAGCTCAAGTGCCAAATCGCGATCGCCACTTTCTACAATGCGTCCGTCCGAAAACACATGCACACGATCAGGTACAATGTGGTTCAACAAGCGTTGATAGTGGGTAATCACGAGCATTGAACGATTTTCAGAACGCAAGTGGTTCACGCCTTCTGAAACAATTTTCAATGCGTCGATATCAAGACCAGAATCAGTTTCATCAAGCACGCAAAGCGAAGGCTGCATCAATGCCATTTGCAAGATTTCTGCACGTTTCTTTTCGCCACCAGAAAAACCAACATTCAATGGTCGTTTCAGCATCTCTTGTTTAATTTCAAGCTTTGCTGCTGCATCCTTCACCATTTTCATGAATACAGGAATTTTTAGCTCTTCTTCGCCGCGAGACTTGCGCTGGGCGTTCAATGCCGCTTTGAGGAAAGTCATGGTTGCAACACCCGGAATTTCAATCGGATATTGGAAGGCCAAGAACAGGCCAGCTGCAGCACGTTCGTGCGCGTCCATTTCCAGCAGGTCTTCGCCGTGGAACAGGATTTGACCCTCAGTTACCTCGTAACCGTCCTTACCAGCGAGCACATAGGAAAGGGTCGACTTGCCAGAACCATTGCGGCCCATGATCGCATGAACTTCTCCGGCAGGTAGCGTCAAATTCACGCCTTTGAGGATCTCTTTGTCTTCTTCCTCGACCTTTACGTGCAGATTTTTAATTTCAAGAATTGGCGTAGTCATCGTATTTGTCCTTCTGTGCGGCCGTCATCCCGGTCGGCCTGTCATCTATTTGCCCTTTAGGGCGTTGTTCAATTCGCGGCAATTGCCGCCTTAATTTTGGCTACCAAACAAAAACTGCAACGGCCCACACAACGCCAGCGGCAATCGCGCCAGCGATCAAGCCAATTTGCTTGTACATTTTGGGCTCGTCTTTTTTTACGTGACCAGCGACCAACCAGCCCATACCCGCGCCAACAGCAATCGCAAATAGCAGTTTTTCCATTGGATTAGCCCACGCTACCTTCAAGGCTGATGCCAATCAGCTTTTGGCTTTCCGCCATAAATTCCATGGGCAAATGCTGAAGAACTTCTCGCACAAAACCGTTCACGATCAAGGCAACCGCCTCTTCTTCGTTCAGGCCACGTTGTTGGCAATAAAACATTTGATCATCTGAAATCTTCGATGTTGTGGCTTCATGTTCAAACACGGCGCTTGAATTCTTGCTTTCAATGTAAGGCACCGTATGCGCACCACATTTGTCACCAATCAACAAGCTGTCACACTGGGTAAAGTTGCGTGCGCCGGTTGCTTTCGCATGGGCTGAAACTTGACCGCGATAAGTGTTTTGCGACACGCCGGCCGAAATACCTTTCGAGATAATCCGGCTAGAGGTGTTCTTGCCCAAATGGATCATTTTGGTGCCACTATCAACTTGCTGGTGACCGTTAGAAACCGCGATTGAATAGAATTCACCAACAGAATTGTCACCGCGCAAAATGCAGCTTGGATACTTCCAAGTAATCGCAGAACCGGTTTCAACTTGGGTCCAAGAGATTTTCGAATTCTTGCCGCGACAATCGCCACGCTTGGTCACAAAGTTATAAATACCACCCTTGCCGTCTTTATCGCCCGGATACCAGTTCTGTACGGTTGAGTATTTAATCTCAGCATCATCCAATGCAACAAGCTCAACAACTGCGGCGTGCAGTTGGTTCTCATCGCGCATCGGCGCGGTACAGCCTTCAAGATAGCTCACATAGGAGCCCTCTTCAGCAATAATGAGCGTGCGTTCAAACTGGCCAGTTTTCTCTTCATTGATCCGGAAATAGGTCGACAATTCCATTGGGCAACGCACGCCTTTTGGAATGTAAACAAATGAACCATCAGAAAACACAGCCGCGTTCAATGTTGCATAATAATTGTCCGTCACCGGCACAACAGATCCAAGATACTGCTTCACCAGCTCTGGATATTCTTTTAGCGCTTCAGAAATTGAACAGAAAATCACGCCGTGCTTTTTCAATTCCTCGCGGAACGTGGTCACAACAGACACACTGTCAAACACCGCATCAATCGCAATTTTTGCGCCTTCAACGCCTGCCAACACAGCTTGTTCTTGCAACGGAATGCCAAGCTTTTTGTATGTTTCAAGCAACTCAGGATCAACTTCATCTAGGCTTTTGGGCCCAGGTGTCGATTTTGGAGCAGCATAGTAATAAAGGTCTTGGAAGTCGATTTCAGGATAATTTACCCGCGCCCACTTTGGCTCTTCCATCTGCAACCAACGGCGATAGGCATCAAGACGCCACTCAAGCATCCATTCCGGCTCACCCTTCTTGGCAGAAATGAAGCGCACAATGTCTTCACTTAAGCCTTTTGGCGCCATATCCATTTCGATATCGGTTTTGAACCCATATTTATATTTGTCGACTTCGATCTCTTTAACGTGATCAATCGTCTCTTGAACCGCTACCATTCTTTAAGCTCCTTAACGCTTTCCAATCCTACTACGCAGCAGCGCCGCGAGTTGATTGGTGACGCGCAACAATTTTCTTTGTCACGGTCAAAAATCTCTCAATATCATCCCCTGTGGAGTTCCACCCCACGCTCAGCCGCAGCGCACAATCCGCAAGCGCGTCATCAACGCCCATTGCAGACAAAACATGCGACCGAGAAACTTTACCCGACGAACAAGCAGAGCCCGCCGATAGTGCCACATTTTCAAGATCATAATTGATCAGGCTAATGTTATTTTTCAATTCTGGAACGGCAAAACACATGGCGGTGCCTGTGCGCTCCACATCAATGCCAAAGATGGTGGCATTGGGTGTAATTTTCAACAGCCCTTCCTGGGCCAATTCGATCAATTTTGCGGCACGAACCGCATCAAATCGCGTTTTTGCATCTTCGGCTGCAACACCAAATCCCGCAATCAGCGCAGCGCTTTCGGTGCCGCCACGACGGCCCTGCTCTTGCCCACCACCCGGGATCAGTTTTGCACTGTCCATTGCAGGTTTCACAATCAACGCACCAACGCCAACCGATCCGCCAATTTTGTGGCCAGAAATCGCCATTGCATCAACTCGTGACGGGTCGAAGAAAAACTGGGTTTTGCCAAATCCCTGTGCTGCATCCAATATCAGCAAATGTCCAGTTTCAGCCAGAAGGTGTTCAATATCCGCAATCGGTTGAATTACGGCTGTTTCATTGTTAACTTGCTGCACAACGATCATTAGACGCTCATCAGCGTCGTTGGCCGCACTGATTTCAGCTGCCAACCACTCAAGGTCATAAAGACCGTTCGTCAACATCGGGATCGTTTTGGCCGCTTTGCCCGTCGCTTCAACGGCACGCACAACAGCCATATGTTCACCCGCGCCATAAACAATGCGCGAAACATCGCCACTTTGTGCACCACCAACAATGGCTTGCGTTAAAGCTTCAGTTGCGGACCCTGTAAACACCACGCGCGAACGAATGGTGCCTGCGGCAAGCGCCAATTTGTCTCTCGCCGTCTCAATAGCTGCCCGCAATTTGCGGCCATTTGCATGTACAGAAGACGGATTTCCAACAATTTCGAGCATATCAATCATCGCGTCGCGCGCTGCAGGCAGCAGCGGCGCAGAGGCATGATGGTCAAGATATGTGACAAGTTTGGTCATTTTATCGAAATTCATTCACTCATTTGGCTAAATAATCCAATCAGTTCTTGAAATTTCGTCCCCTAAATAGGTAAAAGGATCGCTCAAGTCGGACTAATTGGACCAAAAACTAGTTTTGAATAATTCTAAACTGGTATTTTGCCCTCACGTTTTAGGAAGCACGCAACCATTCGTCAACCTTTTTCCCTACAACCCACACCCAACTTTTGTGTGAGTTAGTTGCAAAAAGTCAAAGACAAGAATTAAGCGCGAAAGAAGGTCGAGTTTATGCCTGAAGTTTTTTTCAATGGCCCATCCGGTCGCCTAGAAGGTCGTTACCAACCCTCTAAGGAGCCAAACGCGCCTGTCGCCATTCTGTTGCACCCGCACCCAGAATTCGGCGGAAACATGAATAACCAGATCATCTACAACTTGTTTTACATGTTTGTGAATCGTGGTTTCTCCGTATTGCGCTTCAACTCACGTGGTGTGGGTCGCTCGCAAGGTGCATTCGATCATGGCCTGGGCGAACTATCAGACGCCGCCGCTGCTTTGGATTGGCTGCAAACGCTGAATAAAGAAAGCCCCGGCGTTTGGATCGCTGGCTTTTCATTTGGTGCCTGGATTGGCATGCAATTGCTTATGCGCCGTCCAGAGGTTGAAGGCTTCATCTCGGTTGCTCCACCCGAAAACCTTTACGACTTTTCGTTCCTTGCGCCTTGCCCCTCTTCTGGTCTGATCATTCACGGCGAAAACGACCGGGTTGCACCACCTGAATCAGTTCAAAAACTGGTGGACAAATTGCAGATGCAAAAAGGCATCACCATCGAACAACAAATCGTGGAAGGTGCGAACCACTTCTTCCAGGACAAAATTGATGTTCTGACGGAACAGTGTTCCGAATACCTTGATCGCCGACGCGCAGATATCGCTTCTGGCGGCGGTCGTTAGTTTAGTAAATCTTAAGGATACCAATATGACCTACAAATCCGAATTCTTGAGCACTCTTGAGAGCCGTGGATTTTTGTATCAACTTTCAGATGCAGAAGCCTTGGACAAGAAACTGTGTGAAGGTCCGGTATCAGGTTATATCGGGTTTGATGCAACAGCCAAAAGCCTGCACGTGGGCAACCTCGTGCAGATCATGCTTTTGTATTGGCTGCAAAAAACCGGCAACAAGCCGCTTGTTCTAATGGGCGGCGGCACCTCAATGGTTGGCGACCCTTCTGGCAAAGAAGAGACACGCCAGATCATGACGCCCGAAATCATTGATGGCAACAAAGCCAGTATCCGCGAAATCTTTGACGGCTTGCTGGAGTTCGGCGATGGCGAAACTGATGCAACGATGCTCGACAACGCTGAATGGTTGATGAAACTCAACTATGTCGAATTCCTGCGCGAAGTTGGCTCCAAGATCTCAGTCAACCAAATGCTTGCTCGCGATTCTGTAAAGCAACGTCTTGAGCGTGAGCAATCGCTGACATTCCTTGAATTCAACTACATGATCTTACAGGGTTACGATTTTGCAGAACTCAACCGTCGTTACGGTTGTACGTTGCAAATGGGTGGCTCAGACCAGTGGGGCAACATCATTTCCGGCGTTGATCTCGCGCGCAAGTTAAACGGCGCAGAGTGTTTTGCAGTAACAACACCATTGATCACCAAGTCTGATGGCTCAAAAATGGGCAAATCAGTTTCTGGTGCCGTGTGGCTAAAACCGGACATGTTCTCCGTTTATGATTACTGGCAGTTCTGGCGCAACACAGGCGATGCGGACGTAACAAAATTTGCCCGCATGTTCACCACCATGCCGTTAGACGAGATTGCCCGTTTTGAAGGTCTTGAAGGTGGCGAACTGAACGAAGCCAAGAAAGTTTTGGCAACGGCTGCAACAGCCCTTATCCACGGCCAAGAAGCTGCAGACGCCGCGGCAGAAACCGCTCGACAAACGTTTGAGCAAGGCGCTATCGATTTGTCTTTGCCAACCGTTGAAGTCACCACTGCCGATCTAAATGCGGGAATTGGCATTCTGGCGGCTGCCGTGTCGGCGGGCCTGGCGGGATCAAACGGTGAAGCTCGTCGCTTAATCAAATCGGGTGCACTCAAACTCAATGACAATAAAATTGATGATGAGCGCAGCACGGTTTCACAAAGCGATCTATTGCCTGAAGGCGTGGTCAAAATCTCAGCGGGCAAAAAACGTCACGTTTTGATTAAACCAGTCTAGGTTCCAAAGAGAACAAGCATATTGAAAGGCGGTACATTTGTGCCGCCTTTTTTAATTGCCTGTTTGCGCATCAACGGCTTCAAGCGCTTTCTTTGCTTCAGCATCGCCGCCTTTGGCCTTAAACTCAAATATCCGCCTAAACACGCCAGGCGCTAGAATAGAGGCTGGGTTGATCGAGAACTTGGGATTGTCCAAATCGCCACGAATGGCAAACGTCACCCCAATCAGCCCTTCCCCGTCACGTCCGCCAAGTAGCTTGCCGAACAGAGGTAGTTTTTGGAAAATATTGTTCAGCCCGAACAGTGGAATATAGGTTCCAACCAAATCATATTGACGTGTGTTGGTCAGGATATTTCCGCGCAATGTACCGCCTATGGTCCCACCATCCAGTGCACCATCACTGATCGTAATAACCCCATTGGCACCTTCAAACTTGGCCTCTCCGCGTTTGAAGTTCACCCGGTTCTCGCGCTGGATTAGCGCACGGCTGTCTTTGTGATTGCCCATAACTTGGGCCACACGATCTTCATCCACAATCGAAAACTCATTTAGCACAAACGCACCATCGACTTTCCAAGGCGTGTTCTGCAAATTCAGGACAAGACTGCCATCCCCGTTAAGCAACTGGGAATACATACCGATAAACCGTAGCAAGGTGCCAAGGTCATTGGACGCGGCTGACATCGAGCGGCCATTATTAAGCGGATTAGTCGCAATCGAAACGACCTTTGCGTTACCCAAAGACGCCTGCAAATCCACCCTGATGAAATCGGCACCTTTAAACCGCAGGTGCGCGTTCACCCCAAATGCAGTTGTCTTGTAAAAGCCCAATGCGCGATCAAGCTTTACCTTGATGTCTATAATCTGGTCTTTGGCGTTCGACGTCGCCTTGCCACTGGCTGTCTCGCCCAGCCCCAAGAAACGCTTCAACATCGGCTTGAGGTCCAATTGTTCCCCAATAACCTCCACAGCAAACCCCTCATCAATTGGCACCAAGGAAACACTAGCGCGGTCACCTTCATTGAGCACCAAATCAACAATATCAGCAGACAATAGCCCCTGCTTCATGTCGTATTTCAAAGACCCCGCAACACGCACTTTGCCAAACCGCATGTCCAAGGTTTGCGCATCCACCAGATCTCCATCCAGCAAGAGCGTTGCGTTCAATTGTCCGTTGGTGCCTTTTTTCTTATCAATACCCAACTCAGCAAATTTCACTCGCGCATCACTCAAATCCACGGCAAGTTGAATGGTTTCCCCAGAAGGTCGACCCACAATGCGAAGTGGTCCTTCGATGAACTGGCTTAAATCCAAGCCGAGCGATTTACGATCCGCCTCAGTCAACGTGGCACTTGCGGTGATAACAGGGTCCCCACCATCCGATGCCAACACCAAAATATCTGCCCCAAGACCATCAATATTGGCACGCCCGGCTATCCGATACCCGGATTGTGACGCCGTGAACTGGACCGCACCATCAGATACCACATGCCCCTCAATAGGAAATTTGGAGGTAAAATCTGCGACTGTGCCATTTAGCGTATAATCAAGCCCTTTAGGCTTTCCGCCTTCGTCTCGTGAAACTGTGGCAATCACTTGAACGTTTGCTTCACCCTCAAGGTCTTCGGGTCGATACTCGACGTCAAAATCCTTGAGGAGATTCAACGGCTCCTTATTCGCAATCGATACAAGAGTTGAAACTGAACCCTTCAGTTGACCTGAAATTTCAAAAAGCTGTTCTTTGGCACCACTATCTTTATTCAAATAGGCAGCGTTCTCAATAACAACTTCTCCGCTATCGTCACGCACCAAAGCCTTGTCAAAGCCCATCACCATATAGTGGTCTTTAACGCTGACATTTGTGGTGCCAACAATTTCAATCGTTGGAAAGCCCGGCAAGGGGATCAGTTCCACATTGTTGGCTGTGCCTTCAATCGACACCCCACCCGCTGGAATGCGCCTATCTTCTCCAGGCTTACCAACAGTGCCAACAGGAAAGTTGAAGCGCATTTTGGCTTCTTCAATCCGCCCACCAGAAACGTTCTGCACAAACCAAGCGCGGGCTTCTGTGGCCAAAAAGTATGGCCATATCCGCTTCAAATCGTCGGCCGATGCACCTTTACCGAACAGCGTAAGGTCAAATCCCAACCCTTTTTGCAACACATCGATACGCCCCTGACCATCCAACTCCATTTGGTCATCGCGAAACGAAATCTTGTCGATTCCCATTGCGCCATAAAGCGGTGCGGACCAACCAGACACTGTGATTTCGTCCAAAACATTGGACGGCGCATCCAAATCATTTGGCCGCAAATATGTATCGCGAAGTCGCATGGAATAGCCCAATGTTGGGCCGTAGTTATTGTCTAGCCCAAGCAAAAACTCGCCATCGACCAAACTTGACGACTGTCCAATTCGGATAGCAAAGGGCGCAAGCACATAACGCGCATCACGCGGAAACCATTCAATTTGCGCGGGCTTACCTTCAACTTCAAAAAGGTCACCTTGGATTGACGCCTGAGTTTGCGAAATGTCGATGCCAAACGCGCCGTGTTCTACCCCGTCCGCGCCATAATCGACATCAAAGGACATATTGGTGCCGCCCTTCAAAGCAATCAAACCATCTTGATCATCTAAAAACGGCAGTACCAACGCCAAATCGATATTCTCAAATTTGCCGCTGATGTGCCGAACTTGTGGCGCTGCTGTTTGCCACAGCATTTCACCAAAAGTCCGTCGACCGCCCGTGGAAAACTCAAGGTCCATTTGAACATCAGCGCCAAACGACTCCATTTTCACATCAACATCATCAAGTTGGCGGTAGAGTTGATAAATCCGATCAACAACTTCTAGGTTCGCGTTTTGAATCTCAAGCGTACGAAAAGATGCGTCTGCAGACTCTTGAGCAAACAGCGCAAAAACGCGCTCAAGAGATTCAACACTCTCAATTGCCCATGCATTGTCAGACTTGATTTGTGCACTGGTTTGCGCCCCTTCCTCCTCGGAAACAACGCCATCATTTGTCACCTTGATGCTTGGCGCAGTGTCACTTTCAGACTGCAGACGAATTATGGGCTCGCCAGCATCCGGATCATCAAATTCAACGCGCGCCAGCCGAACACCACTATAATCTTGCACCAGTTGGATATTTGGTCGCTCAACAAGCAACTCAAGCGCTGGCTTTCTAGAAACAATGGAGGGCGTATACCAACTCAACTGGATCCGCTCTACATCAACTTGCGCGCCGCTGGGCAAATGCACCACGCCGACTTTGTCCAGCAATACGGTGGGCATCCAGCCATATTTTAGTTGAATGCCCGCCTTTTCAAATACCATCTGGTATTCGTCGTTTGGCACCTGCGCAGAAAACTGCCGTTTAATAATGTCGTCGATGAGAGGCAGACTGAACGGCGCGCTTATCACCCG
Organism: Maritalea porphyrae; assembly: GCF_027213965.1. Taxonomy (GTDB): domain Bacteria; phylum Pseudomonadota; class Alphaproteobacteria; order Rhizobiales; family Devosiaceae; genus Maritalea; species Maritalea porphyrae_A. The sequence continues at coordinate 527,474 of NZ_JAPWGX010000003.1, read as the reverse complement.
AACCAGCAAAATAACAATCAGCAGCACCAACAGCACCGGCCATACGAATCGATGTCTTCTCCACATCGGTTTTCGTGCCGTTTGCTTTAGATTTTTCTGTGCTGAGTTCTTTGTCATTTAGCCCGTAACGTCGCCATTCCCCACTCCCTTGTTAGCCAATAGGTGCCATTGACCACAAGTGACATCTCTGGCTTGAAATATTGTCCGTTCTAAGGCACTGATTATATTATCGAATATTCCGCATCAATCGACCACGAAGGAGATCAACCCAATGAGTGAACTAGTGGTAGGCCAACCAGCACCCAAATTCGAACTCCCAACCGATTCGAATGGCACCTTCTCACTCGCCCAGCAGCTGGGCAAAAACGTTGTCATCTTCTTTTACCCAAAAGACGACACAAGCGGCTGCACAATCGAAAACGTAGATTTTACCGCTTTGGTTTCTAAGTTCGAGGCTGCAAATACCGTTCTCATTGGCATCTCCGCAGATAGCATCAAGCGTCACGAAAACTTCCGCAAAAAGCATGATCTTGAAGTCATACTTGGCTCAGACCCAGACAAAAAAGTTATCGAACAATTTGGCGTTTGGGTAGAGAAGAAGATGTATGGCAAAATCCACTTCGGTATCGAACGCGCCACATTTCTGGTGGATGAGCACGGCAACCTCGCCCATATTTGGCGAAAAGTAAAAGCCAAGGGCCACGCCCAGGCCGTATTAGATGAGATTATTTCACGACAAGCATAATGCAGCCACATAATCTATTTGACGGCGCAGTTGCAATCGTTGCACAGCCCGACTTGAACCTCAAAACTGAATTGGCACTGCAGTTGGGCTCAGATTGGTTCCACCGCCGCTTGGGCAAGGGACGATTTGATGCAGCCAATTTACCCCTTATACCCGGCCGACCTGATAAGCCCATTTTGCTACATCCCACCAAGATGCCGAAACGCAACTTGAGTACTGAAAAAGGCCGACAGGCACACATTCACGCCCTCGCCCACATCGAGTTGAGCGCCGTGGACCTGACTTGGGATTTGATCGCCCGCTCGTGTGGGACCAACCTGCCCAAGTCCTATTTCGATAATTGGGTACAAGTGGGCATGGAAGAGGCAAAGCACTTCCGCCTCCTTGATATGCGCCTAAAAGAAATTGGCATGCAATATGGCGATTTGGCCGCCCACGACGGCCTTTGGCAGTCCTGTGCACAAACCGCGCACAATCTACTGGCGCGCTTGGCAATCATCCCCTTGGTGCTAGAGGCGCGCGGGCTCGACATTACGCCGCCAATGATTGAGAAAACCAAGACTCATGGCGATTTTGCAACCGCAAAAATCCTGCAAACCATCTATAATGATGAAAAGCGTCACGTCGCTTTTGGCGCGAAATGGTTCCGCTACATGTGCGACCTTGAAGGCAAAAAGCCAGTCGATACTTTTCAAAGCTTAGTGCGCAATCATTTTCGAGGAGCGCTCAAACCACCGTTTAACGACAAGGCCCGAAGCGCAGCCGGCCTGACGCCTCAGTTTTATAAACCTCTTGCCCCAATCATCGGCTAAGCTTTCGCGCTTTATTAACTATAGTCATTCACAATCAAAACCAATGATTTGATCAGTTCAGTGAGTAGCTTGTGCGCAGTTTTTCAGCCACCGGCCAGAAGGCCATCCCAAACCCCTATCTCGATTTTTTGTCGAGCGAAAAGTTTAAACACTTTTGGATATACACGCTGGTCGCCGTTCTATTTTCTAGCAACATCATGCTGGCAATTGCCCTTTACAAAAGTCCAAAAATTGCAGACGCCCTGTCTTCCAAATCCGCTATCCAACTGGCGGCATACGAGAACAGAATAGCGCATTTGCGCACCGAACTCGATCGGTTGCAGTCTCGCCAATACGCAAAATCGGGCGACATCAACCTTCAATTACAAGAACTTGCCGCCCAACAAGAACTCCTGATCGAACAGCATGATTACGTGAAGTCGCTGGCTGAAAAAGCAAAATCTTTAGGGCTGGACGTTAAGACCAAAAAAAGCGCTGCGCTGCGCACAAATGCGCTTCCTCTCATCACTGGCACAGATCAAACCGATATTTCCAATGCAAGTGAGAGCATTCTTGAGATGCAAGAGGAAAGCCTTTCGGCACTAAATGCCATCGCCCAATCTGCTGACAGCAGTGCGGACATTATAACGAACGAACTAAAGCGCGCTGGCCTCACCATAAAAGCTCAACCAGCGACAGGTGGGCCCTATCTGTCGCCGCGCCCCGATATGGAATATACCGACCACGTTGATGCGGCAAACGCTGCAATCGGCGCGCTCACCAGATTTCAAAGCGCGAAGCAGGCAGTTCAATCAGCCCCCATCCATCGCCCGCTGGCAAAGAAATACAGGTTTAGCTCGCGTTTTGGCAATCGCCGCGATCCATTCACCGGCAAGTCTGCCTTTCACTCTGGGCTTGATTTTGCAGCCCCCAAAGGCACAAGCGTAAAAGCAGTTGGGTCAGGCAAAGTCACTTTTGCGGGCACTAAAGGCGGATACGGCAATGCGGTCGAGATCACGCACCCAAGTGGCCTAGTATCCCGCTATGCACATTTGTCGGTCATTCGCGTATCAAAGGGGCAAACAGTCACGGCCAATAGCACAATTGGTTTAGTCGGTTCTACTGGCCGCAGCACCGGCGCACATCTACATCTAGAAGTTCGTCAGAATGATAAACCAATAAACCCCGACCGTTTTTTAACAGCCGGGGCAAAACTCGCTAAGTTCTTGAACTAGAAAACACTAGTCTTCGTCGTCGTCTTTGCCAACGCGCAACGCCAGTGCTGCTTCCATGAAACGGTCCAAATCGCCGTCAAGCACGTCAGCAGGCTGTGTGCTTTCAACGCCTGTGCGCAAGTCTTTGACCATTTGATAGGGCTGTAAAACATAAGAGCGAATCTGATGCCCCCACCCAATGTCAGACTTTTGCGCGCTTTCAGCGTTGGCCGCTTCTTCGCGCTTTTGCAATTCAGCTTCATAAAGCCGAGCACGCAGCATTTGCCAGGCTGTAGCCTTGTTCTTGTGCTGTGATCGATCGTTCTGGCATTGCACCACAATACCAGTCTCCAAGTGCGTAATCCGCACAGCACTGTCTGTGGTGTTCACATGCTGTCCACCAGCACCAGAGGCGCGGTATGTGTCGATCCGAACTTCAGATTCGGCCACTTCAATCTCAATACTATCGTCAATAACTGGATAAACCCAGATTGACGAGAAACTGGTGTGACGTCTTGCTTGAGAATCATATGGCGAAATCCGCACCAACCTGTGCACGCCGCTCTCAGTTTTCAACCATCCGTATGAGTTGATGCCTTTGATCAGCAAAGTCGCAGACTTAATGCCCGCCTCTTCGCCATCATGCATTTCCATCACTTCAACTTTGTGGCCACGCCGTTCCGCCCAACGGGTATACATGCGCAAGAGCATATTGGCCCAATCCTGGCTTTCCGTACCGCCAGCACCTGCATGCACCTCAATATAACAATCATTGGCATCAGCTTCGCCAGAAAGCAGAGTTTCCACCTGCTTGCGGTCTGTGATGGACTTGAGTTCAATCAGCGATTTTTCGGCTTCTGCAATTACCTCATCGTCGCCTTCCATCTCACCCAATTCAATGAGCTCAATATTGTCGCTAAGCGTTGCTTGCAGTTCAGCTAGAGCGTTGATCTGGCCCTCAAGGTAAGTGCGATCACGCATGACAGCTTGCGCTTTTTCCGTGTCGCTCCAAAGATCAGGGTCTTCGGCTTTTTGGTTTAATTCATCAAGGCGTGTCTGGGCCGTATCCCAGTCAAAGATGCCTCCTCAGCAGGCTCATCGCCTGCTCAATTTCATCCACTACGGATTGTATTTCTGCGCGCATAAGATCGTTTTAAAACTCACATTGGATTGAAGGTGTAGGTCTAACCAGTTTCGTTGGTTGGGGCAAGAACAGCCACAACCAACGTCATATAAATCCACTTGGTCAGAACAGGCCACCGCGTCCCGCGTTGAAGTCTTGGCTGGTGCCACCTTCAAGTTCTTGGAACACTTCAGAATCAATGCCAATAACCGACGTAATCAAGTTCGGACCAGTTCCGGGTTTAAAGGCTTCAACAATCGCTCCTTCACCACCAGAAACTTTCACACCGGTTTTTGGGTCAATCCAATAAGGGGTCATGCCTGCCGGTATGTTGAATGGCGTCGGGGGCTTTCCAGCTAGTGCTTTTTCCATAAAGGAAACAAATATCGGCGCAGCCAATTCGCCGCCCGTTGCAGCACGTCCCATGTTTTTGGGCGTGTCATATCCAACATAAACACCAACGGCCATTTCAGGCGTAAAGCCAACAAACCACGCATCCTTGTAGTCGTTCGAAGTGCCTGTTTTTCCTGCAACAGGGCGCCCAAGTGCCCTTACCCGTGCGCCCGTACCGCGCTTGACAACACCTTCCATCATTGAAGTGATTTGATAGGCGGTCATTGGGTCAAGCACTTGCTCGCGCGTATCGATAACCAATGGCTCGGCTTGGTTTTGCCATCCATCAGCATTGCAGCCATCACATATCCGCTCGTCGTGTTTAAACACGGTTTTTCCGTAGCGGTCCTGCACACGGTCAATTAGCGTTGGATTAATCTTGCGTCCACCGTTTGCAATCGTTGCATAGGCAGCTGTCATGCGCATAACACTGGTTTCACCCGCGCCGAGCGCCATCGCCAAATAGGGCGGTAAATTATCGTGAATACCAAACAAGCGAGAATATTCAGACACAAGCGGCATACCAATATCTTGCGCCAATCGCACGGTCATCACGTTTCGAGACCGTTCAATCCCACGGCGCAATGTCTGCGGACCATAGAAATTTGTCGAATAGTTTTCTGGTTTATAAGTCGAACCATCAGCATTCTGGATTTCCAACGGCGCGTCCAACACCACTGACGCTGGCGTATAGCCATTATCAAGCGCTGCAGCATAAACAAATGGCTTAAACGACGAACCAGGTTGGCGCTGCGCTTGTGTGGCGCGGTTAAACTCGGAACTCGCAAAAGAAAAACCACCAACCAAAGCCAAAACACGCCCAGTCCTCGGATCCATGGCAACCAATCCGCCTTCAACCTCCGGTGGCTGGCGTAATTGATAGACACCTTCTTGTCCCTCAACGGCTTCTACATAAATGACATCGCCAATATTCAGCACTTGCGAAAGCGGCTTGCTGATCCATTTCTGCTCTTTGCCGGGCAATAGCCCCGTTTCTCTTTCCGGGTTTACATTGCCTTGGATATCTTTTCCCGGATAAAGGCCCACAACGGCCGCATTTTGTTCCAATTCGATTACCACACCCAAGCGCCACTCGGGCACATCAGCAAGCGGTTCAATCTTAGACAAATTGCCGCCCCAATCACCTTCCAACTCAATGGTAGCAACGGGTCCGCGATAGCCTTTCTTTTGATCGAAGTCGACCAAACCATCCATTAGTGCTTTGCGGGCGAAAGCCTGAAGCTTTGGCTCCATAGTGGTGCGTACAGACAAACCACCGCCATAAAGCTGATCGTCACCATAAATGCGCGAAAGCCGACGCCGCACCTCTTCAGCAAAATACTCGGCTGAAAAAATCTGAGAACCCGATGTGCGCGGAAAAACGTTCAATGGTTCTTTTTGCGCCTCTTGTGCTTGTTCTTGGGTGATGTAACCTTCTTCAGCCATCCGTTCGATAACATAATTACGTCGCGCAATCGCTGCTTCGGGATGACGAATTGGGTGATAATTCGCAGGCCCTTTTGGCAATGCTGCAATGTAAGCCGCTTCTGCAATGGTTAGTTCGTAAAGCGCTTTATCAAAATAGTTGAGCGCCGCAGCGGATATCCCATAAGAATTCAACCCCAAGAATATCTCATTGAGGTACAACTCCATGATCTTGTCTTTGGAAAAGGTTTGCTCAATACGAATGGCGAGCAACATTTCTTTGATCTTACGATCCCAGGTTTGATCAAGGGTCAGCAAAAAGTTCCGCGCGACCTGCTGGGTAATTGTTGACGCACCAACCAGCGGGCCAGTCGAGCCATCAAGTTTCTTTTGCACGTTGTCGCGTAACGCCCGCACAATGCCGTCAAACGCCAAACCGCCGTGCGTATAAAAGTCTTTGTCTTCAACAGAAATAAACGCCTGCACGACAAGCGGGGGAACGGTTTCGATGGGTTGGAACAACCGGCGCTCGCGCGCATATTCGCCCAGCAAGGTGCCGTCGGCAGCATGTACACGAGTGGTTACGGGCGGCTGATAGTCTTTAAGCACGGTGTAATCAGGTAGGTCCTGAGAAAGGTTCCATAAGAACACACCAACAGCACCAAGCGCCAGAAAACCGACGAAGACGCCAAAGCCAAACAACCAACCCAAAAATCTTAGCATATCGTCAAAAGTTCCTGATCAACTGAGCGCGCTTTGTTGGATGCGCACAGAGTTTTCGCTTCTTTGTCATTTCGCCCTTGCTGCCCATGCGATACTGCTACGATTTGACCAGATTGTGGCCAACAACACTTAACACAGACATTTGGGGGCGCTTTAATCATGGTTGAACGCTAACGTCAAAATATTTGGCGATACCTAAAGAGAGCGTATGGGCAACCTTTTGCTGCCATTCGGCCTGAGAAAGATTGTTCAAATCAGCCCGGTTTGACAAAAAGCCCAATTCAATAAGAACAGAGGGCACCTCTGGCGCCTGCAAAACAAAAAAGTCAGCCTGCCGCAAAGGATGAGGCCGCATAGGCACCCGCCCACTCAATTGACGCACCACCTGCTGCGCCGCCACATAGGACTGGCGGCGCGTTTCCCGCCGCATCAGGTCCACCAAAATGTCGACCACAGCGTTATCAACTTCAGGTGGGCTAAACCCTGCCACCAGATCGGCTTGGTTTTCATTCTCTGCCAACACTTTGTCCAAAACGTCAGTCGCGTTCTCGTCCCGCGTATAAACACTGCCGCCGCGCACCTCAGGTTGATCAAAGGAATCTGCGTGCAAGGAAATGAATAGATTTGCTTGGTTGTCCCGCGCCAGCTGCACACGCTCGTTAAGGGTCAAAAAGGCATCGCCATCACGCGTCAACGCAACATCAAAACGATCAAGAGCAACCAGTTCGGCCTGCAATCGTTTAGCTACCTGCAGCACAATATTCTTTTCAAACTCACCATTTACACCTTCGGCCCCCATATCAATCCCACCGTGACCCGGGTCAATGATAATTAAAGGCCTCGTGCTGTTGCCGTTTGCAACCTTTGGCGTCACAGGCACAGTTTCTGGTTGTGGTTGTGCGGCTTCCGCCTGACGCTGCTGCTTGATCGCATCAACTGCCGCGTCAAACACTTCGCGCGTCCCCGGCTCCAACTCTATTACCAAACGCGCAGGTTGGTTGCCTTCGGCAGCCAACAAGTTGATATCGGCAATTTGAACTGGTTCGTTTAAAAAGATCACCGCGCGCGCCAACCCATCATCAATCATGCCAACGCTCATTTTTGACAAGAGCCCACTTCCTTCAACGGTTGTGGGTGCCAATTCGGCCAAACCATTCACGCTAAACTCGACAACAAGTCGGTCGGGCTCGTCTATTGGAAACGTGGAATACCCCACTTCAGCTGACAAATCGAAGACGATACGGCTACGTTCAGGCGCAGAAGCAATCCTGACATCCAGAATTTGTGATTCAGTCGCAGCAGTCTGCGCGAAGGCGCCCCAACACAACAAAACACTCAAGATGAATGCGGCGAAATATCTGCCTAAACCCCAATGCCGCATGGGCACCTCACTAATTCTGTTTCTCATCTCTATAAATGATTCTTTGAAATTCCACGTATCGTTGCAAGAAACTGATCCGGCAACAAAGTCCTTGTGCACAACAAAAGCGCCCAAATCCGGGCAATGGCCTGCGCACAAACCCATTTCACGAACATATTTGTTGCTAAAAACTCAATTCGAACGTAAACACTTAAAATGTGGACTGGTGCATTTTTGCCCAATGTTCGTGTCATTGCAGTAACTTCTACTAACATGGCCAACCATTGAAGCGTGTACCCAAAACCCTATATTCGGGCCAAAAGATGTGACGCTAGCACCCAGCTAGTCCACTGAAATGTAGAAGAATTCGGCCGAACGGCCAGCTCTTAATTGCGGACCTCCCTTCGTTATCGAGAGCATGAAGAAAGAAATTGTGATGAGGCATCTCAATCAAATTAGCGAACGCACGCAAAGCGCGCGACGGGCTAATATTGTGTGCCACACATTTTCCCCAAACAATCGCCCCGCCGCTAACTCCGGCTGTGGCTTACAAATGGAATACGCACCGAAGCGCACTGGCCGTCAGTCCCTCCTAAGTGGATTGAAACGCAGAAGCGCACGGCGGCGTGGAGTAACTTTATATGGCACCAAGAAAAATGCTGGTGGATGCAATCCACTCAGAAGAAACACGAGTAGTAGTAACTAGCGGTTCTCGTATTGAAGAATTCGATTTTGAGAGCGCCGCACGGCGGCAATTGCGCGGGAACATTTACCTCGCAAAAGTAACACGGGTAGAGCCTTCGTTACAGGCTGCATTTGTGGATTACGGTGGCAATCGTCACGGCTTCTTAGCATTCTCAGAAATTCACCCAGACTATTATCAAATCCCCCAAGCTGATCGCGATGCGCTTTTGGCTGAAGAGGAAGAAGACGAAGTTGTTGGCGCACAATCGGATGATCTGAGCAGCGCAGACCAACCAAGCATTCTAGATATTGAAGAGCCTGCCGACGAGCCAACTGGCGATGAAGCATCACCTGCGCAAGCTACAAAGGTTGAAACACCAAGCGTTGCGAGCGACGAAGTTGAAACGCCAAAAGCTGATCTAGAAACTGCAGCCGACAAAATCCTTGAAGCGGATGCGGACGCAGATGCGGATTCGACCAAGTCTGAAGAAGACGAAGTTGAACAAGTGGGTGCTGAAGATGCAATGGAAGAAGTTCCGCAGCGTCGCCGCAAGAAAAAAGCCAAAACCTACAAAATTCAAGAAGTGATCAAACGCCGTCAGGTGTTGTTGGTGCAAGTGGTCAAAGAAGAGCGCGGCAACAAAGGCGCAGCGCTGACTACTTATCTTTCACTAGCTGGTCGTTATTCTGTTTTGATGCCAAACACCGCACGTGGTGGTGGCATTTCGCGCAAAATCACCAACGCAGCTGACCGCAAGCGGCTTAAACAAGTCGCCAGCGAGCTGGACGTGCAAAAAGGCATGGGCGTTATCCTGCGTACAGCAGGCGCAAGCCGCACAAAAGCTGAAGTGAAGCGCGACTTTGAATATCTCCTGCGCTTGTGGGAAAATGTGCGCAGCCTTACCCTTGAATCAAGTGCGCCATGTCTTGTTTATGAAGAAGGCAGCTTGATCAAACGCTCCATCCGCGATCTTTACAACAAAGACATTGATGAAGTTCAAGTTTCAGGCGAAGAAGCATACCGTGAAGCCAAAGACTTCATGCGCATGATCATGCCATCGCACGCCAAAAACGTACAACCTTATCGCGAAGAACAACCAATTTTCTCCCGCCACGGCGTGGAACAACAATTGGATTCAATGTTCTCACCACAGGTAACATTGCCTTCCGGCGGCTATTTGGTGATCAACCCTACTGAAGCCCTTGTTTCAGTAGACGTGAACTCTGGTAAAGCCACCAAAGAACATAATATTGAAGATACCGCTCTTCAGACAAACCTTGAGGCCGCTGCCGAACTTGCACGTCAATTGCGTTTGCGCGACATGGCCGGCCTTGTAGTTATCGATTTCATCGATATGGAAGAGAAGCGCAACATCCGTGCGGTTGAACGCAAGCTTAAAGATAGTTTGAAAACTGATCGCGCGCGCATCCAAGTTGGTCGCATCTCGCACTTTGGTTTGCTTGAGATGTCACGCCAACGCATCCGCTTTGGTGTGCTTGAAAGTTCAACCATCACCTGCCCAGTTTGTACCGGCACCGGACTTGTGCGTTCAGTCGACAGTTTAGCACTAATGGTCATGCGCGCCATCGAAGACCAAGTGATGCGTAAGCAAGGTCAATCGATCAATGTTAAGGTACCAACTGAAGTTGCGCTTTATCTGTTGAATGCAAAACGCAGCCAATTGCTTGTTCTTGAACAACGTTTTGGTTTGGCAATTGCAATCACGGCGGAAAACCATCTGCTTGGCGATCAATTCACCATCGAAAAAGGCGACCCTTACGAAACAAGCGTTGCCCGCCAAACCAACCACGTCAAAGTCGACTCTGCGCCAATTCTCGCAGAGATTGAAGAAGATGATGTCGTGGTTGAGGACGAAGTTGAAGAAGTCGAAGCAGAAGCAACCACCGAACAAGAAGATGACCGTTCAAACCGTCGCCGCGGCAAACGCCGCCGCCGGGGCGGACGCGACCGCGATCGCAACAACCAGACAACGGAAGTTGCTGCATCTGACGAAGATAAGCCGGCCGCTGCAGAAAATGGTGATGATGAAGACGGCGATGATGATCAGCCCAAAAAGCGTCGTCGTCGGGGCCGTCGTGGTGGTCGCCGCAACCGTCGCGTTCAAGAAGATGGCGTAACAGCAACAAATGATGGTGAAACAGCAAGCGAAGAAGCTTCTGGTCCATCAGAAGGCACACAAGCACCAGCAATGGACGCAGAAGCTGCTGCAGCTATTGAATCAGCGCCAAGTGTAAGCGAAGCCGCACCCGAAGCTGAAACCGCTGACGAGAAACCGAAAAAGCGCACCCGTCGCCCACGGCGCAAAAAGACTGATGAACAGTCTGAAGTCGTGGCGCAAGAAGGCGCAGAAGTGGCACAAACTCCAGAAGCTTCCAAACCCGAAGCGGTTGAAGCCACAGAAGAAAAGCCAAAACGTCGTCGTGGTCGCAAATCAAACGCTGAAAAAGCGGCGGAAGCCTTGGCTGCTGAGAATGCTGCAAAGGCTGCTGAAGAAAAGCCCGCGAAAGCAGAGCCAAAAGAAGAAAAGCCTGCCGAGGTTGCGCCGATTGAAGTGAAAACTGAAGAAAAGCCAAGCAAACGGCCCGAGCGCGCTGAAAAGAAACTACCTGAAGAGGGTATTATCGTGACCTCATCTTCTCCGGCCAAGTCCGAAGAAGACACACCAGCAGAGCCTGAAAAGAAGGTGAAAAAGGGCTGGTGGCAGCGCAACATTCTAGGCAACTAGAAGAGCGCCACGCTCAATGACAATGTTTGAATATTACAATGGTCGGCTTAAAAAGCCGGCCATTTTTTCTATGGCATCTTCGATCGTTTCCCGCGAGCCAGCATACGAAAACCGCACAAACTTATTGCCATTCACCCGGTCAAAATCAACACCGGGCGTTGCGGCCACATCAGCACGCTCCAAGAGCTTTTTACAGAACTCGACGCTGTCATCGGTAAAGCTTGAAACGTTCGCATAAGCATAAAACGCGCCGTCGGACTGACAAACATCGCCAAAGCCCATTTCCTGCAATGCCCGGGTCAAAAGCAGACCATTGGTCAGATAGTGGACTTTTTGCGCGTCATAATAGTCCCTGCATTTCAACGCCACCTCACCCGCCAATTGGGACATGCTGGGCGCAGAAATAAACATATTCTGCGCCATAATCTCGGTGCGCCGCGCCATATCTTTTGGCAAGACCATCCAGCCCAATCGCCAACCGGTCATACAATAGTATTTTGAAAAACTATTGATGATGATCGCATCGTCGCCAAATTCAAGCGCTGATGTTTCAGCCATGCCATGGCTGAGCCCGTGGTAAATCTCGTCCGAGATAAACCGAACACCCAAATCACGGCAGGTCTTGATGATCTCTTCAAGTTCCTCACGTTCAATCATAGCGCCAGTGGGATTGGCAGGCGACGCCAACAATAATCCTGCAAAAGGCTGTTTCTCATATGCCGAACGCACTTCATCCGCATCCAAGCGCCAACTCTTTTCGGCAAACAACTCGATTTCAACAGGTTCAAAACCCAAGCTGGACAAAATGTTTAAATAGGCGGGATAACCAGGCCGCGTTACTGCAATCTTTGCACCGCGTTCGAACCCTGCCAAAAAGGCCAATATGAACCCAGCCGACGACCCGTTGGTCACAAGAATGTCTTCAGGATCCACAATTGCTTTGTGCTGCTGGCGATAATAATCGACCAAACCTTCTCGAAGCGACGCATTGCCTTTGGCATGTGTATAGCTTTGTGGCTCATTCTGAATCGCTGCGGCCACCGCCTCACGAACTTGCGGCGCAGCGCGAGCATCCGGTTCTCCCACTTCCAAATGGCAAACTTTGGTGCCCTGCGCTTCTTTTTGCTTTGCGAGAGCCAAAATCTCCATCGCATAAAACGGTCGCAACGCATCAAACTCTTGTGATTTCGCCATTAAAGTGCCCAACTTTCTTGCATTAGGTGCCATAAAGGTATGACGTCAAAAACTATCTTGCATCAGGCCATAATTCGATTGGGGCGCAAAGGTCAATTCAACAATGGTAAGAATTCTCTCCACACTTCTTTTTGGACTGGCCGTTCTCCTCGCCCCGATAGCCGCCAAAGCCCAAACCCTGCGATTGATTACGGACGCTGAAACCCAGTCCATGATCCGAGACTTTTCCGCCCCCCTGATGAAAGCGGCTGGCATCAACAACCGCGACCTACCAATCTATTTGGTCAACGACCGGCGGTTTAATGCCTTTGTGATCGAAAACGGCTCGCTCTTCATCAATTACGGCACCATCATTGACGCGAAAACACCCAATGCCCTCAAAGCCGTTTTAGCTCATGAAATTGGACATTTAGCAGGTGGTCATTTGCAAAGATTGCGCGAGCAGGCCGAGGTGCAAGCCAAAGTGCAGGCAGTGTCGATGTTGTTGGGTGTGGGCGTACTTGCCGCGGCTGCGGGGCAAGAAAACCGTGAGGATCTGGGGCGCATGGCCAGTGCCTTCATAATTGGGGCATCCTCTGCCAGCCAAAACGCCTTTATGGCCTATCGCCGATCAGAAGAAAGCGCCGCCGATGCTGCAGCCATCTCCTATCTTGAGCGCACCAAACAATCGCCCGAAGGATTGATCGATGTCCTTAATACGCTGAAAAGTAATCAGGGTCTAAGCGCGGGCGCATCGGGGTATTTGGGTACACACCCCCTCGCCCAAGACCGCATCAACCAAGTTCAAAACCGCGCCTCAGGCAGCCCGTTCCGCAAAAAACGAGATAGTCAAAAAGACATCATGCGGTTTGAACTGGTCAAGGCGAAACTGACAGGTTTTCTCGAACGAAGCCAAACAGTGCTGAACCGATATCCAAATACAGACAAGTCAATCGCAGCGCGCTATGCCCGCACAATTGCCGGTTATCGCGCGGGCGCAGGCGCAAGCGCTGTAAAACAAATGGCCGCTTTAGCCAATGCAGATCCACGCAATCCAAACTTCCAGGAAATGCTCGGACAAATGTATTATGAAACCGGCCAGCCAACCAAAGCCATCCCACCGCTAAAACGCGCAGTTGAGCTTTCACCAAATGAACCTGAATTTCGTTTGATCTACGCTTTGGCGTTGGCCGATACAGGCGACAATCCAAACATAGAAGAAGCCATTCGTCAGCTCAAACGTGTGTCGGCAACTTCACCAAAATCACCACGTCCCTTTGCGATACTCGCACGTGCTTATGCAAAACTTGGCGACAAAGGCCAAGCCGACCTAGCCTCAGCGGAAGCAGCCTTGCTGAATGGAGAAAAGGGTTTGGCGCGCAGTCTCGCCAAAAAGGCGCAACGCAATCTCACCAAAGGAACGCCTGCTTGGTTGCGTTCTGACGACATATTGTCCCTAACTTGATCTCAAACTCATTCTGATTCGAAAGATTTAAAATGCAAGCTCGTACCATTTACTTCATTACCGGCGCCCTGTTGCTCGCTGCCGCCATTCTCTTCGCAGCGGTTTCCATCACACAGCAGCAGCCCCAGCTTTCGACCTCAGAAATTCAGCAGTTAATCGATGACGCTATCGAACAAAAGATCGGCTCACTGCAAACAACAAAAACTCAGGGCCAAAGCACCCCCGTGGATACCTCTCAACTTGGCCCCGTTATCGAAAACTACCTGATTGCCAATCCGTCAATTTTGCAGCGCATGTCAATCGCATTGCAGCAAGAAACAGAACGCGAGCAGAATGAACAAGCCAAAGCGGCGTTGTCCACCTTGCACGGCGCGATCTACGATGATCCGGATCACGTAGTTTTGGGCAATCCAGAAGGTGATGTCACCCTGGTTGAGTTCTTTGACTATAATTGTGGTTTCTGTCGCCAGGCACTTGCCGACGTGATTGAGTTGCTGGAAGAAGACAAAAATGTTCGCCTCATCCTAAAAGAGTTCCCAATTCTAAGCCAAGGCTCTGTAGACGCGGCGCGGATAGCTGTATTGGTGGCGCGCGACAAAGACGTCAGCTATATGGATTTCCATCAGCAAGTCTTTGCCTCACGCGGTCAAATCGACAAGGCCACAGCACTAAAAGCAGCTGAAGCACTGGGCATGAACCCGATTGAGCTGGAATTGCAAATGGGCGACAAAACAGTCACCGATACAATTGGGCGCAATTACCAAATCGCAGATTCTTTGGGCATTTCTTCAACACCAAATTTCATCATTGGTGATGAAATCCTACGCGGCGCAGTCGGCATCGCTGAGATGCGGGAAAAGGTGAAAAACATGCGCGAATGCGGCAAAGCGACGTGTAATCTATAAAATCAGCCCATTTTATCTATAAACTGTCAAAAAGAGCAAAGGATTGTCTTGCAACCCTTTGCCTTTTCGCCCAATTTCGTATAGTCACATCACACTTTTGTGGCGAACGGCATAAGTAGAGGCGTTGATGACCAAAAAAATCGCAATTCTGAACGGACCAAATCTCAACTTGTTGGGGAACCGTGAAGGCGACATTTATGGCAATATCGGCCTAGCTGAAATTGAAGCCGCGTGCGCAGACGAATGCGCCCGGTTCGACTTTGGCCTTGAGTTCCTACAAACCAATTCTGAAGGTGAGCTTGTAACGCTTATCCAAGAAGCAGGCGCTGCGTGTGATGGACTTATCATCAACCCAGCTGCATATACGCATACTTCGGTGGCCATTCATGACGCGATCCGCGCCATCAATATCCCCACAATAGAAGTGCATCTTTCTAACATTTATGCGCGTGAAGAGTTCCGCCATAAATCATTTGTATCCCCAGTTGCCACCGGAACCATTTGCGGTTTGGGCCCAACTGGATATATCCTCGCAATTGGGGCACTGGCGACACAGATCCCAGCGTAATTATCAATCGGAGAAGCAACCTAGATGACTAAAGGTTCACAAATTGACCGCGATCTTATCCGGACGATTGCAGAATTGCTGAATGAGCAAGATCTTGCTGAAGTTGAAATCGAAAAAGACGACTTCCGCGTTCGTGTTACGCGTTCATACCCTCAAGAAGTTGTCCACATGCCAGCTCAAATGGGCTACGCTCCGCAAATGGCAGCACCTGCCCCAGCACAGGCAGCTGCTCCAGCAGCACCAGTAGCAGTGGCCGCACCTGCCCCCGAAGACTTGGGTTCTCACCCAGGCACGCTTACTTCACCAATGGTTGGCACTGCCTATATGGCACCAGAGCCGGGCGCAGCAGACTTTGTTCAAGTCGGCGCGAAAGTGACTGAAGGTCAGACCGTTTTGATCATTGAAGCCATGAAAACAATGAACCAAATCCCAGCTCACAAAGCTGGCACGGTGACACGTATTCTTGTGGAAGACGCCCAGCCTGTCGAATTCGGTGAACCACTTGTTGTGATTGAATAGGAGAAACAAACATGTTCTCCAAAGTCCTAATTGCCAACCGCGGCGAAATTGCATTGCGGATTTTGCGTGCCTGTAAAGAAATGGGCATTCAAACCGTTGCTGTACACTCGACAGCAGACGCAGATGCCATGCATGTGCGCCTTGCAGACGAAAGCGTGTGCATTGGCCCCGCCCCTGCAAAAGACAGCTATCTCAACATTCCCTCCATCATGGCGGCATGTGAGATCACCGGCGCAGACGCCGTTCACCCGGGTTACGGCTTTTTGTCGGAAAACGCACGGTTCTCGCAAATTCTTGCTGAGCATAATATCGCGTTCATCGGCCCTTCAGCGCACCATATCGACATTATGGGCGACAAGATCGAAGCGAAGCGCACCGCTAAAGCCCTTGGCATTCCTGTTGTGCCCGGCTCGGAAGGTGGCGTAACAGAAGACGCTGAAGCCAAACGCATCGCCAAAGAAATCGGCTATCCAGTGATCATCAAAGCAGCCTCTGGTGGCGGTGGTCGCGGCATGAAAGTGGCCAAAAACGAACAAGAAATTGGCGTTGCCCTTTCAACAGCCCGCACAGAAGCAAAAGCAGCTTTTGGTGATGATGCGGTATATATCGAGAAATATCTCGGCAAACCACGTCACATTGAGATTCAGGTTTTGGGTGACGGCAAAGGCCGTGCAGTGCACTTGGGCGAACGCGATTGTTCGCTGCAACGTCGCCACCAAAAGGTTTGGGAAGAAGCATGCGCTCCAACCATCACAGCCGAGCAACGTGACAGAATCGGCATGATTTGCGCGAATGCTGTGGCAGAAATGAAATATTCTGGCGCGGGCACAATTGAATTTCTCTATGAAGACGGCGAGTTCTATTTCATTGAAATGAATACGCGTTTGCAGGTTGAGCACCCCGTAACCGAACGCATTACCAACGTGGACATTGTTTACGAACAAATCCGCATTGCGGCAGGCATGGAAATGACGGTCAAGCAAGAGGAAGTGCAGTTTTGGGGGCACGCGATCGAAGTGCGCATTAACGCTGAAGATCCAGAAACCTTTGCACCATCACCGGGTACAATTTCATACTACCACCCAGCTGGTGGTGTGGGCGTTCGGGTCGATTCTGGTGTTTATCAAGGCTACAAAATTCCACCCTATTACGACAGTTTGATTGGCAAGCTCATCGTTCATGGCCGTACGCGACCAGAATGCCTGCAGCGTCTCAACCGAGCTTTGGACGAATTTGTGGTTGATGGTGTCAAAACAACTCTGCCATTGTTCAGAAAGCTCATCAAAGAACCTGATGTTATTGCCGGTAACTACGATATTCACTGGTTGGAAAAATATCTCGCGAAGTAAAGATATACAGGGCCGCAATGGCCCTGTTTTTAATTATGGAACCAAACGACCCTTACGCGCTCAAACTCACCCCTGAAATGCTGCTTAGTGCCTATGCACATGGCATCTTTCCCATGGCAGAAAGCGCCAACTCAAACGATCTGTTTTGGGTTGACCCCGATGAGCGCGGGATACTCCCCCTTGATGGGTTCCATATTTCCAGAAGCTTAAAGAAAAAAATGCGCCAAGAAGCGTTCGAAGTACGTGTGGACACCAATTTCTTGTCTGTCATTTCCGCCTGCGCAGCAGAACGGCCTGACAGTCAAGAAACCTGGATAAACGATGAGATTATAGACCTGTACCATGCGCTTTTCAGGGCCGGTCACTGCCATACGGTGGAGGTGTGGAGCCAAGGCAATCTGGTTGGCGGCCTTTACGGCATTTCTCTAGGTGGTGCTTTCTTTGGTGAAAGCATGTTCCATAAAGTGCGGGACGCCTCAAAGATCGCCCTAGCCCATCTGGTTGATCGCCTAGTTGTTGGCGGCTTTCAGCTATTGGATACCCAGTTCATAACTGATCACCTGCGCTCGATGGGCGCGGTCGAAATACCGCGCGCGCAATATCACGCTAAACTCAGTCAAGCACTGCAGCTAGACGGGGATTTCTATCGGCTTGATGGCGGCGGCACATCTGAGTTTTGCTTGCAATCAACCAGCCAAATATCATAAACGGCATTATCAATTGCATTCAACGCAGGGCTTTCGGCAAACATCCAACCTGTAAAGATGCGGCTCAAGGTTTGTTTGAGTGACACTTGATCAACTTCAACAAAAACTGTCGTGCGCTGCGTTTCATTGGGTGGTCGGGTGTGGCAGGCCCTTGGTGTCATCTGCAACGCACCAAATTGCACCGTTTCATCAATATATACGTCGAAATTAATGATGCGGCCTGTGATTTTGTCTAATCCGGCAAACACAGCAACAGGGTTAGAAACCGGCTCAGCCTTTGCAGGCGCAACGAAAAGCAGGCCCGCCAAAACGACGAGCCAAACAAAGGCGCAAGTGCGCCCAATCAAGAGGCGGTAAAACACCATCAATACATGACTATTCTGGAGACCAGGCATCGTAGTCGCCTGTCACATTTGGGCGCTCGCCTTCAACCAACATGCTGCCCTTCGGCCGATATGCCGATGCAGTGCCCGTCAAATTCTCGTGGTGAGGTTTTTCCCAAGCTTTTGGCTGATAGTTTTGCTCGGTTGGCGGCACGTCTGTGCGACCATGCATCCAGCCATGCCATCCCGCTTGAATTGCAGACGCTTCAACTGGACCATTAAACGTTACCCAGCGACGCTTTGGGTCTTTCTTGGAAACCCAATACTTGTTGCCCGCTTCATCTTCACCGACGAATTTGCCGTTCAATGCCGTGAACAAACGCGTGCCCATTGTCTGGCCATGCCACCAAATAAATATTTCTGCGAATAGCTGCTTCATTTCAGCTCCAAGATCAAATACGTCCAAATGAACCACATTGGCCCAATTCTTCTCTTGAAAGCGTTTAACATCTCTTTTGGGCAAGAGCCAGACATATAGCAGACAAAAACCGTGCCAAATTGTCCGTTTATGCGCCCTCACCTTATATCTGTTGTGCTCAGGTCAATAAAATGACGACTTCAGAATTCTGTCGACATCAGATTGAATTGATTCCACTTGCGCCATTTGCTCGTCTTGTTCAAATCCATTTGATTCGAACCCACCAGCTCTAAGCTGTTTGTTGTCGAGCCGGTCGACCAAATTTCCAACAACATACTTGTCACCAACCAGCTGCATTTTCTGGTGCTCCGCGGAGACCCAAGCAATGTACTCAAACAAGCGCGTGGTCGAAATGGGTTTGGCAAGCACGGCATGGGCACCCAGTTTGATTGCTTGTTCAAAAGCCCTCTGGCGCACCTGTGACATCACCATAATTACGGGCAATAAGCACACCGGATACAGCTGACGGGAGCGAAACTGTTTTAAGAATCGGTCGCCGGACAAACCATCTGCCTCCCAATCGACCAACAATACATCTGGTGGATCAGAGAGAATCGCGGGTATGGCGTCTTTGGGGTTGTTATATATCCGCAAAGCGCGCGTCGCGGCGCCGGAGAGCATTGATCTATATAGAACTTGCATGTGTCGTGCAGTCTCAATCACAACAACGGAGGGCCCCTTAATATCTTCGGGGCTGTGCGGAACATGAACACCCATAGAAAACAACCTAAACGCAATACAATATACTCACTAAATAATGCGCTTGACAGCATTCCAATAAAAGTTGGCACGGTCACCAATGGCACTTTCACGGACCCCAATTGGTTAACGTCTTCTTTGACCATTTGTTCAATCCTGGGCGCAAACTGTCGATATTTCGGGAACATATAGCCGTTGTTAGATGTGATTCTCATGGCGACCCACCCGGTACTTATTGCCGGACCTGCCCCAT
This sequence comes from Maritalea porphyrae, assembly GCF_027213965.1. GTDB lineage: Bacteria > Pseudomonadota > Alphaproteobacteria > Rhizobiales > Devosiaceae > Maritalea > Maritalea porphyrae_A. Next base: position 507,830 of record NZ_JAPWGX010000003.1, on the reverse strand, counting down.
ATTGCCACCGAATCACACTGTTCACTTTATCCCCATTGTTCACACCAAATATACCAGATATGGTCATAATCGAGGAAATTGGCACTAGGGATTGTGAAAACTGAAAATGATTGTAGTTGACGATATTTCGGAAATCAGTAGGCTCTGTCGTTGCGAATTGAGTAAATGCACCGACATAGCAAACCGCGTATTAGAACCCTTCATTTTATCGAAGGGTCGGGATGTTGTTTGTTCGGCCCAAGATGCGAATCCAGTTTGGATACGTTGATCTACTTAAGTAGGAAATTTGGGCAAATGGCAGCCGCAAGAGTTCAAAACGCGCGTATTTTGGGGAATTAAACCAGCAATTAATGTTGGGCTCCAAGATAAAATTAACGGGGCACATAGGCTGTGCAAGAAAGCCTCATTTCTTGCGCCTAACGGGCAAAGTCGAACAGAAAATCGAAGGACCATAGTGGTTCAACGGGCGCCATATGTGCGTCCAATTACAGCGGGGACTAAAGATGCGCATAGAGCGGCGTTACACCAAGCCAAATCAATCTCCTTACGCGGGAATTACATTTCGCAAGGCAACAAGTGAGATTAAGAACCCCGATGGTTCTGTTGTGTTTCGGCTTGAAAATATTGACGTGCCAGAAAGCTGGTCGCAGGTCGCAGCTGACATAATTGCGCAAAAATACTTTAGAAAAGCTGGTGTTGCAACCGCGCTGAAAAAAGTTGAAGAAAACACCGTTCCGTCTTGGCTTTGGCGCTCTGTCCCTGACGAAAAAGCCCTCGATAAACTGCCAGAAGACCAACAATTCGGCTCCGAAATTGATAGCCGCCAAGTGTTTGACCGCTTGGCTGGTACTTGGACCTATTGGGGTTGGAAAGGCGGCTACTTCAACAAAGAAGAAGACGCCCGCGCTTTCTTTGACGAACTTTGCTATATGCTCGCCACTCAAAAATGTGCGCCCAATTCCCCTCAGTGGTTTAACACTGGCCTACATTGGGCTTATGGCATTGATGGACCTGGCCAAGGCCACCACTATGTTGACCCCTTCACCCACGAGCTTGTGCGCTCAAACTCCGCCTATGAGCACCCCCAGCCACATGCCTGTTTCATTCAGTCAGTAGACGATGATTTGGTTGGCGACGGCGGCATTATGGACCTTTGGGTACGCGAAGCACGTTTGTTCAAATATGGTTCGGGCACCGGTTCAAACTTCTCTGCCCTTCGCGGCTCTGGCGAAAGCCTTTCGGGTGGCGGCAAGTCTTCCGGCTTGATGTCATTCCTTAAAATCGGTGACCGCGCTGCAGGCGCCATCAAATCTGGCGGCACAACCCGCCGCGCCGCCAAAATGGTTGTGGTCGACATTGATCACCCAGATATTGAAGAATATATCAATTGGAAGGTGAAGGAGGAGCAAAAAGTAGCCGCCCTCGTCACCGGGTCCAAAACAGTTTCCAAACATATGAAAGCCATCATGAAGGCCTGCGTGAATTGCGAAGGCCAAGGCAATGATTGCTTTGATGTGCTTAAAAACCCTGCCCTTAAGCGTGAAGTCCGCGCGGCGAAAAAAGCCTTGGTGCCAGAAAACTACATTCAGCGCGTCATCCAGTTCGCTGAACAAGGTTACACAGACCTTGAGTTCCCTGTTTACGATACGGATTGGGATAGCGAAGCTTACCTGACCGTTGCGGGCCAAAACTCCAACAACTCTATCCGCGTGACAGATGGCTTCCTAGAAGCTGTTGAACAAGACACCGATTGGGACTTGGTTGGCCGCATTTCAGGCAAAACCACCAAAACGCTAAAAGCCCGCGACCTTTGGGACAGTGTTGGCTATGCCGCTTGGGCATGTGCCGATCCGGGCATCCAATACCATACCACCATCAACGATTGGCACACCTGCAAATCATCAGGCGATATCCGCGCATCGAACCCATGTTCAGAATATATGTTCTTGGACGATACCGCGTGTAACCTCGCCTCTTTGAACCTGTTGCAGTATCGCGCAAAAAACGGCGACTTCCTGATCGAAGATTTTGAGCATTCTGTTCGCTTGTGGACCATGGTGCTTGAAGTTTCAGTGATGATGGCGCAATTCCCATCAAAAGCCATTGCAGAACGCTCATTTGAGTTCCGCACCTTGGGTCTTGGGTATGCCAATATCGGCGGCCTATTGATGACCAACGGCATTGGCTATGATTCAGATGAAGGCCGCGCCATTGGCGGTGCCATCACAGCAATCCTAACCGGCGTGTCTTATGCAACTTCTGCTGAAATGGCCAAAGAGTTAGGCCCGTTCCCAAGCTATAAGCCAAATGAGCAAGATATGCTGCGCGTGATCCGCAATCACCGCACCGCCGCACACGGCAAGTCAGAAGGCTACGAAGCGCTTTCCATCAATCCTGTGCCGCTTGACCATGCCAATTGCCCCGATACGCGGCTGGTGGATCATGCCAAAAAGGCATGGGACAAAGCCCTTAAACTCGGCGAAAAGCACGGTTTCCGTAACGCCCAAGTGTCTGTGATTGCCCCAACCGGCACCATTGGCTTGGTGATGGATTGTGACACCACTGGCATTGAGCCTGACTTTGCGCTTGTGAAGTTCAAAAAACTTGCCGGCGGCGGTTACTTTAAAATCATCAACCGCGCAGTGCCTGAAGCTTTGCGCACCCTTGGCTATGCAGAAGACCAAATCGCAGAGATTGAAGTCTATGCAGTTGGCCACGGTAACTTGAACCAAGCACCGGGCATCAACCCAACAACGCTGAAAGCCAAAGGCTTCACCGACGAGAAAGTTGAAGCCATCAATTCAGGACTTGAAAGCGCATTTGATATTAAATTCGCCTTCAACAAATGGAGCCTTGGCGAAGACTTCTGCCGCGATACGCTTGGTTTGTCTGACGAACAATTAGACGACATGAACTTTGATTTGTTGGCAGCTATTGGCTTCACCAAACAAGAAATCGACGCCGCCAACATCCACGTTTGTGGGGCGATGACGCTTGAAAAAGCACCTCACCTGAAAGAAGAGCACTATAATGTGTTCGATTGCGCCAACCCTTGTGGTCGGATCGGCAAGCGCTTCTTAAGCGTTGAAAGTCACATCCGCATGATGGCCGCCGCGCAACCGTTCATCTCTGGTGCGATTTCTAAAACCATCAACATGCCAAACGATGCAACGGTTGAAGAGTGTAAAGAAAGCTACATGCTGTCTTGGAAACTCGCGCTTAAAGCCAATGCACTTTATCGCGATGGCTCAAAGCTCTCTCAGCCACTCAACTCCCAACTTTTGGCCGACGATGAAGATGACGCCATTGACGCGGCAGAAGATTTGGTTGCCAAAGCCCCAGTGGACCGCACTGCTGCCGTTTCAGAGCGGATTGTTGAACGCATTGTTGAGCGGGTTCGCGACCGGGAAAAAATGCCCGACCGCCGCAAAGGCTACACGCAAAAATCCCGCGTGGGTGGTCACACCATCTTCTTGCGCACCGGCGAATATGACGATGGCCGCATTGGCGAAATCTTCATCGATATGCACAAAGAAGGCGCCGCCTTCCGCGCCATGATGAACAACTTCGCCATCGCCATTTCTCTTGGCCTTCAATATGGCGTGCCGCTGGAAGAATATGTGGATGCGTTCACTTTCACTAAGTTTGAGCCTGCGGGCATGGTGCAAGGCAACGAAGCAATTAAATCCGCAACATCTATTCTTGATTATGTGTTCCGCGAATTGGCGATCTCATATCTTGATCGCGATGATTTGGCCCACGTAACCCCAGACAATATGAGCACCACCTCTTTGTCCCCCAACGCTGCCCAAGACCAAACTTCAGGCAACGGCCCAAAACCAGTTGGCGCATCCCAATATGTGTCCAAAGGCCTAACCCGCGGCCGCGTGAAAGACAAAAACCTGATGCTTGTCTCCTCTGAACCAACGGCCTCTACTGGCAACCCGGTTCAAGCCATGCAAACCAGTGCTGCAACCATGTTGCACACCTCTGGCCAAACAGCCCTAAAAGCTGAACCCACCGTCGCCCCCGGCTCTGCCCCGTTAGCAGACACCAACATCCAACGCGCCCAAGCGCGGATGAAAGGCTACGAAGGCGAAAGCTGCCCCGAGTGCGCAAACTTCACGCTTGTGCGTAATGGCACGTGTTTGAAATGTGACACTTGTGGAAGCACTACGGGTTGTAGCTAGGAAATAACGAAGCCCGGGCAGAAATGTCCGGGCTAAAATTTTTAGGAAGTACAAATCATGAACTGAATATTCGCTGGTTCTAAATACACCAAAACCGGAGCTGTCACTCCGGTTTTGGAACCGCGCATCAACCGATTTGGCGGCGCGGGGCAAATAGGTAATCTCCCCTTTTTGCGATTCCGATTAAATCGCAAAATCTCCTGTTTGTCGACACGCCAAGTCATTCAAATGATCGACAAGGATATAAAAATGTTTGATCAACAAAACAGACAGGCTATTTGGCGCAAGGCCCAACCAATACCCAATTATGATCCAAATATTTGGCGATGGGACAAGTTTGGCAATGTGATTAAATATGCGAATTATGGTCTAACGACTGAGCATGGTTGGGAGTATGACCATATAACGCCAAGCTCCCTCGGCGGAGGAGATGAAATTCCAAACCTCCAGCCATTACACTGGCGAGCCAATAGACAAAAAAGCAATCGGTTTATTGGTTAATAGTTGCCCCGGTCGGCCCAAAATCGACCGGGGTTTTGATTTTTGAGGGATCGGAATGAAAATACCGGCTTGGTTAAATAAAGAGAACTTTGAATGGTTCTATAAGCTTGTCCGTAAAGCGCCGTATGTACGTGTAACAGGCTTAGGAATTGCAACTAGCGTTGCGATCCTAACAACGCCGATTTGGTGGCAGATACTCTTAGGTGCTGCATCTAAATATGACGTAGGGATCGGAGCCCCGCCTCACCCCCTTATTGGACTGGCAATTTTCGTCGTTAGCCTCGCATTTTTTTACGTTTGTTTTCAAACGGATCGAAAAAACACACATGACATCAAGGCTGCGAAGAGAGATCATGATAAAATTGTTGCGATAGATTTGGTTAAAAAATCAGTCCAGCCGGAGTTCATGAATTTTCTAATCCGCATGGAACGGGACCATGCGATTTTCTCTACTGAAAGCTATTTCATGTACGATCTCTGCGTGAGTCTTTTGGACAAAAGACGAAAATTCTCATCCCTAACTTTGGAAAAAGCGCGCGCCGAAGCTGGAGAGAGCTTAAACCTGTTAAACGAGTTTCGAGGAATGAGATTCTTCCCACATGGAAACGCAGATAGTTCTGAAGACAGATACTTTGCACTAGAACCAAATCTAAATCTTGATCGGAGCCGGAATTGGTCCCCCGAATTTGATGAACGATACAGAGCGGTAGTCAACGAGATGGTGAAATTACTCGACAGGTTTGAAAATTCATACAACACTCTACTCGACGAAATTCGTGAAGAACTCCAAGTATCCGTAAATACAGTTGAGCAGCAAAAAGATCCCTCACCCTGAGCCTGTCGAAGGGCGAGCTAAGAGGAAAAGGCGCCAACACAAATTGCAAACGCCATCGACAACGACCCATCCTTCGACAAGCTCAGGTTGAGGAATTCGTGGCGCTGCATGGATACTCGGGTCAAGCCCGAGTATGACGAGGGTGTGGTTGGGGTGGGCAAGCAGCACCAATCATCTGCAAGCGTCCAATGTGGAAGGCAAAACTTTCCAACAGCACCGCCCCGCACTCGATGCGGGGTCAAAGGGAGGTCCCGGATCAAGTCCGGGACGGTGCGAAAAGGGATGACGGGCGTGCGGGGCGCTTAGGTAGCGGTTACTGAATGCACATATATCACAACAGTTTCCCTATCCTTCGACAGGCTCAGGATGAGGAGTTCGTGGCGCTGCATGGATCCCCGAGCATGACGAGGGTGTTGTGAGGTTGAGCAAGCAATGCCAATCATCTGCAAGCGTCCAATGTGCAAAGCAAAACTTTCCACCCGCACCGCCCCGCACTCGATGCGGGGTCAAAGGGAGGTCCCGGATCAAGTCCGGGACGGTGCATAAGGGAGTGCGGGGCACTTAGGCAGCGAAAACACAATTGATTTGATAATCTGCTGCATGCGAGAGGCGCTCCCCTCACAGCAAAGGTAGAAAAACCCTGGCAATTCGGATGGACAACGCAGCAAAACACTCCAATTCGTCCAAACACTGTAAAGTCAAGTTATCCACCAGCATCTCAACCTCCCCCACCCGTCATCCCTGCGCAGGCAGGGATCCAGGCCGGAGCAAACGAAAAGCACAAATGCCCGCGGATAATCCCGCCTAGACGCCAGACTAAAACCGGGGTGACGACAGAGTGTTGTGGAACGGCCCAGCACAAACCGAAACTTGAAGTGATTTGACGGTCCGAAACAAACCAACCAAACTCCGGCCTATGCCTGCCTTCGTTTACATACTTGCCAGCAAAAAGAATGGAACTCTCTATGTCGGGGTGACCAATAATCTCGTTCGCCGGGTCTGGGAACACAAAGAAAGCTTGGTCGACGGTTTCACGAAGAAACATGAGATCAAACTGTTGGTGTACTTTGAACCATTCGATCAGATAGACGCGGCCATGAACCGCGAAAAGCAGATAAAAAGCTGGAAGCGACTATGGCGCATCAGATTGATTGAGAAAAACAATCCGATGTGGAACGATCTCTACGATGAGATTTGCCGATAGTCCTGCCTGGATCCCAGCCTTCGCTGGGATGACCGCGTTTAGATAAACAGCAGTTATAGGCAAACTCATGCGAAATCAGTGAGGCGACATGGATACTCGGGTCAAGCCCGAGCATGACGAGCGTGTGGTTGGGCTGGGCAAGCAGCACCAATCATCTGCAAGCGTCCAATGTGCAAAGCAAATCTTACCACTCGCACCGCCCCGCACTCGATGCGGGGCCATTTCAGCTCAAAACCAAAAAAAATTATCCCCGCCTCACCCACTTGCCGCATAATCACCCCATCTTCGCTCCAGCGGCCAACGACGGATGGTGGAGTAATTGAGCTACCCATGATTGGCGCATGCTAGCGCGCCAACCGCGGCTCAAAAAAGAAGAGGTTGAGGCCAAAGGGGACGCCATTGGCTACGCAACGCATTTATTGTCCAGCCCGACACCGAGGGCAGCTGTAAGTCGATTGGCGGGGGTTGTTTTCCGTCTTTGCCGCAAGGCAATCATCAAGTGATCGCAAGAGATCAAAGCAGTTTTGATGGATCGCAGGAAAAGGAGATAGAAGGGTTTAGCACTCCGGGGCAACAAGTGAATCGCGACAAAACTCAATTGCACGAGGCATTTATCGTCTCATTTAGATTCTATACCATAAGACGAGACCATAAATGCCTCGTGCTACCGCAACACATTTCGCACCCCGAGCGCTTCTGCGCGTCGGACGATTTTTCGTGCTTTGGTTTGGAAGTTGGGTCCCGGATCAAATCCGGGACAGCCAATCTGTTGGCGTGCCGCCTGCATGGGAAAACACAATGGCGGAGGTGCCGGGGAAGCGAACAAAGTTCGCGACGGCGGCAAAAAAAGCCCCGCACGTAGTGAGGTCAAAACTCCCATAAAAAAAGCCCCGGTAAAAACCGGGGCAATTGTTTGGGAGGTCATCTAAGTTGAATTCATGCTAGGCCAGCAAAAGTTAAGACTTTGCCTTCTTCTTCTTTTTCTTTTTAGGCGCATCTTCTGCATCGTCATCGCCCGCCGCTTTGTTGGGGTCTCGAATGACTTCAATTTTTACCTTAGCAAGCACGCCAGCAAGGCCCCCAAGAATGGCAAGCCACGGCGCTGCGAGCATCACCACGCCGCCAACAACCACGCTGCCGGTCAGTGGCACTTCAATCACCAAATCATCATTGGCCGAACGGATGCGTAGCTTGCGCACATTGCCTTCAGAAACCAGTTTGGTGATTTCTTCAACAAGCTTGCTGCCCGCCACCTCAATCTCTTCGGTGAAGCTTTCCCAGCCGCCCTTTGGCTCCTCGGAATTTTTGCGCTTTTCATCAACCATCATAGGTCTCCTTTGCTGCATTGTACGCCAAATGTGGGCATTAGCGCGCAAAGAACAAGGCGCAACGGGGCAAATAATTGCCGCCGCTGCGCCTTGAAATGCCTCAATCTGTGCCCTAGTGGGGCAAATTCAGTTGATTTTGCTTAGCTTTTGTCGCCGGGGCGAATGTCTGTATAGGTCTTGGTTGCCGGTTTGCCGCGGAATGTCACCCAGAAAAAGTTCAAAACATAAACCCCAGCGGTCTGAAACACACCCTCTTCGGTCAAGCGCCGGCCAGAGGTGCGCATAGGCAACTTAAAGGTCCATTTGACCGGACCAACCTTTGAAAGCCGCACAGCGATGTCTGTGTCTTCGCCATAAAAGGAAATTGAGGTGTCATAACCGCCAGCCTTAAGCCAAGCCGAACGGCGGATCACAAAGTTTCCACCCTGGATCATCGAGCCAACTTTAAGCACAAAGCGATTGAGTAAATAAACCGCAAAGGAAATGTAATAAAAGAACCGCACCAGCATTTGGTTCCAAAGCGAAAGGTCATAATAGATATAAGGACCGCTTAGACCAACAAGCTCAGGTCGTTTCTCAAATGTGGACATGACGGTTTCAATCCAACCGTCTGGCAATTCGGTGTCTGCATCAAGGTTAGCCACAAGCTCAGCGGTGGAGGCGTTAAAGCCCGCACGACGCGCATAAACCAAGCCCTTGTCGAACTCATCAACAACGGTTACGCCCTCAAAACTCTGGGCGATCTCCTTGGTGCGGTCCGTCGAAGCATTATTGACCACGATGATTTCGCATTCAACGCCCGAACTCTTCACCCGCTTGGTGACAGATTCAAGACAACGTCCGATTAGGCCTTCTTCGTTAAAGGCCGGAATAACAAATGCCAATTGCATGAGAGCTCCTTAAATTGGCATTTCAATCAGATGAAATGCCCCGCCGCTTCGCTCAAAACTATCCCCGTCCCTCAATTACTACATATAATGGGCGCAAATAGCGATGCTGCGGGCGGGTTATGCCCAAAATTGGAGAATTATTCAACCCCGAAGTGCTTGAATACCCGCATTGCAAACAGCGTAACCCATCTGCTGGGTTGCCCTGCCCGCTCCATATCAAAGTGGGTTTGCCCCGGATGTTTGGCCTGCACATTCCAGCGGCCATCTTTGCGACGTTTCTTTTTGAGCACGTCAATGGCGGGCTGCAACCGATCATCCCAAGGGTGTTTTGCGGCTTGCAAATAATCCAACGCGCGCAGGATGGAGTAATACCAACGATAGGGATAAGAGAGTTTTAGAAAACGTTTTTCAATCAACAAACCGGTGCGGTCCGAAATAAACAATTGATGCAAAAGCATAAATTCTTCTGCCTGTCGCATCGCACCCCGCACCTCATCAGCGCGATATGTGTAACCAGCATTCAAATAGCTCAAGAACCCTTCTAGCACCGAGCAGGTTGTATGCAGAGACGAATGATGTGGTTTGCCGCGATTGGAGCGACAATTAAAACCGCCATCCGCCATATGCTGACCCAGCAAAAAATCTACAATGGATTTCAAATCGTCTTCAGGCAATTGGAAATAACTAGCATAATGAAGAAACATGCCATTTACGCAAACATCGCAGACCCCCTTCGCCCCAAACGGCCCAATACCGCCATCAACGGGGGATTTTTCAGAAGCGACAATATGGGAAATGTCAGACCAGATTTGAGGAATATCAGGCGCAATTTCTATATTGCGCAAATCGAGCAGCGTATAATGGCTGGAGGTCCATTTTGGTTGATAAAATCTCTGTCCCCAACCGCCCGATGAATTGCGCGCCTCCAAAAACTGTTTGCCCCAGCCTTCTTTCCCAATTCGGTCGCGCAAGTCAAAACGGTCTTCACCGAGCAAATCGCGTCTGGTTTGATATTGAACTGCGATGTCGCCTTCCAGCAACCAAGCAATAATTTGCGCATTGTCCATGGGCGCACCCTCCAAACTGAAGTCAGTTTAGAGGAAACACCAATGATCTGTGTTGACCGATATCAACCGCTAAAGTTCAGCAATTGCGCGCCCAATGGCATCAATCGCACGCTCAATATCCTCGTCCGTCGTCCGCCAAGAAGAAACAGAAAGCCGAAACACACTTTCACCACGCCATTTGGACGGTCCAAACCAAATCTCTCCCGCTTCGGAGATCCGCTGAATAAGAGCGGCGTTCTTCTGTTCGTTGCCAAGGGTACAAAGCACTTGATTGATCACTACATCATTCAAAACGGTAACACCGTGGCCGCGCAAGCCTTCGGCCAGCCGCACTGCTTGTGCACAATGGCGAGTAACCATCTCGTCAACGCCTTGGCGCCCCAACGAACGAAGGGCAGCCCAAATGGGGATACCGCGCGCACGGCGCGAAAACTCAAGTACCAGGTTCTTTTGCGAAAAAGGTTCAGTAGTCGAATAAACAGCATCCGAGTTCAAGGTCGCTGCAAACTCATCTGCATGTCCGCAAATCGCCATCGCCCCATCATAAGGGGTGTTCAGCCATTTGTGCCCGTCAGTTGTCCAACTGTCTGCAAGTTCAACACCGTGCGTCAGATGTTTCTTCGTTTCACTAGCCCGCGCCCAAAGACCGAATGCGCCATCAACATGCACCCAAGCACCAGCAGCATGGGCAACAGGTATGATCTCAGAAAACCGATCAAACGAACCTTTATTGACTTCGCCGGCCTGCAAACAAACGATCGTCATATCGTCGATTTCTGGCATCTGATTAACGATCACCCGACCATCTTCATCGCATGGAGCAATCAGCAGCCGGTTCAGGCCAAAACCCAGCAGCTTGGCCGCTTTCTTGATGGTTATGTGAATGGTTTCAGACACCATCAGTTTAACCTCAGGCGCACCAACAAGGCCATCAACATCTATGTCCCAGCCCTTACGCTTGAGCAAAGTTCGTCTAGCAACAGCCAACATCGACAGGCCGCAAGCGGTGGCACTAGTGCCAAAACCAATCTGGCTCTCACGTGGCAAATCAAGGATATCAAGCACCCAATTTGTCGCCACAGTCTCAATTCTAGCGGCAACCGGAGAATTGACAAACGACGACCCACACTGGTCCCATGCGCTTGCCAATCGCTCAGCAGCAGCTGCAGCTGGCAAAGTCGCCCCGATAACAAAACCAAAATAACGCCCACCATTGTTGGTCACAGTGGCCGGTGTGCCCAGATCATTCAGCAACGCCAGTGTTTCCATAGGATCGGAAGAGCTATCGGGCAGCGCCTCATTAAACCCGTCCAAACCCTCAACCGCGGCCTGATCAGGAAACACGCGACGCTCGTCGACAGTATTCAAATATTCGATTGCTCGCTGATTTGCAGCACGAATGGTATCAATCTCACCCACAATATTCCCCTAAAGCTCGCTAGCAACGCGGTTAGCAACTCGCTGAATCGCCTCTTCGTTGCGCTTATAAAACGTCCACTTCTTGATCCGCTTGGACGAAATCAACCCCGCATCGCGCAACAAGCCAAGGTGCGCCGAAGCGGTGGGAGCACTGACACCAAGTTTGTCAGCAATAAAGCCCGAGCAGACCCCGTCACTAACCAAATCTCCATCCACTTGTGGAGGAAAATTACTTTCAGGGTCCTTTAGCCACTCCAAGACTTTAAGTCGTTTCTCGTGCGCCAAAGCGTTGGCGATAAATACAAATTCTTCGTCCATGATTTAGTCAATAAGCTAACTGACTAATTGAATGCAAGGAAATTCTTGACGATTGTGCCAACTACGTGATGATTAAACATATGACAGATTACATGACACCAGAGGCATTTCTCGCTTCCATTGAAGACGAAAACCGTCGCAATGATTGCATAAAAATCCACAACATGATGACCACCATTTCTGGCTGGGAAGCAAAGATGTGGGGACCATGCGTAATTGGTTATTCCAGCTACAAGTACAAATACAAAAGTGGCCACTCCGGCGAAACATTTCGCATAGGTTTTGCCAACCGCAAAACGCAAATCACACTCTATATTTTGTGGTACCCAGAAAAAAATGATCCCTTGCTTGCCAAATTGGGAAAGCACAAGGTCGGCAAAGGTTGTTTATATATCAAGCAATTAAGCGATATTGATGAATCTGTTCTGCAAGCCCTTATAAAACGCGCCGTAACTGGATTTGGCAATCGCAGTGAAATCAAAGAAACAACGGCAAACTAGCCAACTGGGCATATTTCGTGGTTTGATGATCCAAGGGGAAGCGAGAATGGCACAGAACAAAAACAAAACCCAAAAAACAGAACAAAATGTTGACGAATACCTTATGACGATTGAAGGGGACGAAAAACGCGCGGACTGCTTCAAAATCAATGAGATGATGGAACGCATTGTGGGCGCACCAGCCAAAATGTGGGGCACCTCGATCGTTGGCTTTGGCGATTATCACTATAAATATGAAAGCGGACGCGAAGGCGATTTCATGCGCTCGGGTTTTGCAGCGCGTAAGGCCAATATCGTCCTCTACATTATGGCCGGATTTTCAGAATACGAAACGCTACTTGAGAAAATGGGCAAGCACAAACACGGCAAAGGCTGCCTATATATCAAACGCTTAAGCGACATCGATGAATCAGCTCTTGAAGAAATCATCACCAAATCTGTCGCCTATATGGCGCAAAAATACCCGGAATAGGACCGCAACATGCCAACCATAACAGTTTCCAAACATTTCGAAAGCTCACCCGAAATCGCTTTCGATGTGGTCTCAGATTTTCCAAATGCCGCCAGCTTTGTCGACGGTATTATTAAAGTTGAAATGTTGACAGAAGGGCCAGTGGCCGTTGGCACGCGCGTGCGCGAAACCCGCATCATGATGGGACGCGAAGCCACCGAAGAAATGACAGTGACCACAATGAATAGACCCACATTGTTTGAGGTTGAAGCTTTCAGTCATGGCACAGAATATGTCACCAGCTACACAATTGAGCCAACCGAAGGCGGAGCGAATGTTACGCTTGTGTTTAAAGCAACCCCCAAAACATTCATGTCCAAAGTGTTAGCCGCACTGTTTTCCAAAATGATCTCAACCGTCGCGGATCTGATGGAAAAAGACCTCATTCAATCCAGCATCGAAGCGAAACGCAGGGCAGCAGCGTAGGAATTACTTAAAGAACTTAGCCAAACAAAAGCCAATGTGAGGGTGCATTGGTCTTGTTTGGGAAGTCAAAGATTTGGGTCGCCATCGGACATGGTTGAGGGCTGCAAAGGGGGACATGTCCGACAGCGACCAGAGCAATCAGCAAAGGGCAATATGCCGACCGCATGAGAACGATATGGGGATCAAGTTTGATGTTTAAAGGCCCGTCACATTCTTGTGATCAAAAAAACTTCTAACCACACTTAAAGACAAAATCGAAAACACCGGATATGCTTAGCGCATGGTACCAAACTCAGTGCCCAAAACGACAAAAAGCAAAAACAATAACGGAGCCCAAATGGATACTATTCGCCCAATAGCTTTGCCGAACAAATCTTTCAGCGATCCCTATCTAGCCCGCGACTACGTCGCTGAGATTTATGATCGCAACACACAGTTTATTCGAGATGCAGTGCGCGATCTGTCAGACGGCAAGCAACCAAAAGGGCGAATTCGCGCGACTTATCCAATGGCTAAAGTCCGCTCCACCAGCTTTCAAAAAGTCGATTCCCACTTGCCCTATGGGTTCTTGCATTCGCCGGGCATTTACCAGACAACAATTTCAGAACCAGAGCTGTTCAAATACTATTTAACAGCCCAGTTTGCGCAGCTTTTGAAAAATCATGATTGCGAAATTGAAGTCGGCGAATCTGACACACCCATTCCTGTGCATTTCGCGCTCGATCCAACCACCACTTTGGATGGAGATGCGATCAACGCGCTCGGTATTCCGCTGCGCGACATCTTTGATGTGCCAGATTTGGCCCATACAGACGACGAAATCGCCAATGGCACCTTCATACCACCAAAGGGCGGCCCCTACCCGCTAGCAGCCTTTACAGCGCCGCGTGTAGACTATTCGTTGCACAGATTGTCTCATTACACTGCAACGAAGCCTGAGCACTTCCAAAACTTTGTGTTGTTCACCAACTACAGTTTCTACATCGAAGAGTTTTGCCGCCTTGCCCATAAATGGATGGAAGAAGGTCACCCCGATTACCACGCCTTCGTGGAACCAGGCAATGTGGTCACCCACAATGTGAATTCCGACGAGGTATCGACCGGCGAAAAACCACCGCGAGAGCCGCAAATGCCCGCCTATCACTTGAAAGCCAAACATGGTTCGGGCATCACCATGGTCAATATTGGGGTTGGCCCCTCTAATGCGAAAACCATAACCGACCACATCGCGGTATTGCGCCCTCACGCCTGGATTATGTTGGGACACTGTGCGGGCTTGCGCAACTCGCAAGACCTAGGCGACTATGTTTTGGCACACGCTTACGTTCGAGAAGATCATGTGCTGGACGCCGATTTGCCCATTTCCGTTCCCATTCCAGCCCTAGCAGAAGTGCAAGTTGCTCTGGAACAAGCCGTTGGTGAAGTGACCCAACTCAGCGGTTCAGACAAAAAGCGCATTATGCGTACCGGCACTGTCGCAACATTTGACAATCGAAACTGGGAGTTGCGCGACCAAAACGAAATCGCCCAACGACTATCCCAATCTCGCGCCATTGCCTTGGATATGGAAAGCGCTACCATCGCAGCAAACGGGTTCAGGTTCCGTGTGCCATACGGCACCCTATTATGCGTTTCGGATAAACCTTTGCATGGCGAACTTAAATTGCCCGGCATGGCCAGCGATTTCTACCGCACCCAAGTCAGCAAACACCTAGAAATTGGCATACTCGCCATGGAAATCCTGCGCCAACAGCCGGCCCACTCGATCCATTCCCGCAAACTCAGATCGTTTGCGGAAACGGCGTTTCAGTAAAACGAAATTTGAAGGCGGACGCTATTTAGCGTCCGCACCAACGGCTTCAGAAACTGCTACAGCGGTCATATTGACAATGCCACGGCTGGTCACAGAAGGTGACAGAATATGCGCAGGTTTTGCGGTGCCCATCAAAATTGGCCCAACAGACAATGCGTCATTTAGCTCTTTGATGAGAGTCATCGACAAGTTTGCAGCATCCAAATTTGGGAACAACAACAGGTTTGCTTCACCTGACAATTTGCTTTGCGGGATATAACGTTCACGCAGCATTTGGTTGAGCGCCAAATCCCCCTGCATTTCACCCTCAACTATCATGTCAGGCGCAGCGGCTTTGAGTTTTTGGTAGGCAGTACGCATCTTCTCAGATGTGCCACCATCACGTGAACCAAAGTTTGAATAGCTGAGTAGCGCAGCTTTCGCTTCAAGGTTGAACCGCTTCAAATGGTCTTGCGCCTGCAATGCAATCTCAACCAACTCGTCCGGGCTCGGGTCCATCGTTACATAAGTATCGGCAAAGAAAAACACACCACGGCGCATGATCAGCATCGACAAGGCAGAAACATCCGTCGCGCCCTCATCAAGCCCAATGATCGACTTAATATCGCGAACGTGCTTGATGTAGCGCCCCTGCAAGCCACAAATCAGCGCGTCAGCATCGCCCCGCTTCACCGCAAGCGCACCAATCACCGTGGTGTTGGTCCGCACGATTGTGCGCGCTGTATCCGGCGTAACCCCATTGCGACCAACAAGCGAGTGGAACAAATCCACATAATCGCGATATCGAGGATCATCTTCTGGGTTGATGACTTCAAAGTCTTTGCCCACTTCCAAATTCAATCCGAATTTGTTGATGCGGTGTTCAATAACAGCTGGGCGGCCAATTAGGATTGGCTTCGCAATTCCATCTTCAAGCGCAACTTGTGCCGCACGCAACACACGCTCATCTTCACCATCGGCAAAAACCACGCGCTTGTTGCTCGAGCGCGCCATATCAATGATTGGCTTCATCACCATACCCGAACGGAACACAAAGCGGTTCAATCGGTCATGATAGGCTTCAAAATCGGTAATTGGACGCGTTGCGACGCCGCTTTCCATAGCCGCTCTGGCCACAGCTGGTGCAATGCGCAAAATGAGCCGTTGATCAAATGGATTTGGAATAAGATATTCAGGACCAAATGTTGCCCCGGCTTCCGCAGTTGAAGCCTCTAGTGCGGGTTCATGGGCCAATTTGGCGATAGCATGAACCGCCGCCATCTTCATTTCTTCGTTAATAGCCGTTGCGCCAACATCAAGCGCACCCCGGAAAATGAACGGGAAACACAAAACGTTGTTCACCTGGTTTGGATAGTCAGAGCGCCCTGTGCACATCATTGCGTCTGGACGAGCCTCTTTGGCCAATTCTGGCATAATTTCTGGGATTGGGTTGGCAAGCGCCATAATCAAAGGATTAGGCGCCATTTTCTTCAAGAGTTCGGGTTTCAACACACCCGCAGCGCTCAACCCCACAAAAATGTCAGCATCATCCATGACTTCAGCTAAAGTGGTTTTATCGGTGTCATGCGCAAATGCTGCCCGCCAGCGATCCATGGAATTCAGACGTTTTTTCGTCACCAATCCATCGCGGTCTGCAACCCAGATGTTTTCGCGCTTTGCGCCAAGGCTGATCAGCAAGTTCATGCAAGCGATTGCCGCAGCTCCTGCGCCAGACGTGACGATTTTAACGTCCTCAATCTTCTTTTTCGCCAAGCGCAATCCGTTGATTACCGCTGCAGCAACGATGATTGCGGTGCCGTGTTGATCATCATGGAAAACCGGAATTTCCATGCGTTCGCGCAAAGCTTCTTCAACCTCAAAACACTCTGGTGCTTTGATGTCTTCAAGGTTGATACCGCCAAATGTCGGCTCCAAAGGCGCAATGACTTCAACTAATTTTGCAGGATCGTTTTCGTCAATCTCAATGTCAAAAACATCAATGCCCGCAAACTTTTTGAACAGTACGGCCTTGCCTTCCATAACGGGCTTAGACGCCAATGCGCCAATGGCACCAAGGCCAAGAACGGCTGTACCGTTTGAAATCACCGCGACCAGATTACCGCGGGACGTATAGTCAGAAACAGTGGCGGGGTTCTTTGCGATCTCTTCGCAAGGGGCAGCGACACCAGGAGAATATGCAAGGGCCAGATCACGCTGATTGCCGAGCGGTTTTGTTGGTCGAATTTCCAATTTACCCGGCTTTGGGTACTTATGAAAATGTAGAGCCGCATCGTGAATCGAATTTTGCGTGTCACGTGGATCTTGCGTCATCTGCTTACCTCTTTGAAATTGCTGATCTGGTCTGCCACTAAACCAGCAAAAAGAAAAGCGTCAGATCAGCTTTGATGTGCATTTTATACTTTAGTATGATTTGGGATCCAAGCAAGGGCGATCATGCAACCGCTTCATCCTTGTTTTTGTCAGACAAATCCTCGTCACCAATCATAGGCTCGTCTTCAATTTCAGTTTCTGGCGCCACATAAACCTGATCCGAATCTGTGCCCGTGGCCTCGGTCGCATCAATTTGGGCAGAACCGTCTACGCCTGGCGCTTGGCCACCGTAATCAACGCCGATCTCGGCGTGCTCATCATCCACAAAGCCCACCAGATCATTGACACGATCTGAGTCGAGTTCGTCAATCAACTGCACTTCTTCATTGTTCATCCGTTCCGCTAATGCCAAATAGGCATCAACTGGCAGCGCGGGTGCAAACAAAAATCCTTGCGCTTGGCGAATGCCTTTTTTGCGCAAATACAATGCCTGCTCTTCAGTTTCCACGCCCTCAGCAATAATTTCTGTGCCCAAGTCATTTGCCATGCTGATCAAAGCATCGACCACAGGAACCGGCTGATTGCGGTGCTTAATCAACTCAACGAACACGCGGTCAATTTTGACAATATCGATCCCAAGTTTTTGGATATAGGCAAGGTTTGAATGCCCAGTTCCCGCGTCATCAAGCGCCACTTTGGACCCTAGATCGCGCAAGGCGTGAATTACTGCGTTCACACCACCCATATCAGACAGCGGTTGACGCTCTGTGATCTCGAACACCAACTGACTGTACCGAATATTTGTAGCTCCAAAGATTGATTGTACATCTTCAACAATCGAGCCATCGCGGAAATGGCGCTCAAACAGGTTGATACCAACTTTCAAATGTGGATGGCGATCACATAGATCTTCCAGATCATCGCGCACCTGCTCCATCATCGACAAGGTCATTGGAATGGCGAGACCACTCAGCTCCGCATATTCGATAAAGGCCCCCGGCGAAATCACCTCCCCGTTTGGCTTCTCCCAACGGATAAGCACCTCGCAACCCGCAATATGCCCTGTTTGCAAATCGATGACCGGTTGATAGCGCGGGCGCAGTTCACCGTCGTTGATCGCTCGTTCAAGATCAAATGTTGGCGCCTGTGAGCGACGCACATATTGCACACACAGCCACAAGAAAATACAGCTGGCCAAACTGGCGACCAAGGTGAAGCCAATCTGCAAATCGGCATATTCTGATGCTATTAAATCAATCGGAATCGCAGCAGAAACAGCAATAGGCACATTTTGTGCGACCTGTTGCGTATAGAGAAAATTCTCCTGCCTATGCACATCATCAAAGAAACGTGCCGGATCACCAAACTCGAAAATTGTCAGCCCACTCGTCAATGCAAAGCGGGTCATAATTGATTTTTCGACGGCCCCATGGCCAGAATCAAACATATGAGCATTGATGGGCACAAATGCTGAAACCTCTTTGCCCGGTCGAACGCGCAAGGAAACTTTCAGCAACGGGAACTCATTGTCCTCAATCTGCACAACCGTCATTTCTTGCGGACCGCCCGGCATGCTCATCGTAGGCGTAATCGCCGTATAGCTGAACTTGTCGCCGTACAAAGCGCATTGCAGCGCGCCATCCGTTGAATTGACGATCAACTGACGCATTAAATAATTCGCGCGCATCTCAACAGCAGCGGCGCGAAAGAACGTCGGGGTACACAATGATGGGCTTCTGGACGTTAAGCTTTGTAAGGAAATTGTGGCAGATTCAACGGCCTTTTGCGTTTCTTCAACAATGCCGTTCACAGACATTTTGATTTCTTGCATGCCGCGCATGCGGATGTAGCTGTCCATCAAATAATCGACAGAGATAACAGGTGCGAACGCAAGGATCGCACTAAAAAACATCAGGACATGTGAAATCCGTGATTTCAATTCGGCCACGCAACATACGAGTTGACTACACTTAGCTTGTACTCAACTAGGATTAACACCGAATTAACCAAATGGCGGCGCTGTGATCACTCACAGCGCCGCCACCTCAATAAAATCAATAAGTTAAAGCCGATTAGGCTTTGGGCAGGTTCAAGCGAATATTCAGTTCCCGCAACTGGCGTGCGGAAACATCAGACGGTGCGCCCATCAACAAATCTTCGGCCTGCTGATTCATTGGGAATGCCGTCACTTCACGAAGGTTTTCTTCGCCACAAAGCAACATAACGATTCTGTCGATGCCTGGTGCAATGCCACCGTGTGGAGGAGCGCCATATTCCATCGCCCGCAACATGCCACCGAATTTTTCGTACAAGATCGCCTCATCATAACCAGCCATATCGAATGCTTTCTTCATGATTTCTGGGCGGTGATTCCGGATCGCACCTGAACTCAATTCAAAACCATTACAAACAATATCGTACTGGTAAGCGTTGATGGTCAGCGGATCTTGGTTCTCCAAAGCTTCCAGACCACCTTGGGGCATAGAGAATGGGTTGTGTGAGAAATCAATGCGTTTCTCTTCTTCATTCCACTCAAACATCGGGAAGTCAACAATCCAGCAAAGGTCGAAACGATCTTCGTCAATCAGCTTGAGATCGGTACCAACTTTTGTGCGGGCAGCGCCTGCAAAGCTAACAAACTTGGACGGAAGACCACAGGTGAAGAAAACAGCATCGCCGTCTTTCAAGCCAAGCTGATCACGGATCGCAGCGGTGCGTTCTGGTCCCACATTCTTCGCAACAGGGCCTGCACCTTCACCGTCGCGGAAGAAAATGTAGCCAAGGCCAGGCTGCCCCTCATGCTGTGCCCATTTGTTCATCCGGTCACAGAATGCGCGTGAACCGCCGGTTGGCGCCGGGATAGCCCAAACTTCAACCTTTGGATCATTTGCGATTTGGTTGGCAAAAACGCCAAAACCAGAACCGGCAAAATGTTCAGTTACCGCTTGCATCTCAATCGGGTTGCGCAGGTCAGGCTTGTCGTTGCCGTATTTACGCATAGATTCTGCATAGGGAATACGTGGGAAGGTTTGGGTGACAGGCTTGCCCTTACCAAACTCTTCAAACACACCGCGCAACACAGGCTCAATCGCTTGGAACACGTCTTCTTGTTCCACAAAGCTCATCTCAATATCGAGCTGATAGAATTCACCCGGTGAGCGATCAGCACGTGCATCTTCATCGCGGAAACATGGAGCGATTTGGAAATAACGGTCAAAACCAGAGATCATCAACAATTGCTTGAACTGCTGAGGCGCTTGCGGCAGCGCGTAGAATTTACCCGGATGCATACGTGATGGAACCAAGAAATCACGCGCGCCTTCTGGGCTTGAAGCCGTCAAAATCGGCGTTTGATACTCTGTAAAACCTTGATCAGTCATGGTTTTGCGCAAATGCGCAATAATCTTTGAGCGCATCACGATGTTGTTGTGAATGCGTTCACGACGCAGATCTAGGAAGCGGTTGGTGAGACGGATATCTTCAGGGTATTCTTGCTCACCAAACACAGGCATCGGCAGTTCTTTGGCCGCGCCAAGAACTTCAATCTCGCGGATGAAAATCTCAACATCGCCAGTTGGCAAGTCAGCGTTTGCAGTGCCTTCGGCGCGGTCTTTTACTTCGCCGTCAATTCGCACAACAAATTCAGAGCGCAAGGTCTCGGCCAAGCCGAAAGCATTAGAATCAGGATCAACGACGCACTGGGTGATCCCGTAGTGGTCGCGCAGATCAATAAACAGAAGTCCGCCATGATCTCGAACACGGTGGACCCAACCTGAAAGGCGAACAGTTTCACCCACATGAGTTTTGCGTAAGTCAGCACAAGTATGGCTACGATAGCGATGCATTTTCAATACCAATCCCGGTAATCCGTTTGGGAAATTTTGCGCGGAAAAGCGCATGATGCGCGCCGTTTGTCAAGCATATGAACCCAAGAACCTGAGCAACGAGGCCACTTCACACATATCAAGGGTTGCAAGTTTGATGAAAAACCGCACACTAGCCCGCAACCAATAAACCAAAAACGACGCCGTTTCAAACGCGCAACCGGATAAAAAGAACAATATGAAAATCATCACGTCCACAACGGACTTGGCCGAATTTTGCGACGCAGCAAAAAACTTTGATTTTGTAACAGTCGACACCGAATTCCTACGTGAAACCACTTACTGGCCAATTCTGTGCCTTGTGCAAATGGCCACGCCCGAAGAGGCCGTCATCGTTGACCCAATGGTTGAGGGTATCGACCTGTCGCCAATGTTTGAATTGTTCCAAGACACTTCGGTTGTCAAAGTGTTCCATGCGGCCAAACAGGA
This sequence comes from Maritalea porphyrae, assembly GCF_027213965.1. Taxonomy (GTDB): domain Bacteria; phylum Pseudomonadota; class Alphaproteobacteria; order Rhizobiales; family Devosiaceae; genus Maritalea; species Maritalea porphyrae_A. Next base: position 486,205 of record NZ_JAPWGX010000003.1, on the reverse strand, counting down.
CATTGAGATTTTCGTCAAATTGTCCGGCAAAGCGCCCCAACCCGTGTTTGACACGCAAGTGGCAGCTGCGGTGTGTAGTTTTGGCGACAGTATTTCATATGATAATTTGGTCCGCCAGATTACGGGCACACAAGTCGACAAAAGTTCGCGCTTTACCAATTGGTCCCACCGCCCCCTCACCGACAAGCAACTCACCTATGCCATTGGTGACGTCACTCACTTGCGCGATTGCTACTTGCACATAGCCAATTTGCTCGAAGAAAAAGACCGCCGCCCGTGGATTGAAGCAGAACTTAACGCTTTGATGGACAAAGAGAACTATCTCGTGAAGCCCGAGGAAGCGTGGAAAAGATTGAAAATGAAAGTCAATCGGCCACGCGATTTGGCCATGATGATTGAACTAGCCGCATGGCGCGAACGCAAAGCGCAACAACAAGATGTACCGCGCGGCCGCGTGGTCAAAGACGATGCCATTTACGAGTTAGCGCAACAACAACCGAACTCGGCCAAAGCATTTGACCGCCTACGCTCCTTTTCAAAAGGATTTGGCCGGTCATCATCAGCGGAAGAAATCATCAAAATAGTAACGCGCGTTCAAGCAATTGACAAAGATGACTTGCCCAAAGTGCCGCGCAAGCCTAATGGCCCGTCGCCCAAAGGGGCAATCGGCGATCTGCTGCGCGTTTTGCTTAAGGCGGTCAGCGAAAACCAAGGGGTGGCCCCACGCATTATCGCCTCGAGCGACGATATCGATCAAATTGTTTTAGACGACAACGCTTTAGTCCCCGCGTTGGCAGGCTGGCGGCGCGACGTGTTTGGAGATCTTGCCTTATCGATCAAAAATGGAAAAATGGCTCTGGGCGCAACACCCGATGGCATTGTGCCAATTGAAGTTGATGTACAGGCTGAATAGCTAACGCACGATCACTTCAGCTTCTAGTTCAAGAAACGCTGCCAATTGGTTTAAACGCCTCAGCATTTTCTCAGCGGCTAACACTTCATAGCCCGCTGGCAAAAGTAGTTGCAGCTTGTCCCCAACGCGCTCCCATTCAACAAGTGGCAGCACGTTGGGCATAGCAGCGGACAACAAATAAGCGACACGAAAGAGCGCCCCCAACGTGTCTGCATGACGGGCAGATTTTTGCGAGCACATTTCAAATAGATCATCATTATCAAGGTGCTTACGCTTAAGTCCTAAATATCGCACTGCTAAACACCGCGCCAAATGGGCCCGCCCTGTGTGGTCAATCCCTACAAATGAACCGTAAGCTACTGCATCAACAGCCTGCACACCTCGATAGTCGGGGTGCCCGCGCCACGAAATGTCTGACAATTAGCACGCAGCATAACGCAACTGTTGCAACACCTGATTTTCATCATAGTTCATTGCGGCAACAAACCGATTTGTGAATTCAATCAGCTCATGCGCATGAGACGGCGAGCGAGACCGCAAAATTGACAACTCTTCGCACGCTTGTAAAAGCGGATCGACTTCTTGTTCAGCGCTATCTAGTTGACCGAACAAATAACCTTCGCGCACGCCGAGCGCTGAGAATTTGACTGTCTTAAACTTGCCAACTTCCAGCACCGCGTTTAATGCGGCGGCGCCAAAGCTGAGCAAGTCCTTGCGATTACTGGAAAGCCGTTGTGCCGCTTCGGGCCACTCGCCCTTATCCGCCAGTTCAATGATTTGGCTGCACATGTCGATCATTTTATCAGCATCAACGCGATAGCCCTGCACCATCGATAGGGGATATGCAGTCTGGATCTGGTGAACTTTTGCCAAGGCCCGCCATGTGCCGCCAATAGCCACAAACTCTGAATGCTGAACCCGTTCCATTATTGGGGAACTCGCTAGCGTTTTACGGGCAATCTTATATGCTTTGCTGGCGCTGCGTTCGCTATCATCTTGCAGCCGAATAGCCCCCAAGGGATGGGTTTCCCCATCTCCGGGCAACACACCATCCAAGATCGCCAATTCAAGGCTGCCGCCACCAAAATCGCCCAACATGCCTTGCTGTTGCGGCATGCCCGCGATCGTACCAAGCGCCGCAAAATAGGCCTCTTCCTCACCTGTAAGGATGCGTACGTTGGTGTTCATTATCTCTTCAACACCAGCAATAAACATCGCGCCATTGCTGGCGTCGCGCGTGGCAGCTGTCGCTAAAATGTGCAAATCGCCAACTTTGGTGAGCTGACACACAAGTGCAAAGCGCCGCATGGCGATCAAAGCACGCTCAACGCTCTCTTCGGCCAACGCACCAGTTTGCCCGACACCCCGACCCAACCCGCACGCAACTTTTTCATTATAGATTGGCGTGAGAGCGCGGATATGACGTTCATAAATGACCAAACGAACGGAGTTCGACCCAATATCAAGCACTGCAATTGGCTGCCCTTCGCTAATGCGACCCTGGGCAGTTGGTGATTTTAGTGACTTAACAAATGAACGGATCAATCCTCATCCTCTTCAACAAGCCCCTCGCTTGCCGAAGCACTACCGCGGCCAGACATGCTTGGGTTGGTCATAAAATAATCTTGCGCATTAAACACGACCTCCCCTTCTTGTGGCTCGATTCGCCGCGAAGTGCCATCGGGAAGCACCTCCCAGCTTTGCTGATTATCATTTATGTTCGCCACCATGATCCGATCAAGCACCTGTTTTTGAACGGTCTTATTGAACAAAGGCACCAAAACCTCCACGCGCCCATCAAGATTTCGTGGCATCAGGTCAGCGGAAGAAATATAGACCGCAGCCTTGCGCGAAGGCATTTCGTGCCCCTGCCCAAAACAGAAAATCCTTGAGTGTTCTAAAAAGCGCCCAACAATGCTCTTCACCCGAATATTGTCCGAAAAACCTGGAATGCCGGGGCGCAAACAGCAAATGCCACGCACCACCAGATCAACCTGCACGCCAGCCTGAGAGGCACGATAAAGCGCATCAATAACCTTTGGATCGACCAAAGAGTTCATCTTAAACCAAATACTCGCAGGCTCCCCGGCTTCGGCGTGTTCAATTTCTTTATCAATATGTTGCAGCAGAGTACTGCGCAGCGCCATCGGCGAAACCGAAATGCACTCAAGTGCTGTAGGCCGTGCGTATCCAGTAATATAATTGAACACCCGTGCCACATCCCGCGTGATTGATGGGTTCGTGGTGAAGTAACTCAGGTCAGTGTAAATCTTGGCGGTAATCGGGTGGTAGTTGCCAGTACCAATATGGCAATAGGAAACCAATTTCCCTTTTTTCTCGCGGCGCACCACTTGGCTCAGTTTTGCGTGGGTCTTCCACTCAATAAAACCAAATACCACTTGCACGCCGGCGCGCTCCAAATCGCGCGCCCAGCGGATGTTCGCCTCTTCATCAAAACGCGCCTTTAGCTCCACTAACGCCGTAACGGATTTACCCGCTTCCGCAGCCTGAATAAGCGCTTTAACAATTGGCGAGTCATTAGACGTGCGATAAAGTGTCTGCTTGATCGCCACAACGTCCGGATCGCTTGCCGCTTGCATCAGAAATTGAGCAACAATATCAAAGCTTTCATAAGGGTGGTGAACAACTATGTCTTTTTGTTTGATTGCCGCAAAACAATCACCCTGATGGTCACGAACACGTTCTGGGAATCGCGCATTGAACGGCTTGAACTTCAAATCCGAACGATCAACGCTACAAATGCTCGATGCATCCGAAAGAGCCAAAAAGCCCTCAACCTCAAATGTATCTTCTTGGCCCACGTGCAATTCATCGGCGATCCGCTTGCGCAATTTGCGCGGCATAGATCTATCAATCTCTAGCCGGATCACTTGCCCACGGCGCCGTTGACGCAATGCGGATTCAAACTCCACCACCAAGTCAGCCGCTTCGTCATCAATCTCCATTTCGCTGTCGCGAATAACCCGAAATGCACCGGCACCTACAACCTCATGCCCCGGGAACATGCCTTCAAAAAACAAATTGATCAGCGTTTCAATGGTGACCATTTCAATACGTTTGCCCTTGGTCAACTCGTCGGGCAAAAACACAAATCTCTCCACATTGTTCGGCACACGAACAAGCGCGGTCAACGTGTCATCTTCATCCGGGCGCTTAAGCTCAAACGCCAAAGAAAAACCAAGATTAGGAATAAATGGAAACGGATGCGCTGGGTCCACCGCCATAGGCGTAAGCACTGGAAAAATCTCGTCTTTGAAAAGCTGTTCCAAATAGACCAATTGTTCATCGGAGAGCTCCTCTGCATCGTGCAGAACAACATCATTCTTTTCCAATGCCTCGCGAATTTCTTGCCAATTGTCCTGTTGTTCCAAGTGCAAATGCTGAGCAAGAGCTGCAATTTCGTCCAGTTGTTCGGCAGGCGACATACCATCAGCGCTCAAACGCGTCACACCCGCCCTTAGCTGCCCTTTCAGGCCAGCCACACGCACCATGAAGAATTCATCAAGGTTGCTCGCGGAAATGGACACGAATCTCAAACGCTCGAGCAAAGGATGGGCCAAATTCCCAGCCTCTTCCAATACCCGCATGTTGAACTGCAACCAAGAGACCTCTCTGTTCACAAAGCGCGCCGGGCTCTGCCAAAGGGCGTCGATTTCTGGTGCGAAGTCTTCAGGTCCAACAGTGTCCATTTTCTTTGCTTTCAGTTGACGCATATTCTGCGCTCAAATTCTCTAATATCCCAGCACCTTAGCCATGAAATATGGCAATTGCGTTACACGCGGACGCAGCAGATGCTCAGTCGCGCGCCATTTCTTCCAACGCCTCTGCCGCCACACGCTTAGTTATGGCTTTACCGCGCGAAAGGGCCAACTCATCCATCTTCTCCACAAGCGCAACAACTTGCGCGGGTGAACGCTCCATACGGGGCAAAATATAGCTTATCAGTGACGGTTCGACCTGCACTTGACGGTCATCAAATAGCTTTACAAAAAGATGCATCAAATGCGCATCGTCTAGCGCCGCAATTTCCACAGAATGTGCCAAGCGCAGCCGGGAGCGCACGTCATTGGTTTGCAAAGCCCACTCATTAGGGTGCAGAGATGCGGTTAACACCACTCGAAACTCACTTCGCATGGCCTGGTTCAACAAGTTGAAAAGCGCAGTTTCGCCCATCCAAAGCAAGTCAGCGTGTTCCACCAATAAATCTGACTCTAAATAGTCAGGCCATTTATCATTTTTTTCAATGCTCAAGGCGCCCATGTGTTTGGCCCAAATACCTGCCAAATGGGTTTTGCCCGATTTAGGTGGACCAAACAAAACGCTCACCTGTGCGGGCCACTCGTTGGCAACCAAGAAGTGGTCGTAGGCATTTTTGTTGCCAGCTCCAACAACAAAGTCAGCTTCGCCCATTGCGGTCTCAACCGGCAAATCCAACACCAATTGCTGGCCCTGTTTGGTCTCAGTCTTATCGTTTTTCATGCGCTATTGTTTTGCGCTTTCTGCAATATCAGCTTTTGGCAAATCTGCCACAGCCGTGCCTGATGTGTTGGACGGCTCATATAGAGGGCTTTCAAGATACTTTTTAACCGCATATCGACCAAGCACACCGGCGATAGCGGCCATAGGAACTGCAAGCAGCACACCAACGGCGCCAAATAGGAGTGCAAAGGCGAACAATGCAAACATGAGCCAGACCGCGTGCACGCCAATAGAGCGGCCCACCAATTTGGGGTAAAGAATATTGCCCTCGATAAATTGCCCAACCATGAAAATGCCGAACACGACACCGACCATGAACCAGTCCGGCCAGAATTGCACAATGGCCACGCCAATAGAGAGCACAAAGCCAACCAAAAACCCTACATATGGGATAAAGCTAAAAAAGCCAGCGGCCAAACCGATGGCCAGTCCAAAGTTTAGGTCAACCAAGGTCAGTGCGGTGGCATAAAACGCGGCCAAAATCATGACCACAGAACTCTGCCCGCGCACAAAACCAGCCATTGCGACATCGATTTCACTAAAGACGTATTGAATCTCTTTTCGGTGGGCCCGCGGCAAAAGCTCATCAATCCGCTTGACCATCTGGTCCCAATCAAGCAGCAAATAAAAGGCCACAACCGGCGTCACAATCATCAGTCCAAGGGCGTTGAGCATCGTCAAACCGCTTTGCGCAACTTTTGTCGAGACATCGACCATTACGCCAACTCCTTGGTTTAGGAGTTGATTGAGCCATTTTTGGAATTCCGCAGCGCGCTCCTCACCTAACCTCTCGACAATCGTGGGCGCATATTTATTGCCATATTCGGTCGCAAAAACTTGCAACTGCGAAATATAGTCCGGCAACCGCGCCACGAGACCCACCAGTTGGTTGATCAACGGTGGAACAATGAACAAAAACAGCCCAATAAACACAGCAACAGCAACAACCAGAATGGTCAAGGTCGCCCAAAAACGAGAGAATTTGATCTTTTCCAAAAGATCCGCAACAGGATCCAGCAAATAAGCCAAAATCATACCCGCAATGAACGGCAAAAGGATGCCGCGGAACACCCACATGAACAAAATGAACACGGCGAGCATAACAACCCACGCTTTTATCTGATTTTGCAGTGTCATATAGGGCTCCGCCTCTTGCGTGAATGTGCTCAAACCTTTATCAGCGCTGATATCGTTTTGAATGCGCTTATTCAACCAGATATGGCTGATCGCATCAACATTTTCGCCTAACAGCGCGAACATGCCTAAAAATAGGGATTGGGGCACAAAATGCCAGACAAAACACCAAAAAAAACCAACTCACTGTCATATCGTGACGCAGGCGTGGATATCGACGCTGGCAACGAATTAGTTGAACGCATCAAACCAGCAGTAAAATCAACAAAACGTCCCGGCTCTGACACAGAGATTGGCGGATTCGGCGGGTTGTTTGATCTTAAGGCCGCAGGCTTTACGGACCCAATTCTTGTTGCAGCAAATGATGGCGTGGGCACAAAGCTGAAAATCGCGATCGATAGCGGTGTGCATGATACCGTCGGCATCGATTTGGTGGCCATGTGCGTAAACGACCTCATTGTGCAAGGTGCGGAACCACTATTCTTTCTTGACTATTATGCAACCGGCAAGCTTGAAAATGATGTGGCTGTTGCCGTTGTTGAAGGCATCGCCGCTGGCTGCCGCGACGCCAATTGCGCGTTAATTGGTGGCGAAACCGCAGAAATGCCGGGCATGTACAAAGAAGGCGATTACGACCTTGCTGGCTTTTGCGTTGGTGCGGCGGAACGCGGCCACATGTTGCCAACCAATGATCTTACAGCAGGCGACGTGATTATCGGCCTCCGCTCTTCGGGCGTTCATTCAAACGGCTATTCGCTGGTGCGCAAAATCGTTGAGCTGTCCGGTTTGGCGTGGGACGCACCTGCCCCATTTGAAGATGGCGTGACCCTTGGTCAAGCATTATTGCGCCCTACGCGCATCTATGTGCGCCAGATATTAGCAGCGCTGAAAAACGGGGTAAAAATCAAAGCCCTTGCCCACATCACAGGTGGTGGTTTTACGGAAAACATCCCACGCGTCTTGCCTGATACGCTTGCAGCATCAATTGATCGCTCAGCAATTGTCGCTCCTCCGGTCTTTCGTTGGCTGGCTGAACAAGGCGGTGTCGCGACTGACGAGATGATGCGCACCTTTAACTGTGGTGTAGGCATGGTCATGGTAGCAAGCGCAAACGAAAAAGACACGCTGATCGCAGAGCTTAAATCAGCAGGTGAAGAACCACTTGTTCTTGGTGAACTGATTGATCGGGATGGCGAAGCGGTTGTTTACTCGGGTGAGCTTTCACTATGAGTGCGAAAACCAAGGTCGCAATTCTGATTTCAGGACGTGGCTCGAACATGCGCACATTGATTCAAGCTGCGAAACAAGAAGACTATCCCGCTGAAATTATTGGCGTATTCTCCAACCGCGCAGATGCTGCCGGTTTGGAGTTTGCCCAAAGTGAAAATATTCAAACAGCCGTTATTTCCCAAAAAGACTTCGACAGCCGTGAATCATTTTGTGAAGCCCTTGATGCACAACTTGAAGCGTGGGGCGCAGAGCTTTTGGCCCACGCTGGCTATATGCGCATTCACGCTGACGGGTTTGCGCAAAAGTGGACGGGCAAAATGCTCAACATTCACCCTTCACTATTGCCTTCATTCAAGGGCCTACACCCCCAACAACAAGCTTTGGACGCAGGTGTAAAAATTGCGGGCGCAACAGTGCACGAAGTTACACCAGAATTGGATGCAGGCCCGCCCGTTTTGCAGGCTGCAGTTCCCGTGCTCGATAGTGACAACGCTGAATCACTTTCCGCACGCATTCTAAAAGTAGAACATCAGATCTACCCATTGGCGCTAAAACAATTCATCGAAAAGCGCACAAATAACGATGCAGAAACAGCCGACCAAACCAATTTGATCTGGCCAAACTAGGAAAAAGCACATGACCAAAACCGTAGTGATCACAGGCGCAAATCGCGGCATCGGGTTCGAATTGGTCAAATGCTATCTTGCAAACGGCGATTGGCAAATCATTGCTGCTTGTCGCACACCACAAAAAGCAACTGCCCTGAACGATTTGGCCGATGCCACAGATGGCGACATTGAAGTTGTTCAACTGGATGTTTCTAGCGCGCAATCGGTCGAAGCTTTTTCAAAAGCGATTGGCGACCGCCCCATAGACATTCTGGTGAACAACGCTGGCGTGATTGGTGGTGAACATCAATCGCTGGGCGATATTGATTACGACGAATGGATGGAAACACTTGCGATCAATACATTGGGCCCGATCCGTGTCACCGAAGCTTTGATTGAGAACATTCGAAAAAGCAAAAATGGCAAGATCGTCGCCATTTCGAGCCAGTTGGGCGCAATGCAATATCAAACCCAAGGCCGTTTCGCCTATAATTCATCCAAAGCAGCGCTCAACCGCACAATGACTTTGTTGGCAAACCAATTACGGGCAGAAAACATAGCGGTGGCCATGTATCACCCTGGGTGGGTTCAAACCGACATGGGCGGGCAAGCAGCTGACATAACTCCGCCCCAAAGCGCAAGTGGTCTATACCAATGTTTTGAAAAACTCAGCCTCGCCGACAGCGGGAAGTTCTTCAAGTGGAACGGCGAACCCCACGCTTGGTAACCCCATCACAAATTGTGATGCAATCATCGTCAGAATCGGTTCGACAGACAGTCCATCAAGGCGTAGCGTCATCGTCTGATCAAAGGACTGCGTCACATGAAACTATCGGACTGGCTTATCATCATCGGGCTTGGCGTCATTTGGGGCGGCTCATTTCTGTTTAATGCGATTCTTATTCGTGAACTGGGGCCGCTTTCCGTTTCACTTGGCCGTGTAGGTGTCGCGGCAATTGGTTGCTGGGCATATTTATTGGCGACCAAAGTAAAACTGCCAACCGATTGGCGGATTTACGCGGGCCTCACGTTATTGGGTTTGATCAATTTTTCAGTGCCATTTGCTCTTTTCCCGCTCGCCCAGAACTACGTCAACGTTGGTATCGCAGGCATTGTAAACGCCATGACGCCAATCATGGTCGTCATCGTCTCCCATTTTTGGCCGGGCGGTGAAAAAGCGAACCCAGCCAAATCTGTTGGAGTTGCCATTGCATTTGGCGGTGTTGCACTTATCGCTTTGCCAGCATTACAACGTGGTGGCCAATCTGAGATCTGGGCGATTGGCCTCATGATGTTGGCCACCCTAATGTATGGCATAGCGCTGAACTACACGCGCTCATTCAAACGACTAAACCCTTCATTTGTCGCGACGATCGCCTTGAGCGGCGCAACGATCGCTCTTGTACCTGTAGTCCTTTTGACAGAAGGCGTGCCGCACATTCAAACTGCTCAGAGTTGGGGGGCTTTGCTCTACATCGGGCTGATCGCCACTTCCTTCACATTCCTCGTAATGTACCGAATATTGGAACGCGTGGGCGCAACAAATATGTCCACATCCACATTCATTGCTCCTATATCTGCAATCTTTTTGGGCTATATCGTGTTGAATGAGCAAATCCAAACCGTGCATATTTTGGGCATGCTCGCCATTTTCATTGGCATTCTGGCGATTGATGGCAGGCTATATAGGGCCCTGCGTCCAAATAAACTGCCAACCTGAGCAAATTGAATGCGTCATTTCTCTGTGCGTCCAGACGACAGCGGTAAGGCTTCATTTCCTCCGCGTCTCCAAGTCCGCCTTTTTTCGCAACTCGAGTTCCCACCATTCGCGCTTCAACGCCTCTCGAGAGCGTGGCAACTTCTCCTCCAATATCTCAAGTTTTGTAATACGGTCAGCCCGAAAGGCACGAAATGTTTGCCGCAACTCGCACCAACACAGCATCAACCTTTTGAAATCAAAATAGCCAATCGAAATTGGCCAAACCCGCCTTTCACTCAATTCGCTGGCTTCGTTCGAATATGCTATTCGCAAAATCTTGCCTGTTTTAAGTGCGGCCCTGAGTTGATGCGAACTTACGTGTCCCTCAAATCGATCCTTTGTTCTTGCGGGCGCATAAAGAGCCACATCGAAAAACTCTGCCTTTAACTCAATGGGCAATACCGCGCCAATTTTTGCCACCACGTCTTTTGCCGCCAATTGTTGGTCTGCATCCCCATGCACCTGAACCCATCGAGCGCCCAGCATTAGAGTCTCTAGCTCGGTTGAATTAAAGATCAGCGGCGGCAAATCCAACCCACCTTCAAGCACATAACCCACACCTGCTTCCCCACGCACAGGCACATTTATCGACTCAAGTGACACCATATCGCGATAAATCGTACGTTGTGTCACCTCAAGCTCTTGAGCAATCTGGCGCGCGGAAACCGGCTTGCCGGCGGCCCGCCGTAGAATTTGAACAATCTGCAACAACCGGTCGGCTCTTCTCATTTTGCACTCCATGCTGACACAACGCTGTCAGCATCCTGTCAGTATTGTCAGTTTCATACAACCAAACAGGGAACTGCAAAAATGATCACCTTTTTTCAACCACCAACGCCGCCATCAAATGCCAATCTAAGCCCGTTTTGCACCAAGCTGGATATGATCCTGCAATTATCTGGGCTTGAATTTGAGCGCGAATTACAAATGGACCCTCGCGAAGGACCAAAGCAAAAGGTTCCGTTTATCAAGGACGGAGGGGAGCCATTGGGGGATACCCAATTCATTGAGGCTCATCTCAAAACAAAATATAATGTCGATTTGCTCGCACATTTAAGCCCAAGAGAACAAGCGATGGGCCGCATGATCATGGGCACCGTTGAAGAGCAACTCTATTTTATTCTGGTATATACTCGCTGGCAGATTGATGCCAATTGGCCAATAATGGAAAACATTTTCTTTGGCCATATGCCCGAAGGCATCCGCCAGGAAGTGAGCACTGGCGCGCGCAAAATGATCCAAAGTGCATTGATTGGCCAAGGCATCGGTCGCCACTCGCCAGATGAGGCCTATACACTTGGCAAGCGAATTATCAATGATTTGAATGCACTATTAGGCGACACAGATTATTTCTTGAGTGACAGACCAACCTCAATCGATGCCAGCGTTTATGGCTGTTTGATCAATCTGGTCCAAAACCCTGTCCAAACGCCACTTGCTGATCACATCAAAGGGCACAACAATTTGGCGGCCTTCCTAGATCGCTTGTCGGCAGAATACTTTAAAAACGCGACAAGAGCTCTCGCAAAAGCTGCCTAGAAGCCTCGGGTGGCACACAAGTGCCACTCGCCTTCTGAGGTCAACGAATTGGACCAATTGGCCGCAGGTTCAATCAACCTATCAAATTCCAAATCGCCAACAAGACTCGTTCCGCACCCCTCAAATGCGCGCTCGCTCACAACCCAAACGAAATGCTTGTTCGTTATCTAAAGCATCTTTATGAAATGCAAATCAAACAATTCGTTCGGAGTGGCGTGGCTCGATCGGTTGCGCCCCACTTGTTGATAACCCAGCTTCTTGTAAAACTCTATGGCACCCTTGCTGGTCTCAAAAACTTCAAGAGTTGCAGTGGTGACGTCCTCAAACCCTTCCTCCGCGGCGCCCATTAGGGCGCGGCCAACACCTTTGCCCTGAAAGGCCGGATCAACATACAAACGGCCAACATAGATATTTTCAGGTTCCTCAAAGACCACCATGACGTGCCCAATTAGATTGTCACCAACAAATGCACCCAAACTCAGCTTGTTATAATCCACGATTTCGCCGTTGAGTTTTGCATCGGCATGTAAGTCATCTGAAAGCTCATCAATGAGCGGTTGACCTAATGTGTCCTGATAGGTGATCGACCAAACCGCATGAAGCAGCCGCTTAAGTTGAGGTACGGTTTCAAGAGCAATTGGTTTGATGTCAAAATTCGAACTTTTTGTGTTCAAGACGCACCTTCCCTTCGGGGCAAAATCTAGTTTTGAACCGGAACCGTTGGCGAGGAGATATCGATCAATTGTCCGTTGGGGTCTTCAACGAGCATCCGCTCTTGGCCATAAGGCATCGCAGTTGGAACCGAAACGACATTTGCACCCAACTGCATTGCTGCAGTATGCGATTGGTGAACATCTTGAACGACAAAAGTAAGAATGCCGCCGGTCGCGCGTTTTGCCATTTCTTCTGGCACAATGGGGTTGGCTTCGTCCAAAATTGCAAGCTCAATTAGTGGCCCGCTCTCCGGCGTTAGTATGACGAACCAATCACTATCAAAGTGCCGCTTAAGTTCCAAGATGGAACAATAAAACGCAGCAGTGGCGGTCACATCCTTGGCCAAAATAGTATAAAACAGTCGAGAAACGCTATTCGCCATGACGTGCTAGATCCTTTTCCATCCGGTATTCGTAAAGCACATCATCGGTATGAGCGTCCCGGGTTTTTGCAACGATTTCAAAACCTTGCCCTTTATAGAACTCAACCGCACGCCTATTCGGTTCATAGACTTCCAGATACGCTTTATGAGCATGAGGAAAGGCACCAATGGCTTGCTGCAATAGCGCTTTGCCAATTCCTTTCCCATGATAGTCATGATCAAGATAAAGCCGGGCCAAATGGATGGTGCGTGGTTCAGGTTCGTACATCAGTGCATGCCCCACAATCTGCCCTTTGTCACAAGCCACCAGGCTACAAGTCCGTTCGGACTGAGCTTCGGCAATCAACTTTTCAAGCGTATGCCATCCCGCTGCCAACGTTGTAACGCGGTCAGCACCTAAAAAGGTATCATAAGTTTCGTGCCAAATGCACAGCAATGCGGCTTTAAGTTTGGCAGCATCTTCTGCCATTGTCGGCCGAATTGAAACTTGAATGGGCATAAAACACACTAAACATCATCAAAGGGTCATGGTCATCTTAATGCTGGAGGGCTCATCTGCCGGCGTCGGCTCTGGCCCCGCTTCATAAAACCCAATTGATTTGTAAAAAGCAATGGCGATATGATTATGTTCTAAAACACCGAGCTCCACATGAGCTGCGCCAGGAAAACACTCAATGGCACTGGACAACAGTGTTTTTCCAATGCCGCGACGTGCTGAGCTTTTGAGCACATATAGATAGGCGACCAGCAAGGAATTGTTTTGGCGGGGTAAGACATAGATGTGGCCAACAACTTCGCCGGCCGACACAGCAATCAAATTGCAAGCGTTCGTGTCGCTAAGGCGTTCTTCAAATTTCTCAGCCGTCAGCCAAACTTTGCAGATTTCTTCTAGCTTTGGGGCTGGGATGATGTCCACATAGCTCTCGCGCCAAGAGCGCACCATCATAGAGCTCAGATTTGACGCATCTGAAACTAGTGCGGTGCGGATCGAAAATGGATTTTGATCCGCACCCATTTGACTAAAGGCCCAACTTGGCTTTCAAAATCTCATTCACCGCTTGTGGGTTTGCTTTGCCCTGTGATGCTTTCATCACCTGACCAACAAACCAGCCCATAAGCTTTGGATTTTGCTTGGCTTTTTCCACCTGATCGGGATTAGCGGCAATGATCTCATCAACCACTTTCTCAATCGCACCGGTGTCAGTAACCTGTTTCATGCCGCGGCTTTCAACGATTTCAGCCGGGATGCCACCTTCGGTCCAAACGATTTCAAAAACGTCCTTGGCAATTTTGCCTGAGATATCACCCTTTGAAATCAGTTCAACGATGCCGCCCAATTGTTCGGCAGAAATAGGACTGTCAGTGACGTTTAGCCCTTCTTTGTTCAACCGACCAAAGAGCTCATTAATCACCCAGTTGGCCGCCAGTTTGCCATCGCGTCCGTCAGCCACAGCTTCATAGTATGCTGAGCTTTCGCGATCTGCCACCAGAACACTGGCATCATATGATGACAGGCCAAATTCGGTTATGAAACGCGCACGTTTTTCGTCCGGCAACTCTGGCAAGTCTTTTGCCAACGCTTCGATAAATGCATCATCGAACTCAAGCGGCAACAAATCTGGGTCTGGGAAGTAGCGATAGTCGTGTGCTTCTTCTTTTGAGCGCATCGAGCGTGTTTCGCCCAGTTTTGGATCAAACAAACGGGTTTGTTGGTCAATAGTGCCACCATCTTCCAAAATATCAATTTGGCGACGGGCTTCATATTCAATCGCTTGGCCTGCAAAACGCACAGAGTTGACGTTTTTGATCTCGCAACGCGTGCCAAATTCACCGCCCGGACGGCGCACAGAAACGTTGATATCTGCACGCATAGAGCCCTGCTCCATGTTGCCATCACACGTCCCCAAATAACGCAAGATCGTGCGCAATTTGTTGATGTAGGCTTTAGCTTCATCGGCTGAACGCAAATCAGGCTTTGAAACAATTTCCATCAAAGCAACGCCCGAACGGTTCAGATCAACAAAGCTCATATTTGGGTGCTGATCATGAATTGATTTGCCTGCATCTTGTTCAAGGTGCAAACGCTCAACGCCAATCTCAACTTCACCGTCTTCACCCATGTCGAGGTAGATTTTACCTTCGCCAACAATCGGGTCTTTAAACTGTGAAATCTGATAGCCTTGAGGCAAATCCGGGTAAAAATAGTTTTTACGGTCAAACAATGATCGTTTGTTGATTTGCGCTTTTAGGCCCAAACCTGTGCGCACAGCTTGGCGCACACATTCTTCATTGATCACCGGCAACATGCCGGGCATGGCCGCATCCACAAAGCTCACATTATTGTTGGGTGGCTGACCAAATTCAGTTGATGAACCAGAGAACAGCTTTGATTCAGAAGTGACCTGTGCGTGAACCTCTAGGCCCAGCACCATTTCCCAGTCGCCTGTCGCGCCTTTGATGAACTTCTTTGGGTCCGGCGTGCGTGTATCAACGAGTTGTGTCATATCGTTATCTCTTATGTCTTGCCGACTAGCTTTGGCTGCGGCGGGCGGCAATGACGCCCTTTTCAAAATTCACATTCCAATCAATCAGGGTCCGCCAAATCAACTCGGCTTGATCCTCATCCAATTGCTTTTCCAGCGCGCGGGCACGCACTTTATCAATTACCGCTTCAATCCGCGCCTTGTCGTAGGCTTCATGTGGGTCGGTCTTGATCGCGGCCATTCGGGTCACATATCCATGACGCTCTGCAAACAAATTGATCAAGTCCTGATCAAGACGATCAATTTCAGATCGCACATCTTGTTTGGTTTCGCACTGTGCTGGAGTTTTAATCCGATCAGCCATCATACCCGCCTTTGTCCCTACCACCATTTAGTCGGTGTAAAATCCAAACCATGTGATTTTTCAATCACCCGTGCTGCCGCAAACAATGTCTCTTCGTCAAACGGCTTGCCGATCAATTGAAGTCCCAACGGAAGCCCCTGCCCGTCTTTACCAGCAGGTACTGCAATGCCCGGCAATCCAGCCATATTCACAGTCACGGTGAATATGTCATTGAGATACATTTTGATTGGGTCAGACTTCATTTCCTGATCAGCAACACCAAATGCAGCAGAAGGTGTCGCAGGTGTCAAAATCGCATCGACACCATCGCTAAACACATTTTCAAAGTCGCGCTTAATTAGCGTGCGAACTTTTTGCGCTTGCACGTAATAAGCGTCGTAGTATCCAGCGGACAGCACATAAGTTCCAATCATCACCCGACGCTGCACTTCGTCACCAAAGCCTTCAGCCCGTGTGAGTTCGTACATATCAGTGATGTCTTTACCCGGAACGCGAAGACCATATTTCACGCCATCAAAACGCGCTAAGTTTGACGATGCTTCAGCGGGAGCCACAATATAATAAGCTGGCAATGCATATTTAGTGTGCGGCAAAGAAATATCTTTGATGATCGCGCCTTCGGCTTTGAGCCATGCAAGACCTTGCTGCCACAGCTTTTCGATCTCCGCTGGCATACCGTCCATGCTGTATTCTTTCGGAACACCAATGGTAAGCCCCTTAACACCACGCTCAACGGCTGCAGCAAAATCAGGTACCGCCATATCAACCGACGTAGAATCTTTCGGATCAAACCCACAAATCGAAGTGGTCATGATCGCCGCATCTTCAACTGTGCGGGCAATTGGGCCGGCCTGATCAAGCGACGACGCGAATGCAACAGTGCCCCAGCGCGATGCGCGGCCATATGTTGGCTTGATACCGACCGTGCCGGTAAAGGCTGCAGGCTGACGAATTGAACCACCCGTATCGGTAGCCGTCGCCCCAGCACAAAGCCAACCCGCAACAGCGGCCGCTGAACCACCAGATGAACCACCTGGCACCAGATCGGCATTTGAGCCTTCAGCGCGCCAAGGGTTAATCACCGGGCCGTAATATGAAGTTTCGTTTGAAGACCCCATCGCAAACTCGTCCATGTTGAGCTTACCCAACATAACCGCGCCATCGTCCCACAAGTTCTGTGTGACAGTGCTCTCATATTCTGGTTTGAACCCATCCAGAATGTGGCTAGCAGCCTGTGTGTGCACGCCTTTGGTGGCGAACAGGTCTTTAATCCCCAATGGCACACCTTCCAGCGCACCACCTTCACCCTTTTGCAATTTTACATCACTCTGCGCAGCCATATCCAGCGCTTGATCAGCAGTAACAGCCACAAACGCATTCAACGCTTCAGCTTTTTCAATTGCCAATAGGTAAGAGGCTGTAACTTCTTTTGAGGTGAAGTCTTTTGCCTTGAGTCCCTTTGCGGTATCCGCAAGGCTCAATCGTGTTAAATCTGTTGTCATCGAAATAATTCCTCAAACCCGCCCATCACGAGTTCTTTTTCAAAAAAGGCAGAATAGTCGCTAGCAGGATAGTCAAGCACCGGACCGCATTTGATAAAACCGGCATTTTCATAAAGCCGATATGCACCCGCGTACCCGTCGCCTGTGCCCGTTTCGAGCACCAAGCGCTTATGGCCACTCACCCGCGCTTTGTCCTGAATAGCATTCAAAAGTCGAACACCGACCCGTTTACCGCGCACTTCCGGCCGGGTGAACATGCGTTTAATCTCGCCCACTCCGTCGCCATGGTCTTTTAAAGCACCAATGCCAACCGCCTTGTTGTCATCGTCCCGAGCCACAAAAACTGTGGTCGTGTCGTCATCCATGTCTTCGACCGTCATGCAAAAGTTGAACTCTGCAGGTGCAAGCGGCTCAATATGTTCATTGAGCGCCGCGACAAGGTCGCGCACATCTTCTTGCAAAGCAGTTTCAACAAAAACGGTAATGGCCATGAATGCTACTCAACGACCTTTGGCACCATGAAGAAATTGTCTTCGGAAAGCGGTGAATTGGCGACAATCTTTTCCGGATAACCACCGTCGGTGACTTTGTCTTCCCGACGGCGCAACGCCATAGGGGCAACAGACGTCATTGGCTCAACGCCAGTAACATCAACTTCAGAAAGCTGCTCAACAAATTCAAGGATCGTGTTGAGTTCGCCGTTCAGCTTTTCAACATCGCTATCTTGAACTTTAATACGCGCCAAGCGCCCAATACGCTTCACTGTATCGGCATCGACCGACATATGAGACTCCTCAAGAAATCAGGAAAGGTTATTGGCGCTTTTAGCAATGCCAGTGGGACCTGACAACCAAAAGCAACACCAAAAATGCCAATTTAGTCTCTCAGTGCCAGAATAATGCGAAGATCAATCACTTGCGCAGCGCTTTTTGGTCAACCATTATGCGGAAACAGCAACTTGCACTGTTCTTCACAGCAACTCAAATCCGAGGACAAACATGTCGATATTCTCAATGGGGCTTATTACGCTGATCGCCATACTGCATATTTACATTCTTTGGTTTGAAATGTTCGCCTGGGAGAGCCGTGGCCCAAAAATCTTTCGCAGCTTCCCCAAAGACCTTTTCGCCCCCACAAAAACAATGGCTGCGAACCAAGGGCTATATAACGGCTTTCTGGCAGCTGGACTTATCTGGTCACTCTTAATTGGTGATGCCGAATGGGCAAAGAATGTGGCCCTGTTCTTTTTGGGGTGTGTCTTTATAGCTGGCGCATATGGGGCGGTAACGGCGTCCAAAAGAATTCTATATGTTCAGTCCGTTCCAGCAGCATTGGCCATTGTTTTGGTATTGCTCACCTAAAACAAATCTAAAGCTCAATCGCTAGGCTGGGCTCAAGCAATTGTATTCGCGCACCACCTGCTTTTGCCGCAATTTCATCCACGTCAAGGTTTTCCATATCCGATATGGCAATCAACACTTGTCGCACCCCTTTGCCAACCAATCCCTCCAGCGCGCCCAAACATTGCTGATAGGTGCCAGCGCACAATGCCACAGCACCGTCGATCCATGCCTCAAATTCGCGATTAGGCTCATTCCCCAGAAATTGGATCACCAAGCGCTCATCAGGCAAAGCATCAAGTACAAATATTCCCGCAGATGCCAAATAGCTTTCTGGTTCATCCATTACGTCAATCAGCCGCCCACCAGACATCTTAGGTTCAGCGTTCATCAATGGTTGAAACGGAGAAACTTGATTTTCAGTGATCACGATTGCCATACCAACAAGCTCATTTGCTGAAACATGTGCCATTGCGTCTTCTGGATAGAACACAAACTCCTTATCGCTAAACTTCACGCGAAAACATCTTTTGCCGAACCAGATGATCCGCATGACAGCATCCTATTTGCTTGAACTATATGTGGTGAGACGCTAGGGAAGATTCACCAGTATTGCCAGCAAAAGAGCACCCTTTGTCACAAGAAGATCAATTTCCACTCGACGCATTACCCACTAAAGGCCGCTTGATCGGCTTGGATTTGGGGACCAAGACCATTGGTGTCGCCATTTCTGACGGTCTGCAAATGACAGCGACCCCCAACGTTACAATCAACCGCAAGAAATTTGGTTTGGATGCCGAACGTCTATTGGAAATAATCAAAGACAACGCATGTGTTGGCGTTGTCATTGGTTTACCGCTCAATATGGACGGCTCAGAAGGCCCTCGCGCCCAATCAACCCGTGCCTTCGTGCGCAATTTCACCCAAAAATGCGATCTGCCGATTGCCTTTTGGGATGAACGCCTGTCCACCAGCGCCGTCACACGCACAATGATTGAAGCAGACATATCTCGCGCCAAACAAGCAAAAGTGGTCGACAAATTGGCAGCCAGCTTCATCCTGCAAGGCGCATTGGACCGCCGCCGTTAAGTCTGTTCGCCTTATTGGTGGGGATAGAGCTGATTTCCCTTGAGCGCAAAAGGGCCTTGGGGTATGTCGGGGAAACCGACTTGGAACGAGGCATATGACAAATACTTCGCCACGCCATAACGCATTCTCCCAAAAGCATCTACTTGGCATTGCAGATCTTAACCCTGTTGAGATTGTTGAATTGCTTGATCGCGCTGAGACCATGGTCAAAGTTTCACGGCAGCAAAAAAAGGCCAAGCACACTTTGGCAGGCCGCACACAGATCAATCTGTTTTTTGAAAACTCTACCCGTACGCAAAGCTCTTTTGAAATTGCGGGTAAACGCCTAGGCGCAGATGTGCTCAACATGGCGGTGAGCACATCAAGTGTCAAAAAGGGTGAGACCCTTATTGATACAGCCACAACACTCAATGCCATGCAGCCAGACGTGATCGTGGTGCGCCACGCCTCCTCTGGTGCGGTGAAGCTCTTGTCGCAAAAAGTGGGTTGCTCAGTAGTCAACGCAGGTGACGGCACCCACGAACACCCAACCCAGGCGTTACTTGATGCCCTCACCATCCGCCGCCACAAAGGTCGCTTGAATGGGCTGACCGTTGCCATTTGTGGTGATATCGCCAATTCACGAGTTGCACGTTCAAACTTGATGTTGCTCAACGCCATGAACGCGCGCACCCGGGTTATTGCACCAAGGACGATGTTGCCCACGGGCATTGAACATCTTGCTGCT
This sequence comes from Maritalea porphyrae, assembly GCF_027213965.1. Taxonomy (GTDB): domain Bacteria; phylum Pseudomonadota; class Alphaproteobacteria; order Rhizobiales; family Devosiaceae; genus Maritalea; species Maritalea porphyrae_A. The sequence continues at coordinate 465,921 of NZ_JAPWGX010000003.1, read as the reverse complement.
GAAGTCTTCACTGATATGGAAGAAGGCTTAAAAGACGCGGATGTCGTGATGATGTTGCGTATTCAGCGCGAACGCGCCGCAGGGCAACAAATCCCGTCTGTCAGAGAATTCTATCGTTTTTATGGCTTAGATGAACGCAAACTGGCATTCGCCAAACCAGATGCAATCGTGATGCACCCCGGCCCAATGAACCGCGGCGTGGAAATTGACCCCGCCATTGCCGATTGCGATCGTTCAGTGATTACAGAACAGGTGGAAATGGGCGTTGCGGTGAGAATGGCAGTGCTTGAAGCGCTACTGGCAAATGATGAGGTGCAAGCATGAGCAACCAACTGGTCATCAAAAATGCTCGCATAATTGATCCTGCCTCAAACACCGACATGCATGGTTCAATTCTCATTAAAAATGGTAAATTTGCCAAAATCATCGAAGGTGAAATTGAATTACCTGAGGGCGCAACTGTACATGACGCACAAGGCCGTATTATTGCGCCAGGCCTTGTGGATCTTCGCGTCTTTACCGGAGAACCGGGCCGCGAATATCGCGAAACCTTAAAAACCGCCTCAAATGCCGCCGCTGCTGGCGGAGTAACGAGCGCGCTGATCATGCCGGACACCAATCCTGTGCTGGACGATGCGGCATTGATCGACTTTGTTGCTCGTCGTGCCCGCGACACAGCAGAAATCAACTTCTACCCCGCAGCTGCGATATCAAAAGGCTTAGAAGGGCAAGATATTGCTGAATTTGGGCTGCTGAAAGAAGCAGGCGCCAAAGCCTTCACGGATGGGCGCAACAGCATCCAGAACCCGGCGCTGCTCAAAACCGCCTTCACTTACGCTCAAAACTTTGACATGCCGATCATCCACCATGTGTCTGACGCCAACTTGACAGGCAGTGGTGTCATGAACGCGGGGCTGCTTGCGACTGGATTAGGTCTAAAAGGCATCCCACACATCGCAGAAACAATCCCGCTAGATCGTGACGTGCAATTGGCTGAGGCAACTGGCGTTCGTTACCATGCAGCGCAAATCTCTTGTGCCAAGTCAGCTGAAATCATCGCGCGGGCGAAAAAACACTCGAAACGAATCTCCGCTGGCATTTCAATCAATAATCTTTGCCTAAACGAGAACGACATCGGCGACTATCGCACCTTCTTCAAGCTGGCGCCCCCACTTCGAAGTGAGGATGAACGCCAAGCCATGATTGCAGCGCTAGTTGATGGGACGATCGACGTTATTCACTCCGCCCACGACCCACAAGATATGGAAGGCAAGCGCCGCCCATTTGCCGAAGCGGTTGATGGCGCGGTCGGCCTAGAAACTATGCTCAGCGCCGCTTTGCGCTTGGTCCACGAAGAGCAAATCGATCTGATTTCACTATTGCGCACCATGTCCACGAACCCCGCAGACCTGTTAGGCATCGATGCTGGTCGCATCCAAAAAGGGGCACCCGCAGATTTTATCGAAATTGACTTAGACTACCCATGGGTTGTTTCGGAAAATGATCTGAAATCGCGCTCGCAGAACACTGCATTTGAAGGTGCGCGATTTAGTGGTAAGGTTACAGCAACCTTTGTAAGTGGCACCAAGATATACGAACTGGCAGACGCATAAATGACACTCCTTTTTCTCTTCGTTGCAGCAGTTGGCGGCTATTTTCTTGGCTCTGTGCCGTTTGGGCTGGTGTTGGTTCGCCTTGCAGGCTTGGGTGACATTCGAGATATTGGTTCAAAAAGCATTGGCGCAACAAACGTTTTACGCACAGGCCGCAAGGATCTGGCATTAGCGACCTTGTTGCTGGATGCTGGAAAGGGCGGCATCGCTGTTTTGCTCGCCCGATATTTCTTCGGTGAAACTGCCGCCCTTATTGCAGGTGTTGCAGCTTTTGCCGGGCACTGCTGGCCAATATGGCTGGGTTTTAAAGGTGGCAAAGGTTTTGCGACCTATCTGGGCACCTTATTTGCCTTCAATTTCATTGTGGCACTACTTGTGTGCCTAACATGGGCCGTTGTTGCTTTCGCCCGTCGTTATTCTTCGCTGTCGGCACTTTCCGCCGCAGCTGCTGCGCCAGTTTTCGCTTGGATCTGGTCCGGCCCATACTTAAGCGCTGCGTGTGCAGTGATTTCCATATTTTTATACTATCGACACAAAGAGAATATTTTACGCCTTATGAACGGTACCGAACCCAAAATAGGTGGTGAAAAGTCTCAATCGGCTAGCTGATGCAGCTATTCGATGAGCCGACACCTCCCAAAACACATCTCTCTGACAATCAAAAGCTGGCTTGGCTAAGGCTGATCCGCTCCGAAAATGTTGGCCCTGCCACATTCAAGCGTTTGATCAACCGATACGGCACAGTTGATGCCGCATTGAACGCTTTGCCAGCTCTGGCGGCGCGCGGCGGCGCTGCCAAACCAATAAAAGTCTGCCCCACCGAAGACGCTATTCGAGAAATCGAGCAGTTGAATAAACTCGGCGGCCGACTAGTTGCACTGGGCGAGCCAGACTTTCCTCCCCTGCTCGCTCATGCGTCGGGCGCGCCGCCCTTGCTTTCAGTACTTGGGCAGGCGCGCTTCGACATGCAAAAAAGCCTCGCCATAGTTGGCGCCCGCAACGCATCAGCCGCTGGAATGGCACTTACACGCCAATTGGCCTCTGAATTGGGTCAGGAAGGTTATATCATTATCTCCGGTCTTGCGCGCGGCATTGATAGCGCCGCTCATGCCGCTAGCTTGAAAAATGGAACAGTTGCAGTATTTGCCGGCGGCGTCGACCATATCTACCCCGAACAAAACCGAGATTTAGCGCAATCGATCGTCGACAATGGTGGTCTATTGGTCAGCGAGATGCCCCTCGGCACGCGTCCTATCGCCCGCGACTTTCCACGCCGCAACCGCATCGTAGCAGGAATTTCACTCGGCGTTATGGTTGTAGAAGCGGCCATTCGCTCAGGCTCCCTCATCACCGCGCGTTTGGCAAACGAACAAAACCGCGATGTCATGGCGATCCCCGGCTTTCCATTGGATCCTCGTGCCGCAGGTGGCAATAAATTGATCCGAGATGGCGCGACGCTCGTAAGAAATGTGGATGACATAATAGAACAACTCAACACGTTCGAATTGAGCCAACCAACGCTGTTTAACGAGGATGAAGAGGAATTCGCAACAGAGTGGGATATGGACCAAGCACCTAACGCCACTGACGAGGTGTTATCAGCACTCAGTCATACCCCCATTGCAATTGATGAGGTGATAAGAGCAACCAATTTGCCCGCTCAAGCGGTGCAAATGGTTTTGCTAGATCTTGAAATTGCAGGGCGTATAGAAAGGTCTGCCGGGCAGCTCGTAAATATAAAATTGAGCGCGTGAAATAAAACATTCACTTGAATTCGTCATGTTTCTCCACTAGGTGACCACATCAGCAACGTGTTGAATGATTGACATTGAACACCGAACAATACCATGTTGCGCACCGCCCACCACACTCAAGTTAAGGAAATACGCGATGAAAGTTGTTATTGTCGAAAGCCCCGCTAAAGCTAAGACAATCAATAAGTATCTCGGAAAAGATTTCGAGGTTCTCGCGTCTTTCGGACACGTGCGTGATCTGCCGTCTAAGGATGGTTCAGTTGATCCCGAACATGATTTTGAGATGAAGTGGGAAGTTGATGCAGCGTCAAAAAAGCGCCTTACGGAAATCACGCGTGCTGTAAAAGCCGCTGACGAACTGATCCTCGCAACCGATCCGGATCGCGAAGGTGAAGCTATTTCTTGGCACGTTTTGGAAGTGCTTAGAGAAAAGAAAGCACTCAAAGACAAACCCGTCAAACGTGTTGTATTCAATGCGATTACCAAAACGGCTGTCTTGGAAGCGATGGCAAACCCTCGTGACCTTGATGTGCCGTTGGTCGACGCTTATTTGGCGCGCCGCGCACTCGACTATCTTGTGGGCTTCACGCTTTCGCCCGTCCTTTGGCGCAAATTGCCAGGCTCTCGCTCTGCGGGCCGCGTGCAATCTGTTGCTTTGCGCTTGGTTTGCGAACGCGAAACAGAAATTGAAAAATTCAAACCGCAAGAATATTGGAGCGTAACGTCCAACTTTGAAAAAGACGGCACCAAATTTGATGCGCGCCTATATACCCTTGATGGTAACAAAGTCGACAAACTCGATATTAAAACCAGCGAAGAAGCTGAAGCCATTCAAGCTGCGATTAAAGCTGGCAACATTGTTGTTGGCAAAGTTGAGAAGAAACCGACCAAGCGTAATCCATATGCGCCATTTACCACTTCAACGATCCAGCAAGATGCATCCAGTCGCCTAGGGTTCTCCCCTTCACGCACAATGCAGATCGCGCAACGCCTATATGAAGACGGTTCGATCACCTATATGCGTACCGATGGTGTGCAGATAGCGCCCGAAGCCATTGATGCAACGCGCCGCCAAATTGCGCGTGATTTTGGTGACAACTATCTGCCTGAGAAAGCGCGGATTTATCAGTCAAAAGCCAAAAACGCCCAAGAAGCGCACGAGGCCATTCGTCCGACCGATTTGTCGCGCACGCCAGCGCAGCTGAAAAACTCTGATCCAGATCAGCAAAAACTTTATGAGTTGATTTGGAAACGCACCATGGCCAGCCAAATGCGTGCAGCTGAAATTGCCCGCACAACTGCTGATCTTCGGGTTGAGGGCGATCGCCAAATCGACTTACGCGCTGTTGGTTCTGTTATTACGTTTCCAGGGTTTATGTCCCTTTATGGCGCGAGCACGCTGGACAAAGACGATGAAAACTCAAAAGAGCTTCCAGCCCTTGATACAGGCGACAAGCCTTCTTTGCTGGATGTTCTTGCAGAACAGCACCATACCCAGCCACCTGCCCGCTTTACTGAAGCCAGCTTGATCAAGAAAATGGAAGAGTTGGGCATCGGTCGCCCATCAACTTACGCTGCAACCCTTGGTGTTTTGCGCGATCGTGACTATATGAGACTTGAAAAGCGTGCACTGATCCCAGAAGATCGTGGACGTTTGGTAACAGCGTTCCTTGAAAGCTTCTTTGAACGCTATGTAGAATACGGGTTCACCGCCAGTCTTGAAGAGCAACTTGATGGCATTTCTGCCGGAGAGATCAACTACAAAGATGTGCTGACCAATTTCTGGCGCGACTTCCACGCACAAGTCGTCGAAATCAAAGATTTGCGTGTTACCGAAGTTCTCAACGCATTAAACGCGTTGCTAGGTTCACACATTTTTCCTGCTAAAGAAGACGGCAGTGATCCACGCAAATGTCCAGATTGCGATACTGGAATGTTGTCACTCAAACTTGGTCGCTATGGCGCGTTCATTGGTTGTGAGAATTATCCAGAATGCAATCACACACGTCAGTTGGCAGAAAGCGCCACGGGCCAAGCTGCAGAAACAGCTGGCGTTGGCATTATTGGCCAACACCCAGAGTTTGGTGTTGATATTGAAATGAAATCTGGTCGTTTTGGCCCCTACCTTGAAATGGTTGTTGAAGGCGAAAAGAAACGCGCCGGACTGCCAAAAGGTTGGGCACCCGAAACAATAGATTTAGAAAAAGCGGTCAAACTCATCTCGTTACCTCGAGACGTGGGTCCGCACCCAGAAGACGGCAACATGATCACAGCAGGCCTTGGCCGCTATGGACCATTCGTGTTGCACAACGGCAAATACGCAAACCTGCCAGACATTGAAGAAGTATTCAGTGTTGGCTTGAACCGCGCCGTAACCGTTTTGGCTGAAAAAGCAGCTGGCGGTGGCCGTCGCGGCGCAGCTGCGACGCTCAAAGAACTTGGTGACCACCCAGATGGTGGGCCAATGGCGGTTAAAGATGGTCGATATGGGCCTTACGTGAACTACGGCAAAATCAATGCGACTTTGCCAAAAGACACGGACCCGCAAAGCGTAACCGTTGAACAAGCGCTGGAACTAATTGCTGCCAAAGCAGCCAAAGGGCCAGCAAAGAAACGTAAAGCGCCTGCTAAGAAAAAAGCACCCGCAAAAAAGCCCGCAGCTAAAAAAGCGCCGGCAAAGAAAAAACCAGCAGCGAAAAAGACAGCTGCCAAGACATAGAAAGGGCTCTGATGGCCCGTAATGATAATCGGGGTCGCCTGCCCAAAGCACCAGATCAGCGACACGCACATAAAACCCGCGCGAAACAAAACCGCGACGGGCAAATACCTACACGCGACCAAATTGTAGAATATCTCGACATCAACCCCCACAATGCCAGCAAACGCGATATCGCGAAGGCTTTTGGCATTCGGGGTGACGACCGGATTATTCTCAAAGCACTGCTCAAGGAGATGGAAGACGACGGTCTGATCAATCGGACACGTAAAACCTATCGCCGTACTGCAGTTCTACCCTCTGTCACCGTAATTGATATTCCAAAAGACACAGACCCCAACTATATGATTGGGCACCCTGACAAATGGGATGACGACGATGGCGAGCGCCCCGGCGTTCTAATTGTTGTGGCAAAAGACGCCAAAATCGTACCTGGCCCTGGCGACCGGGTGCTGGCACGTGTGTCACCAAACGAAGTGCCAGACGGTCCTGCCTATTTGGCAAAACCCATGAAAATTCTAGATGCGCCGCGCAAGTCACTTATTGGCGTGGTGCGCATGGTAGAACGCGGCGCGCGCCTTGTGCCAGTAGAGCGCAAAGGACGTGAGATGCAAATCCACGCGGGCGATCTAAACGGTGCTAAAGACGGCGATTTAGTTGAAGTCGAACAGGCAGTTGCCGGTCGTGCGATGGTGCCAAAAGCCAAAGTGGTCAACGTTATTGGCAACCCATTGAGCGAAAAGGCCGTCAGCCTAATCGCGTTGCATAACCTTGAAATTCCGCACAAGTTCCCAAATTCGGTAATCGCGGAATCAGAAGCGGCAAAGCCTGCCGATTTGACCGGGCGTGAAGACTGGCGTCACCTGCCATTTGTCACCATTGACCCGGCAACGGCTAAAGACCACGACGATGCGGTCTATGCACAACTCGACGAAGACCCAGCCAACGAAGGTGGATTTGTTGTATATGTAGCGATTGCTGACGTGGCCCACTATGTACGCCCCGGCTCAGAAATGGAACGCGAGGCATTGCTTCGCGGCAACTCTGTCTACTTCCCTGACCGCGTTGTGCCGATGCTGCCGGAAAAGATCTCGAACAACCTATGTTCATTGATTGAATTACAAAACCGCGCGGCCCTTGGCTTGCGTATGGTATTTGATTCAGATGGTGAAAAGGTCAGCCACAGCTTCCATCGCACTCTCATTCGTTCGGCTGCCAAACTAAGCTATCAACAAGCACAAACAGCGATTGATGGCCACCCAGACGACAAAACACAGCCTTTACTTGAGCCCATCTTGAAGCCACTATTTGCAGCATTTACTGCAATGGAGCGGGCACAAAAGAAACGTGGCCCATTGGCGCTAGACTTGCCTGAACGCAAGATCATCCTCAACGACAAGGGCATGGTTCAAGACGTTCATATCCCCGAACGCCTAACCGCTCACCGCTTAATTGAAGAAATGATGATTCAATCAAACGTGTGCGCCGCCGAAACGCTCGAAAAACACAAGGTGCCGCTGCTCTATCGAGCGCATGACGCGCCATCGCAACAAAAGATGATTGGGCTAAAAGAAGCATTGTCATCAATGGAGCTGAATTTCAATCCTGGCGATACAGTGAAACCTGACCATTTCAACCGTATTTTAGCAATGGCGGAAAAAAGCGACAATCCCCATTTGGTCAACGAAATGATTTTGCGCTCGCAAGCGCAAGCCGAATACACCCATGAGAACTATGGGCACTTCGGGCTCAACCTGCGTCGCTACGCCCATTTCACCTCACCCATTCGCCGTTATGCCGATTTGATCGTTCATCGCGCCCTAATCCGCGCCCTAAAGCTTGGAAATGACGGTCTACCGCCTGAAACGGACAGCAAGCTACCGATGATCGGCGAACAGATTTCGATGACTGAGCGTCGCGCTATGGCAGCAGAACGCGAAACCACCGACCGGCTGCTTGCCTATTTCTTGGCAGACCAAGTTGGCGCCACCTTCCCTGGCCGCATTGCGGGAGTTATTGGGGCGGGACTATTTGTCCGATTGGATAAATCGGGCGCAGATGGTTTTATACCGGCAGGCACACTTGGCTCGGACTATTTCCTTCATGATGAAGGTCAACAGGCGCTGATTGGCGAACGCACCGGAGAGCGTTTTAGAATCGGTGATCAAGTTGAAGTCCGACTGGTGGAGGCTGAACCCCTTGCGGGCTCTTTGCGGTTTGAAATGCTTACCACTGGCGAGCAAGTAAAACCACCAAGGCGCAGCCGCGGGCGTAGTCCAGTTAGAAAGACGACATTCGGCAAACGCCGAAATAAAAGATAGGGATGCGGAGTGAGCATAGAAATAAGCGCAATTGCCAAGCCCAAACGAAGTGTTTGGGCCGCCATAAAAAACGGGATATCGGGTCGTTGTCCGAATTGTGGCAAAGGTAACCTTTTTAAAGGTTATCTGAAGGTGCAAGACAGTTGTTCCGAGTGCGGTGAATCCTTTCATCACCACCGTGCAGATGACGCGCCCCCCTATATTACAATGGCAATTGTTGGACACTTGGTTGTTGGTGGGATCTTCCATCTAGAATCATCCTACCAAATCGAACCCATGATCCACCTCTATTGGGCGATACCGACAATGCTAATTCTGTCGCTAGGTCTGCTACGGCCAATCAAAGGCATGATCGTGGGCGTTCAATGGGCAAATTACCTACACGGGTTCGACCCCAACTTCACCACTGCAACGGACATGCAGTAGAATAACCATTTCACAAAAACATCAATCGGGCGCTTGACTTTTTGCGCTAAATGCCTAGTTTGCGCCCGATATCGATTTTGTGCCGCGCGTATAATTCGCGTGGCCTTTTATTTGGGATTGCAGGCATGGCCAAGTCAAACACCGTCAAGATCAAGCTGGTTTCAACAGCTGACACAGGCTTCTTTTACGTAGCCAAGAAGAATTCACGCACAATGACAGAAAAGCTCACACTGAAGAAGTATGACCCTGTTGTGCGCAAGCACGTAGATTTCAAAGAATCTAAAATCAAGTAAGGTTTCTCTTTAGAAACCTATTGATGTGCGAAAAGATAAAAACCCCGCCTTTCGGCGGGGTTTTTTTAGTGGGCAGTTCAACCCAGCAAGAAGAGGCCACTCTAACGCTAGGTTGAACACGCCCGACCTACGGACCCAGGAAGTTGCGGCGGACCTGAGAAAACTCCGTAGGAATAGTCGGGTTCTTAACGAACCGCTTACCATTTTACCTACACCTACGAAGCAATTATTCCAAACAAATGCGCCCAATCGCAGCCGCATTTCGCTAGGTATGTTAAAGGCTTAACCTTAACACACCCCGTTAAGGTTGCCGCTTAATCCTAAGCGGTAACCTTTATAGATAAAACTGTATGAAGTTTGAGTTTGAAGGAGCGCTAAGCAGCATCATAAACGATACGATTGCGCCCTTCCCGTTTCGCACGATAAAGCGCGATATCAGCACGTTTGAGCATTTGCTCGGGCGTTTCATCGGGCAATTCATTTATTGAAATACCCACGCTCACCGTAATATTGAGCGGCATAGTAAGTCCTGTTTCAAATGGCTCACTAGCAACCGCATGGCGAATACGTTCCGCAATATTCTTTGCATGGACCAAATCTGTCCCAGGCATCATCACCACAAATTCTTCCCCGCCATAGCGACAAGCCAAGTCAACGCCACGAATGTTGCGCTGAAGCCGCGCTGCAAACTCTTTGAGCACTTCGTCGCCAGCCGCATGGCCGTGGGTATCATTGACCGATTTGAAGTAATCGATATCCAGCATCATCAAGCCAAGACCCCGGTCGCCTTCTTTGGCTCTATCCAGTTGCACACACATATGCCGGTCAAAATATCGCCGATTGTAAAGTCCAGTTAGCCCATCGATTACGGCCATTGCCACCGTGCTCGACAAGTTTTTGCGCAACTCATTTGAATAACGATAACGGCGCAACTGCGTACGCACACGTGCTGCAAGCTCATTGCGCTCCACTGGGCGCAAAATGAAATCATTTACGCCAAGTTCAAGTCCACGCACCACCTTTGGCTTATCCGGCACGTCGGCGACAAGAATGATGGGAATGCCGCGTGTATTCTCAAGCGTTCGAATTTGAGAACAAATCCTCAATGGATCAATTCCATCTAGCGCCATGCTAACGACCACAACTTCAAAATCTTGATCCGCTAAATGAAAGGCTGCATCTTCAGGCGTTGCAAGGTGAGTAACATTATGTTCCGTGGCCAATGACTCCATTAGCCGTTTGGCATTATGTGCATCAGAATCGATCAACAAGATGTTGCCACCTGTTGGATCGATGCCTGCTGTCATATCGACAATATCTTCAATCGCAATCGCCTGGCCAGTCACTGCCCGTGCCCGCAACTCATCAGTAAGGCCTTTAAGGCGAGCCAGACTTTTGACACGCGCCATCAGTTGAATATCATCAACAGGTTTGGTCAAAAAATCATCAGCCCCAGATTCAAGGCCACGCACTTTGTCTGAAGGTTGATCGAGTGCTGTCACCATGACCACAGGGATATGCTGTGTCTTTGGGTCAGACTTTAGCCGCTGGCAGGTTTCAAAGCCGTCCATACCCGGCATCATAACGTCCAACAAAACCAAGTCGCAATCACCGCGACGGCAAATCTCAATTGCGTCTGCGCCATTGCTTGCTTCTACAACGTCAAAATACTCAGCCGTAAGCCGAGCGGCCAACAGTTTCACATTCGTTGGAATATCATCAACAACTAATACTCGTGCCGTCATGACTATGCCTTATTCTTTGCCAGCTTAACGACCTGGCCCAATAAAATTCTCAATTGTTTCCAGGAAATGCGGCAACGAGATGGGTTTGGAAATATAGCCTTCACAGCCCCCCTCGCGAATACGCTCCTCATCACCCTTCATGGCGAACGCGGTAACGGCAATCACCGGAATATGCGCCAGCTCTTCATTCTCTTTGATCCATTTGGTCACCACCAACCCAGAGACTTCAGGCAACTGAATGTCCATCAAAATCAAATCTGGGTGATGCTCTTTCGCAATGTCTAGCGCATCAAGCCCATTTCGTGTTTGTATCGTGCGATAGCCGCGCGATTCCAACAAATCGTTGAACAGCTTCATATTTAGCTCGTTATCTTCAACGATCATCACCGTCTTTGACATAATTCCCCGGATCAAATGTTCATATGACTTGTCGAATTTAAGATGCATTTGATTTAACATCCAAAATCTTACGAAAGACGTAATAGGACCCATTTAGATGAGCTTAGTTTCCGACCAGTTTGTTGATGAAATTGCCAACGCCTGCCTGACGCATTTGATAAGTGAGCCCGAGTTGCTGGGTCAGTTTTTGGGTGAAACCGGCACATCGCCAGACGAATTGCGCGTTGAAATTGCTCAACACGTCAAAACAGGTATGATGGACTTCTTCGCCCACAATGAGCCCGCAATGCTTGCCGTTTGCGCAAACGCACGCATCAGCACAGAACAGTTTATGCGCGCCTATTATCAACTCAACCCAAGCGGCTAAAGCGAAATGGCGACACTTTGCAAGGAATGCGGCCACCAGAACGGCGAAAAGGATTTCGACCGATGTCCCGTTTGCAAGTCGCGTCGCACCATTACCCATTCAGAGCTGAATGAACTAAGTATCGCTCATGTGGATTGCGATTCTTTTTATGCCTCCGTTGAAAAACGCGACAACCCGGAATTGCGTGACAAACCGGTCATTGTTGGCGGCAGCCAACGTGGCGTTGTGTCTACCTGCTGCTATATCGCCCGGCTTAGTGGTGTCCGTTCCGCCATGCCCTCGTTTCAAGCCAAGCGCTTATGCCCACAAGCGGTTTTTGTTCGTCCACGGATGGCAGAATACGTCAAAGCCAGCAAACTGATCCGCGATGAGTTCGACAAGTTGACCCCATCTGTTGAACCACTCAGCATAGACGAGGCATTCTTAGACCTGTCTGGCACCCAAAAACTGCACCACGCCAGTCCAGCACAAAGCCTTGCTAAACTCGCACGCGATGTGGAGAAAAACGTCGGCGTGACAATTTCAATTGGGCTTTCGCACAACAAATTCTTGGCAAAAATCGCTTCTGATTTGGACAAACCACGCGGCATGGCGCTGATCGGCAAAGCCGAAACCACACAATTTCTCGCCGACAAGCCAGTGACCATCATTTATGGCATCGGTAAAAAATTCGGAGAGCGGCTGGCAAGAGATGGTATCACCCGCATTGGTCAACTGCAGGAAATGGAACTCAAGGATCTTGCCAGCCGATATGGTGAAATTGGTGCACGTCTCTATTACCTCGCGCGCGGTGAAGACAAGCGCTTGGTCAAACGCTCGCGCGGTGTAAAATCGGTATCGAACGAAACGACTTTCTTTAAGGATATAAATGACTTCGAGGAACTTTCTAAGGTGATGTTACGTCTGTCAGAAGAAGTCAGCAGCCGCATGAAAGCCAAAGATCTTGCCGGCGACACCATAACGTTAAAACTCAAAACAGCTGGATTTGCCACGCGAACACGGCGCCGCCAACTCCTCTCTCCAACTCACTTGGCACACATAATCTATGAAACAGGTCAATCGATGTTGGAAAAGGAAGTGGGCATGACCAGCTTTAGGCTAATCGGCATTGGCGTATCGGGCTTGTGCAAAGCCCCAACGAGTGACCCTGTCGATCTAATTGATCCAAAGGTTGCTCGCAAAGCAGCCGCCGAACGCGCAATGGATAAGGTGCGTGACCGCTTTGGTAAAAAAGCGGTCTTGCGCGGCAAACTAATGAGCGTCAAAAAAGAAGAAATCAAGAGCGACAAAGATTCGCCAAAACCAAAATCAACCTAGGGTACAACCATGACTCCTGAAGAAAAAATTATTGAACTTGGCTTTCAATTGCCTGCCCCTGTCGCACCACTCGCCAGCTATGTGCCAGTACAACGCACCGGAAATCTGCTGCACATTTCAGGGCAACTGCCAATGGATGCTGAGGGCCTGCGCAAAGGTCGCTTGGGGGACAATGTTGGCGTTGAACAAGCACAACAAGCTGCGCAAATCTGTGCCCTCAATATTCTTGGACAAATAAAGTCGAGTGCAGGTGTGGATCTATCCAACATTAAACAAGTTATCAAACTCGGCGTGTTTGTAGCCTGTACCGACGATTTCAATGAGCATCATCTTGTGGCAAATGGCGCATCTGACTTGATCGGCCAATTCTTGGGCGACAAGGGAAAACACGCCCGCGCCGCTGTTGGCGTGCCTTCACTTCCGCTCGGCGCAGTTGTCGAAATCGAAGCGATTGTTGAGATTGCGGATTAATGGACGATATTGCAGCTGCTTTCGCTCAGCCAATTGCCCATCGTGGTCTTCATAGCCACAAAAAGGGTATTATAGAAAACAGTGCAGACGCGTTTGCAGCTGCAATAAATGCGGGCCTTGGCATCGAATGCGACTTGCAGCTGACAGGCGATGACCAACCTGTTGTGTTTCACGACTACACTCTTGATCGTTTGACGGCACAATCTGGTAGGCTGAGGAGCATAAGTGCCGATCAATTCAGCCGCATCCCGCTCAAAGGGAGCCAAAACAAACCCCAGTCCTTTGCCGATCTGTTACAGCAAGTCGACGGACAGGTACCGCTTATCGTCGAACTGAAGTCCCAACATGATGACAATTCGCAATTGGCAAAGCATACAGTTGAAGTCGCGCAAAACTATAAGGGACCGTTGGTGTTTAAGAGTTTTGATCCAAAGCTTTTAGTTGAACTGCGACGCCATGGCTGCCCTTGGCCAATCGGCATAGTATTGGAACGCGAGAAACCAAAAAACGCACCATGGATTGTGGGATTTCTGCTTCGCCATCTCCTACATTGGCCGTGGACAAGATTTAGCTTCGTTTCCTGTAACGTAGATGATTTGGACCTTCCAATGGTGCGGTTGTACAGAACGCTCGGCTACAAAGTGATGACATGGACAGTAAAGAACGAGGCGCAACACGCCACTGCAGCCATTCATGCGGATCAAGTCGTCTTTGAAGACGAAGGGCTTTCCCAACTCGACAAAGGCAAAAAGTGAGCAAACAATCAGCGCCCATTATTGCAAAGACCTTTGGCTCAGCGACACAGATTGGGGCTGACAGTTGGAATGCTTGCGCTGGTTCTACAAACCCATTTGTTCAATATGCCTTTTTTGATGCACTTGAACGTTCGGGCAGCGCTTCGGCTCTGAGCGGCTGGCAACCTCAACATATCGCGCTAGTCGATCAAAACGACATCATCTTTGCTATTATGCCAGCTTACATCAAAAACCACTCTCAAGGCGAATATGTGTTTGACCACGCTTGGGCAGATGCATATGCGCGCGCTGGCGGCAACTATTACCCAAAGCTGCAAATTTCTGTTCCTTTCACGCCCGCCTCTGCCCCCAAACTCCTCATAAGGCCTGATGCCCCTACTGAAATGCTTGCCGCCCTGCCCGATGCCGCCGCGTCGGCAACAATCCAACTAGGGTGCTCTTCTGCGCATGCTACATTCCTTTCAAAAAACGAGCTTGCTGTATTCAAATCAAATGGCTGGCTTGAGAGAAACGATCAACAGTTTCATTGGACCAACAACAACTTCACAAATTTTGATGACTTCTTAGAGAGCCTGACTTCACGCAAACGCAAATCCATTCGCAAAGAGCGACGCGAAGCATTGGCCAATGGAATCAATGTGGTGTGGAAAACCGGGAGCGAAATCACGGAAGCGGATTGGGATGTGTTTTTTGAATTCTATCAGGACACTGGCGCGCGAAAATGGGGCTCGCCATACCTCAATCGCACTTTCTTTTCTATGATCGGCAAAAGCATGGCCGACCGGATACTGTTGATGTTTGCAAAGGACGAAGATCGTACGATCGCTGGTGCGCTCAACTTCATCGGGTCAGATACCTTGTTCGGGAGATATTGGGGATGCAATACCCATGTGCCCTTCCTGCATTTCGAATTGTGCTACTATCAAGCCATTGATTTTGCGATTCAAAACCGCCTAAAGCGTGTAGAAGCGGGCGCACAGGGTGGCCACAAACTTGCCCGCGGCTATGAACCAGTAACAACATATTCAGCCCACTTTATCGCCCATCCGGCTTTTCGAGAGGCCATTGAAGACTATTTGGTCAATGAACGTGAACACGTTGCCTTAGATCAGGCAGAAATGAAAAACTATACGCCATTTAAAAAGCAGACCTAAACCACCACTGCAATTGACAAGCATGCCGAATTTCTGCACCTCTTGAAGAAATTGCCATTCACACTTGAGCAAAGAGCGAACCATGCCTTCAAGCTACGATCCAAATAACATTTTCACCAAGATCATCGCCGGCGATATCCCAAGCCACAAAATCTTTGAAGACGATGTTTGCGTATCAATTATGGATATTATGCCGGAGAGCCGCGGTCATGTGCTGGTTGTCCCTAAAAAAGGCGCGCGCAACTTGATTGACGTTGATCCTGACGATTTGGCGGAACTGATGAAGCGCGTTCAAAAGATAGCCGTGGCGGTTAAAAAATCCATGCGCGCTGATGGGATATTGTTGCGCCAATCGAGCGAAGAAGTCGCGGGCCAAACTGTTTACCACTTACATTTTCACATCATCCCTTGCTACGCCGGGCAACGACGCAATCGGCATGGCGAAGTTGAAGTTTCAAACGACGACTTGGCAGAAATTGCCGAGCACATTCGCGCAGCTCTTTAACAAAAAGGCCGGTCAACTGACCGGCCCTTTTTAATTAGCTCTTTTCAGAACTCGTTTTTGGTTTGCTCTTTGGTGTCGATGGCACCCGAGCGCTGCTCGTTGCCGCCTTCTTGCGCGGTTTTTTGGTGATCGCTTTGCGTTTTTCTGGCCCCGTAATCGCCTTTGGCTTTGCAGGCGCAGGGGGCAAAAACTTAAGCACCAACTCGTCGGCACCTCGTTTCACATCGACTTTCACCGTACCGCCATTTTGTAGCTTGCCGAACAAGACTTCATCAGCCAATGGCTTCTTGATGTGTTCTTGAATGACCCGGCCAAGTGGACGAGCACCCATTGTCTCGTCATATCCGCGCTTGGCAATCCACTTGTTCGCAGCAGTTGTCAATTCGATGGTTACACCACGCTCGCCCAATTGTGCTTCAAGCTGAATAACAAACTTCTCAACAACTTGACTAACCACTTTGCTCGGCAAGGCACCGAACGAAATAATAGCGTCCAACCGGTTACGGAATTCTGGTGTGAAAAAGGTTTTAAGCGCCTCTTCGTCGTCACCTGTACGTTTGTTGGTTGTGAAGCCCACTGGTGCACGCGCCATATCGGCAGCACCCGCGTTCGACGTCATGATCAAAATGACGTTGCGGAACATGACTTCTTTGCCGTTATGATCGGTAAGCTTGCCGTGGTCCATAACTTGCAACAAGATGTTGAACAAATCCGGGTGTGCTTTCTCAATTTCATCAAGCAAAACAACGCAGTGCGGGTTTTGGTCGACTCCATCTGTTAACAAACCACCTTGATCAAACCCAACATAACCTGGGGGCGCACCGATCAACCGTGAAACGGTATGACGCTCCATATACTCGGACATATCAAAGCGCAAAAGCTCCACGCCAAGCGTGTCGGCAAGCTGTTTTGCTACTTCGGTTTTACCCACACCAGTTGGCCCGGTGAACAGATAAGATCCGATGGGTTTTTCAGGCTCTCGTAATCCGGCACGGGCCAGTTTTATTGCAGACGAGAGTGCTGAAATCGCATCGTCTTGCCCAAACACCACGCGCTTCAAATTGTCTTCCAAACCGGAAAGAAGCTCGGTATCAGACTTTGAGACAGATTTCGGGGGAATGCGCGCCATTGTAGCAATGGTTGCTTCAATCTCTTCCACACCAATTTGTTTCTTTCGTTCCGCTTCGGGCAACAACCGTTGCGCAGCACCAGATTCATCAACCACATCAATGGCTTTATCGGGAAGCTTGCGATCATTGATATACCTAGCGCTTAGCTCAACTGCAGTTTTAATCGCTTCATTGGTATATTCAACATCGTGATACTTTTCGTAATATGGCTTCAAGCCCTTCATAATGTCGATCGCTTCAGGAACACTTGGCTCAGCAACATCGATCTTTTGGAATCGACGAACCAAAGCACGGTCCTTTTCAAAGAACTGTCGATATTCTTTGTAGGTAGTTGAACCAATGCAGCGAATTTCGCCAGAAGCAAGCGCGGGTTTAAGCAAGTTTGATGCATCAAGTGCACCACCGGATGTTGCGCCAGCGCCGATTACCGTGTGAATTTCGTCAATGAACAATATGCTGTCAGGTTCTTTTTCAAGCGCCTTGACCACAGACTTCAAACGTTCCTCGAAATCACCACGATAGCGCGTTCCAGCCAGCAGCGCGCCCATGTCGAGCGCATAGATGGTGGCTGGTTTCAAGATCTCAGGCACGTCGCCTTCAACAATCCGCTTGGCCAACCCTTCAGCAATTGCAGTTTTACCAACTCCGGGGTCGCCAACATAAAGTGGATTGTTTTTTGAACGACGGCATAGAATTTGAATAGTACGTTTTAGCTCCGCGGCGCGACCGATCAAGGGATCAATTTTGCCCGCTTCCGCTTTGGCGTTCAAATCAACACAAAACTCATCAAGTGGCGAGGAACCGGAACCCGCTGGCCCATCGCCCTCTTCTTCTGCCCCTTGGATGGGCCGGGTTTCTGTGACACCAGACTTTGAAATGCCGTGAGATATATAGTTCACAGCATCAAGCCGCGTCATATCCTGTTGTTCAAGGAAATAGGCCGCATGGCTTTCACGTTCAGCAAATATGGCGACCAAAACATTGGCCCCCGTTACTTCGTCACGGCCAGACGACTGCACATGAATGACAGCGCGCTGAATGACGCGTTGAAAAGCAGCGGTTGGCGTCGAATCCACATCGCCATCAACAACCAGACTAGAAAGCTCGTCGACAATGAATTCTTCCAAATCTTGGCGCAGAGCTTCGCGATCAACCTCACACGCATCTAACACCGCCAGTGCATCGTCATCTTCGGTTAGCGCCAATAACAAGTGCTCCAACGTCGCCATTTCATGCGAGTGTTCGCGCGCCAAATTCATCGCGTTGTGTAGAGCCTTTTCCAAACCTCGGGAGAATGAGGGCATATCTTACTCCTACTGTTTTTCCATTACGCATTGTAATGGGTGTTGGTTCTTTTTGGCCGCGTCCATGACCTGAGTTACTTTTGTTTCTGCCACTTCGTACGGAAAAATGCCGCACTCCCCCACGCCGTGATTATGTACATGCATTGTAATAGATACGGCTTCATCTTGGTTCTTGTTGAACACTTGTTGCAAAACCGCGATTACAAATTCCATCGGCGTATAGTCATCGTTGAGCAATAGTACGCGATACAATCCGGGCCGCTTGACCTTCGTGCGCGTTTTGGTTGCAACACCAATGCCATCTCCAGAATCGTCATCGTTCTGGTCATTCGAAGACATGTAAATCTTGTTCGTCTCGTTCATGGTATTCGGTGTATTTCTCTGCTCGTGAATCCTAATCCTATTATGTATGCAAATTATGGCCAATGTTAAGACCTAGAAGGTCAAAAACTCTTCCCACGAATCTGCCACAACATGATTAAAATACGCTGCACTTTTTCAAACAAATCAAAACAATTTTACTCATTCGTAAGAAGCCGTCCGTATTTTGGTGCCGAGTGAAGTTGCTCCGGCTGCATATGTTTGCAGAATGAATACGCGGAGCACGAGTTTTGTATTGAGTACGGGCCTACGTATCGGCCCGATTTGTCTGGAGTACAGGGTGGATTTCCTCTCTGATATTTTTAAGCATCGCCGTGTTTTCACGTCAATTTTGACGTCCATCATTCTCGTGATGACAACACTTGTTGCCCCCCAACCCGCCCAAGCTGCAAACTTGCGCAAATATGCGGGTATTGTTGTGGACGCAAAAACCGGCAAGACCCTTTATTCATATGGGGCAGATTCGACCCGATATCCAGCTTCTGTCACAAAAGTGATGACGCTCTATATTGTGTTTGAAGAGCTTGCGGCAGGTCGGCTGAAACTATCTTCCAAACTCAAGGTTTCGAAATACGCGTCCTCCGCGGAACCAACAAAACTCTACCTAAAGCCTGGAACAACAATAGCTGTTTCAGACGCTATCCAAGCCTTGGTCACCAAGTCGGCGAACGATGTGGCGCGCGTAATCGCGGAAAATATTTCTGGCTCGGTTCCAAACTTCGCCGTTCGCATGACCAAAACCGCACGTGCGCTTGGTATGTCACGGACAACATACAAGAATCCATCAGGTTTGCCGAATTCAGCCCAGGTAACAACGGTGCGCGACCAAGCACGTTTGGGCATGGCGATTTTCCAGCATTTCCCACAGTATTTCAAATACTTCAAAACGCGTTCGTTCCGCTATCGGGGCAATACCTACGGCAATCACAATCGCCTACTCGGTTCAGTTCGCGGTGTTGACGGCATCAAAACTGGATATACGCGTGCTTCGGGTCACAATTTGTTGACTTCAGCCCGTCACGGCAACCGTCACATCATCGTGGCTGGTTTCGGTTTTGACTCCGGCGGTTCACGCAACACAAAAGTGAGCCAACTGGTCAACAAATATTTGCCCAAGGCACACAAAGGTAGCTACTGGAAACAAGCGTCTATCGCAAAACCAAAGGGCGGAAGTGGCAATTCGGTGGGCAATTCTCAAGAGATTGCCATCGCATTAGATGGAACACCACCCGCGCGTCCCCAATCATTGGGCGGTGGAACAATTCAAGTGGCGGCTCAAGAAGCCCCAGCAGTTCCTGCCCCACTTGCGGCTCCTGCACCACTCACTGTGGCTGTAAAACCTGCCCCAGTGGCGCCTGAACGCGTTGAAGAACCAATCGAAGTTGCATCCATTGTCAACGTACCAACACCGCCAAGCCGTCCTGAGGACCTATTGGCGGGCGACGGCACAAAGCAGCTGGGCCTTATTGCAATCAACCAGCAAGCACCGGCACCACAACGCCAAACGCTGGAACAAGCCAATGCGTTTACACCGCTTGATTTGCTGGGCAATTTGATCAACCGAAATCAGCCTTCGACCCGGTCAGCCCCAACGCCACCGCAAGGGCTCATTCCGCCCGGTAATATTGTTGACCCGCAGACAACCAGTTCCCTCGGTGCAGCAACAGCACTCAGCGAAATGCCCAAAATCTGGACCGTTCAAATCGGCGCCGCCAAAAATCAGGATGGTGCGAACCAGCTCATAGCCGAGGCAAACAATCAGCTCGCAATTTTAAAGGATTATCGTTCGTCCGTTCAATCAGTCACCCGCAACGGCCAGAGTTTTTACCGGGCGCGGTTCGTCGGGTTTACTGGTGAAGCAGAAGCAGCAACGGCATGCAACGCCCTAAAAGAAAGAAATATCAAGTGCCTAGCCCTGCCCGGCTAGGAAGTCACAACGCATGAGTAAGTGTATCGGAGTAACTCAATGCAAGATTTTGAACAATTGAAAGACCTTGACCAACTAAGAGAGCTCGCCAGTTTTGAGCCAAAGTCAGATTTGGCCTCTTCAGATTCGCGCAAGCGCAAATCCACTTTGTTGCGTATCGCGCAAAACATCGCCGAACGTAGCCAACAAAAAACAGTTGCTGAGATGCTTGGTTCTGTCATGGCAATATCCGCAAGAACACGCCGCGTTTTGCACGAACCGGTTAGTGTTGAACTTGATGTTTTCAATGCAGACGGGTCAAGAGCGGTGGTCCTTGAGTTTGGTCAGTCAACAGACTGACCGCTCACCTCAATTGGCGGCGACGTGGTGGAATGCTTCATTTTCAAGCACACGCGCCCGCCACTCATCTCGACGTGCTTTGCGCTCTTCAATCAATTCGCGCACCGGTAGGTTCAATGAATCGACAAGCTTGCGGTATTCTTGCCTAGCGCTGATCTGCGACACACCACCCCCTAATAGAATTTCATCGCTGGCCGGATCAAAGACTGTAAGACCGGATGAAAACAACGAGCGAAATGCAACACGCTCTGCAATCCCCTCAGCCATACGACATCCCAAACGGTTAGATATCCGCTCAATGGCGGAGTGCACGTTGCGCATATTTCGTGAGGACAGAGAAGCAATCCGGTTGCGCACAATCACCCAGTCAATTGTTCTGCCATCAAGCGCCAACCGTTCTTTACGCGATTGCTGCACCAGGCGAGCATAGTGATTTATAGAACGAATTTCGAGAGTCGTTGGATCGACGTCAGCAAGCACATCAAGATCAATCAAGCTGTCGTTTACCGGTGTGACCAGCGTGTCGGCCAACGAATGACTTAATCTTGTTAGGTGAGTATCAAAACCCGGGGTGTCAACGATTAGAAAATCCGCATGCCTTTCCACCTCACCCACAGCCTGCCGAAACAGCGAGAACTCGATCCGCTCGCGCTCTTTTTGACTATCTGCACGCGCGATAGGCAAGTGGTAATGCGTTGTATGCGGAATGCGAACCCCATGTTTGCGGGCCCAATTGCGGCGGTTCTTTACGTAATGAGTGAATGTTTGTTGACGACTATCGGTATCAATCGTCGCAACATTATACCCTTGATAAAGCAACTGAATGGCAAGGTGAAACGCTGTGGTGGTTTTACCCGACCCGCCTTTTTCGTTGCCCAGCACAATTAGATGCGCCCCAGATCGCTCTACCATTCAATTTCCCTCGTATGTCCCTGCGTACTATTGACGATAGTGGCGGCTAACAACAAGACAGTTTTTATAGTTAATGAAATCTAACTTAATGATTGAGGTAAACGCATTAAATAAGTCCTAATTCGGCAAGCGCTTGTGCCATTTCTTCCGGTGGCCGTTCCGACCCACCAATCGAAGAAATGTCCTTTGGCGCATCATCAACTTTGAGGTAGCGCCAGCCCTGAAAAGGGCGTTTGGGCTGAGGAACAGTAGGCACCAACTCCTGATCCATTACGATGTCGCAAAAAGAACGTCCCTCGCCGTCTGTGCCCGCTTCCAAGCCCACAATACGTTGTCGGCACTGAATCTTGCCCCCAAACACCCAATAAATGGACCCACCAGCCAACAGCTCCTCAGCGCGTTTGGGCATCATTCTTGTACGGTGCCAAGCAAGACCATCTGGCCGTCCCATTCCACTTTGTACCAGCGCTGCGCGATAGGCAGCGAGCTCGTCGATAGAAGTGGTTCCAACCGATAATTTTATCAAATGAATCATGAAGCAAACTTTGCAGCGATTGTTGACTCTAACAAGTCAAAAAGAAGGGGCGCTGATCAATCTGACCGCGCCCCGTTTAATTTGCCAAATAACCTAGAGTTAGTGTCTAGGCACTGACGATGACTGATACGAGTAGTCCAACTGACAGCAGACAAATGAATGTCCAAGTTGCTGCCCGCCAACATACCGCCTTAGATTGGCTGCGCATGCAGTCTCCTATATTTGTTTCACCCCTCCAGCATCGCCTCAAAGCGCCGCCGGAGCTTTAACAGATAATTAATTATAGCGAGCAATGCAAGCATTAGTATTTAGTCGCATGCCCCTGTGCATAAATTGGTGCATAACAACCGGTTAGAGCAGCCCAAACGCAAGACCCGCGAGCCATAAAAACGCAAAGAAACCAACAACATCAGTTACCGTTGTCACAAATGCGGTTGAAGCAACAGCGGGGTCAATATTCAATCGGTCAAGTGCGATCGGAATAAGAATTCCAGACACACCTGCCGCAAACATATTGATAACCATCGCAACCCCAATGACGCCGCCAAGCAACGGACTGGAAAACCATACAGTCGCTACAACACCAATTATTAGCGCAAATATGACCCCGTTTAGCGCACCCACAAGTACTTCACGTGTGATCAAGCGGCGGATGTTAAATCGATCCAATTCCTTTGTCGAAAGCGCCCGCACCGTCACGGTCATCGCTTGCGTGCCCGCGTTCCCGCCCATTGAGGCGACAATGGGCATAAGCACCGCTAGCGCCACCATTTGCGAAATAGTCGCGTCAAATTGGGCAATCACCAAAGAGGCCAAAACTGCGGTGACCAAGTTGACCATCAACCATGTCACACGGCTACGAAGGGCATCCCAAACGTTATCTGAAATCTCTTCGTCACCAACACCAGCCAAACGCTTGATGTCTTCGCCGGCTTCTTCCTGGATCACATCAACGATATCATCAATGGTGAGTACACCGACCATTCTGTTGGAATCGTCTACGACCGCCAATTCGACCAAATCGTATCGTTCAAACAGACGGGCCGCCTCTTCTTGATCTTCTTCCGCGGCAACATCAATCACATTATTGTTCATAATGGCTTCGATGCTATCGGGTCGTTTTGCCCGCAACATGCGGTCCAGCGCCAGGGTGCCCAACAAGTTGTACGATGGATCAACCACATAGATTTGGTAGAAATCGTCAGGCAAATCATCAGCGTCGCGCATATAATCGATTGTTTGCCCAATCGTCCAGAACGGCGGAATAGCAATAAAGTCGGTTTGCATGCGCCGACCGGCTGTTTCGTCGGGGAAATCCAAACTGCGCCGCAATGCCAAACGCTCAAAGGTTGGCAATTGCGCCAAAATCTCAGCTTGGTCTGACCCTTCAATATCCTCAAGAATATAAACAGCGTCATCACTATCTAGCTCTTGCACCCCACGCGCAATATCCGCGTTGGGCAACTCGTCCATCAGCTCAAGGCGAATGCCATCATCAACTTCGGTAAGGGCAGAATAGTCAAACTCGTCACCCAATAGGGTAATCAGGCCCATCCGGTCACTTGAAGACAGCACTTCAAGAACGTCACCAACGTCCGCAGCATGCAGTGGCGCCATAAACGTTTTAACTTCAGCCGAATCGTCGGTGGCGATCAAATCGACGAGTTGATCAACCCATTCACGATTTATCTGATCATCTTCCTCACGCAACTCAGGAATATCGCTAAATTCGACATCTTGAACCGCACTCTGGGCATTTTCTTGAACCATAATCGCCTCCGCAAACGATTTTGAGTTACTCTGCGTAACATGGGTGTAACGAATTCGCGAAATGCTGGCTAGCCGTTGTTTTAGCGGATTTGCACGCTTCGGGTTGAATATAGAAATTACGCACATCACGCGCCACTCACACCGATTTGAGCAGGCGTTATTTTATCTTCTCACTCGTTTCAGCCAAAACAAGGGTGCAGCCAGATGAGCTGCTTAAGAAATTTTGAAAAACTTGAATTCCCTTGGAGGATTAAATGTCTAAGTCAAAAACCGCTACAGGCCTTATCGTTGCTTCTGCAATGGCCGCTGCAATTTCAACAGCTGCATCAGTTGCCCCCGTTCACGCCGATGAAATGGCAATGGAAAAATGCTACGGCGTTTCTGTAGCAGGTAAAAATGACTGCGCTGCGGGTCCAGGCACCACCTGTGCAGGCACATCAAAAGTTGACTACCAAGGCAACGCATGGACACTTGTTCCAGCAGGCCTTTGCGACAATGCAGATTTTTGGGCTAAAGTGATCCCAGGTGATCGTGCCGGTTCAATGGAAGCGCTTGATCGCGACATGGCTGGCTAAGCCACACTGTTTTCTTGGGCGGCAAGTGCCGCCCACGACTTTCAACAAAACCAGTAGCTAAAAGTCTTTGGGGCAGAGCACATGATTGGCAAATATTTTGGCGTAGGCGTCGGCTTCAAACCCGAACACTTCCAAAACATCATGGAATCCCAACCCGACCTTGGTTTCTTTGAAGTCCATGCAGAAAACTATATGGGCGACGGGGGCATCCCTCATCGCATGTTAGGCGCTCTGCGCAATCAATATCAGCTCAGCATCCACGGCGTTGGTCTGTCTCTGGGAACCATGGGCAACCTAGATCAAAACCACCTGCACCGTCTCAAAAGCCTTGTCGATCGCTATCAACCAGCACTTGTGTCTGAGCATCTGGCATGGTCCAGCCACGACGAAGCCAAAAACCTTCTTTTCCTAAACGATTTGCTGCCAATTCCTTACACACAGGAAACACTTGATCGCGTTGTCGAACATGTCGACCAAACTCAAACCACACTCGGGCGGCAAATCCTTGTGGAAAATCCTTCTACTTACGTAGCTTTTAGCGACACGCAGATGAGTGAGATTGATTTTATCACCCAAATGCAAAAGCACACAGGCTGCGGGCTAATTCTTGACGTCAACAACGTCTATATTTCAGCAAACAACCAAAAGATGGATGCATTTGACTATTTGGATAGTTTCCCCACACACGCTGTGGGCGAAATCCATCTCGCCGGACACGCAGAGGACGTTGACGATAGCGGTGAGCGACTACTTATCGACGCCCACGACCGCAAAGTCGCCCCCGACGTCTGGTCACTCTACCGGCATGTCATTCAAAAAACGGGTGAAATCACAACACTAATTGAATGGGACAATGATGTTCCAGACTGGCCAACGCTTTATCATGAAGCAATGGATGCCAAATCCTTGATGATCGAACTGGGAGCAGACACCCATGCCGCTCAGTAAGCAACAATTCTCACAGGTAGAGTTTGCGGCCCGCTTGTTTGATCCCGAGGCGACCGCCCCAAATGGCGTAGTCGATCCAAATGGTGTGGCTGCTCCCAAACGCTACAGTGTCTACAAAAACAATGTTATTGTAAGCTACCTCGAAGCCCTCGCCGCAGCTTACCCCGCTTGCAAAAACCTTGTGGGCGAGGACTTCTTCAACGCCTTGGGCCGCGCCTATTTAACCAACGTGCCGCCAAGTTCGCAGTTGATGATCCTTTTTGGCGAAGGCTTTGCAGATTTTGTTGCCAATTATGCGCCAGCCCAAAAGATCCCATTCTTGCCTGATATCGCCAAACTCGAACGCGCATGGCGGCTTGCCTATCACAGCGCCGACATTGCCCCTATTTCTGCTGAAAAGCTTTCTGCACTTCCCCCAGAACAATTGGGCGATGCAACAGTGTCGTTTTTGCCTTCGGTGGCGTTGATTAGTTCGCCTTTCCCCGTCATCAACCTTTGGGCAGCCGCCACCAAAATGCAAACGTTGGACGGTATAGACCCTCAAAATGGGGAAACTGCTTTGATCGTGCGGCCAGAATTAGATGTAAATGTCCATAACGTCCCGAAAGACCTTGCTGATCCCATTTTGGCGATAATCCACGGTGAAACGCTGAACCATGCGGCAGAAATCGGCCTGGCCAACAATGATGATTTCGATTTTTCTGCGATGTTTAGTTTGCTGATCCAAACTGGCGCGATTGCCAACATCATTTTAGATACAAAAGGAACCTGATAATGCTCGGAACCGTTTTTGGTCGCTTTGACCGTTTGCATATGTTTGGCCTTCCCGGCGCGCTTGTCGGGTCTGCAATCCTTTTGTGGGTGCGCTTCTTTTTGGGCATGCCATATTGGAATTCTGGTTGGACAAAATGGTCGCAATTCCCATTCAGCGTCAATTCATCAGCAAAATACTTGTTTTCACAAGAATATAAGCTGCACATTTTCGGGTCAGAAATCCCCTTTCCTGCCCCTGAACTTCTCGCCCACTTCGCAGGACTCGGCGAAGTAATCCTGCCCGTATTCCTAATCGCCGGATTGTTCTCTCGATTTGCAGCATTGGGCCTATTGGGTATGACGGCTGTCATTCAGCTTGTTTACCCTGGAGCTTGGATGATTCACGCAAGCTGGGCGCTTGCCGCATTGGTGGTCATTGTCGTTGGCCCCGGCATGTTCTCTGTCGACGAAGCTGTGCGCCGCGTCTTAAAGATCAAATAGCGTAAAAACCCAAAGGGTCACGCAATGGTGTGTGGCCCATTTCATTTCGTGCTATCTTGCCACAATTGCGCCTTGAAATCGCGCAATCGAGAACCTTCGCGCAATAGGCGCTAGGGAACCCAACGGGGCAAGGCAAATGAACAAGACAGTATTAGCAATTATCGCAGCCATCATCGTCATCGGTGGCGGTTACTATGTTTATGATAGCGGCCAAAAAGCCGAGCAAGTGCGCATTGAAGCTAAAGCTGCTGCAAAAGCAGCAGAACAAGAAGCAGCCGAAAAAGCTGCTGCAGAGGCGAAAGCCGCTGAAGAACTTGCTAAGGCCGCTGCTGAAGAAGCCGCAAAAGCTGAAGCAGAAGCCAAAGCAAAAGCTGAAGCTGAAGCAGCCGCTGCAGCCGATTTGGCAAAAGCCGCCGAAGAAGCCGCAACCAAGGCAGCTGAGGACGCAGCAAAAGCTGCAGCGGACGCCGCCGCCGCGGCTCAAACTGAAGTCAACAATGCGGTTGAAACTGTACAGGAAGCCCTGAGCGTTGAATCTTTGACCAAGTCGGTTGATGAATCAAACTTGGGCGATATTGAAAAGTCATTGTTGAAAGCTGCAATTCAAGCGGCAGGCGACAACCAAGACGCACTGAAAGCAATTTGGGAAGACTTTAAGGCAAAAACTGCTCAATAATCTGAGCAACGAAAAAGCAAAAGCCCTGGCAGCATTAGCTGACCAGGGCTTTTTGTTTGGTGCGGCCGAGAAGACTCGAACTTCCACGGGTGTTACCCCACAGCGACCTCAACGCTGCGCGTCTACCAATTCCGCCACGGCCGCATTTGGTAGAAATGCTCACCAATCATGTGAGCGCGCCACCCATTAGCAAATGAGTTTCAAAGTGACAAGCTAATTGATGGAATTTGCGAGATTTTCCTCAACGCTATTTGTTGCGTATAATCTTTTCAGTAATATCTACAGACAATTGACCATCATCGATTTTGATTTCACCAATGGCGACAAGCGTGTTGTTTGCGTAGATCTTAAGGGGATCGTGCTCGGTGGCGTCCAGTTCAATAACGGCGCCACGGCCCATGCGGAGCAAATGGTGGATCGGCATATCGGTTGCACCAAGTTCAACCGTTATATCAACCTCAATCGCTTTTAACCTATCCATTTTACTGCCAACACCAAATCTTGATACAATAGACAATTGAAGCAGGCGCAGAATTGCCCTAAATCATGCTTCACCGAATGACTATGCTGAATTTATGGTTAGCGAACCATTAACAAAGCCAAATCACCTGCGCCAATTTGAATAGGTTAGAACACCAAGCCGATGTCACTTGCAACACTTTTTCGTCCCGACAACAAACCCACCCTATGGCAAATTGCTGACGCCCCCGTTCCTTATCCCGTTGCCCTAGAGCAAATGAAGGCGCAAGTGGCTGAGATGGCCACAAACGGCGCACAAGAGCGTGCATGGCTGCTTGAACACCCCCCGCTCTACACTGCTGGTACGTCAGCCAAAACGGACGATTTAACAGACCCAGATTTCTTGCCTGTTTTTGACGCGGGTCGAGGTGGCCAATATACCTACCATGGGCCTGGGCAGCGGGTCGTCTATTTCATGCTCGATCTTAGAGAACGTGGTCGCGATGTCCGCGCCTTTGTTCGCGCGATGGAATCTTTGGTGATCGACACATTGGCGCAGTTCAATATCGAAGGCTATCAGGTTGATGGGCGTGTTGGTGTCTGGGTAAAACGCAAAGACAAGGGCCTTGGAAGAGAAGACAAGATAGCAGCAATCGGTGTGCGTGTTTCGAGATGGATCAGCTTTC
Organism: Maritalea porphyrae; assembly: GCF_027213965.1. Lineage (GTDB taxonomy): Bacteria > Pseudomonadota > Alphaproteobacteria > Rhizobiales > Devosiaceae > Maritalea > Maritalea porphyrae_A. The sequence continues at coordinate 437,189 of NZ_JAPWGX010000003.1, read as the reverse complement.
ACGGCATTTCGATTAATCTAAATCCTGACCTAGACAATTACAAAGGCATCGTGCCCTGCGGCATCACTGATCAGGGTGTCACAAGCTTTGAGGACCTTGGCCAATTGGTATCAATGCCAGAGCTAGACTCTGCTCTAAAAATCGCTTTCGAACGCCACTTTGGCCCCGTCGAAACAGCTCGGTAATTTTGTGGAAATCACCTTCATGATCTGATACAAATGGGACGGAATTTCTCCTTCTCTTACAGATATTGAACGGCACAATGACCCTAGACGACTTGAAAAAACTCGCCACCAGCGGAACCATTTTCAACCTTGATCGAATGATCGGACCAAAGATCATCAAAATCCTCTACCTTTTGGGGCTTGGTGCCATCGGCATTTGGACCGTGCGCCACCTGTTTGGCTCGTTCGCTCAGTCATTTGGTGCAGGCATTTGGGGACTTTTGGAAATCGGTGTGGTTGGTCTTGGCAGTTTCGTTTTGCTGCGTGTGCTGTGTGAGACGCTATTGATCTTTTTCAAGAAGAACGAGGCCCACATTACGCTCGCCCCGACTGCCCGCCCCGCCATGAGCATTTTTGATGACGTGAAGGATGCACTGGAAGAGTTGGCAGATGACGATGCGACCTTTGAAGAACAAAAGTCAATCGAACCTGCACCAGCGAAAAAGCCGGCTGCAAAGCGAGCACCCGCTCGCAAACGTGCAACGGCATCCAAAACCAGTGCCGCATCCAAAACCAGCGCGACGGCCAAGCCAAAATCCTAACTTCACCTACCACTTGGGTTGATGCGCAAACCGCATCAACCCATTAAAATAATTCGCGCCGTTGCAATGCGTTTCCCCTATTGAACAAAAGCAAATTCAACTATGCTGACCGAATTGGATACAATCTAACATCCGGGAAGCCCATGTCTGCGTTTGATTCTAACCCTCCTGCTTTCACCTCAACTCAAATTGACCAGATCTTGGCAGACCACTACGGCCTGACTGGTGCACAAACCATACTTGAAAGCGAACGCGATCAGAACATTGCCGTTGACACAGGTGACGCAAAATTTGTTCTTAAAATCGCAAATGTTGCAGAAGATCTTGAGTTTTTAGAGTTGCAATCAAACGCAATGGCGCACTTGGCAAAAAGCGGCTATCCATTTGCCCCCGCCCAAATCGAAAACAAGTCCGGCCAGAATATTTTCACCGTTGAATTGAACGGCCAGCGACATGCGATCCGGCTCATTTCCTTCATCAATGGTCCCCTCTTGAGCGCACAAATTCCTTCAACTCAAGCGCTTACAAACCTTGGTAGCACCATTGGTCAATTGTCAGCGTCGTTGCAAGGTTTTTCACATCCAGCCGCCAACCGTCCGAATTTTGAGTGGAACTTAGACAATGTTCTCGCGCTTAAAACCATGTGTGCGGACATCGAAAATCATGACAATGCACAACGCGTTAATGCGCTTTTCGAGCGTTATGAAACGCTCATTCAGCCCAAGCTTATCAACCTGCGCAATGCGGTGCTTTATCAAGATGCAAATGACAACAACATTATTGTCGACCCAAATGACGCATCACAAATCAAAGGTGTGTTTGATTTTGGCGATATGTGCTTTGGCCGCCAAATAAACGAGCTCGCCGTTTGCATGGCATATGCGTTGCTGGGCCAAGAAGACATCTACACAGCCGCCCACGCCCTTGTGCGCGGCTACACAAGCGCTTTTGCCTTAACAGAGCAAGAGCTGGAAGTTTTGTTCGACCTGGCGCGCATGCGGCTCGTTTCCAGCGTTTGCATGTCTTCGCACCAAGCCAAAAAATACCCGGACAATGAATACCTCAAAATCTCGCAACAACCTGCCTTTGAATTGCTCAAGAGGCTTGAAAGCGTTGATGTTGGTTTCATGACCGCACTATTCCGCGATGCGGCAGGCTTTGAAGCTGTAAAAGGCGGTAAGGAAGTCACTGCTTTCTTAAAAGCGAACCGCAAAAACCTTTGCCCAATGTTTTTGCCAGATTTCAAATATCAACGTCGCTTTGTCATTCCTGCCGATGGCAGCGATCCTAGAGTACCGGATCTGTCAGCTGAAGAGTTTGACGGATGGTTCAACGCCAAACGTGCGCAACTGAACACGCGATATGGAATTGGGCGCTACGGTGAAGACCGAACTGTCTACCAAACAGCCGCATTTGCATCTCCAGCGTCACCAGAACGCCGCACCATGCATATGGGACTAGATGTATTTGTTGACGCTGACGAGCCGCTTTACGCGCCGATCGCTGGCACCGTTTACACTGTCCACGACAACGCCATTCACCTTGATTATGGTCCCACCTTGATCTTGCAGCACAAAACAGACGACGGCACGCCGTTCTATTCCCTTTATGGTCACCTCTCGCCTTCGATATTTGAGTTGCATAAAGAAGGTGACAAAATTGAAGCTGGTCAACTTATTGGGCACATTGGCGATTGGGATGTAAATGGCGGCTGGTCGCCCCACCTGCATTTCCAAATCATGACCGATATGCTCGGCCACAAGGAAAACTTTTATGGCGTTGGCCACAAAAGCCTCTGGCACGTTTGGAACCAAATCTGCATTGACCCAGACCTAATGCTCGGCCAAGCACCAGAAACCTATCAGATTGACAATCAAGATTCGGCACAAATGATGGAACGGCGGGCGAAATTGCTCGGTCCATCCCTCAGTGTGTCATACAAAAACAAACTAAAAATCGTGCGCGGCGATGGCGTGCATCTTTTTGATGAAACGGGCCGCGCCTACTTAGATTGTGTCAACAACATCACCCACATTGGCCACTGTCACCCTCATCTTGTGCAGGCGATCAGCAAACAAGCCGCCATTTTGAACACCAACACGCGCTATTTGAATGAGTTGGTGCTGGACTATGCTGAGCGCATTACGTCAAAGCTCCCCGATCCATTGTCCGTTGCGTTTTTCGTTAACTCGGGCACCGAGGCAAACGAATTGGCGCTACGCATAGCGCGCCACGCCACCGGCCAAAAGAACACGGTGGTGCTCGATTGGGCATACCATGGCAACTCTCAGGGTGCTGTGGACATCAGCCCCTATAAGTTCAAGCGCAAAGGCGGTTTCCCACAACCAGATTTTGTTGAAATAGCTGACTTTCCCGACCCATATCGCGGGCCGCACAAAGGCTATTCTGAAAACTCAGGCAAAGCCTACGCCCAGTCTGTCGCAGAATGCGTTGGAAACATCAAAAGTAAAACCGGAAATGGGGCCGCAACCTTCATCGCGGAATCAATATCTGGCGTTGGCGGGCAAATCGCTTACCCTAAAGGCTATTTGCAAGCAGCTTATGCAGCGATCAGGGCAGAAGGCGGTATATGCGTCGCCGACGAAGTGCAATGTGGTTTTGGCCGTGTTGGCGATCATTTCTGGGGTTTTGAGTTACAAGACGTGGTGCCCGACATTGTGGTGATGGGCAAACCCATCGGCAACGGGCACCCGCTAGCTGCCGTGGTAACCACAAAAGAACTCGCGACGAGCTTTGCAAATGGCATGGAGTATTTCAACTCCTTCGGCGGCAACCCAGTCTCAATGGCAGTCGGGTTGGCGGTAATGGATGTGATTGAAAATGAAAACATGCAAAGCCACGCCAAAGAATTGGGTGCCTATATCCTGAACCGCTGGCAAACCTGCAAAGACAAATACGAATTTGTTGGCGATGTGCGCGGGCACGGATTGTTCTTGGGCATTGAGCTGGTGAAAGACCGCGAAACACTGGAACCGGCAACTGATCTTGCTGGCCAAATCGTAAATGAAATGCGCGAACGCGCAATATTGCTTTCAACCGACGGGCCGCTTGAAAACGTGTTGAAATTCAAGCCTCCCATGGTGTTCAGCAAAGAAAATGCGGACTTCTTATGCGATACGTTGGACGCAGTGTTTGCCGACTTTGCTTGACGTGGGGCCTGAAAGCGTTAGAAAGCGCTTTGATCCTTCAAAAAGGCAATTTGGATGAACCAGAACCCAACCATCGGACTTGTCAGCCTCGGCTGCCCAAAAGCGCTTGTCGACTCTGAACGCATTTTGACCACCCTGCGTGCGCAAGGCTATAATTTTTCGCGTGACTACGAGGGCGCAGACGTTGTCATCGTAAACACGTGTGGGTTCTTGGACAGCGCCAAAGCTGAAAGCCTAGAGGCAATCGGCGAAGCCATCAAAGAAAATGGCAAGGTTATTGTGACCGGTTGTCTGGGTACTGAAGAGCAGTTGATCCGTGATACCCATCCAAATGTTTTGGCAGTGTCTGGCCCTCATCAATATGAGGCTGTTGTAAACGCAGTGCACGAAAATGTGCCGCCGGTTCACAAGCCATTTGAAACACTTGTGCCCGAGGACGGCTTGCGCCTAACGCCACGCCATTATGCCTACTTGAAGATTTCTGAAGGCTGCTCAAACCGTTGCACTTTCTGCATTATCCCAGCCATTCGAGGTGATTTGCAGTCGCGTCCAATCGCAAGCGTACTTTATGAAGCAGAACGTTTGGTCAAAGCCGGTGTTAAGGAGATCATGGTGATCTCTCAAGACACAAGCGCATACGGCCAAGATATCAAATATGCCTCTTCACGCTTTCATAAGCGCGACGTTGATGCGCGTTTTTATGATTTGGCCCGCGAATTGGGCGATATGGACGCATGGATCCGCATGCACTATGTCTACCCCTACCCGCATGTGGACAAATCGATCCACCTGATGGCTGAAGGCAAAATTCTGCCTTACCTTGATATTCCATTTCAGCACGCGGCGCCAAATGTGCTCAAAGCCATGCGCCGACCCGCAAACCAAGTCAAAACCGCTGATCGCATCAAAGCGTGGCGCGACATATGCCCTGATTTGGCAATTCGCTCGACATTCATTGTTGGCTTCCCTGGTGAAACTGAAGACGACTTCCAGCAACTTCTTGATTGGCTTGATGAAACACAAATCGACCGCGTTGGTGCTTTCACATATGAACCTGTGACTGGTGCGCCGGCCAATGAACTTGAAGGCGCAGTGCCCGACGAGATCAAACAAGAACGCTATGGCCGTTTGATGGAAAAAGCCCAGGCCATTTCAATTGATCGCCTCAGCAAAAAGGTTGGCCGAACAATCGACGTGCTGGTTGATGATGTTTCACCAGAAGACGACCGTGCTCTGGGCCGCAGCCAATGGGATGCACCAGAAATCGATGGGCAAGTGTTTATTGACGACGCAATTAACATCAAGCCCGGCGATATGGTCAAAGTCACGATCAATGATTCTGACGAATATGACTTGTATGGCACCCCGGCTGATGTAGCCCAACAAGCAAACAAAGATGCATAAGGCTTTCTCCCTGAAAATGGGCGATAAGACCTTGGAGCTTGGCCCAAAACCGTTGGTTATGGGCATATTAAATGTCACGCCTGATAGCTTTTCTGACGGCGGCGAGCATAGTGCTGCCGCAGACGCTGTTGGTCAGGCCAAACAAATGATAAGCGAAGGTGCTGACATCATCGATGTTGGTGGCGAAAGCACCCGCCCCGGAGCCAAGGAAGTCGGCGCACAGGCCGAACTAGACCGGATCATGCCGGTGCTTGACGCTTTGGCGGAAGCCAGAATCAATAAGCCCGTTTCAATCGATACATACAAAGCAATCGTTGGTCACCAAGCCATTCAGGCTGGTGCCTCAATCATCAATGATGTTTGGGGTTTTCAACGGGACCCAGAACTTGCCGATGTTGCCGCGCACTACAATATCCCATCTATTCTCATGCATTGGGACGAAGACCGCGACACACAAAAAGACATTGTTTCAGAACTAAAGCGATACTTTGACAAAAGCATTCAAATTGCTGAATATGCGGGACTATCCAAATCTCAAATAGTGCTTGATCCAGGGTTTGGATTTGCAAAAACCTACGAAGAGAACTTCACGCTTCTTGGTCGCATCGACGAATTGGTTGAACTAGGGTACCCTATCCTTATTGGATTCTCGCGCAAATCGACCCTTGGGAAACTGTTGGGGGTTGAGCCTAAAGAACGGGTTGCGGCAACGGGGGCAACCACGGTACTAGCATACACGCAGGGCGCGCATATATTTCGTGTGCACGATGTTCGCGAGAACTATGACGCTTTGCAAGTTGCACACGCAACCTATTACAGCCCTCCACCCGCTCGGGAAATATAATTGATGCCAAAGACAAATCGGACTGAAGACAAAATCGTGCTCGCTGACTTAGCTTTTTATGGCTACCACGGCGTCATGCAGGAAGAAAATGCCCTCGGGCAGCGTTTTCGCATTGATCTGGAGTGCGGTGTGGACCTGTCCAAACCGGGCCTAACGGACGATGTGGAAGACACAATTTCATACGACCAGATTTTCAACTTGGTCAACGAGCGTGTTACCCAAACACGTTTCAAGCTTATCGAAGCGCTTGGGCAGCATTTGATTGATGGCTTGTTCGACACGTTTGAGACGATTGAATGGGTCAGAGTACGTGTGCGCAAACCAGAAGCACCGATTCCCGTTGTAACTGGTGAATTCGCAATAGAATTGGTTCGAGATCGGGAGACAAAGTAATGGGAAAAGCTTGGCTTGGACTTGGAGCAAATATTGGCCGCCCTCGTGCACAATTACTAGAGGCGTTGCGCCGACTAGACGCTCACCCTGACGTACACATCACCCGCAAATCTCGCATCATCGAAACGGACCCTTGGGGTAAAACCGACCAAGATCCATTTCTCAATATGGCCATTGAAGTAGAAACAGCTCTAGGCCCAATCGACTTGCTCGATTCGTGCTTGATGATTGAACAAGCGATGGGCCGCAAGCGCGATGAAAAATGGGGCCCTCGCCTCATCGACATAGATGTGATTGCCTTTGGCCAATCCAGAATCAATAATGAGCGGCTTACGGTGCCACACCCCCACGCCCACGAACGCGCTTTCGTGATGGATCCGCTTGAAGAGATCGCACCATCTGTTGTTGAGTGGATCAGAAATCAGGCAAACGCCTAGAGTTCTCTTTCGACCAGTTCCAACACTTTTACCGCTGCGTCAAAGTCTTGTCGTTTGAAGGCGCGCATACGCATTGCCTCCGCATCTTCACCCCAATGGCTAGCTTGATAGTCTTCATCTACATAGGCGATTTTTAAGACTTCTGAGGCACTAAACAAGCCCTCGGCCAAACCAACTGAAAGAATTGCTGACCCCGTAATCGACGTGATCAACATTGTGCAAAAGGCACCAAACACCCCATAAGGCGCAATAATCTCACCAACCCGTGCTTGCACTTCAGGAGGTTGGTCTTGGTGGATCACTCCTGTAATGACGTTGAACGAAACATCATAGCGCCTGGTGAACGCATCAAGCGCCCCGCCCCAATGTTTTGATTGCAGATCAACTAGTTCTTGTGGCGTGTCCGCTCTGTAAGTTAGCAAGTCGTTCCCGGCGAATTTAACAATCTCCGCCTTCACTGCATCAAGCGTTTCTTCACCCTTTTCGACCGTTGTATTGACCAAACGGGTCAACGGCATGGTCGCAGGGTCTATCTCTTTTTCCTGCGCATCCCATTCAGCTGCAAGCAATGTCGCAAGCCGCTGGCTTGGCACTTTCACCAGCGTTTTGCCCGGCGATTTGATTGAACGCCCGTCTAACAGAACCCCAAAACCACCTTCAACAGCGCCAACGCTCACTTGTTTATAAAAGCGCTTTGCCAACTGTTGTTTTTGGTGTTTTTGCGCACGGCCATATCCATCTTCAATATGGGCTTCTGCATCTTCCAAAATCTCACGCATCGTGCTTACTCCGTCAATTCATCAATTGCATCAATGAGTTGATGATAGTGATCTATCACCAAATCCGCGCCGCTTTCGCGCAATGTTGTATGGTCGTGGTAACCCCAATTTACGCCCAACGCTTTTACGCCAGCCGCCTTTGCCATCGCCATATCATAAGACGTGTCGCCAATCATAACCGTTTTTGCAGCCTTAACGCCAGTTTCGCTCATCGCCGTCAAAACCATGCCCGGATTAGGCTTGGAGGGATTATTGTCTGGCGTTTGCAGCGTATGGAAATGATGACCGAAGCCTTGCTCTTTGAATAGGCGCTCCACGCCTTTTAAACGCTTGCCAGTGGCGATGCCCAAAAATGTCTCATCTTGAGCGCCAAGTGTCGCGATCGCCTCTGCAGCACCTGTATAAATCTGTTCGTTGATCAGGCCGTGTTCAATCTTATGATTGAAATAGTCTCGATAGTCTTGCTCAAGTTTTAGCGCCAGCTCCTGATTGTCGTCGCCAAGCAAATTCAGCATAATAATATCTAGGTTCAACCCAATCCCTGCACGAATGTCTGCGTCCGCTGGTTTGGGCAGGTTGTTTTTGTGAAAGACAAATTGAGCGCTCTCCACGATATGCGCAGCACTGTCGACAATGGTGCCGTCGACATCAAAAATCACCAATCGCATTAACTCTCAGCCCTCGCCCGCAACCCTTCGTCGCGCAATGTTTTGTCATATTCAATTGCAGCCATAACGACTTCACGCACACCTTCACGCTTGGTGTCCGGCATCGACCTGAATTTGATATGCCGTAAGTCTTTTCCGGTGCCTTCAAGCAACCCGAGTGGGTTGGGCAGATGCGCCCCATAAAAGAACTGCAGATTAACGTGCTTAGGCTGTCCGCAAACGGTCACGATTGTGGAGTTTGCAATAAAACCTGGAAATCCCCACCGCTTCATCCGGTGTAAATTGGGATCAACCTCGGCCGCCAAATCATAAACAGCATGCGCAATCTCTTTGATGGGCACATCGAGTTTATCAAAGTGGCTAAGATCAGGCATAGATCAATCCTCGTCTAAGGCGTCTTCTTCATTTTGGTCATAGTATTTGACGTTAAACCCGAACATATCAAACGTCTTTTGCATATGAGGTGGCAATGGCGCTGTAATGTCTAACTGTTTACCGCTCGGCAAAGGTATGGCCAGTCGGCGGGCATGCAAATGAAGCCCCTCACCCAAATCATCGGGCTTTTCCCAATTTTCGATATCAAAATACCGTGGGTCATTAATAATCGGTGTTCCCATCTGCTGCATATGCACACGCAACTGGTGTGTGCGACCGGTCACTGGTTTTAGGGTCACCCAAGCAAACTTACCGCCGGCATCTTCTGTAACCGAATAATGGGTCAACGAGTGCTGCGCCCCGTCAACGCCATTACCAACCACACGCATTTGCTCGCCATCTTCTGTCGATTGACGGGCGACAAAACAAGAAATCTTGCCTTGTTTTGGATGGGGCACATATGCTGTTACCGCCCAATATATCTTACGAGCTGAACGGGAACGAAACACTTTGCCGAAATGTGAGGCAGCTTGACGTGTTTTCGCTATCAGCAAGCAACCCGACGTATCACGATCCAATCGGTGCACAAGCCGTGGCTTTTCACCCTTCTTGTTCGGAATGCTCTCCAGCAATTTATCCACGTGATACTTGGTGCCGCTGCCGCCTTGCACAGCAAGACCATGCGGCTTGTTGATCACCAAAATGGTCTCATCTTCATAAAGCGTAATATCACGCAACAATTGCACGTCTTTTTCGACAACACGCGGCTGATACTCTTTGTGAGTTTCGGGCAAATCACCGATCGGCGGAACGCGAATGGTTTGCCCTTTGGCAAGCCGAGTGTTCGCTTTCACGCGTCCCTTATCAATCCGTACTTCGCCCTTTCGGATAATCCGTTGAAGGCGTGAAAATGGCAAATCTGGGAAATGAACAGAAAACCAGCGATCAAGGCGCATGCCTTCTTCTTCTGCGGTGACTATTCGTTGTTGTACGCCACTCATAGGGCCAAACCTCTCATAAGCGCCAATGCGCCAAACAATGCTGCAATCGAAAGCACTACAGACAAACCTACATAACCAGCAGCAGCCATCACCTGACCGCGCTCATAAAGAACAATTGCATCTAACGAAAATGCAGAAAATGTTGTGAACCCACCACAAAAGCCGGTCGCTAGAAACAGCCGGACTGACTGGCCCCATTCAGGCGTTGTCTTGGCCAAATACCCGATAACAACCCCAATGATGAATGAACCAATTACATTCACGATCATCGTGGCGTAAGGAAAACCAATTAGTCCAAATCGCATTACCAACTGGCCAACGCTATGTCGCCCCATAGCACCCAATGCACCGCCCAAACCGACCAGCAAATAGGACATTCAACTGTCTTTCTAACTTATTCACTCAGGCCCGTTTTGCCTGCAGTTTTGCTGAAACGCAAGCGCTTGAAATAGTCCATTCGCTTTTGCACGTCCCGCTCGAACCCGCGTTCTACAGGATGATAGAACTCTTGTCGCCCTAAATCATCGGGGAAATAGTCTTGCCCAGAAAAGCCTTCAGGGGTGTCGTGATCATAAATATACCCCTTGTTGTATCCCTCATTTTTCATCAATTTGGTCGGCGCATTCAATATGCTTTTTGGTGGCATGGGCGAACCAGTTTTTTTGGCAAATGCCGTGGCCTGATTGTAGGCAGTGTAAACAGCGTTAGATTTTGGCGCCGTTGCCAAATAAACGGCTGCCTGCGCCAATGCCAATTCCCCTTCTGGCGAGCCAAGCATTTGATAAGCATCCCGTGCTGCCACACATTGTGGCAGGGCAAGTGGATCAGCTAGGCCAATATCTTCCACCGCCATGCGGATCAACCGACGCGCCAAAAACATTGGATCTTCCCCAGAAACCAGCATGCGCGTCAAATAATAAAGCGCCGCATCAGGGTCAGATCCACGAATGGTCTTGTGCAGCGCAGAAATAAGGTTGTAATGCCCGTCCTGTCCTTTGTCATAAACTGGCGCCCGGCGCTGAACGATCCGCTCGAGCCCCTCCCTGTCCAACTCATCGCCATCAACAGTGGCTGCAAAGATCTCTTCGACCAATCCCAACAAAGCTCGGCCATCACCATCCGCCATTTCAGCCAATGAAATTCGTGCGTCCTCACTCAGCAGCAATGTGCGCCCCACATGCTCTTCTGCGCGGCGCAGCAATTGTTCTGCGGCCTCATCGTCGTGGGCTTTAAAAGTAAGCACTTGGGCCCGAGACAATAAAGCTGAATTCAACTCAAACGATGGGTTTTCCGTTGTCGCGCCAACCAAAACTAACGTGCCATCCTCCATCACTGGCAAAAAACTGTCCTGCTGCGCTCTGTTAAACCGGTGGATTTCATCCACAAACAACAAGGTTCGCTTGCCAGACCGTTTTAAATCCCGCGCCTGCTCAAAAACCTTCTTGAGGTCAGCAACACCGGAAAAAATCGCAGAAATCTGATGAAAGCGATAGTCGACATTCTGCGCCAACAGACGGGCAACAGTTGTTTTGCCAGACCCCGGCGGCCCCCAAAATACCAAAGAACCCAACCGCCCGGACTTTATCATCCGGGTCAAAACGCCTTCTTCACCCACCAAATGATCTTGCCCAACCACGTCAGCCAAAGATTGGGGACGCAATAGATCAGCCAGAGGCCGATCTTCATCAGGCGCGTTGGATAAGTCTTCAATAAAAAGGTCGGTCATTTCACTCGCTTACAAAGCTATTGTAACCCTAAATAACATGCGGACCATCTGGTCGCCAACCACTCAGGCAATGATAAACAGTTCGGAATACCGTCAAGCTGCCTTCTTTAATGAGCCAAAAAAAAGGCGCCCCGAAGGACGCCCTAATTCATACCAGATATAAAGTAGCTTACGCTGCTTCTTCTGCTTGGTCTTGACGCTCAGCAGTTGGGCCAGAATCTTTGCCTTTTGCTGTGATATCGCGGTCAACAAACTCAATCACTGCGATTGGTGCGTTGTCGCCATAGCGGAAACCCGCTTTAAGCACACGTGTGTAACCGCCTTGACGGTCTTGGTAACGTGGACCCAAAACATCAAACAATTTCTTTGCTTGCGTCTCATCACCAATACGAGAAGCGGCAATACGACGAGAGTGAAGATCACCCTTCTTCGCAAGTGTCACCAACTTTTCAACGATTGGACGTAGGTCTTTTGCTTTTGGAACAGTTGTAACAATCTGCTCGTGCTTAATTAGCGCAGCGGCCATATTTGCAAACATCGCTTTACGATGGCTTGCAGTACGGTTCAACTTGCGACCGGCTTTACGGTGGCGCATTCTATTCTCCTGTCAACTCAATGCGTTAAGCGAAAAAGATCAATAGTGATCTTCAAAACGCTTCGCGAGATCTTCAATGTTTTCAGGCGGCCAGTTGGCTACATCCATACCAAGATGCAGGCCCATTTGCGCCAGAACTTCTTTAATTTCATTTAGTGATTTACGGCCAAAGTTCGGGGTGCGCAACATTTCCGCTTCCGACTTTTGGATCAAATCACCAATGTACACGATGTTGTCGTTCTTCAGGCAGTTTGCAGAACGAACAGACAATTCAAGCTCATCAACTTTCTTGAGAAGCGCAGGATTAAATGCAAGCTCAGGCGTTGCATCTTCAACCACTTCCTTCTCAGGCTCTTCAAAGTTCACGAACACATTCAATTGGTCTTGCAAGATACGTGCAGCAAATGCCACAGCATCTTCAGGGGTAATTGAACCATCAGTCTCAACTGTCAAATTAAGCTTGTCATAGTCAAGAACTTGGCCCTCACGGGTGTTCTCCACTTTATAAGACACGCGCTTAATTGGTGAAAACAACGCATCCACAGATACAAAGCCAATTGGCGCATCTTCAGGACGGTTGCGATCAGCAGGCACATAGCCCTTACCAGTCTCAACTGTGAATTCCATATTGATCTCAGCACCATCATCAAGGTGACAAAGAACCAATTCTGGGTTCAGAATTTCGATATCGCCAGAAACTTCAATGTCGCTGGCCAAGACAGCGCCCGGACCCTTTTTAGACAAAGTGAGACGCTTAGGCCCCTCTTCTTCCATGCGAACTGAAATCTCTTTTACGTTGAGCACCATATCGGTGACATCTTCACGAACGCCAGGCACAGAAGAAAATTCGTGCAGAACGCCGTCAATTTGGATTGCGGTAACCGCAGCCCCTTGCAATGAAGACAACAATACCCGACGCAACGCGTTGCCCAATGTCAAACCATAACCGCGCTCTAGCGGTTCGGCGACAACTGAAGCTACCCGTGCCGGATCATTTCCCGGTACAATGTCCAGTTTTGTCGGCTTAATCAGTTCCTGCCAGTTTTTCTGGATCATTATAGTTTACACCCTTTCAATAATGCGGACTATCCGCCGATAGCCGCATGAAATGTAAAATTCCACACCCGCCCGTTTGGCCGAACGAACGGTAAAGTGAATTAAACGCGACGACGTTTGCGTGGACGACATCCGTTATGTGGAATTGAAGTCACATCGCGGATGCTTGTGACTGTAAATCCAGCAGCTTGCAAAGCGCGCAAAGCTGATTCGCGGCCAGAACCTGGACCACAAACTTCAACTTCCAATGTCTTCATGTTGTGCTCTTGCGCTTTTTTCGCAGCATCTTCAGCAGCAACCTGTGCGGCATATGGAGTAGACTTACGAGAGCCTTTAAAACCCATTGTACCGGCTGATGACCAAGCAATCGCGTTGCCCTGTACATCAGTGATCGTGATCATTGTGTTGTTGAATGTTGAGTTTACGTGCGCAACACCAGATGTGATGTTTTTACGCTCGCGACGCTTAACGCGTGCTTCTTTAGCCATGCTTTTTCCTTATGCGATCTCATCACCACCGTTCTCAGACGGTAGCTCCACCGAAATACACAGTGCCCCAACCATTCGGGGCACCAAAATTACTTCTTCTTACCTGCGATTGCTTTCGCTGGGCCCTTGCGAGTCCGAGCGTTATTGTGCGTATTTTGACCACGCACAGGCAAACCACGACGATGACGAAGACCACGGTAGTTACCCATGTCCATCAAACGTTTGATGTTCATAGCAACTGAACGTCGAAGGTCACCTTCAACGATGTAGTCACGGTCAATTGTTTCACGAACTTGAATGACTTCTGCGTCAGACAATTCCATAACACGACGTTCAGCAGGAATACCTACTTTTTCGCAAATCTCTGATGCGTGTTTAGCACCGATCCCATGAATATACTGAAGTGCAATTTCTACACGTTTATTCGTTGGGATATTTACGCCAGCAATACGAGCCACGTTGCTGATCTCCTTAATTCAATGCAGATCACCATGATCTGCGTCCACACAACAGCAACAGACCGGCATTCGATCTCTTGCAAATTTTTCAAGAAACCGAGCCCAGTCGCACCAATGCGTATAACTAAGCGCGGTTCATAACCGAGTTTCCAGTCCAAAGTCAACCGTTAGGTTGACAAAGGATAAACCTGATATTTCTTAGGCGTCCAAAGCCGCCAATATTGCCTTAGTGACTTCTTCGATTCCCGCCATGCCGTCAACGCTTTTAACGAGGCTCTTGGCCGAATAAAAATCAACAAGCGGAGCGGTCAACTCATGATAGACGTCCAAGCGATTGCGAAGAACTTCTTCGTTATCGTCTTCACGTGCACCACCAGACTCGGCCGCACGTGTCAGAATACGCCCGACAAGGGTATCTGCGTCTGCCTTAATCTCAACTACAGCATCAAGACTGATGCCTTTGTCCTGGAGCAATTCTTCAAGCGCCTCTGCTTGCGCAGTTGTACGAGGGAAACCATCAAGGATAAACCCATTCGCACAGTCCGCTTCGTCCAAGCGATCTGAGATGATGCCAACTACGACTTCGTCAGGAACAAGATCACCACGGGCAATAATGTCTTTGACCTCAAGTCCAAGTGCAGTCTCAGCAGCAATCGCCGCTCGCAACATATCGCCGGTTGAAAGTTGGGGAATGCCAAACTTCTCAATCAAAAATTGAGCCTGGGTGCCCTTGCCTGCTCCCGGTGGTCCTAAAAGAATCAATCTCATTTTTTGCGCCGTCCTCCCAAACGTGATTTTTTCACGAGGCCTTCATATTGTTGCGCAATCAAATGCGACTGGACCTGTGAAATCGTATCGAGTGTCACCGTGACCATAATCAGCAGCGAAGTTCCACCCAAGAACGCTGAAACGTTCAACTGTGAAACGAGCACTTCGGGAATCAAAGCAACAAGTGTCAAATAGATCGCACC
Source organism: Maritalea porphyrae (assembly GCF_027213965.1). Classification (GTDB taxonomy): domain Bacteria; phylum Pseudomonadota; class Alphaproteobacteria; order Rhizobiales; family Devosiaceae; genus Maritalea; species Maritalea porphyrae_A. Next base: position 422,058 of record NZ_JAPWGX010000003.1, on the reverse strand, counting down.
AACTATCGTAATTCGCGTCAACACATAATCGATATGCTGGGCTGTGCGCTCACCGGGCCGGATGCCGGGAATGAATCCGCCTGACTTTTTCAAATTGTCAGCCGTTTCAGTCGGGTTAAACACGATAGATGTATAGTAGAACGCGAAGAAAAAGATCAACGAAGCAAAAATTGCAAGGTAAACCGGTTGCCCACGTCCAAGCACGGCCGCAACAGTTGTAAGCCACCCCGGTGCATCACCTTGAGCTGCAAACGACGCCATAGTCGCTGGCAACAAAAGCAATGAAGATGCAAAGATCACAGGAATAACACCAGCCGTATTGAGCTTCAATGGCAAGTGAGATGTATCGCCCTGGAACATCTTATTGCCAACTTGTCGCTTCGGATACTGCACGAGCAGTTTTCGTTGCGCACGTTCAAAGAACACGATGATCGCAATCACTACGATGGCCAATACCAGCAATGCGACAACACCAATGGTCGGCAATGCCCCGGTACGGCTCAACTCCAATGTCTGCGCAATAGCTGCAGGCAATGTCGCAACAATCCCGGCGAAAATGATCAACGAGATCCCGTTGCCAACGCCGCGTGACGTCACTTGCTCACCGAGCCACATCAAGAACATTGTTCCCCCAACAAGGGTTACAACGGTCGAAATGCGGAAAAACCAACCAGGATTGGAAACAACCCCATCACTCGCTTCAAGACCGACAGCAATGCCGTAAGCTTGCAACGCACAGAAAATAACCGCCAAATAGCGGGTATATTGGTTGATCTTGCGGCGACCAGACTCACCTTCCTTCTTCAAGGCCTCAAGCGTTGGAGAAGCAGTCGTCATCACCTGGATAACGATTGAAGCTGTAATGTAGGGAATTAGGTTGAGGGCAAAAATCGCCATCCGCTCAACTGCGCCGCCAGCAAACATGTTGAACATGCCAAAAATGCCCGTTTGCGCGCGATCGAATGTCGCTGCAAATGCGTTGCCGTCGATCCCCGGAATAGGAATGTATGTGCCGAGCCGATAGACCAAAAGCGCACCTAGGGTAAACCAGATGCGCTGTTGAAGATCTTTTGCCTTGGCAAAGGTCGAAAAATTTAAGTTCCGGGCAAGTTGTTCTGCTGCCGAAGCCATATAGCTCAGTCCTTAACTCAAGGAAAAATGTTCGTTATTATTCAGCTGCAGGAAGGTCTACTTTACCACCAGCAGCTTCAACGGCCGCCAAAGCGCCCTTAGATACGTGATCAACCTTGAATGTCACTTTTTTCGAAGTGAATTCGCCGCCATTGATCAAACGAACACCGTCTTTTGCACGACGAATAACGCCCGCTCCAACAAGTGCCGCAACATCAATTACGCCTTTTGCATCCAAGCGACCAGCATCGATTGCTGATTGAATACGATCCAAACGCACAGCATTAAACTTTTTCGCAAACGGATTGTTAAATCCGCGCTTAGGCATTTGCTGGATCAGGTTGGTTTGTTCACCACGGAAGCCATTTACAGACACACCTGAGCGTGACTTTTGACCCTTAACACCGCGTCCACCTGTTTTGCCTTTGCCAGAACCAATACCACGACCAATACGTGTACGGTTTTTTGACGAGCCTTGATTGTCGGCCAACTCATTCAGTCGCATGACAAACCCTTTGATTACTTCTCGTCGACAACGCGAACGAGGTGGGAAACTTTTTTGATCATCCCGCGAACAGCTGGAGTATCTTCCAGTGTTTTACGACGATGCATCTTGTTCAAACCAAGACCAACAAGCGTAGCACGTTGATCTTGAGTGCGGCGGATCGGGCTACCGACCTGCTCTACTGTTACTGTTTTATCAGCCATGTCTCAACTCCAGTTCAAACGCTTAAAACTAAGCGCTTGCTGTTTCGCCAACGTCTGTTTCGCGACGGCGACCTTGGATGTCAGAAACTTTCAAACCACGACGTGCAGCAACTGAACGTGGGCTTTCTAGGTTCTTCAAAGCATCAAAGGTAGCACGCACCATGTTGTATGGGTTCGCTGAACCTTGTGATTTCGCAACAATGTCGGAAATACCCAAAGTTTCAAAAACCGCACGCATAGGACCACCAGCAATAATACCAGTACCAGCAGGTGCTGCACGAAGCAGAACTTTACCGGCGCCGTGGCGACCATTTACATCGTGGTGCAATGTACGTGCTTCACGCAGTGGAACACGGATCATTTGACGTTTAGCTTGCTCTGTTGCTTTACGGATCGCTTCAGGCACTTCGCGTGCCTTACCGTGACCAAAGCCAACGCGGCCCTTTTGATCACCAACCACAACAAGTGCAGCAAAGCCGAAACGACGGCCGCCCTTTACCACTTTCGCTACGCGATTGATGTGGACCAGGCGATCAACAAATTCGCTATCGCGCTCTTGATTGTCTCTCATCGTTTCAACCAATTCTTCTCAATTGTTTTCAATACAGTCGACGCCATCATTAGAAGCGTAGACCACCTTCGCGTGCAGCTTCTGCCAAAGCTTTCACGCGGCCATGATAAAGGTATGCACCACGGTCAAATACAACGTCTTCAACGCCGGCTTTTACTGCACGTGCAGCGAGCAACTTGCCCACTTCAGTTGCAGCAGATTGGTTAGAGCCTTTTTCAACTTTGACATCACTGTCCAAAGTTGAAGCAGCTGCAACCGTGCGGCCTGTTGTGTCGTCAATAACCTGAGCATAAATGTTCTTCTCAGACCGGAATACCGACAAACGAGGACGCCCATTAGCGCGCACTTTAACTGCGCGACGTACCCTCGCCTTACGGCGGTCCTTAGATTGGCTGCGGTTCGCCATGTTTTCGCGTCCTTACTTCTTCTTACCTTCTTTGCGGAAGATATATTCGTCTTCATAACGGATACCTTTGCCTTTGTAAGGCTCCGGTGGCCGGAATTCACGAATGTTTGCGGCAACTTGCCCAACAACTTGCTTATCAATTCCAGAAACAACGATCTCAGTCGCCGCCGGCGCCTGAAGTTCAATGCCCTCTGGAGCTTTGAAAATCACGTCATGTGAAAAGCCTAGCGCCAATTTAAGGTCTGAACCTTGCATTTGCGCACGATAACCAACACCGTTGATTAGCAGCTTCTTTTGGAACCCTTCTTTCACACCGGATACAATATTCTGTACCAATGTGCGTGACATTCCCCATGCAGAACGAGCAGCTTTTGTTTCGTTCACAGGGGTGACCTTGACGCCTTCGTCGGTCATTTCAACAGTCACCAGATCCACCAGATCGACAGACAATTCGCCTTTTGGGCCTTTTGCCTTAATCGTCTGGCCTTCGATTGTGACCGTCACACCATCAACTGGGGCGACTGGTTTCTTGCCAATACGAGACATTTTCTTTTGCCTTCTCGGATCAAACCGTAGCTTTTAAAGAGGATAATTGTGAACGTATTAGAATACGCGGCACAACACTTCCCCACCAACATTATTCGTACGTGCTTCATGATCAGCCATAACACCCTTAGGTGTAGAGACGATCGAAACGCCCAAACCGTTCGCAACCTGTGGGATATTTTTCACAGAAGCGTAAACACGGCGTCCAGGCTTAGAAACACGCTGGATTTCGCGAATGACAGGCACGTCGTCAAGATATTTCAACTCAACGTCGATTTCCGCGATACCGTTTTCAATTTCTGAAACAGTGTAGCCGCGAATAAAGCCTTCAGACTTCAAAACATCCAACACACGAGCCCGCAATTTAGATGCAGGTGTTTTGACACTTGTCCGGTTGCGCATTTGCGCATTCCGGATACGTGTCAACATATCACCAAGCGGATCAGTAAAACTCATCGCTTAATTCTCCTTACCAGCTCGATTTCACGAGGCCAGGGATTTTTCCCTTATTGCCCAAATCGCGTAATGCAATACGTGACATTTTGAGCTTACGATAATACCCACGTGGGCGACCGGTTACTTCACAACGGTTGCGCAAACGAGTTGCTGCACCGTTACGAGGCAAGGCTGCCAGCTTAAGCTGGGCCTGAAACCGCTCTTCAAGTGGAATTGAGGCGTCCTTAACGATCGCTTTGAGAGCCGCGCGTTTGCTTGCATCACGTGCAATCATTTTGCGTTTTTTCTCATTGTTCTCTACGGCGCTTTTCTTTGCCATTCTTCTCTCGTCCTTATCCGACTGTCACGTGTTAGGCTGTTTGCCCAAACGGGAAGTTAAAGCCTTTAAGAAGCGCCAACGCTTCTTCATTTGTGTTTGCAGTCGTACACACAATAACGTCAAGGCCCCAAATTTGGTCGACTTGGTCGTAATTGATTTCAGGGAAAACGATATGTTCCTTGATGCCCATAGCAAAATTGCCACGACCGTCAAAGCTTTTTTCGTTCAAGCCACGGAAGTCACGTACACGAGGCAAAGCAATGTTTACCAAACGGTCCATGAATTCATACATCTGCGTCTTACGAAGTGTAACCTTACAACCCAAAGGCATCTCTTCACGAACTTTAAAGCCCGCAATAGATTTCTTTGCGTATGTAATTACAACTTTTTGACCAGCAATTGCTTCCAAATCAGCAGCAGCTGACTTGACTTTTTTGCTGTCATTAACCGCTTCGCCAACACCCATGTTCAACACGATTTTCTCGAGTTTAGGCACCTGCATTGGGTTTTTGTAATTGAATTGCTCTGTCAACGCTGCACGCAAGACATCGTCATAGTGTGTGCGTAGGCGTGGGACGTAGTTCTCAGCCATCGATCACTTCTCCCGAACGTTTCGCAACGCGTTTCTTTTCGCCGTCCTTAACAACAAAACCAACACGAGTTGCTTTGTTTTCTTTTGGATCAACGAGCGCAATGTTTGACAAATGAATAGGCGCTTCTTTCGTGAAGATGCCGCCCTCTTCGGTCTGGGTCGCACGAGTATGACGCTTAACAAGGTTTACACCTTGAACAACAGCGCGTTTATCGGCTGGGTTGATGTTCAACACGTCGCCGGTTTTACCCTTATCGCGACCTGTGAGGACAATAACCTTGTCACCCTTTTTAATTTTCGCAGCCATTGCTAGAGCACCTCCGGCGCAAGCGAAACAATCTTCATGTGATTCTTTGAACGCAGTTCACGAGGAACTGGGCCAAAGATACGTGTGCCGATTGGCTCTTCACTAGTGTTCACCAAAACCGCTGCGTTGCGGTCAAAACGGATCGTGGTACCATCAGGACGACGGATGTCTTTAGCTGTGCGCACAACTACTGCACGCATAACTTGTCCCTTTTTAACACGGCCACGCGGAATAGCTTCTTTAACGGAAACAACAATCATGTCTCCAACAGAAGCGTATTTACGCTTAGAGCCGCCCAGCACCTTGATGCACATAACACGACGTGCACCGGAGTTATCCGCGACATCGAGATTCGTCTGCATCTGAATCATGACTGGTAGCCTTCTTAATTGTCGGTTGGTTTATGCCAACCTCTACTTAAATCCAAATCCGGAGTTCAATACTTCAATTATGAAGCTTGTACAACGGTCCATCTTTTATTCTTCGAAATCGGCGCACATTCTTCGATTTGAACGATATCGCCAGTTTTGGCAACGTTCGCTTCGTCGTGAGCCTGATATTTCTTAGAACGACGTACCACTTTTTTCAAAAGCGGGTGTGTGAAGCGACGTTCGACGCGCACAACAATCGTTTTATCGTTCTTGTCAGAGACCACAGTCCCTTGCAATATACGCTTTGGCATCAAGCCGCTCCTACTCGCCTGCTACGCTTTTTTCGCGCAGGATTGTTTTCACCCGTGCAACGTCGCGGCGTACTTGCCGAACTCGCGCGGTGTTTTCAAGCTGTTGCGTTGCACCTTGAAAGCGCAGGTTAAACTGCTCTTTCTTAAGGTCTAGCAATTCTTGCTTCAGCTCATCTGCGGTTTTAGCCCGCACATCATTCGCATTCATTTCTTCGATCCCTTAGTCGGCGATACGTGTAACAACACGTGTCTTGATCGGCAATTTCATTGCTGCAAGGCGCAATGCCTCACGTGCAACTTCGTCCGACACACCGTCGATCTCAAACATCACCCGGCCAGGTTTAACCCGAGCGGCCCAATAATCTACTGAACCTTTACCTTTACCCATCCGAACTTCAGTAGGCTTCGCGCTTACTGGAACATCAGGGAAGATTCGGATCCATACACGGCCCGCACGTTTCATGTGACGGGTCATTGCACGACGAGCAGCCTCGATTTGACGAGACGTCACGCGTTCTGGCTCTTGTGCTTTTAGGCCATGAGACCCAAAGTTCAAAGCGCTACCGCCTTTTGCAACACCGCGAATACGGCCTTTATGCATTTTGCGGAATTTGGTGCGTTTAGGTTGCAACATTTTTCAATATGCTCCTTAACCGGCGTTCTGACGGCGCTGCTGACGCTGAGGTTTCTTATCACCTGAGCCTTCTGTAGCGCGACGTTCATGTGCCATTGGATCGTGTTCAAGGATTTCGCCTTTAAAGACCCAAACTTTTACACCGATAATGCCGAAAGTTGTTTCACCTTCTGCTGTGCCATAATCAATATCAGCACGCAGAGTGTGCAACGGCACCCGGCCCTCACGGTACCATTCAGTCCGCGCAATATCAGCACCGCCCAAACGACCCGCAACATTCACACGAATGCCTTGAGCGCCCATGCGCATTGCTGTTTGTACGGCACGCTTCATAGCGCGGCGGAAAGAAACCCGACGCTCTAGTTGCTGTGCAATACCTTGCGCAACCAAAGTTGCATCTGTTTCAGGCTTGCGAACTTCAACAATGTTCAAGTGCACTTCTGAATCTGTAAACTTACGCACTTTTGCACGAAGTTTTTCGATGTCAGCGCCTTTTTTACCGATCACGATACCAGGACGTGCTGTGTGAATAGACACACGACATTTCCGGTGTGGACGCTCGATAACAATCTTAGAAACTGCAGCTTGCTTAAGAGTTTTCTCAAGCATTTTGCGGATCTTAAGATCTTCCTGCAACAACGTGCCGAATTCGCCTTTGTTGGCGTACCAGCGGCTGTCCCAAGTGCGGTTTACGCCAAGACGGAAACCAATTGGATTGATCTTATGGCCCATTATGCAGCCTCCTCAACTTCACGCACAACGATTGTCAAGTGTGAGAAAGGTTTCAAAATCTTTCCTACACGACCACGTGCACGTGGACGAAAACGTTTCATCACAAGCGATTTGCCAACAAATGCTTCAGCAACGATCAACGCATCTGTATCCAGACCGTGATTGTTTTCAGCATTGGCAATAGCGCTTTCCAATGTTTTCTTTACGTCTTTTGCAATCCGCTTAGGAGAGAAGCTCAAATCAGCCAAAGCTTTTTCGACTTTCTTACCGCGGATAGTTGTTGCAACAAGATTCAACTTTTGAGGGCTGGTGCGCACTTGGCGCAGCACTGCCCGTGCCTCGTTGTCTTTCAGCGAACGTTCTCGCTTTGCCTTACCCATCGTTACTTCCTCTTCGCCTTCTTATCGGCGCCGTGGCCGTAATATGTGCGGGTCGGAGAAAATTCGCCAAATTTATGGCCAATCATCTCTTCGGACACATTAACAGGCACGTGTTTTTGACCGTTATAAACGCCAAAGGTCAATCCAACGAACTGAGGCAAAATTGTAGAGCGACGGCTCCAAATTTTGATAACCTCGTTGCGGCCAGATTCCCGAACCTTCTCGGCTTTTTTGATCAGATATCCGTCTACAAACGGACCTTTCCAAACAGAACGTGTCATGTGACCTACCTGCCCTTCTTCTGATGACGTGAACGAACAATAAATTTGTCCGTTGATTTGTTAGAGCGGGTACGCTTGCCCTTAGTTGGTTTACCCCAAGGCGTCACTGGATGACGGCCACCTGAAGTACGACCTTCACCACCACCGTGTGGGTGATCGATCGGGTTCATGGCAACACCACGAACACTTGGACGTTTACCCAACCAGCGTTTACGGCCAGCTTTACCAAGGTTTGTGTTTGAATGGTCAGCGTTTGAAACCGCGCCAACTGTTGCCATACATGCACCAGGAACCAAGCGAGTTTCGCCTGAACCCAAGCGAAGGATCGCCATGCCTTGGTCACGTCCAACATACTGTACATACGTACCAGCTGAACGAGCCATTTGACCGCCTTTAAGAGGCTTCATCTCGACGTTGTGCACGATTGTTCCAACCGGCATACGCTCAAGAGGCATCGCATTACCTGGCTTAATGTCCACTGAATTGCGTGAAGAGATAACTTTATCCCCTGCACCCAAACGCTGTGGAGCCAAGATGTACGCTTGCTCACCATCTTCATAGTTCACAAGTGCGATGAAGGCTGTACGGTTTGGATCATATTCCAAACGCTCAACAGTACCAACAACGTCATACTTGCGACGTTTGAAGTCAACCAAACGGTAGGCACGCTTCACTCCGCCGCCTTGGCGACGCATTGTGATACGACCAGAATTGTTTCGGCCACCCTTGTTTGTCAGACCTGACGTCAATTTCTTGACCGGACCGCCCTTGTGTAGTTCAGAGCGATCGATACCGATCAAGGCGCGCTGGCCTGGCGAGGTGGGATTATATTGCTTCAAAGCCATTTTCTAATCGTCCTGCCCTAAAGTCCAGATGAAAGATCGATTGACTGACCTTCAGCCAACGTCACAATCGCCTTTTTAACGTCTTTACGCTGACCAATACGGCCCTTAAAACGCTTTTCTTTACCCTTACGGATCAACGTATTAACAGCCTGAACCTTAACAGAGAACAAACCTTCAACAGCCTTCTTAATCTCAGGCTTAGTTGCGTCGATCGCGACGTCAAAAACAACTTGATTGTGCTCGGAAGCCATCGTTGATTTTTCAGTCACAACTGGGTTGCGAATAATGTCATATGCGCGTTCGGTGCTCATGAGAAACGTGCCTCCAAGCTTTCCAAAGCCGCTTTGGTCAAGACCAATTTATTGCGACGAAGGATGTCATAAACATTGATACCTTGCGCTGGCAAAACATCGATATGTGGAATGTTGCTAGCTGCACGAACAAAGTTCTGATCCAGCTCTGCGCCACCAATAATCAATGCATTGTCAAAACCAAGCACGCCGAAAGACTTAATCAAAGCAGCCGTTTTAGGCTCTTTTGACTCAGCTTTGTCAAGGATCACAAGATCACCAGCTTTTGCTTTTGTCGACAAAGCCAGTTTCAATGCCAAGGCACGAACTTTCTTTGGCAACGAAATAGCGTGCGAACGTGTAACCGGACCAAAAGCACGACCACCACCGCGGAACTGAGGAACCTTACGGTTACCGTGACGCGCGCCGCCTGAACCTTTTTGGCGAACAAATTTCTTTGTTGTACCGCGAATGTCAGCGCGACCTTTGGTTTCGTGCGTACCAGCCATTTTCTTCAGCTGTTGGTACCGAACCATACGGTGCAAAATGTCAGCGCGTGGCTCTAGACCAAACACGTCATCTGCAAGTTCAACTTTGCCAGCTTCTTTGCCCTCAAGGGTAGTTACTGAAAATTCCATTATTCAGCGCCCCCTTCTTGGACTTCAGCAGCAGGTGCTGCAGCAATTGCTTTGAATGAACCAGGAGTTGGTGCATCCGCAGGAATAGCTTTTTTCACTGCGTCGCGAACCATAATCCAGCCACCTTTTGAGCCAGGAACAGCACCCTGAACCATGATCAAACCGCGTTCAACGTCAGTTTTAACCACTTTAAGGTTCTGAGTAGTTGTCCGAACAGCACCCATGTGACCAGCCATCTTCTTACCTTTGAAGACTTTACCTGGATCTTGACACTGACCAGTCGAACCGTGTGCACGGTGAGAAACCGATACACCGTGAGTAGCACGCATGCCGCCAAAGTTGTGACGCTTCATCGCACCGGCAAAACCTTTACCGATTGATGTTCCAGAAACGTCAACCAACTGACCAACATTGAAATGGTCAGCCAACATTTCGGCGCCCACTTCGATCAAGTTGGCTTCCGAAACACGGAATTCAGCCACTTTTCGTTTTGGTTCAACTTTAGCAACCGCGAAGTGACCACGGCCAGCTCGAGTTACATTCTTTACTTTGGCTGTACCAGACCCCAATTGGAGCGCTGTATAACCATCTTTGTCCGCCGTCCGCTGAGCGACAACTTGGCAGTTCTGAAGACCAAGAACCGTCACAGGGATATCTCTTCCATCCTCTGCAAAGATCCGGGTCATGCCCAGCTTCTGTGCGATCACACCTGAACGCATCGGTTTACACCTTTTTCTTTTATCTTAAAGTTTGATCTCGACGTCCACACCGGCCGCCAGATCCAACTTCATGAGTGCATCCACTGTCTGTGGAGTAGGCTCTACAATGTCCAAAAGACGCTTGTGAGTCCGAATTTCGAATTGTTCGCGGCTCTTCTTATCGATGTGCGGCGAACGGTTGACAGTGTATTTGTCAATTCGTGTTGGCAACGGGATCGGGCCACGTACTTGAGCGCCTGTGCGCTTAGCAGTATTTACGATCTCGCTCGTTGAACTATCGAGTACTCGATGGTCGAACGCTTTAAGCCGGATACGAATGTTTTGACCATTCATGTCGATGCTTCCTAAAATTACGCGTCAGCGGCACGTTGAAAACGCGCCGCCTTTGCGCTGTTAAATCTACTCGATGATTTTTGAAACGACGCCGGCACCAACGGTACGGCCACCTTCACGAATAGCGAAGCGCAGTTGTGCTTCCATCGCGATCGGTACGATCAATTCAACATTCATCTCAACGCGGTCACCAGGCATCACCATTTCGGTGCCTTCTGGCAATGTCACAACACCAGTCACGTCAGTTGTACGGAAGTAGAACTGTGGACGGTAGTTGTTGAAGAATGGCGTGTGACGACCACCCTCGTCTTTCGTCAGAATAATCGCTTCACCAATGAACTTGGTGTGCGGTGTTACTGAACCTGGCTTACAAAGAACTTGACCACGCTCAACTTGCTCACGGTCAACACCACGGATCAAAGCACCGATGTTGTCGCCAGCTTCACCGCTGTCGAGCAACTTACGGAACATTTCAACACCAGTAACGGTTGTTTTCTGGGTGTCTTTAATGCCAACGATCTCAACTTCTTCGCCAACTTTAACAATGCCACGCTCAACACGACCGGTAACAACTGTACCACGGCCAGAAATTGAGAACACATCTTCAATTGGCATCAAGAACGGCTGATCAATAGGACGTGCAGGTGTTGGGATGAAATCATCAACAGCTTGCATCAACTCAAGGATCTTGTTCTTGCCGATTTCGTCATCACGGCCTTCAAGCGCTGCCAAAGCAGAACCAGAAACAACTGGAATGTCGTCGCCTGGGAATTCGTAAGATGATAGCAACTCACGGATTTCCATTTCAACCAACTCAAGCAACTCTTCGTCGTCAACTTGGTCAACTTTGTTCATGAACACAACAAGCGCTGGCACACCAACTTGGCGAGCCAACAAAATGTGCTCACGTGTTTGTGGCATTGGGCCATCAGCTGCGTTAACAACCAAAATAGCACCATCCATTTGTGCCGCACCAGTGATCATGTTTTTCACATAATCGGCGTGTCCTGGGCAATCAACGTGCGCATAGTGACGATTGTCTGTTTCATACTCAACGTGAGCTGTAGAAATCGTAATACCACGTGCTTTTTCTTCTGGAGCTTTATCAATCTCGTCAAAAGCTGTCGCAACACCACCTTGAGCCTCAGCCAATACTTTCGTAATCGCCGCTGTCAATGTTGTCTTGCCGTGGTCAACGTGACCAATCGTTCCAATGTTTACGTGCGGTTTGTTCCGCTCAAACTTTTCCTTCGCCATATCGCTCTCTCCGTATTTCGTATCAGCGTAGTGCTGGCGTTAAAATTAACTGGCGCTTGCCGCCATGACTTCGTCGGCCACCTGTTGTGGCACTTGCGCATAGTGATCAAAGACCATGCTAAATTGTGCACGTCCTTGGCTCATTGAGCGCAACGTATTCACATAACCAAACATGTTGGCGAGCGGTACAAACGCATCAATAACAGTCGCGTTGCCGCGCATATCTTGGCCCTGAACTTGGCCACGACGTGAAGTCAAATCACCAATGATCGAACCCGTGTATTCTTCAGGGCTCACACATTCGACTTTCATGATTGGTTCAAGAAGTTTTGGACCAGCCATCTTAATCGCTTCACGGAAACCTGCACGACCTGCCAACTCAAATGCCATTACAGAAGAGTCAACGTCGTGATAGGCGCCGTCTTTCAGTGTGAACTTCACATCAACAAGCGGGAAGCCAGCAAGTGGACCTGCGCCCATGATGGACTTAACGCCCTTCTCAACACCTGGAATATATTCCTTAGGAACGTTACCGCCAGTAACTGTGTCTGTGAACTCAAGACCAACACCTGATTCACCAGGCTCAATTGTGAATTTGATCCGAGCGAACTGACCAGAACCACCAGATTGTTTCTTGTGGGTATAGTCGTGGTCTGCAACTTTCGTGATTGTCTCACGGTAAGCCACTTGTGGTTGACCAATGTTCGCTTCCACGCCGAATTCACGCTTCATACGATCAACAAGAATGTCGAGGTGCAACTCGCCCATACCTGAAATAATAGTCTGACCGCTCTCTTCGTCTGACTTAACGCGGAAGCTTGGATCTTCAGCAGCAAGACGGTTCAAAGCAAGACCCATTTTTTCTTGGTCGGCTTTAGTTTTAGGCTCAACAGCAATATCGATAACTGGATCTGGGAATTCCATGCGCTCAAGAATAACTTTTGAGTTAGGAGCACAAAGCGTATCACCAGTTGTTGTGTCTTTAAGACCAACAATCGCTACGATATCACCAGCATAGGCGTTTTGAATTTGTTCGCGGCTGTTTGAGTGCATCTCAAACATACGACCAACACGTTCTTTTTTCTCTTTAACTGTGTTCTCAACTGCAGAACCAGCTTCAAGCGTACCAGAATAGATCCGGCAGAATGTCAATGAACCCATGTGAGGATCGTTGGCAATCTTAAACGCAAGCATCGAAAATGGCGCTTCATCAGATGCTGGACGTGAAACTTCTTCTTCTGTGCGTACGTCAATACCAGTAATAGCTGGAATATCGACAGGCGAAGGAAGAAAATCAACAACAGCATCAAGAAGTGGCTGTACGCCTTTGTTCTTAAACGCAGAACCGCAGAACACTGGGTAGAAAGTCACATCGATAGTACCACGACGAACCAACTCACGGATCTTATCATTGTCTGGCATTACGCCTTCCAAGTAAGCTTCCATTGCTTCTTCATCGACATCAACGATCGTTTCGATCATTTTCTCGCGATATTCAGCTGCACGCTCTTTAAGGTCATCAGGGATTTCAACAACATCCCACTCAGCGCCAAGCGCTTCAGACTTCCAAACAAGTGCATTCATCTCAATAAGATCAACAACACCAGCAAATTCGTTTTCCGCGCCAATTGGCAGCTGCATAACAACCGGTGTAGCACCCAAACGCTTCTTGATCATATCTACTGAGTTGTAGAAATCAGCGCCGATTTTGTCCATTTTGTTGACAAAAATCATGCGAGGCACATTGTACTTATCAGCTTGACGCCAAACAGTTTCAGTTTGTGGCTCAACACCAGCGTTCGCATCAAGCAAAGCAACCGCACCATCAAGCACGCGCAATGAACGTTCTACTTCAATCGTGAAGTCAACGTGTCCTGGCGTATCAATAATGTTGAAACGGCGCTTTTTACCGTCGCGGCCAGGCCAGAATGTAGTCGTCGCAGCAGAGGTAATGGTAATACCACGCTCTTGCTCTTGCTCCATCCAGTCCATGGTTGCAGCGCCATCGTGCACTTCACCAATTTTATGGCTTTTACCGGTGTAATAAAGGATCCGCTCAGTCGTTGTGGTTTTACCCGCATCGATGTGCGCCATGATACCGAAATTGCGATAGTCTTCGATCTTATATTCGCGAGACATAATCGTGATACCCTTTTCGATCTACCAGCGGTAGTGTGAGAATGCACGGTTGGCGTCTGCCATCCGGTGCGTATCTTCACGTTTTTTAACAGCTTGGCCGCGACCATTAAGGGCGTCCAAAAGCTCACCAGACAAACGATCAACCATTGTGTTTTCACCACGACCGCGCGCGGCAGTGATCAACCAACGAATGGCCAATGCTTGCTGACGCTCGGTACGCACTTCAACAGGCACCTGATAAGTCGCACCACCAACACGGCGAGAACGAACCTCAACCGCTGGGCGAATATTATCCAAAGCCGTGTGGAACACACCAACTGGATCTTGTTTCGTGCGCTCTTCGACCAAGTCGAAAGCACCGTAAACAATACGCTCTGCTGCTGACTTTTTGCCATCAATCATGAGCGAGTTCATAAATTTAGTAACGACGAGATCACCGAACTTTGGATCCGGGTTAACCTCACGTTTTTCTGCGCGATGTCGACGTGACATATTACAACAGCTCCTTACTTAGGCCGCTTTGCGCCGTACTTAGAACGACGTTGTTTACGATCCTTGACGCTTTGTGTATCCAAAACGCCGCGCAAAATATGGTAACGTACACCTGGAAGGTCACGCACACGACCACCACGAATAAGAACAACAGAGTGCTCTTGAAGGTTGTGGCCTTCACCTGGAATATAAGAAATAACTTCACGCTGGTTCGTCAGACGAACCTTTGCAACCTTGCGCAACGCAGAGTTAGGCTTCTTAGGGGTCGTTGTGTACACACGGGTGCAAACGCCACGCTTTTGTGGGTTCGCTTCCATCGCTGGTACTTTGTTCCGCTTCGGCTTTGGTGACCGAGGCTTGCGGATCAACTGGTTAATGGTCGGCATATTGCTCGAACCTTCTTTTTCATCCGTTCAAAAACTCATGTTTAACAGTTCACAACAACCAACATGGCACCCGCCCTTCCCCAAACGGAGATCGGCAGCGCCAAATAATACAGAGGATTACTCAGTTTCCTGAGAAATCTTGCGTCTCGCAATTGTCGCGTCTGTTACCCGTCAGTGTGTTTGAAGCACTTATATTTCAAACCTTTTAGGTGGCTTGAATAGTGAGGTGCTTCACGACCTACTGTGAAGGTAGGGCGTTATTAAGTCGAACAGCGCCCGACGTCAAGGGTTTCTGGGATTTTTTTGATATTTCGGCCGTTCAAGGCAATATCGGCGCCAATATCAGCGCGCAAACTCGGACATTTGCTCTATTTGGACCAATATCGAGCATCATGGCCAATCAATTGTACGATTACGACTCTAAATCGACTTCTTCAACAGGAAAATAGAATCGCAAATCAAGTGTTTATGTCATTTTGCAGAATCATCTCGCAAAGATGGTAAATCAAAACCTAAAACGACAAAGGGCGCCCACCGGGCGCCCTTTGCAACAATTATAGATAAAGGACCTAGCTCGCAGGCTGCTCACTATTCTCTGGTGAAGCTTCAATACGCAAAGCATTGCGTGCTGCAAGCTCCTCGTCTGCCTGGCGCTTACGCTCAGCCAAGATCAAGTCATCACGCTTACCAGCGACACGCTGTGTCTCCGCCGTAAAGGCGCCAGTTCCCACAGGGATCAAGCGACCAACGATGATGTTTTCTTTAAGACCTTCAAGTGGATCTGCCTTGCCGCTAACCGCAGCTTCAGTAAGAACCCTTGTTGTCTCTTGGAACGACGCCGCTGAGAAGAACGAACGTGTTTGCAATGAAGCTTTGGTGATACCCAACAGAACGGGTGAACCAACAGCCGGCTTACGACCATCAGCAATCAAACGTTCATTGAGTTCATCAAAATCGATCGTATCAATGTTTTCTTCTTTGATCAGACCAGAGTCACCCGGATCGGTAATCTCAACTTTTTGCAACATCTGACGAACAATCGTTTCGATGTGCTTATCGTTGATACCCACGCCTTGCAGACGGTAAACCTCTTGAATTTCGTTCACGAGGTAACGTGCAAGTTCTTCAACACCCTTAATAGCTAGGATATCGTGTGGCGCCGGATTGCCGTCCAAGATGTACTCACCACGTTCAATTGGATCGCCTTCTTGCAGATGGAATGGCTTACCTTTTGGAATGAGATATTCCGCTGGTTCCATTGTCTCATCTTGTGGCTCAATAACAATGCGACGCTTGTTTTTGTAATCACGACCGAAGCGAATAGTACCATCGATCTCTGCGATAATCGCATGATCTTTAGGACGACGTGCTTCAAACAATTCCGCAACCCGTGGCAAACCACCGGTAATGTCTTTTGTTTTGGCGCTTTCAAGAGGAATACGTGCAATCACGTCACCAGGGTTCACTTTTGAACCAGGCTCCGCAGCGATCACAGCTTCCACAGACAAGAGATAACGAGCGTCAGCGCCGCGATCAAGTTTGATCACTTTGCCGTCTTTATCCATCACGGTCAGAGCAGGTTTAAGGTGCTCACCGCGTGGGTTTGAACGCCAGTCGATAACCAGACGTTTGGTAAAGCCAGTAGCTTCATCTGTTTGTTCTGAAACAGATGCACCGTCAACCAAGTCTTCAAAAGCGATGACACCACCAACTTCCGACAAGATCGGACGCACATATGGATCCCATTCAGCAACTCGCTGTCCAGCATTGATGCTGTCGCCAGCTTCAACTTTGAGCGTTGAACCGTAAGGAACCTTATGATGCCCAAGTTCTGCGCCATCTTCGCCAGTGATGACAAGCTGCAACGAGCGGCTCATGTTGACCAAACGGCCTTCACTGTCCTTGGCAACATTACCATTGCGGAACGAAACTTTACCGGTGTGGTTGGCTTCGATGAATGAGCTATCAACAACCTGCGCTGTACCACCAATGTGGAACGTACGCATGGTTAGCTGTGTACCTGGCTCACCAATTGACTGCGCCGCGATAACGCCAACAGCCTCGCCCATATTAACCGGAGTACCACGTGCAAGGTCACGTCCATAACACGTACCGCAAACGCCGTGACGTTGCTTACATGTCAACACAGAACGGATCTTAACCGAGTTGACTTTGCCTTCTTCAACACGATCAGCATCGGCTTCGTCCATCAGCACACCCTTGGCAACCAGCACTTCGCCAGTCTTAGGATGCAAGATGTCTTCCGCAGATGTACGGCCAAGAATTCGGCTACCAATTGAAGCGATAATGTTACCACTATCGATAATCGGCGTCATCGTCAGACCGTCATCGGTTCCACAATCATTTGTGGTGATGATACAGTCTTGTGCAACGTCAACCAAACGACGAGTTAGGTAACCCGAGTTCGCGGTCTTCATCGCTGTATCAGCCAAGCCCTTACGTGCACCGTGGGTCGAGTTAAAGTACTCGTTAACAGTCAGGCCTTCTTTAAAGTTCGAGATAATTGGCGTTTCAATGATGCCGCCATCTGGACGTGCCATCAAACCGCGCATACCCGCAAGCTGCTTCATTTGAGCTGGCGAACCACGAGCACCTGAGTGAGCCATCATGTAAACTGAGTTGATCGGTTTCTGACGACCTGTCTCTTCATCCATCTGTACAGACGAAATCCGAGCCATCATCTCATCAGCAACTTTGTCACCACATTTGGCCCAAGCATCAACAACCTTGTTGTACTTCTCGCCGCGTGTGATCAAACCATCGTTGTACTGCTGTTCAAACTCTTCAACTTGACCACGTGTTGCATCAACAATCGCCTGCTTGGTGTCAGGGATAACCATGTCATCCTTACCAAACGAAATACCAGCTTTACACGCGTGACGGAAACCAAGGTCCATAACTTGGTCACAGAAAATGACGGTCTCTTTTTGACCACAGCCACGGTAAACCGTGTCGATCAGTTTCGAGATCATTTTCTTGGTCATCAGCTGGTTACAAGCTTCAAACGGCACCTTGTCGCTCTTTGGCAACAATTGAGCGATCATCATGCGACCAGGTGTGGTGTCATGAATTTCGTTATATCGGTTGCCTTCAGCATCAACGGTGGTGAAACGACCTTTGATTTTAGTGTGCAGCGTAATGATACCACGTGAAAGTGCATGTTCGATTTCGCCCATAGAAGCGAATGCCATGCCCTCACCTGGCTCATTGTCTGACGCAAGCGACAGATAATAAAGACCAAGAACAATATCCTGCGACGGCACAATGATCGGCTGACCATTGGCTGGGTGCAAAATGTTGTTTGTTGACATCATCAACACACGTGCTTCCAACTGCGCTTCCAAAGACAATGGAACGTGCACAGCCATTTGGTCACCGTCAAAGTCGGCGTTAAAGGCCGCACAAACGAGCGGGTGAAGCTGAATGGCTTTACCTTCGATCAATGTCGGTTCAAAAGCTTGAATGCCCAAACGGTGCAACGTTGGCGCCCGGTTCAACATCACTGGGTGCTCACGAATAACTTCGTCCAAGATGTCCCAAACTTCAGGACGCTCTTTTTCAACCAGCTTTTTCGCTTGCTTAACAGTTGTTGAAAGGCCTTTTGCTTCAAGGCGCGAATAGATAAACGGCTTGAACAATTCAAGCGCCATCTTCTTCGGCAAACCACACTGATGCAGTTTCAACTCAGGACCAACGGTAATAACAGAACGACCAGAATAATCGACCCGCTTACCAAGCAAGTTCTGGCGGAAACGACCCTGCTTACCTTTAAGCATGTCAGAAAGTGACTTCAACGGACGCTTGTTCGCACCAGTAATGGTACGGCCACGACGACCATTGTCGAACAAGGCATCAACAGACTCTTGCAACATCCGCTTTTCGTTTCGGATGATGATGTCTGGCGCACGAAGCTCCATCAAGCGCTTCAAGCGGTTGTTACGGTTGATCACACGACGATAAAGGTCGTTCAAATCTGACGTCGCAAAGCGACCACCATCAAGCGGCACCAAGGGGCGCAACTCAGGCGGGATCACAGGCACAACAGTCATGATCATCCACTCAGGCCGGTTGCCTGACACGATAAACTGCTCAACAACTTTTAGACGCTTGCCCAATTTCTTAGGCTTCAGTTCTGTCGTTGCTTCAGCGATTTCAACGCGAAGCTGAGCTGCCAACTTTTCCAAGTCAAGCGAAGCCAACATTTCGCGGATAGCTTCCGCACCAATCATTGCTGTGAAGCTATCGGCACCATATTCATCTTGGGCGTCTATGAATTCTTCTTCAGTAATAAGCTGGTTGACTGAAAACGGGCTCAAACCGGGCTCGATCACCACATAGTGTTCGAAATAGAGCACCCGCTCGACGTCCTTCAATGTCATATCGAGCAACAGCGCAATACGAGATGGAAGTGACTTCAAGAACCAAATGTGGGCAACTGGCGCGGCCAATTCGATGTGACCCATGCGTTCACGACGAACCCGAGACAAGGTGACTTCAACGCCACACTTCTCACAGATAACGCCTTTAAACTTCATGCGCTTATATTTACCGCAAAGACATTCATAGTCTTTTTGCGGACCAAATGTGCGGGCACAGAAAAGGCCATCGCGCTCTGGCTTGAACGTACGATAGTTGATCGTTTCTGGTTTTTTGATTTCACCAAAAGACCAGCTCAGAATTTTCTCAGGGCTAGCAATGTTGATTTTGACTTGGTCAAAAACTTGCGCCTGAGCCTGCGGATTGAAAAGATCCATAACTTGATGGTTCAATTTCGTATCTCCTATGTTGCAGGTGGGGCTGGACGTCTCCAAACCCCGTTATAAACCTGCGGAAAAATTAAGCGATTGATGTTGCTACTAGATTATTCTGCAGCGTCCGCAGGTTGATCTTGTTCGATCTGATCCTGTGGTTCATCATCCTCAAATTCATCTTCAGCCGCGGTGCTCAATTCAACATTGAGACCCAAGGATCTGATTTCTTTGACCAACACGTTAAAGCTTTCCGGAATACCGGCCTCAAACGTGTCATCGCCCCGAACGATTGCTTCGTAGACTTTCGTCCGCCCTGCAACGTCATCCGATTTAACTGTGAGCATTTCTTGAAGCGTATAAGCTGCGCCGTAAGCTTCAAGAGCCCAAACTTCCATCTCACCAAAGCGCTGACCACCAAACTGCGCCTTACCACCAAGCGGTTGCTGGGTAACAAGGGAGTATGGTCCGATTGAACGCGCGTGGATCTTGTCGTCCACCATGTGACCAAGTTTGAGCATGTAAATGTAACCAACGGTTACATCACGGTCGAACTCTTCACCTGTACGTCCATCGATCAAACGAGATTGACCAGAAGCTTCAAGCCCTGCTTGTTCAAGCATCACAACAATGTCGGCTTCTTTCGCACCATCAAATACCGGTGTTGCGATTGAAACGCCTTTGGTGCCCAAATACTCAGACAAACGCACAACACTGTCGTCATCAAGGTCTTGGATGTAGTCATCATCCGTGTAAAGCGCATTCAGCTCTTCACGAAGTGGCGCTACATTGTTCTGACCTTCACGCTTGTATGTGTCATACATCGCGCCGATTTTGCGGCCCATGCCAGCACAAGCCCAACCAAGGTGAGTTTCCAAGATCTGGCCAACGTTCATCCGGCTTGGCACGCCAAGTGGGTTCAAAACGATGTCAACAGGTGTACCGTCTGCCAAGTGAGGCATATCTTCAACAGGCATGATGCGAGACACCACACCTTTGTTGCCGTGACGGCCAGCCATTTTATCACCAGACTGGATTTTACGCTTAGTCGCAACAAAGACTTTGACCATCTTCATCACGCCTGGTGGCAATTCGTCACCACGCTGAAGCTTGTCAACTTTGTCGATAAAACGCTGCTCAAGTTGTTTGCGGCTGTCTTCATACTGGCCTTGCAATGCCTCAATTTCAGACATTACATGGTCATCATCAACCGCAAACTGCCACCATTTAGAACGTGGCTGGCTTTCAAACACAACGTCATTCAACTTTGTGCCTGCAACATAGCCTTTAGGGCCAGCAGTTGCTTCTTTGCCGAACAACATTTCTTTCAAACGCGCATAAACGTTACGATCAAGAATTGACTGCTCATCGTCCCTATCTTTGGCAAGACGTTCAATCTCTTCGCGCTCAATAGCCATCGCACGTTCATCTTTGTCGATGCCGTGACGGTTGAACACACGAACTTCGATCACTGTGCCCGCATCCCCAGGAGGAACACGCAATGATGTGTCACGTACGTCAGAAGCTTTTTCACCAAAGATCGCCCGCAAAAGCTTTTCTTCTGGTGTCATTGGGCTTTCGCCTTTTGGTGTGATTTTACCCACCAAAATGTCGCCCGCTTCAACGTCCGCACCAATGTGTACGATACCCGCTTCGTCGAGGTTTTTCAGAGCTTCTTCTGAAACGTTTGGAATATCACGAGTGATTTCCTCAGGACCCAATTTGGTATCCCGCGCCATCACTTCGAACTCTTCCAAGTGAACAGACGTGAACACGTCATCTTTCACAATGTTTTCAGAAAGAAGGATCGAATCCTCATAGTTGTAGCCATTCCAAGGCATAAACGCGACGAGCACGTTACGGCCAAGAGCCAAATCGCCCATATCAGTTGATGGACCATCAGCAATCGTATCGCCCGCATCAACATGATCACCCACTACGACCAATGGACGTTGGTTGATACATGATGATTGGTTTGAACGCTGGAACTTCATCAATGTGTAGATGTCCACACCAGACTTAGAAGCATCAGTTTCTTGCGTTGCACGAATAACGATACGTGTCGCGTCAACCTGATCAACGATACCTGGACGTTTGGCAACAATCGCCGCACCTGAATCGCGTGCCACAACGGCTTCCATGCCAGTACCAACAAACGGCGCCTGTGCACGAAGCAATGGCACAGCCTGACGCTGCATGTTTGAACCCATCAAAGCACGGTTCGCATCATCGTTTTCCAAGAATGGAATAAGCGAAGCCGCAACCGAAACAACCTGTTTCGGCGAAACGTCCATCAAGTCAATCGCTTCGCGCGGTGTCAAAGACACCTCACCGGCGTGACGTGATGTTACAAGATCGTTTTCAAACGAACCATCGTCATTCAGCTTGGCGTTGGCCTGCGCAACATTGTATTTTGCTTCTTCCATTGCTGAAAGATAAACAACGTCATCAGTCACTTTGCCATCGATAACTTTACGGTAAGGCGCTTCAATAAAGCCGTATTTGTTGACCCGTGCGAATGTAGCCAAAGAGTTGATCAAACCAATGTTTGGACCCTCTGGAGTTTCAATCGGACAAATACGACCATAGTGGGTTGTATGAACGTCACGTACTTCAAAACCAGCACGCTCACGTGTCAAACCGCCAGGGCCAAGCGCTGAAAGACGACGCTTATGCGTGATCTCTGAAAGCGGGTTGGTCTGATCCATAAACTGTGAAAGCTGTGATGAACCAAAGAACTCACGCACCGCAGCGGCTGCTGGCTTTGCGTTGATCAAATCTTGCGGCATCACTGTGTCAATTTCCACAGATGACATACGCTCTTTGATCGCACGTTCCATGCGCAACAAGCCAAGACGGTAATGGTTTTCCATCAACTCGCCAACTGAACGCACACGACGGTTGCCAAGGTTATCGATATCATCGATATCGCCTTTGCCGTCACGAAGGTTCACCAAAGTGCGAACGACTTCAACAATGTCTTCTTTGCGTAGAACACGAACAGTGTCTTCACACTCCATGTCCAATCGCATGTTCATTTTCACACGGCCAACCGCTGAAAGGTCATAACGTTCAGAATCAAAGAACAATGATTCAAACATTGCTTCAGCAGTTTCGATGGTGGGGGGCTCGCCCGGACGCATCACGCGGTAGATGTCAAACAATGCATCTTCACGAGACTCGTTTTTGTCGAGCGCCAAAGTGTTGCGCAAGTAAGCGCCAACATTCACGTGATCGATATCGAGCACAGGAACAGCGTCAAAACCGGCTTCAACCAATTTAGCCAGATTTGCGTCATCAAGTTCGTCACCAGCTTCGAGATAAATCTCGCCAGTTTCGTCATTGATCAAATCTTCTGCAACATAAGAGCCGAACAAGTCAGCATCTTCCACCAAAACGTGGGTCATGCCGCCTTCGTGCAACTTTTTCGCTGCCCGTGCTGACATTTTCTTGCCAGCTTCGTGCACCACGTCACCAGTATCAGCGTCGATGATGTCTGCGATTGGTTTTGTGCCACGCACTTTTTCCCAATCAAATGGCTGACGCCATCCACCATTCGCACGCTCATAAGTGATCGTGTTATAATATGTATCAAGGATTTCCTCTGCATCCATGCCCAAAGCTTTGAGCAAAGAAGTTACAGGGATCTTGCGGCGACGGTCGATGCGGGCATAAACAACATCTTTCGCGTCAAATTCAATATCGAGCCAAGAGCCACGGTATGGAATGATGCGCGCAGCAAACAAAAGCTTGCCAGAAGAGTGTGATTTGCCTTTATCGTGATCAAAGAACACACCAGGTGAACGGTGCATTTGAGAAACGATAACACGCTCGGTACCATTGACCACAAATGTACCGTTACCGGTCATAAATGGCATATCGCCCATGTAAACATCTTGTTCTTTGATGTCTTTTACAGACTTCGCGCCTGTTTCCTCGTCGATTTCAAATACGATCAAACGAAGAGTGACCTTCAAAGGCGCTGCAAATGTCATATCGCGTTGGCGACATTCATCTACATCATATTTAGGCTGTTCAAATTCATAAGACACAAAGTCCAAGGACGCTGTGTTTGCGAAGTCAGAAATTGGAAAAACTGACTTGAATACAGATTGAAGACCTTCGTCACCACGACCACCCTCAGGTGCGTCTACGATCAAGAATTGATCATATGATGCTTTTTGAACTTCAATTAGGTTTGGCATTTCGATGACTTCTCGAATGCTGCCAAAGGATTTGCGTACTTTACGACGACCTTGATAGTTGGTGGTCATGCCCGCTCCTATGTTTTGAAATGCTTTAAGGGCAACTGTCCAGAATACCGAAAATTATCTTCGGTACTCGGGACATCTGCCCTATTGTTTGTTTACCGCAACTTCGCCCGCCAGATGCAACGGACCAAATTTATTACGCTCAATTACGCTGAGCGAAAGGAAGCGGCGCGGCGCTTATACCGCGCCACTTCCAAAGACTTACTTAAGCTCGACGCCTGCGCCTGCAGCTTCAAGTTTAGCTTTAAGCTCTTCAGCTTCAGCTTTCGCGATGCCTTCTTTAACAGGCTTCGGTGCACCTTCAACAAGGTCTTTAGCTTCTTTCAAGCCAAGACCAGTGATTGCGCGAACTTCTTTAATCACGTTGATTTTCTTGTCGCCAGCAGAAGTCAGAATTACGTCGAATTCTGTTTGCTCTTCAGCAGCTTCAGCAGCAACACCGCCAGCAGCAGCAACAGCTACTGGAGCAGCGGCAGAAACGCCCCATTTTTCTTCCAACATTGTTGAAAGCTCAGAAGCTTCCAAAACTGTAAGGGCAGATAGATCGTCAACGAGCTTTGCTAGATCAGCCATTGTATTTTCCTTATGTATTTCAATTCGAACTGTGGTTGTGATGCGAAGGCGCTATGCCGCTTCTTCGCCCTTTGTAGAATATGCTGAGATAACTCGAGCAATTTGCCCGCCAGGTGCATTGAGAATTGCGGCGATGTTTGTTGCAGGCTGTTTAACCAGACCAGCAAGTTTCGCACGTAGTTCATCAAGACTTGGAAGTTCAGCCAATGCCGCAACCTGTTTAGGGTCGAGTTTGGTTTCACCCATCGCGCCGCCAAGAACGACATACTTGTCGTTAGCCTTAGCAAACTTGGCAGAAATCTTTGCTGCCGTGATTGGATCTTCCGCATAGGTTAGAACTGTTGGACCGGTGAGATATTCACCAAAATCCGCAATTTCAGCATTTTCAAGAGCGAGCTTGGCAAGGCGGTTTTTCGCAACTTTAACTTGGCCACCAGCTTGTTTCATCTGCACGCGCAGATCTTCCATTTTGGCGACTGTCAAGCCTGAATAATGAGCTACTACGACAGAACCAGACGCGTTGAACGCATCTTGCAATGACGATACCAGCTCTCGCTTTTCCGCTTTATCCACTGCTTCTCTCCACTAATGATCCGAGAAACTTCTCGAACCGTTTCAGTTTTGATGCTTTGCTGCCTAAATAGTTCCAGACCAGCTAAAGCAACGGTGAAATGCCTGCCAACCTGAAATGTCCAAACAAAGCTTGGTCAAAACTGGTTTGTTCGAACCGAAACATCCTTGCCCATTCGGGCGAATTCTGTGTCGATTGTCACGCCGTCTATTGTTGGCTGGAATATTAAGTTCCCAAAAAGGAACGCCTACAGTCTCGGACAGGTCTTAATCCAAACCCCTAAAGTTCGGGGTTTGAAATCGGGTGATTAAAACCACCCGAATTCTTGTGTAGGGCGCCTAAACGCCCGCCATCTTAAAAAGCCTTACGCTTGTACAGATGACACATCAACATGAACACCAGGGCCCATTGAAGATGTCAGCGCAACGCGCTGGATGAATGTACCTTTTGCGCCAGATGGTTTAGCTTTCTGAACCGCATCAGCAAAAGCTTTTACGTTTTCAACCAACTTTGCGTCATCAAACGATGCTTTACCAACACCAGCGTGCAAAATACCAGCTTTCTCAACGCGGAACTCAACTGAACCTGCTTTAGCAGCTTCAACAGCAGTTTTCACGTCAGGTGTCACTGTGCCCACTTTAGGGTTTGGCATTAGGTTACGAGGACCCAAAACTTTACCCAAGCGACCAACAAGTGGCATCATGTCTGGTGTTGCAATGCAGCGATCAAAGTCGATGTTGCCCTTAAGCACTTCATCAACAAGCTCTTCTGCACCAACAATATCTGCACCAGCAGCTTTTGCTTCGTCAGCTTTCGCATCGCGAGCAAAAACAGCAACACGTGCTGTACGGCCTGTACCATTTGGAAGCGCTACAACGCCGCGAACCATTTGGTCTGCGTGACGTGGATCAACACCCAAGTTGATGGCCACTTCAATGGTCTCATCAAACTTTGCTGTTGCATTGCTTTTTACAAGCGCAATAGCTTCTTCCAACTTGTAGAGTTTTTTGCGGTCAACAGCTTCACGAGCAGCGACGGTACGTTTACCTAGTTTAGCCATTCTCGTTACCCCTGAACCTCAAGACCCATAGCGCGAGCTGAACCTGCGATTTGTGCCATCGCTGCCTCAATAGTGTCCGCGTTTAGATCTTGGATTTTCTTCTCTGCAATTTCGCGCAACTGGTCTTGCGAAATAGAACCCGCAACTTCGTGACCAGGCTTTTGTGAACCTTTAGGCAAGCCCAAAGTCTTCAACAAGAAATAGCTCACAGGCGGTTGCTTCATTGTGTAGGTGAAGCTTTTGTCCGCAAAAATGGTAATTGTCACCGGAATAGGTGAGTTCTTTTCCATTTCCTGAGTTGCTGCGTTGAAACCCTTACAGAATTCCATGATGTTCAAACCACGTTGACCCAATGCAGGGCCAATCGGGGGTGACGGCGAAGCTGCGCCAGCCGGCACTTGGAGCTTCAAATAGCCCTCAATCTTTTTTGCCATTTTGTTGCCTTTTCAAATGCGCCCGCACCATGCGGACATTCACAACAGCGTGGTGCAAGGTGTAATGTGCTGATTTGGCCAACCAGCACCCTCTCCCACACAGATTTAATGGTTAGGCTTTTTCAACCTGACCATATTCCAATTCAACCGGTGTAGCCCGACCGAAAATAGAAACTTCAACTTTAAGACGCGCGCGCTCCTCATCAACCTCTTCAACCACACCGTTAAAGCTGGCAAACGGACCGTCCGACACGCGAACGCTCTCACCAACTTCAAAGCTGATTGAGGGCTTAGGCCGCTCAACGCCTTCTTGTACTTGATGCAGAATTGAATTCGCTTCAGTTTCTGAAATCGGGATCGGCTTATGCTCAGATCCCAAAAAGCCAGTTACTTTTGGCGTATTCTTGATCAAGTGAAATGTTTCATCCGTCAGTTCCATTTTAACAAGAACATATCCGGGAAAGAACTTGCGCTCTGCGTCAACCTTACGGCCGCGGCGCACTTCAACAACTTTTTCAGTTGGAACAAGCACATCATCAAACAAATGATCAAGGCCCGAAGCCACGATCTTTTCTCTGATAGATTCGGCGACTTTGCGCTCGAAGTTTGAATAGGCCTGGACGATATACCAGCGTTTTGCCATCAGTAAAAAACCTAACCGTTCACTATTAAGGCTTAGCCAATGCTAAGCAGCAATCCTACAAACCAAGCTACAACTTGATCCGCCGCCAAAAAGAACACACTGGCCAATGTCACCATGATCAAAACCATGATGGTTGAAACCATAGTCTCATTACGGGTCGGCCATACGACCTTTGCAACTTCCGAACGGACTTGCTGCAAAAATGTGAACGGATTTGTCCGAGCCATAAAATTCCCTTGAGTTTCAACACGAAACCTGTGTCCGTGTGCCCATAACCAAATAGCCGCGCGAGTCGCCCGCACGGCTGGAAGTGGTGTAATAAACCTTAAGAAATCAAAACGCAACCCCTTTTGGCACATGCGTTGCGCATCATTGCATGTCATTCCACGCCAAAGCTAAACCAAGCGCGCTCTAATTATTCCGCGCAGTGAATTGCCAACATAAAGCTCTCGCGCCTCACGCAAATCGTTCGGTTGCAAAACCATTTCACGGGCATTGCCACTTTCCAGCAGCTCCTGGCGCAAAATACCGGGCAATAACCCAGAGGACAAAGGCGGCGTAAGAAGCCCCTCACCCATATCAGCAAACACATTGGTAATTGTGCCTTCGCACACGTCACCGTGTTCATTTAAAAGGATATACTCATCCAAACCATCCGGCAGATCCGCGCGTAGCTGATTATAAAGTTCACGCTTGGTGGTTTTGATTTTCAGCCAAGGGTCGTCCGCACGAACTTGCTCACTCGCAATTGACACGCGCCAAACTGTATCTTCTGGCAGCGGAAGAAAATCCCAAGTTTCAATTTTCACATCATTGTCAAATCCAACAGACAGGCGCATCCGCTGAGGTTTGTCGCCCCGGATCACATCCAAAATGCTTTTAATGTTCCCCGCTTCAATGCCCAAACGTGCACATCCACGCGCCAGACGCGCCAAATGCAAATCCAACCGCTGCACCCCTTTATCCGGGGTCCAAAGCATAGTCTCGAACACCCTTAAGTCTTTTGGAGCGTGGTCGCGAAGCGCGCTTTCCATAATGCCTCGTCATATTCAGATGCCGCAGTGCTGTCATAAACAACACCGCCGCCCACATTCAACCTTGCGCGGCCATTTTCAACCAATAGCGTGCGAATGGCCACATTAAATTCGGATTGACCATCTGGCCCCCACCAGCCAATGGAGCCACAATATATGTCACGCTGCCAAGGCTCCAAATCCCTGATAATTTCCATTGCCCGAATTTTTGGTGCGCCGGTGATCGACCCACACGGAAAAAGAGCCTGCAATATTCCACTCAATTGAATGCCGCACTGCAATTGCCCCTGCACCAAGCTGGTCATCTGATGAACGGTTGCAAAGCTTTCCACACGGAACAACTCTGGCACATTGACCGAACCAATCTCACAAATCCGCGACAAGTCATTGCGCATCAAATCAACGATCATCAGGTTCTCAGCACGGTTTTTCTCGTCGCTGGCAAGAAATGCCTTGCGCCGAGCATCTTCCTCGAGATTTGCGGATCGCGGTTGCGTCCCCTTCATGGGGCGGGTTTCAATAAGACCGTCCGCAAAGGTGCGGAAAAACAACTCGGGCGAACGAGATAGTATGCTTGGCAAACCATCTTGCTCAATGTGCACACCATACCGAACGGACTGCACTTTTCGCAATGCTGCATAAAGCCCATCTAAATCGCCGACAAGCTGCCCATCAATTGGGAAAGTCAAATTGGCCTGATAAATATCACCAGCCTCAATATAGTCATGCACCACAACAAATGCTTTTTCATAGCTCTGCGCATCCCATCGCGGTTGCAAATGGCTCAGCTCACCGTTTCCAGTCTGCACAGCAACGACTTCGCAATCCTCAAACACCCCAAATCGCAGTAAAGGCAAATGCCGTTTCGCTGGCATAAGATGACGAAGACAAGCCTCCAACGCGTAACCAAGTTCATAGCTTGCATAACCTGCCAACCACTTGCCGCTCGCACACGCCTCATCAAGTGCTGCCAGCGCCGCTGGCACATCTGAAAGGTCATTAGCTTGGATAATCTTGATCGGATCACGAAAGCGCGTAGCTTTCCCACCTGGTCCATAATCAAATTGAAGGTGCATTCAGATTTCCAATAACAGCAGCAGAATTGACTTTGCGCCCCTTCTATTGCGGCCCACATATTCTATGCAAGCGATACCTATGACCGTACTAGCTACAAGATGAGCCGATCACGTTGCAGTTGTCATCTCGGTAATAGGTGCAATTGCCTTGCGTGATCACTGCCGAGCAGCTCCCGCCGGTTCCACCTTCGACGCTTGTTTGCCCGTTTCCAGCTGCGAACAACGCTAAAATCAGAATAATTGGGAAGCCCATGGCAAACCGAACAGTCAGTTTTTTGCTGATCTCTGGCGCGCGCCAAAGCAAAAACAACGCGGTTGGGTACATAACAAATACATAAAGCGGATGCACGAAATTGATCCCAAGGCCAAAAAAACCAATGACGCAAGCGACACTGGCGCCAAACTTTACATTTCTAATGAAATCGTCGCTCTTCCAAACCCCATAAAGGCCAACTGGGAAAAACACCAGCACCCAAGCAATGACCAGCGTTTTGCTGTCATACCAATTGCTCTTGCTCTCAACCGATGCAGCTTCTTCGCTCATTGTTTCCCCCAACGCTCATGCATGATCAAATCCTCAAGCGGCAACCGCTTGCGCCAACCTTTGACTTGTAATTCAGGTTCTTCGTATAACTCATCGACATAGCCAACACACAAATAAGCGATGATCTCAATATCCTCTGGAATTTGCAAAATCTGCCGCATCTTGGCTTCATGATAGATCGAGACCCAACCGACCCCAACCCCTTCAGCACGTGCCGCTAGCCAGAGATTTTGCACCGCGCAAACAACACTATATTGCGCCATCTGTGGATTGTGCGTACGCCCCAACCCTGTTTTACCATTGCGGTTGGGATCACAGGTTATACATATGTTGAGCGGTGCCTTTGTGATGCCCTCAAGCTTCAAGTTTTGATAAAGCGCTTTGCGCTCACCCTTGAACTGCTGCGCCTCTTCCGCCTGCGCCGCCTTAAAAGCAGCTTGTACCTTTTGGCGCTGTTCAAGCGAGTTAATCAGCAAAAAGTTCCAAGGCTGCATAAACCCAACCGAAGGAGCCGCATGTGCAGCACTCAAAATGCGGTTTAAGACCGCGCCATCAATTGGATTGGGCAAAAACTGATCCCGCACATCACGTCGCGTTTTAATAGCGCGATAGACCGCTGCACGATCTTGGGCATCGAACGCTAAACGGTGTTCGTCCGCATCGTTTATTGTCACTTCGCGGTATGAATCTAGTGGATTGTGCATTGTGTGAATCTTGTTACCTCGCCTGAACACGCAAGATCACACAACATTGTCGAACACACAACCAAACACGACCAAGTAAATGGCGGATTTGCTAGCTAAAATTTCTGGAAAAAATGGCAGGGGCGGAGAGACTCGAACTCACGACCCTCGGTTTTGGAGACCGATGCTCTACCAACTGAGCTACACCCCTGCATAAACGACAAACGCCGCTGGCAAGGGTCTAATGCCAACAGCGATTTGTTTCAAGTGCTTTATGGCATTTTGCAGCTAAATTTGTAGCACAATCGGTTTGAGCATAAACAAAAGCCCCAAAAACCCAACGGCCCAAACCAAGGAACGCCCCCAAGGCACAGCAAACAAGTAGCAAAACAGATATACGACCCTCGCCCCAACAAATAGTTGCGCTCCCAATATTGCATCGGCAGGTACGCTGGAGCCGAGCATGTTCAGAATCGCCAGCGCCAAAAACACAGGAAAGCTTTCCCGCAAATTGTTGAAAGCGCGAACAGCACGCTGTCCAACAACGGGCAATTCCGGCAGATCGTCGCGCGAGCCCACATATCGTCCAATGCCAATTTGTGGAATTCGGATAAGACTGGGCAAAAACAGCTGCGCAAAATACAGCGCCAAGGCTACAACTATCCATATAATCATAAATCTCTCCCAATAATCATCATTGCTATAATGGCCATAGGGGGTATCGTTTTCAATTCCCTCACAAGGAATTGCCCTATTTGCGCAATCCCATAGATTGGCTAAAGGAGTACAAGCAGATGAACAGTTTTGGCCACATACTAAGTGCGGAGCGCAAATCTCGCGGTGTTAGCCAACACCGTCTTGCAACAGATGTTCAAACAACACAACGGCATTTGTCTTTCTTAGAAACGGGGCGTTCCAAGCCAAGCCGAGAAATGATCATTCGCCTATCGGAGACCATGCAATTGTCGCACAATCAGCGTGGCGAACTGTTCGAGGCTGCGGGCTTCACTTCACCCTACAGTCAGCGGAATCTGGATAGCAAGAGCATCCGCAAAACCATTGAACTCATGGAAAAATATGTTCTCGCAAACTGGCCCTACCCCGGTTTAATTCTGGACCCAGAAATGAATATCCTGAGTTTCAACCAAAGCGCAAAGTCGCTGTTCATGCTGCCTAACACGTCGGATGCACCGATGAATGTTTATGATGTGCTTTTGAGCAACGGCTTCATGGAGCGTGTACAAAACTGGGAAGAATTGAGTTGGGCCGTCTATCTGCGCTTACGACGTCAGGCCCAAAAACACCCTCAATTTCGCCAAAAATTAGAAAGTTACGAGGCGGCGGGCCTGTTTGATGACGCGATAAAACGCCTTGCTCACTCCTCAGAGGTACCGCCATTCATTCCAATTATGATGGAATTTGAAGATGGCACACGATTGCAATTCACCTCAATTGAAGCGGGGCTTTCCACAGTTCATGATGACATCCTATCCGGCATCACCATTGAACTGGTGCTACCGATAAATGAGGAGAGCGATAAGCTGATGCGCAATCAGCCTTGACCAAACGCCAACCTTGCAACCCACAGGGCTTCACCCACCAAACAGTGCTATTATTGCAAAATATTGACGTCCGCTTTTTTACCCAAAAAATGGCAGAGCCATCATCACCAGCCCAAGGAATCCGACCACCCAAACAATCGAACGCAACCAAGGCACGGCTAGAACATAAGCAACAACATAAACAACACGTGCACCAAGAAACAATTCGGCACCAGCCAAAGCAGCTACTTCATGCCCCTGCATAATGGACAAAATGGCGAGCGGCAAAAATAGAAAGAGGCTTTCTTTAAGATTGATCAGCGCGCGTTCTGCACGTTGCCCCGCCAACGGCAAAGAAGGCAAATCATCGCGACTGCCCACGTAACGGTTCAAGCCAATCTGAAAGAACCGCATAGTCGCAGGCGTCAAAAGCTGCACAATGTAAAGTGCAAGCACAATCAAAATCACATAAGTCATACGCATCTCCTCCGGCGTTTTGCCAGCTTCATCAGAGCACTTAAGCCAATATCGCTTCTAACCGCAAACCAACAACGCCCCCCTACCAACGCAAGAGTGAATCGATATTGTACGCCTAGCGGTAGGCACAGGATAGGCAAATCAAACGCAAACGCCTAACGCTTCTTTGACGCACGCAAACTGAATCTCGGTTCACCCCCCGGCTTGACCCATTCACAACACAAACCAAATTGTCCGGTCAGCAAGTGGGCAGTTGATGAGGTTAGTTACTTTGATCTAGACTAGGCTGGTTCCGTCATTAGATTACTAGGAATTCTCATGTTTCGTTTTTTGTGCTTTTTCTTGTTGTTTGCCTCACCGTGCTATGCTGCAAATATAGGTATCCACGGCAATGACAGTAATACCCTAAACGCAATATCGTTTACCGGGAACTTCATCAAAGGCGATCTGCTGCGGCTCCAAAGCCACATCTCAAAGTTGCCCGACAAAAAATATGCTGCGGTTTTTTTCGAATCTGATGGAGGCTCAATCAATGAAGCACTAGAAATAGGATTATATATCCGGAAGATGGGCATACGGACAGTTGTTCCTCAAAATGCGAAATGCCTTAGCGCCTGCGCGTTCGCCTTCTTGGCGGGCTATGACGCAAGAAACAGGGAACCTTGGCGGACAAAAAGCAGTGAGAGCCATCTCGGATTCCATGCGTTTTGGAGCACTTATGAAGATCGCGCGTATTCACGTGATGAAGTCGAAGAAGAAGTGCGCTTTACGCAGATCATTACCATGGCATTAATCAACTATTTCGGCCAAATTGATGCGCCCACAGAACTTCTTGCTATGTCATTGAGCTACGACTCCGACGACATGCTTTACTTATCAAACAGCGACGCGCTTCAAACAGGTATCAACGTCTGGGACGATGTATCAGATGAAATGATCTATGCAAAAAACGTGATGTCCCTCGGAACAAAATAAAAGGGCGACCCGAAGGCCGCCCTAATGCATTCTCAGTCTTAAAAAAGACTACTCGATGATTTTTGAAACGACGCCGGCACCAACGGTACGGCCACCTTCACGAATAGCGAAGCGCAGTTGTGCTTCCATCGCGATCGGTACGATCAATTCAACATTCATCTCAACGCGGTCACCAGGCATCACCATTTCGGTGCCTTCTGGCAATGTCACAACACCAGTCACGTCAGTTGTACGGAAGTAGAACTGTGGACGGTAGTTGTTGAAGAATGGCGTGTGACGACCACCCTCGTCTTTCGTCAGAATAATCGCTTCACCAATGAACTTGGTGTGCGGTGTTACTGAACCTGGCTTACAAAGAACTTGACCACGCTCAACTTGCTCACGGTCAACACCACGGATCAAAGCACCGATGTTGTCGCCAGCTTCACCGCTGTCGAGCAACTTACGGAACATTTCAACACCAGTAACGGTTGTTTTCTGGGTGTCTTTAATGCCAACGATCTCAACTTCTTCGCCAACTTTAACAATGCCACGCTCAACACGACCGGTAACAACTGTACCACGGCCAGAAATTGAGAACACATCTTCAATTGGCATCAAGAACGGCTGATCAATAGGACGTGCAGGTGTTGGGATGAAATCATCAACAGCTTGCATCAACTCAAGGATCTTGTTCTTGCCGATTTCGTCATCACGGCCTTCAAGCGCTGCCAAAGCAGAACCAGAAACAACTGGAATGTCGTCGCCTGGGAATTCGTAAGATGATAGCAACTCACGGATTTCCATTTCAACCAACTCAAGCAACTCTTCGTCGTCAACTTGGTCAACTTTGTTCATGAACACAACAAGCGCTGGCACACCAACTTGGCGAGCCAACAAAATGTGCTCACGTGTTTGTGGCATTGGGCCATCAGCTGCGTTAACAACCAAAATAGCACCATCCATTTGTGCCGCACCAGTGATCATGTTTTTCACATAATCGGCGTGTCCTGGGCAATCAACGTGCGCATAGTGACGATTGTCTGTTTCATACTCAACGTGAGCTGTAGAAATCGTAATACCACGTGCTTTTTCTTCTGGAGCTTTATCAATCTCGTCAAAAGCTGTCGCAACACCACCTTGAGCCTCAGCCAATACTTTCGTAATCGCCGCTGTCAATGTTGTCTTGCCGTGGTCAACGTGACCAATCGTTCCAATGTTTACGTGCGGTTTGTTCCGCTCAAACTTTTCCTTCGCCATGCGTCATATCTCCGTTCGCTTAGCATCCGGCCAAATAAACAAGGGAACACACCCTGCCGGAAATTCGAGGGTCTATTACCTGAAAAAAACAAACAACAAAAGCCCTAATTTCATGCAACGTAAGAACCGGCTAATATTGCGCCAATCGTTCAATCAATAATGCAAAGAATCTTTGCTTGTTTGCCTTAAATGCCCATTCAACGTTCGGGGTATTTTCAGTCACCCCCCAAAAGTCCACAGCTGTGTGTCCCCTTGTCAATTTGCTTGTGGTTTCTATGGCTACATGACAGGGTTTTAGATCAAAAATAGATGGCTCAAGCAACCAAGCAATTGTGCACGGGTCGTGCAACGGACCGCCCTCAGCGCTGTATTTTGCCGCGTCATATTGACCAAAAAAATCAAGCATCCCGGCAGAAGCATGCGCCACCTTATTGTCGAGCGAGCGAATATCGGCCACCAATTGGGGGTCTGTCATCACTTGGTGCGTCACATCCAAGCCAAACATCACGATGGGACGGCCACAACGCATCACCACATCTGCTGCGTGCGGATCAACGTAAATATTAAACTCGGCAGAAGGCGTCACATTGCCCCCTTCAAAACTCGCACCACCCATCAGAACAATTTGTTTGATCTTGGGCAAAATGTCAGGCGCCTTGCGCAACGCCATTGCAATATTGGTTAGAGGCCCAGTTGGTACCAACGTGATTTCGTCGACATCAGCAGCACGCAACGTTTCAATGATGAAGTCAACGCCATGCTGATCGCGTTTTTTGATCGTCGGCTCAAAAAAATCGATGCCATCAATCCCCGTTTCGCCATGCAAATACTCCGCGGTGAACAATTGCTCGACCATAGGACCATCACATCCTGCAAAAACAGGAACATCCAAACGCCCCGCCATCTCCACAAGAATTCGACAATTCAACTCTGTACGTGCCAATGGCACATTGCCGCCACACGCCACTACGCCACGTACATCAAGTTCGGGCGCATTAAGCGCCAAGAACAACATAAGCGCGTCATCCTGGCCGGGATCGCAATCGATAATTATTGGGATTTTTTGTGACGAGTTTGACATAGATCCTCCAGTATCCAGCAGACTCTATCTTGTTCAAAACTTCAATTGTCAACCTTCTCACCAATTGACGGGCGACCCGATGGATAAACCAAACGAGCCGCCCTATTCGGGTTAGGGCCGAATAGTTCGCGGCTCAATAGGCTCAATTGGATTGATTGGAGCAGTGCCGAAGCCAATTTGGAATGAAGGTTCACTCAAAACCATGAAACGGAGCACAATCCATATGAGGCTAAATTTTATTCGTGGGGCAATTAGTATTCCAAAAGGACATTATCGCTGGACGGGGCTAGAAGTGCAACGTTGCAAAGCTATAAGATAGTTTTCTCAGCCTTTGAAAACGAATACCCTCTGGGCGCACAAATATTGTCTTCAGCCACTTGTGGCGCAAGGCGGTCACCACCACCTTCAGCAGGTTGCAATAATGCAATTTGAACTTTCGATATCGGATGCACTTGATGGCATTAACTCTTCTCTTTTTATTCGCTGGTTTGGTCTTGCTGTTTGTGGGCGGTGAAAGCCTCGTCCGCGGCAGCGCAGCTCTGGCGGTTCGCTTACGTGTACCCGCATTTGTAGTCGGCCTTACAATTGTGGGGTTTGGAACATCGATGCCAGAGTTATTGGTTTCGCTAAGCGCGGCACTAAAGGGTGCACCAGACATTGCAATGGGCAATGTCGTCGGATCAAACATTGCAAACATCCTGCTCATCCTTGGTGTTTCGGCCCTGCTCTTACCTCTGAAACAAGAGTTTTCTAAATCCGCACGCGACATTGGCGTGATGGTCTTTGCCGGATTACTGCTTGTCGGGCTGAGTGCGATTGGCATTATCGAGCGTTGGGCTGGTCTCTTGATGGTGGGTTCACTCGCAACCTATGTGATTTACATTCTATTCTTTGCAAAACAAGGAACAGAGGCGCAGGTTGAACTCCCATTTTCAAGTAATGGCCTGGTGAAAGAAATAGCCTTCGTCGCAATCGGTTTGGTAAGCCTCGTCATTGGGGCTGAATGGCTGGTAGACGCTTCAACAACCATTGCGCGGTCGTTTGAAATACCAGAAGCCGTTATCGGACTGACAATCGTTGCAGTGGGCACAAGCCTGCCAGAACTTGCAACTTCTGTAATGGCCGCATTAAAACGAGAATCCGATATCGCGGTCGGTAACATTTTGGGATCCAACATTTTCAATATTTTGGGAATCCTAGGCGTCACCGCCATCATTACGCCAATTGCAATAAGCCCAACCATGGCAACGTTTGATATACCAGTAATGATTGCTGTTTTCTTCTCACTTGCCATGCTGATCTTTTTCCTGGGGAGGATAAGTCGCATTGCTGGGATTAGCGCACTCACACTCTACGCGGGTTATGTCGCATATCTATACTAGCTCTCTAAACGAAAAAAAGGCACCGCGAACGGTGCCTTTTTCTTAAGCCGATACAATGGGACGCTACATACAGTGTTTGCACTTGGTAGCATAAGCAACAATATCTAACCGTGCTTCTGAGATGTCTTCGCCACAAGAAATGCAGACGCCGTAGGTTCCGTTTTCCATTCGGCTGAGCGCGTTCTCTATTTTTTGCAGTTCTTGCTTTCCTGCATTGCCCAGCCCCTCAAGCATCTCATCATCTTCGCGCTCAACAGCACGTTCTTCCACATCAGGGTCTGGAGTATCATCCAATCGGTCTTCAATTTTGTGCAAACGCTCATCAAGCTCCGCTTTGCGAGCCTGCAAACGGGTCCGGTAAATCTCTAAATCACGCATAATACACCCCTTTCAATCGTTGAGCACATTGTGTCAGAGATGGGCTTGCGCCAAATTGATCTGGCGCAAGTCAAAGCTTTTATGCAGGCACCGGCAAAAACACGCCACCACGATAACCTTTGCGCTTTTGCACAATCGCCAGCACCGCAATGGTTAGTCCAACCATAATGATATCTCCAATTGGAGCAGCAATCCAAATACCTGACTCGCCCAAAAACCGAGGCACTGTAAACAACAACGGCAGACCAATCAGGTAATTGCGTGAAAGGCTTAAAATTGCTGCACGTTTAGCGTCACCAATGGCCTGAAAGAAGCCGGATAGAATTATGGCAGGACCCGCCGTGAAATACATGATCATGACATAGGGCAACACGCGCGCGGTCTCAGCAATCATATCCGCATCTTTGACGAATGAGCCAGCAATTGGACCTGCAAATGAGATAAAGACCACTTCAATGATTACGCAATAAACCAGGGCCACAATAAGTGCCGTCTTGGTGCTGACATTCACACGCGCGGGTAACTTGCCGCCAAAATTGTTGCCAGCAATAGACTGAAATGCCATCGAAATCCCGAGCAATGGCATGAAGGAAAACGTCATAAGCCGTGTGATGATGCCATAAGCCCCAACGGTCACCGTATAGTCATCTGAACCATAGATCTTGAGCAAAGCAACAACACTGCCCGCGATCAAAGAGATTGAAAGATAGTTCAAACTCAGCGGCGCGCCCAAGGCCAGGTTTTCTTTTGCTACCCGCACAAATGTCGCCATATTTGGCAGGTGAAAACCAAGCTTTGAAAACCCGCGCAATCGATAGATCATTATTGCACTCAGCGAGCACAGCTGGGCAGCAACTGTACCCCAAGCAGAACCAGCGACGCCCATATCAAGCATCACGATAAAGATGTAATTGAAAACCATATTGAGCAACGTCACACCGACCGAAACCAGTGTCATGAACCCCATCTTCCCTTCGCTGCGTAAAGCATCAAATTGAACAGAGAGGATGAAAATTAGTGGCGAGGTAAACATCATGATCGACATGTATGTCCATGCCATGCGCGTCAACTCAGGGTCACCATCGGTAACCCACGCCACCAATTGATGGCCAAAGACCAAAAAGACCAACATTAAAACAGCACTGACGGCGATCCCCATAACTATGGCCACGGCAAAACTGTCGGCCGCTCCCCGCAAGTCGTTCGCCCCAAGCCGTCGCGCAACAATGGAAGCAAAGCCATTTGAAATCATTGTGGTCAGCGAATAAATCAGCATTTGCACCGGAAACATAACCGTGACGGCAGTCAGAGCAGCGGAGCCAACAAAGATGCCAAGAAAATAGGCATCAACAAGATTAAACAGACCATTGACCACCATGATCATGATAATAGGCAAAGCGGTTGTCAAAAACAGTTTACCGATGGGTTGGGTCAAATAGTTATTATTTTCAACAGTTTGAGATTCAGTCATGAATCATTTCCTTAATAGTCACGCACCCGCAGGTGGCAAAAAAACATCTCTTGAAATCTGGGCTAAGTGGTTTTTCAACCCGGTAGGCCAATCTGCAATTTGTGCAAAAAACTGCTCTGCATCACCTGCAAAAAGCGCCCGAATGGCCTCTTCGTAATTGGGCAAGTCTCCGGCTACTGCCGTCATAAGTTTGTATGCGGTCTGCTGCCCTGCACGTTTATCTTTGTCGCCGTCAGCCACATGCATCGCCTCACCTACCAGCTTGCGCAATGTCACAGAAGCACCGCCCCGCTGCTCACGCAGCCACTCCCAATGGCGCGGCAACAAAGTCACCTCTTTGCTCACAACTCCGAGCTTGGGGCGTCCAGGGCGCTTGGGTGGCGCAACGGCTTCTTCCAACGGCTGTTTGCTGGCCATTCGACCGAAGACGTCTTCCATTGATCCGCGCAGGTCCAACTCAATGACGTTGGATTTCTGGTTGTCAAAAACCAAAATCATATCATTTGGGTTTTGATCATGGTGCCGCTTCACTTCGTGCACCACTTCCGCCAACGTACCGCTGGCGATCAACTCATGGCCCACAAAGGCAACACATTCCAAATCTGGTGAATAAGTCACAACAATAGTCTCCGCGTTTTGTTGCGAGAGTAATACCGGGGTAAAACTATGGAGTCAATAAAACCCGGGTAAAATATTTTACCCGGATAAAACTAGCTTAGTTTGTCAGCCAAATAGGGCAGACTGCGGTCATATCGATAATCAATCGAGAAATGGTCATCTGGGAATTCTTCGTACACATGATCAATTCCCGCTCCATTCAACTTGTTTTGCATCCGACGCGCCACATAAACAAAATTGAACTGATCGACATCCCCGCAATCAAGCCAAATGCCTTTGAGGCTTTTCAAGTCCTCGATATGCTGATCAAAAATATGCAGCGGGTCCCACTCAAGCCACTTGGCCCAGCGCGACTTATCAAGTTCGCAAGTGTGCAGATCAACGGGTAATCTGATCCCACAAAAGGCTTCCGGATCAGGGTCATAGGTTGCCCCCATCGCCAAAATCATAAGCGCGTGAATGTCATCGTGACTTGGGTTGTGGTTTTCTTCAACTGCCCCCACAAACTTCTCGACTGATCCATCATGTTTTGCCAATGCACGCAAGGCTTTGGGCATATCCGGCAGATAAGCAACATCAAACCCCATATCGCCTGAATGGCAAGCAATAGCAGACCATGTATCCGCATAAAGCATGCCGTGGACCATCGCCGCATATCCACCGGACGATTTGCCGATAACGCCACGTTTGCCATCGCCACCGCAACCAAATCGACCTTCGATTTTGGGCAGCATTTCCTTGATCAAAAAGTCCGCCCAGTTCCCCATGGCCGCAGAGTTGATATATTGATTGCCGCCAAGTCGGGTAAAGCAATCTGGAAAGACAATAACGCAGGGCTTCATGTCACCACTAGCAATCAAACGGTCCAATCGTGCCGGCACATTCTCATCAAACCCTCGCCAATTGGTACGGCTCAAGCCACTCCCCGTGTATCCAGCTAAATCAACGATGATAGGCAAGCCCACACCATCGTGTCCGTGGGGCACATAGACGTCCACGTCACGCAGAGTATGATCGCCAAGCATGTTCGATGTTAGCGCTTCAGATTGAACCTGAATGCGATGAATGGTGCCCTGTGGCAGAGAGTAATCGCGACGCATATGTCACCCCTTGTTTCATTTGAAGCAAAGGTAACAAGCAACAAAAAATCCAGCTACAGCATTTTTGGCTCAAAACGCAGATTTACAGCCATTCACCCCATTGAGTTCTGATTTAGTTTCGCCCATTATCATTGCACAGGCTTTTTAGTTTGCTTTTCGCACAACAATGCCTTGGGCCAACCACTCATCAAAAATCGCTAGCGCCGTTTCGCAAAACTGAGCATCATTGATGTGGCAATCAAGTTCGGTGAACCCAACGGGTGGCTGCACAGACTTTGCTAATTCTTCAACAAAGGCCGCATGGCTTTGCGGTTCATGTGCTGGTTCACCCGGCTTGTCCCATTCTTCAACACCCTGCTTTGGCGAGATTATGTGCACAGGCGCTTTGCTCTCTGATGCCCTCGCCCCAATCTCGCGCGCAACTTGTCGACGCTCCTCAGCATTCAACGTCGCCGACGCCAACAATCGATTGTGAGCATGAAAAGATCGATCGCTGAACTGATCAGGAAACGGTTGCCAGCCGGGGAAATCCACCAAATCCACGCAACCGGGCGCAATAATAGCGGGCGTTTTTGAAGCAGCTGCCCCGCGCAACCGATTGGGTCCCGAATTCACGCTTGAGCCCATCATATGATTGCCCATTTCTTGCGGTGCAAAATCCATCACACATGCAAAAGCCCCTTCCCGCGCCAAATTCTCAAACGCCATACCGCCCATGCCCGTCGCATGAAATATCGCCACTTCAAAACCACGCTCTTCAAGCGCAGGTTTGAGCACTTTCATATATTTCAAGCACGACGAACCAAGACTGGTCATGCCAACCATTGGCTTTTTTTGTGTCGGCATTTCCACCGCACGCGCAGCGCCCAAAACGGCACCCGCCGCTTGGCTCAGCGAAGCTTTGCAAACCGAATTAAGGCCATAAAGACCACCCGCCCACAAAATCATTTGTGTATCAGTTGCCAACCGCTCAGCAGGGATCAGAGTTGAAAATGCAATGGTGGAGATAATGTATTTCGGCACCCCAAGCGGCAACGCCCGCGCGCAATCCAGCGCAAGATCAGTCCCCATAGACCCGCCCATCGCGATCATGCCATCAATACGCCCGGCCTTATGCAGCATTTGGCAAAGCGCCGACGATCCGCGCGCCATAATTTGCATGGCAGTGTTTTCATCGCCACTATCGATGGCCTCGTCAATGGAAGAATTGGCGGCTTCCGCCACTTGATGCTTGGAAATGTCAGTAGGCATCGCCGGATCACCCAACACACTCACGTCCATAGTGAGCACCTTACCGCCCTGCCCCTGAATAGCTTTAGTTAGATAGTCCAATTCATCAGACTTGGTATCATAAGTGCCAATCACCAATATTGTTTTGTCTTGTGTCATCAGTGCCACCTACAATTGAATCCAAGCCGTCTTCAGGTTTTCAAATTTCTCTAAGGCATGCAGCGATTTGTCCGCCCCGTTGCCTGATTGCTTCATGCCCGCCAGCGGCACATTGTTGCCCGCACCGCCATATGTGTTCACATGCACCACACCAGATTTGATGTTGCGCACCATCCGGTGGGCCCGCGACAGATTGGACGTCCAAACGGCGGCGGCCAAGCCAAAGTCCGTGCCATTCGCCAATGCAATCGCTTCTTCTTCACTATCAAATGGCGTAACGCCAACCACGGGACCAAACACTTCGTTTTGGAACAAATCCATCTCTGGTCGAACATCTGTAAAAATCGTGGGCTGCATATAATAACCGCCTTTTTCGGCGTGCAGTTGCTTCCCCCCACAAACCAAAGTCGCGCCCTCAGCAATAGCGCGCTCCACGAAAGCTAGATCGCCTTCTAGCTGCTGCTTAGTGGTGATAGCACCGATACTATTAGTCAGCTCCAACGGGTCGCCCACAATCAGCTTTTCGGCCTGTACTTTCAACCGCTCAACAAATGCATCATGGATGGACCGTTCCACCAAAATGCGCGAACCAGCAACACACACTTCACCCGAATTGCGGAAAATACCAGCAGCCGAAACCTTCGCTGCATGGTCAATGTCTTCGACGTCTGCAAACACCACGTTCGGCGATTTACCGCCCAACTCGAGGTAAAGTCGTTTCATGTTCGAGCGCGCAGCATAATCCATCAACCGGCGACCAGTACCACCAGACCCTGTGAAGGTGATGATATCAATGGCTTGATGAAGGCCCATCGCCTCACCTGCCACGGCGCCATTGCCGGTGATGACATTTAGCACGCCCGCTGGCAATCCAGCTTCCATGCACAATCCCACCAACCTAAGCAGACTTAGTGATGCCGCTTCCGAGGGCTTTAACACGACAGAATTCCCTGCCGCTAATGCAGGTGCAATTTTCCATGCGCCAATCATTAAAGGGAAATTCCAAGGCACAATCGCCCCGACAACCCCAACCGGCTCGCGATGCACCAGCGCCAACACATTGTCCGCAGTCGGCGCGATCTCGCCATAAACCTTGTCGATCGCCTCAGCATAGAACCGAAATGTTCCCGCAGCTGAACCGGGTTCCGCTTTCAGCGCCATTCCGATTTCGGT
The DNA here is from genome assembly GCF_027213965.1 of Maritalea porphyrae. Lineage (GTDB taxonomy): Bacteria > Pseudomonadota > Alphaproteobacteria > Rhizobiales > Devosiaceae > Maritalea > Maritalea porphyrae_A. Next base: position 378,732 of record NZ_JAPWGX010000003.1, on the reverse strand, counting down.
ACCATTGTCTCGCACCCCGAGCACAGCAAGCTCTTTTGCGTTCTGATCAATCAAGTCCGCAATCTTGTGCAATATCTTCATGCGCCCAGCCGGTGCCATGCGAGACCAGTCACCACGTTCAAACACATCACCCGCCGCGCGCACCGCGACATCAACATCATCAGAGGTTGCCGCAGCAATGGTGGTGAGCTTTTGCCCATCGATTGGGCTAACTACCTCAATCACCCCACCATCAGACGCATCCTGCCATTCGCCATTGATCAGCAACTTCTGCGGCGCAATCGCCTGACGACGCAAACCGTCAATCTCAACTTGAGTAATCATAATCAAACGTCCTCAGATTTCTTTGCTCGAAAGAGCGAATAGATGTGCGCCACCAAAACGATCACAATGATACCAAACAACACCTGCGCCACTGGCCGCTCGATAAACTCAAATATATTTTCAACCCGCGCCATGCTCGTGCGAAATTTAACTTCCATAATTCCACCCAAAACCATCCCGAGAATGATCGGGACGATTGGCAAATTCAAACGCTTGAGCATTAAGCCGAACATGCCAAATGCAGCTGCAATGGCGCAATCGATCATCGAGTTGCGCAGCGAATAAACACCAACAAAACTCAAAATCAGGATGATCATGCCCAAAAACCGATTTGGGATAAGCACAACTTTGGTCAACCAGCGCGTCGCACCCAACAAAAACACGAATGCCAAAACATTCAGCGCGATCAGCGCCAAATAAAGGCTGAGCACAAAATCAAAATCGTTTGTGAACAATTGTGGACCGGGAATGACATTGTGAACATAAAACACTGAAAGCATCATGGCAGTAAGTGCCTCCCCCGGAATGCCAAGCGCCAACAAGGGGATCATCGCAGCAGCAGGCACAGCATTGTTCGCCGCTTCGGATGCAACCAACCCTTCAGGCGCGCCTTTGCCAAAGTTCTCACCGTTACCTGAGGTTTTGCGGGCCAATGAATAGGAAAAGAATTGCGCCAAAAACTCCCCAACACCCGGAATCATGCCCATAATTACGCCAAAGCCGGCTGATGGAATTACGATTTTCGGCATCCGCAGCACTTCTTTAAGACCGTCAAACAAACGCCCAACAAGCGCGGGTGGCTTATTGTCTTCATCTTCACCAACCAAAAGCAAAAATGCCTGAGAGAGCGCGAAAAGTCCCAACACAACAACGATCAAGTCGATACCTGAGGCAAGCCAAGTCTGCTCAAAGGTAAACCGCTGGGTGTAGCGAATGGATTCTAAGCCAATCGTATTGATGAAAATGCCCAAACACAGCAGTGCGCCAGCTGCCAAAGCCTGTCCGCGATGGGTAACGACCACCAACACCATACCCAGCAAGGCGGCCAGAAAAATTTCGCGCGACCCAAACATGGGCGCAACCGCTGCCAAAACGGGCGACAGGCTGATGAGCGCGATAATCGAAATGATCGCCCCACAAAAACTCGCTCCAAACGCCAAAGATAAGGCCCGCGTTGCCTCTCCTCTCTTGGTCATGGGAAAACCATCATATGTGGTGAGTGCATTCACCGCTGTGCCTGGCGTATTGACCAAAATCGCGGGGATCGCGCCGCCATACATGGATGATCCATACACCCCAAGCAGCAAGGTCAGGCCAACAATTGGCTCCATCGCAAAAGTCGCGGGTAGCAAGATCGCAATCGCAATGGCGGGTCCAACACCAGGAATAGCGCCGATCACCACCCCACCCACAGAACCGATAAGCAAAGCAATTGCCACATCAATTCGCGCCAAAGCACTTAAACTTGTTAAAAGGAGATCCACAAACAGCCCCTAGAGATAAAGAATAAAGAAGCTGCGCACAGCATCGGGAAGATATTCATAGGTTACGCCGCCTGGTATTTTGACCTGCAAGAAGCTTTTAAAGACCAAGACGATCAACACGCCAGTGAGCACAGCAAAGGCAAAATGCGCACGGCTTCGGTAGCCCAATCGCCATGTCATCAACATCAAAAACCCAACGGTTACCGGCAAATAGCCCACAATGGGCACCAGATAGACATAGGCCATGAACCACAGCACATATTCGCCAGCACGAAGCCACGTCAGCACTTCGGCCACAAAGCCTGGGGCCTGCAACCCATTACGATGAAACCAGAATTGTAGCATTTGGAAAAATCCAAAAATCAGCATTCCAACAATGCCGATCGCTGACCATAGTCCGGGCTGTTTTTCAATCGGCATGCCGTCAAAAAACTTAGCTTGCGTCCCCAGCTGACTGGCCAAGAACACTGCAACCAAAAACGTACAAACACCAAACCACACCAACGCAGAACTGTAAGGGGAAGAAAAATAGTCCTCGACCCTCTGTGCTTGGTTGGATTTACTGCCAATCTCATTTGTCTGGATCATGATCCGAATAATCTCGCTTTATGGTATTGGTCGGGACTATCCGCCCCGACCAATATTGCATATTTATTCGGCAAATTTGGCAATAGCTTCCGCCACAACCCCATCAGCTGCAATTTGTGCGGCTGAATCTGCAGCGTTTTTCCAGTAAACACCTGCACCTGTTTCCGCAGCCAATTTTTGCGCAGCTTCACTTGCCATTGCTTTTTTGGCAGCAGCCGCGATTTTCTCGCGCACGTCCGCTGGCGTATCCTTGTGAACAAATAGACCGTTCCACAAAGCAATATTTAGCGAAGGCTCAAGTTCCCCAACCGTTGGGCTATCTGGCACCAATGGAATACGCTCAGAGGTAACCGTTGCCAACACGTTCACCTTATCCATACAAGGCAGAATGAGCTGCAACGTGGTGTTGATCACGTCTGCATCGCCCGAAGCAAGCGTGTTACAATCCAGCGCATCAAATGCAGCGTTTGAGTAATAACGTGTGCCGTTCTTCTCACCCAACGCCATCGTCACTTGCGTTGGGATCAGGAATGATCCGAAATGCCCAAGCAACAGCTTATTGTCCTGCGAATATGCAGCCAACTCATCCATGTTTTGGTACGGCGCATTTTTGGACGCCGCAATTACAAATGGATAAGTCAGGAAAATACCAACTGGCTCAAAGGGGTCTGGATTAAGCGCCGGAATACCCACATAAGGCCCAACCAGCGGCACATCCACTACAAATGATCCGATTGTATAACCGTCCGCTGGCGCCCCGGCGACTTCAGCAGCCCCCGGAAACGGGCCACCGCCCCCACCTGGCTTATTCACCACAGCGGCGGGCACGCCGTACATGGTTTGAAATTCTTCTGCGATCATGCGCGTAAGCACATCTTCCAAATCACCTGGTGGAAATGGCACCACAAATGAAACGGGTTTTTCTGGGTATTCAGCAACCGCTGGCGAAATAATCGCCAAAACAGAAGCCATCCCCAAAAGGATTACTGAAATTAATGCGCGCATGGTTTCCTCCCTCACAGCGTCAAAAACACAATCGGTTCACTATTGTCACCAACGGTGCAATTAATGGTTGCATTGTGAAACAATATGAGTCAAGATTTTTGTTAGCATGTGAATGAATTGGACTTGAACAGGCATGAAAACTGTCGACAAAGCGATGCACCTCCTAAGCTATTTCACGCCATCTCAACCCGAGATCGGCCTGTCAGAACTTGCGCGCCTCGCCCAAATGGATAAGGCGACCACACGACGTATTCTTGTGTCGCTGGGCAACCATCACTTCATCGAACAGAATCAGATCACCAAGTCATATCGCTTGGGCAGTGGCTTCTTGCACCTCGCGCGCATTCGCGAAGCAACAACGCCCATCACCGCAATTGCAACGCAGACTGTTGATTGGTTATGCGAAACAACAAATGAAACGGCGCACGCAAGCGTTGCTGGACCAAACGCGCTAATCACCGTTGCGCACAAAGAACCCATTCGCGGCACAGTGGTGATGATCGATCCCACAGAACCATTGCCCTTTCATGCCACAGCCTCGGGAATCATATTCTTAGCATTTAACGATAACAGCTTGATTGAAAAGGCATTAGCCAATCAACTCAATCGCTTTACCGATCAAACTGAAACAGACCCAGAAGTATTGCGACATCGTGTGAGCCAAGCGAAAAATGACGGCTACTATCTCAACGAGCATGGATTTGAATCAGACGTCGCGGGCATCGCTGCGCCTTATTTTAATGCCGATGGCACCGCCGCCGGTGCCATAGCCGTCGCCATGCCCATTTCACGCAAAACCGAAGAGTTGGTGAACAAGACCAAACGCCACGTGGCTGCAGCATCCGCGCGCATCACCACGGCCATCGGCGGTGTTGTACATCCCAACGTTCAAAAACTGATCACCTAATATGTTCAAACCAACTAGCAATTCAAATACGTAAAAGGAGCCACCATGCGCGATTCAAATTTCTTGAAAGAGAACAACGCCAAACATATGTGGCACCCAATGGCGCACCCTGCCGATATGCGCTCCAATCCTCCCACCATGATTACTGGAGCAGAAGGCGTTGAAATCATCGACATCGATGGACACCGCACGCTCGATGCTGTGGGCGGATTGTGGAACGCAAATTTGGGTTACTCTGTCGAAAGCATTAAACAGGCAATGACGGAGCAACTGATGGAACTGCCGTATTATTCGGCGTTCCGGGGCACCACCAACGACAAGGCGGTGGAACTTTCCTATGAGCTGAGTGAATGGTTCAAACCCGAAAAAATGGTGCGCTCATTTTTCACCTCTGGCGGCTCTGACTCAGTTGAAACCTGCCTGCGTCTAGCCCGCCAATATCACAAAGTTCGCGGCGAAGGCGAACGTACAAAATTCATCAGCCTCAAAAAAGGCTATCACGGCACTCATTTTGGTGGCGCGTCGGTCAATGGCAACGCCAATTTCCGCCGTAACTACGAACCATTATTGCCCGGCTGCTTCCAACTGCCAGCCCCCTGGACATATCGCAACCCGTTCAACACCGCTAACCCGCAAAAAATTGCCAATCGCATCATTGCCCTGTTCGAAGAAGAAATTGCCTTTCAGGGCGCAAACACAATCGCTGCAATGATCATGGAACCAGTTCTGGGCGCTGGCGGTGTTATCGTACCACACGAAACATTCATGCCGATGGTGCGCGAAGTGTGCGACAAACATGGCATCTTGCTAATCGCTGACGAGGTAATCACAGCCTTTGGACGCACCGGCGCCATGCACGGCTCACGCCTTTGGGGAGTTGCTCCGGATATGATGTGTACCGCCAAGGCGGTCACCAACTCATATTTCCCTTTCGGTGCCGCCATGATCGGCGAAAAAGTCGCAGAAGCTTTTGAAGCCAACAAAGACGCAACCGGCAATATTGGCCACGGCTACACCTATTCAGCCCATCCGGTAGGTTGTGCGGCTGCGTTGGCGACGTTGGCAGAAACCAAAAAGGCACGTGTTTGGGGAAATGCTAAAGAGCGCGGCGTAGAACTACAAGCGGGGCTTGCCCAACTCAAAGAAAAGCATCCTATCGCTGGTGACACCCGTGGCATAGGGCTGATGGCCGCAATTGAATTGGTAGCGGACCGAGAAACGAAAGTCCCAGCTTCAAAAGCCGCCATGGCAGCCGCATTTGAAGGAGCTTATGCTGACGGGGTCACTATTCGGGTTTCTGGCAACAATATCATTCTGTCACCCCCCCTGATCATCACGTCCAACGATGTCACAAGAATGATGAGTGCATTGGACAAAGGCCTAACCGCCGCTGCAAACGCGTAAAAACAAAAGCGTCGCTACTTTGCGGCGCCATTTACTTTGGTTTGCAACTCATCGAGCAGATCAACCAACTGACGCAATTTGTCTTCGCCGAATGCATCCACAATTTCTTCGTAAATAGCAGCGCCTTTTGGCGACACTGTTGCAATGAAGCGCAAACCTTCTTCGGTAGCACTAAACAGCATCCGTCGACCGTCGTTCTTGTCACGACGACCCACAATCCACCCATTTCCTTCAAGCGTTTTGAGCATCCTCGTTAAACTTGGCGGCAGAATACAGGCGTGATGTGCCAAATGGCTGGCATCCAATTCGCCCGCTTCACTCAAAACACGTAACACGCGCCATTGCTGCTCCGTTAACCCGTGCGCCGCCAACATGGGCCGAAAATGCGCCATAACCGACTCTCGGGCTCGCAACAAAACAATGGGGAGTGACCGGTTGGTTTTTTCCAATAGTTGCTCAGCAGTCATGTTTTGATTCTCACCGTTCATTTTTTAGAATTCGCCCAAAACCGCCAAAAATGCAAGAAAACATACCTTCAGCGCATATTGACAATACTAGGCATATTACTTAACATGTTAATTGTTAGGAGCGAATATGCCACATCTAGTGATCCAATATTCAGAGAATATCGAGCCCCGCATTGATATGAAACAACTGTGCGATCAGTTGGGCGATACAATCTGCGCTTCTGACATGTTCCCTAAAGGCGGTGTGCGGGTGCGCGCATATCCGGCGGCTGCATACTCTATTGCAGACCAACACCCACAAAACGCATTCATCGATTTGGTCTTACGCATTGGCGCAGGTCGGACTCAAGACCAAAAACGCAACTTCGGCCAAGCCCTGATCGATCAAGTCAGCGAAATCTGCCAAGACCTGTTGGCTGAACCACATTTCGCATTGTCCCTCGAAATCATCGAAATTGATCCAGACCTGAGCTGGAAAGTGAACACCATCCATCCTCGCCTCAAGTCGAACAGCTAGAATTAGGACCCCAACTATGGCCAGTTTTCAATCCAATGTTGAAAAAGCAAATAGCTATCTAGAACGGTTCCGGCGAGACGGCGTAACCAATTATATCAATGGTGAAGCCGTCCCCGCAGCCGATGGCACAACGTTTGAAAGCATCACCCCTGTTGATCTTTCAAAACTATGTGACGTAGCTCACGGCAAATCTGAAGATATTGACCGTGCCGCAAAGGCCGCACACGCAGCTTTTAAAAGCTGGTCCACCATGCCCGGCACGCAGCGCAGAACCATTCTACACGCCATAGCTGACGGCATTGTAGCCCGTGCCGAAGAAATAGCGCTGATCGAAAGTATGGACACAGGCCAATCCATGCGTTTCATGTCCAAAGCGGCATTACGCGGTGCCGATAATTTCCGCTTTTTCGCTGATCGCGCGCCCACAGCGCAGGACGGACAGTCTCTGCGCAATGCGGGTCAGGTCAATATGACCACGCGCCATGCCATCGGTCCGGTTGGGGTCATCACCCCGTGGAACACACCTTTCATGTTGTCCACATGGAAAATTGCTCCCGCCCTCGCCGCCGGTTGTACTATTGTGCACAAACCCGCCGAGTTTTCGCCGCTAACCGCACGTTTGCTTGTGGAGATCGCTGAAGAAGCGGGCTTACCCAAAGGCGTTTGGAATCTTGTCAACGGATTGGGCGAAGACGCTGGCAAAGCCCTGACCGAACACAAATTGATCAAAGCCATTGGATTTGTTGGCGAAAGCCGCACTGGTTCTATGATTATGGCTCAGGGGGCACCAACCCTAAAACGGGTCCACTTTGAACTTGGCGGCAAAAACCCAGTGATTGTTTTCGCCGACGCGGATTTGGACCGTGCAGCAGAAGCTGCAGTTTTCATGATCTATTCGCTCAATGGCGAACGCTGCACATCTTCTTCTAGGCTTTTGGTTGAACAATCGATCTACAATGAGTTCACGGCCAAAATCGCTAAGAAGGCGAGTCAGATCAAAGTAGGCCACCCACTAGACCCAGAAACCACCGTTGGCCCCCTGATCCACCCTGTGCATGAAAAGAAAGTGCTCGAATATTTTCAAATCGCCAAGCAAGATGGCGCAACAATTGCGTTGGGCGGCGAAAAATTTGCTGGTCCGGGCGGCGGTTGCTATGTCAAGCCAACCCTTTTCACCAATGCCAACAATAAGATGCGGATTGCTCAAGAAGAGATTTTTGGCCCTGTGCTCACCGCCATTCCCTTTGCTGATGAAGCAGATGCCTTAGAAATTGCCAACGATATCGACTACGGCCTTGCCGGATATGTTTGGACAAATGATGTCAACCGCGCCTTCCGTGTTTCCGATCAATTACAAGCAGGCATGGTTTGGGTTAATTCAGAGAACTCACGCCATTTGCCCTCGCCTTTTGGTGGCGTCAAATCATCGGGCATTGGCCGCGATGGCGGCGATTGGTCATTTGACTTCTATATGGAAACCAAAAACATCGCCTTTGCGACAACTGAACATAAAATCCCAAAACTAGGTGGATGATCGCGTTTAATTCTGCGAGCATGAGATCAGACATGCGCGCGAACACTTGAGGAAATATCATGCCATTACCAGAGCATAATCTGTACCCGCCATTTAACGTACTGCGCCTTAGCCATGTTGAGTTTGTGGTCACCAATTTGGTCGCCAGCCGCGCCTTTTATGTGGATACACTGGGCCTGCAAATCACCCACGAAGATGATAACGAAATCTATCTTCGCGCCATGGAAGAACGCGGCCACCATTGCATCATCCTGAAAAAAGGCGAAAAAGCACAGGCCAACGTTTTGGGCTTCAAGGTTTATGATGAACCTGAATTGGATAAGGCCGAAGCTTATTTCCAATCAAAGGGCCGCCCGACAGCATGGATAGAACGCCCCTACCAAGGCCGCACCCTGCGCACATCAGACTGCCACGGCATTCCACTTGAGTTCTATTTCAAAATGGATCGTCTTGAGCCCATCCACCAGAAATATAAGCTCTACAATGGCGTCAAACCGCTGCGCATTGACCATTTCAATGTCTTCTCCCAAGACGTTGATGAAAGCGTCGCCTTTTATGCAGACTTTGGTTTCCGCACCACCGAATATACTGAAGACGATGAGAGCAAACGCCTTTGGGCCGCATGGATGCACCGCAAAGGCGGCGTGCATGATATGGCATTCACCAACGGCCTTGGTCCTCGCCTTCACCACACCGCATTTTGGGTGCCAAATCCGCTCAATATCATTGATCTCTTGGATTTAATGTCCACCACTGGCTATGTGGCCAACATTGAACGCGGTCCGGGTCGCCACGGCATTTCCAATGCATTCTTCTTGTACATTTTGGATCCCGACGGTCACCGGATCGAGATCTATTGTTCAGACTATCAAACGGTTGATCCAGATCTTGAACCCATCAAATGGGACCTAAAAGACCCGCAACGCCAAACACTTTGGGGTGCACCTGCACCACGCAGCTGGTTTGAACATGGCAGCACTTTTGAAAATGTGGAACCGACCATGTCAGATCTTGCAGCATCACCAATCATTGCACCATAGGGGCATTTATGGACTGGAAGAATTTTCGCCATTGGGGCAAACGATTTGTGGACTGGGGCGCAGATTATCGTGAGAACTTGCGCGACCGCCCCGTGCGCGCTCAAACCAAACCGGGCGAAATCATCGCCCAACTGCCCGACACACCGCCTGAAATGGGCGAAGATATGGAAGCCATTTTCGCTGATTTTGAAGCCAAACTGATGCCCGGCATCACCCATTGGCAGCACCCGCGCTTCTTTGCCTATTTTCCAGCGAATGCCGCTCCTGCCTCTGTTCTGGCTGAAATGTTGGTCAATTCGATCGCGGCCCAATGTATGTTGTGGCAAACCTCACCTGCGGCGACCGAACTAGAAACCAAGGTTTTGGATTGGCTACGCCAAGCCATCGGCCTACCTGATGGCTTCACTGGCGTTATACAAGACAGCGCGTCGTCAGCCACCTTGGCTGCAGTTTTGACCATGCGCGAACGGGCATTAAATTGGCGTGGCAACGTGGACGGTCTTGCCGCCCACAAGCAGTTGCGCATTTACTGTTCGGATCAAGTCCACACTTCGATCGATCGCGCCATTTGGGTTGCGGGCATTGGTGAAGAAAACTTGGTGCGCATTCCGCACAAGGGCAAACTGCGCGGCATGGATATTGAAGCACTTAAAAAAACCATCAAGGCTGATCGCGAAGCCGGGTTCATCCCCGCTGGCATCATAGCTAGTGTGGGCGGCACGTCGGTTGGCTCTACTGACAATATTGCCGAAGTTGTTGCGGTTTCCAAAGCGGAAAACCTTTATTCGCACATCGATGCGGCTTGGGCTGGCGCAGCAATGATCTGCCCCGAGTTTCGCCATTTCTGGACAGGCGTTGAAGGCGCAGACAGCATCGTGTTCAACCCACATAAATGGCTTGGCGCGCAATTTGATTGCTCGGCACATTTCATTGCAGACCCAGACGCATTGGTCAGCACATTAGCAATCAAACCAGAATACCTAAAAACCCACGGCACCGATGGCATCATAAATTATTCTGAATGGTCAGTGCCTTTGGGCCGACGCTTTCGCGCTTTAAAAATCTGGTTCTTACTGCGCGCTCATGGCCTTGAAGGCTTGCGCCAAATGATCCGCAATCACGTTGCATGGTCTGAAGGGCTATACAACAAACTATCGCAGGCACCGGACTTTGAAATTGTCACCGAACCCATGTTGTCGCTGTTTAGCTTTCGCTATGCACCTAAAGGCGTCAACGATTTGGACGAGCTCAATCTGCGCCTTCTCACCAACATCAATAATGATGGACGCATCTACCTCACCCAAACAAAGATCGATGGAAAATTCGTCATTCGCTTCCAATGTGGTTCATTCGATATGGAACAGGCAGATGCTGATTTCGCCTATGATGTGATCACTCAAATGGCAGCGCAATTATGATGAATAGATTTGTCTCCTACACCATCAATGGCACCCCCATGTGGGGTGCAACAGATGGACAAAACATCACAGATTTATCCCCTCAAATGACACAGTTTGGGACATTGCGAGACGTGTTCCACGCAAACGCCCAAAATCAGGCACTTGAGCTGGCACAAAAACTGGGACACTCGCGGGACATTGCCGACGCAAAACTGGACATTCCACTGCCAAATCCGGGCAAAATTATTTGCGTTGGCGTCAACTTTCCGGCCCGCAACGAAGAATATAAGGATGGCCAAGATGCCCCGCCTAATATGTCCCTGTTTGTGCGATTCCCAAGCTCATTTACCGGGCATAACTCGCCCCTGATCCGCCCCAAAGCCTCCCATCAACTCGACTATGAGGGTGAGATTGCCATTGTCATTGGCAAGGGCGGTCGGCACATCAGCCAAGCGGAATCGTTAGATCACATCGCAGCCCTAACTATTTGTAACGAAGGCACAATTCGGGACTGGGTGCGCCACGCAAAATTCAATGTGACCCAAGGCAAGAACTTTGACAATTCAGGCGCGATGGGACCATGGCTTGTGCCCTATAGCGATCCGCAACAGATTGAAAACGCAGACATTGTCACCCGCGTAAATGACGAAGTCCGCCAAAAAGACAACACATCACGCATGTTGTTCCCGATCCGCAAACAGATCGAATATATCTCCACATTCACCACCCTTGAACCCGGGGATATCATTGTCACCGGCACCCCCACAGGTGCAGGCGCGCGGCTCGATCCGCCACAGTTCTTGCAGCCCGGGGACAAAGTGGAGGTTGAAGTGTCTGGCATTGGCACCCTGATCAATGGCATTGAGGACGAGCAATGACCCCCGATCAAATCCAAATTGCAGCTAATGCCTTGTTTGAAGCGGAAAAATCCCGCCAGCAAATGGAATTGATTTCACTGGCCAATCCACAAATGACCATGGACGACGCCTACGCGATCCAATCTGCATACGTGGATAAAAAGCGTAAAAATGGCGGCAAACAGCATGGTTGGAAAATTGGCCTCACCTCAAAAGCCATGCAATCCGCATTGGGCATCGACATTCCAGATAGCGGCATATTGTTTGAGGATATGTTTTTTGAAAACGGCAGCCAAATTCCGCGCGACCGCTTCATTCAACCACGAATCGAAGCAGAGATTGCCTTTGTGATGAAAGCCCCGGTTTCCGGGCCAAACATCACCCGCGAGCAGGTGATTGCGGCCACAGACTATGTCTGCCCATCGCTGGAAATCCTGGACACACGTATCGTTCGTCAGGATGCCAAAACGGGGATAAGCCGCAAAATCTTTGACACCATCGCCGACAATGCCGCCAACGCGGGGATAGTCTTGGGCACCCAAAAACATCAAATAAACGCCTTTGACTTACGTTGGGTTGGGGCAATCGTCACCAACAACGACGAGGTTGAAGAAACAGGCCTAGGCGCGGGCGTTCTTAATGATCCAGTCATGGGGATCGTATGGCTCGCCAATCGTTTAGCCCAGTATAATCAATCGATTAGCGCGGGTGACGTGGTCCTTTCCGGCTCATTTATTCGCCCGGTGGAAACCGAGTTTGGCGACCATATATATGCCGATTTCGGCCCCTTTGGACACGTCAGCTGCACCTTCTAACTTTCAGGATCAAACCTATGCCAGCTCCAAAAAACAAGTTCAAACAAGCCCTCAAAAACGGGGACAAACAAATTGGCTGCTGGCTCGGGCTTGCCGATTCATATTGCGCGGAAATCGCCGCAAGTGCCGGATTTGATTGGCTTTTAGTCGATGGAGAACACGCGCCCAACGACCTACGATCCATCCTTAAACAAGTGCAGGTGATCGAAAAATCCAATTCGTCCCCAGCCGTCAGATTGCCAATCGGCGAAACATGGATGATCAAACAATATTTAGACGCTGGAGCGCAGACAATTCTTATCCCCATGGTTGAAAGCGCAAAGCAAGCAAAAGAGCTGGTTGCCGCCTGCCACTATCCCCCAAAAGGCGTGCGCGGCGTCGGCGCATCCCTCGCCCGCGCTTCAAATTTTGGCGGCATTCCAGACTACCTTACCACAGCAGGTGAAGAAATTTGCCTTTTAATTCAAATAGAAAGCCAGGCTGGACTTGATTCACTTGACAAAATTCTTGAGGTCGATGGTATCGATGGTGTCTTTATCGGCCCCGCAGATTTGGCAGCAGACATGGGTTATTTGGGCAAACCCAAGGAAGATGTCGTCGTTAGAGCAATTACGGATGCCATTTCCAAAATCGCAGCGTCTAACAAGGCTGCTGGCATATTGACGCTCGACGAGGTATTTGCCAATAAATGTTTGGACTTAGGTGCATCATTTGTTGCTGTGGGCATTGATGTCACCGCATATGCAAACGCAATGCGTGGCATCGCCAATCGGTTCAAACCTTAGATAGACTTACGACGATCGGTGTTGTGGCGACGCTCGGGCGTCTCATTGGGCGCCAGCGCCCGCACCGTTTGGCCGCGCCCAAGCTCTTTAGCACGATAAAGCGCCTGATCAGCACTGCGGATCACAGACTTCGCTGTAAGCGCATCGTCAGGCCACCAGGCCACACCAATACTCGCGCCAACTTCTGCTGAACCGTTGTCAAACACCACTTCTTCGCACACCGTCTCGATGATGTTGTCGCACAACATCATGACGCTTTCTTCATCCAACCCATCGCGCAGCAAGATGATGAACTCATCGCCACCAACCCGTGCTGCCATTCCTTTATCGCCGACAACGTTTGCGATGCGCTGAGCAACCGTTTTGATAACAGCGTCACCTGCTTGGTGACCATAAGTGTCATTGACGTCTTTGAATTTGTCCAAATCCGTGCAGATGATTGCACATCGGTTCAATTCGGCTTTAGCGATGATATTGTCCAACTCATTGTCAAACTGCAGACGGTTTGGCAAACCAGTAAGAGCATCATGTTCAGCCATGAAGCGATTGCGCTCTTCGCTGACCTGAATGCGAGTGACGATCTTGCTATAGCGGTACCCAATGAACCCAAGCCCAACCGTGATTAGAGCCAACAGGCCAGCCAGAAACGGCAAGGCTTTCTCCCAAATGTGAGCGGAAGGTTTAGTAGCCTCCCAGACCGCAGCGATTTTTGCACTTCCGACACCGCCAATAACCATCTGATCTAATTCAGGGTTTGCATCTTTTTGCGCCACAATGGAAAAACGTGAAAGCCCCAATTGCTCTCTAACCTGGCCAAATGCGAATTTGTTTAGCGGGCGGAAAATGAAAAGAATCTTGGGGTTCCCATCTGGTAAAACCTCCAAAATGTCAGGCACGATTGCCTGAGCAACGGCCATGCCAAGCTGCCCTTCAACCATGCGATAATCGGCAGCATAAATCGCATTATTTGACCAAACCGGGTCACCAATCGGCACAAATCCTTTTCCGCGCACTTTGCGATTTGCAAAATATTTTGTACGCGCGCGTTGAATCAAATCAAAATTTGCAACGATATTCTCTAGGCCATCTCTGGGCTCCATCAACTGGTCCCTAAAAATCGTTATTTGTGGATTGCCTTGCTCGTCAACGATGATGACGTGCTCAAACTCATGCTCAAGCCAACTGTCCTCAGCTATTTCTTCTTGCACATACTCAAGGTCAATTTCGCGCCGATAAAGCTCGAACACAGTTTCGTCCAAAAAAGAAATCTCTGCTTGATCGCTCGCCAACCCTTGCAGCTGAAGCTTCACTTCTTTTGAAACAAGATTGGCTTCAGCATTGAACTGAACTTGATTGGCGACATCACCTGCGGCATTCAAAACGTAAAAATTAGAACCAGCAAACCCAACCACAATGGCGGCACAAAGCACATAGATGCCTATGGCTAGATTGAATTTGAAACCGCGCTGTGGAGCAGCCATACAAAAGTTCCCCGAACTACAGACCTCCAAAGTAGCAAGCAGAGTTGAATGCGGCGCTAATTGGCATGGTTTTTAATAGGTTAAGAGTGGGCAACGCTTTCAAAACATCCCCTTGCCCCCAATGAACTCAACATGAACAGCCCGTTCGAGAACCAGTCACAACCGCGGCGCTAGAGTTGTTCACATCAACAACCACACACCATATTGGGGATTTATCATGAACATCAAAAACACACTCTTAGCCATCGTTTTAGGCTTCGCACTTTCTATGTCTGCAGGCTCAATTGCGCAGGCAGCGGACAACGAACCACCAGAAATCACCTTTGATAACGGTCAATTGTTCGAAAACTGCATGTTGGACGGAGGTAAAACCAAAAATGGGAAAAAGACCTACAGCTGTTCACATGGAGGCACGACAACCACTTGTGACAAAAAGCCAGTAGACAAAGACGCCCCCTGTTCAACTGAAGAGAATGCGAAACGTAGCAAAGGGTTCGCCAAAACCAAATTCGGCTCCAACACCGTTTTAACATTCAAACGCTAATCGCAATTCATATGAAAACTGGTGCGGGGTGGCATTTGCCTTCCCCACCAATTACTCGATCCGGGCCAACTGTATTGACTAAACAATTGGCGAATGACCCGCCAAGTGGTCGAACAAGACATCGGGTCGGTTGAGAAATGAATTTTGGCCAAATCCTGGCACAATTCTAACCTCAACACCTACAGCTTCAAGGCGGCCTTTTGTGTATTCATGGTCAGAGAATGGGTCAGTCTCTCCATAATACACCATTGTCCGACACTTCAGCGCCCCAAGGCTGTCCACCCAATCGCCTGCCATCACAAGCAAATCGGCTTCCACGCCGCCTAAATTGCAATCGATCATTGCACGTGCAAAGTCTGGTGCCCAATCTGACCTAACAATCGACAATACATGCTTGATGTCGTCCGGACTGTTCTCATAAGTCTTCAACCAAATTTTTCGCGCGAATTCCTCATTTAACAACAGCGGAGCAAGCGTGTTAAATACAGGAAACAAAAGCCACTGAAAGCGGCCAATCAACTGCGCCCAATGCCCGGAATATGATGATTTTGCGGGTCGAGGTGAACGCGCAAAATATTGCGGAGAGCACATTAAAAGCTGCTCGCAGCTTTCACCTAGCCGGTCGGCCAACAACATCGCTGACATTCCACCAGCTGTAATCGAGACAATAGGCAAACTTGTTAGACCAAAAGAGGTCAAAAACATAAAACAATCATCCACAAAATCGCTTAACGACATCTCTGGATGTGTCTTATCCAATGGTCGGCCAAAAAAACCTGGACGTAGTGGGATGAGTACACGAATGTTCGCACTTTCTAAGAAATCCGCCCGATTGGGCAATGGCACCAGAGGCTCGACACTTGGGTGCATCAAAAAACAAGGCAGCCCATCCAGCGGTCCTAAGTCCGCAACCAATAGCTCTCGCCCGCTTTCGAATGTTGTACGGTGCAATCGGGCGTGGGGTTGATAATATTGATCAAGCAGTGACTTGAGACGCGACACAGGATCTTCAGCGCTGTCTTGTCCTGAATTCACCAAACTCGTCAGCAAGACAGAAACAATCTGCAAAAGCTCGGCCTGTGAACTAACTTGCGCTTTCGAGCGCAAAGCGGCCAATTGGTTGCGTTTCGTTTGATAGGATCGACCGTCGTCTTGGCTTGCTCGACGCAAACTGGCGCCACACAACAGGTTTTTCAACAAATCAAGTTCTGCGGGCGTGATGGATTCGTCAAATCGCGCAAAAAAACATGCGGCAATTGCATAGTCTGAAACAAAATTCTCCCCATATTTGCCTTGCGCCGAAGCCGCTTGGCTAAAAGTTCCATCGTTCCGCAAATGCAGCCCCACTTCTTCTTCGCAATTCTCAGTAGCACTCGGATGGCTAACAAGTGCCAGCCGTTCAGATTTAGTGAGTTTTGTGGAAATGGACAGAATACGGTCCATAACTTCAAGGGCTGCGTGACGATCATGTTCCAACACTTAAAGTACGCTCCCAAAAACACACAAGTAACGCGTTTCTACTTCCAAAATGCGAAGCAAATCACAGCCTTGCACCAGCAATTGGCGCAAAAGTCATTAGTTCACAAATGAATGAAAGGGTCAAACGCACACCAGCCGCCAAAGAAAACTGTACGAAATCTAGGCGATCACTTGTGAAATTTAAACATATTGAAAAAGGTAAATGGAGCGGGTAGCGAGAATCGAACTCGCATATTCAGCTTGGAAGGCTGCTGCACTACCATTGTGCTATACCCGCATCCGGTTCGGTCGACCAATGTTACATGAATGGTGGAGGGGACTGGATTCGAACCAGTGTAGCCTAAGGCGCCAGATTTACAGTCTGGTGGTATTAACCACTCACCCACCCCTCCACATTTATTCAATGCAACTCGGGACCGAGTCTTGTCAGTTTCCTTCATGAAATGAAAGCAACCAACGCGCGGTTTATGGTCACCATGACGCAATCTGTCAACACCAAATATGTTGTTTTGATGAACCTTTTCTTGTTCGCCCCAGTTTCTGGCGCTTTTGGCCATGAACGAAATATCTAAATATGCTGGACCTGTCCCCACTTTCACGCTACCGAGCACATTATGAAAGATAAATCGAGATTTCAGCCGCGCCGAAAACCAAAGCTCAATGCAATTGAAGCAGGTCAGTTCTATGTTTATGGACTGCACCCCGTTCAAGCTGCGCTGGCCAATGATGCGCGCGAAAAGCACACCCTTTACGCCACGCCAAACGCGATCCGCCGCCTTGAAGAAGAAGGCGCAATCATCAATGTAAAGGTGAAGGATACAACGCCGAAACGCCTTGATGAAATGCTGGGCAAAGACGCGGTGCACCAAGGCGCTGCATTGCATTGCAAGCCGATCGATCGCCAGTCGTTTTCTGGCTTGGAAGATGCAAAGCTATTGCTTGTGCTGGACCAAATCACCGATCCACACAATGTAGGCGCGATTTTGCGCTCCGCTTGTGCATTCGGCGCAGATGCGGTGGTCACCCCTGCCCGCTTTAGCCCACAAGAATCAGGTGTATTGGCTAAATCCGCCTCTGGCGCACTTGATTGGACGCCCATGATTGAGGTGAAAAACTTAGGCAACGCCATTCAAGAGCTCAAAAACATGGGCTTCACCTGCCTTGGATTTGATTCAGAAGCCCCTGAAGAGCTGCAAGCGGGCGGCAATGCCGACAAGCTGGCCATTGTGCTGGGTGCTGAAGGAAAGGGCTTGCGGCAACGCACACGCGAATTATGCGACAAGATGGTGCGCTTGGATATGCCGGGGCCTATCAAGTCCCTCAACGTCTCCAATGCGGCCGCAATCGCCTTGTTTGCGGCAACACGGCGCTAATCGCCGAATTAGGAAGCCAAATTGAGTGTGGGTCGTCCCGCGACGGCCCAAAAGCCTAAACGTCTCTTCGTTAGCACCAACAGACCGATCACAGAAAACAATGTGGTCGCCAGCGTCGCGAAAGCTGCGCCATAGATGCCATAAATTGGTACAAGCGCAAGGTTAAACAAGACGTTGCACACCAGAGAAACAATCAACACAATCGACAACCCACGTTGCCCACCGGTCATGGCCAAGCCAAATTTGGTCACCGCCGTATAGCTTTGAGCTAAAAGGCCAAAGGTCAAGATCAGCAGCGGTTGATATGCGACTGCATAAACATCGCCAAATAGCACCAACAAATACGCACCAACAAACATCAAACCAACAAAACCAATTAGTGTCGGCCAAAACGCCAATGCCGTGAACTGGCGCATCAGGCGTTGCACTTCTGCGTTGTCGCCCTTGGCGTAAGCCGCTGCGATAGGTTTGCCCGCGGTTGCACTGACTGCAAACGTTATGAAACTCAAAAGCGCAGCAATTTTTGTGGCTACGAAGTAAAAAGCCAACTGATCGGGCGTGACAAAAAACTTCAAAACGAGAATGTCTGTATTGGCGAGCAGGATATTATAGGCTTCCATGGTGGTCAGCGGTATCGCCGTGTACAACCACTCGCGACGTATGCCTGGGGTCGACTTGCCTTGTGATTTGCCTACAAAAAGCCCGCGCAAGTACCAAAACTGCCAAATCAAAGCAAGCAGCAGAACAATCAAGCAAATAAGCATGACGCTGCCCGAAGACAGATCAACGCCAAAAACATACAATGCCACAACCCCAGTGCCCAGTAAGATCGGGCGCCACAAGAAGCCAGGTGCATATGCGATAACATTGCGCCCTAACCCACGGGCCAAGCCCTTGCCAATTTCTGTGAGGGTGAACAAGGGCACACAAAACGCGCCCACAAACAATGCAGGCCGATATATTGCCTCAACAAGTGTATTGGGCAAGATCTGCAAAGACAGCAAAATACCGGCGACCGCCAGACCAGTCACAAAAACCGCAACAAAAACACTGAACCGTGAAAACCGGCCCAACTCAGCGGTTTTGTTTTGATCAACATAGGTTGCGACAAATTTCGTCGCCGCAACTGGCAAACCTATACCTGAGAATGTGCCCAACAGGACAACAATGGTCCAAGCAAAAACATAGACACCATACTCTGTTGGTTCGAGAAGTCGCGCCAACAACAAGTGAGAAAGAAATCCGATCCCTGCACCAAACACGCGCACAAACAATGTTGCTAACCCAGTAGAGGTATTGCCTGTAAGTTTTTGCCGCAATTTGGAAATAACGCTCACGCTAATCGCCCAACCTTAAACTAGGCTAGCTAGCCTGTTTCCTGTCTTTAGGAATATCAACTGAGGAGCTTTGTGCCATTGTCTGAGGCACAACGACACCATGTCGGTGTTCAGGACGGCCTTTCCTTTGCCACAAAATCCGATCGAAACCACGCCGCAACAAAGCCGAAAACTCAAATATTGCCGGTTTCAGATCGTCGAAAACAAAACTATCCGATACTTCCTTTGCCCGGATGCAATTCACAGAGTGAATTATCGTTTCGTTCAAAGCGGAGACGATAACGCCAACATTTGCACGTCCCCGCCCCTGAAGCTTATGCAACAAAGTCAAAACTAAGTTTTTCCCAACAACGCCAGATTTGTAATCGGTAGCGTATGCCCGCTTAACATCCAAATGGATGTCTGCGAACATCATCGGAAAATCAATCCCGAGCGCCAATGGCAAGGGCATAGACCCCCAAGGGCGAGCATTTACCTCAAGCAAGACCCATTCACCTGTGGTCACGGACTGTCGAAATTCAAACATCGCGATACCGTTTAATTTGGTCGCCGCGCACATTTTTTCAACAGCATCATACATGCCAGCATCAATCGGCTCGCTGATACGTACCGAGCTGCTGCCCCCACCTGGTTTTTCCACCAACCGACGATGTTGAAATGCACTCAGTATTTTGCCTTTCCGAGCGGCAACAGATAAGCCCACGCCATCAGCAGCACCGGCCGCAGGAAAAAAACTTTCAAGCAAATACTGGCCCGCACTGGGCAAACAATCCAAACGAAAAGCAAGCTCATCCTGACTTGGGACCACATAAACCTGTCCGCGCGTTTCAAGTTCCTCAATTGAATAAGAACTGCGAGCCTTCAACATCAACGGCAGCCCGTATTTCTCAACTAAAGCCTTCGCGTCGCTGTTTTGATCAATAGTTTCGCCTTTAGCAATTGGAACGCCTAGTTGATGTGCCAGCTCTCTGGTGCGGGCTTTGTCAAACAGCATTTCGAGTGCGCGGGGGCCAGGATCAGCCAACCTGAAGTTACGTTGATTTGTTGGCACGGCGCATAAAGGCAAGAGCGCGCGTTCATCACATGGTACAATAAGGTCAAAATGTTCAACGGCCTGCAAATCACGAACTGCAGTAACCCACAAATTCACGTCCAATCCTTGCCTTGGCAATTTGTGAACCTGTTGTACATATTTTGAAAAAAGCGCAGGTGCGGCCCAATTGAACGGCGCTGCGTGAACTTCAAAACCTTGGCGACCGTACGAACGGGCGCAAGCCAAAAATGAGCGCATGTCGTCCCCAACCAACAGTATCTTGGTCTGAGATTTGGTCTTGCTTATTTCAAGTGCTGACTGCACGCCGTCTCCACACAACTTGACCGCCAAAACATCTTTAGCGTTACAATTATTCAAACTTACAATGCGAGATAACGAATTTACCAATGGTTACATTTGGTTGTTTTGAACAACTAAAAAGATTTGAGGTTAACAGAATGCTGAAATCAATTTATTCGGCTTTAACCTTTCGACACCGACGACTTTTCTTTGGACGGGAACGCACAAACACGTTTGGTCTGCTTGCCCTCTGATATTAAGCTTTATAGGCTCAACTCTAACACTTGGAGTTTGGTGAATGAAAATTCTTGAAGTCAATGATCTAAAAAAACTCGCTCAGCGGCGTGTGCCAAAAATGTTCTTTGATTATGCGGACAGCGGTTCTTTCACGCAAAGCACATACGCTGCAAACGAGGCAGACTTTGGCAACATCAAATTGCGCCAGCGTGTCGCTGTCAATATGAGCAATCGCACGCTTAAGACCAAGATGATCGGCCAAGATTTCTCTATGCCAGTCGCCATCGCTCCAACTGGATCAACGGGCATGCAACACGCAGACGGCGAAATTCTGGCCGCCCAAGCAGCGGAAGAATTTGGTGTTCCCTACACTCTTTCAACCATGAGCATTTGCTCGCTTGAAGATGTGGCCGCGGCCACAAAAAAGCCTTTGTGGTTTCAGCTATATGTGATGAAGGATCGCGACTTCAATAAACGCTTGATTGAACGGGCAAAAGCAGCTGGATGCTCCGCGCTTGTGCTGACCCTTGATCTGCAGATTTTGGCGCAACGCCACAAAGATCTTCGCAATGGACTAAAAGCTCCGCCAGAGATCAACTTCTCGACATTCTGGCAGTTCGCCACGCGACCTCGTTGGTGTATGCAAATGCTGCAGACCAAGCAGCACCAATTCGGCAACATTTACGGACACATCAAAGACGTCACCGATCTCGCGTCGCTCCACGAATGGTCTGCCAAGCAATTCGACGAAACACTAAGCTGGCAAGACATTGAATGGATCAAGGAGCAATGGGGAGGCAAGTTGATACTAAAAGGCATTCTTGACCCAGAAGACGCCCAGATCGCCACCCGAACAGGCGCTGACGCCATTATTGTTTCCAATCACGGGGGACGACAGCTGGACGGGGCGCCTTCCTCAATTTCTATGCTATCGCCAATTGTTGATGCGGTGCAAGGTGATATCGAAGTGCATATGGACGGTGGAGTACGCACTGGCGTTGATGTTTTGCGCGCCAAGGCTTTGGGCGCTCAAGGCGTATATATTGGTCGCCCATATCTATATGGACTGGGTGCCATGGGCAAAGCAGGCGTGACGAAAACACTAGAAATACTCGCCAGTGAGCTCGACACCACCATAGCCCTTTGCGGTGAACGCGACATAAATGACGTGGGTACCCACAATCTAATTTCCTAGACGTTCGCCCTCATGGTTGATATTCCTTGAACAAAAATATCATCAACGCATATTATTCAAACGCCAAGACTTAAAGCGAAACCATCACATGATCAAAAACTTTTCCCGACTAGCGATTTCATTACTCTTTGCCCTATTGGGCACCCTTTTTGCACAAGCGAACGAAATCACATCGCAGCTAGAACGCTACAATGATGAACAAAATATCGACGGAGCAAGTTTCTTTGCAAGCATTGACGGCAAAGTCATTGAGGTTGTTGCAGGTACAATAGATCCCGCCCAACAAGAAGAAACCGCTGTGGGAACGCGCTTCTACATCGCCTCAACTGGCAAGATGATGGTCGCCGCGGCAATTCTTTCGATGGTTGAAGATGGCAATTTGCAACTCGATGAACCAATTTGGCCATTGATAGAATCCATTGGTGATATAGAGCGCCTAAAAAACGCTGACGTGGTGACACTGCGCCAAATTCTCAACCACACCTCAGGACTTGCTGAATATCTTAACGAAGAGTTCGACGACGCAAGTCAGCGTGAGCCAGCAAAACGTTGGACACCGGAAGAAGCCCTAAGCTTTGCGTATGACGCAGAACCGGTTTTCTCACCTGGCAAATCATTTGAGTACACGAACACAAACTATGTCCTCTTGGGCTACATTTTAGGGCAGATTGATGGGACAATAGAAAAGGCCCTAGAAAACAGAGTCTTTAATAAGGCTGGCATGAACACGGCCAGTGTTGGTGCCCAGTCATCAGCCCCCCATTTGGCTCATGGTTTTGACGAAGATGGTAATGATGCGAGCGAGCAGGCTTGGGCAAGCATTCTGGGCGATGGCCCTGTCGTTTCAACCGCTCAAGACGTCGCCAAGTTTATGCAAGCCCTGTTTGACAGTCGAACACTACTCGGCCAGAACCTGCTCGACCAAATGCTGACGGGTTCGCAACACGATGAGGGCTATGGCCTAGGCATGGGCGTTGATGAAGATGAATGGGGACAATGGTATGGTCATGCGGGCTCATACGGTGGTTTTGAGGCTGATGTTCGGTTCTACCCTGACCTAAACGCTGTGATGGTGGTCTTGATGAACGGAAACCCCGACGAGGAAAATCCATTTTTGGACACTGCCGCGCAGAAGCTGTTTTAGCTCGATTTCAAATATTCACGCAACTCGTCAAACTGGCGATATGTCGGTGATATATTGGAGATAATCGGCGATACTTCAGAACGTTGTAACCACCTGAGCGCCTGTTCCAATGGCATCGGGTGGCCAACGCCAAACCCTTGAATAACTGTGCATCCAGCCGCTTGCAATTCTTCTGCTTGCTCTATCTCTTCAATGCCCTCAGCAACAACACTCATCCCCAGTTCACTGCAAAGCGCAATGATGGTGCGCACGATTGTAAGTGTTGCCGGATCTAAAAGCATATTGCGTACCATAGCGCGGTCAATCTTGACCCCATGTGTAGCGATCCGAGTCAAATGCGCCAACCCCGCGTACCCCATTCCAAAATCGTCTAATTCAACTAGAAAACCTTCATTGCACGCCTCACGGATTGTTTCCAAATTTGAACCATTCATGCCTTCCAAAAGGTTTGTCTCCAACACCTCAATCGTAACGCTTTCGTTTTTCAAACCACGTAGTTCAACTGCGGAAACCAACTCGCGGATAAAGGTTGGCTTATTCAGCGTGGCAGTTGAAACGTTCATCGAAATACGCAAGTGGGTGTGACCCTCAGCATGCATAAATTGCAAAGCATCTAAAGCGCCGCACATCGCCACATGATCGACACGCGCCATCATGCCGTTCTGCTCTGCAATGGTTAGGAACTCTTGTGGGGGCAATTTGCCGTAAACTGGGTGGTACCATCGGATCAAAGCCTCAAACCCATGCACCGCACCAAGTTCAAGATTATACTGCGGCTGCAGTTCGACGGCCAACTGACCTTCGTCGATGGCCGGACCTAATTGTGAGGAAAGCTCCATGCGGCGTTCATAAACGGTGCCCAAATCCCGATTAAAGCACGATATTCCGTGCCGCCCATTACGCTTGACTTCATAAAGGGCAACATCTGCGTGCTTGATGAGATCATTTTCATTTGTTGCATGCTCGCCAGAAATCGCAATGCCAATACTGCACCCAAACTGCACCACATGATCACCAGAATGAAATGGTCGCTCAAGGGCAGCCAATATTTTTTCCGCAATTCCTTTTAGGGGTTCAAATCCAAGTGTCTCTTCAAAAACCATCAGGAATTCATCACCACCAAAACGGCCTACCATACCCATATCACCAACAATTCGGGTCATTTCAGTCGCTGCATGAATCAACACCTGGTCACCAACAGCGTGCCCTAAAGTGTCGTTGATAGATTTGAATTGATCCAAATCGATGTGCAACACGCCGGCAGTCTTATTGTTGCGCATGGCGTATTTTACAACTTCGTCCAAATGCTTGGACAATTTCATCCGGTTTGGCAGCCCTGTAAGAGAATCATATTCTGCAAGTTCTTTGTTCAGCAACTCAGAACGCCGCAGTTCTTCTTCGTTGTTGCGTTGCTGTGTTATTTCACGCGCAATAATAATGACTTTTGGATCTTCATCGTCATTGAATTTGGCAACAGCAAAACTCAGCTGATTCCAAAAATGCTCGCCATTTTTGCGAATGTTCAGTATGCATTCGAAATCTTCCAAAACGCCTGACGTCACATCATAATGGAACTCGTCAATTTCTGCTTGGCTGGGTCGAATGTCTGGTGGAATGACAAATTCTTGTGGTTTTCTGCCCAAAATCTCCTCGGCCGAAAAGCCTGTCATCTTCGAATAGGCAGGATTCGACCATTCGATGTGCCCCTCAAGATCTTGGATAAGAATGCCGTCATTTGCATTCTCTAAAATGAGAGCCATGACCGCATTCTCGGCCCGCAACTCATGCAGTTTCTGATTCACGTTCTTTAGTTTCTTGCCATAGTTTACACGTGCTTCGCGATTCCGGCGCGCATAATAAACCACTCCGCCACCTAAAAGGCAGCCGAGTAACAACACAAGAAACTGAACGACAATGACCATATCCACAGGGTCAAGCACTCCTAATTAACTCAAGAATACAATGCTACTCGTTAATTAGAGCCAAACGCCGTGCCAAAACTTTGATGCAAACGGTGTCTCGACGTGCTGCAAGTCACATGACGAAATCGATTGTGCTTTGAGCGATGTGCTGGGAGGGAATGGTGCCGGTTGAGAGACTTGAACTCCCGACCCTCTGATTACAAATCAGATGCTCTACCAACTGAGCTAAACCGGCAACGCGCGTTAGATACATAATCCTCCTATGCTGTGCAAGCTCCAATTGTAAAAAAATGAGAGAAAATTTCACAACGTCGAAAAATCTTAGAACCAATTGTCAATATTGGGGCTTTCCGATTCAGGGTTGTGTGTGGCACGTTGCATATTCGTCCTTGTCTCGCACCAATTTGGAGCACGCACGTGCCAGCTTTTTCGAGCGATAGAATCATGTTTGTATCTTCGGGTTCACCAGAGTCCGAAAAAGCACGCGATGTCCTGTGCGCCGAATATGGCACCTGCTCTTTGGATCAAGCAGAGGTAATTGTTGCCCTGGGTGGCGACGGACTTATGCTCGAAACCCTGCACAAAGTCATGGACAAAGAGATCCCTGTTTATGGCATGAATTTTGGGTCAATCGGGTTCTTGATGAATGACTATGGGGCAGACAAGCTAATTGAACGACTTGAAACAGCAGAACCGACAGTTATTCATCCACTGCGAATGACCGCAACCGATAAAAACGGCAATGAACACTCAGCCCTAGCGCTCAATGAAGTGTCGTTGCTGCGGACGTCCTATCAAGCGGCCAAGATTGAAATTCTGATCGATGGAAAGCCGCGACTAGAAGAATTGGTGTGTGATGGGGTATTAGTGGCCACGCCTGCTGGGTCAACTGCTTACAACCTGTCGGCACATGGGCCAATCTTGCCCATCGAAGCTCCACTGCTGGCGCTCACCCCCATCTCTCCTTTTCGACCAAGACGATGGCGCGGCGCAATCCTTTCAAATCGCGCAGAGGTAACCTTCCGCATTCGCGAGATCGACAAGCGCCCTGTAAACGCGGTAGCAGACAGCAAAGAGATTGCAGATGTAGCCGAGGTAAAAGTTAGCGAGTCGCGAACTCACTCGGTGACGCTATTGTTCGATCCAGGCCATAGTCTTGATGAGCGCGTGCTCAACGAACAATTCGATTATTAGGCGGCTGGTAGCGCCAACTGCTCGTCGCGCAAATGCGAAATGTTGATGGCCGCGTCTGGGCTGGCTTCTTCACAAAAGCTTGCCATGACCCCGCGCGCAGCTTCGCGGGCAAGACTGACGTTCTGCTCGTTCAAATATGCAAAGACGCTGTCCAGACTGTCCGGAATATCGCCTTCATGATCGTCAATCAATGCCGAGATAAGTTGGGACACCACAAAGTGGCGTGCGGCCACATCAGTCTCCAAATGAGCCTCGCGCGCCAAAACCGTTAGCCGCGCCATCAGATTACGCAAAGATGGCTCGAAGCCACAACGCGTATAAAGCGCATGTAACGCACGGCGCGTGCCAGATCGCAAAATTCCTTCAGTCTTGCGAGTAGGCAAATCTGCGAGCACTGCCAATGCAGTAACAAAGAATTGCAGGCGACCATTTACGACCGAATTGATCAACAAGCGCGGCGTCAAACGATCTGATTGAAAAAGTGCATCTAAATAGCTGTAGTGCTCCGCAGTTGGCTCACCTTCAACCAAACCCGTTGTCGCCTTATCCAATTGGTCCCGCACAAGGCGATTCAAACGCTGTGGTTGAATGCTTCCATTGACAATGCGCGCGCCCAGCAAGGCATCTGCGATCCGTTCGGTCAGCAAAAACCGTGCAGCAATTGGCAAATCAGGGCGCTGAAGCAATGTGCCCCGCATGGGTGCATCATCACACCAGCGATCAGCCAGTTCGATTAGCAAATCAGACGGCAAAACCAAATCATGCCGGTCCAAAAGCACTCGATCAATTGATTTAGAATGCTCTTGCGCTAAGACTTTGCAGACGTTGACGCCCACTTGCGGGCGCGACAAAATCGCTTCAGCGATTTTTTTACTGCCCTTGCGCGACAAGGCCACTAAGTCACTGTCCAACAAAACCGGCGAAAACTGCACAACAGCGGCAGCAATAATAGATTCGTCCTGTGCCAAGGCAAACATAACAGGACGTGGCGCATTGGGAGAGCGCAGAAGTTCGTAGGCAAGCGCAGCGCGCACTTTCACCGAACTGTCATCCAAAAAACTCAGAACGGCGGCATAAAGGGCTGCTTGCTCGTCGGCGGGTCCACTATGTTCTAAAAACGCACGCGCCGCAATCCGGGCAGCCTGCCCACGCTGCTCACTGTGAGCGGACTGTGACAATGTGTGATATTCATTAAAACCAAGCACGCAAACGCCCTTAAACAACTTACCCATCAAGCGGTTAGACTGAAGACTACGCTTGAAGGCTTAATGAAGCGTTCACCATAATAATTGGTACGGCTATTTGGTATAGAACCGGGCAAAAAAGCTCTGACGCCGTTCGTCATTTTCCACGTCAGATTGGGTGCCCTGATTTTCTTGCAACTCAGGCTGACTTTCAACGGCAAAACGCCCGGGCAAATTGGCCGTGGGCGCTGAACGATAAAGCGCGGCAAAGGGTGAAACAGGGTCCTGCGCCTGAGCCACTGAAAATGGGCCCTGATTGGAAGTGGCCATTTGTTGAGCGGCAAAGGCTGCGGTTTGGCTCACCGACGCATCCACCTCAAGTGATCGATGCTTCGCCACAAGCACTTGATATACTTCCTTAATCGAGCGCGGCTTGCCACTGTCAAAAAAGATACTCTCGTTTGCACGCGCTTGAGACGGAAAATGCATCGCAGCGCTAGCGTTCGGACTAGAAAGGCCTAGGTTGAAAAACTTCTCAGCGCCGCGCGCTCCCATAAAATGAGCAATGTACAGCTCCCCTGGTGAAGGCATGCGTCCAAACTGTTCCTGCAAATACGCACCATTTCGTCGGGTAAATGCGGCCGCCAGATCCGCTGACATTTCAGGGTTCTCTCGTAACGCCAGCACAGCAGATTTCATCTTTGGATCACGAACTTCATACCCATCGGCCGTGCGCTCAATCTTGTCAGAAATGGAGCCATAGCCCAATTTGGGGCCTTCTTCTTTCAAGACTTCAAGCCAAGTGCCTTCAATGAATTGAAACAGCCCAACCGCACTTGATGTTTTTGCCTTAGCTTCTGGATCAAGCGAGCTTTCACGCATTGCGGTTTGCAATAAGTAGTCAAAGTCCACACCATTCTTGTCCCCTGCCCTTGTGAGGGCTTGGGCGAGCTGGGCTGGCACCTGAACCGGCTTTACGCTGGGCATAGCAAAATTACGCTCACAGTTTTCAACACCTTAACAAAACATAAATGCTGTTAAGCAACCATTAACCACGCCAATATTCCACAACTTCTGCAACATCTGGACGCGGACGCTCTTGAGGTACCACGCTTGGCGTGCCGATATGAACAAAACCGGCAAAAAACTCATTATCCTTTGCGCCAAAAATGGCTGCAGCTTCATCGTCAAAAGCAAACCAGCGCGTTACCCATTGCGCCGCAAATCCCAGCGCATTTGCCCCATGCACCAGATTGAAACAAACGCAACCCGCCGAAAGCTGTTGCTCAATTGCCGGAACTTTTGGATGCGCTTGAACAGCGGAAATCACGCCAATGGTCAAAGGCGCGGGCAAAAACCTATTGCGCTCGACATCAAGCATCTCTTCAGAGATCTCAGGATCTCGTTGTTTTGCTAGCTCAGCTAATCGATCACCAGCCATACCACGTTGATCTCCAGCAACAACAACCAACCTCCAAGGCGCCAATTTGCCATGATCAGGCACACGGGATGCAATTTCCAAAAGCTCGGCTAGCTCCAATTCAGATGGGCCAGGTTCTGCCAAAAACGGTAGGGTCACAGATCGCCGCGACTTCAAATACTCAACCATCTCAACATTTTTGCTCATTTTGTCCCCATGTCCCCAGTCCGTTTTGAAAATTTGAGTTGTTTATGCCATAGCTTGGCCGCAAACTTAATCCAAAAGCTTTATAGTTTGTTTGGTGGCAAGACTTATCATCCAACCACCAAAAAATGGAATGGCAATTGCGGCACGTATGATGAAACAAAAATGGACATATGCTGGTTTAATCGGGCTGATGTTGGCCGCACCCTCATTTGCGCAAGAGGTTGCACCTGTCCCACCCGTTCGTCCAGAAAACCTCAATATTACAACACCTTCCGAAACCAACGAGAATCAAGACCTGAACGCCGAAACGCAAATAGAGACGATGACGGACCAAGAAACGATCGTCGTGCCCAAAAGTGGTGGACCACCGCAGCCAGTCAGTATAGGCGCACGAGTGACCGAAGATGGGCCATTCATTCCTAACGGACTGGAGTGGCGGATATACTCTATTACGCCTAATGATAAAGGCGAGTTGGATCTAGTTGCCCGCTCTTCTGATTCTGCCGCCAATTTTAGCTTAGCCGCCGGACAATATATTGCGCATGTTGCTTATGGACGCGCGCAAGCTTCTGACACAATCTCTGTGCAAGAAGGCCCCAACCAGATCGAAATCATTCTCGACGCGGGCGGCCTTGAGCTCAATGCAGCGGTAACCGGCGATATTCCCATCCCGCGGCGCTGGTTAAGCTTTACGGTTTATGCCGACAACCCTACCAACGGTGGCAAAAAAATTATCGCGCAATCGGTATCTCCAGGCAAACTTCTTTATCTAAACTCTGGCACCTATAGCGTCGTTTCACATTTCGGAGAAGTCAATGCAACCGCAAAGGCAGATCTTCGGGTTGAGCCGGGCCAACTGACTTCAGCCACGCTATACCACAAGGCGGCTCAGGTCACATTCAAACTTGTTTCAGAACCCGGTGGCGAAGCGATTGCGGACACGTCTTGGATCATCAAAACGCCTGATGGGCAAACCGTCTACCAAGAAAAAAGTGCTTTTCCGCAAACTGTGCTGGAACAAGGTGAATACATATTGATTGGCAAGCTGGGTAGCCGTGTATTCAACCGCGAATTTGAAATTGTGCCGGGCTTACCGCGTGAAATTGAGCTTTTGGCAGACGCTAACTGATCCGATAGCAAAGTTGGTGCGTAACTCCCACAACAATATGCGGGAGCAAAATATGGCTAAACTCAATCTAATGTCGGCAGCGCTCATTGGCGTGCTATCGATCACGTCCAGCGCCATCGCTGGCCAATTTCCTACCATTAAGGCACAAAACCTCAATAAGGTTGAGATGAATTTGCCTCAGGATTTTGGCGCGCGACGATCAATTGTCATGATTGCTTATACTCAAGGGCAGCAAGATGACGTGAACACTTGGTTGCCTTTCCTCGACCAAGCATCAAAAAAATCCGGCGTGAAATACTATGAAGTACCTGTGATTTCATCGGGCTACAGTTTGATGCGTGGCTTCATTGATAATGGAATGCGTTCGGGCATCACAAGCAAATCAACCCGCGCTAAAACCATCACACTCTACACAAATGTGTCCAAATTCAATCGCGAAGTAGGTGTAAGTGGCAAACGCTCCATCCATGCAATCGTGATCGATCGAAATGGCAAGGTGCTCGCAAATGTAAGCGGCGCTTTCTCCAAGGACAAAGCAAAGAAGATAAGCGCCGCTCTATAATCAAATCAATCTATTGCTAGCGAAGGTCCGGAGGG
This sequence comes from Maritalea porphyrae, assembly GCF_027213965.1. GTDB lineage: Bacteria > Pseudomonadota > Alphaproteobacteria > Rhizobiales > Devosiaceae > Maritalea > Maritalea porphyrae_A. The sequence goes on along the minus strand of NZ_JAPWGX010000003.1, from coordinate 347,829 downwards.
GTTCCCTCGGCGACCAACATAGCAATTGCGTCCTCGACGGGCATGACCTTTTGGCCTTGTTCCCCCAAGCGGCGAACGGAAACGGTTCCTTCGTTCGCCTCACGCTCGCCGAGGACAAGAATCGCCGGCACTTTGTTTGTGGAATGCTCACGCACTTTATAGTTGATCTTTTCGTTGCGGAAATCAGTTTCAACCCGAATGCCCGCAGCTTTAAGCTTTTCAACCACCGCCAATGCTGCCGGATCAACGCTTGACACAATCGTTGCAACAACAGCTTGAGTTGGTGCCAACCAAACAGGCATACGACCTGCATGGTTCTCGATCAGAATGCCGATAAAGCGCTCGAGTGTTCCAAGCACAGCCCTGTGCAACATCACTGGAATTTGGCGAGAACTGTCTTCAGCAATGTAAGAAGCACCCAATCGTTCGGGAAGAACGAAATCTAGCTGCAAAGTACCACATTGCCATGAACGGCCAATCGCATCCTTCAAGTGGAATTCGAGTTTTGGCCCGTAAAACGCGCCATCGCCTTCAGCAATTTCAAAATCACGGCCCGTTGCCCGCAAAGCATCGCCCAAGCCTTTTTCAGCTTGATCCCAAACCTCGTCAGATCCCGCCCGCATTTCAGGGCGTGTTGCCAACAAGATTTTGACTTCGGTAAAGCCCATATCCTCGTACACTGAATCAAGCAGTGCACAGAACGCTTCAGTTTCGGACGTCACCTGATCTTCACGACAGAAAATATGGCCATCGTCCTGAGTCATTTGGCGCACACGCATTAGCCCGTGCAAAGCGCCATGTGCTTCGTTCCGATGACAACAACCAAATTCCGCCAAACGCAGTGGCAAATCGCGGTAAGACTTGATGCCTTGGTTGAAAATTTGAATATGCGCAGGGCAATTCATTGGTTTTAGGGCCAGCAGTTTTGCGTCTTGCTCAATTTCCAAATGCTCAGAATCGGAAGAAAACTCAATATCTGGCACAACAAACATGTCTTCGCGGAACTTTGACCAGTGGCCAGATTGTTCCCAAAGCTTGCTGTCCATCAATTGTGGGGTTTTCACCTCACCATAACCAGCATTGTTCACTTTGCGGCGGATATATTGTTCCATCTGATTATAGATGGTGTAGCCTTTTGGATGCCAAAAAACAGAACCCTGCGCTTCTTCTTGTAAGTGGAATAAGTCCAGCTCTTTGCCAAGCTTCCGGTGGTCACGCTTTTCTGCTTCTTCAATCATGTGAAGATAGGCGTCAAGCTGCTTTTGGTTGGCCCAAGCAGTGCCATAAATGCGTGACAACATTTTGTTGTTGCTGTCACCGCGCCAATAGGCACCCGCAACCTTTGTTAGCTTAAACGCAGTGCCAATGTCTTTTGTGGTGCGCATATGTGGCCCACGACAAACATCCATCCACTGGCCCTGCTTGTAGATTTTCACATCTTCATCAGCAGCAATCGCGTCAATCAGCTCAACCTTGTACTCTTCGCCCTTGGCTTTAAATACACGCTTAGCTTCCTCGCGGTCCCAAACTTCTCTCGTGAACTCCGCACCGCGCGCGATGATTTCTGCCATCTTTTTCTCAATGGCGACAAAGTCTTGCTCGGTAAAATGCTGGTCGCGCGCAAAATCGTAATAAAAGCCATTTTCGATTGAAGGGCCAATGGTGACTTGAGTATCTGGCCATAGCTCTTGCACGGCTTCAGCCAAAACGTGCGCACAGTCGTGACGGATCAGCTCAAGCGCATCATCATCATCGCGCAGCACAAATTCAATTGCACCGTCTTGCTCAAAGGCTTGAGCAAGATCAACAATTTCTCCATCCACTCGCATGGCGACTGTTTTTTTCGCCAGTGATTTGGAAATGGAGTTTACGATGGTGGTGCCGGTGGTACCCCGAGGATATTCTCGAACAGCACCATCAGGAAACGACACATTGACCATGATCTTTCTCCATTTCATATAAAAATCGCCGCGGCAGCACTATTGCGCCACGATCGGTCAGAAAAGTTGCTTTAACATGTTTTGGAATTATTTCCAGCGCCCAAATCGCCAAGGTGCATACCAACGGCCATTTGAAGGCAATTTTTCTGGAACTGGGTCAAATCCGTCACTACCGCCGGGCCGACATCTATAAACGCGCCCTGCCCCCATCCACCCGCCAGACCAAAAACCGTAGCGCTTGATCGCATCCATGGTGAATTCAGAACAGCTTGGCGCATGGCGGCAAGTTCGCCCCATGAATGCCGAAAGGCTGTAGCGGTAGATCAAAATTAGGCCGACAGCAGTCCATTTGAACGGGAAATCGATAATCATGCCTATAGTACGGAACATCAACCAGCTCGTTCTTTTTGAGCGACTTCATAGGAATCAATAGCATCAACAACCGCGTCAAAAACCAATAAAGTTGAGGCGTGCCGCGGTTTGTAGTCCCGCACGGGTTCAAGATACTTCAAGTCTTCCCATTTGCCGGACGGTGCGGCTCCATTAGCCTTCAGCATCGCCACCATTTGAGTGCGCACAGTGCGCAATTCATCCAGCGTTGAGCCAATAATCTGCTGTGCCACAATCGACGCAGATGTCTGCCCCAGCGCGCACGCATTTACTTCGTGAGCATAATCGACGACCCGATTGCCCTCAATCTTGAGTTCAACATCAATGCTCGAACCACAAACACGTGAAACGCGACGTGCCGTTGCATCCGGCGCTTCAAGCGGATGCATTTGCGGCAAGTTGCCCGCAAGCTCAAGAATTCTGTCGCTATAAATCTGGTTGATACTCATCGTGCCATCATCACAAAGTTGGGTACACACTTGTTTATTGTTACACCATTACCTTATATAGGGCGAGTTACGAGAAACGCCAATGCCCGGAAATTTCGATAAGGCGTTCGAAATTGTGAACCGTTCAGCCATTGTGTGAGTATTAAAGGTCGACGCCATCAGGAGATGATTATGGATGCGACCGCCAAACCTATAAAGCCAACTATTGTGGCCGAAAAAGACGTAAAGCGTCCGACCCGCGAAGAAGCTGAGGCCGCAGTCAAAACACTTATAGCTTGGGCTGGTGACAACCCAGAACGTGAGGGCTTGCTCGACACGCCAAAACGGGTGGTTAAAGCCTACGAAGAGCTCTATGAAGGCTACGGCCAAGACGCCCATGAAATCTTAAACCGCACCTTTAATGAAGTGGGCGGTTATGATGACATTGTATTTGTGTGCGATATCCCGTTTTTCTCGCATTGCGAACATCATATGGTGCCATTTGTTGGCAAGGCGCATATCGCCTATTTGCCAACCGAGGGTGTTGTTGGTTTGTCAAAACTCGCACGCGTTACGGATGTATTTGCCCGTCGCTTGCAAACACAAGAAACCCTGACCGCCCAAATCATCGACGCTATTAATGATGCGCTAAACCCGCGTGGCGCTGCGGTTATGCTGGAGGCCGAGCATATGTGCATGTCGATGCGCGGTATTAAAAAGCACGGGGCGTCAACCATCACGCAAAGGTTTACTGGTGTCTTTGCTGAGGAACCAACTGAACAGCAACGCTTCTTTTCACTCCTTAATATGAATAAGGGCTAAACCCAACACGTCCAGGGTGGCCCAAAATGACGAGCTTTTCATGTCAGATTTCATCGACCCAGGAAGCATGACCAAAACAGAACTCGAGGCGGGAAACGTTTTCGCCCCCCGATTTGATGAAAATGGTCTGATTCTAGCTATCACGTGTGATGCAGATTCAAACGAACTGCTGATGGCCGCCTATATGAACAAAGAGGCCGTCAAACTAACCCTTGAGACCGGGTTTGTGCATTACTATTCAAGATCGCGCAAAAGCCTTTGGAAAAAGGGTGAAAGCTCCGGCGAGCTGCAAAAATTCGTCGAAATGCGCACAGACTGTGATCAAGACATTTTGCAGGTGCTTGCCATTCAAACAGGCACTGGTGCAGCGTGTCATACTGGCAGAAAATCTTGCCTTTACCGCAAAGTGGTCGCCAAAAATGGAAGCCTCAGCCTTGAGGACCTGGGTATGTCGCCACTTTTTGACCCTGATGAGAAATATAGCTCCTAGAATCAAAACGGCCGACGCTCTAACCACGCGACCATGAAATACCCAGCGACATATCCGCCGAGATGAGCTTGCCACGCAACGGACCCACTAATACCGACGATGCCAGGCACTAAGCCGAACAAAATGTTTAGCGCCAACCAAAACCCGGCAAAGCTCAAAGCGCGTCTATTCTTAACAATGTCGGTCAAACTAGCTAGTTTTCGGCCCAATACATGCACCTCGCCAGTGGCTTCATCGGTGTACATTTCTACCGGCTGAAAGACGAATCGGGTGGCGCCGCCGATGAAGGCGGAAACTGCGCCCGAAGCGCCAATCAATATAACAAAACTGCTGCCCGAAATGGCGCCAAACGCGAGCGCCCCAACTGCTGACCCAAACAAGAACACGGCGATGAACCCAATGTTGCCGTATCGCCGTGCAACTGGGCTACCAAACACCGCGAGCCACGCCAAATTGAAGATCAAATGCTGCCACCCGACATGCAAAAAAGCGTGTGAAAACAAAGTGTAATAGCGCGCAAACTCACCGCCGCGAAATTCAGCAGGCAACTGATCACGCAAGGTGACATAGCCAAATTGAACGAAGAAATGGTCATAGGCCTCCGGCGTTAGCATCAGTTGTGCCGCAAGATGAATGGAGAAAAGAAGTCCAATTGCTGCCGCCACAATAAAAGGCAAATTAAAGGCAGGTGGGTTCGCGTTTGGATTAGGCGTATCGCCGTGACCTGGTGGTAAGTTCATAAAAGCTCCTTACACCCCTTATGCCCGTTCTTTGAATACTTTTCCACAACCAGCCGCTGCGTTAACCTTAATAAAGCTTTAAGGGCGATTTTTTCGTCAATTTGGTCCAGATTGATATCAAGAAATAAATAGCGAACAAGGCCGAACTGAGCACCGACAAAATCGGTACCAGATGGTTTGATGCGGGGAATATGACGAATATGCAGATGCAAAGCACGCAGCGGCTCTACAAATATTGGAACGAATTGCGTGGCACACGCAGCGCGCCAGAACGTCGCGATGTCGATCCGACTAAGATCCGCAATGCCCTAGCAAATACCTTCATTCTGGAGTCTTCACCGGACCAAGAGACATTTAATTTCCGGTTGGCCGGCTCACACATCTGCTCAACCTATTGTCGTGAGTTGAAGAACCGTTCGTTCGTTGACCTTTGGCACCGCCGCGACAAAGACGCAATCGAGACGCTCATCAAAGCGGTCACAGATGATCATGCGGCAGCACTTGTTACCTTTAACGCCACTAGCCAGCATAATGCTCAATTGACATTTGAAGCCCTACTGCTGCCCCTTCGGCATAATGGCGCTACGAATAACCGCATCATCGGATCGATAACAGCTTTTGAAGAACCACTGTGGTTTGGCACTCAACCCATTATGGAACAACGGATTTCTGGTCTGCGCCTCATCTGGCCGGACGATCAGAGCAATGAGTTCTCTGGCCGAGACCTGAGCACAAGTGTTGAGTTGGAAGAGCGCGAAGATGTGATCGACATCCGCTCGAATTTTGGTCAAAACTCCAAAGTCTACGGCATCAATGCTCGCCGCTATGCACATTTGGCTGTAATCGACGGCGGAAAACAGTAGTTTAAAGCGCTTTGCCATTACACTCGGTTAACTAACTCGATGCTATTGTTGAGCAAGTTGATCAGAACATTGGCAAACAAGCCTTATGCACACGCAAGCTCTACAAACAGAGACCGTAGATTTGGTTGAACCAGGTCGCTTCCAACGTGTCAAAATATCTTTGCTTGGCCGTTATATGCTGGCTGATCGACGCGAGTTCCCTTGCCAAGTTGTGGAGATGTCCCCCGGGGACGCCGTTATTATTGCGCCCGAGATGGGAAAGCTTGGCGAACGGGTCATTGCCTACATCGATCACCTGGGTCGCATCGAAGGTACAATACAAAAGGAAGCTGATGGTGGGTTTGAAGTAAGCGTAAACGCTTCCCCGCGCAAACGCGATAAGCTCGCAGCGCAACTCACTTGGTTTGCAAACAAAGACATTCTGAATCTTCCAGAGGATCGCCGCCACGAACGTCAGGTCCCTGATATTCGTCATTCGCGCATCATCTTGGAAGACGGACGCAACTACCGTTGTAAAATCGTCGACATTTCTCTTTCCGGTGCTGCGGTTGAAATTGATGTGAAACCTGCGATGAACACTCCCATTACATTGGGGCGGATGCGCGCAACCGTAGTACGGCACTTTGATGATGGCATTGCCGTTGAGTTTTCTTCAGTACAAGAAATCTTCACCGTCGTTCAAGCAAGCTTGCGCTCAGAATAAACCTAATCAGATCAGCAAACAGCAGCCCGCCATTTGTGCGGGCTTTTTTGCGTCCTCCTCACAACTATACTTAACAGCACCTGAATCTAACCCATTGTTTTTGAATAAAAGTCTGCCGGTTTATTTTTCAAGCCCGAAATTTCCAATCTCCATAGTGGTCCTCGTCAGGGAGACTACAAATGGAAAACATCAACCGCCTAATTCGCAATTGCTTGATTGGTATGGCAGCAATCACAATCTTTGCCACGCCAGCTTATGCAATTTCATCAAATGCAGCTTTCGTCGCCGAAATCAAAGAAACGTCCATTCCAATGGGCCACGCGGCATTTTGCAAGACGCGCCCAACAGAATGCGGGCAAAACTCAAAGCTTATTTCTTACGAAGAACTCACTCAGGACAAATGGCAACAGCTGCTTAACATCAATGCTCAACTTAATGCGGAGATCAAACCAATTAACGACATCGATCTTTATCAGACTGAAGAGTTTTGGACCTATCCACGTGGCTACGGAGATTGTGAAGACTATGTTTTGGCCAAGCGCAAAGCGTTGATTGCTGCAGGCTGGGCTCCGAGCACCCTATTGGTAACGGTCGTAATGCAAAAATCTGGTGAAGGACATGCCGTTCTCACCGTCCGCACAGATCGAGGCGACCTAATTTTAGACAATCAAGAAGGACTAATTAAAGTCTGGAGTGAAACGCCATATACGTTCATTAAGCGCCAATCGCAAGTTCATGCAGGCCGATGGATGGAACTCGCAGATAACCGCACGTTTACGGTCGCTAGCAACTAGACCATTCGTGCGATATCAGAAAATTTCGGCCTAACTTCCAACCCTGACACCGGCCGAAACACAAAGACCAGCTTTCCCCGAGGCTGGTCTTTGGCTTTTTTAAAGTTACTTGTGCTTTCAAAGAACTTTTGCAGCATTCAAATAGTGCTGTCCACGATTGACGTACCCCATCGCATGAGCGATCCGGTCATCAAATGTTGATGGATCGAGCTGCTTTTTTATTTTGCCAGGCATCCCAAGTACCATCGAAAACGGTGGAATTTGCTGGCCCTCTGTAACAACAGCTCCAGCACCAATGATCGACCCACGTCCGATCACACAACCATTCATAACGGTTGCCCCCATGCCCACAAGCACGCCTTCTTCAAGAAGGCATCCATGCAAAATGGCCCGATGACCAATCGTACAGTGGGCGCCAATTTCCACGGGAAAACCCGCGTCCGTGTGGATGACACTTAAGTCTTGAACGTTTGCATTTTCGCCGATTGTAATCGGTTCTATATCGCCACGCAGGACCGAGCCGAACCAAATATTTGCCTTGGACTTTGCAATGACATTGCCAATAAGGTCTGCACTTTGTGAAACATAAGCATCTGCCGCAATGGTGGGCGCAATTCCGTCAAACGAATACTGCATAGACCTAAAATCCCAAGATGCCGATATAGACCCACAAGAACAAAAGCCCGACAATGAAACTCCAACCAAATGCGATAAAAGCAGAAAGCAGTGCCTGGCTCACATGAACACCGCCTGCACTATCGCGACGCCAGCCCATGTGCAGCATGATGAAAGGTCCACAAACAAAGCTCATCAACAAATGGCCCGTTGTCGCAAAAATATTGTCGCCATCAAACCGCAGCACAGCCTCTTGCTTCGCAAACAATTGATAGAGATAAGTGGAGCCACCGGCGAAAGCCAATCCAACTGCCACAATGTATAAAGAAATCACAAATTCGTTGGCCACAACCATCTCCCGCCAAAACACACCGCGCGCGTTTACCTTTTGTTAAACATATTGTTGCGTCTATCAATTGTCACGCAAGACTGAGGGAAATGGTTAACGCCAGAATTGGAAGAAAATGCCGCAGATGAAATCGTCTCGAGCGAAAAACGGTATAAAAACCAACATCCTAATTCTGTGCATAGTGCTTAGCATGTTGGGGTTGGGAATCGTCTACGGTCTCGATTTTTTTGAAAGCCGTGCAACGCAAGTTGCAAATGATAAGGGAACGCCTGTTGAGTTCACCATCGCGGCATCAAAACTGCAGGCACCAGAATCGTGGATCGTTTCCGAATTCAATCCCGAGCAAACAATCCTAAATTTGCTCCAATTACACCTGACAATGAACCTAGATGGTCAGAGCTTCACGCTAAACCTGACGTTGATGCCGGCCGCACGTGCCGCCCCAAGCGCATATTTGCTAGATTCACTCTACATCCACAATTTCGCGCCCGGTCGTTCGGACCAAATGTATGGGCTCGTGGTCAAAAAACTAAAGAATGAAGCCGGTTTTGAAGACGAAACCGTTTGGTACGACGCATTGAGCGCCACACCCTTTGTGGCCAAATGCCTAGAGGAGAAGGTCGTAGTTGAGCGCGCAAAGAATTGCATCACGACTGTTTTGGTCAACAAGCGCGTATCCGCGCTCATTCAATTTGAAAAGGCCATTTTGCCCCATTGGCGGCAATTCTCTGTGGCGCTGAACAAGCAAATGGCCGAATTCAACGTTGATTAAGAATAGTCTTCCAGATCAATGTCAAGAATCGCCATTTGGAAGTTGAAAGAGCGTTCGCCCTCATCTTCGTCTAAATACATAACGCCGATGAATTCTTCCCCAAGGTAAACCTCAGCCGAATCGTTCTTGTTTGGGCGTGCCCGAACTTCAAACGCTGGGTTGCCAAATTTTCCACGTAGATACTTCGTGAGATTTGCAATTTCTTCTTTTGTCATTCTGACCACCACTTTTGGCATTTAAGTTAGAGCGCGAAACTAGCAAGTTAGCCAATTTGCTCAACAGCTAGTTTGGTTTTCCCCACTTTAGCCGAATTTCAAATTTTCATGATGAAATGTTTTGTACCAGTTGCCATCTCGCTCAATCCAAAGCGCCATACATATGTCAACAACACCATCATTTTTCTCACGCAAATACGCGAGGCAACAGCTGTCCTTGGATCCAAAATGACCCCACAAGCGGGTCATATTGACGTCCGCGGCCTGCCCGATTTGCTCAATGTAATCCGACTTTGCGATCGCATTTCCATCTACGTCAAAACTCACAAAATCACTAGCAACATGGGCGGCCAGATCTGCTGATTGCATTTCGGCAAAAGCCAATTGTTCTTCACTCAGCCAAATCTGGTCGATAATGCTTTGCTTGGACGTGGAAATCTCAGTTTGAATCTGTTTTACCGCTATCATCGACAATCATCTGGTCCATTCTGGATGCAGGTTGGGCACAACCGGCCTCTCCCACAACCTTCGCAGGAACGCCAGCAACTGTGGTTTTAGCAGGCACATCCTTTAAAACTACTGAACCTGCAGCAATTCGCGCGCAGTCACCAATAGAAATATTTCCCAATATTTTCGCGCCAGCGCCAATCATCACCCCACAGCCAATTTTCGGGTGCCGATCACCGTCTTCTTTGCCTGTACCGCCAAGAGTTACGGCGTGCAAAATTGAAACATCATCCCCAACACGCGCAGTCTCACCGATCACCAGGCCGGTGGCATGGTCCACCATTATCCCACGTCCAATCACGGCCGCAGGATGAATGTCCACCTGAAACACCTGTGAGGAGCGGCTCTGCAAATATCTTGCAAAGTCCTTGCGTCCGCCTTTCCACAATGCGTTGGAAAATCGATAGGTTTGAATTGCTTGAAAGCCTTTGAAAAACAAAACAGGGTCAATTGCCCGGTTGCATGCCGGGTCACGTTCTAATGTGGCCATTAGGTCAGAACGAATATTGTCTGCGATTGATGGATTGTCGCGTAAAACGTCAAAAAACGCCCGGCGAATAATCGCCGCAGGCATATCACGGTGGTCCAGAAGTTCGGATGCGCGATAGGCAATCGCCTCTTCGACGCGCTCGTGGTTGAGAACATTTGCAATAACCAGCCCCGCAAATGCAGGTTCATTGGCCATCATTTGCTCAGCATCGCTGCAAATCGAGCGCCAAACCGGGTCAACGATTGTCGGTTTTTGCGATTGCAGCTTTGTCTCAGCCATTGAAGTTCTCCGTTTTCAACTCTTGTGTATATGGGTGCTATCAACACATTTACCACCCAGCGGCCCCTTTAAGAAGGATAGTGCCGCCCAAGGAATGATAACACAGCTTGTTTAAACTGTTTATCCCCTGTCGCGCGCATGTGATCACGCCCTTCAATCACAAAGCTTTCGCCTTGTTTCATCAATGCGGCCAGCGGTTCAGGTCGACCGCCAACCTCATCTTCACTGCCAACGGCCACGAGAACAGGCAAATCAATTTTGCTTATGTCTTCTTCTGTGATGCGTTGACGTGAAGACGCCATACAAGCAGCCAAAGCACGACGGTCGCTTTTTGTGTGGTCGGCAAATATGCGGAACATGCGCCCAGTTTTGTCTTTTACTTCTTCAAGCGTTGGCGCAAGCAAAGCGTCCACAATTACACCGGACGTGGACATGCCGATTGTCATACGCTCCCCAAGACCACCAAAAATTCCGCATTTGATCAACTCGGGAGCAGCCATACACGCATAAGCAGATATGCGTGCGCCCATTGAATAGCCCATGATCGCAATCTTCTTGATCCCAAGGTATTTGATCAGATTGATCGAATCCTTTGCCATCTCACTGGAAGGATAGGCATCAGAATCATAGATCTTTTGCGATTTGCCATGACCGCGGTTGTCTATTGTGATCACTCGGTATCCGGCACGCACAAGAGAATCAACCCAATCTGTGTCTACCCAATTGACTTTGCCATTGGACCCAAATCCATGAACCAGCAGAATGGATGGCCCCTCGCCATATACGGAATAGGCGATTTCATAGCCTTCAGATTGAAAGTGCGGCATTTTGGACCCTATTTAGTTGCATTTACAGCGCTCAATATCAGCAAAATGTGTTTTGGCAAATTGTCAACTTGCTCAGCAACAGTTATACGCTGGTCAACGCGAATGGGTTTGACTATGTTTACACCCATCTTGTCACGAGACCATTTTTGAAAAAACGAGAGCAATATGGCACACGGCACAACACCACATTACCACAACGCAATGGGCGTCCAAAAAATTGAAATTGGGTCCAAAGAGTTCAAATGTGTGGGCGCATTGCCGCCGTTTGATCATCCGCATATCTTTTTGGATATGGGCGATGACAACGACATTGTGTGCCCTTATTGCTCAACGCATTACATTCACAATGGAAACCTTGGCGCCGCAGCATCTTCTCCCAAAGAAGCCGTTTACGACGCTCATAAGGCGTAACAAACGAGGAATATATGGGCCCCGACAAAACGATTTCAATCAATGGGGCAGGTATTGCCGGTCTAACTTTAGCTCTAGCACTCGCAAAACTTGGCTTTCGCGTGGTCATTGCGGAACAGAGCCGAGAAATCTCACAATTCGGCGCAGGGCTCCAAGTTAGCCCAAATGCCCGCCGTGTGCTGAACGAGCTTGGCTTGAATGAAGTCATTGCCGCTCATAGTTTTGAACCGGCCGGAATTGATATCTATCGCCATGGCAAATCCGCGCCACTTTCCAAGGTAACACTTGGCCAGTTTTCAAAAGAGCGATACGCTGGAACACCCTATGCTGTGATGCATCGCGCTGACCTCGCTGAACAACTCTACAAGGCCACAAAGGCGTTTCCGAATATCGAAATCCTGTTCGGCGTTACCCAAACACGTGTAGAAGACTTGGGTGATGGCGTTTCGGTAATCATCGAACGTGAAGGCAAAGCAAGTTACCCCCTCACCGCACGAGCCCATATTGGGGCCGACGGAGTACGCTCTGTCACCCGAACAGAAGTCTTGGGTGGTAGACGCCCACAATACTCAGGTTATGTCGCTTGGCGCGCTATGGCTAGTTTAGAGCAACTGGGTAAAATCTTGCCAAAGGATCGTTCAGCTCTATTTTGGGGAACCGACTATCATATGGTCGTTTATCCGCTGCCCCAACGTGAACAATTCAATGTTGTTTTGGTGACAGAGTTCGCCTTACCCCTTGAAGACACAGATACTCCAGAGATTTCGAACAAATCTTTGAGCAAAAACAAAACCTTGTCTTCAATCATGGAATCAATTTCTGAGCCATGGACGGCTTGGCCGCTGTTCAATGTCAAAACCGATACTTGGTTCAAAGGCAATGTGGCCATTTTGGGCGATGCCGCGCATGCAATGCTTCCATTTCAGGCGCAGGGCGCAGCAATGTCTATTGAAGATGCAGGTTTGCTCGCGACGATTCTGGCAAGCGAAACTAACAATGCGATAGCATTCGGAAAATGGCAAAATTTACGCCAACCCCGCGCCAATAGGGTCCAAGACCAATCACAAAGAAATGGCTTTGTGTTCCACATGTCCCCGCCACTCAGTTGGGCGCGCGACGCTGTTGTTGCCGGAAAAACAGCAGAAGGTCACCTTGAGCGACTTGACTGGATTTACGCACACGATGCGTTTGAAGGCATGTTGATATCAAAATCCCCTAAGAACTAGAAACGACCTCTGGGGTTGAAAGTTGGTCGAGCCAATTGATAAAGCCCTTGCCATTCCTATATTGGACGTGTCAATTGCCCCTTCTTTCAACAAGGCCTATGGATTCTCATGACTGGTGTGAAAAACCCTCGCCTAGCGCTGATCTTCATTTTGATCACTGTTTTCATAGATATTCTTGGATTGGGGATCATCGTTCCTGTCTTGCCGGGCCTGCTGGAAGAATTGACAGCAGAAAAAGTCTCTAGTGCAGCAGCATACGGCGGTTTTTTGATATCAGCATATGCGCTAATGCAGTTCGTCTTTTCACCGATTCTTGGAAACCTTTCTGATCGGTTTGGCCGACGACCGGTTTTGTTGGCTTCGCTTCTAGGACTTACACTCGATTATTTGTTGATGGGCTTTGCCCCAACCATAATCTGGTTGTTTGTCGGCCGTATTGTTGCAGGCATTATGGGTGCAGCCATTGGTACGGCCACCGCTTATATCGCAGACATCACGCCGAAAGAAAAAAGGGCGCAAAACTTTGGTTTGATTGGCGCAGCAGTTGGCGCCGGCTTCATAATTGGTCCAGCAATTGGCGGGCAGCTTGGTGAATTTGGCACGCGGGTGCCGTTTTTTGTAGCGGCTGCAGTTGCTTTCGCAAATCTGGTGTATGGCTACTTTGTGTTGCCCGAAAGCCTAGGCATGCGCAAAAGGCGTCGGTTTGATGTCAAACGCGCAAACCCCATTGGCACTATACAGTCGCTCAAAAAGTTTCCATTCGTTTTGTCGTTCTTGGGCGTATTGTTTTTCTTCTCTCTGGCAGGACAAGCCTACCCCAGCATTTGGAGCTTCTTCACGATAGAACGCTTCCAATGGACCCCTGCACAAATCGGCATTTCACTGTCAGTATTCGGGATCATGTTTGCGGTGGTCCAAGGTGCATTGATCCGCCCAGCAATCAAAATGTTCGGGGACATTTGGACGGTTGTCATGGGACTTGTCTTCGCAACCATTGGCTTTTTCGGCATGGCCTTCATCGACACTGCCGTTGGCCTTTACATTTTCTTGTTGCCCGGCGCCATGGGTGGCTTTGTTGGTCCCGGCCTCAACGGCCTTATGTCCAGTCGTGTAGACGATAATGCACAGGGAGAACTGCAAGGCGGCGTGAATGCTGTAAACTCCATCACGGCAATTCTTGGGCCACTTGCAGCCACACAATTGTTTGCGTTCTTCACGATTTCGCCCAAAGCCCCCGCCTATTTCCCTGGCGTAGCCTTTTTTGCAGCAGGTATCGCAATTGTTGTCGGTGCAGCAATATTCTTCCAAGCAACTTGGAGATCAGGCCTTTTGGCAAAAAAAGAAAAGCCTAGCCCCCAGAACGACTAAAGGGTGCGCACAGCAGCCCACTTGTCGTAGATCAGCTTTGCCACCATTAAGTCTAAATGAGCGCCGCCTCCGTTCTTGAAAATGGTAACCTCTGCATGGCTTTTCCGCGCAAAAAGGTCACCTTGGGCTAGGTCGTAGTAATCAGCGATCACATCATTTTCACTAATAACGCCTTGAGCGATAGGAATGCTTAATTCGCCTATATCGTGAATGGTCGTTTCGCGAGAATCGACAAACAACCTCCCCTTTTTCAACAGCTCATCGTCAGCTTCGCGCATGTCATTTCTAAAGGCACCAATCAGATCGATATGCGTGCCTGATTTCACCCACTTCCCCATTATCACAGGGCTTCGCGCCATTGTGGCTGAAGTGATGATATCTGCCTCCCCCACGGCCGAGGCCAAATCTGGCGCTGCAATGCAGCTTTGACTTTGTGCCAATGCGCTTGCGTTTTCCGGGTTTCGGCTCCAGACTGAAATCCGTTCAAGCTCTGGGAACACTTCTCGATAGGCATCAATCAGCGAACTAGCAACGGTCCCTGAACCAACTACGAGCAAGTTCTTCGCCTCTGGTCGCGCCAACAGGCGCGCACCCAACACACTGTCGCCTGCAGTTTTCCATTTGGTCACCAATTGACCATCAATCAACGCCTTTATCGCACCGGTTTCATCGTCAAATAGAACGACGACAGATTGGATTGTTGGCAATGGGGGAATACTTTGTGCATTCTGTGGGTAGATCGTTACTGATTTAAGCGCCAACCCAAGCCCGTCAACCCAAGCTGCGCGATTGAGCATAGATTGAACGCCTCGCTCCAACGCCAAATCACCAAGCCTTGCCTTATTCAGGCGATGACCTTCAGCAAGAGCGTCAGCGACTTCTGACCATGTGAGTTGGTGTTCGACATCTTCAATGGATATGAACGGAATATTCATGCAAGTCCCCTGTTTCTTGAAACACTCGACATCACTCTCACACACAAATCAAGATTGTTTTGGCGCGATCCGTTCTATTTAGTATATTTTATCCAATTTAAGATCTGAAAAGAAACCCGCAGGCTTATCAAGCCTGCGGTGCAAAAACTGTAGCAAATTCAACGACTGCTAGGCGCGACCAAATTCATCCTCAAGCCGCACAATATCATCTTCGCCCAAATAGGAACCCGTTTGCACTTCGATCAACTCAAGCAAAATCTTGCCTTTGTTCTCCAACCGATGCACTGCTCCAAGTGGAATATAGACAGATTGGTTTTCGCTAAGCGTTTTTACGCTGTCATCAATTGTGACTTCAGCGGTGCCGCTCACAACAACCCAGTGCTCGGACCGGTGATGGTGCTTTTGCAACGAAAGTTTTTTACCTGGCTTCACAAACAATCGCTTCACCTGGAAGCGGTTCCCCACGACCAAGGACGAGTATCCGCCCCAAGGGCGATAACAAGTTCGGTGCGTTTCTGTTAGCGGCGCAGTTCGTTTGTCACTGCGCAGCTTTTTAACCAACTCACCAACTTTTTGCGCTTCACTGAGCGCACCAACAAAAATGGCGTCTTCACTGACGATAACAGCCACATCGTCCAAACCGGAAACGGTGACCTGCCCTGTTTCTGAATAAACGAGTGAGTTTTTGGTTTCAGATAGCATGACGTCGCCAACGGAAACATTGCCCTCGTTGTCCTGCGCGCCAACTTTCCAAACGGCATCCCAACTTCCAAGGTCCGACCATTCAAACGGAGAAGGAACGACGGCTGCTTTGTCAGTCTTCTCGAAAATCGCGTAGTCGATCGAAATGTCCGGCGACTGAGCAAAAGCATCTTCATTCAACCGGACAAAGTCCAAATCCTTATCAGCATTGTCAACGGCACCGGCAACCGCAGAAGCAACGTCGGGTGCAAGCTTTTCACACTCAGAAATGATCACATCCCGATCAAACAAGAACATGCCAGAATTCCAAAGGTGTTTGCCACCGGCAACAAGTTGCTCTGCCAAGGCGAGTGCTGGCTTTTCAACGAATTTCACAACCTTGTGGCCGCCGCATTCAATTGCGTCACCCTGTTCAATATATCCATACCCAATTGCAGGCTCGGTTGGCTTGATCCCGAAAGTCACCAAATTGCCATTGAGCGCGCACTTAGCAGCCGCATCAACCGCAGTAACATAGTTCGCATCTTCAACAATACGATGATCAGAGGCCAAAACGAACATCAGTGTGTCTTCGCCACCCAAGCTTTGCATGTATTTCGCCGCAGCCAAAACCGCAGCCGTCGTATTACGTGCAACAGGCTCAAGCAAAATACCACCCAGCTCAATGCCAGCTTCTTGCGCTTGTTCAGCCACCAAGAACCTATACTCATTGTTTGTAATGACAATTGGAGCAGCAAATTTCTCGCTATCAGAAACACGCGTAAGCGTTTGTTGAAAAAGGGAATTATCACCAGCAAGGCTTAGGAACTGTTTTGGCCGCGCCGAGCGGGAAATAGGCCAAAGTCGAGTGCCTTTGCCGCCGGCAAGAATAATTGGCACAATCCGCTGATCAACGCCCGCCATGAAATAACTCCAGTTTTAAACACAAAGGTTACCGAATATAGTCATTTTCACACCAATGCAAATCTGAATTGGCGGCGAAATTGCACCTCCGCAAGTATTTGCCAGCTCAATAGCCAATTCATGGCAAGTTACCCATTGAAAAAGCGTCGAATTTATGACAAACCGACGCCTGAACTTATTCAACTCTGGTTTCGCGGACGTGGTGAAATTGGTATACACAAGGGACTTAAAATCCCTCGCCTTGATCGGCTTACGGGTTCAAGTCCCGTCGTCCGCACCAATCACATAAATTGCTCATTGAAATGCATCTGCTGGCAAATAACAAACCAGCATGTTTTCTCGCTCTCCGCGAGAGAGATAGACGTCAATAATCTACATCGCAGAGATAGGCATAAAACGTAGACTCTATGATTCTACCGTTTTTTTGCCTTCTATTCTCGTTCAACGACGTGTGACGGCCATTCAAAAAGTAGGAATTTGTAGTCTCTGGCAATAATGCTCCGGCAAAACAATATCGAACTTCGTCAATTCTAAAGTTTGCCAGCTTTTTCATAGTGCTATTGAGCCAAATCTTTACCGCCGCATTTTCAAAGCGCGAGAAGAGCCCCATTCTGAAAATCAAGCCCTTTTTGAAATACTCACTCGAAAGCGCTTCGTTGAATAGCGGCATGTGCGCACTCCAGCCCATAGCATGTAACTTGTTGCCACTGGATCTTACAACACCATAGCCATAATCGAAGGATTGATACTTTGGGTCGCAGACGTAATCAACGATTGCCGCAATCTTGTTTTGATAGTCATTTGGAATGTGTCGTTGGATGTTACCAAAAACGAAAATATCGTGAATGAAGGGCAAAACGAGCTCGCCATTTTCATACAAAGTCGGGTTGACCAGCTTCTTGGATTGATAGGATTTAGGCAGTTTCGTTCCGATAGAATCCACATATATGTCGTGCTTGAATGGTGAACTGCTTACGAAACCATAAAGGGCATCAATTCTGTCTGTGACCGTTTTACTAACGACCTTTGAAGTGCTACCAGCCCCGAGCAAATACCCAGCCACAACGTAGCGCGCCAGTGAAGTATAGATATCGTCGTTTTGGGTCGTTTCGAGGAAACCAATGCAGTTTTGCATCTGTTCCGTTGTAAGAATGTCATCTAAATTCAAACCAAATTGCAGCAGCTTGCCAAACGCATTCTCAAAGCATCCGTCACTGCTGCCAAGGATTGTCTCATTGGAAATATTTACTGGTATGTTGGCCTTCCAATAAGCGAGCTCAGGCAAGCTTCGTAAGGCCTGATAGTTTTTCTGAAATTCGGGCGCGGCTACATCCTCATTCAGGCGCGCAAGCAAATGTTGAATGGTGGGACTACTGTTTTCCCTTAAGAATTCGAGTTGTCGGTTCCTTGTGTTCATCTGCAAACCGCCTTCCTTAAACAGCAAATGGCCAGAATACGCCATAAGGCGATCGCCGTTTCTGAGGTCATCGAAACTCAAGCGGCATGCAGCAGAGTATTTTACTTCGCAGAAATTGAGATTGAGCTAAATCAAGCATTGCGTCGCAACAAAAATGGCCAGTTGTGGAGACCGGTTACGTGCACGATTTAATTCGGGAAAAAAAGCCCGTTTGCACAGCTTGCAGGCCGAGGCCCTGAGCCAACGACTTGGCTCAAAGCTTCAAATTATCCTAAACTTGCGATATCAGCCAAACACCGATTGCGCTTTTAGTTTTGTGTCAGTCGCCAACGCCATCACGGATTGGGGGAGCATAAGAAACGTCCATATCCCATGGGAAATAAATCCATGTGTCTTGAGATACCTCAGTCACAAAACTGTTCACCAAATCGCGCGCCAATGGCTTGGCGTAAACCGTTGCAAAATGCGCGTTTGGCAACATAGCCTGCACAGCGCGACCCGTTTTCCCAGTGTCCACCAAATCGTCGATAATCAACACCTTTGTATCAGCGCTTGCATCCAGGGCTAAAATGTCTGCTGCAATCGGCTTGAGAACTTTCAGCTCACCTTGATCCTTATTGTCATATGACGCGACTGAAACACTTTCGATAACTCTAATGCCCAATTCTCGGGCGATGATCGCTGCTGGCACCAAACCACCACGCGTAATGCAAACGATAGCGTCAAATGGCCCCTCCGCGTTCAAACGCCAAGCCAACGCGCGAGAATCGCGGTGAAACTGATCCCAAGAAACTGGAAAACTCTTATTCTGTGGTGCGCTCATGGCATGCCTCTTTAAATCTTCAATTTGCTCTGCGTTGCCGCAGCAATAATTTCGCGCACCTTTTGTGTCGCTTCGTCCAATGAGGACTTGTCTGATGACCGCAAAACAATCTGCGTCATATAATGATCAGACCCCATTTGCGGGTAAGAACCAATTTTGACCGTTGGGTAAGAAATTTGCAATGCCGCAAGTGGTTCAGAAAGCGAACTTTCCCCAACCTGTGAGTCGCAGGAGGCGCTAAACACTTCAATACCGGTTTTTAGGGTGGGTGCAATTGCTTCCAACATGCCTTGCATGATCTTTGGCACCCCAGCCATCACATAGACATTGTCCATTTTAATCCCTGGTGCACCCGAGACCGTGTTGGGAATCAGCTCACCACCCTCAGGGATACGCGCCATGCGCAGCCGTCCCTCGTTCATCGGATAGTCCGTAAAACGATCTTGCATCATCTTGATGGCACGATCGTCCACGTTAAGGGGCACACCAAACGCCGCAGCAATACCATCGGCTGTGATGTCATCATGCGTTGGCCCAATGCCACCGGTGGTGAAAAGATAGGTGAATTTCGTGCGCAATGCGTTCACAGCGTCAACAATTTCGGGAATTTCGTCTGCAATCACCCGCACTTCGCACAGATCAATATTTAAGTCTTCACAGAAATCAGCCACCGTACCGATGTTTTGGTCCTTTGTGCGGCCCGACAGAATTTCATCACCGATCACCAGCATGCCAGCGGTAACACGTTCATTCGTTGAATTCTTGCTCATAAGCTCACCTATTCTTTGCTTGACTGAATGGCCGACGCCAACAACAATTGCAAGCCTCTTGTGAACACCCACCAACCTCTCGGAGATCCCATTGCACCTTCCATCGCCGCTAATTCGCGGCACGCTGGTCCAGCGCTACAAACGTTTCCTTGCTGACATTACGTTGGAAAACGGCGAGTTGATCACCGCGCATTGTGCAAATCCAGGCGCAATGCTCGGTTTAAACATGCCAGGACTGCCTGTTTATGTGTCCAAATCGGATAATCCGAAAAGAAGACTGAAATACTCGCTCGAACTGGTGGAACTCCCTACAGGATTAGTTGGCATAAACACGAACTATCCCAACAAAATCGTCGGCGAAGCACTATCCGGAAACGCCATTTCAGAACTTTCACCAGTTGATGACTTCAGAGCTGAAGTTAAATACGGTGAGAATTCCCGCATTGATTTTTTGCTAAACCAAGATGCAGGACGCAAAACCTATCTGGAAGTCAAAAACGTCCATCTGTCCCGAGGCGGCAAGCAAGCCGAGTTTCCTGACTGCGAAACAGATAGGGGCGTTAAGCACCTCAAAGAATTAGCAAATATGGTCGCCAACGGACACCGAGCGATCAATCTCTATCTGATCCAACGCACAGACTGTGACCATTTTTCATTTGCCGAAGACCTTGCCCCCAAATATGCAGCAGCAGCCAAAGAAGCTCACACTGCAGGTGTTGAATTCTTGTGCTACGATTGCCAGATCAATTTGGAACAAATTTGCATCGCCTCAAGGCTTCCAATTTCAATGCCTACCGGTTAGTTTGCGCGCAAAGCAAACTGAGAAGAACAATGGTCACATACGCATCTGCCAATCCAAATCAAAAACGCACCCCCGGTATAATTCCTCTTCACGGTGAAGAGGGATTTGAAGGAATGCGCAAAGCAGGTGCCCTCGCCGCACAAGCGCTGGACCTTATGTATGAGCAAGCCAAACCCGGTGTAACTACAGCGGCACTTGATCGTTTGGCCTTTGAGTTCGCAAAGGACAATAACGCGGTTCCGGCCACACTGAATTATCGCGGGTACCGCCATTCAATTTGCACAAGCATCAACCATGTTGTGTGCCATGGCATCCCAAACGAGAAGCCCCTCAAAGAGGGCGACATCGTCAACATAGACATCACTTTAATTGTCGATGGCTGGCACGGCGATACAAGCCGCATGTACCCCATTGGCGCAATCTCACGCAAAGCCGAGCGCCTGATTGAGGTTACATATGAAAGCCTTGCCCGCGCACTTGAAGTGGCCAAACCCGGCAATACAACTGGTGACATTGGCGCCGCAATTCAGTCTTACGCAGAAGCTGAGCGCACATCTGTCGTTCGAGATTTTGTCGGCCATGGCCTTGGCCGCCTATTCCACGACGAACCAAATATCTTGCATTTTGGCACCCCAGGCTCAGGACCTGAACTAAAACCGGGCATGATTTTCACGATCGAACCAATGTTAAACCTGGGCCGTCAGCACGTAAAAGTACTGGCTGATGGCTGGACCGCGGTGACGCGTGATCGCACATTATCCGCACAATGCGAACACTCCATCGGCATCACTGAGCACGGCTGCGAGATATTTACTCAAAGTGCAAAAGGCTTGTTTAACCCACTTGAGGCAAGTCGGTAATGAGCGACAAGCCAAGGACTCCAGACAAACCAAACACGTCCGGCATGTCTGAGGCACCCCAACCTCATTTCCACGGGCATCGCGATCGTTTGCGTGCGCGTTTTCAGTCATCAGGCGCTGAAGGCATGCAAGACTATGAGTTGTTAGAGCTTTTGTTGTTTCGCCTTTTGCCACGTCGCGACACGAAACCCATCGCCAAAGCACTAATGGAGCGATTTGGCAGCTTTTCTGAGGTGTTATCTGCCCCGCCAGCATTGTTGCAAGAAATTGACGGACTAGGTCCCTCAGCCGCAACAGATCTGAAAGTCATCCTGGCAGTTGCACAACGCTTTTCTAAGTCTAAAGTTCCAGCGCGCCCAACGTTGGGTTCGTGGTCGGAGCTTTTGGACTATTGCCACGCGCAAATGGCATATGAAAGCAAAGAACAATTCCGCATACTTTTTCTGGACAAAAAGAACAAACTCATCGCTGACGAGGTGCAACAAATTGGCACAGTAGACCATACTCCGGTCTATCCTCGTGAGGTCATAAAACGTTCACTTGAGTTATCAGCTACGGCCCTAATTTTGCTACACAATCACCCTTCCGGTGACCCCACTCCGTCGAATGCCGACATTCAAATGACGCGCGCGATTGACGAAATTGCGAAGCCTTTGGGAATCACTTTGCATGACCACGTCATTATTGCAAAAGATGGTCACGCCTCAATGCGCGGTTTGAAGCTGATCTAAGGCGACTATGTGCGCAAAATCGGTGGTAAGACGCCGCGAATTGCTTTGTAGTAACCAAACAGAACGCTATTTCCTTTCACCAGCATCTTGAGACGTTCCAAACTAGCCTTTGCCGCAAAAAACACCCAACCTTTAAATGTTCTTGGCAAAAAACGACTGGTCACTGGTACCAATTCATTGCACCAGCGCTTTTTTTCATATGATTCGCCGACACCAATATCGACCATGGTAAAGCTATCCTTACCCAGTTTTTGGCGCAGAATCTCCAATACACACTGGTTGCCTGGCGACCCCGCCAATATGTCGTCGTCCACACTCATGGAAGAGACAAGCATGAACAAGTTGTTTTGGTGAGCAACACAGTAACGCACTGATATAACTTCTTCATTCAAGCGGAGTGCATACAAAAGGGGGCGGACGGATTTCGATTTAGAGAACAAATCAGAATAGACGTCGCGCACTTCTTTTTTCGTGAATGGATCTTCGATACCAAGTTGCTCAAAGCGTTTGCGCTTTTGCTCAAACATCACTTGCAGCACATGTTCCGCTTGGTCAACTTGTGCAATTTCAACCAAATCAACTGCGCCCAAGGCGTCAAGCTTTTGACGATGTTGCTTGTCGCGTCTCCTGCGTTTTCGATCGCGCCGCGATTTGTCGCATTCTTCCCAACTATCAAAGCGCACCCTGAAAATGTGATCACACACAGAACTCTTGCCCACGCCCTCAAATGCCACAAACTCAGTATCGGCACCTTCAATCAGCCCAGGCAAATACAAAACATCTGATACTGGCAGCGCGGCAACCACACTTTGCCAAAACGCTTCACGCTGACTTTCGCTCAGGCGCTCAAACAGATCGTGATTCATCAAAGGGCCATTGCACGCAACATGATCGCCCACAAACCATGTGAGAATTGTTACACCCAACTTCTTGCTCATCGCCAACGGTAAAACCATCAACGGCTGTTTGCCCAAATATGCAGTCACATAAAACTGTTCTTGCTTTGGAACATTTGTCGCTTCGACCCACGAACGCACAAAATCAAAGGATTGTCCGGGCGAGGACAAACCAAATGCCTCAAGCGCGCGCCATTGAGGCTCAACATCATATAAGTTTGAGCTTACCGAAAACATCGGATTCCATCCAGCCGGAACAACAGCACCAATGCGTTCCTCATGAACGTCTTGTTGATTGTCAGAATACATCTGCACTTAGCTCCACATAAATACTGGAGCATCCTCGCTCAAAACACTTAAAACCTTTGCACAAGTTAGCAAACGACTCGGCTTTGGCGGCAATCATTTGGCTTTAGGGTTAATTCTATCCAAAACTCTGCAAAACTGGAAATGTCTCGAGCAACCAAAAACTGATGCGAGTGAAATCTCCCGTGAGAAAAAGTATGCCGGTAATCACCAAAAACCCACCCATTACTTTTTCAACCATTCCAAGGTTCTTCTTAAATTTAGAGAAGAAACTCATAAAAGGTCTAACGGCCAAGGCAGCTAAGAAAAACGGCACACCTAACCCAAGTGAATAGACCGCCAAAAGCCCAGCGCCCTGCCATGCCGTTTCTGAACTAGCGGCGACCGGCAATATTGCTGCGAGAATTGGTCCGATACAGGGGGTCCAACCAAGAGCGAACGCAAGTCCCAGCAAATACCCGCCCAAGGGACCAGATGCTTTTGAGGGACCATCGAACTTTGCTTGGCGGTACAAAAAACCAATTTTTAGAATGCCAAGGAAATGCAACCCCATCACAATGATTGCGATCCCCGCAAGCGATGTGAGCCAGGAAAGGGATGAGCGCAGCACCTCACCGAACAAGGTTGCCGTGGCACCCATGCCAACAAAAATGGTCGAAAACCCAAGAATGAAGAAAAACGAAGTCATAACGGTTCGCCACCATACGGCGCTGCCTGTGCTGCCCTCGCGACGGATTTCCTCAAACGTCGTCCCGCCCATATAACTCAAATAGGGCGGCACAAGGGGCAAAACGCAAGGCGATAAGAAGCTCAAAACGCCGGCACCAAAAATCACAGGTATGCTCAAAGAAATCATATTGGCTCCAATCCCCCTTCTAATGCCCCATCAAATAGTTGGGCGCAAGCACCTCACTGTCGCACTCAAGGGATTGTGATTCTTGTTGAGAATCGCCAAAAAACCATGAATTCAGCTTCATTCTCCCTTCGGCCAATTGGCAGCGCCAAAAACATGTGCTAACCCGCGCCCCATAACCTCCTTTGATATATTGGACAGCGTGATGACCGACTTGCCTATCAAGATCGCCCCTTCCATTCTTTCCGCCGACTTTGCACGTCTTGGCGAAGAGGTAAAAGCAATCGACGACGCCGGATGCGAATGGGTCCATGTGGACGTGATGGATGGTCATTTTGTGCCCAACATCACAATCGGGCCAATGATTGTCGAAGCAATCCGCCCGGTAACAAAAAAGATACTCGACGTGCATTTGATGATTTCACCTGCCGATGCTTATCTTGAAGCATTTGCCAAAGCGGGTTCCGACATCATCACCGTACACGCCGAAGCTGGCCCACACTTAGACCGCTCGTTGCAGGCCATCCGCAATTTGGGCAAGAAAGCAGGCGTTTCGCTAAATCCAAGCACGCCTGTTTCAGTCATCGAAAATGTCATAGACCGCCTCGATCTTGTTTTGATCATGAGTGTGAACCCAGGCTTTGGCGGCCAGGCGTTTATTCCGCAAGCTTTGGAAAAAATCCGTCAAGCCAAAGCGCTTGTTGGCAACCGCATGATCGACATTCAAGTCGATGGTGGTGTCACTGAACACAATGCAGGTGAAATTGCAGCGGCCGGAGCCAATGCTTTGGTTGCAGGCTCTGCCGTTTACAAAGGCAACGACCCATCAACTTACGGTCCACGAATGGACGCTATCCGAAACGCCGCCCTCGCCGGTCGCGGTTAAGATTTATCCTGAATCAAAAACTTCAGAAAGACAGCTAAGCTCATGATCCCTCGTTATTCTCGTGAACAAATGACCTCTATTTGGTCTCCTGAATCAAAATTCAAAATCTGGTTCGACATCGAGGCACATGCAGCTTCAGCCCAAGTCAAAATGGGCGTTGTACCCCAAGAAGCAGCTGACGTTATTTGGGCAAAAGGCAAAGACGCGCAGTTTGATGTTGAGCGAATTGACGAAATCGAACGCGAAGTAAAACACGATGTGATCGCGTTCCTAACGCACTTGGCAGAGATCGTTGGGCCTGAAGCTCGTTTCGTGCACCAAGGCATGACCTCTTCAGACGTTTTGGACACATGTTTCAATGTGCAGTTGGTTAAAGCCACAGACTTACTTTTGGAAGATATGGACAAATTGCTTGCCGCGCTTAAAAAACGCGCATTCGAGCACAAAATGACCATCACCATAGGCCGCAGCCACGGCATCCACGCAGAACCAACAACCTTTGGCATCAAGATGGCCCTTGCCTTCGCTGAGTTCGACCGCTGCCGCAAACGTTTGGTCAACGCTCGCGAAGAGATTGCAACTTGTGCGATTTCTGGCGCGATTGGTACATTTGCCAATATCGACCCAAGCGTTGAAGTCTATGTTGCTGAGCAAATGGGCCTCTCTCCTGAGCCTGTTTCAACACAGGTCATCCCGCGTGATCGCCACGCTATGTATTTTGCCACATTGGGCGTGGTCGCTTCTTCCATTGAGCGTTTGGCTGTTGAAATTCGTCACTTACAGCGCACAGAAGTTTTGGAAGCGGAAGAATTCTTCTCTAAAGGTCAAAAAGGCTCGTCCGCGATGCCACATAAACGCAACCCAATCCTGACCGAAAACCTAACCGGTTTGGCACGGATTGTGCGCATGGCCGTAACGCCCGCCATGGAAAACGTAGCACTTTGGCACGAACGGGATATTTCCCACTCATCTGTTGAGCGCATGATTGGTCCGGATTCAACAGTAACGCTGGACTTTGCCCTGATGCGCTTGACCAACGTCATTGAAAATTTGGTCGTTTATCCTGAAACCATGAAAGCCAACATGGACAAACTCGGCGGCCTGCACAATTCTCAACGCGTTTTGTTGGCGCTCACTCAAGCTGGCATGTCACGTGAGGACAGCTATAGCGCGGTACAGCGCAATGCCATGAAGGTATGGCGCGGTGAAGGCGAATTCGCAGCATTCTTAAAAGCGGATGACGACGTATCAGCCGCGCTAACAGATGCACAAATCGATGATATGTTCGACGACGCGTACCACATGAAACACGTCGACACGATCTTCACTCGGGTATTTGGCGAGGCCTAATTCAAAGCTTGACCAAATTGCAATTGATTGGAAAGGTGGGCCTCAACGCCCACCTTTTTCTTTAGGCCATCACATATGTCCATTCGCGACATTCTGCTCGCAATTCTGGTTGTTGCCATCTGGGGCTTCAATTTTGTTGTGATCAAAGTCGGCGTTGCCGACGTACCCCCGCTTTTGCTCACGGGCCTTCGCTTTTTGGCTGCTGCGCTTCCTCTCGTCTTTTTCGTCAAAAGACCCAAAACCCATTGGGGCTACATCGCAGCATATGGGTTTATTCTGGGTGTCATCAAATTTGGCATGCTATTTACCGCCATCAAACTTGGTGCTAGCGCATCACTCGCTTCGATCGTGACGCAAATGCAGGCCTTTTTTACAATTGGTTTTGCCTTTTTGCTTTTGCGCGAAACACCCAAAATTTGGCAAATCATTGGTGCTGTAATTGCATTTAGCGGCATGGCGATCATGGGGTTCGAGCAAGCGGCAGACGCTCAATTCGTCCCTTTCCTCCTGCTGATTGCAGTTGGCGCTTCTTGGGGTGTGGCCAATATCATCATCAAAAAGGCTGGCCAGATAGATATGTTCAGCTTCATTGTTTGGGCAAGTCTGGTGCCCCCTCTTCCCCTGTTTGTCTTGTCCTGGCTTATCGAAGACCAAGATGCGATTGTAAACGTCTTAACCAGCCCGACGGCAATTAGCATTGGCGCTGTTTTTTATCTTGCATACGCTGCAACCATCATTGGTTTTGCCATTTGGAACCAACTGCTAAAAAAATATCCTACAAGCTTAGTCGCACCATTTTCGCTGCTTGTACCCCTATTTGGCATTCTGTCAGGCGTTCTAATTTTGGGCGAAACCATGAGTACACTGGCAATCATTGGTGGCGGCGTTATCTTTTTGGGCCTTTTGCTCAATGTTTTTGGGGAACGCATTGCCATATTCATTAGGAAAAAAAGAGCGATTTAGCGCGCCACATTTCGGACGTTTTCACTTGCATCTAACTTATGAATTGTGCACCAAGACATTATGAAAATAGCAGACGCAGACATACTTATCATTCCCGGCTATCAAGGCTCCCCTGAAGGCCATTGGCAGCACGGCTGGGCACAAAAAATGCCAACAGCTCGAATTGTCGAGCAAGAAGACTGGAATAAACCTGATCTTGAAAAGTGGGTTAGTAGCGTACTGCAAGAGATAATGATGGCAACACGCCCGGTGGTGCTGATTGGTCATTCGCTTGGCGTTACAACCATTGCTCATGTTGCAAAAAGATTGACTGACACGAAGGTTATCGGCGCGTTACTCATCGCCCCACCGGACCTTGATCGCAAAAAGGGCATGCCCAAGCAAATCATGGGATTTGCCCCCGTGCCCCGCGATCCACTGCCATTCCCATCAACACTTATCGCCTCGTCAAACGATCCGTTTTGCAGTGTCGAAGCGGCGGCAGAAATGGGTATGGCGTGGGGTTCTGCGTTCAACAATGCTGGCGAGCTGGGTCACGTAAATCCAGCATCAGGCTTTGGCGCTTGGCCAGAGGGCCTTATGGCCTTCGCCAATCTCATGAAAAAACTCTAGTTGGTTTTAGTTGGCCATTCTGTGTGGTGGCCATCAATCACATATTTATGGCTATGGCGCACCGCTTCATGTTTGTGAGGATGTCTGTGGGGTTCTGGCCCTTCCCACCCTTCATGCACATGTTGGTGGTGCGACCCATGATAGTGCAGATGATCATGGTAAAGTTCATCATGTTGATGTTCAATCGCTGATGGGTCATCGTTTTGCCACAGCTGTTGCGACAAGATCATTGCCCCCAGAGACACAAGTGCAAAAATCAAAAAAGCTGGTTGGAACCCAAAAGAACTCGCCAGCCAACCAGCTGCCGGATAACTTGCCAACCAACATAGATGGCTTAGCGTGAACTGCGCCGCGAATAGTTTAGGCAAGTCTTCGTCAGAAGCCGACCGTCGCAGCACGCGCCCGGCAGGGGTCTGCACCAGCGAATAGCCAATACCGAGCATAAACCAAGCCACTAGCAACAAATCAAAACGGCCAACATATCCCGCCAACAGCATCGTTAAGCCAAGTAACCAACCACCACGCCGCATCACTGCTTGATCACCCAGTCGATTGACCAATCGCGGTACCATTAAAGCAGCAACAAGCGAACCCAGACCAAATGCACTCATAGCGATTGCAACCATGCTCTCTCCACCGCCAAATTGGCCGCGAACCAACACCACAGTATTCACAATCACCATTGCTCCAGCTGCAGATACAACCAAAAACATCGCCAACATGCCCATCAGACGAGGCGTTTTGCGGTAAATTTGAAATCCTTTTAGAATTTTGTCTTTTGCGCTGAGGGATTTGTCTTGCAGATCCTCAATGGCGGGCATCCTTGTCGACAGCACCAATCCAGCGGAGACCAAAAAGGCAGCCGAGTTTGCGACAAAGAAAACATCAAAACTAACGAACAACAGCAAAGCGGCCGCAATTGTGGGGCTCAACAAATTCTCTAAATCATACGCCAGCCGCGCCATTGAAAGCGCCTTCGTGTAGTCTTCTTCATCTTCGAACAATTGTGGAATGATCGACTGAAATGTGGGCGTAAACCCAGCAGAACATGCGTTTAGCACAAAAATCAATAAATAGATCTGCCATTCAGCGGTAACAAACGGCAAAATCAAAACACATGCTGCCCGCGCAACATCCAGCGCCACCAGCAGTCTTTTCCGTCCACTAGGCCGGATCAGTCCACCTACCACTGGCGCAACAAAAATGAAGGACATCATCTTGATTGCCAACGCGGTGCCCAGCACCACCCCCGCTCGATCACCTGCAATTTGAAAGGCAAGCAAAGCCAGAGCAATAGTGGTCAGGCCGGTGCCAAGCAACGCGATTAACTGCGCGCTAAACAGTTTGCGAAATGCCACATTCTGAAAAATCGATCGTTTACTAGTCACTTGCCCTGCCATTCGTTTTTTGGAGATGTCATCACAGCCCATATAAAAAGGCAAAGAAAAACGGCCCCACAAATGCAGGGCCGTTCAAAATCAAGACTATGATGCTTAGTCTTTTGTTTCAAATGTCTGCGCAACTTCCGCATAGAGCGTACGCATTTTGCCATGCAAATCATCATCCGAAATTGTTACGCCTTTGGCGTCAAAATCAGCGCGGATTTTGCGGAAAACGTCTTCATCGCCTGCTTCTTCAAAATCAGATGCGATGACTTCACCCACATATGTCTCAATTTCAGATGCAGCTGTGATGCCCAATTGCTCCGCGGCCCATTGACCCAAAATCTTGTTACGGCGCGCTTCAATTTTGAATTTCGTCGCTTCGTCGTGCACAAACTTCGCTTCTGCAGCCTTTTCGCGATCTTTAAAACCGGACATATGTTCGTCTCCACTTAAAAAGGGTTGAGCCCTTTGGCCTCTTCACCAACGAGATAGTGTGATTGGGCGAATAAATCAACGATACTTTGCCCATTATCAAGCACATTAGAACGGGAATCGGGCATTTCCGCGTTGATTGGGGTCAATTATTCCGGGACAAAGGAGATTTGCGCCACAAATACCACACAAATTGCTTGCTTTTTTAGCCCAAAAAGGCGCATGAAGCCCGCGAAAGCTTTTATCCAGTTCAGAATCACGGGGAACAAGATGAACCGTCGCCGCAAAATTTACGAAGGCAAGGCCAAAACCCTTTATGAGGGTCCAGAACCGGGCACTTTAGTACAACACTTCAAAGACGACGCAACTGCGGGCAATGGCGCCAAGCATGAAGTCATCGAAGGCAAAGGCGTTCTGAACAATCGAATTTCAGAATATATCTTCACAAAATTGAACGAATTGGGCATTCCAACCCATTTCGTGCGACGCATGAACATGCGCGAGCAGTTGATCCGTGAAGTAGAGATTATCCCGATTGAGGTGGTTGTCCGCAACATTGCAGCAGGCTCTATTTGCCCACGTCTTGGTCTTGAATCTGGCACCCGACTTCCCCGTTCAATCATCGAGTTCTATTACAAAGATGACGCGTTGAACGACCCTATTGTGTCCGAAGAGCACATCACGGCTTTTGGTTGGGCCAATCCTCAAGAACTTGATGACATCATGACATTGGCTGTGCGGATAAATGATTTCCTCTCCGGTCTTTTTATGGGTGCAGGCATCCAATTGGTCGATTTCAAAATCGAATGCGGCCGCCTGTATCAAGAAGACACCATGCGCATTGTCTTGGCTGACGAAATCTCGCCGGACAACTGTCGCTTATGGGATGCAAAAACCCAAAGAAAACTAGACAAAGACGTATTCCGTCAAGATTTGGGCAGCTTGGTCGATAGTTATCGTGAAGTTGCGCAACGTCTAGGCATTTTGGTAGAAGCAGAGAACGCGCTGACTACTGGCCCGCGCTTGGTAAAATAAACGGCCACACGGCCAATAAATGAATGGTTAGAATTATGAA
The DNA here is from genome assembly GCF_027213965.1 of Maritalea porphyrae. Classification (GTDB taxonomy): domain Bacteria; phylum Pseudomonadota; class Alphaproteobacteria; order Rhizobiales; family Devosiaceae; genus Maritalea; species Maritalea porphyrae_A. Next base: position 316,899 of record NZ_JAPWGX010000003.1, on the reverse strand, counting down.
TGCACGTGTGTTCGTTACATTGAAGAACGGCGTCCTTGATCCACAAGGCAAAGCAATCGAAGGCGCATTAGGTAGTCTTGGTTTTGAAGGCGTTGACGCCGTGCGCCAGGGCAAAATATTCGATCTAAAAGTCAATGCAAATTCGAAAGAAGAAGCAAAAGCTGAAATAGCCAAAATGTGCGAGAAGCTGTTGGCCAATACAGTGATTGAAAACTACACGATCGAGTTACACGACTAATCGATCCGTTTTGGGCATGTGCCCACAAATTTCACCCGCTAGTTTTACGAATTTTGGGCTCAAAACATATGTTTTGAGCCTCTTGGAGTTGTTATGTTAAAATCTGTTTCGTTGTCGCTGATGTTTTTTATCGCTATGGGTTTGTTCGTTGCAGCCTACGGCACATTGCCCGCTTAAGCGGCCAAGTCCGAATGCCAAAACAATAGAACTTTACGCATTAATATTAACAGTTAATCAAACCTTTCGAAATCCTCACTCCTCTCGTTCTCGTGATCGCTCTCGTCGTTAATATCTGGTAAATTCGCTGCAACGCATGTGTATTGAGGAGCGTGACGATGAATGAAATCAAACGACTAGATTGGGTTGATATGGCAAAGGGCCTATCAATTTTGTTGGTGGTCATGCTTTACGCAACCAACGGAGCGGGCGAAGCGACAGGCAATGTGGGTGCTCTGCATTATCTTATTGGATATGCAACACCGTTCAGAATGCCCGAGTTCTTTTTGATCTCCGGCCTTTTCCTTGCCAATGTTATCAATCGTCCATGGGCAAAATTCACTGACCGTCGTGTTGTGCATTATCTCTATTTCTACGCATTGTGGGCAATTATTCACATCGTAGTAAAAGTAGGTTTGGCTACCGCTGATCCCCTCACTGCGCTTGAATATCTAGCTTGGGCGGTAATTCAGCCCTACGGCGTACTTTGGTTCATCTACGTGCTCGCCCTTACCGGGGTTGCAGCAAAAGTGCTCAAAGAACTGCGAGTTCCACATTGGGCGGTTCTTGCAGTTGCAGGCGCAGCTTCAATGGCTCAAATCCACACAGCCAGCTACGCGCTTGACCAATTTGCGGAGTATTTTGTGTTCTTTTATGCCGGCTATGCTTTTGCACCTTGGATCTTTAAGCTCGTTGACAAAGCAATGTCAGCCCCAACTGCAGCAATAGCTGGTCTATCTCTATGGGCATTGCTAAATGGGTATCTTGTGTTCACACCTGGATTTGTCGCAGAGCCAGGTCACTTCACAATGGGTTTGGCAGAAACACCTGCTATTCGGTTTGCCCTTGCCCTTATAGGCTCTGTTGCCTTGTGCGTTGCCGCGGGAATGCTGTCACTTGTGAATTGGATGGGATGGTTGCGCTTCATCGGCAAACGATCTCTCGTGATTTATGTGGCATTTGCGCTGCCGCTTACCTTCAGTCGTCTCGTATTGATCAAACTTGATCTGATCAGCGACACAACTTTGCTCACCATCATAACAATGCTGATCGCAATTCTGCTGCCGCTTTTCGGATATTGGATGATCGAAAAGCTCGGTTTTGGACGTTTTTTGTTTACTCGACCAACGTGGGCGACCTGGCTCAACGACAGCAAAAAAACTGACCATCCAATCAAATATGGCACCCCAGCGGAATAAGCGATCAAGAAATCGTCATAAACTCAAAAAAAGAGGCTCAGCACACCGCTGGGCCTCTTGCTTTTTAGGCTGAAATTCCGTCAAAGAAAGGCAAATATCCGTGGCCCAGACACGATGGCCACCAAACTTGTCGCTAAGACTTCGATCCAGCACTCAACACCCAATGGGGACTGAACATGAAATCAGCTGTGATTCTTTTCCCCGGTCTAAATCGTGACCGGGATATGCTAACCGCATTAGAGAAAATTACCGGTCATAAACCACACGCAATTTGGCATGGTGATGCGGAATTACCAAAGGTTGACCTCGTTGTTATTCCGGGCGGTTTCTCATATGGAGATTATTTGCGCGCCGGGGCAATTGCTGCGCGCTCACCCGCCCTTGCTGCGGTTAAAAAACATGCCGACGCTGGCGGCCTAACACTGGGTGTGTGCAACGGCTTCCAAATCCTCACGGAAGCGGGGCTCTTGCCCGGCGCTCTTATGCGCAATCGTGACTTGAAGTTTTTGTGCAAAACGATTCATCTTAAAGCAGAAAACACAACCAGCGCCTTCACAAGCGAATACGCCAACTCCCCCGTTGTGCCTTGCCCGATCGCCCACCATGATGGCAATTACACCATCGATCCAGATGGTCTTAAAGACCTGCAAGACAATGACCGGATTGCATTCCGCTATTGCGACCAAAACGGCAACACTGATTTGGCCGCAAACCCGAATGGCTCCATCGACAATATTGCTGGCATCTTAAACAAACGCGGCAACGTGCTGGGCATGATGCCTCACCCTGAAAACCTGATCGAAAAAGCGCACGGCGGCATCCAAGGCCGCATGATCTTTGAAAGCCTTGTGAAAGCGGTGGCGTAAATGTTGAAGAACCAAGACATCGAAATCACCAAAGAACTGATTGCATCGCACGGCATTAACGACGAGGAATATGCCAAAATTCTCGAACTGATTGGCCGTGAACCAACTTATACTGAGTTGGGCATATTCTCAGCCATGTGGAACGAGCATTGCTCGTATAAGTCATCCAAACTTTGGCTTAAAACATTGCCCACAAAAGGCGAGCGGGTGATCCACGGGCCGGGTGAAAACGCTGGCGTAGTCGACATTGGTGATGGCCAAGCTGTGGTGTTCAAAATGGAAAGCCACAACCACCCTTCTTTCATCGAGCCTTACCAAGGTGCAGCGACGGGCGTTGGCGGCATTTTGCGCGACGTTTTCACTATGGGAGCGCGACCAATCGCTGCAATGAATGCTTTGCGGTTTGGTGCACCAGAACACGAAAAAACACGTCACCTTGTTTCAGGCGTTGTTGAAGGTGTTGGTGGATACGGCAACTCATTTGGCGTCCCAACGGTTGGCGGTGAAGTTGAATTCGACGCGCGCTACAACGGCAACATCCTTGTAAACGCATTTGCGGCTGGCCTGTTGGATACTGATAAGATCTTCTTGTGTGCAGCCAAAGGTGTTGGCTTGCCCATCGTATATTTAGGCGCGAAAACTGGACGTGATGGCGTTGGCGGCGCAACAATGGCATCTGCCGAGTTTGGCGATGACATCGACGAGAAACGCCCTACCGTTCAAGTAGGAGATCCTTTCACCGAAAAGTGCTTGCTTGAAGCTTGCCTTGAACTCATGGCCACAGGCGCTGTTATTGCCATTCAAGATATGGGCGCAGCAGGTCTTACTTGTTCAGCGGTTGAAATGGGCGCACAAGGCAATTTGGGCGTTGAATTGAACCTCAATGACGTGCCAGTACGCGAAGAGCACATGACACCATACGAAATGATGCTGTCAGAAAGCCAAGAGCGCATGTTGATGGTACTCGACCCAAACAAAGAAGAAGAAGCCCAAGCGGTCTTTAAGAAATGGGAATTGGACTTCGCTATCGTGGGTAAGACCACAGCTGACTTGCGCTTCCGTTGCATTCATAACGGCATTGAAGTCGCGAACCTGCCAATTAAGGATCTCGGCGATGAAGCGCCAGAGTATGATCGCCCTCGTTCTGAATACCCTGCGCCTCCTGCGCTAGGTGATATTCCTGCTGACTTTGACCCAACCAAAGCATTGATGACCCTAATCGGCAATGCAAATGGCGCGTCACGTCGCTGGGTTTGGGAACAATATGACACACTAATCCAAGGTAATTCGGTGCAACTGCCCGGCGGTGACGCAGGTGTTGTGCGCGTTGAAGGCGCTGACGGCAAAAAGGCCCTCGCCTTTTCAGTCGACGTAACCCCTCGCTATTGCGAAGCCAACCCTCGCGAAGGCGGCAAGCAAGCCGTTGCGGAATGCTGGCGCAACCTATCAGCAGTTGGGGCTCTACCTTTGGCTTCCACCGACAACCTTAATTTCGGCAATCCTGAGAAGCCTGAAATCATGGAACAATTCGCCCAATCCATTCTTGGCATTGGCGATGCATGTCGTGCGCTCGACTTCCCAATCGTTTCTGGCAACGTGTCACTTTACAATGAAACCAACGGCATTGGCATTTTGCCCACCCCCGCTATTGGCGGCGTGGGTCTGATGGCTGATTGGTCAAAAATGATGACTCAAAGCTTCAAGAACGAAGGCGATGTGATTCTTTTGGTTGGCAAAAAAGGCACACATCTGGGCCAGTCCGCATTCTTGCGCGATTGCCTTGATCGCATCGAAGGCGATGCGCCAACCGTCGATTTGGAAGAAGAGGCCAAAAATGGCGCGTTCGTTCGCGGCTTGATCGACGATGAATTGCTCACTGCATCTCATGACCTGTCAGATGGCGGCTTGGCCGTTGCACTGGCGGAAATGGCAATTGCTGGTGATATTGGTGCTAAAGTCGGCGTGGCGACTGATCTACAAAACTTGTTTGGAGAAGACCAAGCCCGCTATTGCATTACGGCAAATTCTGCTAATATCGACTCAATTCTGGCGCGCGCGTCTGAGCAAAGTGTTTCCATTGCCAAACTGGGTACTGTTGGTGGTGAAACACTTCAACTTGGCGATGCGATAAGCTTGAAAGTAACTGATATGCGTGCGGCGAATGAAAGCTGGTTCCCTAACTATATGGCAGCGGAAGCGGCCGAATAGCCGCTTCGCCCAACCAAAAAAGAATTGGCACTTATATGTCTATTGGCACCGCAGAAATCGAACGCTTGATCCTAACCGCAATTCCAGATGCAAAAGTGCATGCAGAAACGGACGATGGTCACCACTATACAGCAACAGTGGTAGCTGAAGCATTCAAAGGCAAAACCCGTGTGCAACAACACCAAATGGTCAATGCGGCACTTAAGTCTGTCCTAGACGATGGCTCGCTGCATGCGCTCGCCCTTAAAACAAACGCACCGGAGTAATTTCCGGTGCGTGCCGTCCTATTTGATGTGGATGGCGTTCTCATCCACTCGATGTTTCACCCAGATCCTGCCCGTTGCCGAAATTGGAGCGCGCATATGGAAATGGACTTCGGTATTGATCGCGACACTTTCAATCAATTCTTCCGCAAGGATTTTGGTGAAATTGTCCGGGGTCGCCGTTCAATTGTGGATGCACTCGACACGTTTTTGCCCACCATCGGTGCCAAAATCAATACACTGGATTTCCTCACCTATTGGTTTGAAAACGACACGCCACTAAACTTGCAACTGCTGGACGGCATCAAACGCTTGCAGCGCACTGGTGCAGCCAAAGTCTATTTGGCCACCAATCAAGAGCATTTGCGCGCATTCCACCTTTGGAAAGAACTGCGCCTGAATCATATTTTCGACGACATGTTTTATGCAGCTAGACTTGGATTCGCCAAGCCGGATGCAGAGTTCTTTGAACAAGTTGATCAAGCAATCGGCCCCCAATCGCAAGCACCATTGTTTTTTGACGATGGGCAAAAGAATGTCGATGCGGCTAACATTCATGGTTGGGACGGCGCAATGTTCTTGACCGAAGATGACTTCTTCAATCACCCTTGGATCAAAGAGCAGCTGAAATGAAGCACATCATGAACCCATGGGACAACGGCGTCATTATCCGCTCGTGGGATGAAGAAGACGGCCCGGCCATGGCCGAGCTCCACCGTCGCGCAATTCTTGCAACCAGTGATGAGTTCTATACTCAGGCACAGCGCGAAAGCTGGGCACATGGCCTAACTGGCGAAGGCTACGCAAAGAGCGCAAAAAACGGCGAGCAGTTTATCATCGCTGTTGACGAAAACGACAAACCCCTCGCCTTTTGTGGGTTCAAGGGCAATGAAGTATGCGGCCTTTATGTCGATCCTGATCACCAGGGCCGGGGCATTGGTTATAAACTAGCCTTACGCGCAATTGCCAATATTACGCAAAATCGGCCGGAAAAACTGATCGTTGACTCCAGCGCACCTGCGGTTGGCTTCTACGAACAATTTGGCTTCAAAACGGTCAAAGAGGTCACCCATGATACTCGCGGCGGCGCTAAACTTACTGCCTTTGACATGGAATCGGAGCCAATCGAATATTCCGACGAGATTGGTCCCCATGAAGGTCGTGAACTTCAGCTTATGCTCGACGGCAAAAAGCGCGTCGCTTGGTTCAACGAAATGGAACCGGTTGATGCTTTCGCCAAACATGTCGACGATGGCGAGCTTGTTCGGTATGTCTGGCACGACTATACGCGAAACTTCTATGAGGCCGCAAAAGATCACATGCCAGCAACCACGCCTTGGCCAGAACCCGCTTTCTACTATCTTCCGGGCGAAGAACCACGAATGCATAAATTGATTGAGCTGATTGTCGAACAACTCTCGCAGCAGGAGCCCGGCGTCTCAATCAAACGCGAACGAAAAATTGGCACACTGTTGGACTATTCACCACAATCAATCGACGCCTTCATTGAGCAATTGCAAACAAGATCAGCAAAAGGTGAAATCACTATTCTCGACAATTGAGCGTCGATATTCTAAATAGTGGACAACCACTTTCACATTTGCAGGCGAAGGGTGGCTTTCGCTTGGCCAAACTAACGATTTCCAAAGGACAAAATTATGAGCGATATCAACGCATTCATCGAAGACAACGTGAAGAAAAATGATGTGTTCTTGTTCATGAAAGGCTCACCAGATTTTCCACAGTGCGGTTTTTCTGGCCAAGTTGTGCAAATCTTGAACTACCTTGGCGTTGAATATGCATCTGCCAATGTACTCGAAAGCGACGAACTGCGCGACGGCATCAAAGCCTACACAAATTGGCCAACCATTCCTCAGCTATATGTCAAAGGCGAATTTGTTGGCGGTTGCGATATTATCCGCGAAATGTTCCAAGCTGGCGAATTACAGTCCCACCTCACCTCGAACGGCATCACCGTTAAAGAAGCGAGCTAATTGATGACGCGTCATTGGACAGTCTACCTTTCCGGCGAAATTCATTCCAATTGGCGTGAAGAAATTGAAGCTGGCGCACAGGCGGCTGGTCTCAACGTCTCTTTTTCGTCGCCCAATACCAACCACGCTGACAGTGATGATTGCGGCGTGGCCATTATGGGCGCGGAAGACAAAAAGTTTTGGCACGACCATAAAGGCGCAAAACTCAACGCCATCCGGACCCGCACACTGATCGAAGAAGCGGACTTGGTGATTGTGCGCTTTGGCGAAAAATACAAACAGTGGAACGCAGCATTTGACGCTGGCTTCGCCGCGGCTGTTGGCACTCCACTGGTCGTAATGCACGGCGAAGACCACCAGCATGCACTCAAAGAAGTTGATGCGGCGGCCCTTGCAGTCATTGAGACACCTCAGCAAGCGGTGCAAATTCTTGCCTACGTGCTGAATGGCGACATGCCGAAATCGAACTAGGCGGTTTTGAAGATGGTGGGCTTGTGTTTATCAAGCCCACCGTTCATCCTGCGGGCATACATTCCTTAAAGCTATTGCCCAATGCTCCTAGATCCCCACAAAAACAAAATTGAATTCATTCTTCTCATCGCTTTAATGATGGCGCTGAATTCTATTGCCGTAGACATCATGTTGCCTGCTTTGCCCATCATTGCCAATGACCTGGGCGCCACAAGCGAGAACGACTTGCAGCTTGTGCTCACGCTTTATTTGGCTGGGTTTGGCTTCTCTTTGTTGATCTATGGCCCCTTGTCAGACTCAATTGGCAGAAAACCCGTAGTTTTCATCGGCACCACACTGTTCTTGATTTCAGTTGCACTTGCACCTTTGTCACCAGACTTCACCTACTTGCTGCTACTTCGGTTTATTCAGGGGCTGGGCGCAGGCGCATCGCGTGTTGTGGCCAATGCTATCGTTCGCGACAGTTACGAGGGCCGAACCATGGCGCAAATAATGTCCTTGGTCATGATGGTTTTTATGGCCATGCCCATTATCGCTCCAAGCTTTGGCCAAGTCATTATAATGCTCACCACTTGGCATTCTACGTTTCTCTTCATGGCAGTCATGGCAATCGTCATGCTGGTTTGGGTTTGCTTTCGCCTACCCGAAACTCTTTCGACACAGCACAAAAAACCACTATCCTTTAAGTCGATTATTTCGAGTTTCGCTTTGGTTTTCACCACTAGACAAGCCATGGCCATGACCTTTGCAAATATGCTTCTACTCGGCACGTTATTTGGATTTTTGGGCATATCGCCCCTTGTCTATATCGACATATATGAGCTTGGACCACTCTACCCGCTCATGATTGCGCTAACAGCAACTAACCTTGCCATCGCTTCTTTTGTGAACTCAAGATTACTCAATCACTTCAGAGCGGATCAAATCGCATTCGTCGCAACCATCGGCTTCATCATTTGTGCGCTGATTTGGAGTTTATTGGCATGGCAAATTGAAACATTGCCACTTTGGCTATTTGTCGCGGTGCACCAGCCCATTATGCTGTGTTTTGGTTTTGCGGGCGTCAACCAATTCTCTAGCGCTATGCAACCTCTTGGCAGCGTTGCGGGCACTGCTTCGTCAGTTATTGGTTTTATCCGCACAACAGGTGGCGCTGCGGTCGGCGCTGCAATTGGTTATTTTTTTGATGGAACAATTTTGCCTCTAACATTGGGGTTTTTGTATTGCGGCGTGGGTGCCGCAGGCTTCATGTTGCTGGCTCGGCCTGCGTTTCGGCCTTTGTCAAAACCTGTTTAAGCAAAAAAGTTTGCCCCGACCCAAATCACAATCGGCACCGTTATAAAAGAAAACACAGTCTGCACAGTCAGCGTCGAAGCATAGAGTTCAGCATCACCACCCATCTTTTTGGCCAGCACGTATCCGTTTGCGGCCGCTGGCACGGCGGCGAAAATCAGCAACACTTGCGCTGTCATTCCCGATACACCAAATATCCAGCACAAAACGCCCATTAGGGTTGGTATCATCAATAGACGCCCCAAAACGCCAACCCACATTTCTCGCGAAGGGTTCAACGCAGCCTTAAGGCTTAGCCCCGCCCCCAGCGCCAATAGGCTCAACCCAAGTGCAGCGCTGGCCAACAAGTCCATGAACGTCAACACAGGCTTCCAAATGGGCACATGGCCGAAATTAAGCACAAGCCCCAGCATCGCGCCTAAAAAGATAGGATTTTTCACCACCCCCAACGCAACATTTGCAAAGCTAAACTTGATCGTTTCAGAGAAACTGACCAACACCACAATGTTGACGAATTGAATTAGCGGCACCATCACCGCAAAAGAAAGCGCGATAGCTGTGCTTCCTTCAGGACCAAACAATTCCAAAACAATGGCGAGGGCAATAAACCCGTGATAGCGCGAAACCGTTTGAAAAACAGTGGTATATTGCGGTTTCCCAATTTTCCAAACCCTGCGTAAAACTGGATAAATCGCCAATACCAGCGCTGTGGTGATTACCACCATTAGCAACATGACCGCAGTAACAGCGCCTAGCTCAATCTGGCTAAAATCCGCTTTGACCAATGTGCTGACGAGCAAAGCTGGGAAAAGCACCCAAAAACAAAGCTCATCCACGATTTGCCATTTGTCAGCCGTCACGAAATTGCTTTTTCGCAATCCAAACCCGAGCATCACGATTGCGAAGACGGGCAAAATATTCTCAAAAGCGGCTAGCATACATATCCTGGTGAGTTTTGGTTTTGGTGGGCATCCAACCGCTACTCCCATCGCACATATGTGTCAAACCAATTGGCGAAATTGGTCAAACCTATTGCCAAGTCAGTTTTCACCTGACATTATTTACAGACACCTAAGTTGCTCGCCGCGCCTTTTCGACGCCCAGCACCCACCACAAGACCCGAAAGTTTGGTCCAGCGACCCCAAGAAATTGCGGCTGCATCGCTTGTCCACTGGAGCTCGAATGAAGATCGAAAAACTGAACATTACTGATAATCGTTATGAGTTTATCGCGCTGGCCGCCCTTGTGATGGCGCTGAACGCTTTAGCCATCGATATCATGCTGCCCGCACTGCCAGACATTGGTGATGCAATCGCGGTCGTGAGCGAAAACCATCGTCAATATGTGATCACCAGTTTCTTGATAGGTTTTGGCATCAGCCAATTGTTTTTTGGGCCCCTTTGCGATGCGATTGGCCGGCGCAAAACATTCTTCATTGGCGTCACAATATACATCATTGCCGCGCTCTTGGGATCGATGACCGAGAGTTTCACCGCCATGGTCACCATGCGGGTAATCCAAGGCGTCGGTGCCGGAGCCACCCGAGTTGTCGCGCTTTCAATGGTAAGAGACAGTTTTGCGGGCCGTGCAATGGCCGAAGTCATGTCATTGATCATGATGGTCTTTATGGTGATGCCTGTTCTCGCTCCAGCCTTTGGTCAATTGATTATTCTGATTGGCCCTTGGCAGTGGATCTATATCGCAATGGCAGTTATTGCACTTATCGCATTGGTTTGGGTTACGATCCGTCTTCCAGAAACGCTAAAACCCGAAAATCGTCGACCCTATAGACCCGATGTTGTCATTGATGGGTTTCGAATTGTCTTCACCAACCGTTCAGCGCTCATGTATGGCCTCGCCAACATGGTAAAAATTGGTGCACTATTCGGGTTCCTTGCAGCGTCGCAACAAATCTACGGCGAACTCTATGGTTTAGGCGCGCTCTTCCCGGTGGCATTTGGATTTATCGCACTGGTGATGGCCAGCGCTTCGTTTGTCAACTCGCGATATGTTGGCCGATTTGGGATGCGACTACTGTCACACAGCGCGCTGCTTGGTTTTGTAGCCTTAAGTGCCGTTTGGTCAATCCTTGCCTATTTCGATGCACTGCCCCTTTGGCTATTCATTGCCTTGCAAGCACCCATTATGTTTTTGTTTGGTCTCACAGGCACCAATTTCAACTCATTGGCCATGGAACCATTGGGCCGTGTCGCAGGCACAGCGGCCTCAGTTTTTGGCTTTATGCAAACCGCAGGTGGCGCTGTATTGGGCACGCTAGTTGGCCAATCTTACGATGGAACAGTACTGCCAATCGCGCTCGGCTATTTGATATTTGGTTCCATCAGTGTTGTTTTGGTATTGATTGCCGAAAATGGCACTTTATTCCAAGCCCACAACGACCCCATATGATTTGGTGATAGGGCAATTCAATTATTTGATTTGTTGAACACATCCAATTGGCGCAAGCTCTGGTGTGAACTTCGATAGGGCGAAAAAATGACCAATGCAAAATCAGCGACCGCTGCGGCGCTGCCAATTCTAATCATTGCCGGCTGCATTATAGCTATGACGTCGTTTGGCGTACGCTCGACGTTTGGCCTGTTCACGTTGCCGGTCACCGCAGAATTTGGCTGGGGCCGCGAGGTTTATGGCCTCGCACTGGCAGTCCAAAACCTAGTTTGGGGGCTAATGCAGCCTATCGCTGGCGGTATGGCAGATCGCTACGGCACCGCAAAAACCCTTTCAGTTGGTGCAATCATTTATGCGGCGGGTCTATTGCTCATGGCAACAGGGGGCACCGAGGCAAGTCTTTATCTTGGTGGTGGTGTTCTTGCGGGCATCGGCATTGGAACTGCGTCGTTTGCTGTGGTTATGGCGGCCTTTGGTCGTGCCGTTCCAGCAGAGAAACGTAGTTTTGTATTTGGCATTGCAACCGCTGCTTCATCTGCCGGGCAATTTGTATTTGCGCCCATTGGCCAACAATTTATCAATTCATTCGGCTGGCAAACGACCTTGGTTTATTTCGCTGCAGCCCTTCTGTTGATCTTACCTTTATCCTATGCGCTCAAAGGCAAAACTAATCACACTGCAGAAGACACAGAAGATCTGCCCGTACTTGAAACCCTAAGCCGCGCTTTCAAACACCGTTCGTATAATCTTTTGGTTGCAGGTTTCTTCGTTTGCGGTTTCCATTTGGCCTTCGTTACCGTGCATATGCCAGCATATTTGGTTCAATGTGGACTTTCACCAGATGTAGGCAGCTGGGCACTTGCATTGATTGGGCTGTTCAATATCGTTGGCTCACTTGCAGCAGGTTATTTGGGTGGCAAAGTTCCAAAGCAATTGTTGCTCGCTTCAATCTATTTGTCACGCGTCGTTGTCACCGGGCTGTTTCTGCTGATCCCAGTAAGCGAAGTATCGACTTACTTGTTCGCTGCATTTACTGGCCTTTTGTGGCTTGCAACAGTACCGCCAACCGCAGCATTGGTTTCTGGATTTTTTGGTCCCAAATACATGGGTATGTTTTACGGATTTGCCTTCTTGTCCCACCAAGTGGGTTCATTTTTTGGCGTATGGCTCGGTGGTGTTGTGTTTGATCGCACTGGATCATATGACCTTGTTTGGTACTTGGGCATTCTGCTTGGGCTGGCAGCAACTGCATTGCACATTCCAATTAGCGAAAAACGCTCCGATCGATTTCGCGCAGCCGCACCTGCTCAGTAACTATTGATCTGCAGGCTGCAAGCTCGCGAAATTGAAGAGATTGTGATCAAGCATATGAGACGGATTGATGTTAGCAATCGCTGACATCATCCGCTCTTTGCGACCAGGGTCTGCCTTTTCCATATCCGCCAACATCTTCTTCATCATCACCCGTTGCAAGCCATCTTGTGACCCACACAGATTGCATGGAATAATCGGAAACTGCATCGCATCCGAAAACCTTTGCAAGTCTTCTTCCGCGCAAAAGCTCAGTGGCCGTAGCAGGGTCAAATCACCCTCGTCATTCAAAAGCTTTGGTGGCATTGCCGCCAATCGACCGCCATGGAACATGTTCATCAAAAACGTCTCAAGAATATCGTCTCGGTGATGTCCCAATACAACCGACGTGCATCCCTTCTCGCGCGCAATGCGATAAAGATTTGCACGACGCAATCGAGAACAGAGCCCGCAGTAGGTCGCACCTTCAGGCACTTTTTCTTTTACGATCGAATATGTATCTCGATATTCAATGTGGTGTTGAACACCAAGTGACTTGAGATAGGTGGGCAGCACATCCTTTGGGAAACCAGGCTGTCCTTGATCCAGATTGCAGGCAATCAACTCAACAGGCAATTGATCCCGCGCCTTCAAATCCAGCAAAATCGCCAGCAAACCATAGGAGTCCTTGCCGCCTGACAGTGCGACCAACCAGCGCGCGCCTGGTTGCACCATTCCAAACCGGCCCAAGGCTTCACTTGTTTGACGCAAAAGCCGTTTTCGCAATTTTTTGAACTCCACGCCGGTCGGCATGGTGGCAAACAATTGGCTCGTTTCGCTGTTCGTTGTGGATTGAATGTCTGACACGTTTCTCGCCCAATCTAGTGTTGGGTGCAGCGATACTGTGTTTGATGGGGTTTGGAAAGCGCTAGTTGGCGCCTGCTAGGCAACGTTTCGCTGTTGTTGTTCTTTAAGCTTCATATTGCGCAGGTCTTCTAGCGAACGCCAAAAAATCACATATGTTGCGAAGTCGCGCGTAAAATTCTCAAATTCGTGCACCACATCAACACCAATTGGCACAACGTCTCCGGGTTGCATATCGTGTTTGTTGTTGCCCACTTTTAGGTGAGAACGGCCTCGCATAACGATATAAATGATGTGAACGCCCGGTGGCACGGGATACATCCCGCTTTTTGGTGTATAAAGCTGGACTGATAGCGTATCGCTCGCGAATGCCCGAGCGAACCAAACACCGTCGGGCCACTTTTTCGTCGGGGGACCAGGTATCCGGTCCATAAGATCGTCAAATCCAATTCGCATCAATAATCCCTACCACGATCAATGGGACTAGTTCCCATTGTTGCCCTCCAGTATGCGCATAGGCGTCGCTACAATACGGTTAATAACAAAAGTCTTATGCAAATAGAGTGAAAAAACTGGAAACAAATACCTCACTTTTGAGCAAACTGCCCATTTAGTTACAAAAAAAGCCCAGTATTTCCCTTAACATATTAATGGATTCACATATTTGCTTGCGTGTAGTTGAATATGTAGGAAGGATGCCACTCAGGGAACATATCTTGAGGGAGGTATCTTGTGTTTCGATCGTTTTTTCCAATGCCAAAGGTCTTTTTTGGCGCGGCCGTGATTTGGACCACCATTTGTGTAACATTATGGTTCACTTTCGGCAGTCAACTTCAGGGTGTTCTAAGCCTTGACCCCGTGCTCACACCAAACCCGGGCGACGATCCTGCTCCATTTTTAGACAACCAGAAAGTATGGCTCTATCAATACATACTGATGGCAACCTACGGTTTTTGCATCCCTTGGTTCTTTATTGGGCGCAACAAGTGGTATTGGTGGTCCGTGGTCGGATCGGCATCTATTTTCATTATCATTTATGCTCAAGTTCAAGTTGGTGCTTATTTGAATGATTGGTACGGCAGCTTTTACAACCAAATCCAACAAGCACTTTCTGAACCGGGCTCTGTCTCAATCGAAAAATTCTATGGCGATCTTGTCCCCGTAGTTTTGATCCTGCTACCCAATATCGCTGTTGCGGTTTTGGTTGCCTTCTACACGGGGCACTACATTTTTCGTTGGCGCACTGCTATGAATTTCTACTACATGGACCACTGGCAGAGTGTGCGCGAAGTGGAAGGGGCATCTCAACGAATTCAAGAAGACACGATGCGTTTCGCCACAAGCGTTGAAGATCTTGGTGCCGATTTGGTCGGATCGCTAATGACTCTTGCTGTTTTCTTGCCAATCTTATGGACATTATCCCAGCAAGTGACTGAACTGCCCCTTATCGGTGAGGTGAGCGCATCCCTTGTTTGGGTCGCTTTGGTTTCAGCAGCATTTGGTACAGTGCTTTTAGCAATTGTGGGCATTCGATTGCCCGGTCTTGAGTTTAACAACCAAAAAGTTGAGGCCGCTTACCGCAAAGAACTGGTATATGGAGAGGACGACCCTGCTCGCGCACAACCTCTTGAAATTACCAACCTTTTTGGCGAAGTTCGCAAAAACTATTTCCGCCTTTATTTTCACTACATGTACTTCAACGTAGCAAGGTACGTGTACTTGCAAGGTTCACTCTTCATTCCTTTGATTGCCTTGGGCCCGTCAATTGTAAGCGGCGCCATTACATTTGGCCTGCTTCAACAAGTGTTCAATGCATTCAGCAAGGTTGAAGATTCATTTAGATACTTGGCCAACTCTTGGACTCAAATCATCCGCTTGATGTCTGTCTATCAACGCTTGCGCAAATTCGAAAAAGCCATGCCAGTCTAGTTGCTGGCCAATAGGGCAACAAAAAAAGGCCGCCCCAAAGGGCGGCCTTGAATTCTTGGTGCTGTGGTCGTCTCGATTAACGAGAGTAGAATTCCACAACTAGGTTTGGTTCCATTTGAACCGGATATGGAATATCCGACAAAGTTGGAACACGTGTCATTGAAACAGTCAGCTTCTCGTGGCTGTAGTCCAAGTAATCAGGCACATCGCGCTCAGCCAATTGTGTTGCTTCCAACACAAATGCGAGCTGCTTTGACTTCTCACGAACCTCAACAACATCACCAACCTTCAAACGGTATGAAGGAATGTTGACACGTTTGCCGTTAACAAGCACGTGGCCGTGGTTTACGAACTGACGAGCAGCAAACACAGTTGTAACGAATTTAGCGCGGTATACTACAGCATCCAAACGACGCTCCAATAGACCCACCAACAATTCGCCGGTATCGCCACGTTGACGTGTTGCTTCACCGTATACGCGTTTGAATGACTTCTCAGTCATATTGCCGTAATAGCCTTTAAGCTTTTGCTTAGCACGCAACTGCAGACCGAAATCTGACAATTTGCCTTTACGGCGTTGACCGTGCTGACCTGGGCCATATTCACGACGGTTTACTGGGCTCTTTGGACGACCCCAAATGTTTTCGCCGAGGCGACGGTCAATTTTATATTTCTGCGAATGGCGTTTTGTCATCGCTTGTCCTTTATATTTTTCTCTTTAAAGACAGCGCCCTCCTTTGATTTGTTAAACTCTTGATTCAACAAACCTGACAGACTGTGCGAAAAACACATCAACCGTTCCCGGCGGGTCAAATTGCTTTGACCAACATGAAAACCGACAGTCTCGGGTGCCCTTGACCAAACCAATAGATTCAGCAAGTGGCGCGGATGTACCGCCCTAGGGACCTAAAGTCAACGATTTTCAATAGTTTTCGAGCAAGTAAGGACAGTTTTCTGTCGCAAATACTCACATCAAAAACAAAAAACTGCCCGCCTATTGAAATTTGTTGTTGCAATCCTGATTTGGTGTGTTACTACTCTAGCACACTAAATGAGTGAGACACATGAACCAATGGAATGAAACACAGCCGATTTTTGTACAGATAAGGACACGCATTATGGCCCTTATTCTGAACAAGACGACAAATGAGGGCGAAGCCCTTCCTTCTGTCCGTCAGATCGCAACAGACCTGTCGGTGAACCCACTAACTGTCACCAAAGCATACCAGTCTTTGGTTGAATTGGGGGTTGTAGAAAAAAGAAGAGGGCTTGGCATGTTCGTTGCGGAAGGCGCGCACAAAATTTTGTTGAACCACGAACGCGAAAAGTTCTTAACCGAAGAATGGCCACGTATTCGCACCCAAATTGAGGCACTAGACCTCAACCTAAACGAGTTATTGAAAGAAGAGGGCAAATAATGACCAACCCAACTCCCCTCGTTAAAGCCACAGCTATACGCAAAGGGTTTGGCAAAAAGGAAATTCTGCACGGTCTGGATTTCCAAATTCAACCAGGTCGCATTGTTGGGCTAATTGGCCACAACGGCGCGGGCAAGACAACCACATTGAACGCGCTTTTAGGGCTGACCGATTGTGACGGCGAAATTTCCGTTCTAGGCAAAGACCCATATGCAGAGCGAGCCGCACTTATGAATGAAGTTGCCTTCATTTCAGATGTTGCCAGCCTGCCCCGCTTCATGCGTGTTCGCGAGCTCTTCGATCTTCTCGATGAGATTCACCCAAATTTTTCAAGGGAGAAGGCAAATGGATTTCTTCACGGAACAGACATCCGCGCTGATGCAAAGATTAAAAATCTATCAAAAGGTATGGTCGCTCAGCTGCACCTTGCTGTCGTCATGGCGATCAATGCTCGGCTTCTAGTCTTAGACGAACCAACGCTCGGATTGGACATCACTTACCGCAAACGCTTCTACAAACGCTTGCTGGAAGACTACATGAACGAAGAGCGAACTCTCTTGATCACCACTCACCAAGTGGACGAAATTGAGTTTATGTTGACAGATTTGATGTTTATCCGCGACGGCCATCTGGTGCTGGACAGCCCGATGGAAGAGGTCGGCGAACGTTTCGTGCAACTGGTTGTTGCACCAAATGGCATTGACGCTGCAAAAGCACTGCGACCCATTTTTGAAGAAAGCAAATTTGGTCAAAACATCATGATTTTCGATGGTGTTGACCATGAAAAACTGAGCACGCTGGGTGATGTTAGCATCCCATCTGTTTCCGATTTATTCGTCGCCCTAATGCAACGCGACACGGCCCACCAAGGAGAAATGATATGAGATCTTGGTTCGCGCTCGTCAAACGAGAATTCATTGAACATAGAGGAGCATTTTTGATCGCTCCCGCCGTCATAACCCTCGTGGTCACAGTTGTGCTATCGCTAGCGATTTTAATGAATCAGCCAGAAATAGCTGCAGACGTGGAAGGCATGCCCGGCAGCGTAAAATTCTTCGAAGCGGCTTATATGGCTACCTTTTTGCTCTGGGGCATCTATATGATCATCGCACTGTTGTTCTATTTTTCCGACGCGTTTCACGCAGATCGGCGGAGCAATTCTCTGCTGTTTTGGAAGTCTATGCCTAAAAGTGATTTGGAAATTCTCGGTTCAAAAGTACTCGCTGGCTATACGATATTCCCATTGGCCATCGGCCTCTGGGTGATGATCACCGGCGTCATCGCTTATTTGTTTGCAAATGTTATTGGTTTGATTGTTGTTTTTTACAATGCCCCCACAATCCTTGAATTTATCAATAGCTACATGCAAATAACCATTGCAGGTGCCTGCTATGTCTTGATCTCTTTGCTATGGTACGCCCCAATTTTTGGCTGGGCCGCATTTTTGGGCACATTGTTCAAACGTTGGAGCATCCCCCTCTTCTTTGTTATTCCAGCCGTAGCGGTATTGCTCGAACGTGTGATCAACATCCGCGACCTTGCATATGAGAGCAAAATCTTAGAGTTCATCATGTTTCGGTTGGAAATGTCTGGAGAAGACACGATGGAGTTTGATCCAGAAGTCTGGATCATGCAGCCAGGCGCAACATCGGCATGGGAACTGATCACCTTTGCCATCTCTCAAACGGATTGGCTGCATATGGGTATTGGTGTGCTTATGCTTGGGGGATTTGTTTACCTTGCGAGCGAATATCGCCGCCGCCTAATTGACGCCTGAACGAAGAGTTCAACCAGAGAAATGAAGGGACGCCTATTCGGCGTCCTTTTTTTGTTTGTACTTAGATTGATCGCGCAATGGGTTTGGCCTTTCGTGTCGGCGGTCCAACGCTGCCACAACACCACGAAAAGTGCGCACTTCCTGAATATTCATTTGGGCGCGCGCAAACATGGCCCGCATATTCGCCACCATTGAAGGACGCTTGCCCGGTGTTTTGAAGAAGTTAACCCGATCCAGCGCTTCTTCGAGGTGAAGCATCAAGCCAACCAAATCTTCACGGGTCGCAGGTTCTTCAGCGGGGCCATCAAACGGCAAATCGCCGGCGCCATTAAATGCTCGACGCCATTCATAGGCCAGCACAAGAACAGCTTGTGCAATATTGAGCGAGGCAAACGCAGGCTCCACCGGCAAAGTGACGATTTTATCGCACAGTGCTACCTCGTCATTATTCAGCCCCCAACGCTCCCGACCAAACAATATGCCCACTTTTCCGCCACTCTTGATCGGCCCAACCATCTCGTCCGCCGCAACATCAGGCCCAATGACGGGTTTATACATGTCACGCGAACGCGCCGTTGTGGCATAGCACCGGGTCAAATCCGCAATTGCTTCTTCAACCGTCTCAAAAACCTGAACGCGATCAATCACATGGTTCGCTTTTGCTGCGGCAGAGCGTGCTTTTTCGCTCGGCCAACCATCACGGGGGTTGACCAAACGCAAATCCCACAAACCAAAGTTTGCCATAGCGCGGGCAGCCGTACCGATGTTTTCGCCCAGCTGCGGTTCGCATAAAATAACTGCAGGGCCCGGTTTTAGCTCCAGTCCCTTAGTGCTGTCAGTACCTGCCATTCATCGCTCCATCAGTTGGTGGCGATGAATGGGCCAATCATCGCAAAAGATCAAGGGTGCAATTCGCGCCACTCTCGTTGCAAAATTGCATAAATCAGCAGTTCATCCCAATCACCCTTGAACAAAGCCTGTTCTTTAAAGTGCGCTTCGCGCCGCATCCCAAGCTTTTCCATCAACTTATAAGAAGGTTGATTTGGCGCAGAGCATTTGGCTTCGATCCGATGCAAATTACCTACCTTAAACGCAATATCCATCAATGCCGTTGCAGCTTCCAACGCATACCCTTTACCTTGGAACCGAGGATTGAGCACATAGCCAATCTCGCCCTGGCGTGCTTCAACATCTCTGGAAAAAAGCAAAAACTCGCCAATCATTTCCCCCGTTTCTTTTATTTCCACGTGAAGGAATAGCGGGTGACCCTCAGGAGTAAACTCAGTGAACCCCAACCGACGTTCCATCGTTTTTTCAATCTCATCACGTTCTCGTGGTTCATATGGCAAATATCGGCAGACTTCTGGATCAGCACTATACTCCATCAAAGCGTCCACATCATCCGCACGTGGCAAACGCAACACGAGGCGATCGGTCTCAAGTGGCAATTCAAACGGCAAATTCATACGTAAATTATCCAATATTCAATTTAGTGTTGCATCTGGCGCAAATGCTCGGCAAGCTGAGCAAATGAGCGATTTTGTTGAAACCTTTTGCGCTTGTGGCGCGGTCAGTGTCAAAATTTCAGGTGAGCCACGCACAACCATGTTGTGCGCGTGCAAGGATTGTCAAAAAGCCAGTGGCACCGGACATAGTGCACTTGCTCTCTTTAGTGATGACACTACTCAAATTTCTGGCGAAACCAAGTCTTTTTCCGTCACGGCAGATAGCGGCGCAACGGTACAAAGGAACTTCTGTCCAAATTGCGGCACGCCAGTTTTTGGCGTGACCTCTCGCGTGCCAGGTCACAAACTACTCCCTGTCAGCATGTTGGGCGATGCCGCAGAAACATACAAACCAAGATCACTCATCTTTTCACGGTCACACCTATCTTGGGATCACATCGATCCGGAACTGCCACAGTTCCACAAATACAAAGAGAGTTAGAAAGGTTTATTGAAATGACAAAAACCGGCCAATGTCACTGCGGTGCAGTAACGTTTGAAGTAGATGCAGAGCCGGTCCGCATGGCCCAATGCCATTGCGAAGCCTGCCGCCGCTTAACCGGCACAGGCCACGTGGTTCACGCCTTTTTCCGGCGCGAAGATGTCAAAATTTCCGGCACGACAAAAACCCACAAGTCAATCTCTGACGCGGGCAACACAAGAACCAGACACTTCTGCCCCGAGTGTGGTTCTCGCCTATTCGCAGAAAATACCCGTGCACCAGGCGCAATTGGTGTTTCCGTCGGCGCATTCGACGAGTCTGATTGGTTCAAGCCTGAAGTCATCTTATATTACTCTCAGCGTCCAAAATGGGACCCTGTGGACGACACAATAGAAAAACACGAGTTTATGTAATGACTGAAGAACGCGAAGCTCTTGCCGACCGTATTCGCCAACTCATCGGCGATGATCCCAACATCACCGAAAAGAAAATGTTTGGCGGCATCGCGTTCATGCTTAATGGAAACATGCTGGTTGGGCCGCACAAAGATGGCACACTGATGGCACGTGTTGGACCAGATCTATATGAAGAGGCCCTTTCCCGACCTGGTGCAAGCGTAATGGATTTTACCGGCAAAACCATGAAGGGTTTTATCCACATTCACCCTGACAAGTTGGTTGATGACGAAGCCTTAGCAACCTGGATAGCCCTAGCCACTGAATTTGTTGGGGCATTGCCGGCAAAATAAGCAATCAGATTTCGCTGAATATTAAACTTGCATTCACACCGCCGAACCCAAAACCGTTGGACAGGACATGCTTGATATCCCACTCCTTGGACGCGTTGGGTGCAAGTTCATATTTATCCGCTTCTGGCGTAGGGTCTTCGATATTCAATCCCGCCGGCACTATCTTATTGCGCATTGCCAAGATTGAATAGATGGCCTCAATTGCACCTGCAGCGCCAAGCAAGTGTCCAACTGAAGACTTTGTAGAGGTAACGGGCAAGTCTTTACCTCTACTTTCAAATACTGCAGAAATGCCGGCAATTTCCGCAGAATCCCCAACGGGGGTCGAGGTGCTATGGGCGTTAATATAGCTAATGTCTTTTGGCTCCAACTGCGCCATGCGCAGTGCTTGCTTCATGGCACGTTGTCCTCCTTCGCCGTCAGGCGCAGAGGCGGTTAAGTGAAAAGCATCCCCCGACGTGCCATAGCCCGAAATTATCGCCAACGGTGTTGCACCGCGCTTTTGGGCATGGCTTAACCGCTCCAATACCAACACCGCGGCCCCCTCAGACAAAACAAAGCCTGCATGATTCTTGTCGAAAGGGCGCGACGCCGCTGCGGGTGTGTCGTTAAAATCTATCGCCAGCGCTCTTGCTGCGCCAAACCCACCAATCGAAACAGGGTCAACACAGGCCTCTGCTCCACCACAAATCGCAACATCTGCCTCACCACTCAGTATTATGCGCATACCATCACCAATTGCTTGTGCAGACGCAGCACAAGCTGTCACTGGCGCCCCAACTGGCCCCTTAAGTTGATGCAATATGGAGATATGTCCTGCCGCCAAATTGGCCAAAAACGAGGGCACCACAAATGGTGACAATCGACGGGGACCACGTGCGTCAATGGTGCGTGTCGCAGCAGTCATAGCCGGAAAACCGCCTACGCCAGTCCCAATAATTGTGGCGCTTCGCACTTTGTCTTCGTCCGTCTCAGGTGCCCAGCCCGCTTGTGCCAGCGCCTCGTTTGCGGCTGCAACCCCGTACTGGATGAACAAATCCATCTTCTTGATATCTTTTGGAGAGATGTGATCCTCTGCTGCAAAGCCAAACTCATCGTCAGATTTTGCTGGCACAATTCCAGCAATCTTTGCACCGAACTCAGATGTATCGAACCGATCATGCCGCACAATACCACTTTTGCCCGCAAGCAACCGCCGCCAATTCACGTCTACACCAACACCAAGCGGGCTGACCGCCCCCATTCCTGTAACAACAATCGGATCGTTCTTTGAATTCAACATCATCAGGTTCTTTCCGTCTCATTTATCTCTCAATTGCGAGGGATTCATTTCAATTAACGTGTATATACACAGCAATAAAGCCAAGACTGAGCCCCACACCTTTGTTCAAAACTTCTCGCTTCGGGTTAGTTCCGCTGTGATGCGGCGCAAAACATCTAGCGCCTGGTCAACTTCATCTTTTGAAACTTGTTTGAACGCCATGCTCTGCGCTTGCCGCCATGCAGGCGTCATATCCACCATAAGTTGTCGCCCAGCCGGGGTAAGCTCAACGGTGCGGGCATTCCCCTTCCGCGCAGGAACAAGTTTTACCAATTGCTTTTTTTCCAGCAGCGCTAGGTTTCTGGTCAGGGTTGTTCGCTCAATCGCCAGAAACTCTGCCAAAGCAGATACGGAGTTGTGATCGGTCCCAACGAGTGACGCGAGCAAAGAGAATTGCTCCGTGGAAACATTAAACTCACGCATGTGTTCGGCAAAGCGACGCGTCATCACCCGGGCGGCGGCACGCGTGTTACGCAACAGACATTTTTCGATCTCTGACTCCATGTGTGAAAACTACTGTGTATCTACACAATGTCAAGACTTATTGTTTCTGCACAAGCCAATGGCAGCAAATTGACCCCAGCACTTTGCGTTTCTTAATTACAGTGCTATAGGGCAACTCGAATGCCTGTCGCCCACAAACAGGCCTCCCCATTCAACCAAGCTATGCGGAGTATCCCATGAGCAAAATCAAGGTAGCGAACCCAATCGTCGAACTCGACGGCGATGAGATGACACGGATCATCTGGCAGTTCATTAAAGACAAACTCATCCACCCTTATCTCGATGTGGATCTACACTATTACGATCTTGGCATTGAAGCACGTGACGCTACAGACGATCAGATCACAGTAGATGCGGCGAATGCGATCAAGAAACACGGCGTTGGCGTAAAATGCGCAACAATTACGCCAGACGAAGACCGCGTTGAAGAGTTTGGTTTGAAGCGCATGTACCGCTCACCAAACGGCACAATCCGCAACATTCTTGGTGGCGTTATCTTCCGCGAACCAATCATTTGCCGCAACGTTCCACGTTTGGTTCCAGGCTGGACCCAGCCAATCATCGTCGGCCGTCACGCTTTTGGTGATCAATACCGCGCAACAGATTTCAAATTCCCAGGCAAAGGCAAGCTTACAATCAAGTTTGTTGGCGAAGATGGGGCCGAAATTGAACATGAAGTGTTTGACGCACCAAGTTCAGGCGTTGCAATGGCGATGTATAACTTGGACGACTCAATTAAAGACTTCGCACGCGCATCAATGAACTACGCGTTGAACCGTGGCGTACCTTGTTACCTTTCAACAAAGAACACAATCTTGAAAGCCTATGATGGCCGCTTCAAAGACCTGTTCCAAGAAGTTTTTGACGCTGAATTTGCTGATGCATATGCTGAAAAGAAAATCTGGTACGAACACCGCTTGATCGACGACATGGTTGCTTCAGCCCTTAAATGGTCTGGTGGTTATGTTTGGGCCTGTAAAAACTATGATGGCGACGTACAGTCTGACATTGTTGCACAGGGCTTTGGTTCTTTGGGTCTAATGACGTCAGTATTGATGTCACCAGACGGAAAAACTGTTGAATCAGAAGCTGCACACGGCACAGTGACACGTCACTACCGTCAGCACCAAAAAGGTGAAGCAACTTCAACGAATTCAACGGCTTCAATCTTTGCTTGGACACGTGGCTTGGCCCACCGTGCGAAGCTGGATGACAATGCCGAGTTGGCAAAGTTCGCTTCAACGCTTGAAGAGACTGTGATCAACACAATTGAAAGCGGCGGCATGACCAAAGACTTGGCTCTACTTGTTGGGCCAGACCAGGAATGGCTTTCAACAATTGGCTTCCTTGAAGCAATCGACAAGAACTTGCAAAAAGCGATGGCATAGCGCCACTCCGCTTTGTAAGGCAAAAAGACAACCGCTCACACGCTAGTGTGGGCGGTTTTTTTGTGCAATATTGGGGACAAATGCTCAGGATTCAAAAATGTCAAATCTTAGCCAAAATGGGCGTTGCTTGTGTGGCGGAATTGTATACAGCGTCACAAGTGAGCCGATCCACACCACAATCTGCCACTGCAAAATGTGTCAAAGGTCCACGGGTTCCGCCTACCTTTTAGAACCTATCTTTATGAAAGAAAGTGTCTCCGTTACTGAAGGCGCTACAACCGTATACGAGCATATCTCGGACATGAGTGATCAAGCATTGTGGATTAACTTTTGTGGCAACTGCGGCACCAAACTGTTCCAGACCTTTGCACGGTTTCCAGAAGTTGTCGGGGTATTTGGGGGCACATTCGACAATCCGGATTGGTTTGCCCGTACACCAGAAAACACCCGTCACATTTTCACGGCGTCCGCGGTCCAGGGAGATCTTTTCCCCGCACATTTCCAATTGTATCGCC
This sequence comes from Maritalea porphyrae, assembly GCF_027213965.1. Taxonomy (GTDB): domain Bacteria; phylum Pseudomonadota; class Alphaproteobacteria; order Rhizobiales; family Devosiaceae; genus Maritalea; species Maritalea porphyrae_A. The sequence goes on along the minus strand of NZ_JAPWGX010000003.1, from coordinate 292,041 downwards.
AGCATACATCTGACTCAAATACCGGGAAGAAAAACACGCCATACATTTTGAAAGAACACAGAGAAGTTGAATGATCACAATGCTATTTGGTCTTTAATCGCTCGTCTGCAATCGCTTTAAAGTCAGCCTGTAAATGGGTGTTTTGTGTCAACAAGTAATTGAAATCATGCGCGTCCAACTCTAACAAATCGCACGCTGTGGCGGTCTTTGCCGAAAGCATATTCAGGTCCTGCGCCAAAAGGGCCGTTTCGCCAAAGTGTTCCCCTGCCCCCAAACGCAGCGTTTGACCACCTGTTTTCACAACCACCTCGCCCGTCACCACAAAATACATTGCATCAGTCACATCACCCGCGCGCACAATTGTCGTGCCTTTTGGCAAATGACGCGACTTAAGCAAATCCATAATCTCAGCAATCTCGCTGGCATCGAGTTTGGAAAACAAGCCTACTTTTGAAATCATGTTCCAAGTGACCACGAAATTGCGCTGATTGACCTCCATCGCAAAACCGTTGGAGAGAATGCCGATGGGTAATGCGAATATCCCAACACCAAAAATCATAATCAAGCCGGCGAACCATTTTCCAAGGGCAGTTGCAGGAATAACATCGCCATAACCAATGGTCGTCAACGTCGCCATCGCCCACCACATTGCAGAAGGAATGTCACCAAATGCCTCTGGCTGCACATTCCCTTCAATGGCATACATGCCCGATGCTGCAATCAACAAAAGCGCTGTCAAAATGAGTAGCACACCAAGTAGCGATCGGCTTTCGCGGTATAAAACTCGACCGAACAACTGAAATGCCGATGAGTATCGCGCGATCCGCAAAAACCGCAACATGCTTAGGACACGCAGTATCCGCAAATCGATACCGCTTCCTGGTCCGAAATAGAATGGCAAGATAGCGATCAAATCCACAAGCGCCAACGGGGTCACCATGTAGCGAAGTCGAGACCACAGAGGGTGTCCATCACGTCGCAATGGGTGCTCTACACATACCCAAACACGCATGGCATATTCCGCCGAAAACACAACAACTGAGGCATATAGAATGAAATCGAGCTGTGGGCCGAATTGCTGCACAATTTCATCAACGGTGCCCAATACAAATGCCAAGGCGTTCAAAAAAATCAATGTCACTAAAACAACATCGCTAATAAGCGATGCCCAATCTCCGCCCGCTGCGGGCTCCAATATTTCAAACCACCTGCGTCGAAGTTGCTGCAATCTTGTGCGTTTCATTGACAAAGAACCTTTCAAGTCGCTCATTATCCGCAAAAACCCTAAAGAACATGTTGCGACCCCGGCGCGATAATTTGCCACGCGCACAAGTCAAGTGCGAACGCGACCAACAAATTGGCCACACCCCTTCTTTTACGCGCCATCGTACCCATATCTCACCCATACTTTTCAATTGGAGCATAAACTGATGTCTCGTATTGCACTTATCGCCATCCCAATCTTCATCACCAGTCTGTCAACTGCGCATGCAGACTCTTCTAGACTTTATGAATTCTCAGGCTTTGACAGGATCGAAGCACAGGATGGCCTAAATGTTTCAATTCAACACAACGAGACCCACCGAGTTGAAGTCATTGCAAACAAGTCCGACTATTTTGACAAGATTACTATTGTCCAAAAGGGTGACAGCCTAATCGTGAAACGCAGAGAAGACTGGGGGGTAACAGGCCTACTGTCATGGGCGCAGAACTGGGCGAATGGGGTTCAAATCAATATCCACATGCCAGAACTGAGTGAAGTGGAGGCTTCCTCCGGTGTAGACATTCAGATTGGCGAATTTGAACTTGACCGACTGGCTTTAGAAGCTTCCTCAGGCGCATCTGTCGTTGCCAACGGGATTATTGTAAACCGCTTAGCGCTCGATACCAGCAGTGGCGCTTCCCTTGAAATCGAAGGTTCATGTTCAATCCTTAAAGCAGAAGTATCCTCCGGCGCGAGTATTTCTGCTGCAAATTTCGCCTGTGTAGAAGGCGATATTGAGGCGAGCAGCGGTGGCAGCATGCAAACAAATCTATCAGAATCGGTTAACGCTGAAGCCTCATCCGGTGGATCGATCGAAATTGTTGGTAAGCCAAACACCACCAAAATCGAGAAGACATTTGGTGGCTCAGTAACTCTGGTAAAGCACAAAATATGAAGCCCGGTGCACATATCGACCTGCCGCTCCCATTTCGCCAAGAATGTGATATCGACATAAGCCAAATCTCTGAAATCGAGTGGAATTTGGCGTATCACTCGCGGTTAGACACGATAAAACACCAACAGTTACTACCTATGCCCAAGAGCAAAAATTTGCAGAGGCCATTGAATTTGCAACCGCAGGGAGAGTACTGAGTATTAGTCGCGCCAAAACAGGCTTAATCAACGATTTGTTCTTTTGGAAAAACGATTGGAAGAACAAAGCGCGGGTGATTGTTCAACTCCCCACACTCATTCGTCTCGAGGCGACTTCTGGCGCGAATGTGATACTCAATGCCACTCAATTCCACGAAGTCACTATCAACGCCAAACATGGAGCATCGGTGCGCGTAATAGAAAACACTTCTGAAAAGCACTAAGAATTGGCCTGATACAAATTTCAACCGCAATTCTCGTTTACGTTGGCAAAAACTACGATTGCTCGGGTCTGTGTCATCATGAAAAAACGCTACGTAATTGCTTTGTCTTTTCTCACTGTTTTTTGGGCATGGAACAGTTCACTGTTGGCGCCAGCACCAAAAAGCGAGAAGGTAAAACTACTAAGCCATCGCGGCGTACATCAAACATTTGATCGCGAAGGGCTCAAAAATGACACGTGCACAGCAACACGCATATTCCCGCCGACACATGATTTGATAGAGAACACGCCCCAATCAGCGGCGGCAGCTTTTGCTGCGGGTGCGCATGTGGTGGAAATCGACATTCATCCTACGACCGATGGTAAGTTCGTGGTTTTCCATGACTGGAATGTTGATTGTCGAACCGATGGAACTGGCGTTACGCGACAAAAGTCGCTCACAGAATTGAAAAAGCTGGACATTGGTTTTGGCTACACAGCAGATAAAGGCAAGACATTTCCGCTTAGGGGAAAATATGTTGGCGGAATGCCTGAACTATCAGCATTTCTAGCCGAGTTTCCGGAACAACAGTTTCTGATCAATTTCAAGAGCAATAATGTGGAAGAGGGAAAAGCGTTTTCCAAACTTCTAGTTGAGTTTCCGCACGTGCAAAAACAAGTCTTTGGTGTCTATGGTGGATCGGCACCCACCAACTATGTGCTGGAACAAACACCCACCATTTTGGGATACACAAAGCCACAAACCAAACAGTGCCTTATTCAATATATGGCCTATGGTTGGACTGGCATAGTACCGCAATCATGTCAAAACCACTTTGTGGCAGTCCCCGCAAACTTTGCATGGGCCCTGTGGGGTTGGCCAAACCGTTTCCAACAACGTATGCGGAATGCCGGGGCGCAAATCATTTTGCTTGGTCCAATGTCGCTCGATGACCCGGGGTCGACTGGCATAGACACCATCGAACATACAAACCTAATACCCAACAGATTTGATGGATACGTGTGGACTAATCGTATCGAATTGATCGGTCCACACTTGAATTTGAAAAGCTAGCCTACGATCGCCGCTCGGATTGCATCGATTGCTGCACTGGCTTTGCTACCGTCAGGGCCGCCACCTTGCGCCATGTCTGGACGACCACCGCCACCTTTGCCGCCAACCGCCTCTACGCCTAACCGAACAAACTCTACAGCGCTGTATTTCTCTTTCAGATCATCAGTAACACCAACAGCAATACCAGCTTTCCCATCTTCAGAGACGCCCGCAATTGCCACGATCCCAGATTTTATCTGTGCTTTGCCTTGATCCACAAGGCCCCGCAACTCACGTGTTGGAATACCCTCTGCAACGCGACCAACGAAGGATATTCCCGCAATTTCTTCAGGACCGTTATCACCGGTCGCGCCCCCACCCATTGCCAATTTCTGACGGGCTTCGCTCAATTGCTTTTCAAGAGACTTGCGTTCCTCAATCAATGCATCAACACGCACGAGTGCATCACGTGGCGCAACTTTCAAACGATCTGCAATGCTCTTGACGGTTTTGTCCTGCTCATCAAGGTAAGCGCGCGCACCTTGTGCCGTAAGAGCTTCAAGCCGACGCACACCGGACGCAACCGCACTTTCGGCCACAACTTTAACCAACCCTATTTCACCAGTATTGCGCACGTGTGTTCCGCCGCAAAGCTCCATTGAGTAAGTCTTGCCGGCTTTCTCGCCTTCAAGCGCTTTACCCATAGAAACGACGCGCACCTCGTCACCGTACTTTTCACCAAATAGCGCCATTGCACCAGCTTCTTTGGCCTCATCGACCCCCATCAAGCGGGTTTCTACGACTGAGTTTTGAACAATTATGGCGTTGGCCAACCGCTCAATGTTGGCAATCTCTTCGTCGCTCACCGCTTTTGTGTGAGAAAAATCAAATCTCAAACGATCCGGAGAGACCAAAGATCCCTTTTGCGCCACATGCGCACCCAAGGTTTCACGAAGTGCCTCATGCAATAGGTGTGTAGCGGAGTGATTGGCACGTATTGAAGCGCGCCGAGCACTGTCAACACGCATGTCTAGAGGTTGCCTCACCTTCACCACACCAGCGGTTACAGTTGCCGCGTGAGCAAAAACCTTACCCACATGCTTGGTTACATTGGTTATCTGAACACTAACACCTTCACCCAGTGCGGTGCCGTGATCACCCACCTGCCCGCCACTTTCTGCATAAAATGGTGTCTGGTTAAGGACAATCTGCCCTTGCTCACCAGCACTCAGTTCAAGAACCTCTTCGCCGTCTTTCACAATCGCGGTTACCACACCTTCAGCCCGCTCATGTTCATAACCTAAGAACTCAGTTGCACCCGCTTTGTCGGCAATCCCAAACCAAACAGCCTCATTTGCGGCATCACCAGAACCACTCCAGTTCGCCCGAGCCTCAGCTTTCTGAGCGGCCATAGCGGCGTCAAACCCGGCCTGGTCCACTTCTACGCCACGTTGGCGCAGCGCGTCCTGCGTGAGATCGAGCGGGAAACCATAGGTATCATAGAGCTTGAAAGCTGTGCGGCCTTCCAATACATCACCTTCCCCCAATGCGGCGCTTTCTTCTTCTAGAATGGAAAGCCCGCGGCTGAGTGTTTTAAGAAAACGCTCTTCCTCTAACCGAACAGTCTCTGCGATCATTTGTTCACCATGCACCAGTTCGGGATAAGCCTGCCCCATCTCGCGCACCAATGTGGGTACAACCGAGTGGATGACCGGTTTATCCGCACCGAGCAATGTCGCGTGGCGCATAGCACGGCGCATAATACGACGCAAAACGTAGCCTCGCCCCTCATTTGAGGGCAACACACCTTCGGCAATCAAAAACGACATGGACCGCAAATGGTCAGCGATCACCCGCCGGCTCTGATCACCTTTATCGGCAATATCTGTATTCGTTGCATTGGCAATGTCGCCAATCAGCGTTTTGAACATGTTGGTTTTGTAATTGTCGTGAGTGCCTTGCATCAAAGCTGCAAAACGCTCCAACCCCATCCCCGTGTCGATGGAAGGGTTCGGCAAATTCGTACGCTCGCCATTTGCATGCTGTTCATATTGCATGAACACCAAGTTCCAAATCTCGATAAAACGGTCGCCGTCTTCTTCTGGTGTGCCGGGACGCCCACCCCAAATGTGGTCGCCATGGTCGTAAAAGATTTCAGAAGACGGCCCGCAAGGCCCAGTGTCACCCATTGACCAAAAATTGTCTGAAGTCGCAATGCGTATGATCTTGTCCTCAGACAATCCAGCGATCTTCTTCCAAAGATCAAATGCCTCATCGTCATCCGCATAGACCGTCACCAACAGTTTTTCCACTGGCAGCTGATATTCTTTTGTGATCAGGTTCCACGCCAACTCAATGGCATTTTCCTTGAAGTAGTCGCCAAAGGAAAAATTCCCCATCATTTCAAAGAATGTATGGTGACGTGCGGTGAACCCTACGTTGTCCAAATCATTGTGCTTGCCACCTGCACGCACACACTTTTGCGCGGATGTGGCGCGTGTGTACGCACGCTTTTCAAGACCTGTGAACACGTTTTTAAAAGGAACCATACCTGAATTGGTGAACATCAAGGTTGGATCATTCTGCGGGACCAAGGGACCAGACGCTACAACTTCGTGACCATTCTTGTTGAAATAGTCGATAAACTTGGAGCGGATTTGGTTGACGCTACTCATAAAGCCTGCCGGTTTGTTGAAGGCCCCAAAACAATTGGAGCAATTGACATTTTTGCTGTTTTTAACCTCTGCAATGCCCCCTGTCTAGGTGAGTGTGAGCCAAGTCAATTTTCCCATAAAAAAAGCGCCGACTTTCGCCCGCGCCTTTTTGTGAGGTGTATCTAGGTTAAGAACGTTTTCACCCATCTGACGTTGGGTAAATTCACATTCTCGACAGCTTATTCTTTGTCAGCTTCAATCAGAGTTGGATCAAGTTCGGTGATTGCCGCTGGCTCAACCATATTGTCAGTGTTTAAGCCAGCACTTTCGCGCACTCCCGCCTCAATTTCGTAGGCCAGATGCGGATTGTCTTTCAGGAATTGACGGGAATTCTCACGGCCCTGCCCTAAGCGTTCGCTGTTGTAAGAGAACCAAGAACCCGATTTCTCGACAATTCCAGCCTTAACACCCAAGTCAAGCAATTCACCGGTTTTGGAAATACCTTCGCCATACATAATATCAAATTCGACCTGACGGAACGGTGGAGCCAACTTATTTTTGACCACCTTTACCCGTGTTTGGTTGCCAACAACTTCATCGCGCTCTTTAATCGCGCCAATCCGACGAATGTCCAAACGAACTGAAGCATAGAATTTAAGAGCGTTACCACCCGTTGTGGTTTCAGGTGAACCAAACATCACACCAATCTTGTGTCTGATTTGGTTGATAAACAGCACCATTGTTTTCGAACGCGAAATAGAGCCAGTGAGTTTACGCATAGCCTGGCTCATCAAACGTGCTTGCAAACCGGGAAGTGAATCTCCCATCTCGCCTTCAAGTTCGGCCTTTGGTGTCAACGCTGCGACGGAATCAACAACCAACAAATCAATTGCGCCAGAACGAACCAAAGTGTCCGTAATCTCTAGTGCCTGTTCGCCGGTATCTGGCTGAGAAATCAGTAAATCATCAATATTGACGCCAAGTTTGCGCGCATAAATTGGATCAAGCGCGTGCTCTGCATCAACAAAGGCACAAATGCCCCCCGCTTTTTGCGCTTCAGCAATTGCATGTAGCGCCAAAGTAGTCTTACCAGAACTCTCAGGACCAAAGACTTCAACAATTCGGCCCCGTGGTAAACCACCAATCCCTAAGGCGATATCTAGGCCCAGGGAACCCGTTGGCACAGACTCAACTTCAACCGCTGTGTTTTCACCCAGCTTCATGATTGAACCTTTGCCGAAGTTTCTCTCGATTTGCGACAGTGCCGCCTCGAGTGCTTTGTTCTTATCCATAGAACCCCCCTCGACTACGCGAAGTTGAGAATTAGCCATTACCTTCTCCTTATTCCAAAACCAGCGCCGTCATGCAACCATCGGGCAAATCTATTTATTTAATTTGTACCGTATTTGTTCTCATGTTTTCACTACAATGTCAATAGATATAAACCACTGCAACTAAACAATAAAATTTGTTTTATTCTAGCTTTGTTCTCACAATTCACATTCCGGCCTGATTATGCATCCACAGATTCATTTCAAGCCACGACAAGAATAGTGCGCCTATTCACTTGAACACGGTAGAATCAGGCGTATATTAGAACGATTGTTCGACTAATTTATGGACATTCTCCCATGGCTCCCCAACGACTAAGTGGACTAGACCTCGCGCGGTTCTTTGCATTTTTCGGCATGGTTGTTGTCAATTTTCAGGTTGTGATGTTCTCCGGCGAGGACACAGCACACGACTTCCTGAATAGTGCACTCGTCTTTTTGGAGGGCAAGGCTGCCGCAACATTTGTTGTTTTGGCTGGTGTCGGCGTCACCCTCGCCTATCAACGCACAACCACCAAATCCTTTTACACAACCATGCTCAAGCGAGCGGCATTTTTGATGGTCATTGGGCTCATCAACATGTCCATTTTTGAAGCCGACATCATCCACTATTATGCGGTCTATTTCGTCATTGGAATGTGGTTACTATCTCTAAGTAAGCGATGGTTGCTCGCAATAACGCTTTTCATTGTTTTTGCTTTTCCCGCGCTAATGTTGGTGTTGGATTATGATGCCGGTTGGGACTGGAGCACCCTCAACTACGATGGATTTTGGACATATGCTGGGTTTTTCCGAAATCTGTTCTTCAATGGATGGCACCCCGTTATTCCGTGGCTGGCATTCTTCAGTTTTGGCATATTTTTGGCCAAATTGGATTTGGCCAACAAGCAAAACGCACAACGTATTGTCGTTGTCGGGATCTCCGGCATGGTCGTGATCCCGATGCTGAGCGAAGTGTTGGTCGGTGCTATGGTTCCCATTTTGGGCCAAGATACAGCAACAGTTTTTGCCACATCCCCCATTCCGCCAGGGCCACTTTATATGCTAAACGGAGCAAGCACCGCTCTGTGTGTAATCGGAGCTTGCTTACTCGTCCCCGAAAAAGCCTATCAAAGCGATTTGCTCAAGACGCTTTGTCACACCGGCCAGCAAACGCTCACCTTGTATTTTGCACATATATTAATAGGCATGGGTATTGTCGAAGCGCTGGGCCTAGTCGAAAAAACCTCCACAACAATTGCACTCTGGGCCGCAATTGAGTTCGTCGCAGCGTCAATTTTGTTCACCTACTTGTGGCGAAAAAATTTCAAGCGCGGACCGATTGAAGCGCTTATGCGTCGCACTACTGGTTAGGCGAAAAATTAGCAGGTGCTATTCAGCGCCTGCCAAAACGGTTTTAACTTTTTGTGCCAATTGCTTCAATGAGAAGGGTTTTGCCAAGAATTCCACAGAACTGTCGTCTTCCAGTCCTTTGCGAATGTTTTCCTCTGCATAACCGGACACAAATATGACCTTTATGTCTGGGTAACGTTCACGCATATGCGTCAACAGCGTTGGTCCGTCCATTTCGGGCATTACCACGTCAGAAATAAGCAGCTCAATTTCACCATCTATTTCTTCGAGCACTTCAAGCGCTTCCACCCCACTGTCAGCTTCATGCACAACATAACCTGCAGATGCCAGTGCCCGCGACGCGAAAGCCCGCACGCTGTCCTCATCTTCAACAATCAATATGCGCTCTTTGCCTGTCAAATCACGCACTTTGGGCGCGACCTCAGGTAAAGGCTTATCTTGCGACAGCTTCAACTTGTCTTCTTTGGGAGCATAGCGTGGCAAGAAGATTTTGAATGTTGTGCCAACGCCGATTTCTGTATCGGCATAAATGAACCCGCCGGTTTGCTTTACGATCCCATAGACAGTTGAAAGGCCGAGCCCTGTGCCCTTGCCAATATCTTTGGTTGTAAAGAACGGTTCAAAAATCTTTTCAAGCACCTCTTGAGGAATCCCGGTTCCTGAGTCTTGAACTTCAATCAGCACATAATCCGCGGGTGGCATGCCACGATAATTAAATGTTGCCGCAACCGCTTCCTCAACATTGCTTGTGCGAATTTTTACACTGCCCCCATCCGGCATTGCATCTCGCGCATTTACCACCAGGTTGATTACAACCTGTTCAAGCTGAATATGGTCAGCACGCACAGGCCAAATGTCTGCAGCATGATCCACCGTTAGGGTGATACTGTCGCCAATTAAGCGCTTAAACAGTACCGTTAGATCATCAACCAGCAGCGAAACTTCTAATACTTCCAACCGCAGCGTCTGACGACGCGAAAATGCCAGCAATTGCCGCACCAAGCCCGCAGCCCGGTTAGCGTTTTGCTTGATTTCCATTGTGTCTTTAAATGAAGGGTCATTCGGCCGCAAATTCAGCAACAACAGGTCAGAGAACCCAATAATAGCCGTCAATATATTGTTTAAATCGTGCGCAATGCCACCAGCCAATTGGCCAACAGCTTGCATTTTCTGACTTTGCGCAAACTGCTGCTCCAACACCCGTTGCTCGGTCGTATCAAGCGCATAAACAATAACCCGCTCGTCAATACTGCCCCCATCAGCAATACCGGACACATAAAGGCGCACGCTGCGCTCTTCATTTGCTGCAAGAACTGTATCCACAGGTTCAATGGTCGATTGATTAGATTTCGCTGCATCAATAGCCGCCACAAATCTAGATTTTGCCTCCGGCGCAACGAGTTCGGTCAATGGCAGCCCTTCAGTTGCCTTTTCGCCATGCTCATTGCCAAACGTCCGCATAAACGGTGCATTCGTCCGCACAATATTGCCCGTTGCATCAAGTGCTGCAATCGCAAATGGGGTGTCGTTGAAGAAACGGCTAAACCGCACTTCAGCGTTACGCAACTCTTCAGACGCATCAATGCCCGGCGCACGATCTAGCACCAAAGTTCGCGTTTCGCCCAAATCACCTTCAGCAAGCCGTGCTGCACGGTGCAGCAAACGCACAGGAAAGTTTGTGCCATCCCGTTTCACCAAATCGATATCAATGACTTCGGTCTTAATTTGTCCGTCGTTGCTCCCGCCCAGTAGCAGGCCGGAACCTTCACCACGAACAATTTCAGACAATCGCAAAGAACCTGCATCAAACTCAGCCAAATCATAACCAAGCCAATTGGCAAGCGTGGCGTTGAGATATTGAATTTTTCCCCGTCCATCGGTGGAAAAGAAGCCAGCAGGCGCATGGTCGAGATAGTCAATTGCTTTTTGCAACTCTAAGAAAATGTTCTCTTGCCGCTCACGGTCCCGCGAAATGTCTTCAACCGACCATAGCACCAGCTTTTTACCAGAATCGCCGTCTATTTCTGGCAAGGCTTTCACAGAAACGCGATACCAAATTGTATCGTTGGTACCGCTCTTGAGCCCCGGCCCCTCGGTCAATCGAATATCTTCTATCGCGCGGCGGCCATCGTGGGCTGCGCGTGAAAGTCGGTAGATCGCTTCGCTTGCTTCCGCAGCGCTAGCAAAAAGCCGCGGCACACTTACGAGCGATTTGCGGTTCAGCCCCGAAATCAAATCACCGTAGGCCGCGTTCGCATACACAATGCGTCCTTCTCTGTCTGCAACCACAGCGCCATAATCCAGACTGTCAACTATGGCGTTTTGCAGCGCGGGACCATCGTCCGTTTGCGCAATTTTGAACAAGCCAGCAGCAAGCCCAAACAGACAAAAAACACCAATCACAGCCAAAACGCCCAAAACCAACAATAACATGTCGGATGGGATTTGGTCGCCATAGACAGAATAGGCTATGGCCAGGCCAACGAATAACGCAGAGAGAAAAATGACACGCCACACGCCCCCGCCACCCAAGCGCGCTTGTGCTGCAGGTTGGGGATAGCTATCTTCGGCCAGCGGCGTCATGGACATTTTTTTGCCCCTATTTTGTCTCACGGTGGGCATGATCAATCGCCCCAAAAACCGCAAGAATCATGATTATTGTTCTATCTAATCATCATCATTAGATGCGCTCGCATCAAGCAAGATTAATACATTATTTAGCATTTCAATGATTTGCGCAGTATTTTTTCGTTAATTCGAACAGTTTTCCAAAACTTGGCTGAACTAGTTCGCGCTCCAAGAACGTGATTTGCGCAATTGCATCACATAGCCGATAACCTGCGCCACTGCTTTGAAGTGCTCGGCGGGAATTTCTTCCTCCACTTCCACTGTTGCGTGTAACGCACGCGCCAATGGCGGGTTTTCAACAATGGGGATTTCGTGCTCGCCCGCAACTTCTCGAATCTTTAGGGCTACTGCATCGGTTCCTTTGGCCAAACAGATTGGAGCGCCCATGCCTTTTTCGTATTTCAATGCAATCGCATAGTGGGTCGGGTTTGTAATGACCACACTTGCCTCAGGTACTGCCGCCATCATGCGTTTGCGACCACGCTCGGCACGCAATTGTCTAATCTTGGCTTTGACCTTAGGATCACCTTCCATTTGTTTGTATTCGTCACGAATTTCTTTGATGGTCATTTTTTGTTTCTCCCACCATTTGTTGCGCTGGTACATAAAGTCCAATCCCGCAACAACGGTGATAACCGCCAAAGTACCCATGATGATCTTGATGCCCATCTCCTGAAAAACCGGCATTATCATTGATGGGTCTGCAGTGATGATTGTGTCCAAACGGTCACGTTCCGGCCACATCACCAAAAACATAATGATCGATACAATGCTCAACTTGGCAATGCCTTTGGCAAAGTTGACCAACGCTTCGCTGGAAAACAGACGCTTTGCCCCCTGCAATGGTGAGACTTTCGAGAATTTTGGCTTTATCGGATCAAGTGACCAAACGGGTTTATGTTGCACCAAGTTCGCAGCAAGCGCAAAAAAAGCCATCAGCAACAATGGCACAATCGCGACAACCAAAACGGTTCCTGAAAGACCTTGCCAGAAGGCGGCAAATCCTGGTCCTCCCACTTCAATTTGATCTGCGTTTAGCATGATCATTTTGAGCTGCCCCATCAAACTAGATGCGGTAAAGGGGGCCAGAAGCGCAAAAACAAACGCCGTGCCAACCATCATAAACCAAGTCGTCAGTTCCTGACTTTTGGCCACGTCACCACGTTTATGAGCATCATCGAGCTTTTTCTCAGAGGGGTCCTCGGTTTTCTCGGACTTATCCGGTTCGTCTGCCATGACCGCCTTACCCGATCATGCGGAGCAAGAATTGCTCGATATGATTCATATACCAAGTCATTATCATCGTCAGCAGAAGCACAAACAGCAAAAGGCCAATCGCGATATTTGCCGGCATAGCGATAAAGAATACTTGCAATTGAGGCATCAAACGCGCCAACAATCCAAGGCCAAAATAAAAGACCAGTCCGAACACAATAAAAGGTGCAGACATTTGCACCCCGACGACAAAACTGCCAGCGATCACCTCAATTGCCATATCCGCTGCATCCCTCAGATCCAGCGCGGCACCGGGCAAAAACAGCGAATAACTGTTATAGATCGCAGCGAGTACCAAATGGTGCAGATCCAGGGTGAAAACCATGGTCACACCCAAAACGGCAATGAAATTTCCAAATATCGCACCTTGTACACCACCTTGGGTCGGATCGGCGGTTTGCGCAAATGAAAGGCCAGTTTGAAAGGCAATCACTGTACCCGCCACTTGTGCTGCGGACATTAGAATTCTCGTGACCCCGCCAATGATCAGCCCCACGCCAATTTCAGACAGCAATAAAAAAATAGCAGGATAGAACGTAACCGTTTGCGTCGGGTAATACTGCGAAATGAGCGGATACATGATAAATGTAAACACCAACGCCAGCGTCAACCGCATGCGCATAGGCAAACGCTGAGAGCTAAAACCCGGCATCAGCATAATCAAGGTGCCTAGGCGCGCAAATATCAGAATGTAGATCAGCGCAGTTTGTGGGAGCCAATCAATGCTCATCCCATTAGCCGCCAGACACTATGAGATCGGCGACGCGATGCATATAGCCGCTCATCATCGAACCCATAAACGGCAACAACAATATCATAGTGATAAAAATTGCTAAAATCTTTGGCACAAACACCAGTGTCATCTCTTGGATTTGCGTCAGCGCCTGAAACAGCGCGATCACAACACCAACAACCAACCCCACTAGCATCAATGGGGATGACACATAGATCAAGGTCCAAATACCGTCTTGTGCAACATCAAGAACTTGCGCACCGGTCATCTTGGCCTCCAACTAAGGTGAAGCAGACACCCTAAATCGGCATCCGCATGATTTCTTCATAAGCACTAATCACCCGGTCACGAATCGTTACCATGGTTTGCAGTGCTATTTCAGTTTCAGAGATTGCGGTCACAACATCAACCACGTTGGACTTTCCATCAACAAGATCTAGTGCCTTTTTGTCGGCGACGCGTCCAGACTCGACAACTTCGCCAATTGATTCCGCAACCAACTTGCCGAAATCAGGAGCAGCACCCATGTTTCCGGCCGCCGCGCCAGGCGCTGCTTTGGAGGCCTGATCGACAAGTTTGGTTGCACTTGCGTAAGCATTTGATGCCGCAGAAAACGGTACGCTCATTTGATTCCCCAGTTTTACTCTTGCCTCACCTCACCACCGTTCCCCAACGATTGTGCAGCAATTGGCTCTCCGTTAACGCGTGCTACCCACGCAAAATATCCAACGTACCACCAAGCATTTGGCGCGACGTCGTGATCACATTCAAGTTGGCCTCATATGTCCTTTGCGCTTCGCGCATATCCATGGTCTCAATCAAAGAATTCACATTTGGATAGAGCACATATCCGCGCTCATCGGCCGCCGGATGTCCCGGTTCATAACGGCTTTGAAAATCACTCATGTCGTAGCTGACTTTGCCGATCTCAACCTGGTTGGCCTGCAACTCACTATTGTAAACAGCCTCAAATGTTGGCACACGGCGACGATACGGGTCCCCACCCGGCTCTTTCGCTGCAGAGCTAGCATTGGCCATATTTTCGGCAATAATCCGCATACGAGCAGATTGCGCATGCAAGCCAGTTGCGGCAATTTTCAATGAGCTCATAAAGTCAGTCATTTTTTACTCCTACTGCCCAAAGCCGTTTTCAGGCCTTGCCTAGCGCCGTTTTGATCAGCTTAATCGAACGCGTATAGATCGCGGTCGCGGCCTGATAGTCCATTTGGTTGCCGGCAACCTTCATCATTTCATCTTCCAAAACGACAGCGTTGCCTTCTGGCGTAATCTCAAAACTATTCATTTTGCGCGCACCAAACTTGTCTGCTCCTTGCCCAGCAACGCTAAAGTGCTGTGCATTGGTTGCAGTTGTCGAAACACTCGACATCTGGACAGAACTCATTTGGTCCGCAAATGAAAATGCCTTAAGGTCGCGTCCACGATAGCCGGGCGTTTCCGCATTTGCTACATTCTCGGCCAATAATGACTGGCGTGTTTGATGCCACTTCATTTTTTCACTAAGCGCTTGGAACAAGGGCATTTTCGAAATCGACATAATCAGGCTTCCACTTCTACTAGGCAGATATTGCCGCCCATTTAGTTAACACCTCATTAACGATATCTCCCAAATTGCAATTTATAGGGGTTTTTCGGCCTTGCCCTTGCCAAATTTGCTTGTATAGCTGACAGCGTGGGAATAAATTTCCTATGCGCAGCGCCTAAAAATGGCGCAAACTTACGCATCCAACGGGGAAACGGGCAGCAAAATGGGTTTTATCAGCGATCTTTTTGGCAATGTTGACAACAACATTTGGGTACTTGCGGGCGGTCTCGCGATAACCATCGTTGCCATCATACTCGTAGTTTGGCTGCTAAAATTTGCCTTCAACGCCAGTCGCAACGGCCTTGGAAATCGAGTAAAACGTTTGGGCGTTATAAGCACGGCAGCTGTCGATAATAAGCGCCAATTGGTCATCATCCGTCGTGACAATGTTGAACACTTAATCATGATTGGTGGCCCAACGGATGTGGTCATTGAAACCGGCATCGACCCAGAAGAATCCGTTGCCCAAAAATCGCCTGCCAAGCGATCAACCAAGCCGGTTGCTCAAGTAGCACCTTCTAAGGCTGAACCAAGAGTTGACCCTGTTGCCGCAGAACCAAGCGCCCCTGCGCCAAAACAGCCGATCCCTGCCAATCCTGCCAGCATCAGCACAACTGCTTTTGCCCGCCCAGCGCCACGCATTGTACCAAACAATCCCTCACCTAGCGTAGACGAGGCGCCAACCAATGTTACGGCGATCGAAAAACTGCGAGAGCTCGGCAAGTCAAACCCGGACTCTACTGCCTCTTCATTGCGCTATCCTGGTATCCTGCGACCAGTCACACGCCATAAAGGCGTGGATATAAGCAAGAACGATCAGATAAACGACGATCATTCCGACGACTCAGATAAATTGAACGCTCAAGAAGCGCCCAAAGTTGATGTGGTGCATGGAGCAGATGGTGCTAAGGACAGCAAAACCGGCGAGTCAAAAAACCAAGACCGTAAACCCGCCAACAGCTAACAGACAAGTCATCGATTTGCCCTTCGTTCGGGCAACACTTTTTCGCTGCCTGAAGTTATCCGGCATCTGCTTTGCCATTATGCTGGTTGGTTCGCTAATTGCGTTCCCAGCCTTAGCGCAAGATATTTCCGTAGATTTTGGTGATCAAACAACGCTAACCGAACGTGCGGTGCAGCTGGTTGGCATCATCACAATTCTCTCACTCGCACCTTCAATCTTGGTGATGGTAACCTCTTTCACCAGAATTGTTGTGGTTCTTTCTTTGTTACGAACAGCGATTGGCTTGCAAACTGCTCCCCCAAACTCGGTCATGATTTCGCTTGCGCTGTTCCTCACTGCGTTTGTAATGGCTCCCACTTTGCAGCAGTCCTACGATGATGGCATCGCCCCTCTCGTCAGCGGTGCGCTGCAAATTGAAGAGGCATTGCCGCGTGCAGCTGCGCCTTTGCACGAATTTATGCGCCAACATGTCCGCGACAAAGATGTTCAGCTATTTCTTGATCTAACAGAGGCTGAAATCCCAGAAAATCCTGAAGACCTTGCGATTACAATTCTTGTACCTGCATTCATGATTTCTGAATTACGGCGGGCTTTCGAAATCGGCTTTTTGCTGTTCGTGCCCTTCATTGTCATCGACATGGTTGTCTCATCAGTTCTGATGTCTATGGGCATGATGATGCTGCCCCCAATCGTAATATCGCTGCCGTTTAAACTGATTTTCTTTGTTCTGGTCGACGGTTGGCACTTGGTTGCAGGGTCACTCATCCGAAGTTTTGGCTAATCAACTGCGCAAAATGTGAAACACCAAATCAACTAAAGAACGTCTGCCTGTGGCGCAATTGCGCCTTCGTCGACATATTGGGTTTTGTAGGCATTAAGAAACGAGTTCAGTGAATCAACATCCGCAATCTGTCGCGCAAGTTTTCTAAATTCAACTGTACCATATGCGGTTTTGCTCGTAACGAATTCAAACACCGGCCATTCTGGCGTCCCTGACATCCGGCCAGAGTATTTCGCACGCAAACGCGTCAGCCCAATTTCGTCGCTAGCAAGGGTATAAGCCACTGCTGCTTTTACCATATGGTTTCTAACCGCAGTTGAAAGCACGCCATCAGGCAACCCATCAGCGTAAACGCGTTCTAGCATTTCCCCGGCCTCACGGTAGCGCCGTCCCGCCCAATGGGCATCTACTTCCAATAGCGCCGCATCGCGCCCCTCTAGGCCACGCAAAATGTCTACTGCAAGTTCATCGCGCCCAGCATCAATCAGTGCCCTAGCTTCAAGAATACGACGTTGCCGCTCAAGCGTCGGGACCAAATTTGCAAGGCGTGTGCGATAAAGCGTTTTCAACGCCAAATCAGGGCGATGGTTCGCAATATGGATCACAGCAAGATCAGCCGCAATTTTTGCCCGCGCGACCCCTTCAAGTCGATTGTCAATTTGATACTCCAGCAACCCAGCCGCCTGCTCCAGCAGATCCACGCGCACCAGCCGTCGTGCCAAGTTCCTAATCATTTCATCGCCCTTAGCACCCACCGGTGCCAAATGGCGGAAATCGTAGAATATTGCAAGCGCAGCAATAGGGTCCAAACGATCTGCCTCACCGTTCAGATAGAGGTTGGCAAACACCTGCTTAGCTTCATCATAGAGCGCAGTTTCATCGTCTGTGTCTTGGTACTCAGCAGCCATCAATTCAAGTGTCTCGAAACCGGACCGATAGTCACCTGACTGAAATTGAAACCGTCCCATCATATGTTGAATTTTGGCCGCCAAATCACCGCCACGCCAAATTAACGATTGAAGCTCAAGCGTCTGCGTTGCTTTCTCGACATCAATTTTCCCGGTTTTTTCAAGAATAACCAATGTCCGATAAACAGCTTCAGCATGGGTCGGCCGAATGTCCGCATTCATCACCGAACCATAGGTATCCAAAGCTTCTTCGTATCGCTCTTCAATTTCATCGACACGTCCTGAAAGCAAATCATAATGGCTAAGACCCGTTTTATCTAACAGCGCAAAGTCAATCGCATCTAAATAGCGCACAGCGAGACTGGCATCTTCTTCCTCAACAGCGGCACGGGCAGCGGCAAAATAGAACTTGTTCTGCAACCAAGAGGGGTAGTTCTGCACCACCTCTTCGGCCCGCAGAGCATCGATGCGCGCCATATCATATTCGGACCGCTGAACACGAGCTAGCGTGCGCCACATAACGGCATCGGTATTTTCTGAGATCTCGTCATCCAACAATAACTCCAGTGCGTCGTCTGGGCGATGTGCCAAAACATTCGCAGCTGCCATCGCTACCTTTGTTTTATCCAAAAGCGCGGGTCGCTTTGTATCGGACAACACCACATCGGCCACACCGATCGCCTCATGCGCTAAATCCATCGATAGATAGAAACGAACCAGTTCAAGCCGCGTCGCTTCCAACGCTGGCCCTTCAGCCTCAGTAATCCGGTTGGAAATCTCTTCATGTTTCTCGCGATACTGCTGTGGGTTTCCGACTCCAAAACTTGTTAGATCCAGAAAACTAACGCGATCTTCGTTGTTTTGCAGTTTTTCTTCGGTACGTCGCTCCACACCAGCGGACAGAACCAGGCCATCAGCCGCATCTATTAGCACCCGGCTCTCTTCAATTGTGACGTTAAGCTCATCATGAAAAGGCTTGATGACAAGGCCATGAACAGCACGCAACGCCCGAAAATCAACATACTCCAAATCACGAACCACGGCACGTGAGGGAGGATAGGCTGTGACCACATGCAGCATGTCGCCTACATTAGGATCCCTGATTTTGTGAACCTTTGCAGGGCGAAGTAGATCGGCGGCAACACGCACCCTGCCCGTAGCTGTGGTGTCTTGCGTTAGAACCATCGGCTCAGTCGGCGAAATTAAAATATCACCAAGCGACAGCACCCAAGAGCGCCCCTCAGACCCAAGCGTAGCCAGGCGTTCCGCATTCATGTTCAATCGTACAATCTGCGTTTCACCCGCGCTATCAACTTCAAAATCGCTCGCAATTCCCCCCATCATGTCCATATCAGATGGCTCACCAATGTTCACATGAGTGTCAAAAACCATCCAAACAGCACCGCCCCTCTTGTATACGGCTGCCGGAGTATCTTGCTCAAAAGGAAAAACCAAACGCACGGTACCACCGATGCGATTGATAAATGGCGTGATTGCGGTCTGGCGAGAAAACGATGGTCCACGTTCAAGTTTGGCTTCCTGCATAATCTCAGCAGGTGTTTTTTCCTGTTCTTCAACGGTCAACTCAAGGTCTTCAGGGATATTCCCTTCGACCAAATCAGCGAGCGGCACACTGATGCTCTCGTTATTTGAGAAGTCTAGGTCGAGCGTATAACGACGCTTTTCTTCATTAAAGAAACGCGGCTCAACCTCTTCCGCCAATTGAAATGTCAAAAGCAAACCGTCATCAGAAACTAACTTGGACATACCTAGAATTTCCGGCGGCAAATCAGATTCAATCGTGTAAAAATCCACATCGACTGGCCATTCAAAAAGCAACGTTACGGTGCGGTCGTCTGCGTCATAAGTGGCTTCCGTCTCCATTGTCCAATCAAACACCAATCGCGAAAAAGTCGGGTGCCGACCAAGTCGAACGTCAAGTTCTGGTTTGGACTCACGTGCAATCTTTGCTTTACGACGTCTCTCTGCAAGCAAAGCGGCCTGCTCAGCGCGCAGCGCAAGTTCTTTTACAACTTCTTCGGGCAACGCTGGATCAAGCCCTGTCCAGCCAGAAGGGATAAGGTCAATGAATAAACGTTCACCCGCTTCGATCTTATTGATCCGATATTCCTGCTTCAAACCAAACCGAATACCTTTGCGATCCGGGTCTAAGCGACCGACCGCAATGTATTCGCTTAGGTGCTCGGTGACGTCAGGTAAATTGATTTCGATTGGCTTTGAAAACTCCAGCGCCAAAACGCCTCCGGCTGTTTTGAGTGTGTATGAGGGCAGATTGAGCCGATCTTTGAACCGAATGATCAAGCGGCCAAAGCCCGTTTGCCCTTGCGCTATGAGCTCCACACGTTCGGCAGGTTCTTTTATCTGAGCACTGGCATCGGTCACAAAACCGCAAAGGCTCAACACCGCAATCCACAAAAGGAAAGCGATGGAGCGCAGATCAGCATTTTTTGGTGCTCGTCTAACGATCATTAACCGCAAAGGGCTCCGACTTTTTCACTACAAACAAATTATCGTGCTAGGCTTAACGGCGCCTTACTTTTCACAACTCTATTGCCCAATGATTTGCGGAAGTTCGTTATTGTTCGGCCCATCGACTGTTTGGCTGAGCTCAGTCAAGTTTGGATTTGCCAAGTTTATCGTCAGCGCCTCGGCTTTTTCGGGGTCCATTGCAGCCAAAATTGTGGCCATTTTGCGCGGATTGATCCGTTCAACCATGCGCACCAACACAAGCATGTCGAGACGATCAAAAATCCTTGCCGCGTCCTTGGCTTTCATATTCTCATAAGTGGCGACCAAAGATTTGAATTTTTCCTCTTCTTTGCCTTCCTTTTTGTCAACCAAAGCCGAGATACGTGCCTCGATTTGTTTGAGCTCATTTGCTCTGGTTTCCAAGCGCAGCTCTGCGGCGCGAACAATAGATTCTTGAACAATCAATTGCTCAGCGCGCTTATCAAGCTCTTTTCGCCGCTCACTCAAACGCTCCAAGAACTCCAGCTCTGTTGTGGAAACGCCCGAGGAATCGCTCAATGCCGTTAAATTACCTTTTGAATCCATAGAAACGGGCGGCGCTTCCACAGGACGATTGGGATTAAGCGCAGCATTTGTTGCGTCAACAACCGGGTTGCTCGAAGCTTCGTCTTGATCAGCGTCTTGAGCTTGCTCCTGCGCCTCTTGTGCAATTGCCTCGCGATTCCCAAAAACATAGAGATCACCGGACACAAAACCAAATACCTTGAACAACAGCAGCGCAGACGCCACCACCATTACAACCGGCAATAAGCGGACTGAATTCACGCCGCCGCTCCATCACGACGAGAAATACTATCCAAATGATCAAGTGCCGCTTTGGCTTTCAGGGGTTTTTCCTTTGGTTGAGGCGCTGCATTACGGGCGGTTTGAGCAATCATGGCGATCTTATGCATAACTGATTGCCCTGCATTCACGTGATGGGCCAATTCTATTGAAAAGCTTTCGGCCTCGCTCAAACGTGTCTGAATCATACCGTCACACTGAATTGCAGTTTTCCGCAATTCAGTGATTGCGCCATTTGCTTGATCAGTTGCTCGCACGAGATCGGTAATCATTGTTTGCAATGCGGCCCTGTCGTCACGCAACCGTTTCAACCGTATGTTCAATATGTAGCAATAACCGATTGTAAGAATGAGAAGAACAGCAACGGCACCTTCCACGATCAATCCCAGCGCAAAATTACCCATTGTTAATCATTCCCTTGTTCGTCCATGGCCTCAAAAACAGCCATTGTCACTTTTGGTGGATTAAGTGGTCGCGTGACCCTTACAGACACATTTTTGCCGATGTGCCCCATAATGCCTTCGGTCAGCGCAACATCGCCGCATCGCAATGAAATAGGATCATTGGGCGACCGCTCAAACATCAATGTATCGCCCTCCTCCAGCTTCAACATATCAGAAAGCGGTATTTCCCACTCGTGCAACACAGCTTGAATTTCAGTATCGGCGGCATAAATCTCTGTAGCCAAGTGCCCTTCCCAAATCGGGTCACGGCCAAATTTCTCCCCCATGAACATTTGCAGCAGTTGTTCACGAATGGGTTCAATGGTCGCGTAAGGCAGCAATATTTCAACTTTGCCACCGCGATCATCCATATCGATGCGCAGTTCAATAAGGATGGCAGCGTTGGCAGGGCGGGCAATCGCAGCAAAGCGTGGATTTGTTTCCATCCGTTCAATGCTGAATTTCACCGGCGTCAGGGGCTCAAACGCCTTGTGCATATCCTCAAGAATCAACTCAATCATACGATTGGTCAAACTCATTTCGATCGTTGTATAGGGTCGCCCTTCAACCCGAATGGTATTGTTGCCGCGCCGACCACCAAGCAACACATCGATCATAGAATAGATGAGATTGCTCTCAACAGTCATCAATCCAAAATTGTCCCACTCTTCAGCCTTTATGACCGTCAATATCGCAGGAAGTGGAATTGAGTTTAGATAATCTCCAAAACGTACAGATGTAATGCTGTCGAGGGAAACCTCAACGTTGTCCGAAGTGAAATTGCGCAAAGATGTCGTGGTCAACCGCACCAAACGGTCAAACACGATCTCAAGCATCGGCAAACGCTCATATGAGACAAGTGCCGAGTTTATAAGCGCTTGGACACCTGAAAGGTCTCCAATACCCATATCACCACTGTCAAAACCTAAAAGGTTGTCGATCTCGTCTTGGTTGAGAATACGGTCAACCGCGGCGCCATCTTCACTATCATCGTTGCCTTCGATCATGGCGGCCCATTCAGCGGCCGCACCTTCCCCATCACCATCACCAGCTTCTTCTTCGCCAGAGATGCCAAATTCTTTCAGGAGATCGTCAGTTTCTGATTCAGACATTGCTCATGCGCCCCTATTGCACCAATATCTCTTTGAAAACGATGCTCTCAACTTGTGTCGGAAACAGCGCCAGATTTACCCGTCGACGTAGTTCCTCTTTGAGACGATAAATTCCCCCAGATCCTTCAAGATCTGACTTTCGCATTTCGCGCAGGTAAACCTGAAACGTATCAAGTACGCGCGGCATAAGCGTTTCGACATTTGGCACCATGGCCTCATCGGCAAGCTCAAGCGAAACAGCAACCTTCAAGAACATGTCCTTTGACTCGCCCTTTGAATTCAAATTCACGCTGATTATCGGAAGGTCATAGAAATAGGTTTGCCGCACCACTTCCGTATTTTCAGATGCAGTGGTTTCGCCTCCGCCAGAAAAAAGGAAAAAATAGGCAGCGCCGCCGCCCAGCAAAAGCACAACAGCTGCACCGATGATAATCATCAACGGCGGGCCTTTTTTCTTTTCGCCTTCTTCGCCTTCTGTGTCTTCAGCTGTTTGATCTGACATTTTTTCGCTCTACGACTTAAGTGCACAAATGGAAATTCTTTTCCATAATCCACGTAACGACGAGAAGGTTAACGAAGTATTACCAATTTGAACTTGCTGGGCAATTATTGCCGGGGCAATTTTTCCGCCCGACCCGCTCAGACCACCATTTTATCATCTATTATTTAGAATATCCCAATAAAAACAATGAGATAAAAACTGGCACGATCCTCGCATTGTGTTTGGCAGGCGAAAAACTTGGGGAAGTGGCCCGCTGAACAAAATTGGGGAGATAGTGCAAAATGGAAAATGCACAGCTCATAAGCTTATCGCGCCAGATCGCGCTGCAACGTCAAATGGACGTTGTCGCCAACAATATGGCCAACATAAACACCGCTGGGTACAAGAACGTCGATATTCTCTTCGAAGAATATATTATGCCGACTGCGCGCCACAAGGACTTCAAAACACTCGATCAGCCACTTTCATTCACCCAAGACTGGGCGACAATTGACGATTTTGCTTCAGGTTCAATTGAACTGACGGGCAATGAACTTGATATGGCAATCCAAGGCGATGGCTTTTTTGTCGTGCAGACACCCGCCGGCGAAATGTACACGCGCAACGGCAGTTTCCAACTCAACCAACGCGGCGAGCTCGTGACCTCTGAAGGTTTCAACGTTCTTGCCGACGGTGGTTTTTTGACATTCGCGCCAGAAGAAACCGGTATTGTTGTAACAAAAGATGGACGTGTTTCTACCTCTCAGGGCGACAAAGGCATCTTGCGTATCGCAGAATTTGAGGATCCCCAGTCCCTCAAACGCGAAGGCGACACGATGTTTTCCGGCGAAAATCCAAATTATGACAATTCATCTCATATCGCCCACAAGGCTATCGAGCGTTCCAACGTTTCTGGCGTCAGCGAAATGACCGAAATGATCCGCGTAACCCGCGCCTATACCTCACTGGCAAGTTTGCAAACAAAGCAAGACGAACTGCGCCGAACTGCAATTAAACGCCTTGGCGACTTGAGCGCTTAAGCGCCGTCCCTGTAGGAAGGATTAGAACACATGAAAGCTCTATATACCGCATCAACCGGGATGGCCGCGCAGGAACGCAACGTTGAGGTGATCTCAAACAATATCGCCAACATGCGCACCACTGGGTTCAAGAAACAACGCGCCGACTTCCAAGACCTGCTTTATCAAGTCTATCGTCGCGCCGGCTCGCAAACATCAGAATCTGGCACACAACTTCCGACAGGTGTGGAAGTAGGTTCCGGCGTCAAACTGGGCGCAACCCCGCGCATCATGAGCCAAGGCAGTGTTGCACCAACACAAAAAGAATTAGACGTTGCCATTAGGGGAGAAGGCTTCTTTTCCATTACCATGCCAGATGGCCGGACGGGCTACACACGAGACGGCTCTTTTGAGAGAGATAGCCAGGGGCAACTTGTCACCATTGAGGGCTATCAAGTTCAACCCGGCATCATTATCCCAGATGGCGCACGATCAATCTCGATCTCCGCAGATGGTCAAGTCGAGGCCTTTTTGAACCAAGACGCAAGCCCTACTGCACTCGGACAACTCCAACTTTCCCGCTTCGTCAACAAGGCTGGTTTGGAAGCCGTTGGGGACAATCTTTATGTGGAGACGGCAGCCAGCGGATCGGCGCAAACCGGCACCGCGAACGGTGATGGTTTTGGCAATTTGCTGCAAGGTCACTTGGAAATGGCCAACGTGAATGCGGTGACGGAAATCGCAGATCTAATCGCCGCTCAGCGCGCCTATGAAATGAACGCGCGGGTAATTTCTGGAGCTGACGAAATGCTTCAAGCAACGTCGCAGCTACGCTAGGAGATTAGGTAAAATGTTTCGCTTCGCCAAATCACTATTCATCGGACTTTTAGCCCTAAGCACCAGCACCACATTGTGCCTTGCTCAACCAACGCTTCGCTCATCTGTTACCGTTCATTCAAAAATCGTCACCGTTGGCGACATGTTTGATGGTGCGGGAAACTTGGCCGAAGAAGGTCTATTTCTCAGCCCAGCACCCGGTACTGTTGGGGCGGTCCCATTGCCATCGATCCAACTGGCAGCGCAGCGCGCAGGCATTACATCGTTCGACGCCAAAGGAATTACTCATGTGCGTGTTGAGCGACCAGGCTTGGCGATTGACCAAGACTTCTTAGGCACCATTTTTGGCCAAGAGGTTGCAAATCGCAGCCAACTGTTGCCCAATCAGACTGCCAAGTTTTCGGCATATGGTGCCTTTGAAACCATATTTGCAGACCCCATTGCCGCACAACCTGCAACGCTACTAGATTTCACTTTCGAACCACAATCCGGTCGCGTTTCCGCCCGGTTGGCACTTGCGGGCCACAATGCTCCGATCGCCATCAACGGAAAACTCGAAATTGTCGCTCCTGCTGCCCATCTGACCCGTTCAATGGCCAAAGGCGAAATCGTCGACATCAATGATATTGAGTTCAAGCCTACACCGGTACGTTTCTCAAAAGTGCAAGGTGACATCCAACTGGAAAACCTAGTTGGAAAGAGCCTTACCCGCGCCGTCCGTGGCGGATCAATGATCAAATTGAGTGATCTAACCGACCCGACTTTGATTGACCGCAATGATCTTGTGACCATCCTCTACCGCAATGGCCAACTAAAACTCACGGTCAAAGGGCAAGCTCTACACGCCGCGACACAAGACCAAACGGTCACCGTTCTCAACCTTATGTCAAAAAAGACTGTTCAAGGCATAGCCATTGGCGCCGGGACAGTCCTTATCACCAACGATCCAACCCGCCTCGCAAGCCGGTAGCAGGAGCTCATCATGAAACTTTTCAAAATCCTTACACTGGTAGCGCTCGGCGCAAGTTTGGCAGCCTGCACAACAGCAAATCGCTTGGCAGGAATTGGCAAAGCACCTGCTCTGACAACTATTGAAAACCCAACAGCGCAAGCCGGTTACAAGCCAGTGAACATGCCAATGCCAGCACCTGAGCGGGTCGCCTATTCACCAAATTCGCTATTCATTTCGGGCCGCCGCGGTTTCTTCAAAGACCAACGCGCAAGCAAAGTCGGCGACATTCTCACCGTTCAGGTAACAATTTCCGATAAGGCCTCATTTTCAAATAAAACAGCCCGCTCTCGCTCCAGCTCGAATGACGCAGGCGCAGGGGGCGTGATCGGATCGTTGTTCAACAATGCCGTTCCCGGTGTTCCAGCTTCAGGCGCCATTGAATTGAAATCAGGTCTAACAGATGCCGGCAACGGCACTGTGGATCGCGCGGAAACATTGCAAACCCAGGTTGCGGCAGTGGTTATCCAGGTTCTGCCGAATGGAAATCTGGTCATCGAAGGACGCCAAGAAGTCCGCGTGAACTTTGAAGTTCGGGATTTGATTGTGGCAGGCATAGTGCGCCCCGAAGATATTGGCGCTGCCAACACCATCCCATCGGCAAAAATTGCACAGGCCCGCATTTCATACGGCGGTCGCGGACAAATTACCGACGTTCAGCAACCTCGCTACGGCCAACAATTTATGGACGCCATCCTACCGTTTTAGTTCAACACCAGTTTTGCCAATCGAATTTCCCCAATTTTTCGATTGGCTCTCCCCAGAAGGACGCGGCTTTCCCCAATTTGCCGCGTCCTTCTTATTTTCCCAATCCAATTATTGTGTAAAATTAAAAATCAGAACACCGCTGACAATTGCAGTTCCGCCAATCATCAGCGAAAGCGTTGCAACTTCGCCCAATAACGAAATCCCCAACCCAGTTCCCACCAGCGCAATGATCGGCCCAATTTGGCTGAGATAGACCGCCCCTGCAATCTTTTGCAAAACGAAATAGAAAGCAAAACCAACAGCAAAAATCAGAATTTGCAGTCCGGCAATCGCGCTCATCTGCAAAGTAGGCACAACAAATGAGATCTCGCCCATTGCAACGGCGAGCGCGAACGACATAAGCCCAGCAAAGATCAACATAAGTGGCGCTAGAGCAAATGGCGAAGCCCCTTCAGGCCATGCCCAAGACCGATAAACGTTTCCAAGAGCCAGAAAGACAGGTCCCATTAGCGCCACAAACACCCAGACGGCAGCATATTGCGCCCCGGCAAACTTCCCCAAACTCAAAGCAACAGCGCCAATTAATGCAATGCCAACGCCAATTGCGCGGGAAAACTTGAACTGCTCAGTGCGCATGGCCACGCTGATCATATAGGTCAAGACCGACGCGAAAGCGGTTACCATCGCCACAAAACCCGCACCGACATGAGGCACTGACGAAAAAAAGGCGATATTGGGCAGCGCGAAAAGAAAACCGCTGATCAGTGAGAACTTGATTACGCTGCGACTTTGATCTGGTCGATGCCCATATGCTCGCAACCCGAGCATCATTAAAAGACCCCCAAGAACTCCCGATATCGCTAAAAATACGATTGGATGCCAGCCAACCTGCGCCGCTATTTTGCCATTAACCGTCGTCGCACCAAAAAAACTGCCAACAACCACCAATAGAGCAAACGGCAAGAACTTCTTGAAATTGGAGTTTTCAAACAGGCTTTTACTTCCACCTGCAGTTTCCTCAACCAAAGGCTTGTTTTTTGGCGACATTGCTAAGATAAATTCGGCCATTGATATTCTCCAGTTCGCACTTGGATTATATCTTTACATAAAGTATCTTGATGTCAAGATAAATTGAGGTGACTATGGACCGCGCGCAGCTTGCAGCCAATCAATGGCAAAAAGAATGGCCCGAAATCAATGGCTTACCTATGCTCACGCTGGGTCGTTTAGCAGAAGTTGCGGCCCGAATAATGCAAAAAGAAATGGAACCTTTTTTTGCCCAGCATGATCTTCACGCAGGGGAATTTGATGTTTTAGCCACATTGCGACGCAGCGGCAAACCCTATGCCCTCACCCCAACGCAACTATATGAAGCGACCATGGTTTCATCCGGGGGCATGACAAATCGTATCGATCGATTGGAAAAATCAGGCCTTGTGGAACGACAAAAAAACCCAAACGATCGCCGTGGCGTCATCGTTGCGCTCACCAAATTGGGGTATGAAAAAATCACCCACATCATCCCACTTCACATCAAAAACGAAGAGCGGATTCTAGCTTGTCTATCTAACGAGGATCTCAACCAGCTCAATCATCTCACGAAAAAGCTGTTAGATGGACTGCAAACCTAGCAGTCAAAAGGAACAAATTTCGAAAAAATCTGCTGTGCTTCTGCGAGATCTACTAAAGGAACGTAGTCGCAAACCTGAGCATATTCAGCCCACATTTCCAACACTTTTGGATTGGAATGCGCCTCATGCATCGCTTCTTCACTGATCCACTCAAAGACCTCAATAAAGGTCCCATCACTCGCGCGCATGACGATGGACTGACGTTCGGTTGCCAGCCCTTGATCCCGCAAACGCTGAACGTGGGTTTTCATTAATTCCGCCAACGCCTCATCACAACCCTGTTTGGGTCGATATCCAACAATGACGATGCGGGACATTTTCGCTACCTACTTCAAAACATGCCGCTTTTGCGAAAGCTCTGCCAAAAGTGGATCAATGTGCTGTGAGAACTCCTCGCGCCTTGCAGTCTTTATCTGTCTTAAAACCCGCATAGCGTGGTCGGCAGTAAACTTTTCGAAATAACGACCAGCATCTAGACCATCAGGCCATACATTGGACAGGCGACGGTTGATATATTCCTCGACCATATACTGCTGTCGTTGGATAGATTGGGCAAATGTGCCAAGGCTCCAAGCCATTTTCAGTGCATAAAGGTCAACGCCAGCGCGACTTCCCCCGGTCAATCCAAACCGCTGCATATATTGGCGGCTCTTGGCTTCAAACCGTTGCGGCGCATAGTCTTCGGTCACATCTTGCCACCCAAGCGCCCCAAGCGTGGCAACAAGCCCACTCGGTGTCACTCGTTCTTGAAATTGGAGATCAAATCGACCTGCATCGGCCAAGACCTTTAGCACAAGATCAGAGCAAGATAGCCATTCTTTGATTTGCTTGGCGTTGCTATCGCGAGGTCCGCGCCCAATTCCCAAAAACCGACGCAATCCGTATTTGGACTCAATATACCGCCACGCCTTCATCATGGATTCAGCGCCAAACGATGTGTCGGGGGCGGTCAGACCAGGCGCACGCAGCACCAGAAAGTCGCGATATCTATTCTGACTGTCGTAACAAAGGTCAATTACGGGCACAAATCGCACACCGCCGGGATGTACCATATCTGTATAGTACCCTTTGACCGCTCTAGGGTACGCCTCAATTGCTGTAAGCTCAGACCCCACCAGCGCACAGTGTGTGAATTTGCGGTCGGACTTAAAGGCGTCAAGATCGAACACATGCTGAAACGCAACATTGACGTTCGATTTTGGTCCATACGAACGGTAGAACACGACATCGTAAGGTTTTGAAATCGGCCAAGAATGCCCTGCAGGCACAGATGAACTGGAGCGCGTGGTAAGCTGTTGATCATGCATCGAAGCCTGATTCATACGCAACTCACCCCTTTCAACCCCACTGACCAATGCAACTCAGAACCATCACACAATGAATATGCATGAAACGCAACACAAATTGCACGCTATCCGTTCATCGCGAACTGATCAGGATCAATCGTCGCGGTAAACTTTTTCCCGCCGCTCATGTTTTTCTTGCGCTTCAAGACTCATCGTTGCGATTGGCCGAGCGTCTAGTCGTGCAAGACCAATTGGCTCGCCAGTGACTTCGCAATACCCATAAGTCTTGTCATCAACACGCGCCAGAGCCGAGTCAATTTTGGAAATCAGCTTGCGTTGCCGATCTCGCGTCCGCAATTCAAGGGCACGATCACTTTCAGATGACGCTCTGTCCGCTATATCTGGGTGATTTTGACTTTCCTCTTGCAATGCCTCAAGCGTCTCCTTGCTCTCGCGCAGAATATCCTCTTTCCACGCGACCAGCTTCTTGCGGAAATACGCAAGTTGGCGGGCATTCATAAATTCTTCGCCTTCGGTCGGTTTGTAAGTCTCAGAACCACTAAAAGTTGGCTCTTCCAATTCGACCTTGCTCTCCAAATCCATTGACACAGCAATATACTCCCTAAGTCTATGCGCGACATATATAATGGCCAAGACAACCCACGGCAAGTGAGTTTGTTACGCTGCATGTAAGGATTGTGTGTGACTGGAATATGAAACGAGCTATTCTGAAGCCCAAAATCTGCAACTATTTGTATCTATTGAACTTTGCAAGTTCGACACGTACGCGCAATTCAATATCATCAATTATTGAATCAAGCGAAGGATCAAGGTTGCCACGCGCTTTTGTGACCAGATTCAGCATATTATCGAGCCGAGATTCGGAAATCTGTCCAACCAATAAGTCGGTTTTGATTTGTTCTAAACCATCCAAAAGGTCGTGCCCCCGTTTAACCGCCTTTTTTCGCGCGAATGTTGGGTCTTCAACAGCTTGCAACGCCAAAAGAGCGTCTATTCCACCAACGTCCTGGCTCGGTGCAGAGGTTTCCGATCGCGCAACCGGTGCACTCTCACTAGGAACAGAAAAAGCCGAATCCTCAGACTTTCCGGCCTTTTTGCCAGATTTCTGTGCCGTCCTATTCAATCGATTTGCATCTGTAATGCGCATCTAGAATTTGTACTCCAAATCACCTCAGAGCGTGAAATACGCCCACTAGGCAAAATTTACCACAGTTCACCAGCAAATCACCAAGAATAGGCAGCTTTTTCCTCTAAAATTTTCCAGACAAAGATTCATTTCAAAAAATCAATGCATTTCAACGCCTTAACGGAAGTCGAAAATTGGCACGATATTCGCAACTGTTAGGGCAATAGCGATGGAACATGTGCTGGGGAGCATATGCATCATTCGAACAATTGGGGAAGTTGATGACCAAACTGACGGCATTTATTATTTCAGTCCTTTGTGTCCTAACGATTGCTCTGGGCTTTGTAAGCAACGCGAACGCCGCCCGGATCAAAGATATTGTGGACATTGAAGGTGTTCGTGAAAACCAACTGGTGGGCTATGGACTTGTGGTGGGCCTCAACGGCACGGGTGATGGCCTCAACAATTCACCTTTCACCAAACAAAGCTTGCAAGCCATGCTGGAACGCATGGGCGTCAACACATTGGGCGCATCAATGCGAACCGCAAATGTTGCCGCCGTTATGGTCACCGCCAACTTACCGGCATTCGCATCGCAAGGCTCAAGAATTGACATCAATGTTGCAGCCCTTGGCGACGCCAAAAGCTTGCAGGGCGGCACATTACTCGTTACCCCGCTAATGGGTGCAGATGGCGAGGTTTACGCAATTGGGCAAGGTCAAGTTGCGATAAATGGATTTTCCGCTGGTGGGGATTCAGCCACTGTTATTTCCGGTGTGCCGACAACTGGCCGCATTTCCTCGGGCGCCATCATTGAGCGGGAAGTAAACTTCTCCTTAGGTGCGCGTCGTTCAGTCCGCTTGGCGCTTCGCAACCCCGATTTCACCACATCTCGCCGTATTGCGCTCGCCATCAACAATTTGATTGGCATGCCAACCGCAGTCCCCATTGATAACGCTACGGTTGAATTGACCCTCCCACGCGGCTTCAATGGCAACATTGTGGATTTGGTCACCGATATTGAACAACTGGTGGTCACTCCAGACCAAACCGCCAAAATCGTAATTGATGAAAACTCCGGCATCATTGTCATGGGACGTGAAGTGCGTGTGTCAACAGTTGCTGTTGCGCAAAGCAACTTAACTGTAACGATCACAGAAACACCAGAAGCCTCGCAGCCAGCACCGCTTTCACTTGGTGAAACCGTTGTCCTGCCGCGTACCGAAGTTGCAGTTGATCAAGTGGACAGCAAATTGGCATTGGTTGAAGAAGGTGTCACCTTGCAAGAGCTCGTCGACGGCCTAAATGCCTTGGGCATATCACCACGAGACCTCATCTCGATTTTGCAGGCAATAAAATCCGCGGGCGCACTGCAAGCCGAAATTGAGGTAATGTAATGGCCTATTCCCAAATTCACATTCCGGTGCAGCGCCCAGCGCATATGCCCGAACAAGCTTTCAATCAGCTCAAAAGCAAAGCCGTGGAACTCGAAGGTGTGTTTTTAAATACCCTGCTTTCTCAAGTTTCTTCAAGCGTAGACACTGAGGGGGACTTCGGTGGAGGCTACGGCGAGGAAACGTGGCGCGGCATGCAAGCCTCTGAAATGGCAAACAGCATGGCCCAAGCGGGCGGCATAGGCCTTTCAGACAGCATATTGCGAGATCTCATTGCCACTCAGGCGGCATCAAACTCACCTCAATTTACTGCACTTCCAGGCGGAGCATACAAAAAATGACACCTCAACAGATGCGCGCTCAAGCACTCGCAAAAACCAGAAAGCTTCCTATGCCGGATAGTCCCGAAAAAGTATGCGCCGACGCCGATATCGCTCTTCACTCATTAGTTGATGTGACGAACAAGGAAACAAATCTGCTCCGGGCTGGCAAATTACTAGAAGCAAGTGAGCTTGCAGCACGAAAAGCTGAATTGGCCCAAACTTACGTCGGTCTCGCCCGCGCAATTCAATCAAACGCGCAGGAGATAAAGGAAACAGCACCACACCTTCTGCAAAAACTGCAACAAGGCCAAGCTGCCCTTGCCACACAAATGGCTGAGAACTTGCGTGTGCTTGCCACCGCCAAATCTTTGACCGAAGAAATCGTCAGCAGCGTCGCATCTCAGCTGGGGCAGTCAAACCAAACCGCAGCATACGGCAACACCGGCCGCGGCACGGCCACTCAAGCAGCTTCCATCAAAGGCGTTTCGGTCAACACATCCCTGTAACATTAATTTCAATTTGAATTAATTAGCATCGATTCAAATCATTGAACTTCAACACGCCTCCTCCATACTAAAAACTGCCAAGAAGGCTGATTTTAATGGAGAAGACCCGTGAACCTCAGAATTGAGTCGGCAGCCGGTTTTCAAGGTGGCGCTTTTGCCGCTGGCAATGCCAGTTTAAAAAGCGAACATTATGGCAAACCGGACGCTGCCGCTGCGAAAGCACCCGCAAGCGACGCTAAGCCTGCGCCACCGTCACCCCAAATTGTGACTGCGGTCAGTGAAAAACCGATCGACCAGTTTCCAAAGCTCGTTGGACCAGCAGCGCCAGCCAGTGTGCTCTTTGAAGCATCCCTGGTGGCAAGCGCAAAGGTCAAAGCCAGCGAAGGAAATACCGATGGCGAGAAGCCAACAAACACCATTTTTCCGCGCATGATCAATCGCCGGTGGGTCCCCTCACCCGCAGCCATGCGCATGCTCGAGGACCTTAAATAAATCAACCAGTTAAACGAAAGGAGATAACCCTCTATTAACCCTAAAACACACCCCACTTGCCCCGTTAAGGTTTGATTCAATCAACCCGGGCTTTATGGGTGCCATGCTGGAGAAAACACTTGTTGGTGTTGATCCGGGTTTAGCGTGAGCCAGAAAGGCTCACTTGTATGCCAGAATGGAGTATTTAGTATCATGGCTATTCAACTATCAAATGCAGTTCGTCAGAACCTTAACGCACTTCAAAGCACAGCTGAAATGCTGGGCCAAACTCAAAACCGTCTATCGACTGGTTTGAAAGTGAACTCAGCGCTGGATAATCCAGGTTCTTTCTTTACAGCACAATCATTGAATTCCCGCGCTTCAGACCTTTCATCACTTCTTGATGACCAAGGCCAAGCCGTTCAAACGCTAAAAGCGGCTGATGAAGGTATTCAATCAATCACAAAACTTGCTGAAGCTGCCAAAGCGAAAGCAAACCAAGCTTTGCAGTCCTCTTCAACAGCTGACCGTCGCAAGTTCGCTGGCGAATATAACGAATTGATGACACAGATTGAATCAATCGCAAAAGATGCTGGCTACTCAGGCAAAAACTTGCTTGCTGGTTCAGGCAACGATTTGTCAGTGGTATTCAACGAATCTGGTTCATCAAAAGCAACTGTTACTGCTGTTGATTACACAGACACAACTGGCACTCTAGGTCTTGCAGACCAAGCCGTTGGCGTAAACGGTACTGTGTCAATTACCCTTGCTGCCATCAACGCAAGTGATGAAGCTGGCGATACATTGGAGCTTTCTGTCGGTGGCTCAGTTGTTTCAACAGTTGCCCACACCGCCGACCACGATATCGATGCCTTGGCCGCAACTTGGAATGCGATTGACGGTGTGACAGCTACCGTTAACGGCACGAGCATCGACATTGTTTCGGAAAATGGTCAGGTTTCAATCGATGATACCGATGCAACCGCAGACCTTGCGACAACAGCAAGCACCAACTATGTCAAAGGTGGCTTTGACACAGATACGGACATTAACGCGACTTTGTCAAAACTAACTGACGCATTGGGTTCACTTCGCTCACAGGCTTCAACATTCGGTACAAACTTGACTGTTGTTGAAAACCGTCAGGACTTTACAAAGTCTATGATCAACACATTGCAAGAAGGTGCAGGCAAACTAACACTTGCCGATTCTAACCAAGAGGGTGCGAACCTTCTGGCCTTGCAAACACGTCAGTCTTTGGCTTCGACTTCACTGTCATTCGCCTCACAAGCTGACCAAAATGTGTTGCGTTTGCTCTAGTTCAAACAAACAGATAAGTAGATTTCAAGGCGGGTCTTCGGATCCGCCTTTTTTGCACCCTGCAAACGCCATTAACCTAGCGTTAGGCATAATCAGGCATTTTCTAGAAAGAGGTTCCAGGAAGGAGCCCTTAAGTACCTAGAAAAGGAATTTAGTAAATGTCTGAAATGATTCATCTTTCGTCCGCAGTGCGTCAAAACCTGCTCTCACTGCAGAATACCGCGGACTTGATGTCAAAAACCCAAAACCGTCTCGCTACCGGCCTAAAGGTCAACTCAGCGCTCGACAATCCGGGTTCATTCTTCACAGCTTCTTCATTGAACAATCGCGCATCTGATCTTGGCGGCCTGCTAGACGATATGGGCCAAGCCGTTCAAACGCTGAAAGCTGCAGACGAAGGCATCCAATCTATCACCAAATTGGTAGAAGCTGCAAAAGGCAAGGCAAACCAAGCTTTGCAATCTTCATCAATGGCTGACCGACGAAAGTTTGCCAGTGAGTACAACGAGCTCCTTTCACAAGTTGAAACACTCGCAAAAGATGCTGGCTATTCAGGTAAGAACTTGCTTGCTGGTACGGGCAATGATTTGTCGGTTGTATTCAATGAAGACGGCACTTCAAAACTAGGCGTTTCTGCAGTTGATTATACTGATTCAACGGGTGCGCTAGGGCTTGCAGATTTGGCCGTCGGTGTAAGCGGCACCGTATCAATTACCCTTGCTGCTATTAACGCAAGTGATGAAGCTGGCGATACATTGGAGCTTTCTGTCGGTGGCTCAGTTGTTTCAACAGTTGCCCACACTGCCGACCACGATATCGATGCCTTGGCAGCGACTTGGAATGCGATCGACGGTGTTACTGCTACCGTTAACGGCACTAGCATCGACATTGTTTCGGAAAATGGTCAGGTTTCAATCGATGATACCGATGCAACCGCAGACCTTGCGACAACAGCAAGCACCAACTATGTCAAAGGTGGCTTTGATACAGATACGGACATCAACACTTCGTTGACGTCACTATCCTCCGCATTGGGCACACTTCGCTCTCAAGCGTCTACCTTTGGTACAAACCTCACCGTTGTTGAGAACCGTCAGAACTTCACCACTCGTCTAATCAATACGTTGGAAGAAGGCGCCGGCAAGTTGACATTGGCAGATAGCAACTCAGAGGGTGCGAACCTTCTTGCATTGCAGACTCGCCAGCAACTTTCTTCAACCTCACTATCGTTCGCCTCTCAGGCAGACCAAAACGTGTTGCGTTTGTTCTAAGCTTAACAACTCCACACAATTTCGCAAAAGGCGGGTCTTCGGATCCGCCTTTTTTTTCGTTCGTAACATACTGAAAACAAACACTTTCGCAAAATGCGACGTCTTTTTTCGCAAAATGCAACCGCGTTAACCTTTCGTTATCCATAGACTGGCATCCTCAACATACGGCCCCAGAATGGGGTTCTGTATAGCCTAGAAGAGGAAAAATAATGTCTGAGATGATTCATCTTTCAGCGGCCGTACGCCAAAACTTGCTCTCGCTGCAATCCACAGCGGACTTGATGTCGAATACGCAAAATCGACTGGCAACCGGCCTCAAAGTAAACTCCGCCCTTGATAACCCAAATTCGTTTTTCACAGCATCCGCTCTGAACAACCGCGCATCTGACTTGAGCGGCTTGCTCGATGATATGGGTCAAAACGTCCAAACGCTTAAAGCTGCAGACGAGGGCATTCAGTCCATCACCAAACTGGTTGAAGCTGCAAAAGGTAAAGCCAATCAGGCTTTGCAAACATCTTCAATGTCCGATCGCCGCAAGTATGCGTCTGAGTATAATGAATTGCTTAGCCAGATTGAGGATCTTGCAAAAGACGCTGGCTACAATGGTAAAAACCTGCTTGCAGGCACAGGTAATGACCTGACTGTAGTGTTCAATGAAGATGGCACTTCAAAGCTCAACATTTCAGCTGTTGATTATACGGACACCTCCACAGGGCTCGGCATGGCCGATCAAGCCGTTGGCGTAAGCGGCACTGTGTCAATTACCCTTGCTGCCATCAACGCAAGCGATGAAGCTGGCGACACATTGCAGCTTTCTGTCGGTGGCTCAGTTGTTTCAACAATTGCCCACACTGCCGATCACGATATCGATGCTTTAGCCGCAACTTGGAATGCAATCGACGGCGTCACTGCAACTGTAAATGGCACGAGCATCGACATTGTTTCGGAAAATGGTCAGGTTTCAATCGATGATACAGATGCAACCGCAGACCTCGCGACAACAGCAAGCACCAACTATGTCAAAGGTGGCTTTGACACAGATGCCGACATTAACGCCGAACTCGCCAAAATGACGACCGCTTTGGGCACACTTCGCTCCCAAGCGTCGACTTTTGGTACCAACATGACCGTGGTTGAAAACCGTCAGAACTTCACCACACGTCTGATCAATACGCTTGAAGAAGGTGCCGGCAAACTGGTCCTTGCAGACAGCAACGAGGAAGGTGCGAACTTGCTGGCCTTGCAAACACGCCAGCAACTCTCCTCAACATCACTATCATTCGCATCTCAGGCAGACCAAAACGTACTACGACTCTTCGGATAGTAGTCTCGCTAGGCTCGGTCAGAAAACGGCTCGTGGGAACGAGCCGTTTTTTTATGCACAGATGAATCTCGCCGCTGTCCCATAATGGAACCCACTCAAGACTAGCGTTAACCTTTCGGTAAGGTTAACAATTCATTGTCGCTAAGAATCAAAGCGCAAGAATTGTTAACTTTTAGCCAGGATGGTTTAACATGGCCGACATTACCCTCTCCCAATCCGTCAGACAGAATCTTTTGTCACTTCAAAGCACAGCGGACTTGCTCGGGCGAACTCAAAACCGTCTGGCTACAGGACAAAAAGTAAACTCAGCGCTCGACAACCCAAATTCATTCTTTACTGCGCAAGGATTGAACAACAGATCCAATGACTTATCGACATTGCTCGATTCAATGGGACAAGCTGTTCAAACCATCAAAGCGGCAGATCAAGGCATGTCCACCATCGTCGATTTGGTGGAAGCGGCAAAAGCAAAAGCCAATCAGGCACACCAATCCAACCTTGTTACTGATCGCCAAAAATTCGCGTCAGAATACAACGAATTGCTGTCGCAAATAGAATCGATTGCAAAAGACTCGGGCTATTCAGGCAAAAACCTATTGGCCGGTGCGGGCAACGACTTGCAGGTTGTTTTTAACGAAGACAGCACGTCCAAACTCTCAATTGCTGCTGTTGACCTGACTGATACATCTGGCCTATTGGCCCTGCCCGACCTTACCGTTGGCACCGCATCTACCGGCACAGTGACTGAGGCAAACCTTATTGCCGGCCGCGAGCCAGGCGACACACTGACGCTTACAGTCGGCTCAAAAACACACACCATCGAATATGGCGCAACAACAACCGCTGCAGATATTGTTTCGGCGTTGGATGCCCTGCCGGACGTAACGGCAACAACTGATGGCACTACGGTGACCATCTCTACAGTTGGCGGCGGTAATTTTAGCCTGGACGACACAAACGCCACAGCAGATATGACGACAGTTACCGGCACAGGATATGCCCAAAGCAGTTTTGAGCTGGACACGTCGATCAACAACACCTTGTCTGCGATTACAGAAGCTTTGAATACTCTACGCGGGCAAGCCTCTACCTTTGGGACCAACCTAACCGTTGTGGAAAATCGCAAAGATTTCACAAAGCAAATGATAAACACATTGGCCATTGGCGCAGATATGCTCACCCTTGCTGACAGCAACGAGGAAGGTGCGAATATGTTGGCTTTACAAACACGCCAACAACTATCTTCGACCGCTTTGTCCATGGCGTCGCAGGCCGATCAAAACGTATTGCGTCTCTTCCAATAATAGGGGGCAAAGGACCAGTTTATGGCGCTCAAAGTTGAACTCAAGCCAAATGAAAAACTGATTATCGGCGATTGCGTGATCACCAACTCCGATCAGCGCACCCGCTTTTATGTGTCTGGGCACTCTCCAATTCTTCGCGAAAAAGACATCCTGACGTTTGAAACAGCCGACAGTCCAGCAAAACGCGTCTATTTCGCCATTCAGTTGATGTATTTGGAAGACGACATCGAAAAGGTGAAAGAAGATTACTTCACGCTGGTGAATGATTTTGTTCGCGCTGCGCCTTCAACCGTTGCGTTGGTGGACGATGTAAATAATGAGATATTAACGGGTTCACTATATAAAGCTTTGAAAAAGGCCAAGAAACTCATTGAGTATGAACGGGAATTGTTAGGGCATGCAACAACAGGCGGCAGCAGCGTATCAACAGACAGCCAAGAAGACGGCGAGTCCTCGTGAGTTAGAGGCGAGTTTGCTTTCAAAATCGGCGGCACAGTTACAGCGTATCAAAGACGATTGGGACAATAAGAAAAGCGAATTGGACGGTGCCCTCACCTACAATCGCAAACTTTGGACAGTTTTTCTCACCTCCGTCACAAAAGACGAAAACCCGCTGCCCGTTGCAATTAAGCAGAATGTGGCCAATCTTGGTATTTTTGTGATGAATCAGACCATTCAGATTTTGGCAAATCCTGCACCTGAGAAGCTAACCGTGATGATCAACATCAATCAAGAGTTAGCTGCTGGCTTGCGCACCCAAATGCAACAAGCCGCAGAATAAAAACCAAAAGCAGCTTTGAGAATTCTAAAGCGACGGTCTCGGATCGTCGCTTTTTGCT
Source organism: Maritalea porphyrae (assembly GCF_027213965.1). Taxonomy (GTDB): domain Bacteria; phylum Pseudomonadota; class Alphaproteobacteria; order Rhizobiales; family Devosiaceae; genus Maritalea; species Maritalea porphyrae_A. Next base: position 252,440 of record NZ_JAPWGX010000003.1, on the reverse strand, counting down.
TATTGGACGTAATTGACCAAAGACAATTTGCTCACGATTGAAGCGGTTTGATAGCTCGCTTGCATACGGGTCTGCAGTGACAAAATGCGCATAGCGACTTCTTCAATTGGCGCTTCTTCAATATTCACCAACATATTATCCAGCATCGATTTTTGCTGCACTTGTCGTTCCGCAATACGACCATTTGTTGTTTTGGCCAAACCCAACTCCATTTGAATAACTTCAATAGAGCCTTTTTCAGAGTTATGACTTTCGGACAAACGGTCGCGCACGGCATTGTTAAGTGATTGATATTTCAACTTTGCATCCGGATCAGAGGGTGAGAAACCTTCTGCCGCAAACACTGCCAAAGAGCGTATCAGACGGGTTGGACCGTCTTCATTTGCTTGCGCCCCATAAGAAACCCGTGTGTTTTCATCCACCCGCGCGTCAACCGTCTGGCGCGGGTTCGTTGCGCTCTGCCCTGTATACCAGATCACTGTGTCTGTATCAGTTGCCGCCACCAAACCGGTTGCCGTGTCGTACGGTGGACCATCCACACGTTGTGTCGTCTCTCCGTTCGCGGCGAAGAAATTGTCCGACGCTGCAAAGGCCGACGCGGCCACCAGATCAGTTTTGGTCAGCTCAGCAAGTTTTGTGTCCAAAGCAGCCTTGAAGTTGGCCGCGGTTGCCGCGGTTGTACCGCCAATCTGGAATTCGTTTGACGAAGTTGGTGGCCCAGCCACTGCTTTCATTTGCGCCTGAATTGTGCGCCCATCTGGCATATCAAGTCCAATAATAATCCGCTCATTATCGTTCGGCTGCGCCGCAAAGTCGACGCTCAATGATGGTGGTGCTCCCGCCGGCCCGGTCAAGGTGGCAGCCGCTCCATCAGAGCTCAGACTATCAAGTTTAAAACCAAACGGATGGGTACCATCTTCACTCAAAGAAACAGCAGTGCCAACGATCCCAGTGGTTAGGCGCCCCATATTGGCCGCGCCCATGTCCGCCATTTTTCGTTGCGCCATTACCGTGCGAAAGCCCGCTTTACCGTCCTTGCCGTTCATGACCGCATCAAACTGCTCAACGGGGTTCTTTTCGGTTTCGTTACCGCCAAACAAATGCCTTCCATTGAGTTCACTATTCATCAAATCAATGAGCTCGGTCATCCGCGTCTCAGCCAAATACTGAGCGGCCGTCATATTGACGCCGTTGATTTCATAGGTACCCTGCTGCGCTGATGCACGCGCAGCGCCCTCAATTTCATCAACCCGCGACATCGTCGTAGACATGAAATTGATACGGATATTCACCATGTCAACATTCTGCTTGTAACTATCCAATGCGCTCAGCCGAGACCGCAAAGTCATATCGACAACACGGTCGCCGCCAAGTCCAGACAATGTTTGAGATTTCTGTCCTGTGCTCAATTGTTGCTGCAGCACATCCAAGTCGCTGCGCATGTCCGCAATCGAACGATAGTTAAATTGGGCTGGGAACATTGAGTTATTAATAATCATCGACTTATCCCTTTCCCTTAAATTTGCATCAGTGTTTCAACGAGTTCTTTGGCGATGCTCACCACCCGCGCATTGGCCGCATAGGCGTTTTGCAGCTGCAGTAGCATTGCCATTTCCTCATCAATATCAACGCCATAAGCTTCCTTGGCACGCATTTCGAGCGTTTCCATCACCACGCCCTGGCTTTCATAAGCTTGCTTAGTTGAGGCGATTACATTGCCTTGAAAGTTCAACGCTTGCTTGACCAAATTCTCCACATTACCAGAGACTTTGAAGAACCCCGTAGCCTGATCGGATGCCGTAGATGCAGTAAATTCCAAATTGGCCAACTGATCGATAAGATAATTGGGTCGCGTCGCATCACCAATTGAAGTGGTGGTTTCATGCTTCACCAGCAATGAGTTATCAGCAACAATCGCTTGGTTCACCGCAATTCGGCCGGCGTAGCCACGTTTTTGCGGAACACCATCAAGCGAGTTTGTAAAGCTGCCTCCACCATTATCAGTGAACAGTGACAAAGCTGTCCCAGCACCTTGATCGGCTGTTACTGTTGTGTGCGCATTCAAACTATTGATATCAGTGGTATTTCCCGCGCCATCGTCCATGAAACGAATTGTAGTCCCCGCAGGATTACTGACCGTAATCGCGGCACCAAGTGTTGCATTTAGCGATGTTGCAACAGCGCCAATTCCTCCGCTAAAATCCAGTCCAATTGTGCGGACACCATTTGCAGCCGTAGAATCCATCGGCAGTTTTGACGCATCATCAACCCGCACAACATTGACTGTTTTAGCGGTCCCGCCTTCCACATATTTCACAGTAAAACTGTTGCCAACTTGTACGTTGGCTAGGTCCACTTCAAAACCATTCGCTCCGCCAGCGGCCACGGCAGCACCTGCTGTATCAATGGTAGACATAGCCTGCGCCAAGCCAGCAGCAATCTCATCAAGCTGGTTTTGCAAGGTCACCAAGCTATTATCGCGTTGGTCCAACAGTGAAGAAATCCTGCCTGTGTGCAAAACCCCATGCGCAACAACATCAATTGCAAGACCAGAAGGGGTCGCAATGGTCAATTGGCCAACCCCAGATTTTGCTGGATCAGCGTCGTAAAGCGCAGTGGCTGCCAAATTTCCAGCGGTCTGGAACTGGAATTGCGAAGCCTTGCCATCCAACAAACCAATGCCAGATCGTGTGTGCAATGCAACAGAGCCGTCACCACGATAGTCAACACTCACGTCAACCAACTCGGAGATTTTGTTGATCAATCGATCCCGTTCATCCAACACACTTATGCGTGTATCATCGTCTCTTGTTGTGTCCGTCAAGTCAGCATTGATGTCTGCAAGAGATGACAAATATTGATTGACTTCAGAGACATGCACAGAGATTTGACTCTCCGCCTCCACCCGCATCGTTTGGGTCGAGCGCGACAAGAAGTTCAACGTTTCTGCCATAGATTGCGCCCGATCAACAACTTGAGATCGAGACACAAAGTCCTCTGGGCTAGTGGTAAGCGACTGTAGTGAAGCTTTCAGATTAGCAAGCTGTGTATCAAGTGAATTGATGCTGCCAGGCTTGCCCAGCAGCTGATCAATCTGGTTCATGAAACCTGCTTTGACGTCCATCGCGCCCATTTTACCGGTTTCACGATGTGTTTGCGTTTCAAGTGCTTGCACATAGGCGCGCTGCACCTTAGCAACACGCACGTTAACGCTGTTGACGCCAAGATCTTCAACAAGCGAAAGTTTTTGGCGGTGATAACCTGGGGTGCCCGCGTTCGCAACGTTACGGGACACCACGGTAAGACCGCGTTGGTTCATGTCCATTCCAGCGAGTGCGTTGCTAAGTGTTACACTTAATCCCATGATAATCCCGTTACAAACCTGAAGTCATAAAAGACGAGATAAAGGCGCAGCTAGGCGCCTAAACCTATCTCACCATATTGAGCGCTTCTTGCAGCATTTCATCAGCGCTCGACACAATCCTTGTGCCCGCTGCATATGCTTGCTGCGTCACAATGAGTTTCGTGAACTCTTCAGAAATATCGGTGTTGGAACTCTCTAAAGCAGCGCCCGTCACTTTGCCATCAATATCCAAAATCGCATCGCCAGATTCCGACGTTGCGGAGTAAATCCCCCCATCGTGCCGTCTCAGCTGGTTTTCCGAGTTGAACTGAGCGGTCACAACTTGCGCCAATTCAACTTTTTTGCCGTTGGAATAATTGGCAACAATTCGCCCTTCACTATTCACTTCAACTGAAACAAACTCACCAGCGGGATAACCATTTTGCGAAAGCTTTGTGACCTCCGCAGTTCCATTCGCATCAGAAAACTGCGTCACGCCATTGGACCCATGAATAAGCGACACATCACCAATGGTGATCCCATCAATTACCAATCCTGTTAGACTCACCGATGATACAGCCGGATCTAGCGAGCCGTTCGTACCAAAAACATAATCCTGGCTCACCTTTTTCCACTGAGGGTTCGCACCAGTGGCATCCCCGTCAAACTGATAGAACATGTTCCAAGTGTCTTTCGCAGCCCCCCCTTGGGCATAGCTGGCGGTTTTTGCCCACCGCAGCTGTACGTTCGCTGGTGCGCCATTTTCCGCATATACGGTGATCGCTCCGCCAGCGATTGAGTCAGCCAAGAACTTTGCGTTTTCGTCAGCATTTACGTTGCCAGTAGCGATCGGATCTACTGTATAGTCGCCAGAATCGAGCAATTCGGAATGTGTATTAACCGGATCATAGCCGGCGTTTTTCGGCAACTGAGGCAAGTTCAATTGATAATTGAAAACCGCTGTGCGTTGAGACGGAAGGAATGAGTTGTCCAGCTTAATAACCTCTGGCACAGAACCGGCAACGTTGCCCGTTTTGCTGTCAATTGGCAGGCCTTTAAGATAGGCCGCTGAACCGTTGACCAAATAGCCCTCTTTATCTACGTCAAAGTCGCCGCGACGAGTAAAGAAATCCGTGCCACCAAAAACCGCATTGCCATCATTGGTGCCGATTTTCTTTTCAACAACAAAGAAGCCACCGCCATTGATCGCCATATATGTGTTGCGGTCGGCTACGGTAATATCACCCTGCACGTCGTTCGTCGCACGTGATTGCGCCAACACCGCACCAGCAATTTGCCGTTTGGAAGGAGCATCTGGGATCAAATCAACAAAATCAGTTTCAATCCGTTTATAGCCAGTTGTTTGAGAGTTCGCGATATTGCCTGAAATATGTTCAAGCGCGAAGGACTGAGCTTGAAGCCCCGTCACTGCAGTCGCCAACGCACCATAAATACCCATTACATTCTCCTTTTGATCACGACGCACGCATCTGTTGCCAAATAGAATGCAATTACAGTGCCAGATTCATAACACCTTGATTCAAAAGGATTTCACTAAAAACACACAACACCAAACACTTGTTATGCGGCAGATTCAGCCCGGCACACGGCAAGTTTTACCCACCGCACAACAGAATGAACCAAACACATATTGTCTGACTTGCGGGCGCAACCATTCTCAGCTATGAGCAATTCAACGTTCATGCGCCCTGCCATTTGGGGCCCAACCTCAAGGTGCAAAATGCTTTTTGCAAGCGCAAATGAGTATCAAGAGAGCCCGCAAAAAGCGGTGACGACCTTTGGTATGTCTGGCGTTGGCAAAACCATGGTCGCCAGTCAGTTGCGCCGTTCAGGTTGGTTTCACTATTCTGTCGATTATCGCATTGGCACCCGCTATATGGGCGAGCATATTGTCGATAACTTCAAAAAGCGGGCGATGCGCGACCCATTTCTTGCGGGTCTATTGCGCTCCGACAGCATTTATATTGGTTCAAACATCACGTTCCACAACTTGTCACCCCTTTCGACCTATTTGGGACAACCTGGCGATCCAGAAAAAGGTGGGCTTGAATTTGCCGAGTTCAAACGTCGCCAAGCCCAACACCGCATTGCTGAAATATCGGCCATGCAAGATACCGCCTATTTTATCAAACGTGCGCAGGACATTTATGGCTATGATCACTTCATAGCTGATACGTCCGGTTCATTCTGTGAAGTGGTTGACCCCAACGATCCAAACGATCCGGTAATCCAAGCGGTCACACCTCACACTGCCCTTTTGTATATTCGTGGCACACAAGAAGACGAACAACGTTTGATTTCAAACTTTGTCAAAGCGCCCAAGCCCATGTATTATAGCCCAGACATGCTTGAAAACGCTTGGGGCCGGTACAAGGCCGAAAAGAACATTGCTAACGATAAAGATGTGGACCCAGACGATTTTGCTGTTTGGGGCTTCGCCGCCCTTGTGCGTCATCGTTTGCCTATTTATCAAGCGATCGCCGACAAATTTGGCTACATCGTAGAAGCACGCGACTATGAAACCATCCGCGACGACAAAGATTTCGACGCGATGATGATGATGGCGGTTGCACACCGCCATGCTGGTTGAGTTCTTAACCTCTTCCGCCTAAATCTTCTTTACCCTTAAATGTTGAAAACCCAGATCTGACCCGTCAGATTTTTAGCAACTCAAATTGGAGTATTTCCATGCCCATCAAAATTCCCAACGATCTGCCCGCTCGCAAAGTGCTGGAAGCAGAGGGCGTTATGGTAATGGACGAAGATCGTGCTGCCCGGCAAGATATTCGCCCGCTGCAAATTGGTTTGCTCAATCTCATGCCCAACAAAGAGCGCACAGAAACGCAGTTCACCCGGCTGATCGGTGCAACGCCGTTGCAGGTAGATCTAACATTGGTGCGCATAACCGAGCATCAATCCAAGAACACACCTCAAACGCACCTCGAAAGCTTTTACAAAACTTGGGACGAAGTGAAACACCGCAAGTTTGACGGTTTCATCATCACCGGCGCCCCCATTGCGCATTTGGAATTTGAAGATGTGGGCTATTGGGACGAGATGAAAGAAATCATGGATTGGACGCGGACCAATGTGCACACAACCATGTTTGTGTGCTGGGGCGCGCAAGCGGCTTTGCATTACTTCCACAATGTCCAGCGTTTCCGCCGGCCTAAAAAGGCCTTCGGTGTTTATCGTCATCAAGCAGCTGCAACCGCCTCGAAATATCTTTTGGGCTTTTCAGACGATTTTGCCATTCCCGTGTCACGGATCAACGACATCGATGAAGCGTCGGTGCCAAAGGATTTGGAGATTTTGGTGAGTTCGAGCGAAGTGGGTCTTTGCTTGCTGGATGACGCGGAAAATCGCCAGTTGTTCATGCTCAACCACCTCGAATATGATCATCGCTCTTTGGCCGAAGAATATTTGCGTGACAAAGAAGCAGGGCTCAATATTCAACCGCCGATTAACACTTTTCCGAACGACGATGTGACCAAAGAACCGCTAAACCGTTGGCGCTCACATGCCTATTTGCTGTTCGGCAACTGGATCAACCAGATGTACCAAACAACCGAATATGATCTGGATAATATCGGCAAATAATCGCGATATCTGATTCACATCATCAGCAAACACAGCCAAGCGATTGATTTCTCAACGCTTGGCTTTTTTGCGCCTACCAAATTCAACCACCGCAGCAAATTGGCTTGTTACGAGTTGGCGTACAACAGCATTCCGATCCGCGCGATCAACGAATAGTCACTCCATTATGGCAAACCAACCCTCACTTGATGGGGGACCAGTTGGATTATCGCCCCACCTTGGACTTTTCGCCCTTCGCCAAAATCACACTTGCAATATATCTATTAGATACATATATACCATCCAGACCGATTACTTTGGAGCAAAAATATGAAACGTGTTTGGTATGTTGTGGTTCCTCTTTTCATTTTGGTTGGAGCGGTTGGCGTGCTTTATTCCCAACTTCAACCTGCACTACCCAAGCCGACGGGCCCCAACATTGTGGGCTACCAACGATTTGCCGTGGAACAAGGCGAGCGCTGGGTTGATTTACAAATCTTCTACCCAGCTACTGCCAAAACCGACCAACAGCCTCAAGCGATCCCCGTGGAGTTGGCGCAAGAGTTTGGCAAGGCCTACAACGCTCCAACCATCGCTATGCAAGACGAGCGAGCCCTGCCCGCTTACACAGACGCACCTGTGGCCAATGGTCAGCACCCAATTCTCGTCTTCAATCACGGTCACGGTATGTATGCCACTCAGAATAGCCACCAGATTATCGAACTGGCGAGCCACGGGTACATCGTTATTGCCCTCAACCATCCCCGCCACAGCTTATTGAGCAAAAATGGAACGCAAACAGTTCTTCGCGGTCCGGACATCGCCGATTATGAAGACGATGAGATAAAAACACTCCTATTGCGCCAACAGCGCGGTAACAACGAACTGCGCGCAGCCAATTCACTCAACGAATGGAATGTGGCCATGAGCGCAATTCAACAAGAAGCATTTGCAGACATTGTGGACCAATTCCCCAAGTGGATTGAGAACAATAGTCTGGTGCTGAACGCTTTGCCAAAACTACAAACGGGGGAAATTGAAAATGCGTTGGCTGGCAAAATGGACCTCGATAAAATCGGATATTTTGGCCACTCGTTCGGTGGTGCGGTTGCAACCCACATGGGCATGAACGACGAGCGCATCAAAGCCGCCTTCAATTTGGATGGCCCCGTTTTCACCTGGTCATTGAAAGAAAGCCCAACCGCAAACTTCTGCTTCGCATATGCAGACTCCAACAACCAAGCCGGCATCCCAAGCGATTTCTCATGGGCCAACCGCCAAATCGCCATCGCCACCCATGGCTGCGAGCGCACGTTTAAAGGCGCATCTCACATGAATTTCAGCGATCTCAATGAGATCAAAATGATGAAATGGCTCGGACAACTAGGGCCGATCGACAACATAGCAATGCGCGAACACCTCAATGCATCTTTGCTTCAGTTCTTTAACCTGCACTTGCGCGGCACTGGCGAAATCGCCAAGCTTGCGGGCACCGAACTGATTCAACACTGAGTACGCCATGCAAGATATGATCATTTTAGGGCTCCTCGCTTACAGCGAGGCCAGTCTTTATGACCTAAAAAAGACCATGGAGCGCTCAACGACGATGTTTTACAACACATCAATCGGCTCCATCCACCCAGCCCTGATAAAGCTCGAAAAACAAGGCTATGTAACGAGCCAAAAAGAAGCAACAGGCAAGCGCATCAAAAAAGTCTACAAACGCACCCCAGAAGGCGCTGAAGCGTTTCAGGCGTGGATCAGCGAACCCATCGCGGTGTTCAAAACCCGCGACGAAAGCATGTTACGCTTATTCTACATGGGCCATATCAAAGGCGATGTGAGCACCCACATCCAACTCTATATCGATGAGGCGGATCAATGGATTGTTTTGCTTGAAACCATGTTAGCCGCACAAGACCTTTCAACAGTGCCCCAAGAACTCAAAAAAGTAGCCTTCTTCCAACTCGCCACCATGCGCTATGGTCTAGATACGATCAAATTCGGCAAACAATGGTACAAACAATTGTTGATTGATTATCGCGCGCAACAATTTGATTAAACACGGCCAGCAATCGCTGTGCGCCGCTCTGCCAATCCAACCGTCAACCACCACACCAAACATGCCCCTGCCCCAATGGTCACCGCCACATACATCATCGGAATAGGCGAGGCACTGGTCAGCGAGAACGCACCAAGAAGCGTTGTAAGCATACCAGCCATTGACCCAAGCGACTGATCAAACGCGGCCAACCGCGCAGCGCGTTCTTTGGGTTGCTGAAACACATACCCCATAATCGACACTGTAAAACTGGTCTTAGAAAGCGTCAGCAACATAAACATCAACGGGATCATATAAATCGAAAATGGTGACGGCACCGCCAATGCCAAGCCCAAAAATCCAACGACCACGCCAAACCACGACAAAGCGATCATCCCGGACGGAAATCCCGACGGTTTTTTACCCCAACGCACGAAAGCCAGATTGACCAACAAACCCGTCGCCGCAGAAAGGGATAACGCAACCGATAACAGTATTTTGGGCACTTCGAACAAGTTCAACGTATAGGGCATCAAATTCGACATCATCACCGAAAGGCCACTGACCCCAACAATGGGCACGCCCATCAACAACCATGTCTTTAAGCCAACACGCGCGCTCGTCGTTTCCGGCTTTGCGTTAGCGGCTTGGCTCGACCTTTCTACGCCACCAAATCTGCCCATTACCACCAGTGGCAACACCAAAATGCAAGCAACAGCACTCACGACAAACACGAACTTCTCGCCAATCACCACGCCAAGCACACCGCCCACCAACGGCGCTGCGATGCGCGCGCCAGAGTTCGTTAGGTTAGTCCAAGCTGCAAACTTGCCATGCTCACGATAACGTTCAGCAAGCGCCGCAATTGTGGGATAGAACAGACCAATCGCAGCTGACCGCAGGGTCACCAAGACCAGCAGCATCGCCAAGTCATTGACCCAAAACATCATCCCCGTCGCCAGAGCGCGAACAACAAGCGAGAACAACATCAAATCCCGTGCCGAATATCTCGCAACCAAACGCGCGTAATATTTGCCCAAAATCGACAATGGCAAAAACATCGCCACTGCGATAAAGGCCACGCCTTTTGCATCAGCTTGCAACACGTAACCGGCGAATGTGAAAATAGAAATAAGGTCAAGCGAAGCGGTAACCGCTGCGACCGCCATAATGGCCAACAATTTGTACATGAGGTGCCGCTTGGCGCTCCAAAACTGAATACGGCCCCTCAATAGTTGCGATTCTACCCGCCATGTAAAGCACAGGAAATTGCAGGACGGTTCAACCTGACCTGCTTTTCAACGCCCCAATCAACGCCACAGCCTCAGCAGGCGGTTTTTGCTCAACCCGCAAATATTCGGACCCATCTTTGTTGCGCTGCAGCATATTATAGCCGACCATCACGCGCCTCAATGTCGCTGGGTCAGCAAATTCATGTTGGCTGTTCAAAATGTCACTCACCTCTCGTTCTGTCAGAATTTGACCAGCAGGCAATTTTGACCACAGCACCCAAATGCAGACCTGTTGCACCTTGTTGCGCGCCGGCCAACGGATTAAACGCCCGCCATCATCAAATTGGTTTAGACCGCGCTCAACCAATGCATAATCCACCGCGCCCACCCGCGCAGAATTTGACAACCGCGTCTCAGATTTCTGCGCAGACTTCATATGTTGAAAATTACGAAACCCGCCCGCCTTGGCCAACAAATTCAACATGCGAACATGGGTCAATGCTTGGGTATTTTGGCTAAGGTGTTTCGTTAGGGCGCGAGAGAATGCGGAAACATCCTCCACAAAAAGAGGTGTGACTTGCTTTGACATAATCATTCCTGCGTGCCGCTGAAACGTCGTTGGTCACTGACTTAACGAACCGGCACTGAAGTTATGTTCAAATGCAGATCAAAATGAAGCAGCTTTAGCTATCCCACAAAGAGACCAGTGACGCCTTGGTGCATGCTCGACCAACTTCAATTTAGCACAACAACATTGTTCGGCAATATCAAATTTGAACTATTCAATCGTACTCAGCAATATCCCTTAATGACAGATCTGGTATATCACCGGTCCCCCACGTACTAACGGTCTTGTCGCCAATTCGGCCAATAGTTGATTTAACCAATTCGTGATCCCCACGGATTTTATAAATGTAGGCCAGAAACAACAGCGCATTATCAATTGAAAAGAATTTGCCCGTCTCTTCTTCATAATTGATCAATTTCAAGAAATGGTTTTCCGCCTCAACGTAGTTACCTAGAGCGATCGCAACGCCGCCGCTCAGGTAACGTCGCCTAAACTGGTCTGGATATGTCTTGTGGTACTCCTGTTCAATTTGTCGCGCTAACTCATAGTCATCAAATCGATTTGCAACGTAGAACCTATAAACGCCCAACCGTTCCGGCGGAAAATCGCCTTGCTCCGCGCAGGCATCCACAAACGCAAATGCGTCAGTTTTGTTGAGATGGCGAATTGAGCTGTTGAACTTTTCAATAAACTTCATTGCCTCAAACCCTATCGCTTCACGCTCATCACCGCAGCGGCACGCACCACAGTTTTGCTGGTCACCAAATATATCGCCAAAACCACAACGGGCAATGCCAAGAGCTGGTTGGTGGTTAACTGTTCGCCAAGCCACAAGACCCCGATAATGGCTCCACCAACGGGCACCGCGAAATTGATCTGCGACATTTGTTTCGCTTCAATCCGGTTGACCAAAAAGAAGAAGATCATCATCGCAAACGCGGTGGGTACCACACCAAGAAAGATAACAGCAATCACAGATGCCGTGCTCGGGGTGGCAAGGTTTGAAACATCCAACGAAACCAGTGTCGCCACCCCAATAAAGAATGCCCCAACGCTCATAGATCCAGCGGCCATTTCCAACGGGTGCCGCTTTGGCGCCCGTTTTATCACCACCGTATTCATCGCATAACAAAGCGCTGCACCCACCAGGGCGATTTGCCCCACAAGGTGCGATCCGATGGCTGAAAGTGCATCAATGCCGAATAACAATATAAGGCCACCAAATCCCAGCAACACGCCAAAGGTTGAGCGTTTTGTCAACCGCTCCCCCGCTAAAACAAAATGCGCCAACACAACCGACGCAATAGGCGCTACACCCATCAAAATCGCAGCAAGGCTGCTGCTCACGTGCAATTCACCGTATGAGATTAAAAAGAACGGCAGCGCTGTGCCCATCACACCCGTAATGAAATATATGCGCCAGGCCGCCCAACTCATCTCAAAGCGCACGCCACGCGAAAGCATGACAGCGACCAAAATGATCGCGCCAAGCCCCATACGCCCAAACACCAACACGGCGGGATCAATTGTCTCAACCCCAATTTTGATGATAGCATAAGACGAACTCCAGATCACAGCCAGCAACAGCCAAAGACCAACGTTTAAAGCTCTGTCCATTTGTCCCGCCTTCAGATCAACTTGCATCGCTACATTTTTTGTAGCATATTGCGCTACACTAATTGTAGCATCTGAGAAATGCAATGCCGGAATTCGACGAAACATTTTCAGCCCAATTCCGCCCCGGAAGTCCCGTCAAAGGCTCAAAAACAGGTGAGCCGATTATGGCGCTTTTTGACCTTATTGGGCGCCGATGGTCCATGGGAATACTATGGAATTTGGCCAAACAGGACCGCACCTTCCGCGACCTACAAGCAAGCTGCGACTCTGCATCCCCAACCGTTTTAAACACCCGTTTGAAAGAATTACGTGCTGTGGGCTTGGTGGAAAAGACTGCAAACGGATACAGCCTCACCACCAATGGCCGCGAGCTGTTTGAAAAGCTCGAGCCATTGGGGGAATGGGCCAAAAGTTGGACCAAAACGCTGTAGCGCGACGTTGATTCATCGCGCAAAGTGCCAGACTCAAATCATCAACAACTCAGCACAAGCCCTTGCGACTGCATTGCATTTTTTTCTAATCCAACACAGCCGCAACACTGTTGACCTTTATCTATTATCGATTTGGGCGCGAACCGACAGGCGCCCTTTCCGAGAAATGCGATAGGCTTTTCCGCCATAGGATTTTATAAATCCGCGTTTTTTTAGGCTTTGAAAAACATGCAAACTACAGTCAGAAAGCACGTACCCTTCTCTTGTATAACATTCGACCGATGCAACTTTTCCGTTTGGGTTTCGCACGAAATTAATCCTGCCACCCTGTGACAAGACGTGCAGCACACGCTGCTCAAATTTAGAAATATTCAATGGAGTTCTCAACACTATGCAATAGACGCACGGGCCTATGCCTCGCCAAGCGCAAAGGCATCCCGTAGGACTGAAAGTGCTCCGATGTTCAGGAGCTAGTGGTTTACCACAATCTCTTGCATAATGTGTCTCCAGCGCTACGATTGGTTTGAATACGCTTAATGTTGATTACCAACCTCCGACCCCATAAACAATCCTCCCCCACCCAAGAATTCTGTACAGTTGCATCCATGCAACGATCAACACAGAGCAACCAAGCCCTTGTGATCAGTCAAAAAATACCTACCTTGTGATCAACAAGGGCAAATCAAGGAATAAGGCTCCATGAGCAATTGGGCGGACGAAACACGCATCGCGCTCGACAATTTGGTGGACAATGTCCAAAACATTTTCACTCCAAATTTGCGGCTGGGGGTCACTGGTTTGTCGCGCTCAGGCAAAACCGTCTTTATTACCTCCTTGATCCAGCAGCTGATTGAAGGCAACAATTTGCCTTTGTTCAAGCCGCTAGCACAGGGCCGCATCATCGGCGCAAAATTGGCACCCTTGCCCAACCCTACCATGCCTCGATTTGCATTTGAGGACCATCTGTCTGCCTTAACGGGGAAAGATCGACACTGGCCAACGTCAACCCGGCAAATCTCAGAACTACGCCTCACCATCAAATATCAAAGCGCATCTTGGGTGGGGTCCATAACCGGGCCGCAAGAGCTCAACATTGATATTGTTGATTATCCGGGCGAGTGGCTTTTAGACCTCCCTTTGCTAGATAAATCATTTGAGCAATGGTCAACCGATGCTTTTGAACGCGCTAGCGAACCTGCCCGCCGCGACATGGCCAAAACATGGAAACAGCTCAGCAATGCCATCAAGCCAGTTGCGGAATTTGATGAGGCCGAAGCACAGAAACTCAGCACCGCCTTCAAAGCCTATTTGACCGAATGCCGCGAAGACGCACATGCCTTATCCGCCTTACCGCCGGGTCGCTTTTTGATGCCCGGAGATCTAGAAGGCTCACCCGCCCTTTCGTTCGCACCGCTGCCTCCCCAATCTGGCACCAAACCCAACAACAGTTTTTACGCGACAATGGAAAAGCGCTATGAGGCATATAAAGACCTTGTGGTGCGCCCATTTTTTCGCGATCACTTCGCCCGCCTAGACCGCCAAATCGTGCTGGTCGACACACTATCCGCCCTTAATGCAGGCCCAGCGGCGGTCAAAGATTTGCAGTCCGCCATCAGCGAAATTCTGTCCTGTTTTCGCACGGGCCAAAACAACATTTTGTCGTCGTTGTTTTTCTCCAATATCGACAAAATCTTGTTCGCCAGCACCAAGGCTGACCATCTACATCACACCAGCCATAATCAGCTGGAACTCATCCTCAATCACTTGGTCGCCAACGCCGCGCGGGACGCGCAGTATAAAGGTGCCGCCACCTCCTCCATCGCCCTTTCGTCCGTCCGCGCCACCCGTGAAGGCGAAGTGGAACATGAAGGCGAAAACCTACAAACCATCATTGGCACGCCACAAAAGGGCGAAGTGTTGGGCGACAAAACATACAACGGCAAAACCGAAATCGCTTTATTCCCCGGTGAGTTACCGCAAAAACCTGAATCAGTCTTTGACCCAAATGCCGAACATATTGGCCAGCTCAAATTCTTGCGCTTTCTCCCGCCAGCACCACAAACTACTGAAACAGGTCATTTCAAATTGCCCCATATCCGCATGGACCGCGCTATTGAGTTTTTAATCGGAGACAAGCTGCAATGAAGAAACCTGTCGCCATTGAAATAGACACCGCACCCAAATCCAAACCGGTCAAACCCACCAAAGCGGACACGCCAAAAGCACCAGTTGCGTTCGAGGTCGCTCAGGCAAAAATGCAAGAGCCAGATTTCAACGCTGATATCGAATTGGTCGACGATATTCCCCTGCCCAAACGCTCTATCTGGTCCAAACTCTTCTGGGCAGCGCTGGCCTTTCTGGTATCGCTTGGCACCGGCTTGGCGCTTGAACGTTTAATCTCCGATCTGTTCGCCCAATACCCTGCGCTTGGCTGGGTCGGCCTTGCTGCTGTTGGCGTCCTGTTGCTGGCGCTTTTCGCGCTCATCATCCGCGAATTGTTCGGCATATTGCGCCTGCGCAAGCTCGAGCATTTGCGCCACGCCGCACAAGTTGCCCACCAAAACCACAAGCTGCAAGACGCCAAAAACATCGCCAGCGATATTCGCTCTCTTTACGCAGAACGCGCTGATTGCGCCCGCTATGTCGCCAAATACGAACAGGGCGCAGATGGCGTTTTTGATGCCGATCATGTTTTACCATTTGCCGAACGCGAACTGCAGCACCCGCTCGACAAAAAGGCCCGCACAATCATCGCCAACTCAGCGCAACGCATTGCGCTGGTTACTTCCGTCAGCCCCCGCGCCATTGTCGATATTGCCTTCGTGCTCTACGAAAGCATTCGCCTGTCCCGCCGCATCGCCACGCTTTACGGTGCCCGCCCCGGCTTTTTCGGCTTCATGACTTTGTCCAAAGCCATTCTTGGCCACCTCGCCCTTACCGGCGGCATCGCCTTGGGGGATAGTGTGGTGCAGCAACTCCTCGGCCATGGCGTTGCGGCCCGCATCTCCTCCAAACTGGGCGAAGGCGTTATCAACGGCCTCATGACCGTTCGCGTCGGCATCGCCGCCATGCGCGCCACCCGCCCAATGCCGTTCCTCAACGCCAAGGCCCCAACCGTTGGCGAATTTTTGCCAGACTTGATGAAAATTACTAAAGCGCCCGACAAGCCCTAATAACTATCTCTAAGGCGAAGCCACTCCATGCCGTAGGCAAGCTCATCTTCGTCCCGCCCTTTTGGCGTGAGGTCCAGATAGTTGTAGGCCCCATTCATCAAGTCCACACCTCGGCTGAATGTGGAATAAGTGTGGTACAGGTCCTCACCATTTCGCGCGAAAACACTAATGCCCGGCATTTCATCACCGCCTGAAAATGGCTGATAATTGTAGCGCGCCTCTTCGCCTTCTCTAAATGATACTTCCATGTCAAAGTTGAAGTCACTGGGCGCAGACGAGACCCAATCAAATGTCCACCCCATGCGTTTTTTGAACGGCAATAGTTTGCTCAACGGCGCGCGCGAAATCGTCTTAAAGGAAACATCGCGTGCAGCCAGATGCGCATCAATACCATCAAAACTGTCCGCCCAAAACGAACAGCTTTTGCAGCCATTTTCCCAATCTGGGCCCATCATGAAATGATAGATCACCAATTGTTCTTTCTCACCGAATAAGCCGCGCAAGTTTTCAGAGCCGCGCTCGGTTTCAAATTCATAGTCTTTTTCAACTTTCACCCAAGGCATTTGCTGCCTTTTTGCGCTCAGCTGATCGCGAAGGCGCGTAAATTCTTTCTCCTCCGCCAGCAAAGCCAAACGTTCATTTTCCCAGTCTTTTCGGCCAACAATTCTAATCGGTTGCATTGCAATCTCCCTTGGACACAAGCCTATCATTGAAACTTCATTCAACAATATGTCGAACGAATTGCAGCAATTTTGACAAGCTGTGCCGCTTTCCATCATTTCAATAAAACAAGAGTTTTATTATCTTATTTACTTGACGATCCCAAAACTCAGGCGTAATGGCATCTAATGACTTTTGCATCCCGCCTTGAAAAACTCCGCACGCCCTATTTCATGCTCATCCTGATGGCCATCACCATTCAGGTTGGTTTTGCCTCTTGGAGTGCCATTTTGAACAACTTTGCCCATGATGACGCCGCCTTTACGGGCGCGGATATGGGCTTGTTGCAATCCGTGCGCGAAATACCCGGCTTTTTGGCCTTCACGGCGGTCTTCTTCATCCTTTTATGGCGCGAGCAAACATTTGCGCTGATCTCGCTTGTTGTGTTTGGCATCGGCATTGCCATCACCGGCATGTTCCCGTCTGTCACCGGGCTTTTGATCACCACCTTCATCATGTCGCTTGGCTTCCATTATTACGAAACCATGTCCCAAAGCCTGCAATTGCAATGGTTGCCAAAAGAAACCGCGGCCAAACAATTGGGCACCATTTTGGCGGCAAGCGCCTTTGGGCAATTGCTCATTTATGGGCTTGTGATCCTTTTGTGGAAAGTCCTCGCCCTGCCCTATATCGCCATGTTCTGGGTGTTTGGTGGGCTAACCCTTTCGCTGGTTTTGTTCATCATTTTGTTTTTCCCGACATTTGATCAACCTCATTTGCAGAACAAAAAACTGATCCTTCGCAAACGCTATTGGTTATATTACGCCCTCACATTCATGTCTGGCGCGCGCCGCCAAATCTTTGTGGTTTTTGCCGCCTGGATGATGGTCGAAAAGTTCGGCTACCACGTGCATGAAGTGGCGTTTTTGTTCATCATCAACACCACCTTCAATATGTTCTTCGCCCGCAAAATCGGCTCTGCCATCGGCCACTTCGGCGAACGCGCCGCACTAACGTTTGAATATATCGGCCTGATCATCGTTTTTGTCAGCTATGCTTTCGTCAATAACGCTTTCCTTGGCGCGTCGCTTTACGTAATCGACCATTTCTTCTTCGCGCTGGCCATCGCCATGAAGACCTATTTCCAAAAGATCGCCGACCCCGCCGATATGGCCCCCACCGCCGCCGTGGCCTTCACCATCAACCACATCGCCGCTGTGGTCATCCCCGTCGCGTTCGGGGTTATTTGGCTCTACAATCCAGCCTATGTGTTCTTCGCAGGCGCTGGCTTTGCGGTCGTATCGCTAATCTTGTCGCAGCTTATTCCACGTCATCCGGTTGAGGGGCATGAGACTTTGTTGGTGAAGCCGAAGGTTGTTGTTGGGGAGTAGAGTCCGACTTCTTTCGACCGGATCACCGCTCCATATCCCTTCGTCCCCCTCGGGCTTGACCCGAGGGTCCATGATATGACTATCGCCATTTGATAAATGTGGAAACGTGATCCCGGCTCGGGGGCCGGGAATGCCCTGTGGTGAGTTGTCAAGTTTCCCTCACGGCATCCCCGGACTTGATCCGGGGTCACGTTGGCTACCGCCACCGTTGTTGTGGATCCTCGGATCAAGTCCGAGGATGACGGTCGTGCACATGGCGGCCTCCCCCCCTCATATCAACGGATCATACGCCCACTGCAACAACGCCTGCCGCTGACGGCGGCGGCAGAAGATGTCGCCGGGTTCGCAATTGGCGCGGATTTGGCCGGCGTGGCGGGCGAAGCCGCGCCAGCGTTTGATTTGTTTCTCGTCCACGTCAGGCAAGCGACGCCCCGTGAAATAGCGGCAATACCATTGGAACCAGCCGCGCGGATCGGGGCCATAAATCCAGCCCTTTTGTTGCCAAACGCTTAGAGGTTGTCGGCTTTTGGTGCCGAAATAATTGCATGAAATATCGGGTTGGTCGGAAAGGCGTGCGCTTGCATACCAATCGGCGGGGAATTCATTTGTGCAATCGTTGAGATATTTACCTTCGAACACACCCATCGCCAGCATTTCTTCAGGGGTATGGTGGGGGACAAATGTTGAATCAAACTGCTCACCCATTGGCACAAGCAATTGATAGGCATAACCCTTTTGCATTTTGTCATTCACTTCAACCCAATCACCAACAGCCATTTCATTCCCCTTTTGTGTTCTATGATATACGCAACAGACCTCAGTTGGATCACAATTTTTGACGTGCAAAAACATCAGGTCAGCAGAACTGCCAGTTGATAAAGGTGCAGGGCGCGAGGCGTTTGAAATCTCGTCATGTGTAGTAAAAATAATGAGACGTCAAACGCCTCGCGCAAATGGCTTTTGCATCCAAATTTGGTCTACCCCGGGGTGCTAAACCCTTCTATCCCCTTACCCGCGTTCCACCAAAACTGTTCTGATCGCCTTGATCATTTGGTGATATTGGAAAACAGTACCCGATAAACGACTTACAGCTGCCCTCGGTGTCGGACTGGACAGATCAAACGGTGCGGCACCGCAAACGTCTTGCGGCCCGGCCATCCCCTTTGATTTGGTCAGCGCCCCGCCTGATACGATTTGCCTTCCACCGCCCGCCATTCGTCAACAGCCTGCGCGGTTTCAATCAAAGGTGAGATATTGTGGCAAAGGGATTTGTGGCGGGGATAGATTTTTTGCTCTTTTCGCGCCGCCGTTGGTCGCTTCACTCCCGACCCCGGCACCCCCGCCATTTTCGCGCCGCCGTTGGTCGCTTCGCTCTCGACCCCGGCACCCCCGCCATTTTCGCGCATAACAGTCAGGCAAGAAAAAACCCTCTCCCTCTCCCTGAGCTTGTCAAAAGGTCGGTGAGTATTGCCGGGTGGTTCGACGGGCTCACCATGAGGGTGAGGTTGGCCCCACGTTCGCACAGCTTACGTGACCCCGGATCAAGTCCGGGGATGCCACAGAGGGAAAAGCCCTTGCTTGGAGCTGTATCTGAAATGCTGAAAATTAGCTTGGGCGGTCAGCCCGGCCAACGTTTTGGCCGCCCCATCGGAGCGCCAATAGTCTGCACAGCGCGTACTTAACCAACATCTAAGCGGGGCACCAATCGGCGGGGGTGCCGGGGTCGGGAGCGAAGCGACCAACGGCGGCTCAAAAAAGAGCCGCCTTGAGGTCAATTATGCCACTTTTTCTTCTGGCTTGGAGCTTGGGGCCAATGAAACCTTTAGCCCATCAAGTTCTTCGCTCATCAGAATTTGGCAAGACAGGCGAGAGTTTTCTTGAACATCTGGCACGGTGTCCAGCATGTCCTCTTCCTCGTCGGTTGCAGGGTGCAACTTGTCTTCCCATTCGGGGGCAACGAAAACGTGACAGGTGGCGCACGCGCAAGCGCCGCCACACTCGGCTTTAATGGGCAATTCCCAATCGCGGATAACTTCCATTACCCGCCAGCCTTCAAGGGCTTCAAGTTCGTGCTCTTTGCCGTCAAGATCTGTCACATAAACGCGCATTATTTAACTCCAAGCTTCTTTTGCAAGCTGGTTGAAGAGGTGGTGTATTGGAACACAACCTTTTGATCCGGATGGATAATTTTTTTCGCGGCTTGCGCCATCAACGCAGCTTCATGGAAGCCAGAAAGGATAAGCTTCAACTTACCCGGATAATAGTTGATGTCACCAATCGCAAAGATACCTTCTTCGGATGTGGTGAATTTCTCGGTGTCCACATTGATTAGATTTTCGTGCAGATTGAGACCCCAATCAGCAACGGGACCCAACTTCATGGTGAGACCAAAGAACGGTAACAAACGGGTTGCTGGCAGCGATTTTTCGCCATCTTTAGACTTGATGTTGACGGCTGTAATTTGACCGTCTTCACCTTCAAGGTTGGCGATTTGACCAAGTTCAAACTTGATTTTACCCGCATCAACCAAAGCGCGCATTTTATTCACGCTATCAGTATGGGCACGGAAACTATCGCGACGGTGCACAAGGGTTACAGACTTGGCGATTTCAGCCAAGTTCAACGTCCAATCCAGCGCACTATCGCCCCCGCCAACAATCACAATGTCATGGTCGCGGAACTCGTCGCGGCGACGCACAGCGTAAAACACAGATTTGTTCTCAAAGTTTTCGATCTCTGGCACAGGCGGACGCTTAGGCTGGAATGAACCACCGCCCGCAGCAATCACCACAACCTTACATTTGAAGGTTTGATTGTCGTCGGTCTTAACGATGTACGAGCCGTCTTCCTGCTTCTCAAGCTCGGTGACCATTTGGTTATAATGGTACGTGGGGCCAAACGGCTCCGCTTGCTGCAACAAGTTGTTCGTCAGTTCCTGACCAGAAATTTCTGGAAAAGCTGGAATATCATAGATCGGCTTTTCGGGATAAAGCTCGGCACATTGGCCGCCCGGCTTGTCCAAAATATCGATTAGGTGGCATTTAATGTCCAACAAGCCCAATTCAAAAACGGCAAAAAGACCAACAGGGCCGGCACCGATGATCACCACATCGGTGACAATCTCACGCTCGCTCATTTCTCATACTCTCTTCGTATTTTATCGCGGGCGCTGGACCACCCAGTAAGTTTTCTATTTTGCCCGCCGCAAGAACGGACGTGTTCCAACAGGCACCTCTAGTGATGCCCCAATAGGTTGCATGAAGAGCGTGACCGAACCAAGGTCATTCTCTTGCAGTGCCTTTTTGGTCGCTTCATTTTGAACAGTCAAGGCATCGAACCCACATCTAAGGAAATAGGCCACCTGATCGGTCAAAATGTCGCCACGGGCGCGCAGTTCATTCTCATAGCCGTAGCGCTCACGCAACAAACGGGCATAAGAATACCCCCGCCCATCGGTAAAGGCTGGGAACTCAACCACAATCGAGGTGAAACGCTTCGCGTCTTCACCCAAAGCATCCACATCGTCACCCGGTGCCAAAATCAAACCCAAATCACGCGGATTTGCATCAATCTCAGCTTTGTTGGCAACATAAACACTCAGCGGCACATGAACATGATGCAGATCATGCAAGGCTTCGTCTTCTTTTAGATCACGCCACAAATCGGCAACAAATGCGCCGTCTTTGAACAAATTCATTGGTTTTTGCCCAATTTCAACTGTTGGATGGGCGATCTTGCCGCTCACATCAAAATGGATACCACATTCGGTTTTATCTTTGCCCCGCCAACGGCCAGAACGAGGGTCTTCCCCCTCTTTCACGATAGACGTGCAAGGCTCGCAACCGATCGACAAGAAGCCTTTAAGGAACAATGGGTGCGCAGGCAAGCCATGCTCTTGGCGATAAGCGGCCACATCATCATTGTCCCAATAGGCAAGCGGGTTCACCTTAACCCGCTCATCCGTGGTCAATTCAAAGTGTGGCAACACGCCCCGATCATTGGTTTGGAAGCGCTTACGCCCTGTCACCCAACCACCGTAGGTTTTAAGCGCTGTATCAAGCGGCTCGGTTTTACGAATATGGCAGCAGCTATCCGGATCGGATTTCCAAAGGTCACCCTTTGGGTCAAACCGCTCAACGTCTTTTGTGTCTGGCTCAAGAAAACGCACATTGGTCAAGCCAAGGTGCTTCTTCATGATCTCGATATACTCAAGCGTTTCAGCAAAATGCTTGCCCGTTTCCAAAAACAGAACTTCTTGATGCGGATTGATCTGCGCAACCATGTGCAACAAAACCGAACTGTCGGCCCCAAATGAAGAAACCATAGCAATGGGCGCAGGCGATACATCACCGGTCAAAGCATGACGCAATACGGACAAGCCGTCTTTTTCGTCAAACATGCCATTTAGCGCCACCAATTCAAGATCAGTTGGCCGGGGCTTTGCTGTTTGGGCGTGAGCCAGGTTTGAACTAGCCATAAAGCGCCTCCTTAAATGGTGCGTCACCCAACCGGCGGTAGGCTTGAATGAACGTCTCATCAGCGCTTTGCCGCTCCGCCATATAGCGGTCGAGTAATTTCTCAAGTGCACCGGGCACTTCTTCAGCCGTCACACCACGGCCCAAAATGGAGCCAACAGTCGCATGTTCCGTCGCATCGCCACCCACGGTGATTTGATAAAGCTCGGTGCCTTTTTTCTCCACACCCAAAATGCCGATGTGGCCCACGTGGTGGTGACCACAAGCGTTGATGCAGCCTGAAATTTTCAGCTTCAATTCGCCAAACTCTTCTTCGCGGTCCGCAAACTTCTCAGAAATTGCTTGCGCGATTGGGATCGAGCGGGCATTTGCCAAGGCGCAATAATCAAGGCCTGGGCATGCGATAATGTCAGAGATCAGGCCCGCATTGCCTTCTTGCAATTTGTTGGCCACCAGTGCGTCATAAACAGTGCGCACATCTTTGATCGCCACGTGCGGCAACACCAAGTTTTGCTCGTGGGAAACGCGCAACTCGTCAAAGCTATATTGCTCAGCCAAGTCTGCCACTGCTTCCATTTGACTGTCTGTTGCATCGCCCGGCACACCACCAATTGGCTTCAGCGAGATGGTGACGCTGGTGTACCCCTCTTTAGCGTGGGGGTGCAGATTGTGCTTTAGGAATCGCGCATAGGCACTGTCCGTTGCTTCAAACTGTGCGATGTCAATCTTGGTGTCAGTTTGCGGCTCAAACGCTGGCTCCGCAAAATACTCTGTGATCCGCGTCAACTCACCTTGCGGCAGTTTCAACACACCTTCTTTGATTTCAGCAAATTCGGCTTCAACTTGCTCACGAATGGTTTCAATACCTGTTTCATGCACAAGGATTTTGATCCGCGCTTTATACTTATTGTCGCGACGACCATACATATTATAGACGCGCAAAATCGCTTCCAAATAGGGCAACAAGTACTCATGCGGCACATAATCTGAAATCTCTTTGGCCACCATCGGCGTACGGCCCAAACCACCACCCACAAACACGCGCCAGCCAACGTCACCCGCATCGTTGGTTGCGGCCATCAGGCCAATATCGTGAAACTTCACCGCCGCACGATCTTGCGGTGCGCCAGTGATCGCGATTTTGAATTTACGCGGCAAATAGCTAAACTCTGGGTGCAAGCTCGACCATTGACGGATGATCTCAGCCACTGGCCGTGGATCAATAATCTCATCTCCCGCTGCGCCCGCAAACTGATCTGTAGTCACATTACGGATACAGTTCCCCGATGTTTGGATCGCGTGCATTTCAACGCTGGCCAATTCTTCCAAAATCGCTGGCACGTCTTTTAGTTTGGGCCAATTGTATTGGATGTTTTGGCGCGTGGTGAAGTGGCCATAGCCCCGGTCATAGGTGCGGGCGATATGGGCAAGCTTGCGCATTTGCGTTGAATTGAGCGTGCCATAAGGCACCGCAACCCGCAGCATATAGGCATGCAATTGCAAATAAAGACCATTCATCAACCGCAGGGGGCGGAATTGCTCTTCAGTCAATTCACCGGACAAACGGCGCTGCACTTGGTGAGAAAACTGCTCTGTGCGCTGACGGACGAAGGCCGCATCAAATTCATCATAGCGATACATGATCGGCTCCTTCTAGGGTCTGACGGGCAAAGCCACCAACAGTTGGGCCGTTGGCCCGAATTTGTTCACGCAAACGGTTGGCCCAAACAGTGCCAGTTTCGCTCACCTCAACAGCAATTGCTTCCACGCTTACAAGCCGTGGATTTTTCAACGTCTTTTCAAGCGATGCATCGCGCACATCTTGCTCGTCAGCTCCAAAAAGCTTGGCTTTTTGCAAGTCGACGCCAAATTCGCCAGTTTCGTAAAGGTACACAACGGCACCTGAAATCAATTCGTTCGCTGTAATCGCATTCATATTTTTCATTCCTCTACGCCACCTGCATGTCAGGGCGCGTATCCCCATCTAATTCTAATTCGTTTGAAGGCTGGTCAATCTCATTCAGCCATTTGCCGCTGGCGACAGCTTCCCCAACAAATACAATCGCTGGACCGTCTGCCAATTGCGGTGCTTGATTTGAAATCTCTTGAAGGCTCGACAAACATCGCGCGCTATTGGCGCGTCCTGCGTTCACCACAATGCCCACGTGCGTGGTGCTTGAAAGGCCTTCAGCAATAAGCTGAGCAGCAACCTCTTTCATGATCGACTTGCCCATGTAAATGCCAAGGGTCAGGCCAGACTTGGCCAATGTCGCCCAATGGGTCACGGCTGTGTCGTTAGCACCATGCGCCGTTGCGTAAACAACGCCAGATGCCACATTGCGCAAGGTCACGGGCAAATGTGCATCCGAAGCTGCAGCTGCCGCTGCAGTGACACCGGGCACGATGGCATATTCAACACCAGCTGCATCCATTGCTTCAATTTCTTCTGCTGCACGACCAAAGATCATCGGATCGCCAGACTTTAGCCGCACAACCTGTTTGCCCTCTTGGGCCAATTGCACGAGCAGTTTATTGATCCGCTTTTGGGTGAAGGAATGGCGACCCTTGGCTTTGCCAACTGGCACCCGCTCTGCGTCACGGCGGCCCATTTGCACCACACCTTCGGGCACCAATTGGTCGTGCACAATCACATCTGCGCTTTGCAACACCCGTTGTGCACGAAGGGTCAGCAAATCTTCAGCCCCCGGCCCCGCACCAACCAAATGCACAAAACCACTGCGCTGATCAACATTGGCGTGATCCACCAACAAATGATTGGCCCATTGATTGGCCTTATCTTGATCGCCAGCACCCAGCGCAACTTCAACCTGAGGTGATGCCAAAAGCTCCTGATAGAATTTCCGACGACGGTCGCCCGAATGAATCAATTTCTCAACCAGATGACGCAACCCACCAGCAAGACTTGCCAATTTGCCCAAATGCAAAGGAAGCGCTGCTTCAATTTGCGCCCGGACCAAGCGCGCTAAAACCGGCGCTTCACCTTCTGATGAGATGGCAACAGAAATCGGTGCACGGTCAACAATGGCTGGGGTGAAGAAATCACACAGGTCAGGTTGATCCACCACATTGAGCGGTAAACCGGCCTCTTTCGCCAACCGTTTGGCGATCTCCGCATCTGGACCCTCATCACCCACAAACACCAAAGCTGCATTGTGCAAATGATGGGCGGCGAACACTTCTTCGCGCACGTCGAAATGGACATTTTCAAGGTCAAGGGAGGAGAAATCAGCTTCAATTTTGCGGGCGATCACAACAACATGCGCATCGGTTTTGATGGCCAAACGCGCTTTGGCCAGCGCTTCAGCGCCGCCACCTACGATGATGATTTTCTTGCCCCGAACTTTGTAAGAAACGGGGAAAATGCCTAAGCGTGTCATATTGCGACCTCGATTAATCGATGCCGCTAAAATAGTGCAGACTCAAGCCAATGCCAAGTCACTGAAATTGTTAGATTTTTCTTTATTCTACCAATATCAAAGATGATGAAACGCCAAGGAAGCATTTCACCATATTCGGAGCAATTTGATCTCAATAATCACACAATCAGTAGAAAAATTCTTCTCAAATTGGATTTTGAGAAAACCTATGCCTGGTTTTCAGGTACATGCACAACAAGCCCATCCAGCTCATCTGAAACCTTGATTTGGCAAGACAATCGGCTGTTGTCATTCACATCAAAAGCAAAGTCCAGCATGTCTTCTTCCATTACAGAAGGGCCACCAGCCTTAGCTGTCCATGCATCATCCACATACACGTGACAAGTAGCACACGTGCAAGCGCCACCGCATTCAGCCACAATCCCGGGTACATCGTTGCGTACAGCATTTTCCATCACGGTAGAGCCATTTTCAGCTTCAACTTCGTGCCGGGTACCATTGGATTCGACATATGTAATTTTGGCCATGCAGGACTTCCTTTATCTGAACTCAGCCCGTTCTATATCGCCCAAATCAATTGTGGGCAAGCGGCGCCTCGCCCTAAGACAGCGCGATAAATAATCACACCAAAAAATGGAGCAGACGATTAGGCTTTAGTGTGCCTAAGTTTCAAGGAGATGGCTTATAAAGTCGCTAGTTTGTCGCACCGCTTGACGCAGGCGATCCATCCCGCCCGGTTGCACATGCCCGTTGCTGAGCAGTTCTTTTTCAGCTTTTGCAGCAAGTTGAGCAACTTCATTGGCACCAACGCCAAAAGCCGCGCCCTTGATCGTATGTAAACGCACCCGCAATTGTGATTCATCTTCCATATGAGCCAATTGTGCGAGATGAATTTCAAGTTGCGATTTAAAGAGCTTCAGAATTTCAATTTCGAGCGACTTTTGGCCCATTGTTTGGCGCCCCAGAAACACCAGATCAATCCAACGGTGGTGATCATCATTTTTGTAACTGGAAACTCCATTTGCCGCCAATACAGCTTTGGCCATTTTTACGCCCTACTCAATTTACTCAACAAAACTTTGCACAACTTTATCATTGAGGGGTGAACATGGGCTTAAGCGTCACAAATCCGGCATATTTGGACGTCTTAGTGAACCCATGCTTTGACGCGTTAACCATTTATTAATAAAAAGATAAGTTCAACGTCGAAAAAGTGTATAAAGAAATGATACCAACGTTCGGCGGCGTTGAGTGTTTGGCCAAAAACACGTTGTTTTTAAACGTGTTAGATTTCTCCGGGGGACGCTTCGGGCGTGTTTTAACCATCAAACACGAATTGCCAAAGCTCACCTTAGCCGCCTTGTTGGGACGTGTGCGGACGCAAAGGTAGTATCGAGTATGGCAAAGAATAGTGGTTCAACACCAAAAGACCCAGCATCACTCGCTTTCTCAGCAGTGGAAAGTGCGTTGGAAGGTTCAGCGGCGGTAAAGAACCCCGCAAAGGATACACCTCCCTCCCAACCCAAACCTACGCCAAGCCGTACCCGCTCTGCCGAGCGCATTGCTGCGCGCACGCAAGGCATCGCAAATGATGACCGCTCGAGCGCCGCTGGCATTCTTTATTCTTTGCAATCAAAATCGACATCCACGCCATATTGGGTCGCCGCACTCGCCTCAATTGTGTGGGCACTGATCATTCTCACATTGGGCTTTTTCCAGTTTGGCGCCGGATTTGGCGACACATCGCTTTTTGCTGAAACCCTGCGCACGCCAGAGTTTGCAACCTATTGCGCACTGCTGATCATTCCAGTTTTGGCATTTTTTGCAATTGCCACCATGACCAAACGCGCCAACGATTTACGTCTTGCCGCCTCTTCAATGACGCAAGCGGCCATGCGCTTAACCGAGCCTGAAGCAACCGCTTCTCAACAAATCAAAACCGTTGGTCAGGCCGTTCGCCGCGAAGTGAACGCCATTGGTGACGGGCTGGAGCGTGCATTGTCTCGCGCCAGCGAGCTTGAGGTCATGGTCCACAATGAAGTGAACTCGCTTGAGCGCACCTATGCAGACAATGAATTGCGCATGCGCTCGCTTATTGAAGAGTTGGCGTCACAACGCAATGCGGTGGTCACCAATTCAGAGCGTGTGCGGGAAGCCATTTCCGATGTACATGCCGATTTTGCCACAAAATTGGACACTGTTGGCAGCGCATTCGTTGACCAAATGAAAACCGTTGGCGGCAATATTACCTCAACGATCGAAACGCAGAAAAAAGACGTTACCCAAGCCGTCCATGCAGCAGGCACCACAATTGATGGCGCCATTGCTGAACGCGCCCGCAACCTTGATGAAACCATCCAAAACCGACAAGTTGATTTGGTTGCCGCACTTGAGGACAGCACTGAAAAACTCAACATAACAGTTGATGAACGTACCGCAAACTTGGCGTCCCTTATCGCCGAACGCACTGGCGAGTTCGATCACGTGTTGGCCAACCGCACCAACCAGCTTGAAGCATCAATTGAAGACAGAACTTCTGCATTGGACAGCACCCTTGCGGGCCGCACCATGGAGCTGCAGTCTTCATTTGATGAGCGCAACGAAAAGCTTGATCGCATGATTTCGGCGCGTTCTACGCAGCTTGACCAAGTTCTGCTTGAGCGCACAGACGGCTTTGGCACCTTGGTGGACGAGCAAATGCACAATGTTGCGCAGTTGCTCGACAAAAACACCAATGCCTTCACCAGCCTATTCGATCAAAAGTCCAATCTTTTGACCGCAGCGCTTGATAAAGGCACAGATCAATTCAGCTCGAACGTGGACAACCGCATTTTGGCCCTTACCGGCACGTTTGAGAATGGCGCTTCAGCCATTACCGCCGCCGTGGACACACAAAGCGCGAAACTAAGCAATGTCTTGCGGGCATCAGGCGAAGCCGTTCTGGTGGATATGACATTGCGCGGCGAAGAGATTTCAAACCAAATGTCCGCCGTTGGAAAATCTCTAGCCAAGAGCGTTCTGGACAATTCGGCCAGCGCCCAAAACAGCTTGAGCGAATTTGGCACACGATTTGACGAGACCCTAGCCATTCAAACCAACAATTTGGAAAGCAGCGTACAATCAGCGCTGCTGCAAATTGGTGGCGTATTGGAAGAGCGCGCAGAGGATGCCCGCATCTTGCTGAGAACAGCTGGTGACGAAACCGCTGCTCAACTTACATCGCGCGTAGACGAGGTCGCTGTGATTTTGGATAGCCGTCTAAAATCAATGGATGAGATCGTTAGCGAAAAAGGCGGCAAACTGATCGATACAATCGACCAAAATAGCGCTAGCCTCACCAAGAACGCCAAGGCGCTTGAGGAAACTCTTGTCACGCACACAGAAGCGTTTAATGAGCGATTGCAGTCTGGCGCCTCTACACTTAGCGCGCAAATGCATCAACGCACTGAGGAGCTATCAGCAACGTTTGATCTGTCTGGCGAGAAGTTCCGCGACGAAATTGATGCAAGCTTGCGCAACGTGAACCAAACAATGGAAACACGCACCCAGCAAGTGTCTTCCATGATCGAGAACAAAGTTGCTGAAGTGAATGCGCACCTTGGCACTGAAATTGATGGCGCGATTGCCCGTCTCTCAGACGCTGAACATGGCGTGGCTGGCAAAGTGACCAGCGCTATTTCAAGCATCGAAGAAAGCACCGACCGTCTGGCTGGCAAAGTTGAAAACGCCCTTTCCCAGTCAACTGAGACATTTGAAACAGCCACAACGCAATTGGATAAAACCATTGCAGGCCGCGTTCTCAAATCTGCGGAAACACTTGGCCGTGCAACCCAGCACCTCACATCGTCTATTGAAAATAGCGTGTCGAATAGCGAAGCCCGCCTGACAATGACCATGCAAGGGCTCACAAGTGAGACCGAAGAGCGTGTGGCAGAAACCGAAGAACGCCTCACCACCTCGGTCAATCAGCTCACGTCCAGCATTCAAGAGCGCGTGGCCGGAAGCGAAGCCCAATTCAACGAAGCGACGCAAAACCTTGTTTCATCCATTGAAAACCGGATGTCAGATGGCGAGCAACGTCTGTCTTCGTCAGTTGAAAATCTTACGTCAACTGTTGAAACCCGTGTGGCAGATAGCGAACAGCGCTTGTCCTCTACTGTTGAAAACCTTGCTTCAAGTGTTGAAACACGCGTTTCTGACGGCGAGCAGCGCTTGGCGGCAACGCTCAACAGCTTGAACAAATCTGTTGAAGGCCGCATCAGTGATAGTGAAAAACGCCTTGCCGCATCCGCCAGCAGCGCGGTTGAAAACATTGAATCAAGCGCAACACAGAGCGAAACAAGCTTGGCAGCAACGGCTGAAAACTTCAGCCGCACGATCGACGAAAAACTCGGCACCTTGCCAGACACAATTGCAGCGCGTGCAAACGCAACAGCAGAGCGCTTGAACGAAATCAACTCTTCGGTTTCCTCAGCCCTTGGCAAAACCATGTCAAACATCGATGAAGGCGCGGGCCGCATCGCTGCATCGCTTGAGGAAAAACTTGCCGGCATGACCGCTGACATTTCCTCTGATGTGGAAGTGACCGCAACCCGCATGGACCAATTGGTGCGCAACGCCATGCAGCAAATGAACGCTGTAAGCGACAAATTGCAAGATTTGGTGGAAGTGCGTGGCGTCGCCACGGCTCAAGAGCTTGCTGACAAATCAAGCAATATGAACCGCATTGTCGCCTTGCAGTCTGAAACCCTGTCGAAATTGATTGATCAAAAAGCCAACGAACTCGACGACCGTTTGGCCAACCATAAAAACGTGCTCAATGCCGCACTTGAAAGCTCTGCCATCAGTGCTGAGGACATTATGTCCACCTCAACAGCTCGCATTGAAGAAGATGTGACGCGCGCCTTGGCCAAACTCAACGATTCAAACATGCTCTTGCAGCAGGTGCTTGAGACATCGGGCAATAATTTGGCAACGCTTGAAGGCAACATCGGCCAGCACACTGCCCGCTACTCAGATGCAGTACGCGACGCGCTTGCAGGCACCGATGACGCGGGTCGCTTGATGAGCGATCACGTTTCTGCCCTCCAAGCCACGATCAGCGGATTGTTGGCAGAAGTTGGCGAGGTCAAACATTCACTTGAAGGGCAAGCACACGGCTTCACCGATGCCGCACGCGACCTTACAAGCGCCAGCATGGTATCTATTGAAACCATTGAAGGCGGCCGCACTGCACTTGATGCATTGGCACAAGGCTTTACAAACCGCGCTGAAGAAATTGACTCTCGTCTGCGGATCTTTGCCCGCTCATTGGCTGAAACAGTCAACGAGGCAGAACAACGGATCAACGCAACACAAGAAGCGTTGGACGAAACAGTTCGCGGTGCATCTTCATCTGTGTCCAACAACCTGCGCACCCTCACCGAAACTGCAGGCATCGAAAGCCAGCGCGCGCAAGCAGCTGTTCAGCAGACGCAAAAAGCGTTGGTGGAAGAAATGCAAGACGCTATCCGCCAGGCCACCGCTCAGTTCAACGAAACGGCACAAGCTATGCGCCAAACTGCCGGCCAAATGAACGAAGAACTGCAAGCCACCCGTGGCGAATTGCAGCGCGGTATGCTTGAGCTGCCTGAAGAAACAAAAGCAAGCGCTGCCGCCATGCGCCGCGTAGTTGCTGAGCAAATTGAAGCTTTGAGCGAGTTGAATAACATCGTCAACGCCCAATCAAGTTCACACAGCTACACAGCAGCTGCCGCCCCCACACGCCAGGAGCCGACACCTCCTGCACCAAAACGCGAAATTCCGCGCCAGCCAGTGCAACAAGAAGTGCAACAACCTGCACCGCGTCCCGTGGAACAAAGCCGGCCAACGCCGCCAAAACGCAATCCAGAGCCAGCAACACCGGCACGCGATGAGGATATATCTTCAGAACAGATCGCCGCCCTGCTGGAACGTCAGATTGAAGCTGAACAGCAAAAAACGCAGGCCCAAGCGGCTGCCCGCCAGCCCTTGCGCCAGCAAGCTGCACCAGAACGCGCAGCACCTGCGCCGGTTCAACCCAAACCAGCTCCTGCACAAAATCAGGATGGAGACAGCTGGGTGCGCAGCCTATTGCGTAACGCTGAAGCCAACCAACAGGCCGAAACACAGCAACAACAGCGCGGTGGCAACCTCAATAGCCTCACAAGCGAAATGATTGCTGCTGTGGACCAAAAAGCGCTGGAAGACGCGTGGATGCGTTATCAAAATGGGCAAACCGAAGTCTTCTCACGTCGCCTTTACACCCTTGCTGGCCAAGGCACATTTGACGACGTGCGCAAAAAACTAAAGCGCGATGATGAGTTTGCCAATACAGCACGCGATTTCATGAGCGAGTTCGAATTGCTGCTGCGCGAAGCCGCAAGTGGACAAAACCCTGTCCGCGACACGCAAGCGCAGCTCACCTCCGACCGGGGCAAGGTCTACACAATGCTTGCCCACGCATTTGGCCGCATTGGCTAAAAGCGAGTTCGAACTAGCTGACAAATTCAAAAAAGCCCGCATCGTTTGATGCGGGCTTTTTCATGCAAACTTGCTAAATCGACCGCGGAAAAGACGGGGACCAAATACGCGCGCGCAAACCAACACCCACAATTATTGGTCCCGCATCAAGCGCGGGACGGTAAGCTGGGTGAGTGTTTGTTTTATATTTTGCGGTCAGATCAGGTCATGTTCTGGGCCTTGATCCGCGCACCGTCCCGGCCAACGAGCCCGGACAAAGGAGGCAAACAACAACTACCCCAGTCGAAATCAAAACAGCGCGTTTGCTAAGCTTCAGAACGTGGGTTGACCAGCAAGAGCGATCCCATGACACAAAGCCCACCGATTGCAGCAATCGCTGCAGACAAGCCAAAGGCATGCGCCCCCAATTGGGCATAAACAAAACCAAAGCCAAACACCAAAGTGGCCAGCAACCCCTGCGCGAGAACCTGCACGGTGCTTTGTGCTTCAGCGGCAAATTTCTCAGCTGTCCAATTGGCCACGAAATTCAAAGTGCCCAAGTAAGTTACACCAAAAGAAAAAGCGTGCAGCATTTGCAAGATGAAATAGCCATAAACGGGCAATTCAAGTGTCATGCCAAACCAACGTAAACACGTCATAAAGGCTGCAAACAGGATCAAATGACGGGCCGAAAATCGTCGTGCAATCCGCGCAAACGCCAAAAACACCAAGACTTCAGCAGCAGAACCAATCGCCCATAAGGGGCCAATGACTTCTTTGCCGATGCCTTGTTGGTCCCACAACAGAGAACCAAAAGTATAGAGCGGGCCGTGAGAAGCGGTAATCAGCGCCGAGCCAATGATGGCGAGTACAAACCAGGGGCGAAACATATGCCGAAATTCTTGCGCCTGCAGAGGATGCGGCGGCGGCGCGTGTTTGGCCTCTTCTTTCATTTGCGCGTCTTCTGGTGCTGTGGCTCTAAAAGCGGGTAGCTGAAAAGCCACCATGCCGCGCAAAAAGCTTAGACCGACAAACAGGGGCAAAAACAACGCAATGCCTGCCCACCCCAAATACCATCCACCAATCAAATTGGCAGCCACATAACCAACGGTTCCCCAAACGCGGATCATCGCAAAATCGGAGCCGCGCCGTCTGGTCATGCGCACCGTGGCCGCATCAATGATTGGAGACAATGCCATGACCGGCAGCACACACAAGGTCCAAACAACAATGATTGGCCATACGTCATTTGTGGCAAACAAAAAGAACGGCGCAAACGCCGCAATCAAACTGCAGAGCAAAATAACTTGTCGCCAGTCTTTTGCTTTATCTGCCAAGCGCCCCACAAAGATGTTGATCAACACCATCGTCCACACAGGTATCGCGTTTAGAATGCCGATATCTGCGTCGCTGAACCCCTTGTGGCGCAACCAAAGCGGCAAGAAAGGCACAGCCACACCAACCGCCAAAAACATGGAACCGTAATAGTATGACGCCCGTGCCTCAGAGGAGGACAAGCGCGAAAGAACACCGATGGACATGAGCCAAACCTTGGAAGACGTGCAAGAAGCTTGGCATGGTTGCCCCGATTTTCACATTGGAGCAAGCAGTTTTATACTTTGGTATGAGAAAATTTTAAAAATTTAAACGATCTGACGCCCAAAATTGGCCAAAACCGCTTAAAGCGACATAGCCACCTCAGGCCACTTTTTGTGATTTTTTGGGACGTGCTTCAGTTTTTGGTGGCGCCATTTCAGTCCAACGGATCAATTCAAACTCGCCATCGTGATGTTCAACAATGGCTGTGCAGCTTTCCACCCAGTCACCTGTATTGATGTAGCGTGTGCCATAATCATCGTGAATATCGGCGTGGTGAATATGCCCACAAATCACGCCATCAACACCACTCCGCTTTGCTTCAAGCGCCAAGGCTTCTTCGTAACGGCCAATGAAACTAACTGCATTCTTCACCTTGTGCTTTGCCCATGCGGAAAGCGACCAATAGCCAAAGCCCATTTTGCGACGGATAAAATTAATACCAATGTTGAGCCGCAGCGCGGCGTTATATGCCCAATCACCCAAGTGCGCCAACCATTTGGCATGCAGCACCACAACGTCAAACTGATCGCCGTGAATAACCAAATAGCGTTTGCCATCAACCCCGTGATGAATCGTGCGGTCCACAATTTCGATATCACCGAAATGGGTACCCAAATAGTTGCGCAAATACTCGTCGTGATTACCGGGCAAATAAACAATGCGGGCGCCTTTTCGCGCTTTGCGCAACAGCTTTTGCAGCAAAATGTTGTAGGTTGCAGGCCAGCGCCAGTTCTTTTGCAAGCGCCAACCGTCGATAATATCACCCACAAGATAGATGGTTTCCGCGTCGTAGCAGCGCAGAAAATCAAGAAGCTGATCAACACGGATCGTTTTCATGCCCAAGTGCACGTCAGATATAAATAATGCTTTGACGTGTTTTGACTGGGTTTCTTCTGTCATTCTTGCGCTCGTTTCATGTTCTGCTGTGCCGCATCATAAATGCGATTCCGGCTTCAGATTTATGACAATGTATAGCGATCAAACGCGCCAAGCAAAAGCCTCATTGCCAATTGGATCTTGATCTCGATCTCAAAACCAACTTCAGCCTAGTTTAAGCGCGATTTTAGGGCAACAATGCGTCTGTAACTCGCTGAGATTTTGTCAGCAAATGTAGGATCGCGGCGCGCCTCAGCCTCCAGCACATCCAAAATGCGCTTCGGTAGGCCCAACGACGGCTTCACGGTATTAGAAAACAACAAAATATCGTTGCCCGCGTTCACCGCACGCACAATAGCTTCCTCAAAACCATAGTGTTTTGTAATCGCGCCCATTTCCATATCATCCGAAATCACCACACCATCAAAGCCCATGCCTTGGCGCAACACTTTGGTCAGCGCCACAGGGGAAAGACTTGCCGGCACTTGCCCCTCACCTTCACGCACATATCCACTGTGATAAAGGTGACCAGCCATGATCATATCGGCTTTGCCTGCCCCGATCAGCGTTTCAAAAGGTTCATACTCCGCACTTGTCCAGCTGCTTGAAATGTCTACAAACCCGAGGTGCGAATCCGCAGCACTGGAGCCATGACCGGGAAAATGTTTTAGCGCCGTAACCATCCCGGCGCGGTGATGCCCATCAACAAAGGCCTGTGCAAACTTTGATGTTATGTCAGCGCGCGAGGAATAAGCGCGGCCATATTTAGCAATAATGGGGTTATTTGGATTTGCAATCAGATCAACAACAGGACCAAAGTTAGTGTTGAACCCTAGTTTTTTCATCCGCTTTGCAAGGTCGGTGTAAAGCGATAAGGCACTATCTTTGTTCATATTCAGCGCAACGTCGCGCGCTCTTGGGATTTCCTCAAATCCTACAGAACTCGTCAATCTTTCAACAACACCACCTTCTTGATCAATGGCGATAAAAGGGGGAAAGTCACTACCAGTTTGCAAAAAAGCTTTGTTCATCTTGCTAACTTCGGCAAGGCTTTTAACGTTGTATTTCAAATACATCACGCCGCCGATTTGCCCATTGCGGATCAAAGCGAGCAATTGCGACTGCTGATCGGACTTTGCGCTGTCGTGCGAAAACCCGATCAAGATCATCTGGCCAGCCATTTCACGAATATTCTGTGCCTGAGCAGCTCCCGCACCAAAAAAACAAACCAGCAGAAACACAAGCCGCGAGCAAAAACGCATAATAGGATCCATTTGTTGAAAGATAAGGAAGACATGATATTTGCCGAAAATGGCAACGGCATGGCCATTAGCCGGTGGCTTTGAGCAAAAACTCACTTGGTTCATCGCGGCGCAAGAATTCACAAAAACTCTCGTTGGTTTGCGGACGCCCGAACAAATAGCCCTGCCCAATGCCACATCCTGCCAAGCGCAAAACCCAGGCTTGCGCTTCGGTCTCAATGCCTTCGGCAACAACGCGCTTGTCCATTGCAGCGGACAGCGTCAAAACAGATTGCACAATCGCCATGGATTGCTCGTCATCAGGCAAGTTGCGCACAAAGGATTGATCGATTTTCACCTTGTCGACTGGCAACCGGCTAAGATAGCTCAGGGAAGAGTAACCGGTTCCAAAATCATCCAACGCAACCCCTACGCCCATTTCAACGATCTCGTTGAGTGTTTGAATAAACTTATCCTGCTTTGTAACAAACACGCTTTCGGTAATTTCAATATCAAGTCGCTCGACAGGTAGCTTTGAAATTTCAAGTGCCTTTTTGATCGCTGCGACCACATCGCCATACTCAAATTGCACCGCCGACACATTCACAGCAAGCTTGCCCGGTTTTGGCCAAGTCATTGCGTCTATGCAGGCTTTTTCCAGCACCCAGCGACCAATTTCAATGATCATGCCGCTGTCTTCAGCAACTGAAATAAACCGATCAGGACGCACAGCCCCCATTTCCGGATGTTGCCATCGCAACAAGGCTTCCGCCCCCAAGCATAGTCCAGTCGCCATATCCACTTGCGGTTGATAGTGAATGTGCAATTCATCCTTTGATATGGCGTCCAACAATTCCATTTCGACCCGTTGTCGATCTTGGATCCGTTCGTTAAGTTCTGCTTTGAACAGAAAATGACTATTGCCAGGCATGTTCTTCGCTTCGGAGAGTGCCATATCAGCGTGTGAAATCAGGTTGTTGGGCAAAAAGCCAGAATTTCGCGTGTCCGTTAAACCAACACTTACGCCCAACAACGCGCGGTGACCATCAAGCGCATAGGGTTGCGTGATTGAAGCTATGATCTTTTCCGCAAACTCATCCGCTTGTGCCTCGTCCATAATCTGCGGATAAGCACCGGCAAAACGATCAGCACCCAAACGCGCAACGCTGTATAGACCAAAGTCGTTCATCCGCTTGGCAACTTCTTTAAGCACCCCGTCGCCGGCCGCATGCCCAAGCGTTTCGTTGATGTTCTTAAATCGATCCAAGTCGAGCAGGACAAGGGTCAGCGGCTGTCGGTTTGATGTGCTATCACCAATGTAGGCAATAAGCTCTTCTTCCAATCGGGCGCGTGTAAAGGCCTCTGTCAACGGATCGTGATTAGCAAGATAGTCCATCCGCTTTTGGTGAATGTAGCGATGAGTAATATCACGAAAGGTTAGACAGGCGACGTAATCTTTCGCCTTCTCTCGCACATTAGTTTCTTCGATTTTCGCGATGGTGGAAACCGTCACTGAGTACTCGATCACCAATTCTGGCTCGCCAAACTCACTGGTTTTTACAACATAGATTTCGGGCACAACCGAGTTTTCACGCAACTGTTTTGAACGTTCAAGCGCCAGCGAAACCTCATTATAAAGCTTATCTGGAAGTACAGATGTGTTTGCCCCAATCAAGCTATGCGTGGGACTAAACATTTGCTCTGCAGGTTGGCTGGCTGCCAAGACAACCAGATCACTATTTATAATGACAACGCCATCAAAGTTATCTGCAACTACCCGGTCAAGAATGACCTGCATGCGCGAGTGCTCGTCAGAAACGCGCCGAACAAGCAAGCGCTGAACATCCATAGCTTCAAGGACCTTGAGGACAAAAACCAAGACCAATGCAAAATGGAACCAAAAGGTGTCAAAGAACATCAACAGGTTGGCTTGAGCGACAGATGCAAGGACCTCAACGAAGACTGAAGTGCAAACGAACGCCATTGCCAAACCGAATACCGGCGGCTTGCGCATACGAGACACAAACAGCGCCAGCAAAAGAAAGACGACCCAACCAAGAACCGAGCCACCGTTTTCAATTTCGCGATTTTGCAGCCGGGTTTCAGCCGCCAGCACCTGCACCAATGGCCCAGGTATGCGGCCATAGTGCGGGACCTCCAGCAAATCACCCAGTTCGAGAGCCGACGCCCCAATAATGACCTTTTTGCCAGTCACACGATTTGGGTCAATTTGTCCATTTAGCAAATCGATCAAAGGCACGCGATCAATTGAGTTCAAATCTAAGGCATAATCGATGAAGTAGCTATTTTTGGAGTTCTTTTCCGTTTTCGGTGAAAAAACCGTAGGCAAAGAGGGAACGATGCGGTCTTCAATCATCCCATATTTCGTAAAACTCCATACCAACCCGTCTTTGAGCGTAACAACATTCACCAAAGCTATATCGGAGTGCTCTCTAAATTCTTCCAATGGCAGATTGGTGACCAATTCGCGCTCACCATTGGTGTTAAACGCAAGCTGTTGCAGTGCTGCTAAATAGGTAAAGCCACCTGCTTTGGCCAGCGCGTCAGCAAGCATTTGATCATTTTCCGGGACTGATCGGCTGGAGAAGTCGACATCAAACGCGATCTCATCAGCGCCATATTCAACCAGACGATCCAACACCCCCGCGTAAACCCAACGCGGCCAAGGCCATTGACCAATCTGATGCAAACTGCGCACATCAATATCAACCAGCACAATTTCGCCCGTTGTATCAACGCTATGGTTGGCAAAACGCCATTCCCGAAATGTATGATCAATGCCCTTAAAGAACCCATTTTGGCTGGCCATAAACGAGGCAATAGCCAAGAGAAAGATTGCTGCAAAGTTTCTCAGTGATGGGCGCATTACGCGGGTTACTCGTAGGATTAAACAAAGAGAACGCCATAATGCCCTAATTGCATTACGACGTTCTTAATTGGACCGACCAATAAACTAGATGAATTCTCTACTTGTCTTTTTTGTCATCGTCATCGTCATCGTCACCATTTAATACATTCTTGGCAGCCTTTTTTGCGTCTTTGGCCGCATCTTTAGCAGCCTTATCTGCCTCTTTAGCTGCATCTTCAGCCGCTTTAGCGGCGTCTTTAGCTGCATCCTCTGCAGCCTTAGCGGCCTTTTCGTCCGCTTCCGCTGCGGCTTTGGCAGCATCTTCGGCATCCTTGGCTGCGTCTTTGGCCGCATCCTCCGCATTTTTAGCTGCGTCTTTGGCCGCCTTTTCTGCATTCTTGGCCGCATCTTCGGCAGCGTCATTTGCCTTTTTTACAGCCTCTTCATTTGCTTTTGCGTCTTCTGCAGCTTTTGCGGCTGCAGCAATAGCACTTTGATCGCCAGATTTCTTGGCGTCGTCTAGCGCATCTTCTGCCGCTTTCGCAGCATCTTTAGCAGCGTCCTCTGAATCTTTTGCGGCGTCTTTTGCCGCTTTTTCAGCATCCTTTGCAGCTTTCTCAGCGGCTTTCTCTGCGTCCTTGGCTGCCTTTTCTGCGTCCTTGGCCGCTTTCTCCGCTTCTTTTTCTGCAGATTTCGCCGCTTTTTCTGCCGCTTTCGCTGCAGCTTCGGCTGCTTTTTCGTTGGCTTTCGCTTGAGCAGCAGCTTTTGCAGCTTCAGCTATAGCTGCAGCATCACCGCTTTTCTTCGCCTCTTTTAAGGCTTTATCTGCCTGCTTCTTTTCAACTTCTGCTCGCTCTGCGTTCGCCGCAGCTGAGGAGGCATTCTTTGCTGCTCGTTGTAAAACAGCTGTCGCGGCACCTTGAGCTTTTGCAGCTGCAGCTATTGTTTGATCATCCTGTTGCGCAATTTGTGTTGAAACAACCGCCTGAGCAATGGCCTTTGCATTTCCAGATTTTTTTGCAGCCTTTAGTTCTTTCTTTGCGGCATATTCACGATCAGACTTGGACAAGCTTTTGCCTTGCTGAGCTGCCAGTTTTTGCACCTCAGCAAGACTAACTGGAGACGCTGGACGTGCTTTTTCGACCTTTTGAATGACCTGACGAACAGACAGAACAGCATCATTTGCCGTAGACCGAATAGGCTCCTTTGTGCCGCGCCCCTCAACAGTCAAAATAGGCTTGTCACTGGAGTTCAATTCAACTTCTTGACGTGGTTTAACGTCAACTTTCATGCCAGCTTTATTGTCACGCGCCTCAACGCGGCCACGCTCAACTTTGATGCTTGCTTTGCCTTTGGTCGCTGTAACGGTAAATTTTGTGCCTTTAACCACCGCAGCGAGCAATGGTGCGCGCACTTCAAAGTGTTGCACATTTCGCTTTTCAACATCGACGGTAATCGATCCAAAATCTTGCGCCACCACTGTTCGTTTGGAACCGGTCCTATCTGAAATACGGATCCGTGTATCGCCTCGCACATCAATTGTTTCCTTGCCCCGGGCAAAAAGCACACGCGCGCCCTTCGCCGTTTGGATGGCACTTTCATCAGAAACCACGTGTCCGCGTTTAATTTGTACCCACTGACCGGTTTGGAAAACGAAAACGCCGCCGCGCAGCTTTTTCGCAACCCAATCGTCAGCGAACGCTGCGCTGCTCAACGCAACAAAGATAAGGAAGATACCGAAAACTCGCTTTAACATGATGTGCCCCTGTGTGACATGACGTCCAAAATTCTTGATTTCGGACATTTTGGGCGCAGGAGGTGAATAAAGCGGTTAACACCATCAGGATTCAGATATTGCCGTAAACAACACATTAAAAAGGCGCTAAAACCATGGTCTTAGCGCCTGTTTAGCTTTAAAATTGTAAACGATCTTTATCGGTTTTGACGATTCTCGATCAAGTCATCAACAACACTGGGATCAGCCAAAGTCGATATGTCACCAAGTGCTCCATAATCGTTCTCAGCGACCTTGCGCAAAATACGGCGCATAATCTTGCCGGAACGGGTTTTGGGTAACCCGGGCGCAAACTGCATCATGTCCG
Source organism: Maritalea porphyrae (assembly GCF_027213965.1). Classification (GTDB taxonomy): domain Bacteria; phylum Pseudomonadota; class Alphaproteobacteria; order Rhizobiales; family Devosiaceae; genus Maritalea; species Maritalea porphyrae_A. Next base: position 211,344 of record NZ_JAPWGX010000003.1, on the reverse strand, counting down.
GAGACGCGATGGGCCCAATTTCTTTGCGCACCCAATTGCGCAATTCCGCTTTCAACTCGTCGCTTTGTTCTTCGCCCGCCATCAGAGTAACATAGCAATAAATGCCCTGCCCTTTTACATCGTGAGGATAGCCCACAACGGCAGATTCTGAGACCTTGGGATGAGCCACAAGCGCACTTTCGATTTCGGCGGTGCCCATACGATGGCCAGAAACGTTCAACACATCATCAACGCGGCCCGTGATCCAATAGTAGCCGTCTTTATCTCGACGACAGCCATCACCACTAAAGTAATAGCCCTTATAGTCAGAGAAATAGGTCTTGATGAAACGCTCATGATCACCATAGACAGAGCGCATCTGACCCGGCCAGCTATCTTTGATGCACAAAACGCCCTCAGCCTCAACGTTCGTGATCTCTTCACCAGTTGTTGGGTCAAGAATAACGGGCTGAACGCCGAAAAATGGTGTGGTGGCAGACCCCGGTTTGGTCGGTGTCGCCCCAGGCAAAGGCGTCAGCAAATGGCCGCCGGTTTCTGTTTGCCACCATGTATCAACAATCGGGCATTTGCCTTTGCCGATTACATCATTGTACCAATTCCAAGCTTCAGGATTAATTGGCTCACCCACGGTGCCAAGAATGCGCAAAGAGGAAAGATCACACTTTTGAGCATATTCATTGCCCGCGCCCATCAAAGCCCGAATGGCAGTTGGTGCAGTATAGAATTGATTGACTTTGTGCTTTTCGCAAACTTGCCAAAAACGCGATGCATCCGGATAATTTGGCACGCCTTCAAACATCAAAGATGTCGCACCGTTCGCCAGCGGTCCATAAATGATGTAGCTGTGGCCAGTGACCCACCCCACATCCGCTGTGCACCAATAAATGTCGCCATCATGATAGTCGAACACATATTCATGGGTCATCGCCGCATAAACAAGGTAGCCACCGGTTGTGTGCAATACGCCCTTTGGCGTGCCGGTTGAACCAGACGTATAAAGAATGAACAAGGGATCTTCTGCATTCATGCGCTCAGGCTTACAGAACTCATCAACGCCCGTTGCAGCCTCGCGCCACCAAACGTCGCGCCCGCCCTTCATGGCAACTTCATTGCCCGTATTCTCAACAACAAGAATTTTCTCAATGCCCAGCGCGTGCTTCGCCGCTTCGTCCACATTGGCCTTCAATGGCACGGTTTTGCCACCACGACGCCCCTCATCTGCGGTGATGACCACAGTTGATTTGCAATCATTAATCCGCCCGGCAAGGGCTTCTGGTGAAAAGCCCGCAAAAACAATCGAGTGCGCCGCGCCAATGCGCGCGCAAGCCAGCATGGCATAAGCAGCCTCAGGGATCATGGGCAGGTAAATGGTTACCCGATCACCTTTTTGCACCCCAAGATTGCGCAAAACATTGCCAAATCGGCTTACCCGACGGTGCAATTGCGCATATGTAATGTGCATGTCTGTGCCCGGCTCATCACCTTCCCAAATAAGCGCCGTTTGATCAGCGCGTTCAGGTAGATGGCGGTCTATACAGTTGACTGAGACATTCAGCTCGCCATCTTCAAACCATTTGATTGAAACACTAGAATGCTCAAAACTTGTATTCTTGATCTTCGTCGGCTCTTTGATCCAATCAAGACGCTTTGCGGCTTCGCCCCAAAATCCCTCAGGATCTGCGACAGATTTCGCATACATGTCTTTATATTGGTCTGTGTTGATTAGGGCGTGTGAGACGATCTCTTTAGATGGCTGATAGATATCATCACTCATCGAGCGACTCCTCCTCGTTTTAAAGTCTACTAACTAGGGCATTACTGCCGGACTTACGGTTGGCGACACAAAACATTTGCGCCGCACGTTGTCCCCACAACACCGTGCACAAATGGCTAAAGGGTTGGTAGCACTTGGTCAATATCTGTTGGCATCTTTTTGGACTTGTTATGCTCAAAAGCAACTATTTTGAGACAGTTTGCTCATCGAAACCAAACTTAAAGGCGATCAGGTTATTTTCCACACAACCCACAAGATAGAGACCAAATGCGCATGAACACCACAAACCAACAGTCAAATGACACCGCTGGCCCGGCGGAACTAGCCGACTTGGATTGGGTCCTCACCCACGTTCATCAAGCCATTGACGAGCTAGAATTCTACAATGACGAATTCAAAGCTTTTGAAAAACAACGCATCAATGCCAATTTGATCCGCGCTCTTTTTGAATATGACCCCCACCACCTTCTGATCCTTAAAAAGAACGGGGAACGGGCCGGATTCATGATTTCGGGGCCAGACAATGGTGTGGTGTTTCTCTATTGGTCCTACATTTTGCCCGCATTTCGCAATTCGAAATTGGCCATCGTCGGCAACACCTATTTCAAAGAGTATTTTGACAACGGCAATTGGCACAAATTATCGACCCTAACCCGCACAGACAACCGCACCGCACGAATTATCCTAAAGCGATTTGGATGGACTGAAGTTGCTGAGCTCAAAAAGCATATCTTTGGCGAGGACTATCTGGTTTTTGAAATTGAGACAAAAAAGACAATCCCGGGATATCGCCCATTTGCTGTAAAAGGTCGATTGGGTCGACTAACGCAACGTTTTAAGGACGCTTTTGGCCCAAAGAGTTAGCGCTTTTAAGAAATCGAATTAGTCGTTCGGGCCTATAGTTTTTCGGGATTTGATCCAACGCATAACTTGGGCCTTTGTATCGCGGGCAAAAAACAGTGTTTCGCCTAAAAGCCGTGGCAACATCCAGTGCGCGTAATTCATAACTCTTGGCACTTCAGACACAATTCCGGCTTTTCCAACCATTCCGTTTTTGAATTGGTGCAGCCCCAAAAAACCATCGGTCCCACCTAAGTCGTACCATTTGATGCGGTCTTGGCGCGCAAGCCAGCGCATGATTTCCCAATGCATCAAATAGCCAGCGCGAAGTGGCAAGGCCTCATCATTGGTTGCACCATATAAATAAACTGCGGTATCGCCCGTAGCAAAAATCACTGCGCCAGCAACTGGCTCGCCATCATGACGCACCAAAAACAATTCAGGCCGCGCACTGTCGTCAATATTTTCCATCAAATGATGCAAAGAATCAAATGCAGAATAATCCGGAAATTGTTTTCGGTCTGTCATAGACCGATAGAGGTCGTAAAACACAGGCATTTGCGAAACATCACAATGCTCGAACTCAAGTCCGTTTTTCTCGCTTTTTTTCAAATGCGCACGCCACTTTTGGCCAAAACTTGCGCGCATCGCTTCGTCATCAACATGAACATTCACGAAATAACGATTGGGAAATGGCAGCCCAAGACCGGGCTTAAAGCGGCGGGCCAACAGTTGTTCAGTGGCAAAATTGACTTCCGATGGCCTGGGCCGTGGCAATATCGAAAGCATCAAACGCCCTTCAATTGCATATTTTTGCACCAACGCGTCTATAGCAAGACCATGGATAGCTTCCGCATCCACTGCTGTAGTATCCAGAACAACGGGGCCCCATTTACACACCGCCAATCCGCCCAATCCCAAAGGCGCGGCACGATGCATGATCAAACAACCTGCTACCAATTCGCCATCGCGTAAAAAATGCAGGCAGTCCACATTCATCTGTGGCCAGCGTTCGGCAGCAAAAACATTCATTTGCTCTTGGCAAATATCATCAAATTGATGCGCGGTTTGATCCCAAACGCGCGGGTCGACAGCCACCACTTCAAGCGTAGTGTTTTCAGCAGTTGAGGCTTTATATTTGTTGATCATTTTTGTCGTCAAGTCAGCCATCGCAGCACAGTTCGCCTCTAAATGCGAGCGACGTGCGCTGCACAATTTGGGATTAAATAGTCGACGAATAAGAGCCCCAAAACACATAATTTGAAGTAAATTAGAATGGAAAAACCCCGTCCTCATCTAAGAACGGGGTTTCCAATTGCTTAACGCTGGGTTTGATGCGGCTACATTTGTTCCATGGCGATATGGCGTGTTTCGGCCCAAATCGCATAGTCTTTCATGCTCAACAGTTCAGCCGCGGCCTCATCAACCACAACAATGGCGTGTTGGTGTAATTGCAATGCTGAAGCCGGACAAGAAGCGGTAACCGCCCCCTCAACGCATCCTCTGACAGCTTCAGCTTTATGGGCACCAGTGGCCAACAGAACCACCTGCTTCGCATCCAGAATGGTGCCAATACCCATGGTCATTGAATCAGTCGGCTGACGTTCGTCCGGTCCAAAAAACCGCGAGTTCGCTTCGATCGTCGACTTTGTTAGGGTTTTCACACGCGTGCGAGATGATAGGCTAGAAAGCGGTTCATTAAACCCAATATGTCCATTGATACCAATGCCCAACAATTGCAAATCAACGCCACCCGCAAGGGCAATCATTTCTTCGTAGCGCTTGCACTCTTCGTTGGGGTCTTTTGCGACCCCATTGGGGACAAATGTGCGCCCCTTATCAATATCGATATGGTCGAACAATTGCTCATTCATGAAATGGCGATAACTCTGAGTGTGTTCGCCGTTCAAACCCACATATTCGTCCAGATTAAAACTGGTGACCTTGGAAAAGCTAATGTCTCCGCCTTGCTGGCGTTCAATAAGCTTTTTGTAAAGTGTGGTGGGCGAAGAACCCGTGGCGAGGCCAAGAATGCTATTTGGTTTTTCCAAGAGCTGACGCGCAAAAAGATCGCAGGCAAATTCTGCCACGTCGTCAGAATTCGGTAAGATAACAAGACGCAAGGGAATTGCTCCGTGTGATGATTGTGAACGTAAAACGCCAGGCCGATACTTTGCCTTCCCGGTCGTCCATTAAAACTAGATATCGTCTCCAACGTCGGTTGAATAAATGTAACGATCGCCACGGTAATATGAGTGTGTAAACTCCACCGCTTTGCCCGTGCGGTCAAACGAGGTCCGCTCCATATCCAAAATGGCGGAACCTTTTTCGACGCCCAAATAACCACTCAATTCTTTATCGCAGTTGGTTGCTTTGATCGATTGGCGCGCTTTAACAGGTCTAAATCCACGCGCATCAAGATGGGCATACAAGCTGTCACCCTCCTCAACATTTTCCGCATCGATCGCCTCTAATGGAAAATAGGCCAATTCGTAGGCCATTATGCTACCGTCCGCATAGCGGATCCGTCGGAAACAGGAAACGCGCATATGTGGCGCAACGCCCAAGGCCTCGCACACCTCAGGAATTGGTGCAACTAGTCCCTTAAAGACCAATTGCGAACTCGGCTCCATGCCCCTGTTGCGAATATCTTCAGAAAAACCATTCAAAAACTTCAGCGACTTCTCAAGGGATTGTGGGCGATTGCGTGGCACGTAAGTGCCCAACCCCCGCTTTTGCACCAACTGCCCATCGTCAAGCAACGGTTTAAAGGCGCGCCGAATGGTGACACGGCTAAGCCCCAGTTTTTCGGATAACTCTCGTTCGGCCAACAAAAACTCGCCAGCGGTCAAAATACCATTTTGAATGGATTGACGTAACGCTTCAGCGAGCAACTCATAGCGAACACCGGGTCGCTCTAATGCGGCGCGAAGATAGGTAATTAAATCTGGTTGTGTAGCTTCGCCAACAGTTGTCATGCGCGGCACCCCTCAGTCTTACTTTTTGGAACGCCACATCATTGAAGAATCGTTCATGTTCGGGCGCACCATACCTATCAAATACCAATATGCAACCAAACATGCAACAAGCAATACCAGTAGTTCTATTTAGGGTCAGAGACTACTTTGCCGACGCACCATTTCTGAAAATGGGCACGGTACCTGTCCAAAGGATTCTGCAAATGGCATCGCTCACATTTTCCCAGCTGTGTGTCCGGGTTGACCGGAAGTGCAAGCTGTCCCCTGCGCTCAAAATCACCTTTTCATTCTCAACGTAGGTAACGACTTCACCTTCAAGAATGTAAATGATCTCTTCGCCCTCATGGCTTACCCGCTCAGATTTATAACCAGCAGGTACCGTTATAATGAAAGACGACAAAGCTTTCCCTGCGAAATCCGCACCAAGTCGTTCATAGCGGAGCGAAGAATCATCAACAGAAAAGCTTTCACGCTCGCCTTGGCGTGTCCGTCCGCGATGCACGGCAGGTGAAGAAACAAAAAACTCCATTTCCACATCAAGGCCCTTGGAAATCATCGACAATGCACCCAGCGAGGGGGTCGCTTGATCACGCTCAACTTGAGATAAGAAACCAACAGATAGATTGGCCAACTCGCCCAGTTCTTTAAGCGTCATGTTCATGCCCCGGCGGCGTTCACGGATCAAACCACCAACCAGCGGTGTTCCAGAGTGATGCACCGGCTTTTCCTCAACTTCGGCGGCAAAAAACTCCGACCGTTGATCCAAATCAGCATTTATCATATCGAATTTCCTGCCCGTCGTTCCTCTTTGGTGTAGAATAGTGTTTACACCAACCCCTTCAACTCCCTAAATGCGCTTTAAACTCATTGTTGCAAACCAAGAAGCGCAGATGGGTTCGCTTAAACCAAACTGCAAGCAAACGCGACAAAAAAACCAAAAAAATGAGAAATTGGGGCCGATTTTGGACATTTCAAAACAATTCGATACCAGGGATCACAATGCAATATTTGAAAGGCTAAATGCGGCCGCTACAGTTGCACCTGGGTTCAAACTACTCACGATTATGGAATTAGACCTACCTGCTCAATTGGCCCGTCGTTCATATTCATCAAATCCTACCACATACCCAACCAGCGGCACCAAACCCATTCTCAAAACACAGTGGTTCAAAGATGTTGTGGAATCACAAAAACCATTTCTGGCCAATTCGCCTGATCAAATGGGCGATCAATTTCCTGATCTGGACATTATTAAAAGTCTTGGCTGCGGCTCAATTGTAAATGTCCCTGTCGTCAAGTCAGGGAAAACGGTGGCAGTCATCAACATATTGCACGAGACAGGCTATTTCACCGACCAACGGTTCAAAGAGGCATTGGCGCTCGCAAAATTTTTGTAAATGCCAAACAGGGCATGCATTGCTTGACTTGACGATCAGCATGACCATCTTAGAAAAAAAGCCAACACAGCCACTGCAAAGGACCAGACAGCCATGGAAATATCGCAAATCGCAACTTCGACCGTCGATTGGCTTAATGGTTATGGCATGAACATACTCACCGCCTTTGTTGTTCTGATTGTTGGTTGGTTCATTGCGAAGTGGCTTGCCCAACTTGTCGTACAGCTCTTGCCAAATACCAAAGCATTTGACGAAACTGTGGCCCCCATGTTTGGCCAACTGGTGCGCTACGGTGTCATTATCACCGCTCTGGTGATCGCCTTGAGCGGACTAGGTGTGCAAACAGCCTCTATTATCGCGGTCATCGGTGCCGCTGGCTTGGCCATCGCCTTGGCGCTGCAAGGCACCCTATCCAACATCGCTGCTGGTGTGATGATCATCTGGCTGCGCCCCTTCAGCGTTGGAGACTATATTGAATCAAGTGCGGTCAATGGCACTGTTAAGCAAGTTGGACTTTTTGCAACCCAACTACGTACGGTCGACGGGCTTTATGTGTTCACGCCAAATGCGAAAATTTGGGATGCAACAATCATCAACTACAACAAAGAAATGACCCGTCGTATTTCATTTGATGTCGGCATTGATTATAGCGCCGATATCGACTTGGCGCGTAAGGTTTTGTTAGAAGTGGCAACATCTGATGAGCGCGTTCTCACAACGCCTGAACCCGTTGTATATGTCATGAACTTGGGCGCAAGTTCTGTTGATCTTCAGCTGCGCGCATGGACCCGCACCGCGGACCATTGGGAAGCCCGCATGGCAATCAATGAAGCAGGCAAAAAAGCGCTCGATAAAGCTGGTGTGGAAATACCGTTCCCACACATGCGCATTCTGGCGCCAGAGCTGTCACCAAAATAATTTGCACACCACTATTGACCTAGAGCAGCTCCAACCCCCTATTTATCTGAGATAGTCAGATATGAAAGGGTGACCAAATGAATATTGGTGAAGCAGGAAAAAAGAGCGGACTATCTCCCGATACCATCCGGTTTTATGAAAAGCGGGGCCTAATCCTTTCAACCAAGCGGGACGAAAAGGGCCATCGCTATTACGCCGAAAACGATGTGGGTTGGCTCGGCTTGCTCGCCTGTTTGCGCGGCACCGGCATGCCCCTCGCCGAAACAGAGACCTTCACCCATCTGGTGCACGAGGGTGAACACACCGTGCCTGATCGCATTGATTTGCTTGAAAATCACCGCAAACGGTTAGCGCAAAAACGTGCAGAGCTTGATGCCTATGAAACCCATCTCGACGAAAAAATCGCCTATTACAATTCCGTGCTCGAAAAACAAAACAAAGAGGCAGCCCAATGAGTAAGCCAGACATCGCACTGTGGACCGGGCAAACCATTCCGCGTCTTGGTTTTGGTTGTTGGGCCATTGGGGGCCCATTTTGGGCAGACGCGATCCCTGTGGGGTGGGGCGTTGTGGACGATAATGAATCAAAAGCCGCAATTGCCGCCGCGCTTGATGCGGGCATTCGCTTTTTCGACACCGCAGACGTTTATGGCGCGGGCCACTCCGAAAAAATCGTTGGTGAGGCCTTAAAGGGTCGCGACGACGTTTTTGTTGCGACAAAGTTTGGCAATCAATTCAATGAAGACAACAAACAAATCACAGGCAAAGGCGCAGACCGCGCTTATATCCGCAAGGCCGTGCAATCTTCCCTTCGGCGCTTAAAACGCGATGTAATCGACCTCTATCAACTGCATATTGATGACCTTGATGGCGACGATGCAAAAGAAACCCAAGCAGCCTTAGAAGAGCTTGTGCAAGAAGGTTTGATTAAGGGCTACGGTTGGTCAAGCGACCACCCCGACAACTCGAGCCAATGGCTTGGCGCACCCAACTACCGATCCATTCAACATGACCTCAACCTTTTCACCCCGGCAAACGAGACGCTGGCCATTGTGGAAAAGCACAACATGCTGTCCATCAACCGCGCACCCTTGGCGATGGGCATGTTGGGCGGCACCTATAAGATCAACCATAGTTTTGGCGAAGACGATGTGCGCTCCGGCGGCGCACCCTGGCTCAACAAAATGGGCCATGTTCGCTCTACAGAAGACGCCCAACAACGCCTTGACGGCATTCGCGAAATCTTGACCACAGGCGGAAGAACCGTTGCCCAAGGCGCACTAGCCTGGATTTGGGCGCACAGCGACAAAGCGCTCCCCATCCCCGGTTTTAGAACCGTAGCACAAGCTGAAGAGAACGCGGGCGCGTTAGAGTTCGGTCCGCTGGATGTGGACACAGTGCAAGAAATTGACCAACTCGTTAGCGGTGAAATGATTTAGCCTAAACTGGGCGGCGAGGTGCCGCCCAATCAATGGTCTTTGATGCCCTGATAGGCCCGTTTTCCCCAGATCTGCTCCACTCGTTTGTTGCGGCCGCATGTGAAGCGATAAAAACTATATTTCAGCTTATTCTTCTTGTAATAGTCTTGATGATATCCTTCCGCCGGATAAAAGGTCATCGCAGGTTGCACAACTGTTGCCACATGACTCTTAAGCTCAATAGCAGCTTGCCGTTTGGCATCGGCTGCCACTTTTAACTGTCTATCATCCAGCGCAAAAATGGCGGTGCGATAGCTGTCCCCCCGATCACAGAACTGCCCGTCTGCATCTGTCGGATCGACCGAGCGAAAAAAGATGTCCACCAATTGACTATAGGCAATCACGGTCTCATCATATTCGATCTCAACGGCTTCAAAGTGCCCTGTGTTTCCTGCGGTAACCTGTTTGTAGGTAGGATTTTCTACCGTGCCACCGGTGTAGCCCGAGCGTGCTTCAATTACGCCGGTCACCTGTTCAAAATCACTCTCAACGCACCAAAAACAACCACCAGCGAAAATCGCTTTCTCTGCCGCCTGCGCCATGGTTCCAGTCAATAAAATCGCTGTAATTACACCAATGTTAAACAGAATTCGCATGTTACCGCCTTTTCGTTGCTCAGCCCATGCAACCACCTTAGCCGAACACAAACAATTCACATTGGTTTGAATCAAAAAGGGCGCGGCCAATTTGGACGCGCCCTAAGTTCGAGTTTAAATCAAACAGCACTAGCCAGCCATTACGCCCTGCGCTGATGCACCCCGCTCCATCAACAAGCGGTTATAGGCATTCAAATAGGCCCGGGCGGATGCCACCAAAGTGTCTGGCTCTGCGGTGCGGCCAGAAGCAATTTTGCCGTTCATTTCAAGCCGGACATGGGCATTCGCTTGTGCATCTGTGCCCCCGGTTACCGCATCAACACCATAATGGACAAGGTGCGGGTTGGCCCCAACGGCTTCTTTGATCGCATTGAAAATAGCGTCCACAGACCCAGTGCCTGAAACCTTGACCGACTTCGCGTCGCCTTCAACAGAAACAGTTAGCTCACATGTGTGATCCCCGCCAATGGCTGAAGAAACACTCATGGCCACGAGTTTGATTTTATCTTCGATTGAGCCCATTTCATCGTCGACCAAAGCAATCAAATCTTCGTCGTAAACATTCTTTTTGCGGTCAGCCAATTCTTTGAAACGAACAAAGGTTTCTTGGAATGCATTGTCACCCAACTCATAACCCAAGTCTTTCAATTTATCTTTGAAAGCCGCGCGGCCAGAGTGTTTGCCCATCACCAAGGAGGTTTCTTTAATCCCTACGCTTGCTGGGGTCATAATCTCATATGTCTCTGCGTTTTTCAGCATACCGTCTTGGTGGATGCCACTTTCATGCGCGAAAGCATTTTTGCCCACGATGGCTTTATTGAATTGCACGGGGGTATTGCACGCAGCAGAAACAATTTTTGACGCGCGGGCCAAGTGGGTCGCGTCAATCTCTGTATGGAAAGGCAAGGCATCGCCACGGGTTTTAAGCGCCATCACAATTTCTTCAAGCGCGGCGTTGCCGGCGCGTTCACCCAAACCATTAATGGTGCACTCCACTTGGCGCGCGCCGGCTTGAACACCAGCAATTGAGTTGGCAACAGCCATGCCCAAATCATTATGGCAATGGGTAGAAAATATGGCCTTGTCCGCGTTGGGCACAGTCTCAATCAATGTTTTGAACATCGCGAAATATTCTTCAGGGACGGAGAACCCAACGGTATCTGGGATATTGATTGTCGTTGCGCCCGCATTGATAGCGGCTTCAACACATTTGGCCAAATAATCAATCGGCGTCCGGGTTGCATCCATGGCCGACCATTCAACATCGTCGATCAAATTGCGCGCTTGCGTCACAGATTGTGTAACAAGTTCCAAGACCTCATCTTGGTTTTTATTCATCTGATATTTCAGGTGAATTGGAGATGTCGAAACAAAAGTATGGATGCGCCCACGCGGCGCCAACCGCACAGCGGCCCCTGCCCGATCGATATCAGCAGGAATGGCGCGCGCCAACCCCGCAATCACCGAGTTCTTCGAACGGCGTGCGATTTCCGAAACAGCTTCAAAATCGCCATTTGAAGCGATTGGAAACCCAGCTTCGATAATATCGACGCCCATATTGTCAAGCAACTCAGCCACTTGCAGTTTTTCTTCAAACGTCATTGTTGCGCCGGGGGCCTGTTCGCCATCGCGCAATGTGGTATCGAAAATGAAAACACGGTCAGTGTTGGATTGTGAAGTGCTGCTCATGATGTAGTCCTAATATGGTCGACCCTTGATAAAACAATCGGGCCGGAAAAATTCAATTTCTTTCGGCTTTTGTTTTGTCTCCCCTAAACACCCGCTCTCACGCTGAGAACTGTCGGTACTCAGGGGCAAATAAGGAGGAGGTCGAGAAGGAGAGTTTGGTTGTCGCGCGCAAGATCACTTGCCGCAGCCAATTGGCGGGCAGTCTTTTGATCTTCAATTTCAAACGCGTCGCGGATCATGCAACCATTGCTCCAAAGCACTCATCAAAAAATCAATGCGATTCAACGCATAGCAAATTTTTTTGGCCCTGCAAACGGCCTAATTCATCATTTCCGTCCACATTGGCCAAAACCAAACGCAGATTGTGCTTTACCCTTAGAACGTCAGCACCGCCAAAATGAGCGCCAATGTGGCCATCCCACCGTTGAGCATGCCAAGTCTTTTGGCCTTGGCTCTTGCGTCTGCATCCCCTGCAGCAACAAGCGGACCAAGCCGTCCCGCCACAAATATTGAAACGGTCAACACGATAACCGCCGTTATTTTGGCGAAAAACGTAAGTCCCAAATCCATTGGGTTTGGATAAGCCACTAAAAGCATTGAAATGCCGGTGATCCACAAGAGTATTATCGCCGCACGGCCCAAACCACCAAATCTCTTAGTGATGCCCAGAACGGCTCTACCGGCGTCGCTTTTGACATCGCCCAATTGTGCGGACGCAACCGCGGTCGCTATTCCAATGCCAATACCAATACACATTGAAAACAAGTGCACCATCAGCAAAATCTTCAATAGAATGTCCATGCTATCCCCCCTAACATGATTGAAAAACCTAGGCCCAGCACAAAATCAATGCAAGGAGCGGCTGTTATAGCAAACTGCTGCTACTCACTACCTAGGAACAAAGTACCCTCGCCCACCAAAATGGCGTTGCCGCCAATTCCAGCATGGGTCAACTGACCATTTTCAAGCTTAATCTGCGCTTCAATATAGCTCGGACGACCCATTTCCATCCCTTGGGCGATGGTGAAGTCTACTAGCCCCTCACCCTCATAATATTGTTGTGCCAACAACCCGCAAAGCGCGGCTGCAGCGGAACCGGTGGCAGGATCTTCTTTCAGATTGCCCAGCCCAATGAACGCCCGGGCCGCGAACTGCACGTTGCGCATATGATCAACGGGTGTAAAAACATAGACTTTGTCGCTGACACCACCATAAACATCAGTCCAGCCCCGCCGCTCTAATTTGATCGCGGCTAACGCGTCTTGGTCGCTAACTGGCACCAACACAAAAGGCACCCCGGCGCTATAAATGGTGGGTTGCATGCTCCCCCAACCAATTTGCTCCGGTTGCAAACCCAAAGAGCCAGCAATTTTGTCTATATCAGGTGCATCGCCAACCTGTTTGGGCAATTCAGGAAGGCCAAACCGTGCATGGCCACTGACTTTGTTCAATCGTTCTGTGATCGCAACAATTGTGCCGATTTTTTCTTCCAATCGAACGGCTGTGATCCGTTGTTTCAAACCAAGCAAGACCGCTGTGCCAACCGTCGGGTGTCCTGCAAATGGCAATTCTTCAGATGGTGTAAAAATGCGCAGATTTGCGACATGGCGTTCGTTCTTGGGCGAACACACAAATACAGTTTCACTCAAATTGAATTCTTTTGCGATCTCTTGCATTTGATTTGTTGGAACATTATCCGCATCAAACACCACCGCAAGTGGGTTGCCCTGAAGGCGTTTTTTGGTGAAAACGTCAATAATCGAATATGGCAACTGCATTGTGCTCTCCCACCGCCCGCGTCAGCAATAAATTGAACACATCAATAGCATTGATTCGACCATCTGTAATGCGCATGAACAAATTCTCTCGTGCAAAAACATCGGAGAGAAAAATGATCACCTGCTATGTCCAATATGAGATTGAGCCAGATAAACTTGACGAGTTTGAACACTACGCCAAACTCTGGGTTCCCCTTGTGCAAAAGCACGGCGGCTATCACAATGGCTATTTCATGCCCCACGAAAGTGCAAATGATCTAGCGCTGGCGCTTTTTTCTTTTGAGACACTTGCCGATTATGAGCGGTACCGCACTGATATTGCAAATGACCCAGAATGTGTCGCCGCTTTCCAATATGCAAAAGACACCAAATGCATCCGCCGCTATGACCGGCAGTTTTTGAAGCCATTTATGGTGCCAAACATGTAGCATGTTGGCACAAAAAAAGGGGTGGTTAAAAACCACCCCCAAGTTAGCTCTGGGAGAGCTAGGGTTTATTCTTTTGAAAGCTTGGTGCAGATCTAGTTGCGGTCTTTATCAACCAATGCACCAGCTTTAATCCATGGCATCATATCGCGAAGTTTTGCGCCAACTTCTTCGATTTGATGCGCGTCGTTGTTGCGACGTGTCGCTTTAAACTTAGCACCACCCGCACGGTATTCTTGAATCCACTCAGAAGTGAACTTACCAGATTGGATGTCGTCAAGAACACGCTTCATTTCAGCTTTAGTTTCTGAAGTGATAATGCGCGGACCAGTTACATACTCGCCCCACTCTGCTGTGTTTGAGATCGAGTAGTTCATGTTGGCAATGCCGCCCTGATAGATCAAGTCAACAATAAGTTTTACTTCGTGCAAGCACTCGAAATAGGCCATTTCTGGTGCATAACCAGCTTCAACCAATGTTTCAAAACCAGCGCGGATCAATTCAACAACGCCACCACAAAGAACAGCCTGCTCACCGAACAAATCAGTTTCGCACTCTTCTTTGAAAGTTGTTTCAATGATGCCAGAACGACCGCCGCCAACGCCTGAAGCATAAGCAAGACCAATGTCTTTTGCGTTGCCAGTTGCATCGTGGTGAATGGCGATAAGGCAAGGTACACCGCCGCCTTTTTGATATTCGCCGCGCACGGTGTGGCCTGGGCCTTTTGGTGCAACCATCAAAACATCGATGCTGTCTTTTGGTTCAATCAAACCGTAGTGAACGTTCAAACCGTGTGCAAAAGCAATCGCTGCGCCGTCACGAATGTTTGGTGCGATTTCATCTTTATAGATGTCCGCTTGCAACTCGTCAGGCGTTGCCATCATCATCACGTCGGCCCATGCAGCTGCTTCTGCAACGCTCATGACTTTAAGACCATCAGCTTCAACTTTTTTCGCCGTTGCAGAGCCTTCACGCAAAGCAACAACCAAATTGGTCGCACCAGAATCTTTAAGGTTCAACGCGTGCGCGCGGCCTTGGCTACCATAACCAATAATGGCTACTTTTTTCGCTTTGATCAGATTTAGATCAGCGTCTTGATCGTAATAAACACGCATTGTGTTATCCCTCTTAAATTATCTTATTATTCGGGCGAGATTGTTCTCACCTTGTTTCATCGAACGCCGTAAAGCGTCACAAATTGTTCAACCGCGCGCTTGGCATCGCGCACCACATCGGTCTCGCTTAACACTAGATCTTCGCCAAGCAGTAGTCGGATTTGCACATCTTTGATCACCAAACCAAAAAATGTGCGAAATGCTTCTTCTTCGTCGCTAAAGTGCAACAAACCTGCCCCACGCCCTGCTTTCAGCAACGGTTTTAGCCGCTGGCCAACCGCAAAACGGCCATTCATCAAAACCGTAGTACCCAAATTGCTCAATGGCCCGGCATGGGTAATGGCCAAACGATTCAAAGCAACTGAAATGTCGCCAGAAATCACTTTGAGCCAATCAAACGCAAATTGTTCTAAATGTGACTGCAAAGCCTCACGCGACATACGTTGTGGGCCAACAGGGACAGAGCGAACCTTTGCTGCCTGCCATTGCACAATCGCTGTTAGCAATCCATCGCGATCACCAAACCATTTATAAAGAGACTCTTTTGAACAACGCGCACGCCGCGCCACACCGGTCATGGTCAGCTTGTCGCCAACCTCCACCAAAAGTGAAAGCGCAATATCAAGCACATCCTGCTGACGCGCCGTCAATTCTTCATCGCCTAAACGCACGGCTTGAGCCAAAGCAAATCTCCAATGGTAAAGTAAACACTAACAGAACCGTACCGTACGGTTCGGTAAATTGCAAGCAGAAAATTGATATTTGGTTTTGATCCCGTCAAAAGCGTAAGACTGTGACGCACAGCACTTTTCAAATCAGTTGTCGAAAATCCAAAAACCGTCTCTTTATGAACTCCGCCAAAGAAAGAGCACCCGCCCAATTTCCCGGCAAACCTTGACTTGCATCAGGGCATATCCCCTGCGCCCCGTCTATCATTCACCAAATCTCGGGGGAAAAACGATGCGGACACTGATTATCTATTTTTCAAAAACGGGCAACTCTCAACAAGTGGCCCGACGAATGGCTGAACGTCTATCTGCCGACCTTCAAGAAATACTTTGTGATCAATACTTAGGATCCGCGGGGGACCTTTGGGCGGGTTTTGACAATATTATCGGGCGCACACCAAAACTTGCGCCAATCAATGACCTAAATGAATATGATCGGATCATCATTGGCGGACCAATTTGGCTTGGCCGTCCGTCAGCCCCAATTCGCGCTGCCGCAGAACAATATGCAAAAGGCAGAGTAGATTGTGGAATCTTTGTTTGTGGCATGGGTCCTGAAGATCTAGACAGCGCCGCCAAGCAGCTTGCCGCACTGTTCGACCACAAGCCAGCAGCGGTTTTTAAAACGCATGGTAGTATGTTGGGTTCTGCCGAGTTTGAGAATGAGTTGGACCGCTTTTGTGGCGAATTCACAAACCAACTTGAAACGACCAAACACGCGTAATCAGTTACTCACCGACCCGTATTTCATATTCGCGGGGAATCCCCTCAGTCACCTTAAACCATGCCGACGCTTTGGTTCGTTTCTGATGTGCCTCAAAGGCTGCCTGATCAACAAACAGCTCCGCCACCTTAAACCGCCCCTCAATTTGCGTGGATGGCACCACCTCAAACGAAACACACCCCGGCTCGCCACGCGAAAGCTCAATATGCAACGGCAACGCCGCTTCAACTTTAGCTATTCGGTCCTTCGGCACATCAATGTGGCCGTTTAGATATACCATTTGTGACATGTGGGTTTGATCTCGTGTGTATGATGGTTTGGGCAATGCGGTGCGAAGACACACTATTAGGTGTTGTAGATTTCGCCAATGTTTTTGTGTCGATGGTTACGTGCAAGGAATGGTGTTTCGTAGCTTAAATCATGAATACAAGATATGCTCATGCCACAACAACAATAAATGGTGCGGCCAAAAAGAAATGTCGTTTCGTCCCATACCAAAACAAAGTCCCAATTCCCGCATAGATCAACGAGTTTACTGCTACGGCAAAAAAGTGATGAATTAGCCAGACGTCATCTCTGCCGCCAATGTAAAGCATGCTAGCAGGCCAGAAGAAAAGCCGATTTTCCATTGGGTAGTGCTGATAAGGTTTGACGCCCAAATTTAACATGTTCAAAAATACAATACACGGTATCAAGCCTACGAGCGCAAAGATCCTGATGGTCACCGAAACAATCTCCCTTGTTACGACAAAATTGCGCATCTAGTCTGCCATTCAACTGGATGCAGACATCACCCTATTGAGATAAATAGATGCTATTGTTGTCAGTAACTAGCTGTTGAATTGAAGCCAGGTCTGAGGCGATCTCAACTTCCTCAAGTGCGGCATCTAGGTATGCAATTGTTGTCAAGTTGACTGTCGCAAGCAACTCAAACCCGCCCCACGTCTGTCTAAAATGGTGATCTACTAGATATTGAAGACTTTGTTCGTCATTTGTAGTCACCAATACATTTTCAGTTCCTTCCCTTCCATCAGCCAAATATCGAGCACCCGCGGGAAAATAAGAAACATGAACTAGCCGCTGGTAAGGCAGGGAAGCAAAGTACGCCAACCATTTTGAACCAGTCCACCAATGAGACTCCTGGTCGGAAAAACGCGCAGATGTAAGACCGTTTTCCTGCACGACATCCTTGTTTATCCCTGTTCCTGGAGTTGCTAAAGATTCAAAAATGTTTCTCTCGAATTGTGACCATTCGAACATATCAGTGCAGACCTACTAAATGAGTTTTCAACAGCTAGAATTACGAAATTGCGGTGACAGTTTACTTAATTCATTGCCCCAGCCTTCACCTATTGTTCCAAGAATGGGACATGCCAGTTCAGCACTTCGGCACACACAGACTAATTGAAAAACCCAAAAACATCCCAAAATATCATCAAAAAACACGGGCCGCACGTCGCCGCACGGCCCATAGTCAGCTAAATTCTAAACAGCAGCCAATGCCTGCTCAATATCGGCAATAATATCGTCAACATGTTCAATGCCAACGGAAATCCGCACAAGATCTTCCGACACCCCCGCCGCTTTCAACTCGTCTGCGCTAAGCTGACGGTGGGTTGTGGAGGCTGGGTGACACGCCAGAGATTTTGCATCGCCAATATTCACCAAACGCAAGATCATGTTCAAACCGTCGATGAACTTACCGCCGTTTTCGCGGTCACCCTTGATGCCAAAACTCAAAATGCCTGAGGCTTTGCCGCCGGAGATTTTGGCCGCAAGATCATGATACGGAGACGATTTTAGACCCGCATAATTGACCCATGCGATCTTGTCGTGCGCGACGAGATATTCAGCGACTTTTTGAGCGTTTTCGCAGTGGCGCTCCATGCGAAGGCCAAGTGTCTCAAGACCCTGCAAAATCAAGAAAGCATTCATCGGGGAAATCGCAGCGCCGGTGTTGCGCAAGGGCACAACCCGTGCCCGGCCAATAAAGGCCGCTTCGCCCAATGCTTCGGTGTAAACAACGCCGTGATATGATGGATCAGGCTCGTTCAACAAGGGGAAACGTTCTTTGTTCGCGACCCAATCAAACTTGCCACTATCAACAATAATACCGCCAATTGAAGTGCCGTGTCCGCCGATATATTTGGTGAGGGAATGCACAACAATGTCTGCACCATGTTCAAACGGACGGCACAAAAATGGTGTGGCAACAGTGTTGTCAACAATCACCGGAACCCCATGGGCATGAGCGATTTCAGCCAGTTTTTCAATATCAACAACATTGCCTGCCGGGTTACCAATACTTTCGCAGAACACGGCTTTGGTGTTTGCGTCAAACAGTTTTTCAATACCTTCAAAGCTGGCATCAACCATGCGCACATCAATGCCCTGGCGCGGCAATGTATGTTCAAACAGGTTGTATGTTCCGCCATAAAGCTGCGCCACAGAAATGATGTTGTCGCCAGCTTCTGCAATGGTTTGAATGGCATAGGTGATTGCTGACATGCCTGATGCAAGGGCAAGGCCCGCAATGCCACCTTCCATTTCCGCAACCCGTTGCTCCAAGACAGCGGTGGTTGGGTTCATAATGCGGGTATAAATATTGCCCGCAACTTTAAGGTCAAACAGATCAGCGCCATGCTGCGTGTCATCAAAAGTATAAGATGTTGTTTGATAAATCGGCACGGCCGCAGCCTTCGTGGTGGCTTCAGATGTATAGCCATGGTGAAGGGCGAGTGATTCAAGTTTCATCGGTCAGTCCTTGCTAGTGGTTTTCGACCTTCACACTAGCAATTTTTGCACAGACTAAGCTAGTCAGATTGCCGCACAATCGGAACACTGAAATGCTATTCTATTTGGGCCCAACTGCGCCAATTAATCATCTTGATAAATGTCATTTAATGGCCAATAGTGGTGCTCAATAATACTATTTGTGAAAATGATTTTTCCAAAAAGAAAACTAAATCGCTGAACATAGCGCACAATAAGAAAAGTCATTTGCACGGATTCTTGGGAGGAAGACCATGCATTTTAAGACTATGTTTCTTGGCGCTTGCATTGCACTTGCAAGTTCATTCGGCGCAGCGAGCGCGCAAGAGCGCACCATGATTGTTCTGGATGGATCTGGTTCTATGTGGGGCCAAATTGATGGCGTGCCCAAGCTGCAAATCGCCCGCGACACGTTGCGCGACGTTTTGAAAACCGTACCCGAAACGACAGAGCTGGGGCTAATGGCCTATGGGCATCGTAAAAAAGGCGATTGCACCGACATAGAGTTGATGGTTCCGCCTGCCACTGGCACGGCTTCACTAATCGCTGACAAAGCGGACAAGATGAAGTTTTTGGGCAAGACCCCCCTCACCGACGCGGTAAAACGCGCAGCAGAAGAACTAAGATACACCGAAGACACCGCTACTGTGGTCTTGATTACCGATGGTCTAGAAACCTGCAAAGCAAACGTGTGCGAACTAGGCAAATTGCTTGAATCCCAAGGCGCAAATTTCACCGCGCATGTGGTTGGCTTTGGTCTTTCAAAAGAAGAAGGCGCCCAAGTTGCCTGCCTGGCTGAAAACACTGGCGGTCAATATATTTCAGCAGATAATGGCGATGCCCTTGCTGAAGCATTGAAGGAAACTGTGGTCGCCATTGTTCCAGCGATCACTTTGATCCCTGTTGATCAAAACAACACAAAAGTTACAGACATTACGCTGAATTGGAGCATTCTGGACAAAGACGGCAACGAAGTTCTGACCGACTATGGGTTTGGCGACGCCCACGGACGTCTAGATGCGGGCACTTACAATGTTAGCGTTTCTGGCACCGCAGCTTCCGGCGGTGGCGCAATTGACATATTGGCGGACGTCGCAAAACAAAGCTTTGAAATCACACTTGAAGTGCATAGACTTGAGGCTACAGTAACCGCCCCTGAACAGGTTAGCGCCGGTGCTGAATTTGAAGTGAATTGGGAAGGACCGGATCACCAAAGTGACTATGTCACCATTGTTGAAAAAGGTAGCGATGAAGGCACATACAACGATTACGCCTACACCAAAAACGGCAATCCTGCCCAAATCGATGCACCCGATGGTTTGGGGGCTTACGAGGTGCGCTACGTGCATGGTGAAACCCGCAAGACTTTGGGCCGGGCCGACATAGAAGTTGTGGCCATAACTGGCTCTGTTTCCGCGCCCTCACAAGTTGGGGCAGGAAGCGAATTCGAAGTCGCCTTTACAGGCCCCGCCTATGGGTCCGATTACATCACCATTGTTGAAGTAGGTGCAGAGCAAGGCACCTACAAAGACTATGCTTACACCAAAAATGCCAATCCTGCTGTCATTCAAGCCCCGGATGGATTGGGCGAATATGAGGTGCGGTATGTCATCGGCAAAAGCAAGCGCACTCTCGCTTCAACAATAGTGGAAGTCACCGCCATTTCCGGCACGTTGGAATCACCCGAAAGCGTGCCAGCGGGTTCCGAATTTGAAGTGCATTGGACCGGCCCAAGCAACAAAGGCGACTATATAACCATCGTAGAAAAAGGTGCCGCTGAAGGCAGCTACAAAAGCTATGCCTATACCCAACACGGCTCACCGGCCAAAATCGCCGCGCCAGACGCAGTTGGAGTGTACGAACTGCGATATGTGATTGCTTCAAGCAAACGCACATTGGTCAGTCGCCCCATCACTCTAACAGAGGTCACAGCAACCCTGAGCTTTGATGGCACGCCCATTCCGGGTGGCAAATTGCGCATCGATTGGACGGGACCAAATACACCAAGTGACTACATCACAGTGGTTGAAATCGGCAGCGACGAAGGCAGTTATAATGATTACGCCTACACTAGGAACGGCTCACCAGCCGAAATAGACCTGCCAAAGGCTCTCGGAGCATTTGAGATTCGGTATGTGATCGGATCTTCAGATCGTACGCTCGCCGCGCTGCCTATCACACTAAAACCGGCCAGCGCCAGCGTTTCCGCCCCGAGCAATGCCAAGGCGGGCGACGCGATTGAGGTGAGCTGGACTGGTCCTGCCGCAAAAGGCGATACAATTGAAATCGTCGCAACTGGTTCGCCAGACAATGCCGCCCCGATTACAAGTGCGGGCACTGTTCAAGGCAGCCCATTGTTCATTTATGCTCCCGGCAGCTATGAAGTGCGGTACAAGGTCAAAGACACTGGTAAAACATTGGCAACAACGCCGTTGAGCGTTGAATAAACCACAAACAAAAAAGGCCACCCAAATGGGTGGCCTTTCAAACTCAAAAGCGAGTTGGACTTAGTCCAAAAGCTCAAGATTTGTAGCAGATTCACGACCGTCGCGACCAGCTTCAAGATCGTAAGAAACTTTTTGACCGTCTGCGAGACCTGAAAGACCTGAACGCTCTACAGCTGAAATGTGCACGAATGCATCTTTGCCGCCATCGTCAGGTGAAATAAAGCCGAAGCCTTTAGTTGAATTGAAGAACTTAACTGTACCGTTAGCCATGGTAATACCTATTGTAGTGATGTTTGACGCAACACACGCCAAACTAATTGTCCCTCATGCAACATGCACAAAGGGGTAACGTTCGCCATTATAAGGGGAAAACCATTCTAACCGGCAAGCCGGGCATCAAGTTAGCCAAAGACGGCTGAAAACGTAAGAAGCTCTATAACTCATTGACAAGAAAACGCAAGCTTTAAGTGTGGGGCGCCAACATTAATTGTCGCGCCGCCATATCAAGTATTTATAGTCGTTGCACTTTTCGGCGCATCCAGCGCAAGAGCAGCATCCAATGTAGACCCTCGAAAGTGCTTCAACAAATCCGCACCGGTTATTGGACGTGACAACAGAAAACCTTGCAGCAGCTGGCAGTCCATATCCAACAATAGCCGACGCTGCCCCTCAGTCTCAATTCCCTCAGCAACAACAGATATGTCCAGCTCATGTGCCAGCCGAACAATCGAGCGCACGATGCGACGAGTTTTGTCGTCGTTCTCAATTTCTGAGACAAAGCTTCGGTCAAGTTTCACGCGATCAAAAGGGAGTCGCTGTAAATAGCTCAAGCTTGAAAAACCAGTTCCAAAGTCGTCCATGGCGATATTACTGCCGAGCTCTTTCAACTTCGAAAGCGCCGCTTCAGCGCGCCCAAAGTCCTGTACAATGGAGGTTTCTGTTATCTCAAATGTAATGCGTTCTGCTGGGAATCGTGACCGCAAAACTAGGTCCGTAATGTGAGCCATTGTTTGGTGCGAACCGATATCCGCAGCGCTCAAGTTGAAGGACAAACCGACATCACTTGGCCATGCGCGGGCAGCTCGAAGCGCTTTTCGGAGTAATACTGACGTCAGTTTGCCCATAATGCCGCAACGCTCGGCCTGGCAGATAAACACATCAGGCGTAAATTGCACACCATCTCTTGACCACCTGGCCAAAGCCTCTACTGCGGATATACGGCCAGTCTCTTGATCATAAATTGGTTGAAATGCCAAAGTAAGCTCTTTGTCCAAGTCTGCATTTTTCAGTTCAGTCTCTACAAAGCTGCGTTGCCGAATGGCATTTTCATGTTCTTCAGAAAACATAACAATCCGACCGCGTTGGTTCTGCTTAGCAAAGTAGAGAGCATGATCTGCCTTCTCAAATAGCTGATTTGCTTCAGCAGAGTCACCGCCACCACTGATGATTCCAATGGAAGCCGTAACCCGCACACAGCTTGCCGCCAGCTGAATTGGATCTGCAATCGCATTACCAATTTTCTCCCCGAGCGCATGTGCATCTTCATCACTAAGCGCAGGGGTTGCCAAAAAACCAAACTCATCGCCGCCAAGGCGAGCAACTGTCAATCGGTCACTTGTGAAATCACAAAGTCGTCGCCCGATTTCCATCAACAATTGATCACCAACAATATGCCCGTAAACATCATTGATCGGTTTAAACCCGTCAATATCTAGCAGACCAACAGTAACAGGCGTATGATTTTGCTCACCTTCAACCCATCGCTTCAAGACATCAAAGAACACCCTGCGGTTCGGCAACCCGGTCAAACTGTCATGGTTGGCAAGCTTAAGATTTTCGTCGCTCAGTTTTGCCGTTTTGACGTTGCTAGAGATCAGCTGCGAGAAATCGTTATAGTAAGTCAACATGACATATACAACGGCGCTAACGACCACGATTGTATTCACCGCCATAGCAAAGTGAACTGCTTCTTGAGTTAAAAGGTAGTGACCAAAAAACGGAACCAACACCGATGTGGCCACCGCCAGCGCTGCTGCACGCAAATAGAGCAAGCAACACACAACTCCCACAACTGTTACAACAATAAAGAAAGCAATATAGGTGTGCAAAACCGCATCGCCATATCGATACAAACTCAAACACCAAATAACGAATGCGAACCCCAAAACACTGCCCAAGCGAACGGATGCTCGAAGCCGTGCAATAGCTGCCCGGTGGGTATAAATGCGCCCTTTGTCCATCAGCCAATAGCGCAACCGGGCAATACACGCCAGCACCAATATGAGCGGCAACGCGAGTGTTAGCCAAACAGGGGCGACGTCATAGTGAGTGAAGGATAGACCCGCAGCGCTGATACAGGTGATCAAGTAAACCAACGGCATACGGCGTGCCATTTCTTTGACCTGCGCCTGCGCCAACGCCCGATCGTTTATCGGCACGCTATATAGATCGGCAAATGCACGAAGATGAGTCAGCATCTTCTTCCCCACTGCTTGAAAACGATTTCAGCAGCATAGTGCGCACAGCAAATAAACATTGCGTTAAATGCCTTCATTACGGCTCGGCGTTCAATGATTGTGGCAACAACCCATTGCCGACAATCTTTACGATGTGTATCGTTTGAATTGTTCATTTGGACAGACCCCTGATTGCCAAATCTGTTTCGGGCGCGGTCGTCCACTTTCCAACGAAAGACCGCAAATCCTATGCCTGATCACAAAGCCTTTGCACAAAAGCATGCCAATCCGCGACTTGGCATGATCTTGATGATCTCAATGGCTTTGTTGCTGCCGGTTATGGATTCGATCGGGAAATACCTCACTGCATTTCTGTCGCCCGGCACCATTGCCCTGTTTCGCTTTATCATTCAGGCGGCATTGTTTATGGCCCTGCTCGGTGTTCGACGCCAGCTAGATTTCCCCCGACTTCATTGGCGCACACTCGTTTTGCTGGGGGGCATCATTTGTGTGGTCATGCTGACCTTAATGCTGGGTTTAAGCGTCTTGCCCCTGGCGACCTTCATCGCCATCTTTTTTGTAGAACCCCTAATATTGGTGTTTTTTTCGATCCTTTTCTTAGGCGAAAAAGTCGGGTGGCGACGCATCACCGCTTGTTGTGTGGGCCTACTTGGGGCCTTAATCATCATTCGCCCCAACTATGCAACCTTTGGTGTTTACGCGCTTATGCCCGTCATCACCGCTATTTGTATGGCGGGTTATTTCACCATCACCAAGCAACTTCAGGGCAAAATGGACGGCATTGCCGTGCAAGGATGGGCAACGCTCTTTGGGTCGTGTTTTCTTGCCATTGCGATCTTGGCAGGCACAATGTCAGGCATTGAAGATTTAAGTTTCAGCTGGCCCCAGCAACCCCATTGGGGATGGCTTGCCCTATCAGCAACAATAGGCGTGCTCGCTTATGTGCTCATCGCAGAAGCCTTCAAGCGCGCGCCTGCAAGCCTATTGGCGCCATTTCAATATATCGAAATCGTCGCGGCAACCATTCTTGGGTATTTGGTTTTCGGAGATTTCCCTGATGCTCTCACATGGCTCGGGATCGCGATCATTCTGGGCTCTGGCCTTTATGTGTTCTATCGCGAACAATATGCCGACCAGAGCCCAGATTAGATATTATGCGCCCAAATAACGTTCGCGCAGGTGTGCTTTAAAAATACCAACATCCAACGGCTTGCCGGTGGCTTGAGTAATCAATTCAGGCGTTGAATGCAGTGAAGCCTTGTGGTGCACATTTTCGCGCAACCACTTAAAGACAGACCCAAAGTCGCCTTTTTGCACATCATCCGCCCATGTTGGCACTTGGGCTTTAAGCGTGTCAAACAGCTGCGCTGCAATCATCGCGCCAATGGTATAGGTTGGGAAATATCCAATTGCGCCGCTGGGCCAATGGATATCTTGCATGCAACCGTTGCCAACGCCATCCGGCACCACCCCAATCGACTTTTTCATCTCGTCGTTCCAAGCCGCTTCCATATCATTGATCTGCAAATCACCAGACAGAAGCGCTTTTTCAAGACGATATCGCAACATCACGTGGAGCGGATAAGTCACCTCATCTGCATCCACACGGATCAAACCCCGCTCAACCTTGAGCAAAGAGCGCTTGAAGTTTTCAGCTTCCCAAGTATCACCGCCAACACCAAAAGTATCGCGTACAACTGGCAGCGCGTACCTTAAAAACTCGTCTGTGCGGCAAAGCTGCATATCAAGGAACAGGGATTGGCTTTCGTGCATCGACATGCCTCGTGCTTGCCCAACGGGCTGGCCGCGCCATTGTTCTGGCAAACCAAGCTCATACATCGCATGGCCTGTTTCATGCAAAACCCCATAAAGGCTTTGGCTGAACGCATCATCATTGTAGCGTGTGGTCAGGCGCACATCGCCGGGCACCCCACCGCAAAATGGGTGCGCCGAAACATCAATCCGACCGTGATTAAAATCGAACCCCAAGGCCGTCATAAAAGTGCGACCCAACTTCTCTTGCGCCTCAGTTGAGGTTTTGCCTTCCAAAGGCTTAAACTGGCGATGAGTAGCTTGATGATCCAACGCTTCGTTTAAAAAGTCGGGCAGAAATGCCTGCAACTCTCCAAAATATTGGTCCACCTGCGCAGCGCTCATGCCTGGATCATATTCATCCAACATCGCATCATAAGGGTCCAACCCCAATGCTTCGGATTTAGCGACAGAGGCTTCGCGCACAAGTTTAAGAACAGGCTCGAAGGCTTTGGCAAAGGATTCAAAATCGTTCTTCGGCCTTGCGGCCTGCCAAACGTGAGTACAGTGAGATGTAGCTTTAGTGAGTGCGGCCACCAAATCGTTAGGCAACGCGTTGGCATGGCGGTAGCTGCGGTCCATTTCGCGCAAATTCGCCGCTTCCCAGCCTTCAAGCGGTTCAGCTTTTGCAGCCTCGAGCAAATCACTTAGACCAGCATCAGTTATTTTTTCGTGTGCAACGCCCGCAAGCGCTGCCAATTGTTCACCGCGAACCCCAGCCGCGCCATCTGGCATCATGGTTTCAGCATCCCAGCCCAACATGGCCGAAGCGCCACGAATGGCTGAAATCTGGTTAAAACGATCAACGAGCTGACGATATGCCGACATATTATCCAACATTTTTTGATGAGACTAAAACGGTGTGAAATTTGAATAGAGCTGTTTGGATTTCAACTGTCAAATGCCATTTCCCAAAAACTCGGATTTTCGCCTATTCTGCCGCCGCGGTCTCTCGTTGCTGGCGCAAACTGACCATTGTGATGGTCAGCCCGATCAAGGCACAAGCGGCAATAGAGCCAACCATCGGCAAAGCCGTGCCATCAAACAATGCACCCGAAACAGCCATGGCAATCGCAGCGGTTGTCATTTGCAATGTCCCCATCATGGCAGACGCCGTTCCTGCATTTCTGCCGTGATTTTCCAAAGCCAAAACCGCTGTCACTGGCACAACAAGTCCCAAAAAGCCGTATCCAACAAACAAGAACGTGGACATAACGGGCCAAGCGTTAAACCCGATAGCCATCACCACAAACATCAAAATCATTGTGCTGGCAAAACCAAACACACCAAAACGGATCAGCGGCAGCAAACCATAACGCTTCGACAATATGCCATTGAGCTGTGAAACAGCAAAAAACGACACGGCATTAATGGAAAACGCAAAACTATATTGGGTGGGGTTAAGGCCGTAGTGGTCGATAAACACAAAAGATGAGTTGGCCAAAAACACCATGAAGCTGGACATGCCGAATGCGCCCACAAATGTCATTGCTAGGAAGTGCTTATCTTTAAGCACATCCCAATAGCTTGCCATGATCGCCTTCACATTGCCTGACGTGCGGGCCGCTTCTGGGTGGCTTTCTTCCATAAAAAACAGCACCATGAGGAAACCAAGTACGCCAGCGATCGTCACCACCCAAAAAATCGTGCGCCAATCACCAAAGGCAACGATGCCGGACCCGACCAACGGCGCGAGAATGGGCGAAATGGAAAAAACCAGCATGAGCAAAGACATAAGTTGTGCAGCTTCGGCACCGGTGTGCAAATCACGCACAACGGCCCGTGCAATTACGCCACCGGCGCAAGCGCCAACCCCTTGGAAAAACCGCAGACCAATAAGCCAATTAATATCAGTCGCCAGCGCACAGCCAACGCCACACACTGCAAACAATATCATGCCGAAATAAAGGGGTTTCTTGCGGCCAAAAACATCTGAGATCGGCCCATAAATCAGCTGCCCAACGCCCAAGGCGATGAAAAACGACATCAAACTGGCTTGAACTGCAGCGGTATCTGCACCCAAATCTTGCCCAATTGCAGGCAAAGCAGGCAAATACATATCAATAGCAAAAGGGCCAATTGCTGTTATTAGGCCCAAAATCAGGGCGTTCTTGAGCATTCTCGAATTTATCATTGCGTCACCAATCGGCGCACCTAAACGGCGCTAGAGAAATCAAAACTGTTGGTAGGTGCTTTGCACCACTTCAATAGGACGGCGAGTAGATTGAGCCCGCAATGGTTTTTTATTGGTCCTAATGTACTTCTACCCGTATCTGATTTCATCCGTTTTGCAAACACAAAAAAAGGCCAGCAGAAGCTGGCCCTAAAGTTTTCCGTCAGGAAGAAATACCTAGTGAGCGATCAAAACCGGCACTTCGGCTTTGGTCAAAACATCGCGAGTTACCCCGCCAAGCACCCATTCGCGGAACCGCGAATGGCCGTAGCCACCAATTACAAACATATTGGCGTCAGTGCGTTCAATCTCATTCAACAGCGCTTCACCAGCATTGTCCCAGCCTGAAATATTGCGCAGTTCAACATTCACGCCGTGCCTGTCCAAGTGGCGGGCCATATCAGCGCCTGACTCAATCCGCAGTTCTTCATTTGAATCAGCTTCATGCACCATGGCCAATGTGACCTTTTTGGCTTTTTGCAAAAATGGAATGGCATCAGCAACGGCACGCGCTGTTTCGCGCGAATTGCGCCAGCCGACCACAATGTCAGATAGTGGCTCTTTTGCCGGAATGGCCGGAGGTACGAACAGGCAAGCGCGCCCAGAACTAAACAGGATTTTTTCCATCAATTCAGGTTGTTCCGAAAAATGTCCGTAAGGACGTGTCGCCACAAAAACATCGGCCACGCGGGCCTCGTCAGCGATCGCAGCGCCCATCTGCGCCCCCACCGTGTCTATGCGGCGCAACTCGCAACGCACATCAAGTTTGGAAAATGCTTCCTTTAACGCGGATTCAGCTTTGTCACCATATTCGTCGGCTTGTGCTTGCAACTCTGCGGCAACCTTGCCCACCGAAAACACGCCATCCCCGGCACTGATTACATCTGGGATCTCCACGCACAAAAGACCGGTTAAAACCGCTTCATGCTGCTCAGCGATCGGCACAGCGTAGGAAAGCCGAACCTCGTCTTCCTTGCTCCCGTCTAAATAAACCAAGATGTCTTTAATCATTTTGTCTCTCCACCAAAAGATAAACCCAAAGTGCCCGTCCGAGGTGATCATGCATTCTTCGCTAGATCCGCGCGTTGATCTCAATCAACATGTTAATTAGAGTTAAAATAAGGAGTGCGGCAATGGAAAAAGTAACAGGAATTGGCGGCGCATTTTTTCGGGCCAAAGACCCAAAGATGCTCGCTCAATGGTACGAGGACCACCTCGGCATCGACCAATTGCCTGAAGAATATGGTATTTTAGGTTGGCGCCCAAAAGGCGGCGCAACTGTTTTCATGCCGTTTGATAGTTCAATGAAGGACTTCAAGAACATCACCAACCAAGACTTCATGTTCAATTTTCGCGTGGCGAATATGGACGCGATGGTCAAACAATTACGCAACGCTGGCATTGAAGTGAACGTTGGTGAAAAGCCTGAGCCAAATGGCCGGTTTGCTTTGTTGGCCGATCCTGAGGGCAACGTTATTGAACTATGGGAACCCGCTGGTGTTGAAAAAGATGTCGAGGAAAAGTGAGCGCTACAGCAAAAAATAGACGGCCCGATTTGCTCTATGCTCAAATGGACAGCCCTTTGGGCACGATAATGGTTGCGGGCACCAACAGCCATTTGCTCTATTTGGATTTTCCCCTCAACGGGAAACCACCTGCCTCGCACCCCAGTTGGCAGCATGATCAACCGCGTTTTGCCAGTGCGATCATGCAACTCAATGAGTATTTTGCGGGCGAACGAACAGTTTTTGATTTGAACATTCAACTTGAGGGCAGCGCCTTCAACAAATCCGTTTGGACCGCCCTCACCCAAATCCCATTTGGCGATGTGATCACCTATGGCGAATTAGCAGGACGCATTGGGCAACCTGAAGGGGCGCAAGCTGTGGGCAATGCAAACGGGCAAAACCCACTGCCCATAATTGTTCCGTGTCACCGGGTGATCGCCGCCAAAAACAATATTGGCGGCTTTACGGGAGGCGTCGAAAAGAAACAGTTTTTGCTTCAGCTCGAAAAAGCAAAAAACGTCCAGTTCAACCTATTCTGATAATTCTTTGCCCAGAGCCTTTTGATATTGGCGCACCGCTTCTGCAAAGCCCATCAACAAAGCATCAGCTGTTATGCCGTGACCAATGGACACTTCGGCCACATTTGGCACCTGTGCCAAAAATGCCGGCAAATTCTCAAGCGTTAGGTCATGCCCTGCATTGATCACCAAACCGGCAGCACTTGCTGCTTGTGACGTCACTTGCATGCGCTGCAAGTGATGGTCACCTTCCGGCGTACCAAAAGTACCACCAAATGGCCCGGTGTAAATTTCAACGCGATCGGCACCAATTTCTGCTGCATCAGGTGGAATGTTGGGGTCTTCATCAATGAACAAAGACACGCGGATACCCGCCTGCTTCATCTGGCGAATAGGATCAGCCAAGATATTGTGCGAGCCTTTAACATCCCAACCATGGTCCGAAGTGGCTTGGTTTGGATCGTCGGGCACAAAGGTTACTTGATGTGGCTTATTCTCTAAAACCAGATCAATCAGACCATTATCGGGATAGCCTTCAATGTTGAACTCTTTATCTGGATATTCGTCGCGCACCAGCGCCGCCAAATCATAAACATCTGAGCGTCGAATATGACGTTCGTCTGGCCGCGGATGCACGGTGATACCATCAGCGCCCGCGTCTAGGACCACCCGCGCCATGCCCACAACGCTGGGCCAAGGTAGGTCGCGTTGATTGCGCAACAGCGCCACTTTATTCAAATTTACAGAGAGTGCGGTCATCTGATCTCCCCACACTTACAAGGAATGATTATTCAAAGGGTTATGCGAATTTGCCTCAACTGGCAACCACACAACACGTAAAGTAAGACGAAGGGATGACAAATAATCGCCACTAAGCCATAAGAAGCGGACCTACCCACCAGCACGACCAAAACACATAAAGCGAGATATTTGTGAGCTACCCCAAGATCCTTTTGATGCGCCACGGCGAAACCGAATGGAACGTGTTAGGTCGCACGCAAGGCGTTCTAAACTCTCCGCTCACAGCAAATGGCCGCGCACAAGCCGAACAATTGGGCCGCATTCTATTTCGAGAAATTGGCTCTGCATCTGGCTTTGACCAATATGTCAGTCCATTAGGGCGCACGCTTGAGACTGCTGAGGGGATCAAAAAGCACTTTGATTTGGCCCCGAAAGAAGACGATCGCATCCAAGAAATCAATTTGGGCAAAATCGGCGGCATGACGCGATTTGAAGTTGAAAACGAAATGCCCGAGCAACTCGAGGGTAAAAAGGGATATGAGTGGTACTATGGCGCACCCGGTGGCGAAACCTTTGAACAAGTCTATGCCCGTTCAATATCTTGGCTCAACAGCCTAAAGGGCCCAACCATTGCCGTATCCCACGGCCAAGTCGGCAAAGTCATCCGCGGTATCTATTGCGGCTTTAGCAAAGCGCAAATGCTCGACCTTGGTGAACCCCAAGGGGTCGTGCATGTGCTCGAAAATGGGTACGAAACTTTGCTAAGAATCTAAGCGTTGCTCAACCTGCAGAGGAATCAAAATCCATATGCGACTTCTCGATGTCGCTCGCATGTAAGGCGG
Organism: Maritalea porphyrae; assembly: GCF_027213965.1. Classification (GTDB taxonomy): domain Bacteria; phylum Pseudomonadota; class Alphaproteobacteria; order Rhizobiales; family Devosiaceae; genus Maritalea; species Maritalea porphyrae_A. The sequence goes on along the minus strand of NZ_JAPWGX010000003.1, from coordinate 179,615 downwards.
TCCAATCAACTAGTACTTTGATCGGGTGAAGCAGGGTTTCTCCACGCTCCGTCAACCGATATTCAACCGCTGGCGGACGTGTATCGTAGACTTTGCGATGTACTAAACCATCACGTTCCAAAGATCGCAACGTCACAGTCAGCATGCGTTGCGAAATACCGTCAACCGAGCGTAGCAAGGCCCGGAATCGAACCGGCCCAGCGCCCAACCGCAGAACAACCAAAACCGTCCACTTGTCGCCGATACGATCCAACGTATTGCGAACAGCGCATGGCACTTTATATCCAGCCTTTTCCCAAGCTTGATACTCAAGGCAAATACTGGGCATTTGTACAATATCGTCCGCCATAGGGTTACCTTTTAGTGCCTACCAAATCTCAAAGTGCCTTCTTTCGCACCTTCCAATTATGCATATATATAACAGTTCTAAATCGTAACCAACGTACAAAGTGGAACTAGTATGACTTACAAAGTCGCTGTCTTTAATGCCAATTCTTCCCAAGCCGGACCTGTCGTCACCCAAGCTCTTGATCGGGGCTATTCGGTTCGAGCAATTGTGAGAAAATTACCACCCAAAGACGAAAGCGTTTCCAATCAAAATCTGGAACATTGCAACGCAGATTTGCTGAATAAGCAACAAGTCGTCGACGCCCTGACAGGAGTTGATGCAGCGTTCTTGCACTTTCCTGTGCCAATGGATTTTTCTCATCCTGAGATTTGGCTTTCAAACTTTATTGAAGCCGCCCATAAAACCAAATTGCCGCTTCTGGTGTTTTCAACTTCAGGACCAGCGGGCGACAGCTTTGCACCAACACCAATGATTGATGGCAACACCGCCATAATGTCTACGCTGCAGGCAAGCGGCTTAAATGTCGTTTATTTGCTGCCGACCGTCTATTTGGAAAACCTGTTCGTGCCGCCTTTTGTGCCGCGCTTACACAGCGAAGGTGTGCTGAACTATCCCCCTATACCGGCGGACCAAAAAATCGCGCTGGTTTCGCATTTAGATCAAGCAACTATTGCAGCAGCAGCGCTTGAACGCCCTGACCTTGCTGGGCAGGTGTTCAAAATTGCCTCGCCGAACCCCATGACAGGGCCCGAACTTGCAAAGGAACTTGAGCAATGGGTCGGCAGAAAAGTCGAGTTTGCGCCGCAGAACCCAGACGAGTTTGGTGCTTATATCGGCAAGGTCTTAGGCAGTGAAGTCGCGGGCCAAGGGTTAGGTGGACTTTATAAATCCATCATTGCGGGTGGTGATGCAGTCGCTTCTATTGACATTGAGAGTCTTGAGAGAACTCTTGGCGTCAAGCTAACCAGCATTGCCGATCACATTGCAAGCTGGCCAAAACCATAAAAAAAAGGCTGCGCCAAAACCTCGGCGCAGCCAACGATAATTCAAACGCGAATACGCCTACATACCTTCCTTGCCCCGCGAAATCGCGGTGAGACCCGTACGAACCACTTCAACAAGCCCAAGCGGCTGCATCAAAGAGATGAACTGCTCTACCTTGTTTGGCCGACCAGTAATCTCAAACACAAAACTATCGATTGATGCATCGACAACGTTCGCCCGGAACGCTTCTGCCAACCGCAGAGTCTCAACGCGGTTTTCACCTTTGCCCGCAACCTTAACCAGTGCCAACTCGCGCTCAAGCGCTTTGCCTTCAGCGGTCAAATCATGCACCCGATGCACAGGCACCAAACGTTCCAACTGCAATTTGATTTGCAGCAAAACTTTTGGGGTGGCAACGGTCACGATAGTAATGCGCGACCGATGGCGATCATGTTCAGTTTCTGAAACTGTGAGGCTGTCAATATTGAAGCCTCGCGCAGAGAAAAGCCCCACGACACGGGCAAGGACACCCGGCTCGTTGTCGACAAGTACAGTCAATGTGTGACGCTCAACCAGCTGGTTGCGTTCTAAATCCCAACTTGGTTTAAACAAGGACCTTCCCCTTTTCATCAATGATGTTGCCGATATCTGCCGTGTCCGGCAAAATCATCTCATGGTGTGCCTTGCCCGATGGGATCATCGGCAAGCAATTTTCGTCTTTGGTCACGCAGCAATCAAACAGAACCGGTTTGTCGCTATTGATCATTTCCAAAATTTTGTCGTCCAATTCGGCCGGGTCTTCACATCGAATACCGTGCGCGCCAAACGCTTCTGCCATCTTCACAAAGTCTGGCAAGCTTTCAGAATAAGAACTTGAATAGCGACCGCCGTGCAGCAATTCTTGCCACTGACGCACCATACCCATGCGTTCATTGTTCAAAATGAAGACTTTAATCGGCAAACCATATTGAACCGCCGTCGACATTTCTTGCATGGTCATTTGCACGCTGGCTTCGCCAGCAATATCGATCACCAAAGCATCACGATGCGCTGCTTGCACACCAACCGCTGCGGGCAACCCATAACCCATAGTGCCCAATCCACCAGATGTCATCCACCGGTTCGGCTCATTGAAATGGAAGTGCTGCGCGGCCCACATTTGGTGCTGACCAACTTCGGTCGTGATGTAAACATCACGTTCTTTGGTCAATTCATAAAGGCGTTCAATCGCATATTGTGGCTTAATAACCTTTTCGGATTTCGCGTACTGCAAAGATTTCACATCACGCCATTCCCCGATTTGTTTCCACCAACCAGACAATGCTTCTGTACGTGGTTGGTTTGTACGTGATCGCCAAATCCGAACCATTTCTTCCAACACAAACCCGCAGTCGCCAACAATCGGCAAATCAACCGCAATGTTTTTGTTGATGGATGAAGGATCAATATCGATATGGATTTTCTTTGAGTTTGGCGAAAACCCATCAATGCGGCCTGTAATACGATCGTCAAATCGCGCACCAACACAGATCATCAAGTCGCAGTCATGCATTGCCATGTTGGCTTCATACGTGCCGTGCATGCCAAGCATGCCCAACCATTGGTCAGACGACGCTGGAAAGGCGCCTAATCCCATCAATGTTGACGTCACTGGAAAACCAGTTAGTTCCGCAATTTCGCGCAGCTCCACTGATGCCTCAGGGCCAGAGTTGATTACCCCGCCACCTGTATAAAGGATCGGCTTTTCAGCCTTCAACATCAAATCAACCGCCATCTTGATGGCTTCCAAATCGCCTTCAGTTTGCGGCTTGTATGTTGGATGTGAACCATTGTTTGGCTTGGCATAACTTCCAAGCGCAAACTGAACATCTTTTGGAATGTCGATGACAACAGGGCCCGGGCGGCCACTTGTGGCCACATAGAATGCCTCATGCAGAACCCGAGGCAAATCTTCCACTGACTTCACCAAGTAATTGTGTTTCGTGCAATTCCGGGTGATGCCAACTGTATCACACTCCTGAAATGCATCAGAACCGATCAACGGTGTGGGCACCTGCCCTGTGATACATACCATGGGAATTGAATCAAGAAGCGCATCTGCTAGGCCGGTAACCGCGTTGGTTGCCCCCGGGCCTGATGTCACAAGAACCACGCCACATTTTCCAGTTGAGCGCGCATATCCTTCTGCCATGTGTGTTGCACCTTGTTCGTGCCGCACCAGAATATGCTCGACTTTGTCCTGCTGGAAAATTGCGTCGTAAATCGGCAAAACAGCGCCGCCGGGATAGCCGAAAATGTGTTCGACGTCCTGATCGACTAACGCTTGAATGACCATTTCTGCACCGGTCATTTGCTGAGCCATCGTTCTATCTTCTCCTCAGTTGCCGTACCCAAGAGTACCTTAGATACGTTTTAGTCATAAAAAAAGGCCCCGCTTGGGACCTAGACATGCACCGACACTCGCAAACCTCCTCAGATGTTTGCGCCGCCGGTGCAGGTAATAACGAGTACGAGAACGGTCCGCATGGGACTCCCTTACATAAATTGCTTGTTGGGCAACATTGGTAAGGGCCAGAAATTTATCGGTCAAGCCCCAATTTACCCCAAATCCGTTCGGCACGACGTTTTTACTTGACTGGTCCAACCAAATTTGAAAGCAAAGATGACAAAAGCAACATTCTCCCCCTGTGGACCAAATGGTCCAAAATCACCGGAACACTATATGACTTTGAATAAACTTGCTGCTGTCACAAGCTATATTGACGACAACTTTGATCACTCTGTTGATCGCCTAATCGAATGGCTCAAGATACCTTCCGTCAGCACAGATTCTCAATTTGACGCAGAGGTGTTACGCGCAGCCAATTGGATGGCCGACCAACTGGCCGCGCTTGGGTTCGAAATCAAGCTGATTGAAACAGCGGGACACCCGGTTCTTTACGCAGAACGCAATTCCAAAACGGTGGATGCGCCAACCACCCTTTATTATGGTCACTACGACGTGCAACCGGGCGACCCATTCGAGTTGTGGGAAACCGCACCATTTGAGCCTGTCATCAAAGACAGCAAATATGGCAAAAAGCTTGTCGCTCGTGGCGCACAAGACGATAAGGGCCAAGTGATGACTTTCATCGAAGCCTTTCGTGCCTGGATTGAGATCGCTGGCGATTTGCCCTGCAACGTCAAAATCATGCTTGAGGGCGAAGAAGAAACAGGCAGCCCAAGTCTCGCTGGCTTTCTTGAGGCGAATAAAGACCTCTTAAAGGCTGATCTGTGCGTCGTGTGCGACACGGGCATGTGGGACATTGATACCCCAGCCATTACCTATTCGTTGCGCGGCCTGCTCGACGCAGAAATCAGCATCACAGGCCCGACGCGCGACCTGCATTCAGGCATGTACGGTGGCACTGTGGTCAATCCGCTGCACGCCATCTCCTCAATCGTCGCGCAATTGCATGATGAAAACGGCAAAGTCCAAATCAGAGACTTCTACGAGGGCGTACCAACCCTCACCCAAGAAGAACGCGCCGAGCTTGCAGCGCTCAAGCACGATGATGCTGGTTTCTTCGGCGAAATTGGCCTGTCGGGTCCAGCGGGCGAGCCTGAGTTTACAGCGCTTGAAAAACTTTGGGCGCGACCAACCTGCGACGTTAACGGCATGTGGGGCGGCTATATTGGCGAAGGCCACAAAACGGTCATCGCCTCAAAAGCCAGCCTTAAACTGTCTTGCCGTCTGGTCGGCAACCAAGACCCGCACGCCATTTTGAAAAACTTGGAGGCGTTCTTTAAAGAGCGCTTGCCAAAAGATTTCACGATGACCCTGAAAAACCACGGCACAGGTGTAGCCGTTAAGCTGCCTGTTGATAGCCCCTACCTAAAAGCGGCAAAAGCAGGTCTGGATCATGAGTTTGACAACCCGACCAAACTGACCGGCATGGGCGGCTCAATCCCAGCTGTTGGCCAAATCAAAGAAACATTGGGTCTGGACAGCGTGATGGTTGGTTTTGGCCTGTCCGACGACAATATCCACTCGCCAAACGAAAAATACGAGCTGACATGCTTACAACGCGGCATTCGCTCACATGCTGCCATTTTAGCCAAGATCGCTGAGGTAAAATGAGCGACCTCTCTGCATCCGAAAAGCGCGTAGACAAAGTTCTGCGCGCCTCAGGCTCTAAGGCAGAAATCGTGCAGCTTGAAGAGCTAGCCCACACGGCTCTTCAAGCAGCCGACGCTCTCGGCGTTGATGTGGCGCAGATCGTTAAATCCCTCGTGTTTAGGGGCGCAGAGACGAACAAAGCTTATCTGCTGCTGGTTTCAGGTGCCAACCGCGTCCACGAACGTCGGGTGGGCAGGCAATTAGGCGAAAAACTTGGACGGGCCGATGCCGACTTTGTGCGCACCCACACAGGGTTCGCAATCGGCGGTGTTTCACCACTCGGCGCAGTGGGCAATGTCAACATCTACATCGACCAAACTCTTTTAGATTTGGGCAAAATTTGGGCCGCAGCTGGTCACCCTCGCTCTGTATTCCCAACCACCGCCGATGAATTGATATCCATTACCGGCGCAATCCCAATTGATGTGCGCTAAGACGCTGCCACAACCGACTTTGGCCTGATCAACAAGATTGCCACCGCGCACACCATACCAATACCAAAGACAGTGGGCCAAATCATTTCAATGCCCCACTTATCGATAAACAATCCGCTCAACAGCGGGCTCATGCCATAACCAGCGCCAATGAGCAGATTGAGCGTGCCGGACATCCGACCGCGAAAGTTCTTAGGACTTTCATTGGCAATGTGGGCTTGCGAATTGGTTGCTGACATCACCTCACCGAAGGTGAAGACTGCGATCGACATGGACAAGAGCATAAAACTGTTCGTGCTGCCCAAAAGACTAAATCCAATACCATAACAAACCGCCGCAATTGCGATGTTGAAATATGTTGAATACCGTCCAGATAAGCCCGCAACAAATGGTGTAAAAACCACCACCATCAAAGCGTTGACCATCCACAATTGTCCAAATATGGCGGGCCCGTCTGCCCCAAAGGTTGCGTCCAAATGGATTGGCACGCTAAACGCCATCTGCCCATAGATAAGGTTTAAGAAATAACCCACAAGCGCAAACAACAATAGGCGTGGGCGCGACAGCAATAAGGACCACATGCCGCCTTCATGCGCTTTTTCGGCCTCTCGCTCCGGGCTTTCTGTTTCTGTTTGCTCTGGCTTTTCGTGCGGCAACAAAAACAAGATCAACACCATCGCACAAAACGTGGTGAAGGCGTCGCCCCAAAACATCAATTGGAAGTGGTTGTTGAACAACAATCCAGCCACCGCAGGGCCAATAGCAAAACCAAGGTTCCAGCCGAAATAGGACGTGCCAAAAACCATTTGCCTGTTTTCTGGTGTTGAGTAATCAGCCTGCCAAGCCTGCATCACCGGGCTCACCATCCCGTTCATAAAAGCTATGGCAAACAAAAAATAGATCAGCTCAAACTGATTGGCATAAAAGCCCGCACAAGCCGTTGCCAAAATCTCCAAACAAATGGCACCAATATAAACCGTCTTGCGTCCAATTCGATCGGTCAGCCAGCCGCCCAAAATGGTGGCGGGCACATAGGCGACGAAAACAATATTGACGTAGAACGCAGCCTCAAGTGTCGACATGCCCAATTTCTTGGTCAGCATCAATGTAAGGAACGGCATCACAAATGCGCCAGCCGCAATTACAAAGTTCGATACTCCAAAAATATAGGCGATCCGCGGCAAGCGCCGCCACTTATCAATAAAAGAATGCATTGAAATGTTCCGAAAGATTACGCAACCCAAATAGCTGCATTAGACAAAGTGCGAACCAAAATAGGTCTTTATGCCAAAGGGTCAACCCACTGCCAGTCCGTCATGCGATTGCGAAACCACGTGCGTTGACGCTTGGCATATTGTTGCGTGGCGATAATTGATTTCTCCCTCGCCTCGTCCAGTGTCATATCGCCGCGCAAATAGGCAGAAATTTCCGGCACCCCAATGGCACGCATGGCGGGCAATGTGGGATCAAGGCCTAGGGCTGTGATCGCCTCAACTTCTTCAATCGCACCTGCTTGCATCATCAAACCAAAACGCTTTGCAATCCGGTTGCGCAAAATATCGCGTTCGGGATTGAGCACAATTTTCTCAAGTTCAAAGCCCTCAAGAATTGAAGGTTCATTTGGCTCGTCTTGCCAATGCGCTAACGATTTGTTTGTAGCTTCCATGACAGATATGGCCCGCGCAACGCGCTGCGGATCAGGCGCTTGCAAGCGCTTCGCCATTGCGGGGTCTTTTTGAGCCAACAATTTGGCCCGCTGATCTGCATCTAGCGGTTGAATCATCTCTTCAACTTGTTGAATCACTTCTTGAGGTACGTCGGGTATCTGCGCGAATCCATTTATCAACGCATCAAAGTAAAGCCCTGTGCCACCAACAAAAATAAGCTTCTCGTAGTTAGCACCCTCGCCTTGAATCAATGCTTGAACATCACGCAGCCACGCCCCGGTTGAAAACCGCGTCACCGGTGGCACATAGCCATACATACGGTGCGCCGCTTGCGCCATTTCTTGTGCATTTGGGCGCGCAGAAATGACATTGAGCACATCATAGACCTGCATTGAATCAGTATTGATGATCAGCGATTTCTCTTCCGCCGAACGCTCAATCGCCATCGCTGTCTTGCCGCTTGCGGTAGGACCCGCTATCAACAATGCGCGTTGCGCCATTTTACGTATCCTTTAAAGGAATGACATGTCGATTCTTGTGCTTACAACTAACCCGGCAAACCCGAAATTAGACGAAGAATTGGTTCGCGCCATACATGCTGAAATTGGCGGCACCGTCAACTGGCTGCACCAATCTATCGCGATTGAATTCATCAATCCAAAAGCTGCAGCATCGTTGCAAATTGCAAGAGACATCATTGGTGACACCAAGGTCGATGCCAATTTGGTGCCGGTCCTAAACCGGCGCAAAAAACTTCTGATCGCTGATATGGATTCAACCATGATCAACGAAGAGTGCATTGATGAGTTGGGCGCAGCGCTTGGCATCAAAGAGCAAATTGCAGAGATCACCGAACGTGCCATGCGCGGCGAATTGGACTTTGAAGAAGCGCTTGATGCACGTGTTGGCTTGCTCAAAGGCCTGCCGCTTGATCAGGTCAAAGAAGTCCGCCGCGAACGCATTTCCTATGCGGCTGGTGGCCGAGTGCTGATCCAAACCATGAAAACCCACGGCGCATATACAGCGCTCGTCTCCGGCGGCTTCACGCTGTTTGCAGATTATTTCGGCAAACGCATTGGCTTTGATGAAGCAACGGCAAACGTACTTGAATTCAACGACGACCGTTTAACTGGAACGGTTGCGCGCCCAATTGTCGACAAAGACACGAAATTGGCAAAATTGCAGCAGCTCGCCGCCGAACAAAACCTGTCGCTAGATGACACCATGGCAGTTGGCGATGGGGCCAATGATTTGATGATGATCAGGGCCGCTGGCATGGGTGTTGCCATCCACGCCAAACCAATTGTTGCCGCTGAGGCACAATATCAATTCAATCACTCGGATCTAAGTGGTTTGCTGTATTTACAAGGTTATGAGGAAGCCGATTTAGTGCGGCAATGATTGAAACTGAACGCCTTATCCTGCGGCCATTTGTAGATGCCGATACCGACACATTCGCCAGCTTCACCGCGGACCCTGAGGTCATGCGCTTTTATCCCGATGTGCAAACACGCCAAGAAGCCGAATTGTGGCTAAGCCGTTGCGCCGAACGGTTCGCAAAACACGGTTTCCACATGATGGCGGTTGAGCGCAAATCCGATGGTGCCCTTTTGGGCCTAGCAGGCTGTGGCCGCATCCCTTATGACGTCCCTGGGCCAAGCGATGTTGAAGCGGGCTGGTTGTTCGGCAAACAATATTGGGGAAAAGGCTATGCCACAGAAGCCGCAAGCGCCGCGATCGCCCATACATTCACCAACTTTGATGTGCCAGAAATCGTTGCCATCACCTATCGTAACAATTGGCCCTCGCGCAAAGTGATGGAAAAGCTGGGCTTCATCCACAACCCTTTGCGCGACTTTGAGCACCCTCAATTGCCACGGGACAGCAAAGTGCTGCCCCATGTTCTCTATTCTTTGAGAAAGCCAATCTAGTTACTTGTTGAGCCGCACGGCAACGAAGCGACGTGAACCCGTTGGGTCCGCCAACTTGAGCAAAATCACTTCGCGTCCCGTTTCAGCCGCCGTGCCAACAATTGTCTCCACATCTTTGACCGAAAAGACCGTCTGTTGATTAACTTCAACCACCGTATGGCCAATCCGAATGCCCTTGTCGTCGGCATCAGACCCTGGCTCGACCTCGGTCACCACGACGCCGTCTATGCGGCCAGAAATAGCAAACTGCGCGCGCAGCTCGTCGCTCAAAACCGAAACTGTAAGCCCCAGCAAGGAATCCGCATTGGCCGGAATTTCTTCCGGTGGCAAATCCTCAATTTCTGCGAACAGATCAACCGGTTCCAATCGACCAAGCGTAATGTTCAATTTGACATCTTTTCCACGCCGCAGCACGCCAACCACAACCTCTTTGCCAACGGCTGTCTCCGCTACAATCCGCGGCAGGTCACGCATCTTGGTCACAGGCCTGCCATCAAAGGTCAAAATCAGATCGCCTTCTTCAACAACCCCTTCACTAGGAGAACCGGGCACAACGGTTGAAACCAATGCACCCGCATTGTCGGGTCGCCCAAGGCTAGAGGCAATATCATCGTTTACGTCTTGTATTTCAACGCCTAACCAGCCCCGTCGCGTTTCACCAAACTCGATCAATTGATTGATCACCGGTTTGGCAAGATTGATCGGGATTGAAAACCCAATACCTAATGACCCGCCAGATTGGGAGATGATTGCCGTATTAATGCCAACAACTTCACCATCCATATTGAACAATGGGCCGCCAGAGTTACCCTGATTGATCGCCGCATCTGTCTGGATGAAATTATCATAAGGTCCGGAACGAATATCCCTATTGCGCGCAGATACAATGCCCGCGCTCAAGCTGCCACCCAATCCAAACGGATTGCCGATCGCAACCACCCAATCACCCACCAGTGCCTTATCGGAATCGCCCATTTCGACAAAATTGAGTTTGCGCCCAACATCCACGCGCAACACCGCCAGATCCGTCTTCTCGTCAGCACCAATCACCTTGGCTTCAACGCGCGTTCCATCGGTGAAGGCGACAAAAATCTCGGTTGCGCCTTCAATCACGTGAAAGTTGGTTACAATGACCCCATCCGGGTCGATTACAAAACCAGAACCAAGCGAACGGCTTTCAATCGGCTCTTCAGATTCAAGGGGTTGCTTGGGTTGCAATTTGTCGAAAAACTCGCGCAATGGCGAGCTTTCTGGCACGTTGGGAAATGGAAAACCGCGCCCGTTTGAGCTGATCAGGTGGGTGGTAGAAATATTGACCACAGCACCTTGCAATTCAGCCGCGAGTGGCGCGAATGAAACGGGGCCACGGGCAAATGTGGCCATCGCACTCGCCAGCACCAAAACCAGCGCCAGCGAAATGCGCAAACACGAACACATCGATGCTTTCAAAATCGGCATAAAACCCTCCCTAACAGCACCGCAGCAGCAAGGGTTCTTGCGACCCTTTTATCCTTGGCGGAGCCAAAATAGCACAATAAGCCCAATAATTGCAGTTGTAAGCCCGATCACACGAATTTGCGCGTCAGGCGATTGCAGGATTGTTGCAATCGTTTTCTTCATAAAAACAGGAAAGGCTGCATAAAGCAGCCCTTCCAAAACCATCGCCAATGCGAGTGCTACAAATAAATCTTGCATCACTGCCCTGTAGACGTCTTTTTCGTATCAGATTGGAAATACTGGAAGAATTCCGAATCTGGTGACAGAACCATAGTCGTGCCATCGCTCTGTAGCGCTTCACGATATGACTGCATTGAGCGGTAGAATTCAAAGAATTCAGCGTCTTTGCCATAGGCTTGGGCAAAAATATTGTTTCGCTCACCTTCGCCTTCACCGCGAAGAATGTCAGCATCACGTTGTGCGGTCGCCACAAGTTCAACGGCTTGACGGTTAGCTTGCGCCCGAAGGGTTTGGGCCAACTCTTGACCACGTGCGCGCAAACGCGCCGCTTCTGCCAAACGTTCCGCTTTCATCCGGTCATAGGTTTGTTGCGATACTTGTGCGGTCAAATCAGTTCGCGTCACACGAACGTCAACAACAGCCAGGCCAATAGTAGCCAAAGCAGGCTCCACTTGGTCGCGCACTTCACGCATCATCTCAGAGCGTTGCTCAGAAAGAGCCGCGTTAAAGTCACGCAAACCGTAAACGTCACGAAGGGCGTTTTCTAGCGCAGTGTCAACACGATCTTCAGCGGTTGAAATTCGACCAAATACAGATTCACGGAAGCGAACCGGATCAACAATCTTGTAGGTCAAAAAGGCATCAACAACATAGAACTTGCCGCCCTTAACCTGAACACGCAAATCGTCAAGTTCGTAACGAATTACTCGATCGTCGATTATTTGAACAGTTTCAACAAAGTCTGTTGGAATTTTGAAATTTAGGCCCGGCTCTTTTTCAACCCGAACGATTTCACCAAAGCGCAATACAATTGCTTGCTGGCGTTCAGTCAACACAAAGATTGACGACATGAACACATAGAAACCAGCAACAATGATTACGGCGAGAATTGCTAAACGATTATTCATGATTAGTTCCCCGCATTCGAGTTAGAGCGCGCATTGATTTCTGGCAGCGGCAGGTATGGGACAACACCTGAACCAGCACCGCTTTCAATGATCACTTTTTCTGAACTGCCGAGCACAGTTTCCATTGTTTCAAGGAACAAACGCTTGCGCGTCACTTCAGGAGCTTTTGCATATTCGTTATAAACCGAAACGAACCGAGCAGCTTCACCTTCTGCTTGCTTAACGATTTGATCTTTATAAGCTGCAGCTTCTTCACGAAGTTGCGCCGCTTGACCGCGTGCCTGGCCCAAACGAGTGTTTGAATATTGGCGCGCTTCTTCTTGGAAACGATCTTCATCCTGTTCAGCACGTTGAACTTCGTCAAATGCATCAGCCACTTCAGTCGGGGGCGCCGCGTCTTCGATTGAAACACGAATAACGTTGATGCCAGTACCATAGCTATCAAGAATGGTTTGCGTGATCGTGCTTACTTCCAAAGCGATTTCCGCACGTTTGTCGCGGAACACGTCTTGTGCAGGCCGACGACCAACCACTTCACGCATCGCGCTTTCAGAAGCGGCCCGAAGCGTACCTTCTGGGTCTTGCACATTGAAAAGATAATCAGACGGATCACCAACGCGCCATAGAACGGAGAAGGCAACATCAACGATGTTTTGATCGCCAGTCAGCATCAAGCCTTCAGCGCTTTGCGAAGACCGAATGCCACGCACCGAACCAATACGAGTTTGGTTTTGCGTTGTATTGACCTTTTCAACCGTCTCAATTGGCCAGAAATGGAAGTGAAGACCTGATTGGGAAAATTCAGCCTTTGGCTTACCGAAAAGCAACTCAACGCCAACTTCTTGCGCTTCAACTGTGTAAACAGCCTGAGAGAACCAGACACCGATCAAAACAACAATAATGCCCAGAATGCCCCATCGGCCACCCGGCACACCACCTTTGAATTGATCGCGCCCTTGCGAAAGAATATCCTCAAGCTTTGGAGGCCCATTAGGACGTCGAGGTCCACCACCACCGCCACCGCCGGGAGATTGGCCCCACGGGCCGCCATTATTATTTTCGTTCCAAGGCATTGGAAACCCTTCGATTAATTTAAACTGTAGTTGTTATATAGGAAAACCGCGCGTTTGGATCAATGTGAACGCGAATTTTATCTTTTTTCGTAAACCGAAATCTCATATTGAGCCGTATCTTTTTCGTGCGGCTCAACTTTGGGCTTTTCAACACAGGCCCAACCATCGTCAATTTGAGGAAAAACAACATCTCCCTCAGGCTCAGCATCAATATGCGTTATATATAGTCGGTCCGCAATCGGCATGGCCAATTTATAAATCTCGCCGCCCCCGATCACCATCACTTCATCTACGCCATCAGCAACAGCAATAGCTTTTGCATGTTCAATTGCTGCATCAAAATCATTGATCACAATGACCCCGTCCGGCTGATAACCCGTTTGACGCGTAACGAGAATATTGGTTCGGCCGGGCAAAGGCTTACCCACGGTCTCAAACTGTTTGCGGCCCATCACCATGGGCTTTCCCATGGTTTGCGCTTTAAAGAATTTGAAATCTGACGGCAAATACCACGGCATTGAGCCATTTGCACCAATAACGTGATTTTTGGGCACTGCAGCAATCAGCGAAATTTTAGGTTCAATCATGGTCATTCTTGTCCAAATACACGAACCATTTTTCGCGTAACTCTTTTTCTAAATCGATATTGTTGTTTTGGGCAAAAAGCAGCAGATGAGCCAATACATCCGCACATTCGGCCCCCAGATCATCCCTAATTTGGGGGATAGTTTTGCCCTTGGTTCGCCCGCGTCCTGTCAGCCGCAAATATTCAGCGTTTAGTTCGCCAACTTCTTCAACCAATTTCAGCGCATACCAATCATCGTCGCGCCGGATATCACAGCGCTTCGCATATCTATCGCTGACCAATGCCACCTTTTTTGACAGCGCATCGATGGGAACCCCGCTCATACGGCAATCGGCGCTTTGATCGAAGGATGCGCTTCATATCCATCAAAAGAGAAATCCTCGAACTGGAAATCAAAAATCGATGTGCGTTCCTTGTTCATCAAAAGCGTTGGCAACGGTTTTGGCGAACGGCTAAGCTGCAGCCGCGCTTGTTCAAAATGATTGTGATAAATATGCGCATCGCCAAACGTGTGCACAAATTCGCCAACTTCAAGCCCTGTCACCTGTGCCACCATGTGGGTGAGCAACGCATAAGAAGCGATATTAAATGGCACACCCAAAAAGATGTCCGCTGATCGTTGATAAAGTTGGCAGGACAATTTGCCATCCGCCACAAAGAATTGAAACAAACAATGGCACGGCGGCAGGGCCATATGTTCTATTTCGGCCGGGTTCCACGCGCTTACAATGTGCCGACGTGAATTTGGATTTTCTTTGATCCCCTCGATCAGCCGTTCAATCTGATCAATGGTTTCCCCATCACCAGCCGGCCAAGACCGCCATTGCGATCCGTAAACAGGACCAAGATCACCGTTCTCGTCTGCCCACTCATCCCAAATGCGAACGCCATTTTCTTTGAGATAGGCAATGTTTGTTTCGCCCATCAAAAACCACAACAGCTCGTGAATAATCGACTTGAGGTGAAGCTTTTTGGTGGTGAGCAGCGGAAAACCTTTTTGCAGGTCAAACCGCATTTGATAGCCAAACACGCCGCGCGTGCCCGTGCCCGTGCGATCGCCCCGATCAACACCATTTTCCAAAACGTGACTGAGTAAATTCAAATAGGTCTGCATGAAAGCGACATTAGATGATTCTCAAACCACCGTTGAGTCTTTCCATGATCGACCTACCACTCCGTGACATTTGGCCAAGTCTCAAGCAATTTGGGAAAATTCGTATTCGCCTTTTCAATATGTCCCGGAATATCTTGCTGCCAAATGGACCGCACAGATTTGGAGAAATTGAGGTAAAGCTTGCCCTCATAGATTGTCCAGGCTTCAGGATCGCCCTTTGCCAACGCCCCTTTAGAAGCAGCATATGCACAATAGCCACCATATTGCGGTGCATATTGGCTTGGCGCTGCAAGAAATGCATCAAGATTCTCTTGGCTCGCAAAGCGCCACTCGGCATTCTCGTAGTTGGTCACAAAAGCGCCATCGCCCAGCTTTGCCTCCCCTGCCGAAAAATAAGCAACCGCATCATATCCGCCAATGGCAACACCAGGAAGCAGGCCGGTAAAAAACTTTTCGGCAGAAAACGCTTGGTTTGAGAACAAAATCAAACTGGTTGCCGCAACAGCAGTTGAAATAAAAGCACGTCGATCCATTGACCAATCTCCTATGTCGATCTTCCCCATATTAGCAGGACAAGAACAGCAGTGATCTCAACTGTGCATCACAAATCCGCGAAGAAAAACGGCGCCCTCAGGGCGCCGCGCAATTGCTTTTGTTCGCAAAACGTTTTTTACGAGAATACGGACAATTTGCCTGCTTTTTTGGCGCACAGATAGTAAAACGTCAGACGTTCTTTCATACGATCTGCTTTCATATCCTCAACAACTTCAGCAATAATGGCGTCAAGTTTGTCGTCGCTATCTTTCATGCCGAGTTTCTTTTTCAAGAAATTCTCGCGCACTGTTTTCAACTCTTTCTCATCACTCGCTGCAACAAATGCACTGTCGCGCTTGCTCAGCACCAGACGATACGTCTTAGCCATTTTGTCCACAATTGCCGCATCGGCCTTTGCATCATATTTCTGAATTTCTTCCAAGTGCTTGCTCATCGCCACACTACTCCCTCAAATTTGCCGCCAATGGCCAGATTTATATGGCCCCACCACCCAGACGATTCCACAACAAAATCGGCAAGTAAAGTCATTTAGATGCAAGCTGTGGATTGCATTTTTAGGAATCGCGCCTATATTGAAGGTGCTGGAAACAGCTACGGCGATAAATCGCGATCGTAATAAACCATTCGGACCCGGGGGCGGTACCCGGCGCCTCCACCAAAACATCTGATGCTCTGCTAAAGCACGGATTTTGGGGGCGAAATAGGATCGACGAGGGTGTAAAGGGTTTGCTTTCGCTCGGCATGGTACCACCGCATCGGGCCATTATGATAGTTGCAAATGACAACTTCGCTGAGGCACGTTTGGCTGCGTAATGCGGTTCGACACCTCGAATTGAAGCCCTATACTCCTAGCAGGGTATAGGCGGGGTTCGCAGGTACCTGGCAACAGAAACCTGCACTCAATATTTACTGCATCCCCAGTTTCAGGTACCTATCCGCTTGCAATTGCAACAAATTTAGGGCTGATATGGTCTTGAATTGGATTCGATAAAAAATAGGGAAAAGCGATGTCCGAAGACCTCATTCGCTACGACGTTTTAGCACAAGAAGCACTGCGCGGCGTGGTCCGCAAAGTTCTTACTGAGGTTGGAAAAACCGGGCTCCCCGGCGAACATCACTTCTTCATCTCATTTGTTACAACGGCACCAGGCGTGCGCATTTCAGAAAAATTGCTTAAGCAATATGAAAATGAAATGACCATTGTTTTGCAGAATCAATATTGGGATCTCAAAATCAACGACACCGGTTTTGAAGTTGGATTGTCGTTTGACGGACAGCCTGAACTGCTTGTTGTTCCCTATTCTGCGATTAAAGGCTTCTTTGATCCTTCTGTTCAATTTGGCTTACAATTTGACGTTATGGATGAAAATGGTGACGTCACCGCCCCTATCGAAGAAGCTGATGATAGCGACGACGAAGACGACGTCAATCAAGCCAAAGCAAAATCTGGCGATGATGACGACGAAACAGAAAACGTCGTTAGCCTCGATTCGTTCCGCAAAAAGCCTTAGATCATCAAAATGAAAAAGCGATCTCTAACAATTGCAGGGCATCGCACAAGCGTTGCCCTTGAGCAAGAGTTCTGGGATGAAATTGATGCGCTAGCAAAAGTGCAATCGCTAACCCTTTCCCAATTGATCGAGCAAATTGATCAAAACCGTGACACCGAAAACCTTGCCTCTGCTTTGCGTCTAGCCGTGCTCAGATCGCTCAAGAGCCAACAAAACTAATTCCCACCCTCAATAAGATCTATAGGCAGTTGCTGATCTGTAGCGCTTGGATCAAACGGCGCATTGGGATCAAACAAGGCGTCAAGATCAAGCAAGGGCAATGGCTGGTCATCTGGGTTGATGGGCGGAACTTCAACGATACTTGAGTTCGTGTCTTGTTGGATAGCGGCTTCCGCCGCTGCTTTGGCTGCGGCCTCGGCTTTTTTCTTCTGCCGTTCAGCTTCAACTGCAGCCGCTTTTGCGGCCTCTTCTTTTGCCAATTGCGCAGCTTGTTCTGCCATCCGACGCTGTTGCTCTTCCGCTTGCGCCAGCGCCCTCGCTTCTTGCTCAGCTCTTAGTTTTTCAAGCCGCTCAACTTCCAATTCGAAGGCCTTTACCTGAATTGAATCAACCATTTGTTGAATATCAATTTTGTAGATAGGTGCATCTAAGGTACCAGAAATCAAAGCGTCCACCCGCCCGGTGGTTTCATCCAATACTGAGCCATCGCCAATATTTTGGGTTGGGGTAAGCGACCAGCCACTCTCAAGCCCTAAATCCACCAATGCTAAACTCGCATCACCAAACAAGCGTGTGCGCTCATCTTCCATTGCCACATTGGAGATCAGCACTTTGCCCGCCGCAAGACTGAAAATACCCTCAAATCCGTTTGACAAATAGGGCGCGCCCTCAAGATCCGCCAAAACCTGCGCCTCAAGCTGTTCAGCCTCTAGTTCAAGTACATTTTCGACCGCATTGATTTTTTCAAAAATCTTGGGATCAAAATTTTCAATTGCGACATCCATGACGGTAAAGCTACCTTCGCCGCCCAATTTCGCCACAACACTGGCAAAATCCTCACCAGCGCCTGAGAACTGACCGCTACCAGACAGTTGGCCCGACACACGATGCGAAACTGCTGCTGGGAAAATATCGTCCAGCGAAACCCCGTCTACAGCAAATCGGCCAGAAACTTGCTTTTGTGCAACCCCGCCATGACAACAAAGAGAAATATCCGCAGTAATTTCCCCCTGCCCACG
This sequence comes from Maritalea porphyrae, assembly GCF_027213965.1. Classification (GTDB taxonomy): domain Bacteria; phylum Pseudomonadota; class Alphaproteobacteria; order Rhizobiales; family Devosiaceae; genus Maritalea; species Maritalea porphyrae_A. Next base: position 161,429 of record NZ_JAPWGX010000003.1, on the reverse strand, counting down.
CGCACCAACAAGGTTGCGAATGCGGTTTTCTGCATTCGTCCAAGAAACATCAAATCCGGCTTCTGTAAGCAACACGCCACCGTTGATCATCAACAATGGTGTTTCAACGTGCAATCGCCCTCTTGTATTACGGGCATCACCATTTACGCTGAAGGGGCCATCGGGCCAAATTTGCTGCCCGGTTTTCAAGGTCGATGCATTGCCCCCAAGGAATGCGGCAAATGCTTTAACGTCCAGACGGCCAATGTTTAAATCACCCGTGATCACTTTGACATCGCCAAGTTGGCGCAGCTGCATGGCGCCAGCCACGTCTTCATCACCAGCGCGCAATTGGATGTCTTGCAACTCAATATCGTCAGCGCCAACAAATTTCAAAGTGGCTTTGCCGTTTACAGTTGGAACTTGAAAACTCTCCAGCCCCACCCACGCCGCAAAACCTTCGGGGTCGCTTAATTTCGTTCGAAGTTCACCCGTACCACGCAACCGATCCAAATCACTCACGATCAGCGATCCTTGATAACCCAACGCCTCTTCAGCGCTTGAATAGAGGGCGGTCAGTTGTACACTGTTGAAAATTGTTCCTTTGTATTCAACTTCCAACTTGGCGGGAAGCTGATCGTCGAACAAAGCGCTCTCAATGCCCAATTGCGAGAAAAGCGAGTTCGCAGAAGGAGCATTTATCTCAAATGAGCCAATTGTTGGCGACGTAAATGCGCCGGTTAATCCCGCGCTAAGCGCCACATCAGCATTCATGCTCAACTCGCCTGCACTGCTGGTCAAAATCAGTTTTTGCTCATTCGCACTGCCCGGCTCGGTCAATTCAAAGTCAAATCGGGCGGGACGGTTTGCAGAAAAGATACGCTCGATAGAGGGATGTAACTTAGGTAGCGGCAAGACGCTCCAGAGGGCGCCAATGTCGGCCTGTGGCTGAAAATCCGTGCGCAATGCGCCACTTAAGCGCGGTTGGTTGAGCGGCCCTTCAATTTGACCATGCCCCTCCATGCGGATGTGCGCGATATCATCTACTCTAACGTGGGCAACATCTATCGCATTTTCATCCCATTGCCCCTCTAGCAGAACACCGTTTGCCAGTTGCCCGGCAATGTCTATGCTTTGGGCCGATACTCTAAAAGCACCGATGGGAAAGCTGCTGTTAAACTTCCTTGGTCGGTTGGGATCAGGCAACAACCCGATAAGTTGTGCTGTGGCCAAATCATCAAAGGCACCAAAGTCAGCATTGATTGAAAGCAGACGTTTATTCTCTTCGCGCCAGTCCACTTTTCCCGTCGCCTCAAATCCATCTAGATTGAGATTGAGGTTTGAAAAAGTGGCGCCCGAATTGGAGAAGTCCACATCACCAACCAAGCTCGCTTTTGCGCCAAACAAGGGGTTTGTTTCACCAAAAGCACGCCACGAACGAGCCAAAGCATCCAACCGTTCGGTTTCCATCGAAAACCTGCCATCAAACGCGGCGTTCCCTTGGGCACTTATCAACTCGCCAGACAGACTAAGCAAAGTGTCACCGGGCAATTTTGCGCTAAAGCTCTCTACCGTCCAATTTTGACCATCTGTTTTGGCATCAAGCAAAACATTTCTAAGGCCCAATGCCTTTAGGCCCAATTCTGTTACATCAACGGACACATGGCCCGAAACATTGCCCAGCGCCGGCGGCGCGGGTAATTGGGAAAGCAGAGACACAAGTGCATAAGGGTCGTCGGCCGTTGCACTTAGCGCATCGTCAGGGAGCAAAGGCACAACACCGCCCGACAGCACAACATCAAATTCTCGATTTTCACCAAGCCGCACATCCACCGCCCCCGTCAAACGGGTGCCCGCCCGGTTTTCGTCTGGCTGCAGCGTATACTCGGTCAACTTGAAGCGATCCGGGGACAATTGCACCTTGCCATCCAAAATCATGTCGCCGCGCACTTCGTTTTCCGCCAGATTTTGCGGCGTAATGCGCAAGGTCAACTCGCCATCAAAAAATGGAGACAACGATGCGGTTGTTAATAAACCCTCTGTGGACAGCGAAAATGATTTATCGGATGGCGAAACAAAAGTGCTTATTCGGATATCACCGCGCTCATTCAGATCTGAAGTGTTGATACGAAGCGCCAACTCGTTTTCCTCCAACCGTCCTGATCCGGTAAACTCAAACGGCCCGCGCATGGCCGCTGCGCTTAATTTACCTTTTACGCCCTCCACCATCCAATGTTCATCGGCGCGGGTATCGCTAAGCAAAAACGAACCATTGATGATTTGCGCGTCTTCAATCGCAACATTGTCACGCCCACCATTTTGCGCCAGTGCCAAGGGCAGTTCTAATCCACCATCTTGGGCAATACGCAAATGGAATGATGGGGTATCCAAAACCAATTTTTGCACATCATATTGATCGCGCAAGAACTGCATCAGCGCCAAATGTGCATCAACACGTTCAATTTGCAATATCGGAGAGTCGGTTGGTCCAACAGCCACTTGAGACATGACCATTTGTGGTTGTGGCAATAAGACGAACGAAAGATCGCCATTGATCCGAACATCTGTCCCCAACGCATCAGAAGCTATTTGCTCCATTCGCTGGCGATAAGGCGACCAGTCATAAAGACGCGGCACCACAAATGCTGCCGTGAGCAGCAATATGAGAACAACACCAATTACTATATAAACCCGATTTAACAACGAACTGACCGCAGCAATTCTGGAACCATGCAAAATCCTATGCGTTTGCGTATCATTCGTCACCCCAAATTGTCGTAAAATCTGCAATTTGGCATTTGAAATCACACCTTTATCCCATTTACCCTTGCACTAGTACGCCAAACGGGCCTATCACCGAAGGGTGTTCAAGTGCGGTTTTAAGGGGGATCGCGCAAGATTATGGCAAAAAACGCCCGTCTAATTTATCGTGTCGTCCACCGTTGGGTGCAACCCCATCTGGCCTCGTTTCAGGCCGCCCAACAACCCAAAATGTGGCTATTATCAATCGGTGCAGGCCTTGCCGGCGGTATTGTGGCGATTCTATTTCGCTCCATGATCGGATGGCTCCAGTTCTTGTGGATCGGAACAACCTCTGAACGCATCTTGGACCGACTTGCACAACTCCCATGGTGGTTCACTATGGGCGGACCAATTTTGGCTGGTGGCATTATTGGCATCATTTTATTTTTCCGCCCACGCTCCCGATATGGCGGTGTCGCCGATGTTATTGAAGCACGCGCACACGACGGGAAAAAGCTATCGCTCAAAGAAGCGATTGTGGGCACTGCAATTTCTCTTATCACGCTTGGCTTTGGCGGCAGCGCCGGGCGCGAGGGACCTGTCGTTTATTTCGCAGCGGCTGTGTCAAAAGCCTTATTCCGCTATTTCGAGCTGCCCCCGTCCGCCCGCCGGATCATGCTTGGTTGTGGTGTAGCAGCCGCCATTTCGGCAAGCTTTAATGCGCCAATCGCAGGGGTATTGTTTGCACACGAGGTCATTCTTGGGCATTTTGCGATGTCCGCATTTGTGCCAGTTGTTATTGCCTCAGTTATCGCCTCAACCATGTCACGCGCCTGGTTTGGTGATAACCCAGCATTTCTGGTGCCAGACTTTCAAATCACCTCCTATTGGGAAATTCCAGCTTTTGCTTTGCTCGGCGTAACATGCGCCATCGTTGCAATCTGCTTCCAATCCTCCCTTATTGGCGGCGACTGGATAGCACGCCATTTCAAAATCAAAGCCTACTTGCGCCCCGTCATCGGTGGCGCCGCCGTTGGTTTCATCGCGCTCGCGTTCCCACAAATCCTGGGGGTTGGCTATGAGGCAACCGACTCGGCTCTAACAAACCACTGGTCCTTGCAAACCATGTTGGCGCTAATTATCGCAAAAACGGTAGCCACATCCATCACCCTGGCCTCTCGAATGGGCGGCGGTATTTTCTCGCCCTCACTCTATCTCGGCGCGATGACAGGTGGTGCATTCGGCCTTATGGCGGCAAGTGTGTTCCCTGAGCTGGCTTCATCCGAAGCGCTTTACGCCATAATTGGCATGGGGGCCGTGGCCGCAGCCGTGCTCGGCGCACCAATCTCTACAACGGTGATGATATTTGAACTCACGGGCGGTTTTGCCTTTTCAATTGCTTTGTTGTTTGCGGTTTCAATTTCAACCGGCATCAGCCAAGCAGTCATGGGGCGCTCATTTTTCTACTGGCAGCTCTATACGCGCGGCATCATGCTTGAAGAAGGGCCACACAAGCACTTTGTTAAATATTTCAAAGTGCGCGATTTCATGAAGCCATTTGACAAAGATGGCGAAGAAGAACCATTCGACATACTGTCAGGCGAACCCTGGCTGAAATCCAATGACACTTTGGAAAACGCCCTACGCGCATTTGATGCAACCCACAAAGAATGCTTGCCCGTGATGCAAGGCACCGGCAAGCGCATGCGACAAGTGGGATGGGTGACCCATGTTGATGCATTATCGAGTTTCAACAAAGCCCTAGTGGAACAAAGTCGCGAAGAACACCTTTGAGCAAAAAGCGTTATAAAAGCTTCATACAGATGTCACCGATTTGAGACGACGTGGCTCTATCTGTTGCAAAATCCCAAGGCAACTACCGGCCCTTGGGCAATTGACGTTATGCAACAGGGGGACACAAACGTGGCCGACAAAAATTTGGTCGATCTTTCATGGGACGACTTTGATGAGCACCGCGATCCGCGGCCAGTTTCCAACCAATTTGACGCCGTAGTTGAGCGCGCCATATCGCGCCGCGGTTTCCTGGGTGGTGCAATTGCATTCGGCTCAGGTGCAGCGGTGTTTGGCACAGGCTTATTCTCCAACACACAAGACGCTTTGGCTCAAGAAGCCAGCCGATTTGCTTTCAAACCGATTGATATTGCAACAGATTTTGCAATTCATGTACCTGACGGCTACCAGTCAAAAGTCTTGGTACGCTGGGGCGATCCTCTTTGGTCAGACGCCAAAGACGCCTATTCTGCCACCCAAGGCGTACCGGTTGATATGTCGGATCGGGTGTTCGGGGAAAACACCGACGGCATGGAGCATTTTGAAGTTGATGGTCGTCAAATCATCGCCGTGAACTCTGAATATGTGAACCCTAAAATCAACCTGCCCGAAGCCTCTGAAGGCGTGCCACAAACCGCTGACGAAGTGAAACTGTTGAAGAACCTGCAAGGTGTCACCGTGATGGAAGTTGCCGACACAGGCGCAGGGTTTGAAGTGGTATTGGATAGCCCATACAACCGACGTATTACCCACGAAACAGAAATGACTTTGGCAGGGCCATTGGCTGGACACGCGTTGGTCAAAACCAAAGCAGACCCCACAGGCAAACTGGTCAAAGGTACAATGAACAATTGTGGTTCTGGCAAAACGCTTTGGGGCACTTACCTAACGTGCGAAGAAAACTTCAACGGCTATTTTGGAGCAACCGGGGTAGAACCCGAAGGCGAAGGCTATTCACGCTACGGCATCGGCGGGCAAGGCCGCTACGCTTACGAATTGTTTGACCCCCGCTACGATATTTCAAATGAACCAAACGAACCGCATCGTCATGGTTTCATCACTGAAATCGATCCCAAAAACCCAGAATCTGTGCCAATCAAACGCACAGCGCTTGGCCGTTTCAAACACGAAAACGCTGAAATGGTGCATGCAAAAGATGGTCGGGTTGTTGTCTATTTGGGCGACGATGAACGCGGTGAATTCTTGTACCGCTATGTATCAACTCAGACATATACGCCCGGTGGTCCAACAGAAAGCTTACTTGATGAGGGCACGCTTTACGTGGCCAAATTCAACGATGACCAAACCGGCGAGTGGCTGCCTTTGACCCCTGAAACCACAGGAATGGACGCTGCTGAAATCTTGTGTTTCACCCGGATGGCAGCTTCTGCAGTGGGCGCAACGACAATGGATCGCCCGGAATGGGTTGCTGCAAACCCACTCAAAGCAGAGGCTTACTGCGCACTTACAAACAACAAGAACCGGGGTGTAAAGCCCAACGCTGGCGGTGATGACACCGCCGCAAACGGTCCAAACCCGCGCGAAACCAACAATTATGGCCAAATCGTTCGTTGGACACCTGAGCAAGAAAACCACGCCCACGATCGTTTTTCTTGGGATCTATACGTGATGGCGGGCAACCCCACTGTCTATGACAATGAATATTCTGGCTCTGCCAACATCAACACAGGCAACATGTTCAACTCCCCTGATGGCATGGCGTTTTCTTCTGATGGTATGCTGTGGATACAAACAGACGGCAATTACAAAAACGAGGAAGAATTTGAAGGTATGGGCAACAACCAAATGCTGGTTGGTGACCCTGAAAGCGGGGAAATCGCCCGTTTCATGACCGTACCTTACGGCGCGGAAGTGACAGGTCTTTGCTGGTCTTCAGACAAAAGAACTGCCTTTGTTGGCGTTCAGCACCCGGGTGGGTCTTGGCCAGATAACGAAGGCAAACCGCGCTCTTCTGTAGTCACCGTGTGGCGTGAAGACGGCATGCCAATTGGTTAGTGAGTTTGAAGTCGGGTCTTTTTAAAAAGGCCCGACTTTTCGCCTATCGGCCTAAAATCTAAAACAGACAGCACTGCCAATGCGCGCATAACTCAAAATGCTAAGATCCGATCCTAACCACAACCGAACCAACCTTGTGGCCCGTATCCACGTGATTATGCGCAGCCACAATATCGGCAAGCGGATAGATAGCATCGATTACGGGTTTCAGCGCCCCTTGGGTAGTTAAGCTCATCAATTCATTGTACATTTTTCCAGACATAACGTCTTTTTCATCCTCACCACTCAATAGTAGCGCACGTTTGTTGAAGCTGTTTTTGATCATTTCCCAGCCATTTTTGAAAATCACCACCAGCAATTTTCCATCCGGCTCAAGCAGATGCTCAATTTCATTGAACGGGGCATTGCCCACATTATCCATGATGAAATCAAACTTCTCGCCCGACGATTTAAAGTCCGCTTTGGTGTAATCAATCACTTTGTCGGCACCAAGCGAAGTCACCAGTTCTGCATTTTTGCCGCTGCACACAGCGCTCACATGCGCGCCCAAATGCTTGGCCAGGGTTACCGCCGCCACGCCCACTGCGCCCGACGCGCCATTGATCAAAATCTTATCGCCCTTCTTAAGCCCAGCCGCATCAAAATAGGCTTTTGCTGTCGCGCCACCAAAAAGCACTGAAACTGCTTCTTCGTGGCTCAATTGCTCGGGCTTTTTCGCAATAGCACCGCTTGCTTCAAGGCAAACATATTCCGCATGACAACCAAACTTAAAACCTGACGAGCCAACAATTTCATCGCCAACTTTAAAAGAGGTCACGCCCTCGCCTAGCGCTTCCACCACGCCAGACAATTGCAAGCCAAGCACCGGATATTTGGGTTTAAAAGGCCCCATGGCCAATCGCGTTGGAAGGGCAAGGCCTTTGGGCACCCGAATAGCCCGCACCCGCACATCGGCAATATCAACGGTGGATGCAACAACCTTCACCAGAACCTCGCCCGCTTTGGGCACGGGCTTAGGCATTTCTTCAATTTTGACATTGTCGGCAGCGCCGAACTTGCGGCAAACCGCGGCTTTCATTTCAGGCTCCATAGACTATGTTTGCAATTGATTGCCTTACAAACATAGCGCGACTGGTCCCAGTTTCAAGGTTCATCCGTTTTTCAGCACCGCACGCAAAAATGCCCGAACCAATGGGCCCGGGCATTTCACAGATTAAACTCTCTGCGACTAATTACATTTTATCAATCGAAAAGAACAATGTTTCACCCGAATGATCATCAACACCATCATTGTCGGTCATCGCAAAACCTTCGCCAGACGCATCGATGGCAAAGCCTTCAATTTTGTCCTGAACATAACCATTCAAAGACTGAAGGTTTGGAACAAAATCGTGCACTTGTTCTTTTGCAACAACAGGCAAGTCTGAACCAAGGGCCGCTGGCTGCAAATCGGCAAGCTTCACACGATATAGCTTTTTGATTTTCGCATTTGCGCCGATTTGATTGTCCCGCTCAATCACATAAGCATAATCGCCGTGCGCAGTAATCTCAGAAAGACCAACCCAGCCTTTTTCGCCTGCATCAAGCTGATAGCGTACCGCACCCCATTCGCCTGTTGAAGGCTTGTAAGAAACCAACTTGACCTGGCCCTTTGGGTCGTCTTGCCATTCACGCTGGATGGCGATCCACAGCACCATCTCATCGCCAGATCCAACCGCTGTAATGCCTTCAGAACCGAAACGCTTTTCAACAGCAAGCAATTCAGCTGGGAACGGCACTTCTTTTTTGATCTCACCTTTGGCATTCACGTTGTAAATCGCATGTGGGATCAAACGATCCGTACGTCCTTCAGAAGCCAACCAGAACCCGCCATTTCCGTCCAGCGCAATGCCTTCTAGATCAAGCTTTTGTGCTGGCGCGCCATCACGCGTTACACCGATGCGTTTAACAATTTTTGCCGGCTTTGATGTTGCATCAATCTCATAGATTGAAGGTTGAGCACGCAAAAAGCTGTCATTCACGGCGTAAAGCTTGCCCGGTGTTTGTGCATCTGCCACCAAACCCGATAAAGCAACCCAGCCAATTGGTGTGTTCTCATCTGCCATTTCAGACATGATTTGCGGGTAAGCTGCTGGCGCGTCCTGCAATTCATAAATCATCACGTGTGAACGCACGCCACCATCTTCTATCAAGTCAGCTTCATTTGCTGACACAAACAAGTTGCGCGAAGGAATGGTCAACGCACCCTCTGGGGCGATGCCTGATGGCAAAAGCTGCACGAATTCTGGCTCTGCACCTGTGTCTTTATAAACCCCCACAAGCGAAGCCCGCTCAAGCAGCACAAAGAAATACTTTTGATCGCCAAATGTGCCCGTTGCTAGCCCCTCAGGTTCCACACCCTTGTTGCCAGAGCGCTTTTCGGGATAGTGACCTGCACGCGCCGCAAGAACCTCCAAAGAAGTCCCCGATTCAAATGAAACAGATCCATCTTTATTGTAGATCGTAAAGCTGCGTGAACCGCCGTTATAGTCACCTTCGTTGGCGCCCACGAAGCGATTATCATCAAGCCATTTCACCGCGTCAGGCTCACGCAGACGTTGGGTTTGCGCCCCGTCAAATGTAAACGCGCGCTCCTCTTCAACGTCAATAAACGTCAGATCAACAGCACCAGCTGAGAAGTGGTTTTTAACCACACCAGTTGCACCATCGATGATCGCGTAATGGTTGTTTTCCTGCATAGAAACAACGATCTCGTTCATCGAATTGAAATCAACAAACTCTGGCTCAGGATCAGATGCGCCAATCAAGGCCAACCCAGCAAGATCGACAACTCGTTTGCTGCTACAATCAGCAACTCCATTCGCGATATCAAAGATAGTGACAAAGCCAGCTGGCAATTGAGGAAGTTCCCCTTCGTTCAAATCCTCATCGCGCTCATTTTCAATCGCCACCGCAACCAATGACCCGTCACCAGAAACCGCAACGCTGTCAGGTTGACCGCCAAGATCGCAAGAGGCCGTTACCGTTTTTGAGGCAATATCAACAATCGCCAAGTGGCCCGATGGCGCAACGTAGCTTTCAGAAGTATTGACGCCAACAAACGCTTTTCCGCCCAAAATCGAAACCGATGTCGGTTCACCGTCTAACGCCAAAAAACCCTGTGCAACCGGCGCTTTTGGGTCAGCAATACCCACAAAGCCAATGCCGCCCAAAGGGCTATCTGAATAAATCAATGTCATGCCGTCTTCAGTCGCAGCAATAATTTCAGATGATGAAACGCTTTTTGCGTCCATATCAGCGGGAATATTGCTGGCCACTGGAAAACTAGAGATACGGTTGAAGTGCGGCGCAGCAGCTGCATTTAAAGCCGTTATGCTGACCGCGCTAAACGCCAATGCGCCAAGCAAGTGTGAAGGTTTCATGATTGAGCAGTCCCTTGGTTGTGAGCTAAATCGCCCTTGCCAATAGGGTCCCAATGCTACATTGAGATGACAAATCTAACTTCACCTCCGCATATACAAATATTTGCAGGTGACTTATAAAGAACAAAACGAGATTCGAGCGCACGTAATGATTGCAAGGCCGGGCAAAGCCCCCAGTTCACAACCAGGACCGATTACGTCGCAGTTTGGCGGCGGCGCACCGCGCTATCTTGAGGGTATGAACGCTGAACAGCAAGATGCTGTTGAAAGCATCGACGGACCGCTACTAGTGCTGGCAGGTGCGGGCACCGGTAAAACCCGCGTATTGACCACGCGGATTGCACATATTCTGGCGACACGCCGTGCGCGCGGCCACGAAATCCTTGCGGTAACCTTTACCAACAAAGCGGCCCGCGAAATGAAAGAGCGGATTGCAAAATTCGTTGGCGGCTCGGTTGAAGGCATGCCTTGGCTTGGCACGTTCCACTCCATCGGCGCAAAAATCATCCGCCGCCATGCCGAACTGGTGGGCCTAAAGTCTGATTTCACCATTCTTGATACAGACGATCAGATCCGGCTGTTAAAGCAGCTCTTACAAGCTGAAAATGTCGATGAAAAGCGCTGGCCCGCTCGCCAGCTGGCGCACATGATTGATGGGTGGAAAAACAAAGGCTTACAGCCCAAACAATTGGACGCTTCTGATGCAGGCGCATTCGCAGATGGTAAAGGCGCAAAGCTTTACGCCGCTTACCAAGCGCGCTTAAAAACCCTCAATGCCGCTGATTTTGGCGATCTGTTGCTTGAATGCATTCGCTTGCTCAAAGACAATCCAACGGTGCTCGAAGAATTTCATCGCCGCTTTAAATTCATGCTGGTGGACGAGTATCAAGATACAAACGTCGCCCAATATTTGTGGTTGCGCCTACTCGCGCAAGGCAACTCCAACGTTTGTGTGGTGGGTGATGATGACCAATCAATTTACGGCTGGCGCGGCGCTGAAGTTGATAACATTCTGCGGTTCGAAAAAGACTTCCCCGGCGCAAAAGTTATCCGCCTAGAGCGCAATTATCGCTCCACTTCAAAAATCCTACGTGCTGCATCGCACTTAATTTCGCACAATGAAGATCGCTTGGGCAAAACCTTGCAGACGGATGTGGGCGAAGAAGGCGATCCGGTCAGTGTCACCTCTGTTTGGGATTCTGAAGAAGAAGCCCGCCACATTGGCGAAGAAATCGAACAGTTCCAACGCCAAGGCCATCAGCTCAACTCCATGGCGATCCTTGTACGCGCGTCTTTCCAAATGCGCGAGTTCGAGGAACGGTTCATCAAACTGGGCCTCAATTACCGCGTTATTGGCGGACCACGCTTTTACGAGCGCAAAGAAATTCGCGACGCCCTCGCCTATTTGCGTGCCACCGCACAGCAAGCTGACGATTTGGCGTTTGAGCGGATCGTCAATGTGCCAAAACGGGGTTTGGGGGACGCCACCATCCGCTTGCTGCACGATGCAGCACGGGCGGCCAACGTGCCAATGATCCAAGCCACGCGCGATCTGATTGAAACCGACGAATTAAAGCCCAAACAACGCTCAACCTTGCGTTTTTTGATCAGTCAGTTTGACGATTGGGCCAACCGGTTGCAAAACCAGCCCCACGCAGAAGTGGCTGAAGCCATTTTGGACGAAAGCGGCTACACTCAAATGTGGCAGAACGACCGCTCAGCGGACGCGCCAGGTCGGCTTGAAAACTTAAAAGAACTCATTCGCTCCATGGAAGAGTTCGAAACACTTGGCGGATTTTTGGAACACGTTTCCCTTGTGATGGACCGCGATAGCGGCGATGGCTCAGACGATGCCGTTTCCATCATGACATTACACGCGGCGAAGGGCCTTGAGTTCGACACCGTGTTTTTGCCCGGTTGGGAAGAAGGCCTGTTCCCCCATCAACGCTCGCTCGATGAAAGCGGCAAGACGGGATTGGAAGAAGAACGTCGCCTCGCCTACGTCGGGATTACCCGCGCCAAAAAACGCGCCAAACTGACGGTCGCACAAAACCGCCGCATCCACGGCCTTTGGCAAACCTGCATCCCCTCTCGTTTCTTGGACGAATTGCCCGCAGACGCCGTTGAAGTCAAAGACACAGGTTCAAGTTATGGCGGCTACAACTATGGTGGCCGCAACACAGCCTCAAAATTCGATAACCGCGATCCGTTCGACAGTGTTTATGAAACACCGGGCTGGCAACGCGCGCAAAAACAGCACAAATCCCGTGGCACAGATCGAGGCCCGACGATTGAAGGTGAGCTAATCGCACGTTCTGGCTCTGTCAGCTCATCCTCATCAAGCTTTAAACAAGGCGACAAAGCCCTTCACCTTAAATTTGGCGAAGGCATTGTGGCCAGTGTCGATGGCAATAAACTCACCATTGACTTTCCCTCTGTAGGGCGCAAAAAAGTCCTCGAAAGCTTTATCAAGCGGGCATAAAGGCCAATCAAATGACCCTAGAACAAATCACCGTCCCCATGTCTAAACAAGATGCATTTGCGCTGGCTGATGCAGTGATGGAAGAATACGGACTGGCCTTGTCCGCTTCGGCATTTGAAAATGCTGATGGTGATTGGGTATTTGAAGCCACATGTGATCAAAAACCAGACATTGCGCGCTTTAACGAACTTGCGCAGCGGGTTTTGAACGGCACGGTTGAATTTACACTGGCAAAAGTGCCAGACAAAGATTGGGTGGCCCATTCTCTTGAAGGTTTGTCAGCAATCGATACGGGCGAGTTTTTTGTCCACGGCAGTCATGTTGAGGCGCCAAATCCTGATGATAAAATCGCCATTAAAATTGACGCGGGCCAAGCTTTTGGCACCGGACACCATGAAACCACAACGGGCTGCCTTGAAGCCATTTCATTGATTGCAAATTCTGGTGTGCAGCCTGAAACGATTTTGGACTTGGGTACTGGCACGGGTATTTTAGCCATCGCGGCAGCAAAACGGTTCAACAACAACGTGCTGGCCACCGACATTGACGCCAAAGCGATTGAAGTCACAATTGAAAATACGCAAATTAACGGCGTAAAGGACATGATCGAAACAGCGGTATCAACTGGCATGGATCACGAGATCTTTGAGCAGCGCGGCCCGTTTGATTTGGTGCTGGCCAATATTTTGGCTGGCCCATTGGTCGAATTAGCACCAGACATTGCCAAACACACAAAAGTTGATGGCATTGTGGTTTTGGCAGGACTTTTGAATCGCCAAGCAAATAGCGTTATTGAAGCCTATGCAGAAAACAAAATCGCCCTTCTCGAACAAGTCGAAAAGGGCGATTGGACAATCCTGAGATTGCAACGTCAAGCTTAAGGTTTAAACCTTAGAAGCCGTTGCGTGAACGATCTTCGTTCAGCAAATTGCGGTAGCCATGTGTTTCAACAAAGCGAGCAACTTCGCGCTCTGCATGTTTGCTGCGTGATGTTACAATCGCGTCCATCACGTTGCGAAAGAAACCAGTTTTAGCCATTTTGTGTATCCTAAAAGAGCAAGGCGAAAGCGCCTAAAATCAAAATCCGTTCATACGATCATTGTTGATCGCATCATGTCCGTGGGTTTTCAAAAACTTCGCAACTTGACGATCTGCATGCTTGCTGCGTGATGAAACCATTGCGTCTACTACGCCGCGGAAAAAACCAACTGTCTGTGCCATTCTCGTCTCCTACAATTTCAACCAAAAGTGGGGTTGCTTTTTTGAATTCTTGAAACCAATGTAGCCATGTAAAAAAATTTAGGTAGAGGCAGAACCGCACCACAGCCATGCGTTTTCAGCATACCGAAAAAAGGCACAACTTTTCGTTGGAGAAAACAAAACGCGCAACGAACTTAATCATTGCGCGAACAAACAAATAAGGACCCCCTTGGGCCAGTGTTGGCAGTTTACACCAGCTTCACAAAGAGCGATTTCGATTGGTGTCATAATGTTCAACTTCTGCAAAATGATCGATATCGCGATCAACTGCTTTGGCCCGAGACTTCATCATCGAAGAAAACAGACCAAACATGAACGCTAATGGATTTGCCATTTCTATCTCCTGTTTGGTTGCTTAAAGCATCTTCGATGCACAAAAATTTCGACGCGCCAAAAATGCGATCTAGAGGATAACGTACCGCATGTTCAACAACGACAGCTCAATCCAATTTCAACAATTTGATGAAAAAGCTGATCCATCTCTGGTGAAACCTCGACTGGCGCACCTTCGTGCTGCGATGGAAAGCGCCAATGTAGATGCCTTTTTGATCCCACGTGACGATGCGCACAGGGGCGAAAATGTACCTGCCGGCGACGAACGTCTAGCCTACATGACTGGTTTCACCGGCTCTGCGGGCTATGCCATTGTCACCAAAGATCGCGCAGCGCTTGTGGTTGATGGGCGCTACACCATTCAAGCGCCCGCCCAAACAGATACAGACGCGGTTGAATGCGTTGAAATGAAACCAGACGCGGCCCAAAAATGGTTGGCAGACGCCCTGCCAACAAACGCACGCGTGGGTTTTGATGGCTGGTTACACACCCCCAACGCCATCGAGACCTTGCGCGATGCGCTGAAAAAGTCTGAGATCGAATTGGTCGAATGCACCAATTTGGTCGATGAGATCTGGCAAGACCGACCAGCCCCACCAACAGATAAAATCTTTACGCTTTCGTTGGAACAAACCGGAAAGTCTGCTGCCGACAAAATCTCAGATCTTGCCAAAACCATTGCAGAGCGTAACGCAGACGCGTTGGTGCTCACCCTGCCTGATAGCTTTTGCTGGCTGTTCAACATCCGGGGGTCTGATATCCCCAATACGCCAGTTACGCTGGGCTTTGCGACAATTGAAAAATCAGGCACCGCAAAACTATATGTGCAACCTGAAAAGATCACATCGGTTCTAAGTGCAGAGTTGGGCGATGCAGTTACCCTTTGCCCCATCAGCACCCTTGAAAGCGATCTTAAGGGACTTGCTGGCAACAAAACAATTTGGATGGATGGCAACACTTGCCCATCAAAACTCTCCAACATTGTTATTGAAGCAAATGGTGAGTTGTTGAATGAAGCCGATCCCGTTTTGGCCATCAAATCACGTAAAAACGCAACAGAGATCGAAGGCATGGTATCAGCCCAACGCACTGATGCCGCCGCGATGGCCAAGTTCCTTTCGTGGCTAGACGCTGAAGCGCCAAAGGGTGAACTCACCGAAATCGCGATCGTCAAGCAACTCGAGCAAATTCGCCGACAAGCCAATTCGTTGGTCGACATTAGCTTTGAAACCATTTCCGGATCTGGCCCAAATGGCGCGATTTGCCATTACCGGGTGACCGACAAAAGTGACAGGACCTTAGTGCCGGGCGAATTGATGCTGGTGGATAGCGGCGGCCAGTATCTTGAAGGCACCACCGACATCACCCGCACCATGGCGACCGGCCCGGCCACAAGCGAACAAAAAAAGCACTTCACGTTGGTGCTCAAAGGCATGATTGCCTTAAGCGTTGCAACTTTCCCCAAAGGGACGACCGGCACACATTTGGATGTACTTGCCCGTCAGTTCTTGTGGGCAGAAGGCTTGGACTACAATCATGGCACGGGGCATGGTGTAGGCGCATTTTTGGGCGTGCATGAAGGTCCGTGTGGGGTTTCCCCACGCAATCATTCGCCGCTTGAAGTGGGCAACATCATCTCAAACGAGCCCGGCTACTATCTTGAAGGCAGCCACGGTATCCGTATTGAAAACTTGCTGGTGGTCAAAGAAAGCGACAAAAGCACTGAAAATGCTCCATTCCTGTCGTTCGAAACGATCACCTTCACCCCAATCGACGTGCGCCTAATCGACAAGGACTTGATGACCCCAAGCGAAATTGCTTGGCTCAACCATTATCACAAACAATGTTTTGAAATCGCAGCGTCACAATTGGGCGATAGTGACAAAGCGTGGCTGCACCAAGCAACGCAACCGATTTAGGCAAATCGTGGCGTGGCCAAAGGAGAAACTACCTAATGTCACGCCCGCTTCCTGAAATATTCGCCGCCTTTACAAAACTTGGCCTCACCTCCTTTGGTGGGCCGGTGGCACACATGAGCTTTTTTCGCGCAGAATTTGTTACCAAGCGCAAATGGCTATCCGAAAGCGCCTATGCAGATTTGGTGGCGCTGTGCCAGTTTCTGCCTGGGCCTTCAAGTTCACAAGTCGGTTTTGCTTTAGGTCTTCAGCGTGGCGGACTGCTGGGCGGCCTAGCGGCATTCACCGCATTCACTTTGCCGTCCGCTGTGTTTTTGGTCCTGTTTGCGCTGTTTGCTGACACACTTTCGGCACTCTTTGGCACAGGTCTCATCCATGGGCTAAAACTTGTGGCAACCGCTGTAGTCGCCCAAGCGATTTTGGGCATGTCACTTTCCCTATGCAACACCCGCACAACAGCAACCATCGCCATTTTATCCCTCTTGATCGTCACAATCGTCGTCGGGCCGCTCGGCCAAATTGCAGCCATCCTTTTTGGCGCAATTTTGGGACGTTTCGCGATCAAATCGGTTCAAAGCGAACCAAATGAGCATGTTTCACCCCTACTTATCCCCGTTTCAGCGGCAAATTCAGCGCTGATTATTTTTGTAGTTCTACTGTTCGGATTGCCTATTTTGGCCCAAAATACGACCGACTTGCGGCTCGAGCTTTTTGACAGTTTTTATCGTGCGGGCGCACTGGTTTTTGGTGGCGGCCATGTGGTGTTGCCCTTGCTTGAAACCGAAGTCGTCGCCACTGGAATTGTCAATAAAGACAGTTTCTTAGCAGGATATGGCATGACCCAAGCCGTGCCGGGCCCCATCTTTAGTTTTGCCGCCTTTTTGGGCGCAGCAAGCGCACCATTTCCCGACGCAATCTTCAATGCAATCATCGCCACCATCGCGATATTCCTGCCAGGTTTTCTATTGGTTTATGCCATTATGCCTTACTGGCAAAAATTCAGAACAATGCATGCCGCAAAATCACTTCTATCCGGCGCAAACGCCGCTGTGGTGGGGCTTTTGGGTGCTGCGTTTTTCTCACCCATTTGGCAAAGCACGGTGCTCAACCCGCTCGATTTCGCGCTTGTTGCGATGGCTTTTGTTCTGCTCACCAAGTGGAAAGTTCCGCCTTGGTTGATGGTGCTGGTTGGCGCAATTGTCGGCTCTTTGCTGGGTATGCTTTAAAGCAATCCAAGTGCCGCCCGAAATAGCGCCACAGAAACAACACCTACCGCCACAACCCCAAGTAAAGGCAGGCGAAATGCCGCAAGCATAGTCACCACAGCCGCTGCTGTTTCTGCTGGTCCGGTTGCTAAAACTGTAGGGGCAATAACAGACATTAAAACCGCCACAGGCACCGCCTCCAAAGCCGCACGGGTGCGCCCCTTAAGGTCGATATACCGCACCAGAACAAGGCCCGAAATACGGGTCAAATAGGTAGCGACACCCATGCCAAGAATGGCCAATAAAGTCAGAGGATCTGTTTGAAAAAATGCTTCCATGATCTATGCCTCCAAACTTTCAGGATCGGCTAAAACCGCGGCGACCAAAACGCCAGCAACGGCCCCTGCCGCAATGTACCAAGCGCCGGGTACAAAGGCTTTGCACGCAATTGCGGCCACCCCGCTAGCGCCCAAAATAACACCTGTTTTTTGGCCCTGCCAAAACCCCATAATCAAGCCAATAAAGATCGCCGGGAACGCAAAATCAAAGCCCCATTTGGCCGGGTCAAGATCAGCCAACAGAGTGCCCAAACTGGCCCCAACCCCGGTCATCACAAGCCAATTAACGTAAAATGGTATGGCCAATCCCATCATGAAAGCAAAGCTAGTGCCTTGTTTTCGCGCGCGATGTTCAGAGAGCGCCCAAACTTCGTCAGCCAAAAACCCAAAGGCAATCAACTGCCAACCAAAGCCCATCTGTTTGGTTTTTGCGCCCAATGATGCACTCATCAAGACGTGGCGTATATTGACCAACAAAGCGCTGATGGTGATAGCGACCCAAGGCACCGGCGTGGCCCAAAAATCAATTGCCACAAATTGCGAACCACCGGCAAAAACCACGCTACTCATCAACATGGTTTCAAAAGGCGACAGCCCTTTTTGCGCCGCCAAAGCGCCAAACACCAAAGCGATGGGAAATGCCGCAACCACCAATGGTGCAATGGCACGAAGCCCATCAGAAAAATCACTTCGGCGCGTCAAAGCTGATCCAGAAACACTCATTTTTCTCTCCAAGGGCGTGCCACCCAGCAATCAGATGCAATTAGTGCGCATGCATGTTTTTGTATGCACCAGGGGTGGTGCCAATACGGCGTTTAAAATGCCGGTTGAGGTGAGATTGATCAAAGAACCCGCATTCAATAGCCACACCCATTGGGTCTTGCCCTTCGTGAAGCATTTTGCGGGCAGCCCGCACCCGAATATCGGTAAGATAGCTGTGGGGCGTTTGGTTCATATGTTTGGCGAATAGGCGCACAAAATAGGCACGGCTCATCCCGGCAACATTGGCCAACATCACAAGGTTCAATTCCTCACCAAAATGGGCATGCATATATTCGCAAACCCGCTCAATGGCTTTTGGTTCGCGCTTTTCCAAAACACTGGTGGACCAGCTACCATATCGCTCCACAAGCGCGCCAAACGAGCGAAAAGTGCTTCATCTTTTTCAAGCGGGTCTTTGCTGTTTTCAAGCACGTCATGGGCAGCGATGAGCCCTGCAGCAATATTCTTGTCACTACACATGAGCTCGCGGAAAAACAACGAACCAGATTGACGCGCGCGGGGCAATTCAGCAGCGATTTCATCCATCAGTCTCACCGAAGGATAAAACATACGATAGCTGTAACCCTGCTCCATCGGACGGCCATCATGCACATCTTCGGGGTTCAACATGAAGACCGAACCCGGGCCACCAACTGACTCGGCCCCCTTCAATTTGTGCCGCTGATAGCCTGAAACAACCGCACCAATTACAAATGTGTCATGCGTGTGGGGTGAAAACTCGTGCCGTAAAAAGGTCGCCTTAAGGCATTCCAAACTGTCATAGGTTTCCTCGCGCCAAAATTTGGCGCGCTCCCCCTGCTCTAGCTCCATGTTTGTGGCATCTTGTTGCGAAATCATCTCCATGGTGCAAAGACTATCCCAAGACAGCAAAACCGTCTTGGACAAAATTGCACATGATAAATTCGCTAAGGTTTAGCGCCCAACAAGATCAAACCAGCCTTGTTCATCGGTGGTTTCAACGCCCAAATCTTGCGCCTTTTTAAGCTTAGACCCAGCGCCTGGCCCGGCCACCAGCAAATCGGTTTTGGCCGAAACCGACCCGGCAACTTTCGCGCCTAACCGTTCCGCCATCGCCTTTGCTTCAGATCGCGACATTTGCTCAAGCGATCCTGTAAACACCACTGTTTTACCCGCCACCGGGCTTTCATCGGCTGAGGCAACCACATATTCGAGTGGTGAAACTTGCGCCAAAAGCGCATCAATTGCGGCCCGGTTTTGTTGATTGACAAAAAAACCAACCACAGACTGCACCACCGTTTCGCCAATACCATCGATGGACAAAAGGCTTTCGCGTGCCGCCATATCCCCTTCGCCTGCTGCAATGCAAGCGCTCATCCAAGCGTCGAACGTGCCATAGTTTTTGGCGAACATCGCACCGGTTGTGCTGCCCACATGGCGAATGCCAAGTGCAAAAATGAATTTGTCGAGTTCTGGTTTGCGCCGCTCATCAATCGCGTCGAACAGTTTACGAACTGAGGTTGCGCCCCAGCCCTCCTGGTCTTTAAGCTTCTTGAAGCTCTGTGCATCCCGCTCACGCAAGGTGAAAATGTCAGCAGCGGTTTTGATCCGCCCTTCTTCATAAAAAGCAGTGACCTGTTTTGTGCCCATGCCGTCAATATCTAGCGCATCGCGGGCAACAAAATGCTTGAGTTGATTAACCGCCTGTGCCGGGCAAATCAGTTCGCCAGTGCATCGACGCACCACGTCCAACTTGCCCGTCTTTTCGTTCAACTCACGCTCAGCCGGCGAGCCACATATTGGGCAATGGGTTGGAAACTCAAACTTTTTCGCATCCGCTGGGCGTTTTTCAAGCACCGGACCCAATACCTGTGGGATCACGTCGCCTGCTCGCTGAATGATGACCGTATCACCAATCAACACGCCTTTACGCTCAATCTCATCTTCGTTGTGCAGCGTCGCGTTCGACACAACCACACCACCCACGGTAACGGGTTTCAGCTTCGCCACAGGGGTTAGCGCCCCGGTGCGGCCCACTTGAATTTCAATATCTTCAAGAATGGTGGTGGCTTTTTCTGCTGGAAACTTAAAGGCAATCGCCCATCGCGGTGCCCGCGCCACAAAGCCCCAACGGGCCTGCAAATCCAATCGATCAAGTTTGAACACAACACCGTCAATATCATAACCAAGCGTTGCGCGTTGCTCGCCGATTAAGGTGTGGTGGGCAACCATCTCCTCAACAGTTTTCACTCGACGCATCAAGGGGTTGACCTTAAACCCCCAACGCTGAAACGCCTCAACCACGCCCATTTGCGTGTCCGCGGGCATGGTCGAATTGTCGCCCCATGCATAGGCGAAAAACTTCAGGTTACGACTGGCAGTTACGTTGGAATCAAGCTGACGAAGCGACCCGGCCGCAGTGTTGCGCGGGTTAACGTATGTCTGCTTTCCTTCGGCCTCTAGCTTTTTGTTGAGCGCTTCAAAATCCGCGTGCGACATATAGACTTCGCCACGCACCTCAAACACATCTGGCACATCATCGCCAATAAGCTTTTGCGGTATGTCTTTGATGGTCTTCAGGTTTTCGGTTATGTCTTCGCCTTCAGCCCCGTCACCTCGGGTCGCCCCTTGCACGAAAATTCCGTTTTCGTAGCGCAAGCTGGCGGAAAGTCCGTCGATTTTCGGCTCTGCCGTAAAGGCCAATTCAAGCCCTGCATCTTTGGCGAAAAACTTGTGTGCTCGGCCAACATAGTCCGCTAAATCTTCATCAGAAAAGGCATTACCAAGCGAAAGCATTGGCAGCCGATGGGTTACTTTTTTGAAGCCATCGGCAACAGCGAAACCAACTTTTTTGGTTGGACTGTCTTCACGAACCAAATCCGGAAACTCAGCTTCAAGCGCCTCATTGCGGCGACGCAGCGCATCATATGCCGCGTCAGAAACGACTGGAGCATCTTTTTGGTGATATGCCGCATCATGCTTTGCAATTTCGCTGGCCAATTGGGCAAGCTCTTGCGCCGCTTCTTCGCGGGTCAAATCAGCGACAGGTTTTTGCTCGGTCACGCCGAAACCTCATCAATCAATCTATGAGCGGCAGCGCGTGCCTCATCTGTAATGGTGGAGCCAGCCAACATGCGGGCAACTTCTTCACGTCGGCTCTTGTCATCAAGTTCAGCCACATGCGTGCGGGTTAAGCTGCCTTCAGCAATCACTTGCTTTTCAATCAACAAATGGGTTGCAGCGCGGGCCGCAACTTGGGGCGCATGGGTGACCGAAAGCACTTGCACTTTGCTCGAAAGCCGCGCCAAGCGCTTGCCGATCGCGTCAGCAACCGCACCACCAACGCCAGTGTCGATCTCATCAAAAATCAGAACAGGTGCCGAGCCTTTATCGGCCAACACAACTTTAAGTGCCAACAAGAAACGAGACAGTTCGCCACCAGAAGCCACCTTCATCATTGGACCGGGGTGCGTGCCAGGGTTTGTTTGCACGTGAAATTCGATCACATCAAACCCATTGCCACTTTCACGACTATCATCGATCTGATGGTCGACAATAAAACGAGCTTGCCCGAGTTTAAGGTCCGGCAACTCAGCTTCTACTGCCTGCATGAGCTTTTTGCCCGCCATCGCCCGTTTTTCAGAAAGGCCTTTTGCGGCAGTTTGATAATTTGCGCGCGCAGCATTTAGCGCCGCACGCAGCGCGGTCAAATCATCACCACCCTGTTCCAATTCAGCAATGGCTTGCTCATATTTGTTTAAAAGCGCCGGCAATTCATCGCACGAAATTTGGTGCTTGCGGGCGGCTGCACGCAAAGCAAACAGGCGCTCCTCAGTGCGTTCCAACTCAAGTGGATCAAAATCCATTTGCCGTTTGATCTCTTCAAGCGCCTCGGAACTGCGATCAAGCGCAATCAGCGTCGCATCCAAGCTTTCCACCAAAGGCGCAAACAGACCGCCTTCGGCCTCCCCTTTGCGCATTAATTGGCGCATCAGGCCAGCCAACCCACTTGAAGCTGCATTGGGACCATTGAGCACCTGATCCGCGTCACGTACTTCGTCAGCCGCCTTTTCGAGCGACATTAGGCGTTGTCGGGTGGCGGCAAGCACCTCCTCTTCGCCAACTTCAGTATTTAGAGCCCCAAGTTCGGCAATAACGTGTCGCGCGAAGTCTTCGTCTTCTTGCGCTTTGGCGAGTTTTGCCTCTTGCCTGTTGAGCGCGTCTTGCGCCACACCCAAGGCTTTAAAGGCGGCGCTGACTTTGCTCAGGGCGCTTTGGCAGTCGCCAAAGGAATCTAGCAGTGTGCGGTGGGTGCTCGGATCAACAAGCGCACGATCATCATGTTGCCCATGAATTTCAATCAACTGCTCTCCCAGCTGCCGCATGAATTTGGCGGAAACCGGTTGATCATTAACAAACCCGCGTGTGCGGCCATCGGCATATTGAACCCGACGAAGCATAATCTCTTCGTCATCTTCGATCTCGTTCTCGCGCAACAAATCACGTACATGATGGTCTGAAGGCAAATGCAGGGTGGCCACTACTTGGCCTTGCGGGCAGCCTTTACGCACCAAAGACGCATCGCCACGCCCGCCCAGCGCCAATGACAGCGAATCAAGGAGAATGGATTTCCCCGCCCCCGTTTCACCGGTAAGCGCAGTCATACCCCGATCCAGCATAAGATCGAGCTGATCAATCAAGACTATATTTCGAATTGAAATGGCACTTAGCATGCCACGGAATCCATCACAAATTGCGCGTTCTGTCTAGCGATCTGATAACCAATTGCCTTCAGCAACTTCAGGGGCCAGGCCCTGTTTTTGCAAAAGCTTATAAGCATCTTCATACCATTGGCTAGAAGGATAATTGTGGCCCAAAACAGCTGCTGCAGTTTTCGCCTCATTCACCAGACCAAGTGCCAAGTAACTCTCAGTCAAACGCAACAATGCTTCTTCCACATGGGTTGACGTTTGATGGTCCTCAACAACCGTTCTGAAACGATTGATTGCCGCTGTGTAATTATTGTTGCCAAGATAATAGCGACCAACCGACATTTCTTTGCCAGCAAGTTGATCCTTAGCGATCAAAATCCGCTCTTTTGCGTCCTTCGCATAGCGAGAACCCGGGTAATTATTGATAATCGTTTGGAAAGTAGAAATTGCATCTTCTGCGGTTTGCTGGTCGCGCGTGATGTCTTTCATTTGATTATATTGCGCTGCGCCCTTCATATACATCGCATAAGGAGCATCCTCTGACGAAGGATAAAGAGCCAGGAACCGATCAGCCGCAAGAATGGTCTTTTCATATCGGCCAGTCCGCGCGTTAATATAAACGGTCATCAAACGTGAACGCTCTGAGTACTCAGAATATGGGTGTTGGCGCTCCAGCTTATCAAAAGTCTTTTGCGCTGAAAGATAGCGCTGATTTTCTACCTGCAGGATCGCTTTGTCGTAAAGCTCTTCTGCAGGAATGATATCCTCTTCAACGATTTTCTTTTCGCCAAAAAGGTTAAAACCCGCACAAGCAGAAAGAGAAACGGCCAAAACGGCAATCAAAACGAACTGAAATGAAGTCCTAAGTGTACGCAACATCTTCGTATTTCCCATACCCAATAAACGCCTTCACTTCAAAAGCACGGCACCAACTCTTTGTCGACTTGCAACTATACGGCAAAACGAACGAAACTATGGCACAATGTGTGATATTAGCCAACTGAACGAATGTAACCTTGTGAGGATAACCCCAAAGGCATATCTTCCAGCGCGTCAAATTCTAATGGCAAGTTTTCAGCATTAACAATTTCATAGTTTTGCTCACTGGCAAAAAGACCATTGAGCACCAAGGCATTGAGACCGTGCCCGCCCTTGTAGGAGCGGAACTTGCCGTAAATTGGCATGCCCGCTAGCGCCAGGTCGCCCACGGCATCGAGCAGCTTGTGGCGCACAAATTCATCTTCAAACCGAAGTTCGCCAGAATTCATGATTTTGTCATCGTCAACGGCGATGGAATTTTCCAAAGAAGACCCAAGCGCGTAGCCTGCCTGACGTAGGATTTTCGCATCACGCAAAAAGCCAAAAGTACGCGCAGTAGAAACATCGCTCGCATATTTTGCAGGCGTCCAATCAAAAATCATCCGTTGACGTCCAATGACGTCATTTTCAAAATCAATCTCAACATCAAACGCGCGCCCATTATAGGGCTCAAGCGCTGCAAAGGCATCGTTCGAGCGCACAAGAATGGAACGTTTGATTTTGATAAATTTCTTTTCGGCGGGCTGAACAACTAATCCAGTTTCGATTATTGCCTGCACATAATGGGCAGCACTGCCGTCCAAAACAGGGCACTCTGGACCATCGACCACAAGCAAAGCATTGTCGATTCCAAGACCAGAAAGGGCAGAAACCACGTGTTCAATCATTGAGATTGTACCAGCGTCGCCAAGATCCACAGCCGTACAAAGATAGGTACGCGCAACACGATCATGCACAAGAGGGAACGCCTCCGAAAGACGCCCATCTTCAAATTTGCGGCAAATAGAATAACCACTATCTACGGCAGCAGGCTGGATAATCAGGCTAGACGGCAGCCCATTATGTACGCCAATCCCCGTAAAACTCAGTGCTTCAGCAATAGTGCACTGTTTGGTGGCAAGTCTCTTCATACTTATAACCCCAGCATCTCACGCCCCGAGCGCGCCGCCTCTTTTTTCGTACTAGTAAACAAAAAACACCCGACGCGAAAGCCGCGCCGGGTGCTTTTTTATAAAAATCTCGATTTTTTTAACCGTGACGTTTCAAGAAACTTGGAATTTCAAGTTGTTCTTTTTTCGGTGCATCCGCAGGTACAGGGCGACCAGAACGATCCAAATTTCCTTTTGCACCGGGTGTTTCAACCCGACGGCTTGGCGCACTGGCTTCCACTGCGCTGCGGGCAGCTGCGTCATCCGCAGACACTGGCGCAACATCGTCGCCTTTTGTTTGCAAACCAACATTGCTGGCCAAGCGACGGAACAATGCACGGGCGTTTCTGGGTTCTGCTTCAGGCGACTGTGCTTGCGCAACCGCTTCACGCGCAGGCGTTGGCAGTTCGTCAGCACGAGGCATACGGCGTGGACCTGTTGGACGCTGTGCAGATTGAGGCACATATGTCTTTACGGGTTCAACATCGTTCACACGAGGCCGATCTTCAAGTTCAGCCTGCACAGGCTCTGCAACCGGAATGTAGGGCTCAACAGTAACGTCGCTCTCTTTGGCGAGATGGGCATGCCCTTCTTCAAGCGCTTTATTGACAGCTTGCTGCATTGCTGCATCCAACTCATCAACAGGGCTTGGCGCAGGCGCTTCCATTTTAGGTGTTTCAGCAACAGGCTCAGAGGCCTTTACTTCGCGCTTGATGTGAATGGCACGATCAGCGTTTGGCTTCACAGGATCCATTGCCTGCACCATAGCGGCATCCGTACCTGTAGCAACAACAGACACCCGGATTTTACCATCCAAGCTATCATCGAACGTTGCACCAAGAATGATGTTCGCATCAGAATCGACTTCTTCGCGAATACGGCTTGCCGCTTCATCAACTTCATAAAGGGTCAAATCGCTACCGCCGGTGATCGAAATCAACAAGCCGCGCGCACCTTGCATGGACACATCGTCCAACAATGGATTTGCAATTGCTGCTTCAGCAGCGTGACGTGCACGATCTTCGCCCTCAGCTTCACCAGTACCCATCATGGCTTTGCCCATACCGCGCATAACGGCACGAACATCAGCAAAATCAAGGTTGATAAGGCCTTCTTTGACCATCAAATCGGTGATGCAAGCAACACCGGAAAAGAGCACCTCGTCTGCCATAGTAAACGCATCAGCGAATGTCGTTTTATCGTTGGCGACGCGGAAAAGATTTTGGTTTGGAATCACGATGAGCGTGTCGACGTGGCGATGCAATTCATCAATACCATCGTCGGCAAGGCGCATACGGCGCGCGCCTTCAAACTGGAACGGCTTGGTTACAACACCAACCGTCAGAATGCCTTGCTCGCGAGCTGCGCGGGCCACAACAGGCGCTGCGCCCGTTCCCGTGCCACCGCCCATACCAGCGGTAATAAACGCCATGTGCGATCCGCTAAGATGGTCGTTGATCTCGTCAATTGTTTCTTCGGCAGCTGCTCGCCCTACTTCTGGGTGCGAACCTGCGCCTAGACCCTCGGTAACCCCTACACCAAGCTGCACAACGCGTTGTGCTTTGGAGAGTGCCAGTGCTTGCGCATCTGTGTTGGCTACAACAAATTCCACACCTTCAAGGCCGGAATCGATCATATTGTTGACGGCGTTTCCGCCGGCCCCACCAACACCAAATACGGTAATGCGTGGCTTGAGTTCGTGAATATCTGGAATTTGAAGTTTGATGCTCATTTCTGGCCCCATTGTGCTCCTGAACTCCAGAATTACGCTTAGATCGTTAAGTCATCCCTAACATTTGGACCATTTTCATAAAGTTTAATGCAAATTGCGTTACATTTTCGCCTTATTAAACAAAGTGTTTAGCTTAACGATACCTTAAAAACTGGTGCGGAGCCAATTTCCGATCCGCGCAAAATAGCCATCTGTGCCGGTGAGTTTGCGTTGCGCTACGGGCTCTACATACTCCAATTCACACACTTGCGGGTAAATCAACATGCCCACAACGGTCGAAAATGCAGGCCCTTTGGCAACAGCGGGAAGATTGCCAACACCAAGTGGCCTCCCCTGGCGCACATTACGCGCCAAGATGCGTCGCGCCAGTTCGGACAAGCCAGCCAATTCACTGGCGCCGCCCGTTAAAACAAACCTGCGGCCACAAACATCCATCATGCCAGTTGCCACCATGCGATCGCGCAGAACAGTAAGAATTTCTTCAACCCGCGGACGCACGATCCGGGTTAAAGTTGCGCGTGGAATTTGAGTAGGTGCTTCATTTTCTTCGGACCCAACCGGCTGAATGGGCACCAAATCGCGCTCATCACTCTGCCCCGGCAGAACACTCGTATAAAGCGTTTTAAGCCGCTCTGCATCTTCAATACTCACAGAGAGTTGTCGCGCGATATCAAGGGTTATATTGTGCCCGCCAACCGCAATGGCATCTGCATAGACCAGGTATCCATCTTTAAAGACACTCAAGGTGGTCGTAGATCCACCAAAATCAATTGCAGCAACCCCAAGCGAAGCTTCATCATCCACAAGTGCAGAAAGTCCACTTGCGTAGGGTGTTGCCATAAATGCTTGCACCTGCAAATGGCAGCGGTTTAACACCAACTCAACATTGCGCATTGCAAGTGTTTCCGCGGTGACAACCGACACATCAACGCCAAGGGTTTGCCCCACCATACCCCGCGGATCACGGATACCCGCGTGCCCATCTAACGAATAGCCAATCGGTAAGGCGTGCAAAACAGCGCGGTCATCGCGCACCGAACGGTCATTGACGGTGCGCAGCACCTTTTCTAGATCACGATCTTCTACTTCATGCCCGTCCAACGACACACTGGCTGAAAATGTTTCCGAGCCCAAACGGCCAGCAGAAATATTGACAACAACCGACTGAACCGTAACCCCTGCATTGCGTTCGGCCATGCCAACCACCGAGCGAATGGCATGTTCGGCTTGATCAAGATCGGTCACAACCCCACCTTTAACACCTGCAGACGGTCCGTATGCAAAGCCCAAAACCTCAGCGCTGTGGGTGCGACCCTTCAACGCCTTTCCCTCATCACGAGGGGTCAAGCGCGCGACCATGCAACAAATCTTTGTGGACCCAATATCAAGTACGGAAATTAGACTGGAACGACCCGGTTGCAGCGGTTTCAATCGTGCGGTCATTGCATCGGTGAGCATTATTCAGGTTCCACTTCAGCGCCCTCAGCCGGCGTACGGTCAACAGGACGAACAGCAATATAGTCATTAAGACGCAAATCAAGCACGGCAATGTCACGCTCAAAAACCTGATCTTGCGACTGCAGCTGCATCAGTTTTTCCATTGCTTTGGCCACTTTTGTTTCGGGCAACATCACACGCAACCCAACGTCATAAATCAAATCCCAGCGCCGATCGCCAATGCGGCTCGATGCTAAAAGACCTTCATTCAAATCAGGAAACTGCGCCAGCAAGGCAATCATTTCAGGCACGTCGTCCGCGGCACCATCGCCGACAAACAAAGGCAGTCCTTCAATTGGCATATCAACAGGCGAAATCTTGTCGCCGTTGCCATCAATTGCAAAATTGACACCATCAACAGTCCAGATAGCAACCGGTTGTTTTTCAACCAGATCAACAATCAGTGAGTTTGGATAAACCTTCCGAATTGTCGCGCTTTCAATTGAGGGCAACGCTTCCAACCGCAATCGTGCGGCCTCTGCGTCAAAACTGACCAAAGAGCGGCTTGATTCTAGACCAACGGCACCAAACAGCAAATCCTCGTTTGTAAGGGCATAGCCTGACAACGACAACTCAGCCACAGAAAGGCCAGCTTGCGCGAACAGTGCAGAAACTCGGCCTGAAACATCAATGAGATAGTTGCCGATATGGCCACGATAGGCAATACCCGCCGCACCAATGCTGACCACCAGCACAAGCGCAATCAATCGAACAGCAAGCTGCTTGTGCAACACCCACAGGTTACGCGATTGTGCGACAAACAAATGTGTCGCTCGGCGCACCACCAAATCCGCACCAAGTGGTTTTGCCACAGCAATGGATTGGCTTGAATGTTCTGGCTTTACCTGTTGCAACTTGCATCCTCCACAATCCAAGACACCAATTCTTCAAAACTGTGTCCGGCATGTTTAGCAATCTCTGGCACCAACGACGTTGGCGTCATCCCGGGCTGAGTGTTGATCTCCAAACAGATCAATTCACCTTCACGGCCCTGATGTTCGGTATATCGAAAATCAGTTCGTGTGACCCCGCGACACCCAAGAGTCTCATGTGCTTTAAGCGCTAGTCTTTGAACATTCTGGTAAATTTTCGGTGAAACTTGGGCTGGTAGAATATGTTCTGACCCACCAACCTCATACTTTGCTTCATAATTGTAGAAGTGCAAATCAGTAACGATTTCAGTGACACCAAGCGCAACCCCACCCATTACCGCACAGGTTAATTCACGTCCCGGAATATAGCG
Organism: Maritalea porphyrae; assembly: GCF_027213965.1. Taxonomy (GTDB): domain Bacteria; phylum Pseudomonadota; class Alphaproteobacteria; order Rhizobiales; family Devosiaceae; genus Maritalea; species Maritalea porphyrae_A. The sequence goes on along the minus strand of NZ_JAPWGX010000003.1, from coordinate 132,053 downwards.
CTCCACCATCAAATGGTCTTCACCCTGCCAGTCAGTGCGCAATATTTCTTGTGGCGGATGAGAGGTGCCAGTTTTGACAATAAACACACCAACGCTAGACCCATCATTATAGGGTTTCACCACGTATGGCGGTGGCATTTGGTGCTTGCCAGCAATTTCATCGCGATGGGCGATTATGTGATCCGTAACAGGAACCCCTGCGGCCTTGAACAGCATTTTGGATTGATGCTTGTCCATTGCCAATGCAGATGCCAAAACGCCGGAGTGGGTATAAGGAATGCCCATGATCTCTAGCATCCCCTGCACGGTTCCATCTTCGCCAAAACGACCATGCAGACCATTGAACACCACATCTGGTTTTACTTCTGCAAGACGTTGAGCCAATTGGCGATCAACATCAATCAGCGTAACTTTATAGCCGGATCGCTCAAGCGCTGCTGCGCATTCGCGCCCCGAAGACAAGGAAACTTCCCGCTCGCTTGTCCACCCGCCATAAAGAACCGCAACATGCTTGCTCATACTCAAACCTGACCGGTGAACACATCACCATCTAAAAACTCGCGGACTTCTTTGCCGGGCACAAAATGCCCCATGCGCCGAATTTCCCACTTCAGCTCAATACCTGAATTTTCGCGAACCTTATGGCGCACCGTTTCGCCAAGCGTTTCAATATCGTGCGCTGTTGCATCACCAATATTGAGCAAGAAATTACAGTGCAATTCAGACACTTGAGCGTTGCCAACTTGCAACCCACGACCACCCGCAGCATCAACCAATTTCCAGCTTGAGTGGCCTTCAGGGTTCTTAAAAGTCGACCCCCCAGTGCGCGAACGGGTAGGTTGTGAGCTTTCACGTTTTTCAGTGATTTCCTTCATCCGCGATTTGATATCGTCTGGATCCCCGGCAAAACCTTGATAGACAGCAGAAGTGAAAATGATATCACGCGGTCCGTTGTTTTTCCGGTATCTGTAACCCATGTCTGCATTGGTCAGGGTCACCACTTCACCGTCACGCGTTATACCACGCAACTCAACCATCCGGTCTTTCGTTTCGGTGCCATAACACCCAGCATTCATGTAAAGTGCGCCACCGATGCCACCAGGAATACCGCGGTAAAACGTCAACCCATCAATACCTGCATCGGCTGCAGCGGTTGCCACCTTAACGTCGGGCAACGCGGTGCCAACCCGCAATTTGTGGTCATCAAGAATTTCAACCGCACCAAAGCCTTTCGCGGACAGGCGAATAACAACTCCATCAAGCCCACCATCGCGGATCAATAGGTTTGACGCCAAACCGATCACTGTGACCTTGATGTCCTTTGGTAGATGCTTGAGAAAATACTGTAAATCTTCTTCGTCTTTGGGCTGGAAGAACAATTGGGCAGGCCCACCCACCCGAAACCAAGTGATTTCGGATAACAATTGGTTGGGCACCAATCGGCCACGTACGCCATCAATCCAATCAGCAAATTGGGGCAAAAGGTCAGGAAAACTCATCTATTTATCTCCGATAAGAGCTTGAAGTTCACTTGGCAGCTTCGCCGCCCATTGTGTGATCGAGCCTGCCCCCAGACACACCACATAGTCCCCCTTATTCACCCGTGACGCTAGAATGGGCGCTAGGGCTTCTGGCCGATCAACAACCCGCGCATCGCGGTGGCCCTTGGCCCGAAGTCGCTCAACCAAACTCTCATGGCTAATGCCATCAATCGGCTGCTCCCCAGCTGCAAAAACAGGCGCCACCAGCACCGTATCCGCATCATTGAAACAGCTCGCAAATTCTTCAAACAAATCTTCTAAACGTGAATAACGATGCGGTTGCACCACAGCAATCACATCACCTTTGGCCGAAGCCCGCGCTGCCTTGAGCACGGATGAAATCTCAACTGGATGATGAGCGTAATCGTCAATCACCCGAGTACCCGCAACCTCACCCACAGTCGTGAAGCGACGCTTAACACCAGAGAAATTATCCAAACCGCTTCGAATGTCGTCCGCATCCACGTGCAATTGATGTGCAACAGCAATGGCCGCTGTCGCATTGAGCACATTGTAAATGCCCGGCATTGGCAAAACCAAATCCTTGATGGTTTCGCTCGTCCCCGCCAATCGGTCACGAATTTCGACCGTAAAAACAGATTTACCGTCTTTATTGCGCACGTCTTTTAACAGAACATCAGCTTGCGGATTTTGCCCATAGGTGATGATGCGACGGTCGGTAACTTTGCCGACCAAATCCTGAACCGTTGGGTGATCAAGACACATCACGGCAAAACCATAAAACGGCACATTTTCAACAAAGGTCAAAAAGGCGTTTTTGACCGCTTCAAAATCACCATAGTGGTCCAAATGCTCGGCATCCACGTTGGTCACTATCGCAACGTCAGCAGGCAATTTGACAAAGGTGCCATCGCTTTCGTCCGCTTCAACCACCATCCAATCGCCGTCGCCCAAACGCGCATTCGTGCCATAGGCATTAATGATACCGCCATTGATCACCGTGGGATCAACACCGCCAGCATCCAACAGGGTGGCAACCATAGATGTTGTTGTCGTTTTGCCGTGGGTTCCCCCAATAGCAATCGCATTTTTGAACCGCATGATTTCTGCAAGCATTTCAGCTCGACGAACGACAGGCAAAGAACGTGCTCGTGCCGCAACAAGCTCTGGGTTGTCAGACTTAATTGCAGACGAAATCACCACAACTGCAGCACTTTCGATATTTTCGGCACGCTGGCCAATGTCAACGTGAATACCTTTTTCTTGCAACCGTTGCACGTTGGGGTTCAGCGACAAATCGGAACCGCGCACTTCATAACCTTGGTTGTGCAGCACTTCAGCAATTCCGCTCATGCCTATGCCGCCAATTCCGACAAAATGCACCGGACCAATATTTTGTGGCATCTTCATTTTGACGCTCTCCTATTCTTCTTCATTGGCAGCGTCTTGCGCAACCAAAGCGAGCTTAGCCACAGCATCCTGCGTGGATAGCTTCTTGGCATTTTGAGCCATTGTTTTAAGCTTTTCGGGGTCACACAGAATCTTGGTGAGTTCGGTCGCTAGCAAATGGGGTGAAAGATTGCTCTGCTCTAGAATAACACCGCCCCCCACATCAACCATATTCTGTGCATTGTGCAATTGGTCTTGGTCCAACGAGCCTGGCAGCGGCACGTAAATAGCGGGTCGGCCGATCTGCGCAAGTTCAAAAATAGTGCTGGCTCCGGCCCTGCAAATCACCAAGTGCGCATTTGCAATTCTGCGGGGCAAATCTTTAAAGAAGGGCGCAAGCTCAACGTTCAATCGCGTTTCAGCGTAAACTGCAGTTGCCCGTTTCAAATCATCCGCCCGACATTGTTGCACCAAATGTATGCGAGAACGGAGTTGATCTGGAATGTTCATCATTGCACCTGGCAACATGTCAGAGAACACTTGCGCCCCCTGTGAGCCCCCCGTGACCAAAACATTGATCGGCCCATCATCATGCAACGCGGGATAAGGTTTTTTTGCGGCCTCAACCACAAGATCACGTACGGGATTGCCCGTTACGATGCATTTGTCCTCAAATTTCTCAGCAAACTTTGTCTTGTCAAAGCTCAACGCGATGATATCGGCAAATCGCGCGGTCGCCCTGTTGGCCCGACCTAAAACTGCATTCTGCTCGTGCAGCACTGTTGGAACCCCCCGCAGCGTTGCCGCAATAAGGGGGGGAAAGGTTGGATATCCACCAAACCCAATTACCGCATCAGGGTCTTCCCGTTTTAGAATGCCATAGGCTTTTGCAATGCCCTGCAATATGCTGATCCCAGCCTGAAAAGCTTTTGCTGGCGCGCGCAAATTCGGCGTCGCTGCCGGAATAATATGTGTCTTTTCAGCCGGAAATTCCGCCACAAAACTGTTTGCGCGCTTGTCCGTCATCAGTTGAACAGTATGCCCGCGGCGCATTAGCTCGTGAGCAAGAGCTTGGGCTGGGAACAAATGTCCCCCCGACCCGCCAGCAGAAACGATAAACTTACTCATGCGACCTCTTGTGCGGCGCCAACGCGAAACGCGGGCAATCCGGATTGAATTGTGTGTTCAGGCTTACGACGCGTCAGGCCCAACAAAATCCCCATGCCAAAAGCAATGGCGATCATGGACGTGCCGCCAGAAGAAACAAATGGCAGTGTCATGCCTTTTGGGGGGATGAGATTGAGGTTCACCAACAAATTGATACATGCTTGCATACCGAATTGAATGGCAATTGCGCTAACCGCCAGGCGTGAAAAAAGGTTTTGCTGCAATTGCGCCAAATACATGCAACGGGCCACAACAAACGCCATCAAAGCGACCAAACCAAGGCAGAACAAAATCCCAAATTCACCCGCAGCGGCTGAAAAAACAAAATCCGCATGCGCATCAGGCAAAGCGCGTTTGGCCACGCCCTCGCCCGGCCCCAAACCAAACCAACCGCCCTCCAATAGGGATTGCAGCGCTTTCTCAACCTGATAATTGTCGCCCGTCTCTGGGTTCAAAAACGCGTCAAACCGCCGTGTCACGTGCGGAAACATAAAATAAGCGCCAGTGATGCCCGCGATTGAAAGGCCGCCCAACGTCAAAATCACCCACCATGAAATGCCTGAAATAAACAACAGGCCAGCCCACGTCAAAAGAACAAGTGCGGTCTGTCCAATATCGGGCTGCAAAAGCAATACGCCAACGATACCTGCAAGAATACCGAACGCCATCAAATGCCCCGGCATTTCTGGCGATTTCATCTGTTCAGATATCAACCAAGCAGCGATGATCGCAAATGCAGGTTTGACGAATTCAGATGGCTGAATAGAGAACCCCAACAGCGATATCCAACGTTGTGAACCCTTGATCTCTGTGCCAATAAACAGTGTGAGCACCATCAAAACGGACATGATGATGAGGACCGCCAACGCCAAACGTCGGGCGGGCCGCGAAGTCAAAAACGATCCTGCAATCAACACACCAATTGTTGGCACCAAAAAAATGATGTGCCGAACGGTAAAGTGCCATTCGTTTAAGCCAATGCGAACCGCAACCGCCGGGCTTGCCGCAAAAGACATCATCACCCCAGCAGCCAACAGCCCAATAAGCGCTGCCAACAACGGGCGGTCAACCGTCCACCACCACTCTGCTAAAGGGGTTTTTCGCTCTCTCGAAAACTCGCGTAAAAACATGTAGTTAACCGCACACCATTATTGGTCCTAAACTTGGTGTATAAAAATACACCAAATTTGGTTACCAACTCGCAACGATTTGAAAATTTTCAACGATGACTAGCGCAGTTTCAAGGAAGACAAACCAATCATTGCAAGCACAAAGGATATGATCCAGAAACGAATAACGATCTGGCTTTCTGTCCACCCCAAGTGCTCAAAGTGATGGTGAATCGGCGCCATTTTAAAAATTCGCTTGCCCGTCGTTTTAAACGAAATCACTTGCACAATGACCGAAACGGTCTCAAGGACAAACAACCCACCAATAATGCCCAACACGATCTCGTGCTTCGTCGCAACCGCAATTGCGCCCAACATACCGCCAAGGGCCAATGAGCCGGTGTCGCCCATAAAGATCGAGGCTGGCGGCGCGTTGAACCACAAGAACCCAAGCCCTGCGCCAATTAGTGCACCGCACAATACAGCAAGTTCACCGGTACCGGGCACAAAGTTAATCAATAGGTAATTTGAAAAGACTTCGTTACCCACCAAATAAGCAATCAATCCAAACGATCCTGCAGCAATCATCACAGGTACAATCGCCAATCCATCAAGCCCATCCGTAAGGTTTACCGAATTGCCCGCTGCAACAATGATAAACCCGCCAAAAACAACAAAGAAAATGCCTAAATCCACAGCGAAATCTTTGATGAAGGGAAAGGCGAGCGACGTGGAAAAAGGGGCTTCACCCATGGTTGAGACCGCATAACACGCGATTGCAGCAATAACGGATTCAAGCACCAACCGTTGCCGACCACCAAAGCCAGAGTTCGTGGCTTTGCTAACCTTTAGATAGTCATCATAAAACCCAATGGCACCAAACCCGGCTGTGACAAACAATACAATCCACACATAAGCGTTCGATAGATTTGCCCACAAAAGGGTAGATATCAGCACACTAACCAAGATCATTAGCCCCCCCATGGTGGGCGTGCCCTTTTTGGTAATCAGATGACTTTGCGGTCCATCCTCCCGGATGGGCTGACCGTGCCCTTGGCGCAACTTAAGGTGTGAAATGACCTGAGGGCCGAAAATAAACACGATAAACAGCGCAGTAATGGTCGCGCCACCGGTGCGAAAAGTCAGATACCGAAATACATTCAGCGCCGCAAACTGATCGCCAAATTCCTGCAAAAAATAGAACATGGAGTTCCCAACCCTGTAACTTGCCTAAATCGAAGAGTATCGTGTGCGTAGCGCTTCAACAACCGGACTTAGCTTTGTGCCTTTTGACCCTTTGATCATAACAACATCGCCGGGGGCAAGAGCTTCGCCCAACAAATCTGCGATATTGCCAGCATTTGCATAATGGGCAACCTCCAGTTTTGGCGCCAACACCTCGGCGAGCCCCTGCATCATCGGCCCCACCAAAATCAGTTTTTCAAATCCGGCGTCTAAAACGCTTTGCGCCAAATCTATGTGCAATTGCCCTGAGGTTTCGCCAAGTTCTAGCATATCGCCCAGAACGCCGACTTTTCGCCCGCTTACCGGAAAGTTCTTCAAAATCTTCAAGGCCGCGCGCATGGAAACGGGGTTCGCATTAAAGCTCTCATCCAACAAAACTACGTCGCCCGTGCCAATGACCAATTTGACAACATTACCGCGCCCGGGCGGCGCCTCAAAATCACGTAAGGCTGTGGCAACTTGGTTCAAATCGACGCCCAACTGCCCAGCAACGGCAAAACAAGCGACCCCATTCACAAGCGCATGTATTCCGAACTGAGGCACGAGCACATCAAAAACACCTTTGCGCGACAATACTCTTCCACTCATTCCCAAATCGGTGGGCGACACGTTCTCCAAGCGGTAATCGGCAGCAGCAGACCTGCCAAATGTCACAATATTGGTGATGCCAAGCGCCAGAGCTCGTGCCCGCAGAGGTTCCACATATTCGTGATCTACGCCCAGAATCGCAGCCCCATCCGGCTCAAGAGCTTCAAAAATCTCGGCTTTTGCTGCAGCAATACCGAATATATCTTCAAAATTCTCCAAGTGCGCTGCGCCCACATTGGTCACCACCGCCACATGAGGCCTGATCATATTCACTAAGGGTCGAATTTCATTGGCATGGTTCATACCCACCTCAAACACAGCATATTGTGTATCCGCGGGCATGCGAGCCAACATCAAAGGCACACCCCAGTGGTTATTGAACGATTTGATTGACGCATGCGTGTGCCCGGCTGCTTCTAAAACCAGCCTGATCGCTTCCTTGGTAGAGGTTTTCCCCACACTACCAGTTACAGCGACCACTTTGGCATCCGTGCGCGCCCGCGCGGCTCTTGCCAAATGTTCAAGCCCAATCAATGGGTCGTCAACAACAATCAGAGGTAAGTCTTTAGGAGCTTTCTTCGCCCAAATAGCGCCAACAAGTGCCGCGCCAGCACCATTTTTGATGGCTGCTTCAACAAAGTCATGTCCGTCAAATCGGTCCCCCGCAATCGCGACGAACAGATCACCAACTGACAAATCCCGAGAATCGATTGAAACGCCACCAAATGCATCAAGCTTGCATGCCAAAGCCTTGCCGCCTGTGGCTGCAACAATCTCATTTAGTGTCCACAAAGGCATGGCTCAAGCACCAACCGCCTTCAAAACAACTTCATGATCAGAGAAGTGGTGCTTGGTTTCACCAATGATTTGATAGTCTTCGTGGCCTTTGCCCGCAACCAGCAAAACGTCGCCTGGACCAAGCAAGGAGATGGCATGCTGAATGGCGTCACCTCGCCCAGCGACTTGAACCAAACTTGGATTGTCTGCCAATACCTCTGCCCGAATTGTTGCCGGGTCTTCCGTCCTTGGATTGTCGTCCGTCAAAACTGCGATGTCAGAGTTTTTGACCGCAGCCGCGCCCATTGGACCGCGCTTGCCCTTGTCTCGATCACCTCCACAGCCAAACACAGAGATCAATCGCTCTTTGGCGAATGGACGAAGTGCCTGCAAGGCAGTTTCCAGCGCGGCAGGCGTGTGCGCGTAGTCCACAAAAATCGCAGCCCCATTGTGTTCTGCGACAAGCTCCAAACGCCCTTTTGCCCCTTCAAGTTTTGAAAGACTTTCGAGCGCATCATCTTTGTCGATCCCAGTAGAAACAGCCATCGCAAAGGCCACCAAAGCGTTGGTCACCTGAAACTTACCAGCAAGCGGCAAATAGAATGCAGCCTCTTCACCCACCAGACGACCAGTCACACGCTGACCATAGCCTTCAGGCTCAATCTTGGTCACTTCAAAATATGCGCCATTTTCCCCAACAGTGATCACCGTTGCCTCACGTTCCAATCCTGCGAACATAAAGGGCGTTGCTTCTTCATCGTCCATGTTGATAACGCAGGTACCACCAGCAACCATCAATTCTTTGAACAACCGCAACTTGGCATCGTGATAGGCTTCCATCGTTTCATGGTAATCCAAATGATCCCGCGAAAGATTGGTAAACCCAACTACTTTGAATTCCATGCCGTCTAGACGACGTTGATCAAGTCCGTGGCTTGAGGCCTCCATGGCGACATGATCGATATTAGCGCTTTTGAGTTGTTGCAAGGTTTGGTGAAGGCTCATTGCCCCCGGTGTCGTCAGTTCCCCACCGGTTGTGTGTCCGTCCACCGTAATGCCCAAGGTGCCAACGCTTGCCCCTCGAATATCGTTCATTTCCCAAATCTGACGGATGAACGAAACGACAGATGTTTTGCCGTTTGTCCCCGTTACTGCAACCGCAACCTCAGGTTGTGGCTCACAAACACGTCGCGCAGCCCGCGCAAAACACGCGCGTACATCGTTCACAAGGTAAACTGGCACACCAGCGTCAAAGTCTAGTCCCCGGTCTGTGATGATGGCTGCAGCGCCCAATCGCACCACATCGCGCACAAAATCGTTGCCATGCATTTTAACGCCTGGTAGCGCGAAAAATGCAAAACCCTTCGCCACTTTTTGCGAATGTGAGGTAATGCCAGCGACATCCATATCGTGGAAATCTTGTGCGGCACTCGCACCATCTAACAACATTTTGAGGGAATGTCCCATTATGTGTCCCTTATCGTAATTCTACTGGTACAAGTTGTGCATCGAGTTCTGGATCAAGATTAGGCACAATTCTTAGCATTGGTGCAACCCTTTCAATGATCCGGCCCGTCACAGCGCCGGCGTTCCACGCAGCAGTATGACCACTGCGTTCATCTTCTTTTTTTGGCTCATCCACCAAGATGACCATCGCATATTGCGGTGCATCCATTGGAAATGCCGATGCAAAAACATTTAGTAGTTTATCGTCGGAATATTTGCCATCTACCACCTTCTCAGCGGTTCCGGTTTTACCACCAACGCGATAGCCATCCGGCGCAGCTTTGCGGCCCGATCCCTCGATCGCGTTTAAGCGCAGCAAATAGCGAATTTGATCGCTAGTGCGTTCATTAATAACCCTTTTGCTGTTCGCAAGCGCAGCAATTCGGTCCCGTGGCAGCAATGTTGGCGCAATAAAATCACCACCATTTACTAGTGCTGCATAGGCAGTAAGAAGTTGCAGCGGCGTGATAGAAAGCCCGTGCCCAAAGGAGGCTGTGGCAGCCCCAACTTCAGAGAACTTATCTTTAATCTGGCTTTGCGTCTTTTCAGGCAATTCGATGACCGGCGAACCATCCATACCAACGTTGGCTAAAAACGCGCGGAAACGCTCTTTACCCAACGCCTGCATCATTTTTATTGTGCCAATGTTTGATGAGTATTTGATCACTTCTGGCAAACTAAGAACACGTTTTTTGGCGTGAAAATCGCCAATTCTAAATCGGCCAAATTGTACTGGTTTCGTCGCATCAAACTTATCAGTAATCTGCACCAAACCAGAATCGAGCGCAGCGGCGGCGGTAATTGGCTTCAAGGTCGAACCAAGTTCAAATTTACCCGCTGTAATTCGGTTTATCCGGCCCTCTTCAAGGGCACCAGCTGGCATATTCGGGTCAAAATCGGGTAGAGAAACCAAAGCGACGATTTCGCCGGTTCTCACATTCATCATGGCACCGGCAGCAGCGATTGCTTGGTAGCGTGTCAGTGCATCCACAAGTTCATTATGCATTACATGCTGCACACGTAAATCAATGGACAATTCAACTGGTTGCAACGAACGATCTCTGGCAAAGCCGAGATCTTGCAACAATGCAACTTCACGTTGATCCAGAAATCGCTCCAGGCCAGCAATGCCAACATTGTCGACATTCACCGCACCCAAAATATGCGCAGCAACATTACCACCAGGGTAAAACCGTCGCGATTCTGAAACAAAATCAATGCCAGGAATGCCAAGCCGCAGAATTCGCTCTTTTTGCTGGGGTGTTAGTTCACGGCGAAGCCAAACAAATCCTTCGTCCCCATCAAGCCTGCCCCGCAACCACTTGCGGTCCATGTCTGGGAATTCAATTGAAAGGGCTTCAACCGCTTCATCGACATCAATTATCCGACGGGGCTCGGCAAATAGCGAAGGCACTTGAATATCAAGCGCAAGTGGGCTGCCATTTCGGTCGACCAATGCGGGTCGAGTAGCGGTTAGCGCAGGCCGCGCTTGCCCCAGCGCCACATCATCCACTTCAACCGCTGCAAGCATAACCAAGCGGACAGCAACTATTGAAAACACAAGCATAGCCAGGGCGACTGTCAGCCGAATGCGGCTCTTCGTCATATGCCCGCGCGATTTGCGGGCTCCATCTATGGCAATTGCTGGTCCAACATCATGCATCACGTCACTCATTGGCTCGACAATCCATCAACATTGCTCGGATCAACTCCGGCGCCCAAAGACATCAGCAGAGCATCCAAACCCTCAACGTCTGGCGCAACAGGCCGCATTGGGATGTCTTGGATGGATCCATATTGCGCAATAACGATTGGCGCGACGTTTAATGCATCTGCATGACGCTCAACAATGGCTTGCAAACGACCAGGCTGATTAAGAAACGCCCATTCAGCATCTAGGGCGCTCAAGACTTGTTTTTGTCCCGCAATTTCATCCTGCAACTCAATCACTTGTGACTGCACTTCTTCAGTACGGTACTTTTGGCCATAAACCATGATCAGCGCCAAGAAACTTGTACAAAGAAGAAAGAAATTAAATGCGCGCATTAGGAGGCAAACTCCCTTCTGGCGTAACCAGGCACACCTAACCCTTCAATGCTCAACTCCCGGGCAGGTTCACTATTGCGCGTGGCAAAGCGCAGAGTCGCAGAGCGCGCACGCGGGTTCGCATCCAGTTCGTCTTTGCCCGCTCGAATGGCCTTAGAAATATTGTCCCAAGGCAACAGGTTCTTTGTTTGCATGGGGGCGTGACGCGACCCTTTTTCTTGTGGCTTAAAGAAGCGCTTCACAATCCGGTCTTCAACTGAATGGAACGAAACCACTGCCAATACACCACCTGCTGGCAACAGCCGTTCCGCAGCAAATAGTCCACGCACGAGTTGACCATATTCAGCATTCACCGCAATTCTCAACGCTTGAAAGCTTTTCGTCGCAGGGTGTGATCCACCCGGCTTACGCCCAAGTTTTTCGCCAATCAATTCTGCTAGCTCTGCCGTGGTTTCAAAGGGTTTTTCATCCCGTTGGGCAACTATGGCGCTGGCGATCTGCCGTGCACGTCGCTCTTCGCCAAGCTCAAACAAGATATCGGAAATCTCGCGCTCATCGCGTTCATTGACCAAGTCTGCCGCACTTTCACCGGATTGCTCCATGCGCATGTCTAGCGGCCCATCTCGCATAAAGGAAAAGCCGCGCTCCCCTTCATCCAGCTGCATTGAGCTCACGCCGATATCAAGCACGACGGCATCAATGGGGGCGATATTGTTTTCTTGCGCCAAGTCTTCGAGATCGGCAAAGCGCCCCTGAACAAATCTGAAGTCGTCACCAAATTCTGCACTTAGGTTTTGCGCATATGGCAAAACATTTGGGTCACGATCAATACCAGTAACACGGGCACCCGCTTGCAAAAACGCGCGCGAGTAACCGCCTGCTCCAAATGTACCATCCACCACATGGCGCCCTTCAAGCGGTGAAATAGAACGAATAACCTCGTTCAGAAGAACCGAAATGTGGGGTGAATCTTGCGCCAAACAAATCTACGCCGCGTGTAAGAACACGTCGAGCTGTACTCCCTATGCGCCCAATACGCGGGCGGTGCTGCTCCATAAAATCATTCTTAAGAAAAAAACAATTTTGCCGAGCAGTTTCTATGATGAGGCTTAATTTTGTGTTGCTTTTGAAGCAATTGGGTAAAAAAGCCAGTTGGTCTATAAGCCGGATTTTGTAAGGCATAGCAAAGCTATACGCGGCAACCATTCATCTAGGGCATTTGTTACCAAATGCCTCATGCAACCTACCCGGATGACTAGCCTGGAAACGGGCCGGTCTTGCGACCGCGTCATCCCTATTTGGTTTTGCTCCCGGTGGGGTTTACCTTGCCAGAGCCATTGCTGGCCCTGCGGTGCGCTCTTACCGCACCCTTTCACCCTTACCATGCATCGCATGGCGGTTTGCTTTCTGTGGCACTTTCCCTAGGGTCGCCCCCGCCGAGCATTACTCGGCACCGTTTTTCCGTGGAGTCCGGACTTTCCTCTCCAGCTTACGCTGCAGCGGCTGCCCGACCAACTGGCACCTGTGGCATATGGGGCGCGGTGCAATACGTCAAGCGAAAGAACTACCCAATTAGTCGCGGCGACTATCCAAGATTGCGTCATAGGCAGAATTTATTGCCGCCATCTTTTTTGAGGTTACTTGCACCAAATCACTTGGCACCCCCTTGGCGATCAAACGATCAGGGTGATGCTCGCTTACCAATTTGCGATAGGCAATTTTCAAGTCTTTGTCTGAAGCATCCGGGTCCACGCCCAGAATGAAGTAAGGATCCGTACTCGAAAGGACCACATGCCGGGCAGCCAACCGTGCAAATTCTTCATCCGTGAAACCAAAAATTTCGCCGACAACCTGTAAATAGGCAAGCTCGTCTTCGTGGACCAAACCATCAGCTTCAGCAATGTGGAACAGGCCGTCTAACACATGTTCCAATGCGTCTTTGTCGTCATGGAACAAGCGCTCAATGCGTTTTGCATAGGATTCATAGCCGGCAACATCTTGCTGTGCGAGATCAAATATCCGCTCAACCTGATCTTCAGCGCCCGCTGGAATTTGAACATTCTGCCTGAAGGCACGAATCTCATCGGCAGTGACGACACCATCAGCGGCGGCCATTTTTGCAGATAGAGCCACAAGGGAAAGGGTAAATGCCGCTTCACGACCACCAAGCAGCCAGTTTTCCGGATCAAACAATTGCGCCAGAGAGCCAGCGATACCTGTACCCTCGGCAAAAGAGCCAATCTTCTCTGCAATAACCTGCCAAACTGACATTCGTTCACCCTCTTCAACCCGACAATTCGCCGAATTGGCCTAGATATAGAACAAATACGGGTACTTTCTAGGGCGAAAGCACAAATTCCTTGCCTTTATGCCGGACGACGACCCAATAGCCGCGCCAAAGCAAAGACCAAAGACGATCTGTTCATGGTGTAAAAGTGAAATTCTGTTACCCCCCGATCCACTAGCTCTGTCACTTGTTCCGCAGCAACGGCGGAGGCCACCAAAGCGTGCGTTTCGGGATCGTCTTCTAACCCATCAAACCGGTCCGCAAGCCAATCAGGAATGCTGGTACCACATCGTTTGGCAAAGTTCGCCACCTGGGTAAAATTGTGAATGGGCTGGATACCGGCCACAATAGGTGCATGCACGCCTGCATTGCGCGCTCTGTCCACGAACCGCAGGTAGTCGCTATTGTCAAAAAACATTTGCGTAATGGCGCGGCTAGCCCCCGCATCAATTTTGCGTTTCAAATTCTCAATGTCGCCGTGCCAATCCGGGCTTTGCGGGTGCTTTTCAGGATAGCACGCCACCGAAATATCAAAATCTCCAATTTCACGAATTCCTGCCACCAACTCCGCAGCATTTTTATAGCCCTGAGGGTGCGGCTGAAACGGCATTCCCACACCTTCTGGCGGATCGCCGCGCAGGGCCACAATCCGGGAAATGCCTGCTTCTTGATAGCCACGCACAACATCCCCAACTTCCTCTTTCGACGCACCAACACAAGTCAGATGCGCGGCGGCATTCACCCCAGTGTCTTTTTCAATCCGTGAGACAATTTTTGTGGTCCGGTCACGCGTTGTACCTCCAGCGCCATAAGTCACGGAAACGAAACGCGGATTCATTGGCGCCAACTTGTCCATAGCAACCCAAAAACGCTCTTCCATCTTATCGTTCTTTGGAGGGAAAAACTCGAAAGAGAGTTGAAGTTGTTGCAACTCATAGTCCGATTGCCGAGACAATCGTTCTGGCTGGCTGAAAATTGGTGTATCACTCATGGTCTATATCCGGTCCGTTTCAGGATTGGTCTGTCAAATGCCAAATGCAAACTGTTAGTCCGCCACCTGGTTTGTTATGGGGTATTTCTCGTGCGTCTGTAACCTTAAGGTGTGCGGCCTGCGCCCACGCTTGCATCTGTTCATGTGACAAGCCGAGGCGCTTATGAGCCTGCTCTTCGCGCAAAAACTCGAGCTTGTGGGGCATAAAGTCGACAACGACGATTTTGCCACCAGGTTTGAGCGTTTGTCGCGCGTTCAACAGGGCCTTTCCAGGATCAAGGAAATGGTGCAGCACCTGATGCAGCATCGTGATATCGGCACTGGCGCTATATTCATCCAACTGCGCGATATCGCCAAGCCGAACAAAGACGCTTTTTTGACCTGAACGTTCGAACTTGGAACGAGCAACCGAAATCATCTCCCGACTTGAATCGATCCCAACACCTTTTTTGAAATGTCCATCAAGCAATTCCAACATCCGGCCCGTACCGGTGCCCAAATCTATGAACATCTCAACGCTTGTGCCCTTCATCATGTCCACAATGGCTGCCTCCACCGCAGATTCGGGCGCATGTAAGGAACGAACACGATCCCAGTCTCGGGCAACTTTGGAGAAGTAGGTTGCAGCACGCATTTGATGATCGCGCCGAACAGCTTCAAGCCGCAAAACATCTGCTTGTAGCACTGGGTCACTGGCATCAAGCTGCTCAAGTAAATGTTGCACCAACACTGCGGCGTTGGCTTCATCAGATAGCCGAAAGAATGCCCACGCCCCTTCTGCATGCCGCGACACAAGTCCTGATTCGGTCAATAGTCGTAAATGTCTAGACACGCGAGGCTGACTCTGATCAAGGATTTCGGTAAGATCTTTTACCGAGAGTTCCCCCGCAGCAAGTAGCGAAAGCAGCCGTAGCCGGGTGATTTCACCCGCGGCACGTAGGATATCAACAAACTCTCTAAGTTCAGCCACATTCAGCCTCAAATCAAAACGAAGGATATAAAGCTATCTTTATATCCATAATACAGAATTTAGCAATAAAATAGGTTAAAGCACTTACACCGTTTAAATAGACGACCTGGTTTGCAAGAACCGAAATTAAATCAAAGATTAAATAAGAGTCGTAAAAAAGATGACAAAAAAAAGTCACGCCACGGGGGAGGAAAAGCGCGAAAAAATGCTAAAGCTCTGCTCCATCCTCAATGCACTTTCAGATCCTGTACGTATCTCAATCGTTGAGCAACTCGCATCACACGGGGAGCTTTCCGTAGGCACACTTAGTGAGCCATATGCTATCACTGCCCCAGCAATTTCGAGACATCTGCGCGTCCTAGAATCAGCAGGACTGATTGAAAGACGCATAGACAGGCAATGGCGCATCTGTTCGTTGAACAAAGATGCGCTATCGCAAGTTTCAAATTGGTTGGAAGTCAACGGCTAGGCTAGAGTTCATCTAGCCAGCCATTTCACCTAAGCGACGTTGACTGTTTGCTGGCGCTCGGGGCTACCCTTTTTTGCGAACGAATGGGACCGCCACATTTCAAAAATGTCGTGCGCATCCTTTTGCGATAGTGAATCATATTTCTTGACCGCCAAGCCGGCATCTTCAGGCAAGATTTTTTCGCGCCAAGGCAAGGAAGAGAAAACGCGCTGAAACAGTTCGGGTTTGAAGTTCATTGCCCGCACCGCAACAATCAGGGCGCCAGTGTCTTGCGTAGCGAGCCACTTCACCAAGACCTCTGGCTTGATCCGCAATAAGATTGCCAACGCACTGGCCACATGGTGGCCATAACCAAAGCGGCAAAACCGCTCAAGCGCACTCAGATTAAACTGACGGCGATCTGCCATTGCCTTGACCTGCCCCCATGCAACTTTCCATTCCGTCGCATTAAAGCCGGCTTCGTTTCGGGCGCGATTGAGAACCACGGATTGTGCTTCAGCAAGACTATCCTCATCAACTGGCACTTTGGCCTCAGCAAGGCTCTTCAGCGCGCGTTTGCCCGCCTCTGAAAGCTTGGCGTGAATTTGACGCCAATCCACATCCTTGCGCCCGCCAATGCTTGCCGCAATGCTCTTGTCATTCACCGCACGTGCCAACAGCCCAGTTCCGGTTTCATCGCCGATTTGCGCGTCTTTGTTGCCAACCAAGCGCAACACGGTGCGTGTATCAGCTCGTTTGACAATCTCAGACCCAACTCGATCGGTGACCGGGCTACGCCCTGCTATTGCAAATCGGTGGTCATTGGAAAGCTCCCGCACAATCTCAATCAAGTCATCGTCCGATAAAACAGAAGAAAACTCCAACAATGGAGCCGCCACTTCAATCTCATCATGTGCAAGTTTAATCACAACACTGCCCGGCGCTCGACTAAGCGGAGCGAGAAGTTGAGCAACATCTGCTCGCGCTTCCGCTTCAACTAACTCGGCAAGTTGGCACAGGACTTCATCATATTTTTCAATTTGTTCATCGTCGCAACGGTCCACCACATGACGAAACAGTTTCGCCATGTTGCGCATAAGTTCTGCGCACTCCGCACTATCTGGATCATTGTTCAGCGCGTTAAAACTTGAAAACGCCGACCCTTTTCCCGAAACACTTTCCACAACTACACCTCCAATAACCTGCTAATTGGCGCTGAGTATGCCGAACAAGTATGCGAGCCAGCTGAAAGTTTAAGATCGGATTCAATTCAAAACTGCGTTAATTGGTAGTTGGATTGTTAGATCTTTCTTAATCACAAATTTGGGGGCAATCGCTCGCCCCCAAATCAAATCACAAGATCACAATTATCTAGAGTGCTTTGCGGACCCCGGCGGCGTAATCTGGATGCACTTGCTCAAACAACGCCAACTGTCTCTCAACAATAGCTTCAGGCACACCCTGCATCGCTGCAGCAACATTTTGAAAGAGTCGCTGCTTTTCTCCATCATCGAACAGGTTAAACAGCGCACGCGGTTGTGAAAAATCATCATTACCAAGGCGGTGATTGTGCCGATCTGCGGTTCCCTCAATTGGCAAAGGCGGTTCGGCAACATTTGGGTCTTCATGCGCACCGCCAAAACTATTTGGCTCATAATAGGCATCCACATTGCCCGTTTTCTGACCGACAAAGTTCATTGAACCGTCTTTATGATAGTGATGCACAGGGCATTTTGGCTGATTGACCGGTAACGCTTCATAGTGTGTGCCCAACCGATAACGATGCGCATCCGCATATGAAAACACTCGTGCTTGCAGCATTTTATCTGGCGAATAGCCAATCCCTGGCACCACGTTAGATGGCGAAAATGCGGCTTGCTCAATCTCAGCAAAATAGTTTTCCGCGTTGCGGTTGAGTTCCATTTCCCCAACATCGATCAACGGATAATCGCCATGCGGCCAGACCTTTGTAAGATCGAATGGGTTAAATGGTGTACCTTTGGCTTGTGCCTCGCTCATCACCTGAATGCATACGCGCCATTTCGGGAACTCGCCCCGATCAATAGTGCCAAATAGCTCTTCTTGATAGGTCTCCCGGCTTTCACCGATCACTTTTGAGGCTTCTGCATTGGTGAAATGCTTGTGACCTTGTTTGGTTTTAAAGTGAAATTTCACCCAGACACGCTCGCCATCATTGTTCCACATTGAATAAGTGTGCGAACCATAGCCATTCATGAACATGGGCGCCGTTGGCAGCCCACGATCTGACATCAAAATAGTCACCTGGTGCAGACTTTCAGGCGACAAAGACCAAAAGTCCCACATTGCCGTGGGCGAGCGCATATTGGTTTTTGGGTGACGTTTTTGCGTATGGATGAAATCTGGGAACTTGAGCGGATCACGCACAAAGAACACTGGCGTGTTGTTGCCAACCAAATCCCAATTGCCTTCTTCGGTATAAAACTTTAGCGCAAAACCACGCACGTCACGCTCGGCATCTGCGGCACCTAATTCACCAGCGACGGTTGAAAAACGCGCAAGCATGTCCGTTTTCTTGCCCTTTTGAAGGGCTGCGGCACGTGTATACTTCGAAATATCTTCCGTCACCGTCAGCGTACCAAATGCACCCCAACCCTTTGCATGCACAACACGCTCTGGAATGCGCTCACGGTTTTGGTGTGCGAGCTTTTCAATCAACTGATAGTCCTGCATTAAAACAGGGCCGCGTTCTCCAGCTGTTTGGGAATTCTGATTATCAGAAATCGGCGCGCCTGCTGTTGTTGTCAGTCTTGGAGGATTACTCATGGTCTTGTCCCTTCCTTTAAATATGGAAGCAGCCTACGACTGAAAAAAGCAGTAGTCCAATTGATTAAACTTAAATCATCGATTAGAAAAACTAATCATGAGCATCTCACTAAAGCAAATGCGCTATGCGCTCGCCGTTGAACAGCACAAACACTTTGGCCGCGCAGCGCTTTCTAGTTTTGTCACGCAACCAGCCCTTTCCCAGCAAATAACGCTGCTGGAAGATCAGTTGGGGTTTGCAATCTTCGAACGTATGGGCAAAAGCGTTATTCCAACCCCACAAGGAAAGCCTTTCCTTGATGAAGTTAAAACCATCGTTGGCCAATCCAAAGCACTTGAAGAGCGCTTTACGAAAAAACAACACCAAATGCCTATGCGTCTATCGATGGCCTTGATCCCAACAATTGCCCCCTATTTGTTGCCCAGTTTGCTGCCCGGTCTCTCATCGAAATTCGAGCCCGTCCAGTTCTCGGTCAGCGAGCAGACGACAGAACAACTGGTTGATGCGGTCAAAAAAGGTGATTGCGATTTTGGCATTTTGGCCACAGATCCGGGTGACGACCGACTGTTCTCGTTGCCCTTATTTGCCGACCCATTTGTGCTGGCAGTCGCACCAAAAACATCTCTGACCAGCCCTATCGACCTAGCCGTGTTGGACAGAGAGCATATGCTGTTGCTTTCTGATGGTCACTGTCTGCGTGACCAAACTATGGATGCCTGCCAATTGGGCAATGACCTAAAACACAAAACCTTTGCCGCCACATCGCTTTCAACAATTGTCGAGTTGGTGGCGAATGAACAGGGTATGACATTATTGCCCGCAATCAGCCTAAAGCGTGAAGCCATAGGCGGCAGAGTAAAGACCCTAAGTCTGAAACAACCCGGCGCGGGACGCACAGTTTCAATGATCTGGCGAAAGTCCTCGCCATTACAAGACTTATTCAATCAAATTGCAGCCGTTACAACAAATGTTGGCAAACAGCTTTTGGCGGAAGACGCCGGGCTTCTCATCAAATGACGTAAAGTTCTTGCGGCCAAATTCGCACTTTTATCTCGTCATCGATCTTGATAATCCCCGGACGTTCGACCCAGCCCACAACCCCGCGAGTAGACTTGGCAGCTTTCACAAAGCCAAACTCTATGTCCTCGCGATCACCATGTGCATTTTGCAAGCTCTTCCCCGATATTTTGCAGGGCGCATTGTATCCATCAATTCTAATGACCGCACCTGATGGGAAAAAGAACTGTGTGCGGGACGGAATACGCGAAAGGTCGGGAATGCCGCTGGTAACAAAGTTTGCACCTATTCGGCCAGCATCCAACACATCTAGTTTCAGGTCAGCAGCAATTTGAGCCAATTCCTCTTGAGAAAGAATTGAAACATGTCGCTCATTTCGCATCACTGTCCCGCGATCGTACCAGGGCTCGCGCCCGCCCGATTTTCGCGTGGAACCATGGTGGTAATCGCCAACAATACCGTCAAAATCTAGTTCGATCACATCAACGGGACGTGAAACAAATCCGTCGCCATCCGCTATGAATAATTGGTTGAGCTTACCTGTGAGTTTTTGTGCACCGATGCTGTTCGTCATGCGAGCTTCTCTCTTTTTGCCTGCGCATTCTTAGAAATCGAGTCGTAGGTAAATACAACCAACGAAACCCAAATTAATATGAAACTGATTAGCCTTGTCTGGCTCAATTCTTCACCTAGCAACCAAACGGCCAATACAAATTGTATAGAAGGCGCGATATATTGAAATATGCCAATGGTGGTCAGCCGCAACCGTCGCGCCCCAATGGCGAACAAAATCAATGGGACCGCTGTTACCGGACCACAAAGCATCAAAAGCGCCCAAAGCGGCAGCGTTCCCCCATTTGAGGGCAAGGGGTTCAACGGGCCGAACCAGAACAAAAAGCCAATGGCAAATGGCACCAACAGCATAGTTTCGATCAGCAATCCAGGCGCAGCCCCTACCGCAACAGTTTTTCTGAAGTAACCATAAAAAGCAAAGCTGAAGGCAAGCGCCAGTGAAATCCAAGGTAACCCGCCAAGTCCAAATGCCTGAATGGCCACAGCAACCAACGCGATGCCGATTGCCAATGCTTGCAACTTGTTCTGGCGTTCGCCAAGTAACACCATGCCGAGCAGTACATTCACCAGTGGGTTGATGAAATAGCCAAAACTAACTGCCAACACCTGATTATTGTCGATCGCCCAAACGAAAATCGTCCAATTGATCGTAATGGTCAGTGTTGAAAGCGCCAGCCATCCCATTGATTTTTTGGATGAGAAAACCGGCAGAATTTCTTTTATCCGATTAACCGCCAACAAAAACAGCGCCACAAAAAGCGCAGACCAGACCACGCGGTGAGCAATAATTGTGTAGACATTTATGTCGCCCACCAATTTGAAATAGAGCGGAAATACGCCCCAAAGCACATAGGCAGAGATGGCGCTAATTCCGCCGAGTTTTGCCTCGCGCGCTGCATTGTCGTTGGTCATGGTGAACTCTTATAAATTGGTTGGACCGAAACAATATCAGCAAACATCAATCCGCACCAACAAATCATGGAGATGCAAGAGATCACCAGAATTGATAAACGGATCAATAGGAACTCAAAAACTCAGACAAAAACGGATTGAACAAATCGGGCCGTTCCATATTTGGCAAATGCGCGGTGCCTTCAATAATGATTGAAACCGAATTCACCAATTCTTCTTCAAGAATTCGATGGTTTTCAACAATATCGGGAAAATCATAATCACCACATATCAACAAAGCTGGCTGGCTGACCTTTGATAGCTTTTCGATGGCTGATGGCGGGACAATTTCGTGGTCGAGCGCAGGCTTATGCAACGCGATATTGTTCATATCCAAAAACAGCGCACGTGTTGCGCCGCCCACACGACCGCTTTGCTGCGCAGGGCCATCCAACCATTCATGCGCCTGCACTTTATTGAGCATGTCCAAATCGCCGCTCTCTCTGGCAAGTTCTTCAGCTTGAAGCACGGGATTTAATTCTTCTGGCAACTCAAAATCGGGTGCGCCAGTAAGCGCACTACCAACCAGCACCATACCTGCAACCCTGTCTGGGTTTGCAATGGCATAATCAATCGCCAGTCCGCCGCCCATCGAACACCCCACAAGAACGGCCGCACGAATATCGAAATGATCAAGAACGGCCGACAGGTCTTCAAGTTCATCGAACTCGACATTTTCCGAAACGGTCTGACCAAACCCACGCCGATCATAAGCGATAGCATGAATGTTTTCGTCTAAATCTTCTATTTGAGACAACCACATGCGGTGATCGCAAACTCCCGCGTGCAAAAACACCACTGGCAAACCATTGCCTTGCTCAATACCAAAAAGCGTGCCGCCTTCAACGTCAATTTCAAATGTTGCCATGTGACTTTCCTTCAACCAACTATCGCCATGTTAGCAGAGTCGCATCAACTCGACATCAGTACATTGTGGTGGCGCCAACATTTGAGACAAGTCAAGTAAGTCCGCGGCTTTTCAATCTACACTTAGCCCATAGAAAGGAAGTTCCCATGAAATCAGTTTCAAGACGCATCCTCGTGGCCAGCAGCACAATGGCAAGGTTCTTTGATCATCTAGGTGTGGGCAAGGGCCTAGCCGAAATCGAAGATAAAATGATTGAACGTGACTATTTGCGGGCTCAAGACATCCAAAGCGACGCGGCGGGGCGCTCGTTCGCCTCCCACGGCGACGGCAGCAGCGCAATGGAACCAAAAACCGACCCAACAGCCAAAGCACAAAAGGATTTTGCAACCGAATTGGCCGAACGTTTGGACGTGGACGCAACAAACAAAGAATTTGAGAACCTGATCATTATTGCTGCCCCATCGATGTTGGGGGATATCCGCAATGCGCTAAGTGATGGCGTAAAGAAAAAGGTGGAACACGAGCTGGCCAAAGACCTCACTCACATCCCACCTTCAAAAATCGGCAAACATTTGGACGATTTACTTGTCGTCTAATCTGATTGCCCAGATCATATCTTTCGAGCGCAAACTATCGCGTGAGCGGCTTATAGGTCACGCGTTTTGGATTGACTGAATCCGCACCTAGGCGACGGATTTTGTCGGCTTCATACTCAGCAAAGTTGCCTTCAAACCACTCTACGTGGCTGTCGCCTTCAAATGCCAAAATGTGCGTTGCCAAACGGTCAAGGAACATCCGATCGTGAGAGATCACGACAGCGCAACCCGCAAACTCTTCCAATGCTTCTTCCAAAGCTGAAAGTGTTTCTGTGTCCAAATCGTTAGTTGGCTCATCGAGCAAAAGAACGTTTGAACCAGACTTAAGCATCTTTGCGAGGTGAACACGATTGCGTTGACCACCAGAAAGTGAACCAACCTTTTGCTGTTGGTCGCCACCTTTAAAGTTAAACGCTGATGTATAAGCGCGGCTGTTCATTTCACGCTTGCCCAACGTGATGATGTCGTTGCCTTCAGAGATTTCTTCCCAAACGCTTTTATTGGCATCAAGTGCGTCCCGGCTTTGATCCACGTAGCCAAGCTTTACGGTGTCGCCAATTTTGATGGTGCCGCTATCTGGTTGTTCTTGACCTGTGAGCATTTTGAACAACGTCGATTTACCCGCACCGTTGGGTCCAATAATCCCCACGATCCCACCAGCAGGGAGTTTGAAGTTCAAATCTTCAATCAACAAACGGTCACCAAAGCCTTTGTTCAAGCCTTCGACGTCGATCACCAAATCACCGAGACGCTCGCCCGGCGGAATAATAATCTGCGCTGAATTCGACTGCGTACGCGCTTCGTTCGCTTTGACCAACTCGTCATAGGCTTTAACACGTGCTTTGGACTTAGCTTGGCGTGCTTTTGGTGAAGCCGCGATCCACTCTTGCTCGCGGGCCAATACGCGTTCACGCGCAGCATCTTCGCGCCCTTCTTGTGCAAAGCGCTTCGCCTTCTGGCCAAGGTAAGCGGAGTAGTTTCCTTCGTAAGGAATACCCCGACCACGGTCGAGTTCCAAAATCCAGCCAGTCACATTGTCCAAGAAATACCGATCGTGAGTAATAATCAAAACAGAGCCGGTATATTCTCGTAGGTGCTTTTCCAACCAAGAAGTTGTTTCCGCATCCAAATGGTTGGTTGGTTCATCGAGCAACAACAAATCAGGCGCAGCCAACAACAATTGACAAAGTGCAACGCGGCGCGCTTCACCGCCAGACAAATTCTCCACCGATGCATCCCCCGGCGGGCAACGCAGCGCTTCCATTGCCATTTCAACTTTGCTGTCGAGATCCCAAAGGTTTTCCGCATCGATTTGATCTTGAAGAGCAGCCCCCTCATCCGCTGTCTCATCGGAGTAGTTCATCATCAATTCATTGTAGCGATCAAGAATGGCCTGCTTTTCTTTAACGCCAAGCATCACGTTGCCTTTGACGTCCAGACTAGGATCCAACTTTGGCTCCTGCGGCAAATAGCCAACTTTCGCGCCTTCAGCCACCCAAGCTTCACCTTGAAACTCTGTGTCGATGCCTGCCATGATTTTCAACAGCGTCGATTTACCCGCGCCGTTCGGCCCCAAAACACCAATCTTGGCGTCTGGATAAAAGCTCAGATGGATATTATCCAAAACTTTCTTGCCACCAGAATAGGTCTTGGACATGCCATGCATGTGATAAATAAATTGACGAGCCATTTGGGATCCTTCAAATGTCAAAAGGCGGGATAGAGATTTAGCCCTTCATGTACCTAGGTGTTTGGCGCAAGGCAAGCACCAGATTTCTTTACACGGGCAACCCACTCAATGGCTTTACGATCCGAATGGCCAGATTTGACTGGATTCTAGTCACATGCGGCAAACGCGAAAGCCGCGTTCGGTGAACGCGCTCAAAATCCTCTGCATCTTCACACACAAGCCTAAGCAAATAATCGGCTGCGCCGGCAACCAGAGCACATTCAAGTATTTCAGGCGCAGAGCGCACCGCGCCTTCAAACTCTTTTAGCGTCGCCTCGCTTTGGTCTGTCAGACTGATTTCCACATAAAAAGCCATCCCAAAGCCAAGGCGATCCGGGTTGAGATGCGCGTGGTAGCCCGAGATTAGACCACGTTCTTCCAACAACTTCACACGTCGATGACATGCAGAAGACGACAGCCCAACTTCATCGCCCAGCTCCTGCATGGGGGTGCGACAGTCCTTTTGCAACGCGCGCAAGATTCGCCTATCCAACTGATCAAGCATTAATATCCCAACATTTTACGGTTTAATCGAACAACATCCCAATATCGAACCAATTTAACTGACATTTGCAATTTTCTCCAGTGCACATGATGCAATAATTTGATCAAATAACGCATGAGGAGGTCCTAAAATGCGCGTTGGTGTTCCAAAAGAGATTAAAAACCACGAATATCGTGTAGGTCTAACGCCTGAAAGCGTGGCCGAATTGGTTGCAAATGGCCATGAGTTGTTTGTTGAAACTCAAGCCGGTGCTGGCATTGGCGCTGCAGACGAAGTTTACGAAGCTGCAGGCGCAAAGATTTTGCCAACCGCTGCTGACGTTTTCGACAAAGCCGAAATGATCGTCAAAGTTAAAGAGCCCCAAGCTGTAGAGCGCGCAATGCTCAAACCTGGCCAAATTCTATACACATATTTGCACTTGGCACCCGATCCAGAACAAACCAAAGATTTGGTAGCAAGTGGCGCTGTTTGCATCGCCTACGAAACCGTGACAGACAATCAAGGTGGATTGCCGCTTCTGAAGCCAATGAGCCAGGTTGCAGGTCGTATGTCAGTACAAGCTGGCGCAACTGCACTTGAAAAAGCTCATGGTGGACGTGGCGTTCTAATGGGCGGTGTTCCAGGTGTTGCCCCTGCAAAAGTCATTGTTGTTGGTGGCGGTGTTGTTGGCTTTAACGCCGCACAAATGGCCGTTGGCATGCATGCAGATGTCACTATTCTTGATCGCAACCCTGCGACTCTAGAAAAGCTTTCAAACCACTTTGAAGCCAGTGCAAAAGTTGTTTACTCAACAAAAGCGGCATTGGCCGACTTGGTTGCGCAAGCTGATTTGGTGATTGGTGCGGTTTTGGTTCCAGGCGCTGCGGCTCCAAAACTTGTCGACCGCGAAATGCTGAAAACCATGCAGCCAGGCGCTGTTTTGGTTGACGTCGCTATTGACCAAGGTGGTTGCTTTGAAACATCAAAAGCCACAACCCACGCAGACCCGACTTATGTTGTTGAAGAGGTTGTGCATTACTGTGTTGCAAACATGCCTGGCGCCGTTGCAAGAACGTCGACATACGCACTAAACAATGCCACACTGCACCACGCTGTAAAGATTGCCAACAAGGGCTGGAAGCAAGCGCTAAAAGATGACGCCCACCTTAAAAACGGGCTCAACGTATGCGAAGGCAAAATCACTTGTGAGCCCGTGGCCAACGATTTGGGTTACGACTACGTCAACGCAGACACGTTTTTGAACTAGTTCGTTTCCAATTGACAAATGATTAGAGCAGCGCGCCGGTGATCCGGTGCGCTGCTTTTTGCGTATAACTATTATGAGTATGTTTTTGTAATTTGACACAAATGTTAATTAGGCTAGTGGATTCCACTTATATAAAATGTTACAGACCCACTCCAGTTTAACAACAAACGAATGCAATTCGCACAACCGATTACAATCATTTAAGAAATTCTTCAGTTCGAAGTGAATCGGTGAAATTACTGAATTGACTATTGTTCGATATATCGTTGATAATGTTGAAAACTGCGGATGATTGTTTGAAGGGGTAAGAAGATGGACATGCTCAATGCTATGCAGACTTTCGTCGCAGTTGCAGAGAACAGTGGCATTACAGCAGCTGCTGACAAACTTGGTTGCTCAAAAGCAATTGTTTCGCGCACACTTAGCTTGCTCGAAGAGCGTTTGGACGTCCGCCTTCTGAACAGGACAACCCGTAAGGTCTCTCTTACAGAAGCAGGAACAGAGTACCTTGAGCATTGTCGCGCAATGCTTGAGCAAAATGCCGAGATCGAGAACCGGTTCGCCGAAAAAGGCCTCGAACCGCAGGGTCTCTTGCGCATCAGCTCACCGATGACTTTCGGCACACAACACATCGCGCCTGTGCTGCCCGAATTCATGGATAAGTACCCCAAAGTCCAAGTCGACCTGCAAATGACAGACCGATATGTAGATATTGTGGAACAAGGTATGGATCTTGCCATTCGCATCGGCGCAACGGGTTCAGACTCGCTAATTGTCCGCAAATTTGCCGAAACAACGCATCAATTGGCAGCATCACCCGCACTTATTGAAAAAATGGGCGGGCTACCAAAATCTGTCGATGACATAAAAACCTGGCCCTCGGTTGCCTATAGCTTGCGCTCTGCCGCACCAAGCTGGCAATCAACCCGCGCAGTGGCAGAACTAGAGCGCGCAAGATCAAACAATGGCGAAGCAATTCTTAAATTGGTGGAGGCCGGCGTTGGCTATGGCTACATCCCCTCCTTCATCATGGACAAATCTGTTGAAGCGGGACGGCTTAAAGTGCTTTTGCCTGGAATTGCTGAAGAATCCACACCCTTGTACATTCTTTACCCGCACAGGCGTCGTTTAGCCCTCAAAACGCGGGTGTTCATAGACTTTATGGTTCACAAATTCTCTAACATGTAGCTTGTAAGGGTTATTCCTCCCCCAAAACCCCGAGCTTCATAAAAAAAGGTCAGCCGTCCAGAGCTGACCTTTTTCTCGTGTATTTCGCACAATTCGAGACCTTGCGGCTTACTCAAAAAATGTCGAAATCTCCGAAAGTTTCTTTTTCTCCAAAGCGTGTTTGGGGATTGTTGCATCTTTGTCAGGATAGCCAACTACCAGCAAAATATATGGCTTATCAGTCGAGGGGCGCTCGCAAATCTGTGTGAGGAAACTCATTGGATTTGGCGTATGGGTGAGAGTTGCAAGCCCCGCTTCTTGCAACGCAAGCAACAAGAAGCCAGTGGCGATTGAAACGGATTCTGGCACATAGTAGTTTTTGTATTTTCTGCCATCCGCACCAATTGATCGTCTTTGGCCAAAAATTGCGATCAACCAAGGAGCTTTTTCCAAGAACGGCTTTTCAGAATCCGTGCCAATTGGTTTGAGCGCGCGCAACCACTCTTCGCCTGCACGCCCTTCATAAAACGTTCGTTCTTCTTCTTCCGCGGCAGATCGGATTTTTGTTTTCATTTCTTGATTTGAAATGGCGCTAAAGTGCCAAGGCTGATGATTTGCCCCATTTGGCGCCGTCCCGGCAGCCAAAAGACATTTTTCAATGATGTCCCGCGGCACGGGCCGATCTGAGAAATCCCTAACGGTATGCCGCTTGCGCACCCGTTGGTAAAAGGCATCAGCTGCTGCGCGCATGTCTTCTAATGACTTTTCTTGAAAGTCTGGCAACGCCACAGCTTCAAAGTCTTTGTCAAATTGATTTTCCACCTGCTTCCCCCATTATTGTCTGATTATATTGTCAGACAATAATGAAATTGACATGTCCGTCAAGTAGAAGATTTTCACAAGACAGCGAAATCCTAGAAAAGGCGGCGATAAAATGTAAAAACCAAGCTTAGAGAATTCGCCTAGTGCGACACTTGAAAATAGTCATCGTCCAGCGCTTGTACGAGATCCCCAGCTTTAAGAATATGCTGCACCATCGCCGCTTCTGCACCAATTTGATCGCCGCTGATCATTGCTTTAACAATAAGCTGATGATCGTCATTTGTTGTAAACACGGCATTCTGCCCCACCAAAACACGAAACTGCAGCCAATAGATTGAGGTTTCGAAGCGTTTGATCGCTTGCAGCAGGTAATCGTTGTCTGCCGCCAACGCAATTTGGCTGTGAAATTCTGTATTGAGTTTGGAAAAAAGGCTCAAATCAGCGGCTGCCACGGCCTCGTCCAATCGCGCTTGCAATTGCACAAACCGTTCTGGGTTTTCCTGAGCGTATGGAGTTGCAAGCCGCGTCGCAAGCCCCTCCAAAGTGGCCCGCACGCAATAAACATCCGTTGCTTGCTTGCGGGTTAGCTTGCAAACCGAAACTCCGCGATGACGCTCAAAGGCCAACAAACCAGACGAAATAAGACGCTGAAACGCTTCTCGAACCGTACTCCGGCTATAGCCAAGACCCTGTGTATAATCAGCTTCAACCAGTCGCGTGCCGGGCGCGAGGCGGCCTGTACGAACAGCCTCCGTGACTATGTTTACAACTGCCTCTACATTTGATCCTGCCATTTGTGCTGCTCCTCCCTCTCCCAAGTTCCTTGGCCGGTTGTAGTCACTCAAACTAACATTTCAAAGCCCAACCTAGTCAAATCAGACCCGACTGACAACTTTGTCGGACAAAACTGCAGATTTCTTTGACAATTTGTCCAAACTTCGAAAGATTTGTCAAAAAGCGAGGATTTATGGCTTGGATAAAGACAATCAGTTTTGCTAAAGCAACGGGCCGACTGCGCCAACTATATGAACGCATCACCGGACCAGACAACAACGTTGATAACATCATGATGATGCATTCGCTACGTCCAAACACGATGGAAGGCCACATGGCCATCTATAAGTATGTCCTGCATCATTCAAGCAACTCTTTGCCCAAATGGTTCCTAGAGACAATTGGCACCTATGTCAGCTACCTTAATAAATGTGATTATTGCTTTGAACATCACTTCGTTGGTTTGAAACGAGACCTCATGAATCAAGAGAGAGCTCGCGCTATTCGCGATGCAATTACAACAGACAACATAGAAGCCGCCCCGCTCGACACCAAAGAGGTCTTGGCCCTCAACTATGCCAAAAAACTTACACTCACCCCGGCAAAAATGATTGAAGACGATGTGAAGAAACTCAGGACAGTTGGGTTTGATGATGGTGAAATTTTAGAGATCAACCAAGTAATAGCCTATTTTGCCTATGCCAATAGAACTGTTCTGGGACTTGGTTGCTCACTTGACGGCGACATTATTGGCCTGTCGCCAAATAACTCAAATGACCCAACAGACTGGACGCACAAATAATCAGAAAAGCCGGACCGGCCCCTCTTTTGACCAACAATAAAGTCCGATATTTGATTGCGCTGCTTTGTCTAGCGCAAAGCCGGTTGGTGCAGAAATGGAGACTACAGCCCGCACGCCATGGCGTGCTGCCTTTTCGATAATCTCGTACGAACAGCGACTGCTTACAAGCATGAAGCCATCTGCTTGGCCCGATTGCCGCGCGCGCGCGCCCAACAATTTGTCTACAGCATTATGGCGACCTATGTCTTCTCTCACCAGTTCAATCGATCCGTCCAAGGCAACCCAAGCCGCTCCGTGCACTGAATAGGTCTCAGCGTTTAGCTTTTGACGCGCGGGCAACCCTTGCACAGCTTTAGAAATCACGCCGTCTGGCAAGTTCAAACACCCATCGGCAACCTCGGGCAATGGCGCTAAAAAGCTATCCGCATTCTCAAGTCCGCAAAGCCCGCAACTCGCCGACCCCACAAGGTTCCTTCGCTTTTGTCGTATATCCAAACGTTCCAACCGTGCAGGATCAATTTCAACTTTTATGTCAAAACCAGCATCCACAGATTGCACAGATATCGACTTAATCTCATCTTGAGCATTCACTACTCGCTCTGAAATCGAGAAGCCAACAGCAAAATCCTCAAGGTCATCCGGTGTGGCCAACATGACTGCATAATTGCGTTGGTTGTAAACCAGCGCAACCGGGCATTCCTCAGCAATTTGCCAAGCGGCCATCTGCCCGCCAATGGACACTTCCAATTGGCGGGCATTGTCCGATTTATCCTGTGGATCACCCATTACTCAGCGGGCTCTGCAGGCACCTTCTTGGCAATTTTGCGCAACGAAGGTGTTTCCAAAGCATAATGCTCCTGCCACTCAGATTTGTGATTTGCAGGGGTCACTTCAACCGCTGTCACCTTGTATTCAGGACAGTTGGTCGCCCAATCCGAATTCTCGGTGGTGATCACATTGGCACCACTCTCAGGGTGATGGAAGGTTGTATAAACAACACCGGGCGCCATCCGTTCAGAAATTTGGGCACGCAAAGTGGTCTCACCCTTTCGGGATCTTATAGAAACCCAATGCCCATCTCGAATGCCTTTGGCTTCAGCGTCCGACGGATGAATTTCAAGCACATCTTCTTCCCACCAATCCACATTGTCAGTGCGCCGTGTCTGCGCACCTACATTGTATTGGCTCAAGATCCGTCCTGTCGTCAGGATCAGCGGGAACTTACGGTTGGTTTTTTCAGTTGTTGGCACATATTCGGTGATGATGAATGCACCTTTTCCACGAACAAAACCATCAACATGCATGATGGGTGTACCCTCGGGCGCATCCTCGTTGCATGGCCATTGCACAGACCCCGTTTCGTCCAGTCGCTTAAAACTGACGCCGGCAAATGTGGGCGTAAGCGCTGCAATTTCATCCATGATTTGCGAGGCATCAGAATAGTTCATTTCTGTGTAACCCATTGCGTTCGCCAAACGCTGAGTCACTTCCCATTCTTCCAATCCTGTAGCAGATTTCATCACTGGACGAACGCGGTTGATACGGCGCTCTGCATTAATGAAAGTGCCGTCTTTTTCAAGAAACGACGTGCCCGGCAAGAACACATGCGCAAAGCGCGCCGTCTCGTTGAGGAAAAGGTCCTGAACAACCAAAATGTCCAACGCTTTCAGTGCGGCTTCAACGTGATGGGTATTGGGGTCGGACTGTGCGATATCCTCGCCCTGCACGTACATGCCTTTGTATTTTCCAGCAATTGCCTCGTCGAACATATTGGGAATACGATAGCCCGGCACCGCGTCTAGGTCGCGTTGCCACGCCATTTCAAACGTACCTCGCACTGCATCATCCGCAACCGAGCGATAACCAGGTAACTCGTGTGGGAATGAGCCCATGTCGCACGAGCCTTGCACGTTGTTCTGGCCACGAAGGGGGTTTACGCCGACACCACGCCGACCAATATTGCCAGTCGCCATTGCCAAATTCGCCATCCCCATGACCATGGTGGACCCTTGGCTGTGCTCGGTAACGCCTAATCCGTAGTAAATCGCTGCATTGCCGCCGGTTGCATAAAGCCTCGCGGCTTTTCGGATTTCTTCTGCATCAACGCCACTCTCCGCAGCGATGGTCTCAGGGGCGTTTATGTCATCAAGAATGAAATTTCGCCATTCGTTGAAGCTTTGCAAGTCACAACGCTCTTGCACAAATTCCTCGTCAATCAATCCTTCTTTCGCAATAACGTGTGCAAGTGCATTCACCACGGCAACATTGGTCCCCGGTTTTAACGGCAAGTGGTGATCTGCTTCAATGTGGGCAGACTTCACCAAGTCAATCTTGCGTGGATCAACCACAATAAGTTTTGCACCTTCACGCAAACGGCGTTTCATTTGCGAGGCAAAAACCGGGTGTGCATCTGTCGGGT
Source organism: Maritalea porphyrae (assembly GCF_027213965.1). Lineage (GTDB taxonomy): Bacteria > Pseudomonadota > Alphaproteobacteria > Rhizobiales > Devosiaceae > Maritalea > Maritalea porphyrae_A. Next base: position 99,753 of record NZ_JAPWGX010000003.1, on the reverse strand, counting down.
TTGCGCCAATCACAATGATCACGTCACATTCTTCAACGCTATCAAAGTCTTGCGTACCGGCCGAGGTGCCAAAAGTCTGGTTCAACCCATAACCAGTTGGTGAATGGCAAACGCGCGCGCAGGTATCCACATTGTTGTTGCCAAAAGCGGCGCGAATGGTTTTTTGCACCACCCAAACTTCCTCAGCAGTACAACGTGAAGAAGTAATGCCACCAATCGCTTTTACGCCGTGATCCGCTTGCGCCTTTTTCAGTTTTTCAGCTGAATACGCAATCGCCTCATCCCACGATACTTCGCGCCATGGGTCGGTGATTTCCTCCCGGATCATAGGTTTGGTTATGCGGTCGTTATGTGTGGCATAACCCCATGCAAAACGCCCTTTAACACATGAGTGTCCATGGTTTGCCTTGCCGTCTTTATACGGCACCATGCGGATAACTTGATCACCCTTCATCTCTGCTTTGAACGAACAGCCAACACCACAGTAGGCGCAGGTCGTTAAAACAGAACGATCAGGAGTACCATGTTCAATCACCGTGTTTTCCTGCAAAGTCGCAGTTGGACAAGCTTGCACGCAAGCCCCGCAAGAAACGCACTCAGAGGAGAAAAAGTCTTCTGCGCCCACAGCGACTTTGCTGCCAAATCCACGCCCATCAATTGTGAGTGCCAAAGTACCTTGCACTTCGTCGCAAGCTCTTACGCAACGCGAACACACAATGCATTTGGCTGGGTCGAAGGTAAAATACGGGTTGCTTTGATCTTTTTGAGCATCAAAATGGTTCGCACCGTCATAGCCATAGCGCACATCGCGCAAACCAACCGAACCTGCCATGTCCTGCAACTCGCAGTCGCCATTTGCCGCACAAGTAAGGCAATCGAGCGGGTGGTCTGAAATGTAAAGTTCCATCACCCCGCGCCGCAGCTTTTCCAGCCGAGGCGTTTGGGTTGAAATTTTCATGCCGGGAGAAACAGGGGTGGTGCAACTAGCAGGCGTTCCCTTGCGGCCTTCAACCTCTACTAAGCATAACCGACATGAGCCGAAAGGCTCTAAACTATCAGTTGCACAAAGCTTTGGTATGTCGATTCCAATTTCAGATGCAGCCCGCATGACGCTGGTGCCTTCCGGCACGTCAACCGCAAAGCCGTCAATTTCAACTTGAACGGTTTTATCATTTTTCGACTTTGGCGTTCCAAAATCTTGTTCCTTTAAGATAGGCATATTCTATCTCCTATTCTGCCGCTTCGCGGACATGCCGCGGCGCAAAATCATCAGGGAAATGTTTAACTGCACTCATCACCGGAATTGGCGTCATCCCGCCCATCGCGCACAGTGAACCGTCAACCATCAATTCACACAGATCTTCAAGTAGAACCATGTTTTGATCATAGTCAGTGCCTGCTGCGATTTTATCGATCACCTCTTCGCCGCGCACCGCACCCACACGACATGGGGTGCACTTACCACAACTTTCTTCAGCACAAAACTCAAACGCATAGCGGGCTTGCGCCATCAAATCAGCTGTGTCGTCAAAAACAACAATTCCACCGTGGCCAACACCTGCGCCATTTTGTGCCATGACTTCATAGTCCATCGGCAATTCGAGCATTTGTTCAGGTAAATAGGCACCCAATGGGCCACCAATTTGCACGGTCTTAAAGGGTCGGCCTGTTCTTGTGCCGCCGCCATATTTATTGACCAGATCACCCAGTTTAACGCCAAACGCGGTTTCAAACAAACCGCCTTGTTTTATGTTACCCGCTAGCTGGAACGCCAAAGTGCCTTTTGAACGTCCCTGCCCGTATTCCGCATATGCGTCACCGCCATTGGCCAATATCCATGGCACTGCGCACAAGGACAAAACATTGTGCACAAGCGTTGGTTTGCCGAACAATCCCTCAAGCGCTGGTAACGGCGGCTTAGCACGCACCAAACCACGTTTTCCTTCAAGGCTTTCCAGCAAAGATGTTTCTTCGCCACAGATGTAAGCACCTGCACCAATGAACACGGTGAGATGGAATGCAATTCCCGATCCCAGCACGTCATCTCCGAGCAACTTGTTTGATTTAGCGACCTCAATCGCCTCATTGAGAATGCGCGCCGCAATCGGGTACTCAGACCTTAAGTAAATATAGCCTTTGGTTGCGCCAACGCCCAATCCAGCAATCACCATGCCCTCGATCAAGAGCAACGGATCGCCCTCCATAATCATGCGATCAGCAAATGTGCCGCTGTCGCCTTCATCGGCGTTGCAAACGATGTACTTTTGGTCTGCCTGCGCACCTTGCACAGTGTCCCATTTGATACCCGCCGGAAAACCCGCGCCACCGCGACCGCGTAATCCAGAAGTCTTGATGACTTCAACAATGTCGCTTTGTTCGAGTTTGATTGCGCGTTTAACGCCATCCAGCCCGCCATGCGCTTGATAATCAGAGAGTGAAAGTGGGTCCGTGATGCCGCATCGCGAAAAGGTCAGGCGCTGTTGGTCTTTCATGAATGGAAGGTTTGCAACAATCCCAACGGATTTCTCGTGATCTGCGCCCTCTAAAAAACCTGCATCAAAAAGCGACAAAACTTCTGATTGCTGTGTTGGCCCATAGCCAACACGTTGTCCCTCAACCTCAACCTCAATGAGCGGTTCAAGCCAATGCATGCCCCGAGAACCTGTGCGGACAATCTCAATATCCAAATCACGCGCAGCGGCTTCTCTAACAATCGCAGCCGCAACATCATCTGCGCCCAACGCAACAGCAGCGCTGTCGAGCGGCACAAAAATACGCTGTTTGCTCATGATACTACCTCGTCCGCAATTCGCTGCCCATCAACGCGTGCGATCAGCTTGCCATTCACCTCTGCTGCTGGCGCGCAAGAGCACAACCCTAGACAGTATACAGGTTCAATAGTGACAAAATCAGCAGCGTCCGTTTCACCCATCCTCACGGCAAAACGATTGAGCAGATCCTCCTCGATGGCGCGCGCACCAACAGACTGGCACGCCTCCGCAACGCAAAGACGAATATGATGTTGACCAGGCTTTTTGTCGCGAAAATCAGCATAAAAACTGATCACGCCACGCACTTCCGCCTGGCTAATGTTAAATAGTTCTGCCGCGATCCGAACGGTCTCGCTGGGCACGAACCCGCATCTTTCCTGTACATGGCGTAAGCCGGTGATTAGACCACCTGTTTCTCCAACATGACCGGAAAGAGCCTCCTGAATAATCTTTTCCATGCCCAATCGTTCCCTCAATGTGAGATCAAGGTCAAGCATGTTAATATAAATCTTTAGTCACAAAAATTGCCAACATGCCGACAGCACCCAACATTAGGCCCATTCAACATGCGCAATCAAGATATATTTTAAATATAAAATATCGTAACTTTTGTTCGAATTATTCTGGCAATGCCCGTTTTATTGCATCTCAGCTTGCGGTTTGAGCAAGCCAAAACGCTCGCGTAACGCAAACCGCCAATTCAGGATCACAGCCACAATCGCCAAACCGCCAGCAAGCCCCAGCCAAACGCCTACGCCACGCAATTCAGTGTGGAAGCCCAAATAATAGCCAATGGGTAACCCCATCAACCAATAGCCAAATATGGCGGCATACATGGGCACCTTGGTATCACTCAATCCACGTAATGATGCAGCGGCCATGGCCTGTGCACCATCAACAAGTTGAAAAAGACCGGCAACCGCCAAGTAAGATACAGCCAGACCAAAAACCGCTAAGTTTTCGGGTTGAGTTGGATCGATAAACAACGAAACAAACACGTTCGGAAACACCACAAAAAGTGCACATGTGATTGCCATAAAGCCCGTGCCAATAGCTATTGAAGTCCAGCCGGCAACACCTACGCCAAAGTTTGAGCCACGTCCGTATTGAAGCCCAACCCGAATGGTTGTTGCCTGTGAAAGACCAAGCGGCACCATGAAGGAAATGGATGCCAATTGAATGGCGATAAGATGTGCAGCCAACGCTTGCGTGCCCAACCAACCCATCATGATGGCAGCAACGCTGAACAAGCCCACCTCTGCCGTCAACATAAATCCAATGGGGGTTCCCACCCTGATGATTTCGAAAAACCGTGGCCAATCCGGCCGCCAAAAACGCAGCAACAATGCATAGTGCCGGTATTTTTGTCGTGTGAGTACGTAACCAAGTCCGAACAAGAATGTCACTGTATGCACAACAATTGTAGATATGCCCGCACCAGCCAGTTCTAACCGAGGCAAGCCAAAGTTACCAAACATCAGGCCATAGTTGCCAAAAGCGTTCACTACAATGCCGATCAGCGTCGCATAGAGAACAATACGAGTGTCGCCATGGGCCGACAAGAAACCGCGCAAGACGGTAAACAGCAAAAACGGATAAAATTGAAACGCGGCAAACTGCATATAGCCCTTGGCCAATGCGCCCAGCTTCGGGTCTTGCCCAAGAACTTCAAATATCCATTCAATTTGCAAAATAAAGGGCACGAGAATAGTGGCGAACATCAACGAGACCCAAAACCCCTGTCGCACGGTGCGGCGCACAGAGCGGTAGTCCTCCCGGCCAACTGCCTGTGCCATCAAAGGGGACACAGCTGTTGCAACGCCAATTCCAAAAATCAGGAACAAGAACATGATGGATGTAGCAAGCCCGCCCGCAGCCAAATGATCCGCGCTGAGCCAACTCATCATAATGACGTCAGTCGTGCCCAACCCGATTTGTGCCAATTGGGCCGCAATCAACGGCCATGCCAAAATCAAAGTCGTTTTTGCTTCGCGCAGCCAATCAGCACGCCCCGCCTGCACGTTTGTCGCGTCAGACATCATCTCACCTCATTACAAAACATCCCGGCAAGAGATTATTCGCCGACATTCGGTTCAAAACAAAAAACCCAATGCCAACCGCTGTAGAGCGATTACCGGCGCGATGAATTCGCGATTCTTGAAGCTAAGGTTTCACCGGTGTGACAATTTGGCAAGCGCTTCTTACCAGTCGATCAAAAATCGCGCTGGTGTGTAGCCAATTTGTCACCACAAACCTCAGTGCTCGTTTTGCGGCAAATCATCGGTAATCTCGTAGTAATCACCCTTTTCCGCCGTAAATATATGCATCGCCAATTTGGTGTCAGTCGGCTTATCAAATGCCCCCATGGACACACCAATCCAGTCTTTAAAAATCGCATCAAAAAACAAGGTCGAACCGCACATCAAGCAAAAGCCACGCCGCACCTTCTCAGAAGACTGAAACCAGCTGATGTTTTCTTCACCACTGATTTTTAGCGCATCTTCTTTGACGTCAGTCGACACGAGGTAATGCCCTGTTGATTTGCGACAAGCATCGCAGTGGCAAGCGTCTGGTGCCTTCAGTTCTTCAGTAACTTCAAATTCGACCGCGCCGCACAAGCAACTTCCAGTGTGCATATTCTTTCACCTTCTCAATAAGCAAACCCGCAAGAGCATAATCTTGCGGGTTTTTGAAATTCCATCTAGTGCAAACGCGCTACATGTTGGGGTAATTTGGCCCCTCACCGCCCTGCGGTGTTGCCCACGTAATGTTTTGTGCGGGATCCTTGATATCGCATGTTTTGCAATGCACACAGTTTTGGGCGTTGATCACAAACTTTGGACCAGTCCCATCTGTTTGCTCAACAACCTCATAAACTCCAGCCGGGCAATAGCGCTGCGCCGGCTCTGCAAATTCAATCAAATTTTTTGAAATCGGTAGGTTTGGATCAGCCAATTTTAGGTGGCACGGTTGTTCTTCAGCGTGATTGGTGAAACTAAAAGACACGTTGGTCAAACGATCAAAAGACAAGGTGCCATCCGGTTTTGGGTAGTCGATCTTTTGATGGTCTGCTGCGGGTTCTGTAGCCATCGCATCAGATTTTCCATGCGCCCACTTGCCAAACAAGGGTGCACCAAAAAGCGACGCGAACCACATGTCAGCACCAGCCAACATAGTACCCCAAACAGCGCCCAGCTTTGAACTCATGGGTTTGACGTTGCGCACTTTGTTGAGGTCTTTTGCGATCTCTCCAGTGCGTACTTCTGTTTCGTAGTCTGAAAGCTCATCACCTTGCCGCCCAGCCTTCAACGCCGCCGCCGCCGCATCTGCAGCCGCAATGCCGGACAACATGGCATTGTGATTGCCCTTCAGCCTAGCAAAGTTGAGCAAACCAGCAGAACAACCAAGCAGCGCTCCACCCGGAAATACCATTTTGGGCAGAGATTGCATGCCGCCGCTCGCGATTACGCGAGCGCCATAGGCTGTACGACGACCGCCTTCCAAAAGCGCTGCAACCTGCGGATGGTGTTTGAATTGCTGGAATGCCATATAGGGGAAGACATAAGGATTTTTATAATCCAAATGCACAGTAAAGCCGACGTAAACTTGATTGTCTTCAAGGTGATAGATGAACGAACCACCACCGGCTTCGCCTCCTAGTGGCCAGCCCATTGCGTGCTCAACATGGCCCAATTTATGCTTGGAGGGGTCAATTTCCCAAATCTCTTTCATGCCCAAGCCGAACTTAGGATAGTCTGCTTCCTGATCAAGGCTGTATTTAGCGATTACTTGTTTGGACAATGAGCCCCGAGCACCTTCACTCAGCATCACATATTTGCCGCGCAACTCCATGCCCGGCTCATAGCTTGACCCGGGTGCACCATCTGGATTCAAGCCAAATTCACCCGCAACCACGCCCACCAACTCGCCATTGTCGCCGTAAACCAACTCAGAAGCCGCAAAGCCGGGGAATACCTCAACGCCAATCGCTTCGGCCTGCTCGGCCAACCAACGACACACATTGCCCATGGACACGATGTAACAACCTTTGTTGGACAAAAGCGGTGGCATCAAAATGTGGGGAATGGAAAAGCCACCTTTTTCAGAAAAGATGTTGAAATGATCTGTGGTCACTTCAGTTTTGAGCGGCGCGCCCTTCTCTTTCCAATCAGGAATAAGCTTGTTCAAGCCCACCGGGTCAAGTATGGCACCAGAAAGAATATGAGCACCAACTTCGGAGCCTTTTTCCAGCACAACAACCGAGATGTCGTCGCCACCAATTTGTTTGAGCCGGATCGCCGCGGACAAGCCAGCAGGGCCTGCTCCAACAATCACAACATCATATTCCATGGATTCACGCGCGACTTCGGACATCCCATTTCCTCTCAAATGCTCAAAAACGGCTCGCACAAAACGAGCCGTTCCATTTTCTGATTTGCCGATGTTTTAAACACAAAATTGATTTGTGCAAAATCAGCATTTCGCATCATACGACAAGTCCGTCGCATGATTAGCGCAACGAGCCTAGATTTTGGCTGCAGTAATCATAATTTCAACAAAGAACTCTGGCGCGGCCAATTTGCTTTCGCCAGTTGCACGAGCTGGTGGGTTCGCTGGGTCAATCCAAGCATCCCAAACCCTATTCATCGCACCAAAATGAGCCATATCAGACAACCAAATTTCAGCTTTAAGAACGTTTGACTTGTTGGTGCCGGCCTCGGCCAACAATGCGTCAACATTGTCCAAGATTGTTTTGGTTTGGGCAGCAACGTCATCGCCCAAATTGCCAACCTGACCAGACAAATAGACCATATCCCCAAACACAACAGCTTGGCTCATCCGTGGACCGGGATTAATACGTTTAATGCTCATTTGATTTCCTATTGTTGTAGCGCCGCCCGATTGGGTGACAAATCTTTGATTAGTTGTTCATCCGCAAAATCTGGCAGGTCATCGCCCTGCACCATTCGGGCCGCCAATAGCGACAAAGCAGGTGCTGTTTGGATGCCATATCCACCCTGTCCTGCCAACCAGAAAAATCCCTCAACCGATTTTGCAAATCCGCACACCGGAGTCTTATCCGACGCAAAAACCCGCAATCCGGCCCAACTGCTATCGACACGCGTGACGTCGTAAGTTGTTGCTTCTGAAAATCGAAACAAGCCTTCCGCCAAAACCATATCATCCACAAACACATCATGAGGTGGCACAATGTCTTCATCAGCAGGTGACACCAGAAAACTACCCGCATCTGGTTTCATGTACCAATCTTCTGACGCACTCAAAAGCATTGGCCAACCGTGCGAAACATCCGGATGTGACGACGGCAAAGTCGCGATTGTACGCCGCTTTGATTTTAAGCCAACTGGGGGTGCACGAAAGATTATGGCAATCTCGTCGGCCCAAGCTCCGGCCGCATTCACAACTGTCTTAGCCTGAAATTGGCCCTTCACCGTTTCCACGTGCCACATGCCATCAACGTAATTTGCGTCACTAACTTGCGCATCACAAATCACCTGGGCACCCAGCTTTTTTGCCTGCTTCAACCAGCCATAATGTAGCGCAGCCACGTCTAGGTCTTTTGCTTCTCTCTCGAGTCCTGCAGCCACACATTTTGACACATCAAGTATTGGGACAATCTGCGCGGCTTCCTCGGGAGTCAGCGGGTCAATATCATCCGCTCCTGCCATGAGTTCATCAAATTCCGCCTTTGAAGATTGACTTGCTACATGCAGCACGCCCCGATTAGACAAAACCGAGTTTGGAAAGAACTCTACCGGCAAATCCTGAAACATGTCCCAAGAAGCTTTATTGAGTTTCTTGATCGCATCATTGCCATAGTTCATGGCAAACATCGCAGCGGAGCGACCTGTGGAATGGTAGCCCGGACGCGCCTCCATATCCAACACGACCACTGAATTTGACTGCGCCAATTGCGCAGAAATGCCCGCGCCGGCTATGCCTGCACCAATCACCAAAACATCAACTTGCCGAACCATCAAATCAACTCTTTTTCAGACTCATTGTTCAAATGGTGCACAGCATTGGGCGGCAATTGCAAGCCTGAATCAACAGTTTAAGCTCTTGATTCCAGTTTTGCAGAAACAACAGCAAACCATTGCAATCAAACTATCTTCCCAATGCATAGCCCTGCATGAACCGAGCATTTGCACCCGCGCGCAAATATCCCCCAGTTTTGGACGCAGCTGTCATGCGACCAAGCGTCCAGTCGCCATCAACCTGCAGTTTATGCCCTTTGCGCTTCAACTCCTCAACAGTGGATTGGCCAAAACGCCCCTCAACAACAAGGTGCCCTGCATCGGCTTCGCGCGGATAAAACGAACTGGTGACATGGTTGGTGTGGAAACCTGGTGCATCAATTGCTTCCTGCAGATTTTGCCCAAAATGCACATAACGCAAGAAATGGTGCAAAGACCACTGATCTTGCTGGTCGCCACCCGGCGTTCCAAAGATCATTTCTGACGACCCATCTTTCATTGCCATGGAAACAGACAATGTTGTACGCGGCCTTTTGCCCGGCGCAATGCAGGACGCAGAGCGCTCATCCAGCCAAAACATTTGCGCGCGGTTGGTCAAACAAAACCCAAGTTCAGGCACAACGGGGGAACTTTGCAGCCAACCACCACTTGGCGTTGCGGTGACCATATTGCCCCACCGATCAATGATATCCAGATGACACGTATCACCCTTGGTGCGCCCGTCGCTTCCGGTTGGCAATTCGTCAAAACGCGCAACAGTAGGCTCACCCATATCCTTGTTTTGGCGGCCCTCCGGCGTCTCGCCTTTGGGACGATCAACCAACGGCCCGCCAAATCCTTCAACGCGGCCGGGACGCTGATCAAACGAAGCGGTTTCACCAATCAGCTTGCGCCGCTGATCATTATAGTCGTCACTCAATAGCGTCGCCATCGGCACGTCGACGAAATTGGGGTCTCCATAGAAGCGTTCGCGATCCGCAAATGCTAGTTTGGTTGCCTCTGCCACAAGATGCACAAAATTCGGATCGGTGGGAGACAACCCATCCAAATCAAATCCCTTAAGCAATGCCAATTGCTGCAAAAACGTTGGCCCCTGCCCCCATGGACCAGTTTTGAGCACCTCATAGCCCTTATACGAGTAGCTTAGAGGCTCCTCATAACTGGCGTGCCAATTCGCCATATCTTGCCCAGTCAACAGGCCGCCATTTCGTTGGCCCGAAGTATCCATAAATTCGTTTTCACGGAAAAAACTGTCGATCGCCTCGGCAACAAAACCTTCGCGCCAGATCTTACGTGCATTTTCAATCTGGCGGTCACGACTTCCGCCAATGCTCTCGGCTTCTTCAATAATCCGCAGATATGTTGCGGCAATTGCTGGATTGGCAAATCGACCACCAACTTTTGGCACTGCACCGTTGGGCAAATACACTTGTGCAGAGGTGTTCCAATGCTCATCAAAGAGCTGCTTAACGTTGCCAATGGTGCCAGCGATGTTTGGCAGAACAGGGACACCATTTTGCGCGTAAGATATGGCATAAGACAGCACGTCACGAACATGCAATGTGCCGTAGTCGAGCAACATCATCATCCATGCATCAAAAGCGCCAGGCACTACAGCGGATAACAACCCACTGCCCGGCACAATATTGAGGTCAAGCGATCTATAAGCGTCTAGAGTGGCATTTGCTGGGGCAACGCCCTGCCCACACACAACCCTTGGCGCCTCGCCATGCTTTGCAATCAGCATAGGAACTTCACCACCTGGACCGTTTAAATGCGGCTCAACAATTTGCAAAGTAAACCCGGTCGCAACAGCCGCGTCAAAAGCGTTTCCGCCCCGTTCCAGCACGGACATCCCCACACCCGAAGCAATCCAGTGCGTAGACGCCACAACGCCAAAGTCACCCAATATTTCTGGTCTGGTTGTAAAATTCCGCATGTGCCTCTCCCTTGCTGCAACTGGCGACATTAAGGGTAAAACTGAATTATTCAAGGAATGGTTGTACCAATTTCACATTGAATCCAAAATCGCAATGCAATAGCACATGCCGCCAACCAATTGTGCGTAAAACTTTTGTGGCATTAGCTATTGATTTCTGTGGGTTTTCCGCGCTTAAACTCACGTCAGCAAAAAATTGGTTGGGACAAGAATTGGCAAAACTAGCAAAAAAAGCACCTCGCAATCCACAGAAAACAGGCAAGCCAGCGCCAACCGTGCGCGCTTATGAGGGCGTTGTTGCCAAAATTCGGTTGCTAATCGAACAAGACAATCTTGGCCCCGGCGATATCCTACCCCCAGAACGCCAATTATCACAAAGATTCAAAGTATCCCGCCACTCCTTGCGCGAGGCCATTCGCGTGCTGCAAGAACAAGGTGTATTGGCTGCCCGACAAGGCAGCGGAAACTATATTCAGGCCGCTAGCCAAGCGGACTTGGTCCGAGCACTCGGGTTTTCAACAAAAGGGAGCACACGAAAGCTCTTTGATCTGTTTCAAATGCGCGAAATGCTGGAGCCACAAATTGCAGGACTAGCAGCGAGATTTGCGACAAAAGAACAACTGGATATCATTAAGGGGTACGCCACTTTGGTGGAACAAACCGAAGATTTCCTCGAGGGACAAAAGCACGATCAAGCTTTTCATGAAGCCATTGCTGCTGCCACGGGCAACGAATTGCTATTTAACGTGCTACGCGAGATCAACAAAAGCATGCTGCCAACCGCAACGTCACCAGTTGAACGGCATCGCCGTGACCAGATTTCAAATCATGGACACAAACGCATTGTTGCGGCCATAGAGGCCAAAGACAGCATTGCTGCAACAGAAGCGATGCGGCTGCATATTTCCGAAATCAAGTCAGAAGTGATTTAGCCAATCCGATCACAATCGAATTGGCTAAATTTTGTTAGACGACTGCGCGCAAATTGCGCAGTGGTCGGCCCGTAACAAGGTTTTGCGCTACGGAAACAATGGTGTCTGCATCAATGCCATAGTGACTGTATAGATCACTAACTGTTCCCGTTTGCCCAAAGTGCTCTACGCCCAAAGGAATAGTTTCGTGACCAGCAACCGCGCCCAACCAACTCAAAGTTGCCGGGTGGCCGTCTGTCACAGTAATTATCTTACAGTGCGGTGGCAGTTCAGCCAGCATCCGTTCAATGTGTGACATCGCGCCAACATTCCCACGACGACGGGCCCGTTGCGCAGCGGTCCAACCCGCATTTAGCCGATCCGCGGAGGTGCAAGCGAGCACGCCAATGTCTCGGCGGTCTTCGCCAATGCGGCCTGCAGCCTCAAGTGCCTCTGGGGCAACAACACCTTGATAGGCAATCACAACATCGCAGTTAGCGCCAGGCTTGCGCCACCAATATGCCCCATCAATAACACCTTGTTTGAACTCTTCATCTTCGCGCCAAATGGGCTGTTCCAATGGACGTGTCGACAGGCGCATATAGATGGATCCACCCGTTTCATCACGAAGCCACGTGCGTTCGTCTGGGTCGCCTTCGCCATCGCGCTGCATATAGTCAAACGCCCAATTCATCACAACGGACAATTCGTCCAAATAGGCGGGTTCGAACGCGGCCAAACCATCCTGGCTCATCCCAATCAGTTGCGACCCAATCGATTGGTGCGCACCGCCTTCCGGCGCAAGCGTAATCCCGGATGGTGTACCCACTATCATAAAGCGACTGTCTTGGTAACAAGCGTAGTTCAATGCATCCAAGCCACGGGCAACAAATGGATCGTATACCGTGCCAATTGGCAACAAGCGCTCGCCAAAGATGGAATGAGACAGACCAGCAGCACCAAGCATCAAGAACAGGTTCATTTCCGCAATGCCCAACTCAATATGCTGACCATCTGGTGAAAACTGCCATTTCTGTGCCGAAGGAATGGCCTCATCTTTAAACGTGTCCTGCAACACTTTGCGGTCAAACAAGCCTTTGCGGTTTACCCAACCACCAATATTGGTAGACACCGTCACATCAGGCGATGTGGTAATAATGCGCTCAGAAAGCTTGTCGTCTCGTTTGCCAATAGCATCCAGGATTTTGCCAAAACCCGCTTGCGTTGATTGCATGCGGTCTGTCAATTTCACCGGTTCACCAACAGGAACGGCGTCGGCATTGAAACGGCGTGTGCCTTTAGAAAAGAAAGTAACCTGATCCAAAAACGCCTGTGTTTTCTTTTCGTCGGCAATCGCACCAAACTTTTCCCACTCATCGCCGGTGTCAACACCAACATTTTTGCGTAAAATTTCCATTTGCGTGGGTGTCATCAAACCAGCATGATTGTCTTTATGCCCGGCCAGTGGCGTGCCCCAGCCTTTAATGGTGTAGGAAAGGAACATCGTAGGTTTATCATGATCAATGCTTTCAAACGCATCAACCAAAGTTTCCATGCACTGACCACCAAGGTTGTTCATTAGGGCTGAAAGTTCGTCGTCTGAACGCCTTTCAATAAGGGCCGTTACATCGCCCTGATCGCCAATTTGATCCAGCAAACGCTTGCGCCACGCAGCACCGCCTTGAAAGGTTAGTGCCGAGTAGAGTTGGTTCGGGCAATTATCGATCCAATCCCGCAATTTGTCGCCACCTGGCTCCGCAAATGCAGCGCGCTGCAACGAACCGTGCTTAATGCGCACAACTTCCCAGCCAAAAGCTTTAAAGATCGTCTCAAGACGCTCCCAAAGCCCTTCCTTGATCACCCCATCAAGGCTTTGGCGATTGTAATCGATGATCCACCAGACGTTGCGAACATCATGTTTCCAACCCTCTTGAAGGCACTCAAAAATATTGCCCTCATCCATTTCGGCGTCGCCGATCAGCGAAATCATCCGGCCCATGGGCTTGTCTTTCGCCCATTTTTTGGCCTGCAGATAATCCTGAATCATTGAAGCGAACGCAGTAATACCTACCCCTAGGCCAACTGAACCTGTTGAAAAATCAACATCATCAATGTCTTTTGTGCGACTTGGATAGCTTTGCACGCCGCCAAAACCACGAAAGTTTTCCATTTTCTCACGGGTTTGATTGCCCATGAGATATTGAATAGCATGGAAGATCGGCGATGCATGCGGCTTAACAGCAACACGATCTTCCGGTTTCAAGACATGAAAATAGAGCGCCGTCATGATCGAAACAATTGAGGCCGACGATGCTTGGTGGCCGCCCACTTTTACGTCACCGTCGTCTTTTTTTCGCAAATGGTTCGCATTATGGATCATCCAACACGCGAGCCAGAGCACTTGGTTTTCCAACTGTTTAAGCTGCTCAATATCTTTTTTCATGGCGGTTCTCTCTTGGAGCATTTGTGACGAATTTTGTGCACGCCAATGCAATCGCGCACCAGCTCACTCTAAAGTTGTCAGACATCTTACATAAAAACAAAACAAGGGCAAGTCGTTGACCCTCAAAAGTGCACCCTGAACAGGCGGTGCAACCCGCGCAATTTGCGCAAATTGCACCCCGTCCAGAGGAGCCGTTAAGCGACTTTTTCTTCTGCCACAGGCAGTGCTTGCATCAGATCTGCAATAATGTCATCTGGCTCTTCAAGGCCAACAGACATGCGGACCAAACCCTCACTGATCAAGTGCTTTGCCCGCTCTTCAGGCGTATAGGTTGAGTGCGTCATACTTGCAGGATGTTGGATCAGCGTTTCAGCGTCGCCAAGGCTCACCGCGCGCTTGATCATTTTGAGCTGGTTCATTGTTGACTTACCTGCCTCAATTCCACCAACTACTTCAAAAGCAATCATGCCGCCAAAGTCTTTCATGGTCCGCTTTGCAAGTTCGTGCTGCGGAAAGCTCTCTAGGCCCGGGAAGTAAACCTCTGACACCATTGGGTGCGCTTCAAGCGCACGCGCCACTTTCATGGCATTGGCGCAATGGCGTTCCATGCGCAATTGCAATGTCTTAATGCCGCGCAAAATCAACATCGCATTGAATGGCGCCATAACTGCACCTGTCATATCTTTCATGCCCACGACACGAATTTGGGTGATATCTTCAAGTGAACCTGCAACCATGCCTGCAATCACGTCACCATGACCACCCAAATATTTGGTCGCAGAATGCACAACGATATCGGCACCCATCTCAATTGGGCGCATCAAATAGGGTGTGGTGTAGGTGCTATCAACAACAACCTTTGCGCCATGTTCATGTGCAATATCAGAAACAGCGGCCACATCGACCAAACGCATATTCGGGTTTGCAACTGTTTCAAAGTAAACGATTTTCGTTTTGTCGCTGATTGCAGCCCGCACGTTTTCGGGATTGGTCATATCCACATGAGTGATTTTAATTCCGAACTTGGCCAAACCATGCGTGAAGAAAGCAAAGGTGCACCCGTAAAGGGTTTCGTCGCAAATCAACTCATCACCTGGCGCAAGAAACGTCCACATCACAGATGTGATGGAACCCATGCCCGACGCGTTGGCCAAAGCCGCCTCAGCGCCCTCTAAGATGGCAATACGGCGCTCTAGCAAGTCACAGGTTGGATTGGAGATACGCGAATAAACATGACCCGGCTGCTCACCAGCAAAGATGTTGCCACCGTGCTCCGCACTTTCAAACGCGAACGTAGAAGTGAGGTGAAGCGGTGGCGTGAGTGCACCCTCTTCATCTAGTGGATCATAACCGTGATGAATCGCTCTTGTCGAAAACCCTAGCGGGCGACCCAATGCATCATCTTTCATTTCGCGTACCTCCAAAACAGTGACATGGCGGCAACTGCGCCATCCTTAACTTTTATAATACTGCTTTTCGAAGGGAATTTTCTGGCTTTGTTTGCCTAAGAACTATGCTAGATTGGCAGAATATTGCTCAATGGAGATAAAATTGGACAAAACCGACCAAAAGATCATTCGTCAATTGCAAGCCAATGGTCGCCTAACCAATCAAGAGCTGGCAGAACGGGTAAATCTGTCGCCTTCCCCTTGTCTACGGCGACTGAAGAACCTTGAAAAAAGTGGCATAATCAAAGGCTATTGCGCCATTGTCGACCAAAACGACTATGGACTGCCAGTTACTGTTTTTGTGAGAATCAAACTGCAGCATCATACTGAAGATGCCGTCAAAGGCTTCGAGCACGCCATTCAAACAATTGACGAAATCCTTGAATGCCATCTCATGACCGGTGATTGGGACTATTTGATGCGCGTTGTGGTGGCCAGTCTTGAAGACTATGAACGGTTCACCCGCAAAAAGGTCCATAAAATCCCAGGCGTCGCAGCAATTGAAACGAGCTTTGCCTACGGCGAGGTCAAACGGATCAATGTGTTCCCAGCGGTTTAGAGTTAGTATCTAGGCGCCAAAATCAGCGATTTAAGGTTGGCATCTGATCGCGCGGTATGATTGCACCGGGAAACTGGATCACCCGCGCGGCAAGTTGTTGACCCGCCTTCGCACTCTCTTGAAGACTGGCACCCGCTAGCCGCGCCGCCAGCAATCCAGCACTGAAACTGTCACCAGCAGCAGTCGCATCAATTACTCTTGCAACAGTATCAAACTCAATGCTGTCTGTATTTCCATCAGCGTAAACAGTGATGCGGGCCGCCCCGTCCGTTACCACTAAGGCTGCCTCACCAAGTTCCGAAAGCCGTTCAATAGTTTGCGTAACAGTTTTCGTATCAAACACCGCCGCTCCCTCATCTTGCCCGATTTTTACAATTGTTGAAGCAGCAATCACCCGCCCCATCAAAGATGGCACATTGACGTGGGGTGAATGGCTTTGCCAAAGATGGGGGCGATAGTTCACGTCGAACATCACCTCCAGCCCCCTAGATGCAAAAGTTTCAATGACATCAAGCAATCGCGCACGCCCATCGTCACTAAGAACCGCCAAGGTAATGCCCGATAAATAAAGCACGTCAAAGTCGAATAGAAATTCAACTTCTCGATCAGCGAATTCCCCCGTCAGCAGGTGCCGGACAGCAGCTTCGCTACGCCAATAGGTAAATGATCGTTCTCCCACACTGTCGGTGCTAATGGCATAAAGTCCTGGCGTACCAGCTTCTGTTTGCGCATATGGCGAAAGAAACACCCGCTCATCATCCAATGCGGTTGCCAAGTTGCGCGCAAATGGCCCCTGCCCCAGGCGGGTCAAATACCCAACTTTGGCAGCTTCGCCCAACAATCGCGACAGATAAATCGCCGTATTCGCGGTGTCGCCACCAAAGCCAAATCTGGCAGAACCATTCGGTTGCAGGCCGGACAACTCCAACATAACTTCGCCGACACATACAACTGATTTTGCCACAGGTATTCTCCGCACTTGCTTGCTCGTTTCCTAGCGCAATCTAGTGATGGGAGCCAGTCAAAGATACCAATATCAGTCCAATGAGATAGAACTTACCGATTTAGGAACGCGCGCACAGCCAAACTACTTCGTCGACGCCGCCGAATTTTGCGAACTGCGCCAGTTCTTTTTCCAACGCATCAAAGCGCGCTTTGCCCCATTTGACCTTTTCTTCTTTCCAAAAGGCAATCACCTGCAACTGTTTTTTCTTGCGGTCCGCTTTCAGTTCGATCCGCCCAACAAATCGATCGTTTTGCAGCAGTGGGTAAACGTAATATCCCCATTTTCGTTTTGCCGCCGGCACAAATATCTCGATCGTGTAGTCAAACCCAAATAGACGTTTTAGTCTTGTCCGATCCCGGATCGTTGGGTCAAATGGGTTGATGATGCGCAATCGAGATGTTGGCTTCACCAACGCGGCCAATTCTTGCTCGACATCGCCAAATGCAAACGCCTCGGTCCAATCCCCGTCAGCCCCTTGCACCTCGACAGTTTCAAGACCAGCGCTTTCTGCCCAAGCTTTCACTTCCTTTGGACTAACTGCCTCCCAAAATTTCCGGATTTCGCTCAGATTGGCCACACCAAGCCGCCGCAGGGCAGCCTCACATAACCAGTCAATCTGTTCATGTTCATCCAGTTTGGTGTCAAGCAACTGCTTTGAGATCACCCGATCCGTTAAATCATAATACTTCCGAAACTTTTCGCGGTGCGAGGTGGTCAACACTCCAGAATACCAAAGATAATCGAGCATACTCTTGTGCGGAGGCCGCACCCACATCGCCTTTTCACCTTCAATTTTTGAATCAAACGCTTCAGTGGACAAAGGTCCCTCTTGCGCGATGCGATCTAAGAGCAACTGATGCTCTTTTGGGTCCAGCACCTTGCCGTCAGAATAATATTTCTTAACCCGTGCTTCCATCTGATCAAAACGCCGCCGCCACATGGGAAAAAAGTCACTAGGAATCATAGAGGCATCATGCGTGAAATGCTCGAACAGATCACCCGAGCGCCCCAAATGCTGGTCGATCATTCTCGAGCGATAGCACTGGTTACGGCTCCACAAAATGTGATGGTGCGCCCGCGCAACATTCTGGATCGTATCAATCTGTACAAATCCAAGATCTTTGACCGTTTGCAACAGGTCGAAACGGCCCAGTGGCGGCTTTGCCAACAAATTCTTGTTCAGCCAGAACCAACGTGCCTGTTTGTTGCTGATTTTTCGCATCGATCACCCTATCAGTTTCCCAGGACAAGACTGGAACATATAAGGAACACGTGCAAGTGCAAAGTTGCTAGTTTTGCTTGATCGAACTGGTCCAACTGCGCAGAAATGTTTCGCGGCGCAACTGATCTAGAAAGACCAACAGCCCCGGGCCCAAACGAATTGGCCGAAGCACCGTACCTGAAAGCTGTGTCTGCTCCACAATAGGCGGCAAGCCGGTGGCGGCGGTCAGTTCAGGATGCGTGCGAAGCCGCGCCAAAAAGTCAATCATCCGACCAGCTCCCTCGGCCTGTTTGGCACCTTTAGGAATAAGTGCGGTGCGCAACATCACCCCCACAAAGTCGTCGAGCGGCACAATCTTCAGGCCATCGGTGCCCTGCAGCTGGCTCTCCGCATAGCTGCCTAAAACATTGTAGGCCAACGCAAGTTTGCCTGAAGCAACATCAGCAATCATGCCGCCAGAACAACAATAGAGCTGCGCGTCTAACCGCCCCATCACTTCAGTAAGCCGCCAAAAGCTCTCAGTATTTCGAGAATCTTGAGTGGCAAACAAATACCCCAACCCTGATGTGCGCACATCATATGTGCCAACACGTCCCGCAAATGTCTCAGGATTGTCGCGCAGTGTTTCAATCAATTCCTGTCGTGTCCGCGGCACGTCCAAATTGGCAAAAGCCGCCTCTGAAATTACCATGACCGCCGGCTCTTGAGTGAAGCCAAAAAGCTGGTTCCTCCACTTTGCCCAACTGGGCAGTGAAGCTGTTGCTTCTGATGAATAGTCAAGGGCAAACCCGTCATTGGCGAGCTTTGTTTGCAAATCCATTGCAGAAGAAATGACCAGGTCGAACTGCGCGCCTTCCTCATAAATCGCCTTCATCACCTCGGTACTACCTGAGGTGACGTAATTGATACTAATGTCCGGATTTGCAAGCTGAAATGCGAGAATGATCGGCTCAAAAACCGCTATATCCGCCGTCGACAATATCGATATCGTGCGCTGAGCTCCCGCAACCGGATATCGCTTTTGAGCTTCAATTTCAAATGCTTGTGCGCAAAAAACAAGCGAAACGAAAGTGAATAAACTAGCTAAGACCGTTTGAACACAAGAACGACGCATGCACCAACACCTTCCTTATTAGATTCAACGCGCAATTGGCCATTATGCGCGCGCACGACCTCATCGGCGATGGTTAGCCCCAAACCGGACCCAACAATATCATCCACATTTACACCGCGAGAAAACCGAGCGGTGAGTTTGCCCAAGTCCGCATTGGCAAACCCCCGCCCTTGGTCCGTTACCGACAGTTTTATCGTGTCATCATCTTGGGTTACCCGCACAACAATTGAACTCTCAGCAGGCGAATATTTGATAGCGTTGTCCAAAATATTGCGCACCGCATTTTGCAGCAGAATATTGTCGCCAAAAATCATCGCCCGCTCAGCCACCAGTTCGCGGATGATTTCAATATCCTTGAGTTCGGCCGTGGGTTGAAGGCGTTCGCAAGTTTCCGCAGCCAACTTGCACAAATCAATCTCGTCGCGTTCAAGCTGATCCGTGCGAAACGTCACCATTGCATGGTCAAGTAGTTGGCCGGCCGAGCGAGAGCTTTCATCGACCGCGCGGATCATCTCACGCAAGGCTTTGCGATTTGCCGGTTTTTCCATTTGGCGATAAACGACTTCTGCTTGTGTACGCACGGTAGCTAAGGGTGTGCGCACCCGGTGCGCCGCTTCAGCAATAAACTCTTCAGACCGCGTTAGAGATGCCCGCAAGCGCATCATGAAGTTGTTAAGTGCATCAACCAATGGCACCAATTCACCCGGCGTTTTTGTGACAACTGGACGAAGATCTTTTGGCCCGCGACGCGTTACCGATTGCGCCAGTTTTTTCAAAGGCGCAACCGCGCTCTGCGCAGCCAACAAACTCAACGCCGTGGCCATGAGGAAGAATCCAATTGCCACAGCCATTGCGGTTGACGTGATTTGTGACGAAATAACGGCCAAACCACGCCGTGTTTGCGCAATTATAATGCGCACGTCCGCCGCTCGCTCACCATTGCTAACGGCCCGCGCCAAAGAAACAACGCGCACCTCTTCTCCCCGATATTCGCTTGTGACAAATTGAGCAACACGCTGACGAGCAGGAACATCGGGAACGGCCAAATCACCATATCCTGTTACCGTTTCGTCATCAGCAACAACACGATAAAACACACGATCTTCGGAGATTGTGCCGAGCATAGACAAAGCAGAATAAGGCAATTCCACCCGCACCTGCCCCCGCTCAGAATAGAGTGCGTCGGCTATCGATGTTGCTGATGCGGCAAGAATGTTGTCTTGCGTATCCGCCGCGGCTTGTTCCGCTATGGAGCGAACCGCAACAAAAAACACAATTGAAAGCAAGGCGGCCATGACCGAGAGCTGAACAACGAGCCGTCGGCGAATTGAGGTCGTCGCCAAAAATCTGATCATGATTGCTGCATCATTCGATAGCCAAGACCGCGCACTGTCTCAATTCTTGCCTGTGAACCATCAAGCTTTTTGCGCAGCCGGCCAACATAAACTTCAATCGCATTTTCCGACACTTCGTCATCAAACGAAAACAGGCGGTCCATCAAATAGGTTTTTGAAAAGATCTGCCCTGGCGAGCCGAAAAAAACCTCAAGCAAGCGCAGCTCTCGGTTCCGCAGAGACCGTTCCTCACCAGCTACCTTTAAGCTTCCTGTTGTTGGATCAAACACCAAATCGGCAAACTCACGGGCATTATTTACACTGCCCCCTTGCCGCCGCAACACCGCACGACATCGAGCTTCCAATTCAGCGAAATCAAAGGGTTTGGTGATATAGTCGTCCGCTCCCAAATCAAGCAGACCAACACGATCCGAAACCTCAGAGCGGGCCGTCAGCACAATTACGGGTGTACGTTCGGCTTTACTACGATGGGTTTTAAGGAAAGATCGCCCATCACCATCGGGCAACATTATGTCCAACAGAATTAAATCATATGCAACGGTCGACGTGCTTGTTGCAGCATCGCCTAAGTCTTTTGCGTGGTCGACAACGTGCCCTTCTAAAGCGAAGCGCTCTTTAAGCGCTTTGGCCAATTGCATATTGTCCTCTACCAACAAAAACCGCAACGTAACGCCTCATCTTCTGACAAAAACACTATTTAAATAGTGTCATACTTCGGACCAATTTGAAAGGGCGACCAATAGCCAAAAGCTGTTAACAACCAAGGACCTATGAAATATATTCACCAGCGGCCGCCGCTTCAAAAACTAGATCCCGACGGTAGCGCCACCGTCACATCTGATCACTGAACCATTTACGTAACTAGCGCGCTCCGAAACCAGAAACGCGGCTAATTCTCCAAATTCTTCAGTTCGTCCGTACCGTCCGACAGGAATCTGCGCTTCATTTTGTGCGCGAACTTCTTCGATCGTGCGCCCTGAACGCTCAGCATTCCCGCCATCAAGTTGGTCCAAACGCGCGGTATGAATACGTCCGGGCAATTGCATGTTCGCGGTGATCCCAAATTGACCAACTTCATTTGCCAAAGACTTACTCCACCCAACGAGGGAGGAACGCAGCGTATTTGACATAGCCAAATTTGGTATAGGCTGTTCAACGCCAGAAGAAGCAATGGTTAAAACCCGCCCCCAATTGTTCGCCTGCATATCTGGCAAACAAAGGTTTGTAACTTCGATCACGCGCAAAATCATTGTATCGAAATAGGTGCGCCATACATCAGCGTCAGGTGTCGTTGTAGCCCCCGGAGGCGGCCCACCTGTGTTATTGACCAAAATATCAACCCGTCCTAGTTTTGCCTTTGCATTCGCATAAAGATCTTGCGCTGCCGACTTAACGGATAAATCAACCACAGCAAAGTCAGCTTTTCCGGGCCCTTGAGCCGTCAATTGGCCTGCAACTTCAGCCAATTTATCTGCAGATCGACCACAGATCATCACATGAGCACCCTCTTGCACCAAAGCCGTTGCAACTGAAAGCCCCAAGCCTTGGCTAGACGCCAATACTAGAGCCTTTTTGTTTGCCAAACCTAATTCCATATTTCACTCAACCTCTCGCCAACTTCTCAAATCGTTGCCCAAACCAGCAACGCCAAGCAACACTCTTTCATCATGTTTGTGCAAGCGCAAAGAAACTCTTTTGTGAACAACTAGTTTAGATTCCGATGGATCAATCGTATTCGCATTCACCGCGAAATGGAATCACAATGCCTCAAGACACTATTGGGCCAGAATTGAGCCTTCACGAAATAATGCAACGCTGGCCGAACTCCGTTACCGTTTTTTTGCGTCACAAAATGCTTTGCGTTGGTTGCCCAATAGCCAGTTTTCACACAATTGATGATGCGTGCCGCGAATATAATTTGGACAAATCTCAATTCATTGACGAACTCATCAACGCCTAAATAGCACAAATTCGCACTAATGCCCTTCAGCAATTGTTACCAGCTTGTGTGCAGATAACACTTCAATTTTTTGCCGTCCCACTTCAACCAATCCAAGGCTTGCCCAAGCACTAAAGATACGACTGACTGTATGCAGCGTTGTTCCGGTCATCTCGGCTATGTCCTGTCGTGAAACAGGAATATCGATCCTTATCCCATGTTCTGTTTTTTTGCCGGCTTGGTTCACCAATCTAACGACTGCGCGCGCAACACGTCGCTCCACCTGCTCAGTGGCCATTTCTATGATTCTGTCTTGCGAAGCGTTCAACCGCTCCCCGACAGCGCCATGCGCGTTCTTTAAAAAACGTGGCACACGGCTCGCAAAATCTTCCCAGCATTTATTTGGCCAATGCAGCGCCACGCAATCGGCAACGGCAATCGCATTTGCTGGGTAGGTCTCTCGCTGAAGCGCAGGCGCAATACCAAACACCTCACCCGGCGCAAAATGGCGCATGATGACTTGCTCACCGTTTTCCGTGGTGCGCACAACCTGCAAGTATCCATCGAGCAAAACAAAAAAACGTGTTGCTCTTTCACCTTCTCTGAAAAAGGCATCGCCTTTAGCGAAATAACTCGACTGCGCTTCACCAAGCATAAGTTCAAGTTCAGCCATTTCCAGGCCAGAAAACGCCTTAAGATCCTTGATCAGGGTGGGATCGACTTTCAACATAGATGACTTCGCCACTCAACAAATTTCATTCAATTTGATCTTTAGCAAACATTTCGACCAAACGACAGACTACAAACAGGTGAAACGACAATAGGCATCGCGCTTAGGCAACCCAATAGCCTGTCGATGAACAACGACAATTCTCAATTTCAAGCGAGATAAAATGTTACACGACAAAGTCCAAGCGCGGCCAACGCAAATTCCAGCCTTTTGGTCTTACGGCTTTCGACCATTTTTCTTTTTGGGTGCGCTTTACGCAGCTCTCAACATTTTGTTTTGGTTGCCATTTTATCTAGCAGAAGTAGAGCTCCCTGTCTTGGTGGACGCTGCTGACTGGCACATCCACGAGTTATTGTTTGGCGTCTTACCAGCCATAATTGCTGGGTTCTTGTTAACGGCAATCCCCAATTGGACCGGCCGTCTGCCAGTCAAAGGCGTCCCACTCATGCTTTTGGTTTTGATATGGGTGGCTGGACGAGTTGCGTTCAACTTTTCTGCATATTTTGGCCTAACAATCACGGGCATCGTTGATTGCGCATTCCTCTTTATCTTCTTTGGGGCAGCAGCCATCGAAATAGTTTCGGGCAAGAACTGGCGCAATCTTAGGGTATTGATCCTCATCGGTGCATTGGCCCTTGGGCACTTAGCATTCTATATTGAAGTGCACCTGTTCGGAAGCGCTGACATTTCAAGACGCATCGCCATTGCCGCAATCACTCTGCTTGTAATGCTGATCGGCGGTCGCGTCATCCCAAGTTTTACCCGAAACTGGCTCGCAAAACTAACACCCGGTCGCTTGCCAACACCATTTAACAAACATGACGCAGCGATTCTGGTGCTGTCTGTTCTAACGCTTGTCGGATGGGTAATTGCACCTGAAAACACAGGTGTTGGATATCTATTCTTAGCAACGGCAATTGCCAACTTTTGGCGCCTAATAAGATGGACCGGTGATCGCGCCCTTGCGAGCTATCTTCTTGTCATTTTGCACGCCGGCTATCTGTTCTTGCCAATTGGCTTCTTGCTTCTCGGCGTGAACATTCTTTGGCCTGACTTAGTCAGCTCTGCCGCCGGTGTACATGCAATTGGCATGGGAGGGTTTGGTTCTATGGTTTTGGGCATTATGGTGCGCGCGACACGCGGCCATACTGGCCATAAGCTTCAAGCAGATTTTGGCGCGCAATTGTCTTTTACCCTGATTTTACTCGCATCAATCATTAGAATCCTTGCGGCTTTGGAAGTCTTCGGAGATTTCAACCAAATTCTTTTGCGAGTGGCACAGTTTGGCTGGTGCCTTGCATTCTTCAGCTTTGCAGTCTTTTACGCACCCAAACTTCTGCTGGCTCGTCGTACATAAAACAATGCCTAGACAAAGTTTAGGCGCAACCATTTTTGGTCGCGCCCAACGCAATTTCCAATCAGATCAATGGTGAAAACTTACCAAGACAAGCTCTCAATACCGTCAAAGTCGATAGATCCGCCGTCAGAGAAATCAATTGTGCCACTTGAATCTTGGCTAAAGATCATCTCGCCTTCATCCACCGATATGATTTCACCACTTGTCACAGTCACGGTCCAATCTGCACCCATCGCCCCAACGGACTCGCCGCCACCGTCGGAGCCGCCTGTTAGTGCAATGCTGTCAGTCCAATCTGCGCCTGTGCCGCCGTGGACAACATCATTACCGTCGCCCGCGGAAAACAAGAAGACGTCATCACCAGCTCCACCGTGCAACTGATCATCTCCGGCTCCGCCTGTAATAACATCGTTGCCCGCACCGCCTGACACAACATCATTGCCGTCACCAGCATTAATCGTATCGTCACCAGCTCCGCCAGAAACACGGTCGTTACCGTCGCCAGCATCAATCGTATCGTTGCCCGCGCCGCCTGACACAACATCATTGCCGTCGCCAGCGTTAATCGTGTCATCTCCGGCACCGCCGCTTACGCGGTCATTACCGTCACCAGCATCAATTGTATCGTTGCCCGCGCCTCCTGACACAACATCATTGCCATCCCCAGCATTGATGGTGTCATCACCAGCGCCGCCGCTTACACGGTCGTTACCGTCACCAGCGTTAATCGTATCGTCACCAGCTCCGCCAGAAACACGATCATTACCGTCGCCAGCGTTGATCGTATCGTTGCCTGCGCCGCCGGACACAACATCATTGCCATCGCCAGCATTGATGGTGTCATCACCAGCACCGCCGCTTACACGATCGTTACCGTCACCGGCGTTGATCGTATCGTTGCCCGCGCCACCTGACACAACATCGTTACCGTCGCCAGCATTGATCGTATCGTCACCAGCACCACCACTTACACGGTCGTTGCCGTCACCAGCGTTGATCGTGTCGTCACCGGCACCACCGCTTACGCGGTCGTTGCCGTCGCCAGCGTTGATCGTATCGTTGCCTGCACCGCCAGACACAACATCATTGCCGTCACCTGCATTGATGGTGTCATCACCAGCACCACCAGAAACACGGTCGTTACCGTCGCCAGCATCAATCGTATCATTGCCTGCGCCGCCGGATACCACATCGTTACCGTCGCCAGCGTTGATCGTGTCGTCACCAGCACCGCCGCTTACACGGTCATTGCCATCGCCTGCATTGATCGTATCGTCGCCTGCGCCGCCAGAAACACGGTCGTTACCGTCGCCAGCATCAATCGTATCATTGCCTGCGCCACCTGACACAACATCGTTACCGTCGCCTGCGTCGATGGTGTCATCACCAGCTCCGCCAGAAACGCGGTCATTACCGTCGCCAGCATTGATCGTATCGTTGCCCGCGCCGCCTGACACAACATCGTTGCCGTCACCAGCGTTAATCGTGTCATCACCAGCACCGCCAGAAACACGGTCGTTACCATCGCCAGCATTAATCGTATCGTTGCCCGTTCCGCCTGACACAACATCGTTACCGTCGCCTGCGTCGATGGTGTCGTCACCAGCTCCGCCAGAAACGCGGTCATTACCGTCGCCAGCATTGATGGTGTCATCACCAGCACCGCCGCTTACACGATCGTTACCGTCACCGGCGTTGATCGTATCGTTGCCCGCGCCACCTGACACAACATCGTTACCGTCGCCAGCATTGATCGTATCGTCACCAGCACCACCACTTACACGGTCGTTGCCGTCACCAGCGTTGATCGTGTCGTCACCGGCACCACCGCTTACGCGGTCGTTGCCGTCGCCAGCGTTGATCGTATCGTTGCCTGCACCGCCAGACACAACATCATTGCCGTCACCTGCATTGATGGTGTCATCACCAGCACCACCAGAAACACGGTCGTTACCGTCGCCAGCATCAATCGTATCATTGCCTGCGCCGCCGGATACCACATCGTTACCGTCGCCAGCGTTGATCGTGTCGTCACCAGCACCGCCGCTTACACGGTCATTGCCATCGCCTGCATTGATCGTATCGTCGCCTGCGCCGCCAGAAACACGGTCGTTACCGTCGCCAGCATCAATCGTATCATTGCCTGCGCCACCTGACACAACATCGTTACCGTCGCCTGCGTCGATGGTGTCATCACCAGCTCCGCCAGAAACGCGGTCATTACCGTCGCCAGCATTGATCGTATCGTTGCCCGCGCCGCCTGACACAACATCGTTGCCGTCACCAGCGTTAATCGTGTCATCACCAGCACCGCCAGAAACACGGTCGTTACCATCGCCAGCATTAATCGTATCGTTGCCCGTTCCGCCTGACACAACATCGTTACCGTCGCCTGCGTCGATGGTGTCGTCACCAGCTCCGCCAGAAACGCGGTCATTACCGTCGCCAGCATTGATGGTGTCATCACCAGCACCGCCGCTTACTCGATCGTTACCGTCGCCAGCATTGATCGTATCGTTGCCTGCGCCGCCGGATACCACATCGTTACCGTCACCAGCGTTGATCGTGTCATCACCGGCTCCGCCAGAAACACGGTCGTTGCCGTCACCGGCGTTAATCGTATCATTACCGGCACCGCCAGAAACCCGGTCATTACCATCGCCTGCGTTGATGGTATCGTCACCGGCGCCGCCAGAAACACGGTCATTACCGTCGCCAGCGTTGATCGTATCATTGCCAGTACCGCCAGAAACGCGGTCATTACCGTCGCCAGCATTGATCGTATCGTTGCCTGAAGTACCAATAATTCTATCGTCGCCAGAATTGTCGACTTGTTCGCTTGTCGTTTGTGTTGCCACTGGCTCTGCTGATTGTTGACCAGCTGGATTTTGATCAGCTGCCTCTTGCACCGTCGATGTGGTTTGAGCAGTCGTGTCAGCTGCGGCTGTTTGCGTGCTCTCCACAGTCTCTGACACGGTCTCAGCTGTTGTGGATGCGGCTTCCGCAGCACTTTGAGTGCCGCTCGTTGTGGTTTCAGTGACAGTCTCTACCACACTGGAAACAGTCGGATCAGCAGCCTCTTGCACTGTCGATGTTGTTTGACCAGTTGTCTCAGCGGTTGCTGTTTGCGTGCTCTCAACAGTCTCTGACACGGTCTCAGCTGTTGTGGATGCGGTTTCCGCAGCGCTTTGAGTACCGGTCGTTGCGGTTTCAGTGACAGTCTCAACCACACTGGAAACAGTTGGATCAGCAGCCTCCTGCACCGTCGATGTCGTTTGACCAGTTGTCTCTGCGGTTGCTGTTTGCGTGCTCTCAACAGTCTCTGACACGGTCTCAACCGTTGTGGATGCGGTTTCCGCAGCGCTTTGAGTACCGGTCGTTGCGGTTTCAGTGACAGTCTCAACCACACTGGAAACAGTTGGATCAGCAGCCTCCTGCACCGTCGATGTCGTTTGGCTTGTCGTCTCAGCGGCTGCTGTTTGCGTGCTTTCAACAGTTTCTGAAACTGTCTCAGCCGTAGTCGATATTGTCTCAACTGCTGTTTCAGCAACTTCAGACACTATTTCTGCAACTTCAGTTACGTCTTCGGGTGATGCCGCTTCCACTATTGTGGCAGTGTCAGTTTCAGCTTCAATGGCTGACGCACTCTCGACTTCAGCCTCAGCCACGGCCGCAATTTCTGCCGTTTCTGCTTCAACCGACAGCTCTTGATCATCAATATCTGACACCTGTGCGAAGCCTTGGGCATCGTCAAATCCGGTTTCAACTGATAAGTCGTCGGCAACCGCGGCTTGCTGGATATCTGGTCCGTCTACGCCACCAACCAACTCAAGCTCAACTGTTTGTGTGGTTGATGTGCCGTCTGGCGCTGTGATCGAAACTTCAAAGCTCACATTGGCAAGTTCGCCTTCCGGCAATGCCGCCATTTCAGCACTTGGTGTAAAAGAAAACTGCCCGTTTTCATCAACAACAACATTTCCGTTCTCGGGCGCAGATGCAACGCTATATGTCACGCCTTCCAAATCAGTAACAATTTGGCTCTCAAACGCCGGCACTTCGCCAGCGTCTTTAACTTGACCCGTTGTGCCTTCAGTTTGCTCGTTGCCTTCTGCACCGTACTCGGCACCAAAATGCAGATTTGAGTTCAAAATGTCCTGGCGGAAAGCAGCATCTTCGACCGTATCGTAGTCATTGGCGTCCAAGGCGTCACGTTGCGCTGGTTTTTGCTGTGCCAAATCTTCGGCACGTGCGGCTTCATGTTCAGCAGCAACATCAACTTGTTTCACTGTTTCGTCGGCCATTTTGCTTTCTCCCAAGATCGAATTTCACGTGCGAACTTATAGAAGGCCGATTAATTGCCGATGACCCAAACTAGTTACCAAATTGGAAATCCAGTAAAAACGCGCCAAAAAATACCAATAAAAACCGCAATTTGTTGATCGTGGTTAAGTAAAGATTAAGGCAAACAGACGGATAAGACAGTAGCTGGGAAATCCACATCAATACTTTGCAATAATAGCAGCGCAGGCACAATAAACATGGGTTCAAGCGATACCAATGCTCAGAATGGCGACAAACAACGAGTGTCACTGAGGGACTGGTTTGCGCAAATACATGAAAAACTGCACCCACCAAAGAGCATGCAAAAACTTTGGTTTGCACACTTAATCCGCGTCCCCAAGCGCATTGTTGCAGCCACAATGATCATCAACATTTTGGGTCTGGGAATGCCAATTGTCATTCTGCAGATTTATGATCGGATAATTCCAAACCAGTCATTGTCCACCTTAAGCTATCTCATGGCAGGCCTAATGGTGGCAATTGCCATTGACACAGCCCTCAAGATCATTCGCTCCCACATTTCTGGTTGGTCAGCTGCGCACATTGACTATCTAGCGGAAACAGAGGCCGTGCGGCGGGTATTCAAAGGACAACTCAGTACAATTGAACGCGACCCTGCAAGCACGCATATCGATCGTATGAACGCGCTATCTGCCACGGCAAAAATGTTCGCGGGTCCGGCACGGATGGGGCTTGTCGATTTACCCTTTATCGTGATTTTTCTTGGGGCCATGTTCATCATTGCCCCCACACTTGCTTATGCAGTGATCGCCCTCTTTGTCGTATTCGCTTACAACTTGCTGACCAGAGCCCGCAAAATTCAGCACCTGCAAGAAGAACAACAAGACTTGGATCGTCGAAAGTACGACTTTGTAATTGAGGCATTGTCAGGTCTTGAGAACATTAAGACCATGTCCTGCGAACCACAGATGATGCGACGGTATGAACGCTTACAAGAAGCAATTGCGATTGCATTTCACAAGTCCGTACGTATCGACGGTGTAACCCAGTCTCTTGGTGGTGTTTTCGCCTCAGCAACAATGGTCACGATTGTCAGTTTAGGCGCCTATTTGGTTGTAAATGGCGCGCTGTCATTCGGCGCTCTTGCGTGTTGTTTGTTACTCGGCGGGCGCGCGGTGGAAGTTCTCGTCAGATCTGTGCGCACTTGGGGTGAACTAAGCAACTTTGATCTGGTCAAAAAGAACGTCGA
This sequence comes from Maritalea porphyrae, assembly GCF_027213965.1. Taxonomy (GTDB): domain Bacteria; phylum Pseudomonadota; class Alphaproteobacteria; order Rhizobiales; family Devosiaceae; genus Maritalea; species Maritalea porphyrae_A. The sequence goes on along the minus strand of NZ_JAPWGX010000003.1, from coordinate 69,409 downwards.
TGAGCTTTTTGCATTGAATGATCAACCGGACATCGAACGCGAACCAGTAAAATTGCCTTCTGGTGAAATCCAGTTAGAAAACGTTCAGTTTTTGCGGGAAGGCAGCAACAATGCGCTCACCGCCCCTATTTCAATTCAAATTCCCCATGGTCAAATCCTTGCGCTTAAAGGTGGCAACGCGCCAGATGACCGTACACTGCTCTCGCTAATGCGCGCGGTTTCGACGCCAACGGCAGGCTCACTCAGCATTTGCGGTATTGGCATTGAAGAACTTGTGGGCGCTGACCTAAGCAGTTCTATCGCATATGTTCCTCAGCATACCGCCATTTTTAAGGGCACTATCCTTGAAAACCTCACGCTTTTTGACACCCGTGAGGGGCTGCAGTCTGCACGCGCTGCTTCCCGACTAATCGGTCTAGAGGCCGACATCCAGCATCTACCATTGGGTTACGACACCTTGCTCGGCTCTGGTGGAAGTGAAATGCTACCGCCAAGCTTTCAACAGCGCATATGTATTGCACGTGCATTGGCCCGCCGCCCCAAAATACTCGTGTTAGAGGAAGCAAACGCCGTGCTTGATCAACGTGCAGAAAAGCTTTTGCAGCGGGGTCTGACAGCGCTACGCGGTTCCACCACAATGATCATTCTATCAAACCGACCTTCATTCCTATCTATAGCAGACACATGCATGCAGTTGCGCCAGGGCGAGTTGGTCCCATTTGAATTTCCAACTTACCATCCTGCGGCCCAAAAAGTCGACGAAAAGGCTGCTGGCTAATGAGCGACATCAAGACCCCTGACACCCAAATTGAGAATATCCCTGAAGTTGATGACGCAACAAAAGCCGCTCGTTCACGGATTGCCGCCGGCCATGGCAATATTGCCGACTTGGAAGCAATCGCCCGCAGCCTGACGAACCCACAAGTGCAAGTGTCGTCAGAAGTTCAGCTCTTTGAAGACGACAATGACGACCAACAATTCTCAGAATTTGAACAGCGACTTGGCATCAAAGAAAGATGGCCCGGCATTGACTATGAAAGTTCAGCGGGTAATTGCTTGCAGGTCCTACTGGCCGTCATGGGTTGGGCGGGGAATGATACACACTTAGTACAAGCCCTACCCCATTTCGAAAGAGTTGCAGACCTTGCAAGCATGCGCGCGGTCCTCACGCGCTTAAGTTTGGCCGCGGAAAAACATTCTATTCGCCTCTCGGAGCTTTCAGACGAAAAGCTGCCCTGTATACACCATGGCCGCAACGGTACAGTCTCCGTTATTTTGTCCATCGACCATTCTGAAAACACTGCTGTTCTATATAATGGCGCAACTGGCAAAGAAGAGACCTACGCCTGTAGTGGACGTCCACAAACCGTATATCTGATCAGCCCGGTCGATATTGAAACGCATATCCGACACATAAACTCATTTGGTTGGGTAACGCAGGCGACCGCGTCTTTCAAAAACCTTTTCATGAGCCTGTTTCTCGTGAATTTTGGCATCAACATGGCCGCGCTCGCTGTGCCCATATTCATCATGGCCATATTTGGCTATGTCATACCGTCAAAATCTTCCGATAGCCTCATAATGCTGGTCGTCGGAATATCTATTGTGATTTTGGCCGAATTTGCATTGCGGAATCTACGTTCCAAAATCCTCGCGTACATTGGCGCACGGTTTGATAGCGCGCTTTCGGTCGAGGTCTTTGAACGTCTATTGTATATGCCGTTTCAGTTCGTCCAAAGCGCACCAATCGGCGCACAATTGTCGCGCTTGAGACAATTTGAAAAGCTGCGTGAGTTGTTTATCGGCTCACTTGGCACTGCCATTCTCGATCTACCATTCATATTGATTTTCATTACCGCAATTGCACTAATTGGTGGCTGGCTTGCCGCCATCCCCGTTGTATTGGTGATTTTGTACCTCGTGCTCGCTGCCATCACCATCCCAATTGCGAAACGCCAAACCATGCAAAGCGGTGATGCGAAAACAAAAAAACAAAACATCATGATGGAGCTGTTCCTCAATCAACGCGATATTCGCAATGTTGGCGGCGAAAAAATTTGGCAAAGCCGATTTGAAAAAGCGTCGGCGAGTTTCGGCGCGCTTGACTTCAAGGCCCAACATTTTTCCCAAAAAGTACAAATCATATCTCAAGCCTTGTCGATGTATGCAGGCGTTGTAATGCTGGGTTGTGGCACCATTTCAGTGATCAACGGCAATCTAAACATTGGCGGGTTGATTGCAATCATGGCCATCGTTTGGCGCATTCTATCACCGCTGCAAAACGCGTTCATGAGCCTGAGCCGCGTTGGTCGCTTGATTGAGGCGGTGCGCTTGATCAACAACCTCATGCGCCTGCAAACCGAACGCACTCCCGGCGTCATACCGAACATCAGCCGCTCTTTTGACGGGCACATACGTACAAGGGATCTATCATTTAGATATCAGCAGGCCACAGACGCTGCCATACGCGGTCTGAATGTGAACATCGCCCCCGGAGAGATTGTGGCAATAACCGGCCCGAGCGGTAGCGGAAAATCGACATTTCTGAAGCTCCTCGCAGGTCTATACAAAGCCCAATCAGGCTCGATTACGTTTGATCATTTGGACATTCGTCAACTCGATTTGGGCGAACTGCGGTTCGAAATAAGCTTTCAACAAGATAGGCCGCGTTTCTTCTACGGCTCGATTGAGCAAAACGTGAAAATGAATGATCCAGCTATCGAAACCAGTGAAATCGAACGCATGATGGCGCAATTCAATGTGCCTCTTGATCACCCTGACCTTGATGAAGGGCTCGAAACGCGACTGCGCACTGAAACATTGAGCAAAATGTCTGACAGCCTCAAACAACGCCTTCTTCTTGTCGTCACCTTCGCAAAACAGGCCGCCTATTACTTCTTGGACGAACCTGCCAACTTTATCGACTTTGAGACGGATCAAAAGTTTATGGCACATATCGATAATCTACGTGGCAGATCAACGGTTTTGTTCACAACACAACGGCCGAGCCACATGAAAATGGCTGATCGCGTGATCGTTCTGCATGAAGGTCGAGCGATCTTGAATGGGCCCCCTGAGCGCGTCATGCCGCAGCTCGCCGAGTTCAATAAAAAGATCGCCTAAGGTTCAATTTCTGATTTCTCAACGCGGCGCACAACACACCGTTAAGAGTAATCTGATACCATTTGTTAGTTATATTTTTAGTACAGGACGTGCGTAGTGAGTTGGCTCGACCAAAAACATACAGAACTTGATGCCAAGACGCTTACGCTCCCTTTGGCACTGGAAAAAGAACATCCCCCCCAACTCTACTCGTTTGTAGTTGGCGGTTGCTTTGCGTTCCTAGCCGCCTTCATCATTTGGGCTTCTATCACCTCGATTTCAGAAGTTACGCACGCCAAGGGTCAAATCCAACCCGTAGAAAAAGTGAAATATGTTCAGCATTTGAACGGCGGCAGAATTGAAGAGCTGTTTGTCAATGTAGGCGACAGAGTTTCAGCGGGTCAGGTCCTGTTGCGGCTGAGCCCAACTGCAACCCAAAGCAATCGGGATCAACTGGATATCAGAATGGCCGCCCTTTCCATGTCGCTAGCATCCATAGATGCCCAGCAACGCGGACTGCAAAATCCAGAGTTTGGCAAAGCAGGTGAGAAATACCCCGCGATTGCGCGCACACAGATGGATGCATTTATGTTTGAGCGCACCCGTATCATGCAAGAGCAAGCCAAACTCGCCTCCCAAGTTGCAAGACGCGAACTCGAGCACCAAGCCGCCATTGCCGAACAAAAAAGCGTCGAAAAGCGATTAGCGATTACGCAAGAACGCTATGACGGCATCAAGTCCTTGGTGGAACAAGGCTTCGCACCTCGTCGCGACTTACTGTCTGCGGAAGCCGACCTTGAAGATGCAAAAGCCAGATTAATGTCATTGAAGGCGACGATTGCTACCGCAGCGGAGCTTTCGGCAGAGGCCCAGCTTCAGCTCAGCGAACAACAATCCTCAATCCAATCGCAACTTGCAAAGCAAGAAACGACAGGCCTTTCTGAACTGACTGAAATGGAAGCAGACATGCTGAAATTTCAAGAGTTGGTCGATCAACTCGAAGTGACTTCGCCAATTGATGGGGTCATCCATCAACTAGCATACAACACAGTCGGCTCAATCGCCCGTTCAGGTGAAATCATCGCCAGCATCGTACCTGATGATGGAAACTTAATTGCAGACGTCAAGGTCCGACCAAAAGACATTGGTCACATCAACGTTGGCGCGGACGCACGAATTGCGGTTTCCACCTATGACCCATTTGTGTTCGGCCATCTAAATGGCAAAGTGAAGGCCATATCACCAACAACATTTGACGAAGGTGGGACGCATTTCTTCAAAGTGCAGGTGGCGTTGGAGCAAAATTTCTTAACCAACAAGGGTATCAAATACCCGGTAAACGCGGGAATGGAAGTCACAGCAGACGTATTGACCGGTGAAAAGTCACTCGCTCGCTATTTGCTGAAACCCGTATTCCGCTCTGTTGACCAAGCATTCTCTGAGCGTTGATCACCTAGGCATAGTTTCGCTTTTTCGACATTTTTCCAATGCCGGGGTTCATCGAATTCGTTGGATCTTGCGTTCGGTAGAATTCGGCGAGGTCCGGCTTTGCTGCATACATATGTCCCACATTATGCTCAGCTGGATACTCAGCACCCCGCTCGTTTAGCAGCGACAGCATTTCAACTTTCAGCGCTGCCACGTCTACCCCTTTTTTCACAATATAGTCTTGGTGAAAAACGTGGCACATAAAGTGCCCATAATAGAGTTTGTGCTCAATCTGCGCTTCTATGTGCGCAGGCAGCTCTTCAACCCAACTCATACAATTGCGAGGCAAGGCGATATCCAGCGCCAAAATGTCAGCAACCTCTTTGGAATGCACAGCCTGATAGCGCACGGCAGCTCCTGCCGCTGCAAAGCGATGCAATTCTGCCGTTTTGCCTTCACTTTGCGAACATTCAAAAAAGGCAGTGGTGCCGTTGTTTGAGAGCTCGCCAAGCAATTCACGTGCTTCATCAATGCCGCCGTCCCGCATTTTGAGGATCAAGTGATGCTCAAATTTATCTCGAAATTGCAGCATTCGATCTGGTAGCAAACCAGGCAATATGCGCCCTAAACCATACATGAAACGATCGGTCAGATGTCGAGTTAGCGCAAACTTGTTGAACCAACTATCAAAGAAAGCTTTAAGCGCAAACACTTGCGGCAATCGATCAGTACCCAATTGCTTGATCAACAAAACGGTATCCTTGCCGTACTCCTCCGAAATGTCGAAAATTGTACGATGCATATACTCAGCGCTAATGGGCAAAGTTTCAAATTCACTCAGTATTCGCCGCCGGATCGCTGTGAGATCACCAGCATCGTTGGTACCAATGTAGAAGACTTTCTCTGCCCCTGCCTTTGGATATGTGTCCTGTCGGACAGCAAAGACGGCCAGTTTACCCGCACAACCAGACGCTCCATATAGGCGGCGCTTATCCGCATTGAAGCGCGCAGGACTGGCGGCATTCACATCGCGAACACGGTCTGCATACTCTGTATCTGAAGCCAAACGATTGGTTTGACGCACTGCATCGGCGGGCAACAAACCACTGTCCAAATTTGCCAATATCCGCTCAGGCTCATCCCCCAGCTCTACGTCCAGATTATTGATCAGCTTCAATTGACCATCGGCATCTATTTGAGCAAAAAGCGCCAACTCCGTATATGAAGGCCCCCGCTCAACCAAAGCGCCGCCTGAGTTGTTGCAAACTCCACCAACTATTGATGCACCAATGCACGAAGAACCGATCACAGAATGTGGTTGCCGACCAATGGGGTCCAGCAGTTTTTCCAGATCAAAAAGCGTCGCACCAGCAAGACTTATTACCTGCTTACCATCGTCTATGAGGTGAATTTGATCGATCCGCTTTGTGTTGATTAACACAACTTCCCGATCATAAGTTCCTTTAGGCGTTGAGCCTTCCGTCAACCCGGTATTTGCAGCCTGCATGATGATGATCTTGTCGGCCCGCACCACGGCTTCCAGCACACGCCACAATTCGACAAGACTTCCAGGACGCACCACACAAAGTGCCTCCCCCTCACCCGACCGAAAGCCTTTTCTAAAGCGTTCAGTTTGGCGTTGTTCGGTCAGAACATGGCGCGCACCAACGTACGCGCGCAATTGCGCGATTAGTGTTTCATCACTCATTAGTTCAGTCCTTAATAGGCGACAGCCGGTAACCAGGTTGCCAAGGCGGGCCAAAAGAACACCAGCATGAGGCCCAGCAATTGAAGCAGCACGAAAGGCACCACACCGCGGTAAATATCCATCAGCTTAATTTCAGGCGGACATACCCCTTTGAGGTAGAACAGGGCAAAGCCCACCGGCGGCGTTAAAAACGAGGTTTGCAAAGTGACCGCCACCAATATTACGAACCAAACCAACGTCGGCTCATCAACAACATCAAAGCCCGGTATATCGAGGCCAAGACCCGCCACAATCGGCCGCATCAACGGCAAAACAATCAGTGTGATTTCAATCCAATCAAGCACAAAGCCCAGCAAAAACACGATGAACAAGATCATCAATATCGTGCCGTGCGGACCAAAGCCTGTTGAGCCAATCATATCTTCAATTAATGCATCGCCACCCAATTCTCTTAGAACATACGAGAATACCGTCGCGCCCAAGAAGATCGCAAAGATATAGGCCGTAGTGTTAAAGGTCGACTTGAGCACATTCACAAGTTTTTTCAGAGTGAGCTTGCGATAGCCAACCGCCAACAACGTCGCACCCAGCGCACCAACGCCAGAGGCTTCGGTCGGGGTCGCAATACCCGCAAATATTGAGCCAAGCACTGCCAAGATCAATGCAAACGTTGGAAGCACCGCAATCAACACATCTCTAACCGCTGCCCAGTCAGGGGCCACTGCCCCTTCAGGGACTGGCGCAAGTTTTGGGTTTAGATATGACACAATGAACAAATACAAAAGGTACAGCCCGCCCAAAATGACACCTGGAAACACTGCCGCCATGAACAGGTCACCAACAGACAGCGCCATCTGATCGGCCATGATCACCAGCATGATTGAAGGTGGAATTAGGATACCAAGCGTGCCAGACGCCGCAACAACCCCAGAAGCTAAGCTGCGAGAGTACTTTTGCTGCATCATTGATGGTAGTGACAATACACCAAGCAGCACAACCGATGCACCAATTATGCCCGTAGACGCCGCAAGAATGATCCCAATAACCGTTACAGTAATCGCCAATCCGCCACGTGTTTTGCCGAACAAACGCTGCATCGACGTCATCAGACGCTCAGCCACTCCACTTTCGTCAAGCATTAGTCCCATAAAGATAAACATGGGCAGCGCAACCAATACCGCGTTAGACATTGTAGCGTAAATGCGGTTCACCACCGCGCCCAGAGCCAGATAGTCCAGTCCGGTCAATGTTTCTTCAAGCCCGGTCCAATTCATCGATCCGCTGTCGAACTGATAGGCAATACCACAGAAAATCACACCGACGCCGGCAAGGGTCCATGCCACAGGAAACCCAGTGAAAAGCAAAGCGATAAAACTGATGAACATTGTAATCACCAGCTTTTCTTCTGTGGTTTCCACCAAGAATGTTAGCCCGTATGCAACAAGGCCAAACAGAGCAAGAGAGATGAAAATCAGTCGCAACCCGGAGCCTTTTTGGTCATTGCCCCTATTCACCCAAAGCGCATGCCCATCATGAATCAGTCGTGACACTGCAGCGAATGCCAACAAAACAAAACTGATCGGGATGACCGCCTTAAACGCCCAACGCGCAGGCAATCCGATGGGGCTGCTTGAACGTTCGTTTACACGGAAACTCTCGTAAAAATAGTCAAAGCCTTGATCAATCATCAAATAGATAAATGGCGCCAGCAACGCCAATATTCCAACGACTTCAATAATCCTTTGCCCACGTTTGTTGAGCTGCATATACAGCAAATCAACGCGCACATGGCTGTCTGTCACCATGGCATATGAAATGCCAATCATGGTCACAAGACCATAAAAATGCCATTGAATTTCATCAAGCTTGGGAAAGCTCTGGTTGAGCAAATAGCGGAATAACACTTGCGTGACGATCGCACCAACGAGCAAAACATTCGCCCACATAACAATTGACCCAACGGTTTTTACAGAACGGTCGATGCCAACAGCCACTGGCTGATTGTCCATTTCTGGATGCTCACTAATATCTACATAGGCTGCGACCGGATCAACCGGATCAGTATGTGATTGCGTCATATGCCTCTTCCCCACTCTAAAAGAGGTGCGCGCTCAGTTTAAACGCGCACCAAAGTCTTGTGAGCACCGCAAACGTCTATGCGATGCTCAATCTTGATTTACTTGCGCGGCAAGAACGCATTTTCTTTCCACAGCTGATAACCGTTGCGGAACTCTTTCATATCAGCCAAAACCTTAGCGAAATACTCGTCGCCACCGGCTTTTTCAGCCGCAACTTCTTCCCAAGTTGAACGGAAAGTCGCAAGCATTTCTGGTGACCAAGTTTTGATGTGAACACCGTTGTTCTCAACGTTGTCGATCATCGCATCATGCTGAATGGCTTCACCTTCAGCGAAGCTATCTGCCATAGATGCTTTACAAGCGTTTTCAGTGATCGCTTTGTGCTGTTCACTCATTTCATTCCACTGCGTGCCATTGATCAACAATTCAAACACAGTGGCTTGTTGGTGCCAGCCTGGGAAATAGTTGTATTTCACAAGCTTATGGAAGCCCAAACGCGCATCAATTGCAGGCATTGAGAATTCAGTGGCGTCAATCGCACCCTTCTCAAGCGCTGGGAAAATCTCGCCGCCTGGCAACAGCGAAGTTGCAACCCCGAGCTTTTGCATCACTTCGCCACCCAAGCCGAAGAAACGCATTTTCAAACCTTCAAGATCTGCCGGCGTGTTGATTTCTTTTGCAAACCAGCCAGAAGTCTCCGGCGCGATAATCGCACAGGGAATAACGTGAATGTCGTAGCCTGCCTGATCATACATTTCTTGATAGAGTTTCAGGCCATTGCCGTAATAAAGCCATGCCATATACTCGCCTGCTTCAGGTCCAAAAGGCACAGCTGAAAACAATGGCGCTGCTGGAATTTTACCAGCCCAATAGCCAGCGGTGGCATAACCAGAGTTGATTTTACCAGAAGAAACCGCATCCAAGATTTCAAATGCTGGAACCAATTTGCCTGGCTCATAGACTTTCATTTTCAAAGTCCCGCCGGACATCAAATCAAGTTGCTCAGCAACACGAGGGATCGGTGAGCCCAAACCCGGCAAACTTGTTGAGAACGCGATCGGCGTTTTTAAGAGTACTTTGTCTGCTGCAATTGCGCCACTTGTTGATGCAAGGGCTGCGGCAACAGCCACACCTGCGACTAGCTTTTTCATTGGTTCCTCCTTGATGCCCCTATGGGCGAAAAAATTTCCTGCGATATACAACCCGCAATATTGGTAAATAAACTTGACCTCCTGAAGTTTGTCAAGCGACCATATTATTAGACTAACGAATAGTTAACGACTTGTCATGTCCGGATATTCACATTCATCCATGCGAATTTCCACGCTACAATAGTCAATTAGTCGTTCATTTACAGCAAGTTAGCATGAATCCTTGAATTTTATCCCGCAAACTAAGCACTTGAACTCACATCCGCTTGCGTCCATTATAAGTGGATCATTTATTTTACCGCTGAACAGAGGCATTCGCTTGAGCATTCAAACAGGGATTTTTGAACCCGTCGACCACGCGTCCGTTGTTGACGCCATTGTTGAGCAGATTGAGGGGCTCATTCTTAATGGTGTTCTACGCGACGGACACAAACTGCCTTCCGAACGCGATATCTCCGAGCGTATGGCCGTTTCTAGGCCGAAAGTGCGTGAGGCACTGAAGCGGCTAGAAGACTATGGGCTGATCATTTCCCGGCATGGGGAAGGCACTTTTGTCGCGCCGCTCATTGGCTCTGCTATGTCTCCAGCACTTATTGAGCTATATTCCCGACACTCTGGTGCATTCCTGGACTATTTGGAGTTTCGGCGTGAACAAGAGCAATTTGCTTCAGCACTCGCTGCAGAGCGCGCCACAAAGATCGACAAAGAAATCCTATCAGCGATTATCAGCGAACTTGAAACGGCACACCAAGTCGGTGATTTTGCGGCCTCTGAAGATGCAGACATTAGGTTTCATGTGGCGATTGTCGATGCGAGCCATAACACCCTTTTAGTGCACTCTATGTCTTCGATTTATGCACTGACCCGCCAAAACCTATTTTATAATCGCGCTGTTTTGCGCGCTAAAGATGGCGACGGGGCGAGCGACCTTTTGCTGCAGCAACACCGCGCGATCTATCAAGCCATTATGGATGGCAATCCCGAACTCGCGCGAAAAGCTGCACGCGACCACATCAATTTCGTCGAACGGTCCTATCTTGTTGATCAAAACCGAGACCGTAGGGAACAAATCGCAAAACGTCGTCAAGCACTTCTTTAGGGTCTTCTCACAATAGGTAAATAAACTTGACCTCTATAGCATCATTGCGCTAGCTTGCAGTCAGAATGGTGTTAGGGAGACAATTATGCGCCTCAAAGACTGCCACAATTTTCATGACTTCAGAAAGCTAGCAGCGAAGCGCTTGCCCTCCCCCATATTCAACTATATCGACGGCGCTGCTGATGATGAGATCACCTACCGACGCAATACTGCAAGTTTTGACAACTGCGATCTGGTGCCCAACGTCCTTAGCGGCATCACCGATGTAGATATGTCGGTTACCGTGATGGGGCAGAAGTTGGATATGCCAATTTATTGTTCCCCAACGGCTCTACAACGCTTGTTCCATCACAATGGTGAACGTGCCGTAGCAGCCGCAGCGAATAAATACGGGACGATGTTTGGTGTATCTTCGCTTGGCACGGTCAGCATGGAAGAATTGCGCGAAAAATACGACACACCGCAAGCCTATCAGTTCTATTTTCACAAAGACCGAGAGCTCAACAAGGTCATGTTGCAGCGCGCCAAAGATGCTGGGATTGACGTGATGATGCTCACCGTTGACGCCATCGTTGGCGGCAATCGCGAACGGGACCTGCGCACCGGCTTCTCCATCCCTTTCAAATTAACATTGGGGGGCATGACCCAGTTTGCCATCAAACCAATGTGGGGGCTAAACTACGTCACCCACGAGAAGTTTAGCCTGCCCCAACTCGACGATCATGTTGATATGAGTGGCGGTGCGATGTCCATCGGCAAGTATTTCACCGAAATGTTGGATCAGTCCATCTCATGGGATGATGTGGCTGAAATGGTCAAAGAATGGGACGGCCAGTTTTGCATCAAGGGTATTATGTCCGTTGAAGACGCAATCAAAGCCGCGGACATTGGCTGCACAGGCATTATTATTTCCAACCACGGCGGCCGCCAACTCGACGGATCGCGTTCATCATTTGACCAACTCGAGGCCATTGTCGACGCAGTCGGTGACCGTCTGGACGTGATCATGGACAGCGGCATCCAACGCGGCACACATGTTTTAAAAGCCCTTGCTCTGGGCGCAAAAGCTGTGGGCGGCGGGCGCTTCTACCTATTCCCCTTGGCTGCCGCTGGGCAACAAGGCGTAGAACGTGCACTCGAACTCATGCGTGCTGAAATTGAGCGCGGCATGATTTTGATGGGCGTCGATACCCTAGATAAACTCACCAAAGACAAGCTCCTGTTCCGCTAGTCGTCCGGTAGGCCGAACATCGAACAAAAAGCTTCGCTTTGCGTTTCAGTAAACCCATCTTGCCCTGAACGCGACAAAAACATAGCGCTAATGTTCTTCTTGTTCGCAAAATCCAATGCCTTTTTAAGCCCCATCACCTGAAGGGCTGTAGCAAGAGCATCTGCATGCATGCAGTCTTTATGAGCTACCGTTACACACAAAATGTCGGTTTGAACCGGCAAACGCGTGCGCGGATCAATTGTGTGTGAGTAAATTACATCGTCAATTTCAACAAAATTGCGATAGCCCCCTGAGGTCGCCACACCAATGTCTTTCACATCAAGATAGCGATAGATCACCCGACGATCCGGGATCGGCAGCTCAAGCCCCAAGCGCCATGGGCTGCCATCAGCAGCGGTTCCACTGGCAAAAACCTCACCAGCAATTTCAACTAGAAAATCAAAAATACCGACACATTGCAGCACATTAGCGATTTGGTCGACACCATACCCCTTGGCAATTCCGCACAGATCAATTTTGACATCCCCATGCTTGATTGCTTTGCCACGAGCGGCATCTAATTCTATCGACGATAACCCATCAGGCCGCGTGTTGGGCGAGAATATTTCTGCAGTCGAAGACCGATCAGAAGGACCAAATCCCCACTTATCAACGACATCAAAAACGGTTGGGTCAAACGCTCCGCAACTCTGGTGAGCCATTTCAATCGCCGTTTTTAAGACAACCAGCATTTCGCGAGGCAGCTCTAACCAAAAACCACAAGGAGCGGCATTAAAGCGACAAATGTCAGAGCGCACTTTATATGTCGACATTTGCTGATCAACCTGATCAACGACGTCAAATATCCGTTGTCCCAGTTGCTCAATATCACGCATATGTGGATTGGCGATGGTTACTTGATATGCAGTACCCATGGTTTGCCCACCAAGTTGAACCATTTGAAGTTGATCGTTTTTTAAACGCGCTTGCATAGCAATTCCTAAAAAAATGCTGGCGAACCAATGGCTCGCCAGCATCCGCTTTATTTAACTGCAGCTTCGATCAGAGCGACTGCATCTGTGCCGTTTAGCAACTCATTTGCCGTCGCAATTTCAGCCGCGGTTGTGTCAAAACCGTCTTTCAACGTCGCATCGGCACCAGCAGCCAACAGCAATTTGATATTGTCTGTTGTGTCGCTTTTCAGTGCCGCATACATCAAAGCGCTCGTCTCATCGCCATCAACAGCGTTAACATCAGCACCATTGTCGATATAGGCCTGCAAAAGAGCGGCAGGCTGATTAGAACGCGCTGCTTTGGTCAGCACTGTTTCGCCTTTGGCACTTACCACTTTGGCGCTCGCTCCAGCTGCCAACAAAGAGGCGACTATACTATCAACCCCTTTGCGATCACGACCTGCCGCCAGCAACAGCGCGCTATTTCCAGCTTTGTCCGTAGCGTTGACGTTTGCGCCTTGGGCGATCAAGAAATCAACAACTTCTGGGCTATTGCGCACCACTGCATTCAATAGGGCGGTACCGCCAGCATTATCTGTTGCATTCACATCAAGACCAATTGACGCAAATTTCTCAACCACCTCAAGACTATTGCGTGTTGCCGCAATCGCCAAGGCATTGCGCCCTTCATTGTCGGTCGCTTCAGGTGCAAACCCTTCTGCCAACAAATAGTCAATGACTTCCAATGATCCATTACGATAGGCAGCCAACAATAGAGCGTCATTGCCGTCTTCATTTTTTGCTTGAGGGTTTTCGCTATAAGCTTTCATAGCCTTAACAACATCAACTGATTTATTGCGGTAAGCTGCCAGCATGAACGCATCTTCGCCCTTTGTTGTTTTGCTGGATAGGTCACCACCTGCCTTTGCCAACAACTCGATGGTTTCAAGATTTGGGTTAAAATAGGCCGCGCTCAGCGCCGCATCACGACCCGCTGAATCTTTTTCCGCTGGGCTTAAACCCAATTCGATTAGCCTTGCAAAAACAGCCGGATCTTCCTGTCCAAATGCCGCATAACCCAAAGCATTTCGACCGCTATCATCAAGGGCTTGAACATCAGCGCCCTGCTCAATCAAAAAGTTCACAGATTCGAGCGTGCCATTGCGCGCTGCCCAAAAGATCGCAGGACGTTCATCGTGGCCAGGTCGGTTAACATCAGCACCCTGAGCAATCAAATACTCCAGGACCTCAATAGGGGCTTGGGCGCGAATAGCTTGAATAAGTGGTGTAAATCCATTGCTCGTGATCTGTGTTACAGAATGCCCCTCGCCAACGATTGCCTCAATTGCAGAAAGGTCTTTGTCTTTCCAGAACTTGCTATCCAACATTGGGTTTTCATCAGCATAGGCAGAGCTTGCCGCCATAATGGCAACGAGGGATGCAGCTGCGAGTAAACGATTAATCATTGAATTCATTTGGACATTTCCTTTGTATTCGTCCCTATAATGCGCTTCAAAGGCGCCTCTTTTGGCCTAATAGGTATCTTCACGATAACGACCAGACCGTTTGAGCTCGGCAATACTGCTGCCTGCCTCAACAGCAATTATTTCCAACTCATGGCGCACCCCCTGCGCCATTTTAGCGCCACCACAAACCATGATGGTGGCCCCACTTCGTATTTGATGAACAATATTGTGCGCCTGCTCGCGCACCCGATCCTGCACATAGCCGCCGCCTTCAACGCGCGAAAAAGCAGGGTAGAAATTCTTCAAGAACTTGCCAGCCAACCACTTCGGAATCTGCGTGCCGTAAAGATGATCGACACTTGGGTCACGGTTTCCCCAATATAGATCCACCGGAACATGTTTCATGTTGTTGCGGATCATCCCTGCAAATGGGGCTATGCCAGTCCCCGCACCAATCATAATGACCGGTTTGCGCCCTTTGGTCGGCATGTGAAAATCGGCGTTCTGCTCTATGTGGAATTCAATTCTTTCGCCCAAAGCCAGATTGTTCAAATAGGTTGAGCAAACCCCACCATCTTGACGGGCAACACAAATCTCCAAACACTTCTCCCGTGCGCAGGAACCCACAGAGTACATCCGCGCGCGCGCATCACCTTTGGGGTAGATTGACACCAAATCACCGGCATTGTGCGTGGGCACAAAATCACAGCCATTTTCACCCGCAATGGGACAAAACCGCAGCACAGCCGTTGGCGCTTGCAGTTGAGCACCAAACACCTCTTTGTTTTGCAACGCCAACTGGTATGTGCGCGGTTTTGGCGGTGAATAATCAAGCTCAAAATCTAGGTTGAGCGCCTCGGCAAGTTCATGTCCCCATCGCGAAAAGGATTGCGCAGATTTGCGATCGACGTCAGCCAATTCAAGAATTGAGTTTCGTCCAGACGCACGCAACGCCTGATCAACTTCTTGTGCAAAGGCGCAATAACGTGGAAAAGACTTGTCTCCAAATCCTAACACGCAAAACCGCATTAGGTGATGGGCATTCAAATCCCGCAATCGCTTTACAAAACGGTTGGCATTCTGCGGCGCTTCACCATCGCCGTAAGTTGCGGCCAAAACGATCAGGTGGCGCCCATTAGGGTAGGCCGCACGCATATCGTTTATCGCTCGTATGTGCACGATTGCACCAGCAGCCGCCAACGCCGCGTGTAGCGCTTTTCCAAAGCCCCATGTCGACCCATTTTCCGACCCGACAAGAATTACGATCTCAGCGTCTTTTGCCGCAGAATTGTTTCTTATTCGTCCCATGCCTGAGCGCATGCGATTAAGCCAAATCACAAATCCAGTTAGGGCAAACGCTGGCACACTAACCACTGCAATTCCTGCAACAATCCCCCAAGGTGCCAAGCCTTCAGCGGTGTGCAAAAGCGTGAACAAATCAAAGATCCGTTGCGCAAATGAGCAGGGCTGAGATGACAGCAATTCGCCCGTAAACTGATCAAAGAAAAGATTTGAATCGTGGGTTTTCACCGCAAAAACATCAAACCAGTCTTCTGGGATGGGGAATATGATTTCCCGAACATCATTGAGCGCAAGTTGTTTCAAGCCATCAAGCTCATAAGGCAAAACCGGATCCAGTTCCTGCAAACTCTCGGGGTATGCAGGCGGCACCTCATTACCAGATGGCACAAAGCCCATTGTCACGGCGCCCAAATATGCACCAGATACGCTGGTTATAACCAATGGCAAAATGAATAAACGAGAGAACAACACATGCAAGCGTTCGGGCCAACGCCCTTTGATGGGGGAGAAGAGCAATCGCCAGCCCCCCATGCGCCGCACAAGTACAAAAATACCAGAAAGGCAAAGAATGCACATAATGACCGCGCCAACAAAAACCACTGACCGCCCCACAAACCCAAGCAATAGCGACCGGTGAAAGTCACGCATAATGGCGTAGACTGGGTGCAGTTTTTCTTCTTTCGCAAGCTTTCCAGTTTGCAAATTTAGGTTCGATTTAATCCCCCTGCCATATTGTCGACCACTGATCAAAACTGCTCCGGACGGGGCAACCTTTATCCGCTCAATCTCAAGTTTTTTGTTGTGCAACAGCGCAATTTCAATTGCATCCGCAACCGAATACCCCGCCAATGTTTGGGCTTCAGGACGCAACGTATCTGCCAGTGGCAACGTGGCCAAAACAGCCCCGGATACCGAAAGAACAGTTAGCAAAACTGCTGCCGCCAAACCAAAAATGGAATGCAGATTACGCCACATATGTGTCACCAAAATTCTAGATTAAAACTTTACGCGAAGCTCGCGCACATACCCGGTTCCAGCAACACGCTTGCCAATTAGGTCGGCACTCAACTCTGCTTCCACATCAGCGCTATGGTTTTCAAGGTCTTCTACTGCTGTCTCAACGCGCAGTTTGTAACCGGCGTTGAACAGTTCATCTGCGATTTCCACTTTAACAATAGAGCGGTCGCCCGCCGCGGTGCTGGCCCCCGTAATCGCATCAATATCTTGCGGTTTACGCGACAGATATTTCCACCAGCGCGGCATGTCTGGATACCAACGTTCTTCTGGTCCGGATACGTACAATGTGCGCTCGTAGCGCCCTTCTGGGTTGACCAAATAGAGTGCAAAATATGCCTCATCACCCACGTAATTATTCAACTGCACAAGAACTGTTGCTTCTTTCGCCTCAGCGCGAGGTGCAATGCCAAGAGCGGCTCCAAACAACAAAGCAGACGCTACGCCCAGTCTCAGTGCTGCTTTAAAATCGGACCGCCCCAATCGATCTGAGTGGCTAAAAAAGTCCATCATCTATCTCTTTCCTTATTCAATATGCTCAACGCACTTTAATATGACTTTGCGACTCATATTAATTGCCAAGTAGAAAGTCAACGTATTTTCAATAACTTAGAACGATTCTAAAAAGCGCATAAAAAAACACCGATCCAAACGAGTTGGACCGGTGCTCAAGGAGGAGGGTTGGGAAGTCTTATTCTGATCGCAGCATTCCCATTTACTGCAACAGTTTGCTAGCCGCCTTCGCCCGCACGATCTGCATTTTTGCGCCACTTTGAATAAAGCGGCATTAGCATCGGCACAAACAAAGTCAGAACTGCAATCACGAGAATGGTAAGGGTCAATTCACGCTCCCACAGGAACGACCAACTATCGTCGTTAATCAGCAATGCACGGCGCAAGTTCTCTTCCATCATACCGCCCAAAATGAACCCCAAAATCATGGGTGCCAGAGGGAAGTCGAGAAGCCGCAACACCACTGCCGCAATAGCAAAGATAATCATCAATTGAATATCAAATGTATTGAAGCTAACGAAATACACGCCAATCAGTGAGAAGAACAAAATCAAAGGCAACAAGAACCGAGACGGGATCGCCAAAACCTTTGCGATATAAGGGATCAAAGGCAGGTTCAAAACCAATAGAATGATATTGCCAACCCACATCGACACGATAACGGCCCAAAAAACTTCTGGGTTATCGATGTAAAGCCGAGGACCAGGTTGAATTCCATAGCCAATCAAAGCACCAAGCATAATGGCAGTCGTTCCCGAGCCGGGAATACCCAACGTCAGCATTGGCACAAACGAGCCTGTTGCCGCAGCATTGTTTGCGGTTTCAGGTGCGGCCAATCCACGAACTGAACCTTTACCGAACAACTTGCCCTTTTCAGAGCCCGCTAGTCGTTGCTCGGTGCCATATGCCAAGAAGCTTGCAATAGTTGCACCAGCGCCCGGTAGCACACCGATCAAGAAACCTAAGATCGAGGATCTCCCGATAACCGGCGCCATTTCCTTCACTTCTTCTTTGCTGATTTTCATCGAGCCCAAATTAGCAGAAGCTTCTTTTTCTTTCAGGCGACTTTCATCGTCTTTTGGTTTCAAAATCGCCATCAACGCTTCAGAAAGCGCGAATGTCGCCATCACCAACAACAAGAATGAAACACCATCAAGCAAATCAATCATACCAAGCGTAAAGCGCTGAATACCTTGAGTTTGGTCGGTACCAACAGTGGATAGCATCAACCCAACGATCGTCATCAACATGGCTTTTAAAACATTGCCCTGCCCCGCAAACGCCGCAACTGCCGTCAGCCCCAATACCATCAAGGCAAAATAGTCAGTTGAATGGAACGATAAGGACACTTTCGCCAAGAATGGCGCAGCAATCAGCAACAAAATTGCCCCAACAACACCACCAGAAAACGAGGAGTAGGCCGCAATCGCCAATGCTTTACCCGCTTTGCCTTGCTTGGCCATTGGGTAACCATCAAACGACGTGGCAACCGTACTCGCCACCCCCGGCGCATTGATCAGAATTGACGACGTTGACCCGCCAAAAATCGCGCCATAATAAACGGCAGCCATCAAAATAATGCCTGCCGCCGGGTCCAACCCTGCTGCAACCGGGATCATAAGTGCGATCGCGGACATAGGGCCAAGACCCGGCAACATGCCAATGAATGTCCCCACAAGACATCCAGCGACAACGAAACCCAAATTCATCGGTGTAAGGGCAGTGGTTAGCCCGATTAGAATACCTTCAAGCATTGCCCATCAACCTCTCAAAAACCATGGTAGCGGCTCAAGAAACACGCTCAACCCGAGCGTCATCAGCGCCCAAAATGCAATGGCAATTGGAACCGAAACCGCCAAAATCAACCAAGCCTTGCGTTCACCCAACAACCAAAAACCCACGCCCAAAAGGATGGAAGATGAAAGAATGAAACCAAACGGTCGAATAGTCACGCCGTAGAACGACATCAGTGCAAGAAAGGCAATAACGGTGAACCAATTCTTGCCGGACAAATCCAAAAATTCTTTGGGCGATGGCAGTACAACAATGGCGATGGAAAGCCCCACCCCCAATATGGCCAGCACTTCTGGCATGGTGCGCGCATGAAACGCTGACTGCGCTTGGAATGGCAACAAAGGAATGCGCTGGCTCAGAACTGCGTAGGTAACGCAAAAAGCCAACAACAATAGGCCGCCTATCCTTCTGTTGGTAAAAAACACGATGAGCCTCCCGACTGATCTAAAAAGAAACGCTCGACCTGCGAGCGTTCCAAAGACGAAATTCGCCACAAGTCTGATCGCAGCTACAAAGAGCCGCGATCAGTTTAACCCCAGAGCCTAGAGGAAGCCAAGCTCGCGCATTAGGCCACCAATTTCTTCTTCTTGAGCTTCCAAGAAGCTCACGAATTCGGCGTCAGCATTGAAGATTTCAACCCAACCGTTACGGTCACGAACTGTTGACCATTCGTCGGTGTCATACATCTTTTCAAGAGCTGTAATGAATTGTGCCTTCTTCTCATCAGACAGACCTGGTGCCGCGAAAAATCCGCGCCAGTTTACAAACTCTGTGCCCGGTGAACCAGCTTCCGCACAAGTTGGTGTGTCAGGTGAGGTAGACAAACGCTCTGGCGACGTCACACACAAGATGTTCACTTCGCCTTGGCGCGCAAGCTCAATCGCTTCACCAAACCCAGTGGTCAATGCAGCAATTTCACCAGACAACAAGCCAGCCATCGCTTTACCACCCGCATCATAAGGGATGTATTTCACGTCGATCGGGTTTGCGCCCGCATTCTTCATGATCAATGCCGCAATCAAGTGGTCCATACCACCAGCAACCGAACCGCCGCCAATGGCAACAGATTTTGGATCGTTGGCATATTCAGCCAAGAATTGTGGCATTGAAGCGATAGTTGAATCCTTGTGAACAACAACCGCGCCATAGTCACCAATCGTGCCGGCAATCGGGGTCAAGTCACGGAATGACTGGGGGAAAACCCCTTGCAAAGACCGGATCACGATTGGCGTTGAATTGACCATCAAAGTGTCTTGGTCGTTTGTCTCAATAATGTGCGCGATGGCTTTGCCGCCGCCGCCGCCTGACATATTTTCATATGTAGCACCGCCAACAAGACCAGATTTGGTCAACGCTTCGCCAGTACCGCGCGCTGTGCCATCCCAGCCGCCGCCGGCACCACCAGGAATAAGGAATTTGATTTGATCAACAACTTTGTGCCCGTCTGCCATGGCAACGCCAGCAGCGCCGAGCAAAAGTGAAGTTGCCGCAATTGCAGCTGTGATTTTTTTGAACATGAATGTCCTCCCAAAAAGTCTCATGAAACCGTTAACCGGTTCACTTTGCATGGCACCACGCAAAACTGACACCAACCTGTCATGAGAGAGCTTGGAAATTTAAATGATATATATCAACAAGTTACACTTCTATAGACTATTTCAATCTATCCAACCGCTCGACCAACTCTGCGACTCGCGCCGCATTATCTGTCGCCAGCTCACCGTTTTCCATTTGCAAGTTGTTCTCAAAGCCAACGCGGCAGTCACTGCCATTTTCAGCTGCATGCAACAAGCAAGTGGTTTCACGGGGTCCAAATGCGCACGTCATAAACTTCCCGGTATGCGCGAAAGGAGACTCGAGAAAACCTCCAAAGAAAGGATCAAAATGTTGCGGGTTTGACAATTGACCTGCTGTATATCGTCCCAGCACAAACAAGAAAGAAGGCGCCTCGCACGGGATTACCTTTTGGTCCACCATCTGTTCAAAATATTGCAGCTCAGCCGGGTCATACAAGATGTGCTGCACCTCAATTCCCGCCCCCATCACCTCGTGATAAAAAGCTGCAAGCTCAGATTTATCGTCGTGCGCACACAATTCGCTCAACCCGATGGAGACCATTTTCGGCTCAACCTGACGAACAATTGCCATTTGCTGCGTTGGCGTAAAGAGCCCAACAGCTTCCGTTGTGATTTGCACATCCATCTGTGGGACATGGATATTTAGCTCCGCGATCAGCTCCTTATAAAGGCCAGCGTCAAGTACATGCTGGCCTTGCGCGCCGCGCACGTGTGCGTGAATACCATCTGCACCTGCCTCAAAGCAGCTTTTTGCTGTTTCAACAATCTCACCGATTGTCATTGGCAATTGCGGATGATCGTCCTTGTTCCGTCTAGCCCCATTGGGCGCAACCAAAATGTAAGGTCTCTTCATCAAGCTGCTGCTTGCTCCTCAAACACGCGCTCAAGTGTCGTCGTCAGGCGCTCGATCAACAAGTGAACGTGCTCATCTTCATAAATGAATGGCGGAGCGAGTAATATGTGATCGCCGCTCTTGCCATCTATAGTGCCCCCCATTGGATAGATCATCAATCCTTCAGTAAAGGCAATCTTTTTGGCCCGCCCTGCTATATTTAAACTTGGCTCAAATGGCACTTTTGTTTGGCGATCTTTCACCAATTCAAGTCCCCAGAACAGCCCTTTACCTCGAATATCTCCCACATGCGGATGTTGTCCGAATGCTTTGTGCAAACCTGCTTCAAGCTTCGCTCCCAACTCATTGACGCGAACAAGAAGCTGTTTGCTTTCAATTTCCTCAATGACGGCAAGACCAGCAGCACAAGCGGCGGGATGCGCCAAATAAGTATGTCCATGTTGAAAGAAACCACTGCCCTCTTTAATGGCGGCGTAAATCTCACCAGAGCAGATCATGGCCGCCAAAGGTTGGATTCCTGCAGCAATGCCTTTGGCAATACAAATCATGTCTGGCTTTATGTTGTAGTGGTCAGAAGCAAAAAACGTGCCTGTGCGCCCACATCCAACCATCACCTCATCCATGATCAAAAGCACGCCATATTTGTGGCAGATTTCTTGAATGCGATCGTAATAGCCTTCGGCAGGCAAAACAGCGCCCATTGTTGCCCCAACAATCGGCTCTGCGATGAAAGCTGCAACACTATCCTCGCCCAACTTTAAAATCATTTCCTCAAGCTGGTTCGCCACCCGTTGACCATAATCAAATTCGCTTTCACCTGGCTCAGCAAACCGCCAATAATGGCAAGCATCAATATGCACCATCGAAGGCACCATAAGCGGTTCAAATTGCGCTTTGCGCCACATGTTGCCACCGGCAGACAATGCACCAAGCGTATTGCCATGATAGCTTTGTTTGCGCGCAATTATGTGTCTGCGTTGCGGCTGGCCAATTTCGAGGAAATACTGACGCGCCAATTTGATCGCACTTTCAGTTGCCTCAGATCCACCTGAAACAAAATACACACGCTCCATGTTGTCCGGCGCATATTCGACCAGCTTGTCGGCCAATCGCTCCGCAGGTTCCGAAGTAAAAAACGAAGTATGCGCGTAAGCGATCTTATCAAGCTGCAGTTTTACCGCGTCCAAAACCGGCTTAGCCGAATGGCCCAAACAAGACACGGCGGCACCGCCACATCCATCCAGGTATTTCTTTCCGTTGGCATCAAAGAGCCAAGGCCCATCGCCAGATACGACGACAGGAGGGTCCACGCGGGAGTGGCGTGGAAACACATGATCTGCACACATTTTTTTGTTCCGCTGATGCGTTCTTTTATGTTGGTCTGACAACAAAAACCGATTGCTTGGCATGCCGCACAACGCGAGCAGCGTTAGGACCAAGCAAATAGTCTTTGAATTCAGGTCGATGCGATCCCATAACAATCAGATCGCATTGAATTTTTGCGGCGTACTGCAAAATCTCATCATAGATCGTGCCGTGCGCCAGATGCAGTTTCACCTGATCTGGGTTTGTGCATTTATCCCGCACAAAACTCTTTAAGGCTTCACTTGCTGCGCCTTCGGCTTTCTTTTCGAACCCCTCAGGGAAGTATTGCGAAACGGCGGGCAAGCCGAAAGTGGGCAACACGCTCATAATGGTGAGCTTGGCGCCATAGTCTCGCGCAATTTGCTCGGCGGCTGGCAAAGCTCGATCCCAAGAGCTTTCTTGGTTCAGATCGATTGGCAACAAAACAGATGTAAACATCAATGCTCTCCTTATTAAAATGCGGGTTGAGTTTGCCGACGGCGTTGCAACATGATCACAAAGCCCAGCAGCAATAGAGCCGGCAGGTAAAACACCTGTTTGGGCATACGTTCCGCAGCCGTTTGTACAGATTTAATCTCCACAGGCTGATCCATGTAGAAATCAAACTCGCCCAAAGTTTCAAAATATGGTGTGCCAGGGAATGGCTCATCTAGCTTTACAACCTCGCCCTCGGGCAACAGTGTCAATCCCACAGCGGACAAGCGCGCGGCACCGTCGCCTTCGACCGTAACCGGCAAGACAACCGTCACATCTTTTGCTTCGCCCGTATCAAAATCAGGCCCACTAACAACAATTCTAACATCGCTGCCAATTGGTGCCTTGCCCACAACTTCTTCCAACTGTGTTGGCGCTGCGTTTTGATATGGCGGTTGCACATAGTCCAAAAAGAACCCAGGGCGGAACAGGGTGAAAGCGATAAGGATGAGCAACGCAGATTCCCATTTGCGAGACTTCGCAAAGAAATAGCCCTGCGTTCCCGCTGCGAATAATAACATCGCCACAGTCGCCACAATGAAGACAATTATGCCATCAATCCAACCCACGTTAATCAACAGCAAATCCGTGTTGAAAATAAACAAGAACGGCAGTGCAACTGTGCGCAAGCTATAGAAAAACGCTGTAAAGCCAGTGCGAATGGGATCCCCGCCCGAAACGGCAGCCGCCGCAAAGGACGCGAGCCCCACCGGGGGCGTAACGTCCGCCATTATCCCGAAGTAGAATACAAACATGTGCACTGCAATCAACGGCACAATAAGGCCATTTTGCGCACCGAGCTCCACAACGACACCCGCCATCAACGAAGACACAACGATATAGTTCGCGGTTGTGGGCAGCCCCATGCCTAATATCAAGCTGATCACACCAACGCACAACAACATGATGATGAGATTGCCGCCGGACAAGAATTCGACCAATTCCGCCATCACTTGGCCAACCCCAGTCAGGGTTACAGTGCCAACAATAATACCGGCAGCAGCCGTTGCCACACCAATACCAATCATGTTGCGCGACCCAGCAATCATGCCAGTGATCAAATCATCAAAGCCATCTTTAAACTCAGCGGCAAAATTGCCTGTTTTGCGGAAGAAGGCTTTTAGCGGCTTTTGGGTCAGCAAAATCACAATCAACAAAGAAGCAGCCCAAAAAGCGGACAGGCCGGGTGATTTTCGCTCAATCATTAAGAACCAAACAAGGACCACGATAGGCAAGATGTAGTGAAGCCCAGTTCCCTTTACGTCATCATAGGCGGGCAGTTTCACAATTTCAGAGTTTGGATCATCTATGGCCAAATCAGGTGCACGTGCAGCAACGGCAACCATTCCAACATAAATGACCAACGTGGAAACAGTCAAAATGATCGAGGCACTTTCACCGAACAAATCTCGCATCCAGCCGATGCCGTAGTAAATGCCAAAGCAAAGCGCACCAAACACGGCGAACCCGATAAAGGTCGACAACAATTGTTGGATAAAAGTCTTTGTTTGCTGCACGGGTTTTGGCAGTGCTTTCATGCCTTTCTTTAGTGCTTCCAAATGCACGATGTACAAAAGCGCTATGTAGGACACTACAGCCGGCAGGAAGGCGTGCTTAATCACATCAACATACGGAATGCCGATATATTCAACCATCAAGAACGCTGCAGCCCCCATTACCGGCGGCATAATCTGACCGTTCACCGAAGACGCAACTTCAACCGAGCCGGCCTGCTCTGACGTAAAACCAACTCGCTTCATCAATGGAATAGTGAATGTGCCCGTAGTTACCACATTGGCGATCGACGAACCCGAGATCAAACCGGTCATCGCAGAACCAACAACAGCTGCTTTTGCCGGGCCGCCGCGCAGGTGACCAAGCAGCGAAAAGGCGATTTGAATGAAGTAATTGCCAGCTCCAGCCTTATCCAAAAGCGAGCCAAACAACACAAACAAGAAAACAAAACTGGCCGACACCCCCAAAGCGATGCCAAACACACCTTCAGTGGTGAGCCACATGTGGCTCATGGCTTTGGAAAAGCTAGCGCCCTTCCAACGGATCACGTCTGGTATGAAGCTTTCGGAGCCAAAAAACACATAGACAAGAAAGATCAGTGCGACGACTGCCAGTGCAGGCCCGAGTGCGCGTCTTGCAGCTTCAAGCAAAATCAACATCCCGGCCCCTGCCATGACCAATTGATATGTTTCAGGCAGACCTTGCGCGCCCGTATTTGCTAACGTTTCATAAGCATAAAAGGCAAAACCTGCGCAAAGGGCGCCAGTTAAACCCAATACCCAATCATATATGGGGATGCGCGTCCGCGAACTGTTCTTAAAGGCGGGATAAGCCATGAATGCCAAGAAGATGGCGATGGCCAAGTGCAAGGAACGGGTTTGCGTGTCGTTCAACACCGGAATAACGCGCCCAATAGCGGTATAGGGAAGAGGCGAAGCGATCCAAAGTTGAAAAATGGCCCAAAAAAGAGCTATCCCCGCGATCAGTTTTCCGACCGGTCCTGCCGGATTGCGCGCACCGCTATCGGTCGCAGCAACCAAATCTTCCAATTCTTCGTCGCTCAATGGCGCATTCTTATTGTTGACGTCGCTCATGTGCCCCTCCAATGATTCCCCAATACATTCCCCCAAAATGGGGAAAGGCGGCACCAATGGTGCCGCCTCAACATTACAGCTTACATGCCGTTTTCAGAATAGTACTTGGCGGCACCATCATGAATTGGTGCTGAAAGGCCGTCTTTTGCCATTTGCTTGGGGTCAAGATTTGCAAACGCAGGGTGCAAACCACGGAACCCATCAATGTCGTCAAACACCGCTTTTACAACTTCGTAAACAATGTCGTCTGCAACTGCAGCTGAAGACACGAATGTCGCGCCAACGCCAAATGTAGTCACATCGTCAGGATTGCCGCGATACATGCCACCTGGGATTGTTGCAGTCCGGTAGAACGCATTGTCCGCAATCAATTTGTCGATCGCTTCTCCAGTTACGTTCACCAACACAGAGTCACATGATGTTGTGGCTTCTGAAATTGATCCAGAAGGGTGACCAACTGTGTAGATCATTGCATCGATTTTATTATCGCAAAGTGCTTGCGCTTGCTCAGATGCTTTCAGCTCTGAAGCCAAAGCAAAGTCGCCTGTTGTCCAACCCAATGCGTCCAACACGACATCCATAGTACCGCGTTGGCCCGAACCTGGGTTACCGATGTTTACGCGTTTGCCTTTGAGATCTTCAAAGTTTTTGATGCCAGCATCTGCACGCGCAACAACGGTAAATGGTTCTGGGTGAACCGAGAATACAGCGCGAAGGTCCGTGAAAGGTCCCTGCTCTTCAAATTTTGAAGTACCATTGTAAGCGTGATACTGCCAATCAGACTGCGCAACACCAAACTCCAACTCGCCTGCACGAATAGTGTTGATGTTATAGACTGAACCGCCAGTTGATTCCACAGAACAACGGATTTTGTGTGTCGCACGGTTCTTGTTGACCAGACGGCAAATAGCACCACCTGTTGGATAGTAAACGCCGGTTACACCGCCCGTACCAATTGAAATAATGCGCTGTTCCTGTGCAATTGATGCACCTGACAATCCAGCAACCATAGCCACACCAAGTGCGGCACTCATGATCATCTTCTTCACGTCGTTTCTCCCTTTAGACGTTTTTGGTTAGTTCATGCCAATCTGGCATGTCGTGCTACGCAGAAGCGACCAAATCAGCACCACTAGGGTTAGCGCTGTTTGCTGGTTTCACTTCTGACGTAATTTCTTGTCTGCTGTCGGCCATTCCAAACTGGGCACAGACTTTTGATGCCAATTCAACAGCTGTTGCCGCTGCCATTGTCCACCCCAACGTGCCGTGACCACAGTTTACAAATCCATTTAAAAGTGCCGTTTTGGACACAATTGGCTGAGAATTTGGTGTAACGGGCCGATGCCCGACCCACGGTTCTCCATCGCCATCCATTGCGGCCAAACCGGGAAATCGCTTAGTCAAAACCGACCTGAGTTGTTCAATGCGTGCAGGCGCAACGCTGGCCGCATCGTACCCGATATCTGCCAAACCAGCGATACGAAGCTTGTCGCCAAGCGGGCAAAGAACAGCTTTCGCTTTAATATCTGTAACACTGTGCTTTGGGGCATTCGCGCCGAGACGGTAAGTCAAGCTGTACCCCGCAACAGGGACTATTGACAAACGAATACCCAATTGTTTTGCAAATCTGGAGCTCCATTGACCGGCAGCAAAAACAAACGCATCCGCTTCAATATCACCCCTGTTTGTTTTTAGGGCACGTATGGCGCCATTACGAACATCGACAGACGTCACCTCATGCGAACGTAAAAAGCGATTGTTCGGCGAGGCCGTCAAAATAAGGTCCAATGCCGCTCTTGCAAAACGTTGGGGGTCTCCAACCTCCTCATCCGGCGAGTATAGAGCCCCCGCCATCTCCCCACCAAAACAACCCAGCGCTGGCTCCACCTCAACAGCTTCACCCGGTGTCAGAACTGATTGTCGAATACCCATGGTGCGTTTGAGGTCAATTAGCGGCTTTTGTCCCTCGATCGAGGCCTGATCTGGCAAGATTTGCAGCTTGCCACTAACCTGATGATCAAAATCAAAATGATATCGATTTTGCCAAATATCCATTTGCGCTTTCGAGCGCAATGCAATCTCTAAACTCGATCTTGTATTGGCAATAAATCGATTTGCTGTTCCCTCACGTAAGAAAGAAATTAGCCAAGATAAGTTATGAGGCGTCGGTTTGAGGCGAAACTTCAACCCAGCTTCCTGTCCAAGCAGAATTCGACCTGCCATCGCAATTAATCCCGGCGCCGCCATCGCGTCTGCATAGCCATAGCTCAGCTGTGCACCATTGCTTTTACTTGTCGCTTGGCTCACGTCGTCGAGCTGATCAACCAACACCACATGAAAGCCACTTTCGACCAAAGCCAAAGCACTGGTAACACCAACAATACCGGCACCCAGCACTGCAACAGTTGGTTTTTGCGAATGCGATTGAGTTTGAAATAGCGTCATTGCAGCGTGCCCAAAGGCCGCGCGCCAAATGACAAAGGATGCGCGAAACACCTTTCAAATCGGTTCTGGTCAACACCTTCAGTAAGCAACCCAAGATACATCGACAACACTCGCACCATCCAGCCTCAGTCTTGCCAGATTAAGCAATTCCTTTTCAAAAGGTAAATAATAATACATTGGCTTCTTATAATCTCAGGTTATAATAAACCTGAAACTTGGAGCCCATCAAATGCGCTTAAGACACATCGAAATTTTTCACACAATCATGGTTGAAGGCTCCATCAGCGGCGCGGCGAAAGTACTCAATATTTCGCAACCCGCCGTGAGCACAGCCCTGCGGCACGCAGAAGATCAACTGGGCTTCCAGCTGTTTCACCGCCAAGGCAAACGAATTGTACCTAGCCATGAAGCAAAACTGCTATTCGCGCACACCGAAACGCTGATGCAGCAGGTCGACCGGGTGAGCCAGATTTGCGAAAATATCAATGAAGGTATTGGCCTCACCATAAAGATTGGCGTCGTGCCCGCACTTTCGTTCCAGCTTTTGCCTTTCGCCTTAGCTGCCCTGCGCCAAGCATTCCCTCACATCGCCATTACAGCAAACGTCATGCGTTATGATGCGATGCGCGAAGCGTTGATGCGCAAAGATATCGACATTGCATTGTCCTTTTATGGTGGCGACATACCGGGGATGCGCACCCATAAAATTGGTAGAGGGCGATTTGTTGTTGTTAGCCAGCGCGGCCGTGCAGACGTGAAGCGCACGCCAGATATCTCCTTGGTGACCAAAGAAGACTTTATTTCGATTGCGGACAGCGGGCCATTGGGCAAATTACTCGACATGGCGAAAGACAACGCAAGTCTGCGCGCCAGCCCTCAGTTGGCCACCGAAACCTATCACACAGCGATTTCATTGGTGAAAGTTGGCATGGGAATTACAATAGTTGACATTTTTTCTGCCCGCGCCAATGCAGCGGCAGACATCGAAATTACAGAGACCAAAAACATGCCCGGATATGATGTGTCTGTCAGTTTTTTACCTAACAGCGACAAATCATCCTTGTTGTACGCATTCAAGGAAATGCTGACACGCACCGCACTACAGATTATTTAGAAGAACTGTTGAGGCTTTCTAAGTGCTCAAGATTTGCAATTGTTGAAAGCATGATGCGGTCGTGGCTCCATTCGCTGGGTTGTTGCAACAACAGCAAAATCAGCATCGCCGCCAAACTCATGGTCAACATCAGACCAATATGGCCAAAACGCAAGCTTTTGCGCGCGCTTGGCAATTCAAGGGCGTAGAGTATCCGATATTCCAAACTCGATTGCCCACGACGCGCCAAATGCCGTTTTGGTTCCACAAAGGGCACTGCCAACGCATTATTGCGAGCTTTGGTTTGAGCCATATTTTTGGCTACGCTCAAAAGCGTTTCGCAATAGCGACGCTTGTTAAAGGTTTGCCGCGACAACAGCGCAGCGTCACAAAGCAATTCCCGCAGCACATTCAACCTTTTGCGGAACATAGAAAAAGCGGGATTCCAAAACATGAGTGGATGCACAAGGCTCCAAACATATTCCCAAGTCACATCACCATGCCGAATGTGTTGCATTTCATGGGCAATCGCAATGCGCATTTTCCAAGCATCGCCAATCATTGCAACCGGCATCACAACATAAAACGAACGCCAACCTCGGGTCGTAAACGGTACCTCCACACGGTCTGATGCAACAACTTGAACCCGGCCAAGTT
Source organism: Maritalea porphyrae (assembly GCF_027213965.1). GTDB lineage: Bacteria > Pseudomonadota > Alphaproteobacteria > Rhizobiales > Devosiaceae > Maritalea > Maritalea porphyrae_A. The sequence continues at coordinate 39,518 of NZ_JAPWGX010000003.1, read as the reverse complement.
TCTTAAGGGGGAAGCTATTGTTAAGAATACTGTGAAGCGAAACGGCATTCGCCCCTAACCTGGCAACAAAAAAGCCAAAGGCTGCGGCACCAAGGCCCAAGCCCAGAAGCGTAACCCAACTGTCGCGATGGATCAGTTCATCAACCGCTGCGCCTTTCGCACCAATGAGGCTCTGGAATTGTCGCGCGCTCATATCAACACCACCGCCCAAATACCACGAAACCAACAAATCCGTGACATTTGCATGGGCAGGCAATAGGCCAGACCCAACGCGGACGAGAACTGGGGCCAAAACAGCCAACCCGATAAAGGCAATAATTAGATTTTGTTCTGATTGAAAAGAAAACCGATAACCAATGCGCGATAGCCCAAATCGCACCGTGATCCAAACGCCAAAGGTCGCCAATAGCGCAATGTTTACATCGATATAATAGTTTACCAACGCACTAACCATTGCTCTTCTCTTGCTTGTCATCCAGCAAAGAACGGATTTGCTCAATCATCTCATCGGTGAGCATTTCATCGTCAACCAACCGCGCAACCAATGCACCAGGTGCACCATCAAAAAGCGATTTTGACATCTGGCGAATAGAGCGGCCCTGATATTCATTTTTTGAAAGCACAGGCGTGTAAACCAGCGCGCGATCTTTCTTGTCGCTGGCAACAAATCCTTTTTGTTCCAAGATCCGCATTACCGTGGCACCAGACGTGTAGGCACGGTCAACTTCCGCATCCATATTGGCCATAATTTCGCGCACGGTTCCTGATCCGACAGCCCAAAGGCCATTCATGAATTCAAGTTCAACACTGGTCAAAAAATCTGGGTCGTGCTTGCGGGCCATCGTTCACTTTTCATTGTTACAAATTTATCATCTAAAAACTTAGTACATATGCGCGCCCCTTGGCAAGCAACATGTGTTTAGTCAGGATTTATCCCTGAAAAAGCAAACGCTTAACCGCCAACTGCCAGCCAGCATACTTCTCATCCGCCAGTTTTTTATCAACATTCGGCTGAAACTGATGCTCTAGCGACCATTGTTCAGCGAACTCTTCGGGCGCACCACAAAGCCCAACGCTTAGCCCCGCTAGATATGCAGCACCCAAAGCCGTTGTTTCTGTCACAACCGGACGATCCACCGGTGCTTGCAATTGATTGGACAAGGCCTGCATCGCATAGGCACTTTTCGCCATGCCGCCATCAATCCGCAACACGGTTTGCTCTTTCGCCCCCCAATCCTCGCTCATCGCTTCAATTAAATCGCGGGTCTGAAAACCAACGCTTTCCAATGCCGCCTTTGCAATTTCTTCGGGGCCAGTGTTTCGAGTAAGTCCAAATATCGCACCCCGGCATTCAGCGTCCCAGTAGGGTGCGCCAAGCCCAGTGAATGCGGGCACAAAATAAACATTTTCGGTTTGATCAGCCGCTTCTGCCAATGGACCCGTTTCTGCAGCACTTCGGATCATTTTCAATCCATCGCGAAGCCATTGCACAACAGCACCAGCGATAAAAATCGAGCCTTCCAGCGCGTAAGTCGGCTTGCCATCCAATTGATAGGCAATGGTCGTCAAAAGCCGATTGTTTGACAACACAGGCTTTTCGCCCGTGTTGAGCAGAACAAAACAGCCCGTACCATAAGTTGATTTTGCCATCCCCGGTTTAAAACAAGCCTGACCAACTGTTGCCGCCTGCTGGTCACCCGCCACCCCACGAATGGGAATGCCGACACCCCCGAAAAGATCATCCCGCGTAACGCCAAAATCATCAGAGCAGTCTTTAACCTCAGGCATCATGCTTTCTGGAATGCCAAACAGTGCCAAGAGGTCTTTATCCCAACACCCGTCCATGATGTTATAAAGCATGGTGCGGGCTGCGTTTGTTGCGTCCGTGGCGTGTACCGTCCCACCAGTTAAACGCCATATCAAGTAGCTATCCACGGTTCCGAATAGCAGTTCGCCGTTTTCGACCCGCTCGCGCGCACCTTCAACGTATTGCAAAATCCAGTGTACTTTTGTGGCCGAAAAATATGGGTCCAATAAAAGACCCGTTTTTTGGCGCACCATTTCTTCATGGCCCGCATCACGCAATGACTGGCAGTAATCCGCCGTACGCCGGTCTTGCCAAACGATGGCATTGTAAACAGGCTTGCCGGTTTTCTTATCCCACACGATGGTGGTTTCGCGTTGATTGGTAACGCCAATCGCCGCGATATCTCGCGGCGAAAGGTTCTGTTTTTCTATGGCGAGATGGCACATGGCGACAGTGGTTGACCAAATCTCTTCTGGGTCATGTTCCACCCAACCCGACTGGGGGAATATTTGCGGAAACTCCTCTTGCCCAGTCGCTAGCGGGTTAAGTTGATCATCAAAAACAATCGCCCGACTTGATGTTGTGCCCTGATCAATTGCCAGAATATAGTTTGCCGTCATTTAGATCTGCTCACGCTTTCCAAAAACAAAATGTGCCCCAGCATATCGCTATTCCCAACGGTATCCATAGGGGAGTGCCAAAAATCCCCAACCAAGCGAGAAAAATACATGCGCTACCCAAAAGCGTTAGGAATAATCTATCGCCTCGCGTCGTCACAAGTCCCAGCGCGCCTTTACGTTCATCGCCACCCGGTTTGCGGATTTCAAGAACCGTCAACACACCCATTGCGGAAAAAATACCAACAAACACCAACGCCGTCGGCCACGTCCATGCCATCCAACTCAGCATTATACTCTCCCCATCGCGAAACCCTTCGCGATATAGTTGCGCACGAAATAGATCACGATGGCCCCTGGAATGATTGTCAGCGTACCAGCGGCCGCCAACAATCCAAGTTCATAGCCCGCGTTTGATGCGGTTTTGGTCATAGTTGCAGCGATTGGTTTTGCGGCAACGGCGGTTAGCGTTTTGCCCAAAAGCAATTCAACCCAGGAGAACATGAAGCAGAAAAATGCAGCAACCCCGACGCCGGCTTTGATCGATGGAATGAAAATGGTGACGAAGAACCGTGGGAACGAATATCCATCAACATAAGCGGTCTCATCCAACTCTTTGGGGATTCCTCCCATAAAGCCTTCCAAAATCCAAACCGCCAATGGGATGTTGAACAAACAGTGCGCAAGCGCCACTGCTAAGTGGGTGTCAAACAATCCAACAGAGGAATAGAGTTGAAAGAATGGCAGGGCAAATACCGCCGCCGGGGCCATCCGGTTGGTCAACAACCAGAAGAACAATTGCTTATCACCCAAAAACCGATAGCGCGAGAACGCGTAGGCGGCAGGCAATGCAACAGCAATCGAAATTATCGTATTCAACGTCACATAGATAATCGAGTTGACATAACCCATGTACCACGTTGGATCGGTGAAAATCACCGCGTAGTTCGCCAACGTGAATGTTTCGGGAAAAAGTGAGAACCCAGACAAAATCTCGTTTGTGGTTTTAAAACTCATCGCCACCAGCCAATAAATGGGCAGCAACAAAAACAAGATATAAGCGATGGTTACAAGTGATCGTTTTTGCATCAATTCGCTCCTATCGCGCATCATCTTTGGTCATCAGCGTGAAAAACAGCCAACTAACCAACAAGGTGATCGCGAAGTAAATAAGGGACATGGCAGCCGCAGGACCAAGGTCGAACTGACCCAGCGCAATTTTTACCAAGTCAATGGACAACAATGTGGTTGAGTTACCTGGCCCACCACCTGTCAAAACAAATGGCTCTGTGTAGATGTTGAAACTATCGATAAAGCGCAACAGCACAGCAATCGTAAGCACGTTCTTCATCTTGGGCAGTTGGATAAATCGGAACACAGCAAAGTTGCTCGCCCCATCAATTTTCGCCGCCTGATAATAAGCTTCGGGAATGGACACCAATCCCGCATAGCTCAACAGCACCACCAAAGACGTCCAGTGCCACACGTCCATCACAATAATGGTAACCCAAGCCGCAAAAACGTTTTGCGTCATATCATAGGGGATACCCATCACATGGTTTAGAAAATAGCCCATCAAGCCAATATCTGGCAGCGTGAAAATATTCCACATTGCGCCAACCACGTTCCAAGGGATCAGCATCGGCAACGCCATCGTCACCAAGCAAACGGAGACCCAAAAGCCTTTGCGCGGCATCGACATGGCAATCGCCACACCCAGCGGAATTTCAATCAACAAGATCAATCCGGTGAACATGAATTGACGGCCAAGTGCTGCGTGAAAACGCTCGGAGCGCATCAAGTTTTGGAACCAATCCAGGCCTTGCCAAAAGAAAAGGTTGTTTCCAAACGTCTCCTGCACTGAATAGTTGACCACCGTCATCATAGGGATCAACGCGTTGAACGCAACCAGCAGCAACACTGGCAGAACAAAGAACCAAGCTTTTTGATTTTGCGTTTTCATTATGCGGCTCCTTTGGCATTGGTTGCCAACCAACCATCGGCATAAAGCCGGGTTTGTTCGGTCTTGAAGTCTAGAAAAACCTCGTCGCCCTGGTTGGGCACATCATGTTCCACAATCACCGCAACTTTTTGCTCTCCCACCATGGCTTCAACCACATTGTGGCGGCCAACGTCTGCGACTTTGCGGACGTGTGCTCGCAACCCGTCTTTAGCCAAAGAAACATATTCTGGCCTGACGCCGATTTCTGTTTTTCCACCAGCGCCTTTTACAATTTCGCCTTCTAAAGCCACATGTTGCCCGTTGAAAAACGCGGCTCCAGCCTTAACTTCACATGGCAAAACATTCATGCCCGGCGAGCCAATAAAGTGGCCAACAAATGTGTGGGTGGGGCGCTCGAACAACTCAATTGGTGTGCCAATTTGCACAATTTCACCATCTTGCATCACCACAACTTGGTCAGCAAAGGTAAGTGCTTCAGTTTGATCGTGGGTCACATAAATCATGGTGGCCCGAATGCGCTGATGTAGTTCTTTTAACTTCGAACGCAGTTTCCATTTCAGATGCGGGTCAATCACGGTGAGCGGCTCGTCAAACATCACCACATTCACATCGTCGCGCACCAGCCCGCGTCCCATCGAGATTTTCTGCTTATTGTCAGGCGAAAGACCTGCGGCGCCTTGAGTCAGCATTTCACTCACTTCAAGCATTTCGGCAATTTGTTTAACCCGCACATCAACGTCCCGCTCTGCCATGCCACGGTTGCGCAACGGGAACGCAAGATTATCGTAAACGGTCATAGTGTCGTAGATCACTGGGAACTGAAACACTTGCGCAATGTTGCGCTGATCCGGAGGCAAATGCGTGACGTCTTTATCGTCAAACAAAATCCGACCTTCTGAGGGCACACGAAGTCCCGAAATAATATTAAGCAATGTGGACTTGCCACATCCTGATGGTCCTAAAAGCGCATATGCGCCGCCATCGTTCCAATCCAAATCAATTTGCTTCAAGGCATAATCTTGCGGACCTTTAGGTTCCGCAAAATAACTATGTCGCAACTGAGACAGGGTAATTTTAGCCATGATTGTCTCCTATCCGACCAGCGTGCCATCAGGCGCGAACACAAAGCACTTTGATGGATCCATAAAGAATTGATGATCTTCGCCAACCTGGTAAGGGTGCACACCGCGCGCCAGCGAAACCCAATTGGCCATTTCCGCTTTAAAATGCGCGCTAGATTCAGATCCACTCAACTCGGTAACCATCACATGCCCTGTAATTGGCACGCTGGCTTCATCCGTTTGAAAAGGCAGTACATGGTTTGCCCGCACGGCAATCTTATACTCGCCATCTTTTAGGTCTGCGGCATGCCCTATAAGGTTCCATGAGATATTGAACCCCATTTTCGCGGTGCCACCGCGCTTCTCAATCTGCGCAACATTAATCGGCGGGTCAGAAAAAATCTCAGCTGCCAACAGCGTTTCAGGATGGCGATAAATATCGGCCGTGGTGCCAAATTGCGCCACCGAACCATCATCCATCAATGCGGTTTTACCGCCAAGCAGCAAAGCCTCTTCAGGTTCTGAAGTGGCGTACACCACCACAGCGCCCCGCCCCGCAAAAAGCTCTGGCAATTGGTCGCGCAACTCTTCGCGCAATTTGTAATCAAGATTGGCAAGCGGTTCATCCAAGAACACGGCCTTGCTTTCCTTTGCAATCGCCCGTGCCAACGCACAGCGCTGTTGTTGACCACCCGACAATTCGTGTGGACGACGAAAAAGCATGGGTTTTAGCTGCAAGATCTCAGCAGCTTCGGCAACCCGATCCTCAAGTTCAGACTGGGCCATCCCTGCCACGCGCAAAGGTGAAGCGATATTGTCAAAAACACTCATGTGCGGGTAATTGACGAAAAACTGGTGGACCAACGAGATATTGCGCTTTTGGGTATTTTGCGCCGTCACGTCCTCACCATCCATCAAAATTTGGCCACTTGCCGTTGGATCAAGGCCAGCCATCAATTTAATCAGGGATGTTTTGCCTGCACCTGTTTCGCCAAGCAATACGTTGAAATGCCCTGTTTCAAGAACCAGGTTTACCGGCTTGATGTGCAGGTCCGCCCCTACCCGCTTAGTGACATTTTTAAGTTCGAGTGCCATTGCACACCTACTCTTATTTCTGCCGCGCAATCAGTTCAGCGCGCAGCCTTCAACCCTTTTGCCAAAGGGTTGGGAAAACTGTGAAAGAAAGCTGGAGCCCTTAGGCTCCAGCAGACAAGGTCAGAAGAGTTCTGACTAGGGAGTTCGCTTACTGCGAATTCCAGCGGGCAACGAGCTCGTCATAGTTGACGGTTTGGCCTTGCGGCTTTTCGTTGTCCAGTTTTGGCTTCGCACCACCGTTGGCGAACCACCACTCAGCATCACGCTCTTCATTCAAGCGCGGACCACAGCCACCGTATACACCAGCAGCTTCGTCAGCTGCCTGCATGCGGGCCATTGTGATGTCCATCTCTTCAGCCAAACGGTTCATCGCTTCTTGTGGTGTAAAGGCACCAGAATTCACGTCACCAATTTGCTGCCACCAGATTTGAGCAAGCTTTGGATAATCTGGCACGTTAATGCCAGTTGGAGACCAAGCTACACGATCAGGTGAACGGTAGAATTCGACCAAACCACCAAGTTTTGGTGCACGTTCGGTGAAAGATGCGTGGTTTACTGAGCTGTCACGAATGAAAGTCAAACCAACATGAGACTTCTTCACGTCAACGGTCTTTGACACAACAAACTGAGCATAGAGCCAAGCCGCTTTTGCGCGATCAAGTGGTGTAGATTTCAGGATTGTCCATGAACCCACGTCTTGATAGCCAACTTTTTGACCCTCTTCCCAATATGGACCATGTGGGCTAGGCGCCATCCGCCATAGCGGGTTACCAGCATCATCAACAGTGTTATTGCCTTCAGATTTTGGCTTCACCATGTCGGCAGTAAAGGCTGTGTACCAGAAGATTTGCTGAGCAACGTTACCAATGCTCAACGCTGGCAATGATTGGTAGAAATCAAATGCAGCTGCACCTGGAGGCGCATAAGCTCGCAACCATTCATCCCACTTGCGGATCGCATAAACAGCCGCTGGGCCGTTTGCTGCACCACCGCGCGTTACTGACGCACCAACAGGATTACAAGAACCCTCTTCCATGCGAATGCCCCATTCATCAATCGGCACACCGTTTGGCTCACCTTTTGAACCAGCACCAGCCATTGAAAGCCAGGCATCCGTCATCCGCCAACCAAGGTCAGGGGCACGCTTACCATAGTCCATGTGTCCATAAACTGTGGTGCCATCAATATCGACAACCTTCGTTGTAAAGAATTCAGCGATATCTTCATAAGCTGACCAGTTCACTGGCACGCCTAGATCATAACCATACTCTTTTTTGAAAGCTGCTTTGATGTCTTCACGATCGAACCAGTCTTTACGGAACCAATAAAGGTTGGCAAATTGCTGATCTGGCAACTGATAAAGATCGCCATCAGGACCAGTGGTAAACTGCGTGCCCATGAAATCTGCAAGATCAAGCGTTGGGTTGGTAACGTCCGCGCCTTCGCCCGCCATGAAATCGGTCAAGTTGTACGCAAGTTGCAAACGTGAGTGTGTGCCAATCAAGTCACTGTCGTTCACATAAGCATCATATAGATTACGCTTTGTTTGCATCTGCGTTTGAACCGCCTGCACCACTTCGCCTTCACCCAAAATCTGGTGATTGACTTTAATTCCGGTAATTTCTTCAAACGCTTTGGTCAGAACTTCTGACTCATAAGAGTGCGTTGGAATGCCTTCGGACAGCACATTGATCTCCAAACCCGAATAAGGCTTGGCAGCATCAATGAACCATTGCATTTCACTCATTTGCTCTGATTTTGACAAAACTGACGGCTGAAATTCAGCGTCAATCCATTTTTTAGCTTCGTCAGCACCCGCGAATGCTGACCCAGTACCTGCGACAACGGCTATAACCGCTGCTGCGCAGAGAAGATGCTTCTTCATCTTGTCCTCCCATTGAACTTAAGCCAGAAACCTCCAGCTGCAACAATATTCATTCGAACTACTATATTTGTCAAACTATTTTTTTAGTAGAAGGTTTTTCGTTGTAATTCCTACATTTTTCCCACATCGCATTAACGCGTATGTTCATATTTTCAATTTACATGTTCAAATGAACATACTAAGTTCAATTCGCTTGACGCAAGGAGAAACCGCATGTTGCAGCCAGAGCGGCTCGAAAAAATCATAAAGATGCTCAATCAGAATGGCCAAGTGGACGTCATTTCGCTTGCTGATTCATTTGATGTGACAGAGCAAACCGTTCGTCGCGATCTAGCAACCTTATGTCAACGCGGCCTTGCCACACGCATGCACGGGGGCGCACGTCGCCTCGCTTCAACAGCCTCATTGAGTTACGAAGCGCGGCGCATGAACAATATTGCCGCTAAAAGCGCCATCGGCCGCAAAGCCGCTGAACTCATTCCAAATGCCAGTTCGCTTATTCTGAACATCGGCACCACCACCGAGCAAGTCGCCAGCGCGCTCACGGGCCATAAATACTTGAGCATTATCACAAACAACATCAATATTGTCAGCATCATGCAAGGCGCCGAATTGAGCGCGCTTATTCAAGTCGGAGGCATGGTTCGACAAACCGACGGTGCGGTCGTTGGCGAAGAGGCAGTTGAATTCATATCGCGTTACAAAGCGGACTATGCCGTAATCGGCGCTTCATCCATTGACGATGATGGATCGATTTTGGACTTCGATTCGCGTGAAGTTGCGGTTGCCCGCGCGATTCTGAAAAACGCCCGCACACGCATTTTGGTCGCGGATCAATCCAAATTTGAAATAAACGCACCCGTTCGTATTGCCTCCATCGACGAGCTCGATTTTGTCGTAATGGACAGTAAACCCTCATCCGCCTTCGCAAAGGCGGCGGCTGATGCAGGCACACAGATTCTAGTTGCAGGAACACAAAAATGAAAAATCCACAGAACGAAATGACCTATGACCTATTCATCATTGGCGGCGGTATAAATGGCTGTGGTATTGCGCGCGACGCAGTGGGACGTGGTCTATCTGTCGCCCTCGCCGAAATGGACGATTTGGCATCCGCCACATCGTCCTCTTCCACCAAACTTTTTCACGGTGGTCTGCGTTATCTTGAGTATTTTGAGTTTCGCTTAGTTCGCGAAGCTCTGATTGAGCGCGAAAACCTCTTGGTCGCAATGCCACACATTTCATGGCCCATGCGTTTCGTTTTGCCGTACCACCCAGACATGCGCTTTGAAAGCGACACCCCAACGTCAAAACTTTTGACCATGTTTATGCCTTGGATGAAAGGGCAACGCCCCGCCTGGCTCATTCGTCTTGGTCTATTCATGTATGACAATTTGGGCGGGCGAAAAATTCTACCAGGCACCAAAACAATCGATCTAACAACGGCCCCTGAGGGCGACCCGATCGACAACAAGTTCGAACGTGCTTACGAATATTCAGACTGTTGGGTAGAAGACTCTCGTCTTGTTGTCCTTAATGCCCGCGACGCGCAGAACCGTGGTGCCAATATCATGACGCGCACTAAGGTTGTTGATGCCGTATCCGAAAAAGGCATTTGGACAGTAACCACAGAAAATCAAATCACCGGCGAACAGCAAGAGTTTAGAGCAAAGCTGCTGGTCAATGCAGGCGGCCCGTGGGTCGAAAACATTATCCGCAATGTCGCCCACATCAAAACCAACGAAGGCGTCCGCTTGGTACGCGGTTCCCACATTGTCACCAAAAAACTGTTTGATCACGACAAAGCATACTTCTTCCAAGGAGAAGACGGTCGCATCATCTTCGCCATTCCTTATGAGCAAGACTTCACACTGATCGGCACGACAGACCAAGACCACGCGGACGTGGATACAAAACCCGAATGCACCCCTGAAGAACAAGAATATTTATGCAAATTCGCGTCGCAGTATTTTGAAAAGCCAATAACGCGCGATGATATCGTTTGGACCTATTCTGGCGTGCGCCCGCTCTATGACGACCATGCCTCATCCAGCACCGCCGCCACCCGCGAATATGTGCTTAAGCTTAATGAAACCGGAGAAGCACCGGCCTTAAACATTTTCGGCGGCAAAATCACCACCTATCGCCGTTTGGCCGAAGCCGCGATTGAGAAATTTGACAGTTTCTTCCCCAACATTGGTGCAGAGTGGACCAAACGAGTTCCCCTACCCGGCGGGGACTTTGCCCACGATCAATTTGAAGAGTTGGTCCGAAAATTACAAAGCCAACTCCCCTTCTTGGATCATAAAACCACCCACCGCCTCGTGCGCGCCTACGGAACTGACGCCCAAAAAATCTATTGCAATGCAACAAAAAAAGAGGACCTTGGCACCGATTTTGGTCACGGCATTTATGCTGGCGAACTCGATTGGGTCATTACCAACGAATGGGTTATGACCGCCGAAGACTATTTATGGCGCAGAACAAAAATGGGGCTTCATGTTGATAAACAAGAAGCCGCACAGATTGACGCCTATATCGCTGAACGGATCACCAAATAAGGGAATGCAAATCAATATATCGCTTTTCCCAATCACCTTGAATTCGTGCAACAAAACTGAGGGCGAAGCGATCAGTTGAGATTACCATTCGCCCGTCACCGGCCTATAGAACCAATCTTTATCACTCGCTATTGTGCGTCTGTGAATTGGCGCATATGCTCTTTTCAGCTGCACATATCTATTGCGGTGGGGAGCAAAAATAAGCCACAAAACAAAACCGGAGTTATCCTTCGTGAACAACACGCCAAAAGTTGTTCAACTCAAGCGTTAGCAAGGGGCACAGCACACAATTCCCCATCTGCGAGCCAACGCTAAAACCAAATAGACTTCAGACGATTACCTATGGAAAGGGCACAATCGGGATGCCAAGAAGAAAGAACCCAAACGCAAGCGGAGATCTTACTCAAACTGCGTATGTCGGCATTCGTCAGATGCTATTCCACAACGACTTGGTGCCAGGTCAAAAAGTTCCATTTAAAGAGCTTGCTGAAGAAATGGGCATGAGTGTAACCCCATTCATCCAAGCGCTAAAGTTCCTTGAATTCCAGGGCATCGTAAGACGTGAACCCAACAAAGGATATTTCATTGAACCGCTTAGCCTAAGCGAGATCAAAGAGCTGTACAATTTTAGACTGCTTCTGGAGAGTTCCTTGTTGGAACGAGCAATCGAAAATCTGGACAAGCAGGGCGAAGAAAAGCTGAAGGAGTCCCATCAGCAATATATGAACGCGCTTGAGGGTATGTTCATGAACAAGAAGCTGGTGGCGGATATGAACTTCCACCTCACAATTGCCGAACTCTCCGGACAATCTTTGCAAAAAAGAGCGCTGCAAAATGTGTTTGATATTCTGCATCTCAAGTATCAAATTAGTCTAAGATATGTGACCGGATCGAAATCAAATGAGAACGATCATGGCAATATCCTGAATGCTATTTTGGAACGTGACACAAAATTGGCAAAAAAGCTGCTCGAACAGCATATCCAGTCAAGTGGCAAACATTCATCAGATAACGTCAGCCGCATGATCGAGGAAAAAGCAGGGATTCAATTTTGAACCCCTGCCCAAAAGGTGCTTAAATAGAGTCAGCGTAGAACTGCTCGATGGTTTTTAGGTGTGTCGGATCCAGGTCCATTTCGCGGGCGCCCTCAAGCATGCCTTTGACATATTCTTTTGAAGGCTGGAACGGGCCTTGAGGGTCAATAACTTGGTAGAGTTCTGTTGAATGAAGCTTATTGTCCTCGCCCACGGCCAAGAACGTACGGCGCTCATAATCCCCAATGTAGAAACCAGGTTTCACATCTAATTCCAGCAGCTCTTTTTCGGGCACGTCAAAAATCACCCCATGTACCACTTTGCCTGGCGCCAGCATGATATTGCTGATGCCAGCTTGCTTGGTTTTGGAAAAAAAATTGAACTGGATTTCGTGGTTAGGAATATACGCTTTCATCACATATTTCGCGCTTGGAAGTATCTCCTTCAAGAAACTCATCTGTAAATTTGAACCATAACCAAAGTGTAGCATGTGCAATCCTTCATTGTTTCTCTAGTTGCAAAAAGTGGACCAGCCGCTGTTCCAATGAAGACGTATTGGCGTGAATGCCAATCGCTCTAAGTTCACTGGAAACATCGACCGGTAATTCCTGGTCTTGAATTTTTTGATTTAGTACACCGCCGAAAAGCACGGGTTTTTTGATCGATTGCTTGGCCATCTCAGCATTGATTGTCTTGCCAAAATCTAGAGCCATTCCATTGTGCGTGCTCACCAGAATGGCGTCCACATCGTCTTCTTTAGCGCGCGCAACAATGGTTTGCGCGTCAACCTCTGCCCCAAGATTGACAACATTTGCCCCGCCGCTATCCAGCAGCCAATTCAGCACAAGCAAGGCATGTTCGTGCACATCGCTTGATGCCAATAACAAACGTTTCCCAGCTATCCGGTCGACCACCTTTGGCTTGGAAAATGCAGGCAAGTGCTGTTTGTACGTTCCAATTGACTGCGCAAAAATATCCGTTGGCACCGTGGGAATACGGTTGCGCGGTTGTGACGGGTCCTCAGCGCCTGCACCAAAAATCTCTTCGAACAAAGCCGGGCCAATTTCCTTTAAGGCATAAAGCATCTGCAAAGGATTGCGCACGTCAATACCAGCCTCTTTGAAGCCATGAAGCGCGCGTTCAAATATGCCACGCCCCTCCTTGACGATGGTATCCGCGAATGCTTCAGCTTCAGAAAAATCAACTTTGTCGACCAAATGACGCGCGGTTTTTTCGACACGATTCCCCAAAATTTGGGCTTCGACAATTTCTTGCGCAGATGGCGCTCGCACCGCTTCGGTGACAGGTAGGGGCAACACAGCATGACCCGTTGGGCATTTGAGTTGCGCCATAATATCCCACAGCATGTACTCGGCGATCATGCCGCGATTTTCGTCAAAATCCTGCGTGAACGAAATTGTGTCACCATAAAACATTGAGCCAACGCATTTGCCCTTGTGAATTTTATCAAGCGCAAATACCCAACCTGCCCGCTTGATGGGGTCTGATGTTAGACCGCCGATACAATGGGATAGCTTCGCGCCAAGCAGTTCTTCAACGATGTAATGCTCAAGCATCGCCCAACCGGCGATCGTAGCGCAGTCAAAAAACAACGCGCCATATCCGTCTTCTAAGTAGGAATGCAAGGCAACACCTTGATCCCGAAAACGCCCCAACAGTGCAATGGCTTTCGTCGTTTCAACGGCTGTGTGAATATGGTCATGCCAACCGGGTGCCTGATGCGCAAAATATTGAGACAGGTTGCCAATTGTCGTCACCCCTGCCCGTAGCGCTAAAACACTATTCGTGACTGACGAGGGAAAGCCGATCATGAAATCGCCCATGTGGGGCTGGATAGGCGTATTCTGACCAATCCGTTGCCAATCTGCTTGGCTTTCCAACATTGGGCCCGTTTCAGCGGCCGCACCAAGGCGCAGCTTCTCAGGTAAAGCCATGCGACGATCAAGACAAAGTCCCGCTCGATGAACAGCAAATCCCCTTGATTTCAATTCACGATCAACAAAGCCGAGAGCGTCCTCTGTCAACTGCCAGCTGCCCATGCCAATATGGGCGTGATAGGTGATTTTGTTTTGCTTCATACACGCCTGTTTAAACTCCAACTCAGAGCTTACATCCCAAGCATCCATTGCCGCAGTGCGGCCTACGCGCAAGCCATCGGCTATCTGAGCGCTTTGTTCAAATAAGACGCCCATGGCAGGCAATGCGCTTGATTTGATCGTTTCAATCTTGTGTAAAAACTGCTCAGTTGCCATCATGATTTCTCACCTTGCCCGGCCTTTTCCATTCGCTCTCGAACGGCATCAAGTGCGTGTCCGTACGCTGAGAGGCCGCCGCGCTTTTCGATAATATTTTGTCCTTGTTCGGAGATACCGCCAGGCGTCGCCAACGAGGTCCAAATATCTTCCAAAGACTTGTCGGGCTCCTGCGCGGCCATGTGAGCTGCGCCAAACATAGTCTCCACCGCAAACGCGCGCGCTTGCTCAGGCTCAAGCCCCGCAGCAACACCCCACTTGCTCGCGTGGTCAAGCAAAGGAATGAGCCATGCAAAAAAGGCACCTGTAAGGGCTGAAATGGCACCAAACTGATCTTCGCTTGGCAAAACATGGACTTGGCCTAAAAAGAACAACAAACGTTCGGCCTTTTCGTTTGCTGGAAATAGCGCTGTGGGACTTAAATTGTGCTTCACACAGGCTAACGGCAAGCTGCGCACCGCAATAGCAGGCGCACTCCATTTTTGCAGATCGGCAAGCCCTACCCCGGCAGCCACACTCAAAACGATCTGCCCTTGGCTGAAATCACAAGCAGCAATTGCTGCGCTAACGTCTGCGGGCCGCGTTGCAACCACAATGATTGAAGAGGCATCGACGAGCGATTGCACTTCATCGTGCACGCACAAGCCCGAACGCTTTTTTGCGAAGGCAATGGCCTTTTCATGAGTGCGATTGAAAAGGTGGATTTCATAAGGGGCTTTTGCGGTCAGCAGCCCCTCAATCATATATTGTGCAAGATGACCGCAGCCGACAAAACCAATTGAAACGCGCGTCATGCCAACTCGCCTTTTTTGGGTGTACCAAGTGAAGTGTCAGCTTGTTTTGTCGACAAGTGGCAAGAGACTTGATGCTCTTCATCAACGAACTCGAGCGAAGGCCTTTCAACCTTGCACTTCGCCATGACGACAGGACATCGGGGATGAAAGTGGCAACCAGACGGAGGCGCAAACGGACTTGGCATCTCACCTTTGATTGTCTGGCGTTCTTCTCCCCGTCCCTTAGGATCAGGAACCGGGATCGACGACAATAGCGCTCGCGTATATGGGTGCTTGGGCGCACTGAAGACTTCATCATATCTCGCCGCCTCAATAATCTTGCCCAAATACATAACAGCGACCCGATCCGCCAGGTGTTCGACAACTGCCAAGTCGTGGGAAATGAACAAATACGATAGGCCAAATTCTTCCTGTAAATCGATCAGGAGGTTTATGATTTGCGCTTGGATCGATACATCCAATGCTGAAACAGCCTCATCGCAAATGATGAGCTTGGGGTTCAACGCCAGCGCGCGAGCGATTCCGATGCGTTGCCTTTGTCCACCTGAAAACTCGTGCGCATATCGGCTAGCGTGTGCGGGGTTAAGCCCTACCCTGTCTAAAAGCATATCAATTCGCTCACGTCGATCTTGTGGCGCCATGCCATGAATCTTGAGCGGTTGATCAAGTGTTTGGAACAGGCTCATGCGTGGGTTGAGCGACGAAAATGGGTCCTGAAATACAATTTGGATCTGTGAGCGCAGCTGCAGTTGCTCTGCGCGTGACAAATGATCAATACTGGTGATTTCGCGCCCTTCAAACAAGATTGAACCACCGGTAGACTTAACCAAATTGACAATGGCCATACCAGTGGTGGTTTTGCCACATCCACTTTCGCCAACTAGCCCCAGCGTTTCACCACGCCCAATGGAAAAGCTCACGCCATCCACCGCTTTAACGGGAGCGCTTGCCTCACCAAAATGCACCTTCAAATCCGACACTTCTAACAAAGGCGCCTCTCTGTTTTCAGCGCTCATGGTGACGATCCTTTTTAGTCAAATCAAAGTGACAACGAACCGAGCGTCGTGCCCCAACAACTTCCATCGAGGGCGCTGACGTTGAGCAGATTTCTTGCGCATAATCACAACGTTCGCAAAATGCACAGCCCGCCGGCAAAGCCAGCAGATTTGGCACTGTGCCAACTATTTCTTCCAAACGAGTGCGCTGCTTGGTCCTTGTGCGTAACCCCAGTTTTGGCACAGCGTTAATGAGTGCCTTTGTGTAGGGATGTCGCGGTTGCTCAAATATTTCGCGCGCATAACCAGTTTCAACAACTTGCCCCGCGTACATGACCACCACATAATCAACAATCTCAGCCACAACGCCCAGATCATGAGTGATTATGATCACCGACATCTCGTTTTCGCTTTTTAGGTCTTGAATGAGATCAAGGATCTGACCTTGAATGGTAACGTCCAACGCTGTCGTAGGCTCGTCTGCGATGAGCAATTGGGGCCGACACGCCAAAGCAATGGCAATCATTACACGTTGCCGCATGCCGCCAGAGATTTGATGCGGGAATTCATTATAGCGCCGTTCCGGCGCTGAGAGCCCAACTTTTCGCAGCATTTCAATCGAAAGGCGCTTCGCCTCTGCTCGATCGACTTTGAGGTGTCGCCTAAAGACCTCGCCAACTTGATGGCCAACCTTCATAAGCGGGTTCAGCGAACTCATGGGTTCTTGAAAAATCATGGAGATCGCATTTCCCCGCATTTCCCGCAACTTATGCTCATCAAGCTGCAACAAATCTTGCCCATCAAAAACAATCTCACCTGATGAGATGCGACCGGTTCGTTTTGCGATCAATTGCATAATTGAAAGTGCAGTCACACTTTTGCCCGAACCAGATTCACCAACAATGGCAAGGGTCTCTCCTTGCTCAAGTTCAAACGAAACACCCCGCACCGCCGGAAGGACGCCACCTGCCGTTGCAAAATCTACGTGCAAGTCGACAACCTTGATCGCACAGGTTAAATCGGTCGAATTGGGGATATTAGATTTCATCATCTAACCCCACCCAATTTGGTCGCACCAACGCTTTTTGGGTCAAGCAAATCACGCAGGCCATCTCCAAGCATGTTAAATCCAAGCACTGTGACAAAAATCGCAATGCCGGGGAAAATCGACAACCAAGGCGCAACGAACAGCAGGTCCCGTGCTGATGAAAGCATACCTCCCCAGCTCGGTGTTGGCGGTTGAGCGCCAAGTCCTAGAAAGGAAAGCGCTGCTTCGAGCAAAATGGCTTCAGCAGAGCCCAACGTCGCAATTACAAGAACTGGCCCCAAAATATTCGGCATGATCTGCGTAAACATTATGCTGGCACGGCTATAGCCCAGGGATTTAGCGGCTTTGACATAGTCTTTCTTTTTGTCTGAAAGCACCTGCGCCCTGGTAATGCGGCAAGTATATGCCCAGTTGGTCAACCCCAATGCGATAAATAGGTTGATCAAACCCGGCCCCAACGCGGCCATGATGGCGAGAGCGAAAACAATTACGGGGATCGACAACATAATGTTGGTCAGCCCCATGATCAGGTCATCCCAAAACCGCCCCATATAACCTGCAACTAATCCAAGACTTACGCCGATTATGGTGTTGAGAATTTGCGTGACAAGGCCAACGCTGAGTGAAATCCGTGCGCCATGAATGACACGAGACAATACGTCTCGACCATTCGTGTCGGTGCCAAATAAAAACTCGCCGCCTGGTGGCATCTCAGAGTTCATCAGATCGGCGTCAAATACGGGATCAAACGGCGCGAGAAGCGGCGCTGCGATAGCCATGAGCACAACAAGCACTACAATGGTGCCGCCGAACATAAGATTTTTATGGGCGAAAATTGACTTTAGCATCATTCAAAATCGATCTGTGGGTTTATGGCGCGGTAAAGAATGTCCACCAACAGATTCACTGTGAGGAAGACAAAGATAATCACCAACAAGCAACCTTGAGCGACAGGTATGTCGCGCTGAAAAATAGCTTCCACAACAAGTGAACCAATGCCGGGCCAAGAGAACAGGCGTTCCACCACCACCGTTTGACCGATGAGTGAACCAAACAACAAACCAGCCGTCGTCAAAATCAGCACAAAAGCGTTGCGAAAAACATGCCTTACATTAATTGCAAGCTCGCTCAGCCCTTTGGCGCGGGCGGTGCGCACATAGTCCGAGGTCAGGACCTCTATCACTGCCGCTCGGGTGATGCGGGCAAGCATCGCCGTATACCCCAGCCCCAAAGTGAGCGCTGGCAGCACAAGATTGGCTAGTGAACCATTGCCATAGCCGGACGTGGGCAGCAAGTGCAGCATAAACCCAAAAAAGTACATCAAAAGGATACCCAGCCAAAACTGGGGGATCGACACCCCTCCAACAGCGACCACTGTCAGCAGCATATCCATCCAAGTGCCTTGCTTTAGCGCTGCAAAGAAACCTAAGGGCACTCCAATCAGTAGAGCGATCGAAATTGCGGCGAATGCCAGTTTAAGGGTTGCACCTAATCTGGAAAACACAACTTCGGACACATCATACCGCCGCAGGTAGGACTGCCCCATGTCTCCTTGCGCCAGCCGCGTAATGTACTGCACATAACGCTGAACAATCGGCTTATCCAACCCCAGTTCCGCTTTAATTTGCTCCACCACTTCTGGAGCCAATTCAAGACGACCTGCCGAGCTCAGCGCAGCGTTTCCAGGAATGAGGTTGAGCAACAAAAACATGATCAGCGATATCCCTAAGATGGTAGGGATAAACTGGAGCAATCGTCGCACGATGAAAGCGAACATGACGCAATTTCTCTGAATGTGAGGGTTAGGTAAGCTGGCGACACAAAGCCGCCAGCTTCAGAACATTATTTCGCGCGAGGCGAGTTGGCATCAACCCAAACGTCAGCGAAATCTTGATACATAATCTCAATCGCAACCGGCTCAATTCCATGCACCCAAGGCTGCACAGCCAAAACCGCTTTGTTGTAATTGAATAGCCAAACCGCTGCATCATCAGCAAAAATTCGGTCGGCGGCCTGCAGATACTCCACACGCTTTTGCTCATCATTTGTGTTCTGAGCTTTGTCCAGCAGCGCATCATATTCGGGGTTGTTGTACTTCACATAGTTACCCGAGTCATTTGCGGTGGTAGAATGCCAGCGTTTAAGAGCCTTAAGAGGCTCAACACCTGAACCAAACGACCAGATTATGCCCTGAAAATCACCTGCCACAAGCTTGTCATAAAGGATGCCGCCTTCAAGTTGCTGCGTGGTAACTGTGATGCCAATTTTGCTCAAATATTGGCCGACAACTTCAGCAACACCAACGCCATAAGACTTGTTTGCAGTGCCCAAGATCTCCAATTCAAACCCATCAGCATAGCCAGCCTCTGCCATCAGTGCTTTTGCTTTTTCGACGTCATAGCCAAAGCCTTTTCCATTGGCATCAAATGCTTCTGACGTAGACGGCAACCACCCCACTGGATTGTAGGCTTTTCCTTTGAGGAATTTCTTGTTGATCGTGTCTTCATCAATTGCATAGCTGATTGCTTGGCGCACCTTCTTGTCTGATAGAGGCGCATAATCCGCATTCCAAGAAATCAAGCGCGTGAACATTTCGGCGACTTCAACCAAGTGCTCTGAGTAACTCGGATCAGCTTTGTATTGTGGATATTGAGAAGCTTCGACAAGAATTGCATCCAACTCATTCGCGCGGAAAGCAATATCTCGTGTTGAGCCCTCCTGGAGGATTTTGAAGTTCAATTTATCCAAATAGGGTTTTTGGGCTTCGAAATAATTATCAAACTTGCTTAGTTTGACTTCGCTACCCTTAACCCATTCTTCGAACTTGAATGGTCCGCTGCCCACTGGCGAAAGGCCAAACTCATCGCCCGCTGCTTCAACGGCCTCTTGAGGCACGATAGCAGTTCCAGGACGATAGAAATAATATGCAGGATCGACACGGTCATTCAGCGTAATCGAGAAACGCAAATCATCCAAAACGGACAGGCCCTCGACATGATCGGCCCCGCCACTTTCAAAAGCTTTTGCGCCCTGAATGATCTGAATATGCCCAGCATTTGGACTTACAGGTTTCATCGACAGCATACGCTCGTACGAGTAGACAATGTCACTCGCTTTCATGGCACGGCCGTTATGGAACATCATGTCAGCATGCAACTTATACGTGTAGGTCAGACCATCATCAGACACACTTTCTAGGTTTGCGAGCTCTAGCATCGGCTTTCGATGTTCAGCACTCCACATATAGAGCGATCTGAAAATATTGTTTGTAACCAACAAGTCTTGCTGCTTGCTGGTCTTGTGTGGATCAAGCGACAAGATGCTGCCATCATACGGTGCGACGAAATTAAATTCGCCCCCGGAGTCCGCAGCTTGTGCGGTGCCAGCGAAACCGACAATTGCCGCGAATGCTAGGCATTTCAACATATTTAGATTCATTATAGCTCCTCCGATTTTTGCGAAAGGCAAGCAGATAACCCGCGCCTGTTCGAAGCTGTCCCGCGCCAAGCGCTCAGTCAGCCGCGCCGATTTAAAACACAATTAAAAATTACGTCAATAATTTTTTTTATAATTATAAATGTAATTTTATAGACACAACTTAATCTTTACAGCCTTCCCGCCTCTTAACAAGGAGACCGATGGAACTGCGGGCGCAGGTCATGCAAATCCAACATGAAATCATGCGGGATTAACGTCAGCAAAATAAAATCAAATATAAAATTTTGATTGTGATCTCAAATAGAATTTGCAAAGCTGATGAAACCTAAATCTTGGCTTCAGGCCAAGTGAGCTGATGAAACCTAAATCTTGGCTTCAGGCCAAGTGAGATGTAAATGAGATGGAGTTGCGTGCGTGGTTGAACTTGGTGTTTGTTACTATCCAGAACAATGGTCAAAAGAAGTCTGGAAAGACGACGCTCAACGGATGGTCGACTTAGGCATTCGCTACGTCCGCATCGCAGAGTTTTCATGGGCATTAGTAGAGCCAAAGGATGACCACTTTGACTGGCAATGGCTCGACGAAGTTATCGAAATACTCGGAACTGCCGGACTTGACGTGGTTATGTGCACGCCCACAGCCGCTCCGCCAAAGTGGTTGGTTGACAAGTTTCCTGCCATTCTTCCCGTCGACAAAGACGGCAACCCACGCAAATTTGGCGCAAGACGGCACTATTGTTTTTCAAGTGTAGACTTTTTGCGCGAAGCCAAGCGCATAACCAAGCTCTTTGCCGAACGCTATGGCAAAAATCCATATGTCAAAGCCTGGCAAATTGACAATGAATACGGTGACCACAATACAATTTACAGTTTCTCTGACGATGCCACTCATGCATTTCGAAACTGGTTGCAAAAAAAGTATGGAACCATCGACAAGCTCAACGAGGCTTGGGGCACCACGTTTTGGAGCATGAGGTATAACTCATTTGAGGAAATCGACACGCAGCGCAACATGCTTTGCATGACAACCCCCTCCCATGAAGTTGACTATATAGAGTTTTCATCCGACCAGGTGTGCGCGTTCAACAAGGCGCAGGTCGATATTGTTCGAGCGCTATCTCCCAATCGTCCCATAACGCATAATTTCATGGGCCATAACCCTGACTTTGATCACTATAAAGTTGGCGAAGATCTAGATTTTGCGTCGTGGGATAGCTACCCCATGGGGGCCTTGATAAACGCCACTATTTCCGACGACCAAAAACGCAAAATGTTGCGCACGGGCTTACCAGACCAACCCGCGTTCAACAACGAGCTATATCGTACGGTGGGTCGCGGCAATGTCTGGATTATGGAACAGCAACCCGGGCCAGTGAATTGGGCCCGACACAATCAATCTCCCGAAGATGGAATGGTGCGTTTATGGACGTGGCTTGCCTATGCACATGGAGTGGATGTTGTGTGCTATTTCCGCTGGCGACAAGCTAAGTTTGCTCAAGAGCAATACCACGCAGCCTTGCTTTTGCCCAATGGCAAGCCTGACCAGGCTTTCTTTGAAGTCGAAAAAATTGCACAGGAGCGCAAAGCGCTGCCTGCAACCAAAAAACAACAAGCACCAGTTGCCATAATCTATGACTACAAATCGCGATGGGGCGCACGTGCTCTTCCTCAAGGGAAAGGCTACGACCCTGCCAGCCACGCCTTCGAGTGGTACTCCACCCTTTGCAAGCTTGGCGTGGACGCAGACGTTGTTGGGGCCCACGTCGACTTCACAAACTATCAAGCCGTTTTTGTTCCAGATATGATGATCGACAATCTCGATTTTGTCGAAAAGCTCAAGCAATCAAAAACCAAGGTTGTCTTGGGCCCAAGATGCGGCAGCAAGACCGATGAGATGCATATACCTGACCAACTGCCCCCCGGTCACTTTCAACAGCTGATAGACGTGGAGGTTACCCGAGTTGAATCTCTACCCGAATACGCAGATGACCCAATTGAGTTTGACGGAAAAACTTACCGTGCAGACGGCTGGCGCGAGTCTCTTAACACACATGAAACCGCGTTGGCACATTTCACAAGCAAATATCGGCACGGCAGTCCAGCGATTATTGGCAACGACAAATGTCGTTATGTTGCCACCCAACTGTACGGCAACTTTCTAATGCACTTCATGCAAGATTGTTTGACTTGGGCTGAAGTCGCTTCACTGGGAGACATTGGCGACCTGCGGTTTGTGAAGCGCGGCACACTCACATTCGTCTTCAACTTTGGTGACGACACAAGAGAAGTTGAGGTGCCGTCAAGCGCAGATATTCTTTTAGGTCAGAAGAACATCCCTCCGGCTGACTTCTTGGTGTGGGAGGAATAGTGCACATGCATCGTTCCGTGTTCCCACACCAAAACACCATTTGCTTTGGCACTCAAGCGACACATAGCAGACATTTCGACCCGGAGATCTCAATTGGCAAACGTTGACATAAAAGAACTGCGCAAAAACTATGGTGCACTTGATGTGATCAAGGGGATCAACCTCAGTATCCGAGAGAAAGAGTTCACCTGCTTTCTAGGACCCAGCGGATGTGGAAAGTCCACTCTTTTGCGCATGATCGCAGGCCTTGAAGACATCGATGAAGGCACGCTTGCAATTGGCAACAAAGTGATGAACGACGTGCCAGCAGCAAAACGAAACATCTCAATGGTGTTTCAGAGTTATGCCCTTTATCCGCATATGACCGTGCGTCAGAATATGGAATTCGGTCTAAAACTTTTGAAGCTGCCCAAAGAAGAAATTGAATTGCGCATAAGCGAGACCGCGCAAATCCTTCAATTGACGCCCTATCTCGACCGACTGCCAAAACAGCTTTCTGGCGGGCAACGTCAGCGAGTAGCAATCGGCCGGGCCATTGTTAAACGGCCCCAAGTTTTCTTGCTTGATGAACCACTATCAAACCTAGACGCTGCTTTAAGGGTCAGCATGCGTGTTGAACTTGCTCGGTTGCATGAAGAGCTTGATGCAACAATGATATATGTAACCCATGACCAAATTGAAGCAATGACGCTGGCGGACCGCGTGGTGGTGATGCGGGATGGTCAAATTGAACAAGTAGGAACGCCGCTTGAGCTCCTACACTCACCAAAGAACCTATTTGTTGCCCAATTCATTGGATCACCCAAAATAAACAGTTTCGATGTTGAAGTTGTTGGCAATCACGGCACACAAGTCACCGTCACCGGACAGGCATTCTCCAAACCACTCACCGTTGAAATGGCAAATGCGGCAAACCTTTCAAGCGGCACCAGGTTGACGCTTTGTTTGCGGCCACATCGCCTCCGAAATGACACCAATCTTGAGCATCAAATAACTGGCACTGTTCAGTTGATCGAACGGCTTGGTTCGGAAAGCCTTATCCATCTGGATATCGGTCTACCTGATCCGGTTATCAGTTCATCGGAAGGCACGGCCCCGGTGCGGCGCGGTGATCAAATATCCCTTCGCTTTTCTGCTCAGAATTGCCTGTTGTTTGATACCCAAGGCGCAGCACTTCCGCGCAAGTTACCCGCCGACGCTCAGGCATTAATGGGGACGGACGCACAACATGTCGCCTAAGAATCGGATCACCCCATATGCCTTTATCGCCCCCTATTTAATCGCCTTTGGTTGCCTTTGGCTAATTCCAATCATCTATTCATTCAGCATGTCATTTTTCAATACACGCGCACGGCCGTGGAAATTCGACATGTTGCACAATTGGGGACGCCTATTTGAGGATGCGTTATTTCTTGCAACGCTAAAAAACACATTTCTCATTATTCTCGTGCAGGTGCCATTTATGTTGGCACTCGCGGTTATTTTTGCAGTGTTTCTCAACAGTAAATTGCTGTTCTTAAAAGGCATCTATCGCTTTGCAATTTTTGCTCCGATTGTGGTCGCCGATGCAGCATATGCTGTCATTTTTAGGCTTTTGTTCAACGACGATTTCGGCTTTGTAAATCAACTGCTCAACGCGGTTGGCATTGCCGATATCGCTTGGACAGGATCGTCCGCCGGAGCGATTGCCCTCATTTCCATCAGCCTGACATGGCGATGGACGGGTTATAACGCTGTAATTATTTTGGCAGGGCTTCAGAGCATTCCCAAAGATATCTATGAAGCCAGTGAGCTTGATGGCGCGAGCCGGTTTACCCAGTTTCTCTACATAACCCTCCCAAATCTTAAACCAGTGATTTTGCTGTGCCTTGTTCTATCAACTTTCGGCACATTGCAGTTGTTCACCGAGCCCACATTGCTCACTGAGGGCGGACCAGGCGTCAGCACCACCACCGTTGCAATGTATATGTACCAACAAGGCTTTAAGAGCTTCAACTTCGGCTATGGGTCCGCGATCGCCTACTTCATCGTATTCATAGGCCTAGGATTGTCCCTGATCCAATTCAAGTTATTGGGGAGCAAATCTGATGCGTAGTGCGACCAAGAGACTATTTCCAAAAGCAGATCGCTGGGCAAAAATCAGCCTCAACTTTTTCATGCTTATCGTTGCAATTGTTTGGCTGACCCCCTTGTGGATGATGACCATCTACGCCTCGCATGACGATCAAATGATTTTTTCTGGCAGCATAATCGCCCACCATGGCGGTCAATTCCTTGAGAACTTTGCCGAACTCCAGTCAAAGCAAGATTTTGTGCGTGCCATTATCAACTCCGTCATTGTTGCCAGTGCGGGTACATTTTTTGGGCTCGTCGTCTCCTCATTGGCTGGCTACGCGCTGGCAAGGTTTAAATTTGCAGGTGCCAAAGCCATCTTTGCAATGATCATCTTCATTCTCGCTGTTCCCGGCATTGCAATCGTTATCCCAGAATACGTAATCTTGGTGCGTTATATGGGGCTTTCAAACACCTATTTCGGGGTGGTTCTCCCATACTTAGCCAATGCACTCGGCGTATTTTTTATGCGTCAAACATTTTTGGCACTGCCCCAAGAAATCATGGAAGCGGCCTATTTAGACGGCGCGTCGGAACTTCGCATCTTCGCAAAGATCGCGCTGCCCCTTGTGCGGCCCGCAATGGCGTCCTTAGCCATCATATTGTTCATTGCGTGCTGGAATGACTACTTGTGGCCCCTGTTGGTGCTAACCACCGAAGCTCGACAAACAGCCCCGATCGCACTTGGTCGACTTGTCGGCCTGAACACCGTTGCTTGGGGCCCAATGATGGTGGGCGTAACGCTGATGACAATACCATTTGTAACCCTGTTTTTGCTTCTGCAACGCCAAATCGTAAGCGGCATTGCAAATGGCGCAATCAAGTAATCACAAAACCAAGAATTCACTGCGTTCATAAAATGGAGGAAAAAATGAACACATCAACAAAGCGCATTATTGGCGCCCTACTGGTCTGCAATGGCATTTTGCTTTCAACGGCAGCCAATGCTGAAGAAATAACGATTTGGAGTTGGGATACTGCAGCTGAAGCTCTGAAATCCGTTTCTGAGCAATATAATGCGACAAATCCAGCACTCACCGCAAACACAGTAACCAGCCAGGTCTATGATCAACTAACTGCTGGTTGTGCGGCCGGTGGCGTCAACTTGCCAGACGTGGTCTCAATTGAGAACGGCGAAGCCGAGCGCTACATTCAACAATTCCCAGATTGCTTTGTGGAACTTAGTCAATTTGGGGTGGATGAGCTGAAACCACTGTTCTCAGACTACAAATGGGTTGAGTTGCAAAGCGGCGATAACACTTATGGCGTGCCGTGGGATGCTGGCCAAGTGGTGACCTTCTACCGTGCAGATCTGTTCGACAAAGCTGGCATCACCGCCGATGACATTGCCACATGGGACGGCTATATCGAGGCCGGTAAAAAACTTGCCGCTGCCACAAATGGCGAAACACGCATGGCACTCTCAAACTACACATCTGGATTGAACTGGTTCAGCGTAATGGCGCAACAACTTGGTTGCTCTGTGTTTGGGGAAAAAAATGGCGAGACCACAATTCGCGTCAACCAAGCGGGCTGCGTTCGCGCACTTGATCAGGTCAAAAAACTGGCGGACGCAGGTGTAATCGCGCCGGGCGGCTGGAGCGAGAAGCTCACAGCGCTAAAAACTGGAAAAACGGCATCAGCTGTTTACGGTGCTTGGTATGAGGGTTCTGTGCGCAACAATATGCCAGAATTATCAGGCCAATGGCGGGTTACAAAAATGCCCGCTTTTGAAGAAGGTGGAAAACGTGCTGCAAACCTTGGTGGATCAGCATTGTTCATCACCGCCTCATCAAAAAACCCTGCAGCGGCGTACGATTTCGTAAAGTTTGCACTTACCAAACCAGAGATCCAAATCGGCATGCTAAAATCGCATGGCCTCGTACCATCATTGCTTTCCACACAGAGCGATGAATACATGAGCTCACCACAAGAATATTGGGGCGGCCAAACCATTTGGAAAACCATCCTTGAAACCTCATCAGACATCGAACCAGTTCGCGCCACGCCTTACGGTGCCGAAGCTGGAGATATTCTGGTTGCGATCCAAACAGCATTTGTTGAGGGCAAATACGACAGCGCACAGGCAGCACTGGATGAAGCTGCCAAACAAATCAAAAACGCTACTGGCCTTACGGTTGAATAGCCAATTAACGAAAGGGGCCGCACTTGTGGCCCCTTTTTTCGTGCAAAAGCATTTAACGAGAACATTGTCAAAGTCTTACAAAATGCTCTCCCATGGCTTGCCTCGACAAATCGCACAACGCCGCAACAACGCTATTGGTGCGCCATTTGCAGGTGGTGTTTCAAGAAACACAAACGTAAAGAAAAAATGGTGGGCCCGGTAGGACTCGAACCTACGACCAGACCGTTATGAGTGATCTTACTTAAACTAAAATACATGTATTTCAATGTACTTAGCTTTGCTTTGGCGTGGGAACATATGGAGAAAACCGTGTTTATCTATTGGTTTTGGATTGGTTATTTGCAGAACACGACATTTACCCTGCATCCTTGACGTACGAATCGCGCAACACCCTCGCCCGTTCTTGCAGTGTAATTTGCTTTCCCTGATGCACCTTTACTGCCACATCGAATGCTGCGATCGCCAATTCAAATTCGCTCGCTCTGCACAATGTTGCCACCAACACACCATTTTCCCAGGCATTGATTTGGTACTGCGAACCGCCACTAACTGGCTCTGGATCTTCGACACTCAAAGACCAAATGAACATGCCTCGTTCACCACATTTTGGGCAGCTCATGCGCTCGCTATAGTGGCGAACACCAAGCGCTGGCATCAGCTCGTGCATAACACCAACATGGCGAACGACCGAATCAATATCGACTAGCTTGCGATAACGGCAATGCATGCTGTGGCAGATCGCTATAAGGCGGAGGCCCGATCGCTTTGCTTGTCCAAGTGTCTTTATTGATGTTCTCATGACACCGAAATACCATGAGAACAAAAATAGAACAAACTAGTTTTGATGTGCTAGTAATTCAAGTGCCTGAATGCCTTGTATTGCGGTTGCCAGATCTTGAGCCTGCTTTGAGAACCCACAAATGGTACCGATGGCGGTTCTAGTTTCGCCTTCAAGCGCATATTCCGCTGCAATCCTTGCTTCAGCGGCGATTTTTTCAGCGGCTTCCGCAATTGCTAGAAAGCTTGCGGCTGTGACTGTAAACCCTTCAATCTTAGACATTTTTATCTCCTTTGCTTTTGGTGTGTGACACATGGAGCAAAGCTTTGTTGGTTCAAGTCCCTAACAGCGAGAAAAGTCCCTCATCTGGCAAATCAAAGTTGTAGATCAGCACTTCTGTTACTTCTTTCGGGCCACCAGATGCTTGGCCAATCATATATTGCAGCTCGAAAGTTTCCATATTTAAGCCTGCAAACGTTTCGCGCACACCAGGCGTGTCATTGAGCGAAAGAATGGCACGGCCCTGCATTGTCTTCATTTTGTCAGCAATCAGCGCGAAATCTTCACGTGAAAACACTTCTTTGCCATAGTCATCTTCGCAACCCCAATATGGTGGATCGAGATAGAACAATGCGTCCGCACGGTCGTAACGCTCCATCACGACAGACCAATCAAGATTTTCGATCACCACACCCGAAAGACGCTCGAAGATCTCTTCAAGTGCGGGGCCAAGTTTGGACACGTCAAATCGCGCAGGTCGTTCTGGCGCAACTCCAAAGCTTTGGCCGGTAACTTTGCCACCGTACGAGGTTCTTTGGAGATATAGAAACCGCGCCGCCCGCTCGAGATCAGTTAGTGTTGTTGGAATTACACTGACCAAACGTTCAAATTCTTTGCGCGAGGTCAACTGGTACCGCAAATAATCCATAAATGGCACATAGTGACGCTGCAGGATGCGAAACAAGTTGACCACTTCGCCGCTCTTGTCGTTGATGACTTCGGCTTGTGGCTGATTGTTGCGTTTGAAGAACACGCCACCCATGCCAACAAACACTTCGACATATAGCTTGTGTGGCACCCGATTGATGCGTTCTACAATTTTAGGCGCAAGGGCGCGCTTGCCGCCCATATAGGGCGCAGGGGTACTTACCGGACGGACCGGCGTAAATTGAGAATTCATAAAGAATTTGAACCTAATAATCGCTGCGCTAGCTAGCACTGGCGGAGCCGATTTTTAAGGTTATACTTGATTGGACCGGGTTTGTTTGACGACTGTGCCCGGTTAGGCAGCGTTCACGCGCTGCCTACTCCGCTACTTGTAATTGAGGAATTTCCATGTCCAACGATGAAACGCCAAACACCGAAGACCTTATCGACGTTGGCACAGCAATTGCTAAATCCAATGATGTCGCATCCAAAGGACCGATTGGCCACCTCTTGAACCCTTCAGCCAAACTACTCGGTGAAAAACTAGAACACTGGACAAAGAAACGGCTGGAAAAGAAACAGAAAAGAGCTCAGGGGCACATCGCTGCCGTCAAAGATGCTAACCCCGAACTTGACATCGAAACCAGCGTCCCTGACCCCAGTAACATGGCGAAATGGCTGGAAAGCGCCAACAGTGAAGGAGAAGGCGATGAAACCGACGCAAAATGGCGCGCTGTGCTGGAATCCATTTTAGCAGATGACGACGACCAAGAACGCATGATTCAGGTGGCGAAAAACTTGACGCGTGAAGACATAAGAGCGATCTGCGCAATCCCAAACGCCGCGCCACAAGATTTCTACCCTGGCTTTTGGGAGACAACCGATACGTTGAAGATCACTTTCCGTTTACCCGCCTGGAGCCTTTTGCCGTTTTTTCTCTTTGTCTCAGGACTTGGGGTTGTTGCATCCATTATTCTGACCGCCTATATTTCAATCCTTCCGGCACCACCATTTCTAACGGAGTCAAACCGGCAATTTTACAGTTTGCCGATCATTTTGGGCGGTTGCTCTTACATCATTTGGGCCATTCAGAGAGGGTCGCGGCGGCGACTGCTCACACCATTTGGCGGACGACTGCGGAACCGTTTGCTCAAATACACCAATGCTGTGAAGCCCATCAATCCAGCGGAATAAAGTTACTTTTCCAACGCCCGATCGATCCGATCAATCAAACGATCAATCGACTGTCGGAATTTTTCCAACTCTTGGTTGACCCCATCTTTGGTGGCGTAATGATTGGCGGCATAGAGTTTATGCTCAGCAATCTCTTTTCGCAGCAAAGAGATCACCCGAAAAGACCAACTCACAATCGTCACCAACATTGCACCTATACCGGCGATCAATGACACAATTTCCCACGTAACAGCACCGCTCATAAAGCCAGCCCAATCATTCTTTGAACACAGAGAAAGGCGCGACCATCACCGCGCCTTAGATTATGTGCGCTTGCCAGTGACAAAGCCGCCAGCGGCAGCGGTGCCGGTTGAAAGTGCAACTTTCACCGGATCAAATAGCCATTCCATTGCCATGCGCGAAAACTCGTCATAAGGCTGAGGAAATGCGGCAATGCCCCAACTTTGGGGCCAGATGCCATTGGCATGCCAAAGCACGTTATAAATGGCCAGCAAGCCAAATGTACTAAGCCCTGGCAACAGCGCCGCGCCAAGAATGAACCAAAACACTTTGTGGTTCATTTTGAACTTTTGGCGATTGGTGCCTTCAGCATTGGCATTGGTGAGAACGGCCACTCGAGATTGATAAAACTCAATTGCCCCGTCTGCAGCGATGCGTTCGCTTTCTGTTTTGGCATTCAGCTTGTCGCGATAGGCTTGGTTCAACCCTTTTATGAGGTTCGGACCTAAACCACCGCCAAGCAGGCTTACAAAAAAGCCACCGATCAGACTTAAGAACTGCATTACACCTCAACCTTTATGCCTTGAATTGAGTTCAAGCGGCGCGCCAGCACATCGCGATAGCGCCACAGGCCCCACCCGATTGCACCAACAACAATGGCCGCAACAATCCAGCCCCACGGCAGGCCAGCGGTGAACGCCAATGCGCCACCAATGATTGAACCGCCACCGCCTTTGGTGACAGCGTCTTTGGCCACCTGCCCTGCCATTTGCGCATCCCGCCGCAATTGCGTCAGGGTGGCCGCACCAAGAATACCGTCATTCACTAGGTGCGGATGCGCTTGCTGATAGGCAAGCAATGCGGCCTTGGTCTTTTTGCCCATCCAGCCATCTATGGCGCCGGGGTTGAAGCCGCGAGAGGTCAAAAGCTCTTGCGCTTCTTTGATCACGGGATCTGGTGTGGAGGTTGGTTTAGCGCGTTGCTTGCGTGGCGCACCCTCACCTGCGTGTTTTGGGTATTTGCCATGCAAGAGGATCTGCGCTGTTTCTTCACGGCGGCGCACCAAACCAGCCAGCACTTTGCCTTTGGACTTGTGGTAATGGGCTTCAAGATATTTGGCCGCTTCGCGCTTTTTGCCCGCACGCCAAAGCTTGGCCCAATTCCAACCAAAGGTGCCTGGTCCCATATTGTAACAATTGTCCGCACCCGCATCGAATTCATGCTGGTTTGCACCTGGCATGCCGCGCGCGACATGTGGCTCATATTCTTCAGCTAACATGGCCGCGAACAATTGATCCGCCTGCGCCAAGGTGATTTTGGTTTTGCCTGGCACCAGCTTGCCGCCAAAAAACTCGCGCGCCACACGGCTGTACAATGTTGCGCCGGTGCCGATTGTTGGATGGCCCGTTGGATCCAAATAACAAGTCAGCACTGTGCCTTCATGGCCGCGTATATACACGCGCCCCTGTTCGGACGTTTTCATAACGTTCTCCAATGATGTTCGAAATTTCTAACGGTTGTCTTTGCCCGCACCACCATGCGGCTTGGCCAATTGCGCATCGCCCATATAGCCGCTTGATCGGTTCAAATGGTGGTTCACCGTATCCATGACATATGCGCCATCAACACCGTGTCGTGCACCCTTTACAATCGCGAAGCCTTCGGCCTGTGCCAGCAAACTGCCAATGAAGGAAATAGAGCCTTCGCCGGCGTTGCGTTCAGATTCTGTTTTACTCGATTGCGCGCTTGATGTTGCCATGCTTTGATTTGCGAATGGCGCGGCCAGGAATTGCTCAACATCTCCCAGTTCGCTTTTTGCCGTTTGCTCAACCCACTTTGCTTTTGCAAAGTCATAATAACGGCCACCGAATTGGCTGTGGCGAGGTCGACCAATGTCCGGCACAACATCCCAGCTCACTAAGTTGCGCCCTGCCACCACTCGAAACACTGGCATTGCAGCACCACTTACGGTTTGCCCATCATTTCTGGCAGCAAGAATTGCGTTTTTGCCACGCACCTTGAAAGTACCACCAAGTTCGCCAGCAAGTCGTCGGCCAAAAGCCATAAAGTCTTCACCATCCATGGCCTCATACTCACGAATGACACTTGCGAACTTACGGTCCACTTTGACACCGTCCAAACCAGCTTCTTCACCAGCTTCATTTAGGATTTGCTGAACTGTTTTGTCATCCCAAAAAAGCTGCTTCGTTTCTTTCAGCTTGCCGCGCAGATCCGCGCTATTTGCGGAAATATTAAGTAGTCGCCCGCCATTGCGATCTCCAACTGATCGCACCTCATCAACAACGCCCGCAAACAATTCAGTCGCTTGCAAAAAACCCATGCCAATGGAAATCTCAGCCCCGGGTGAAGGGAAGGCCCAGGATCCTGTTTTGTCATCCAATGTGATCGTTGCTGTGTCGCTTTCTGAACCACTTGAATCTGTCACATCAATCGAGATCAATCGACCTGCAAACTTCTCAGTGAGGTTGTTGCCGTTTGCGATCGCGGAAAAAACAGAGCTGTTTACGAACTTCAGTCCCATAATGTTTCAACCTTGTGCACAGGTTCAATTTGGGCTTCTAACTTGGGGAACAACACCACTGCGCCAACTGGTAAATATGGCCCATGTTGAGCCAGCGACGAATTAATGTCAGCAACACGATCAAAATAGTCTGGATCAAACCGTTTGAGCTTTCGCCAAACCAACCGCGACAAAGTGTTTTGCTCACTTTTGACGATCACTCGTTCATAGTCTTCAGCCATTGATCAACCCCGAAAACAAACCAACCAATTGGCGCAACCATGGCGCAAAATCGACCGCACTTGGTGCATCAACCCTCGTACAAGTCATCCGAATTTCAATCACGCGCCCCACCCCCTTGGATTGCAAATGAGTGTGATTGAAATCCAGCTCATCAATCTCGAACCAACCCATTGGCCGGCCATCACCGCGCATCAAGAAATGCGGCACGCCTGCGCGCCGCATTTCATTCATGAGATCCATTTCAGGTTCACCGCCAAGATGGGATGGGAATACCTTGCCAGAAAACTCGATGGTCTCATCACCTTCACCCGTATGCTCAGAAGGCTTTCGCCCACCAAACACAGCTTTGCGAGCGAAATCTGTTTTGAGTTTGTGCGCCACTTTATCAGCGTTAATGGGTGCCACTGTAAATTGCAGCGCCCCCATCTGATACAAAACACTCATCTTACACCTTGCGGCGCAAAGCTGGTTCTAACCGCCCTGCCCGTTTCTTGATTGAGTTGGTTGACCACGTTACGCGCGGCTTCTTGTGCATCAGACACATTGTTGATGGTTATTGGCGCATTCACGCTAACCGTCACAGGTGGTGGTGACGCACTCGCCAATTGCTGCTGCATCGCTGCAATTTGCTGGTTGTTGGCGGCAATTTGTTGATGCAAAGCCGTACGTTCGTCTAATGTTGCCAAATCAGCTGGGCGCATGGGCGCAGGTGAAACCACCTCTTCAGGCCGCACATTTGGCACGCTGAAGCCATCTTCGCCGGGGTTCTTGTCAGTTCGATGCAACCCATCTTCCACACGCCGCAGTTGATCGAGCTGTGCTCGTTCATTTTCAATTTTAGAAACTGTTTGGCTGTATAGAGAAACCGCATCTGTAAGCAGCTTATGAACTTTTTGATCCTGCTCAAACGTTTGGTTTAGTTTTTCGATCCGATTACTCCAACCGCGTTCGTTCGCAGTGGTGAACATCTTGCCAGTATTCTTTTTTTCTTCTGCTGCCAAAGCTGCTTTGGCTGCCTCGATTTCTGACTGCAAGTCTAGAAAATACTGGTCTGCTTTTGCCTGCCAACCTTTCGCATCGCTGCCATCAAAGTTGCCGGCCCCAATCTTTGCACTAATGGCCTGAAGATCAGCGCCAAATACTTCTTTTCCTTTGGCCGAATAATCATCACCCATGTTTTCCACAAGGGCCGTAGTTGTCGCATCTTGGATACCATCTACGGCAATACCCTTGTATTCTGCAGCTTCCTTTTCTGCCTCAAAGATGCTGGCTGTTAGAATGGTAGAATTGAGAGCGGTGACCGCCTTCCCAGCGTCATTTGCAGCCCTAGCAATGCCAAAAAGCTCTTCTTTGTATTTCCGAAACCCCTCCGGATCTTTTGAAATTGCATCATCAACAGCGGCAAAATCACCGCGAAACACACCGAAAGCATCTGCGGCAATCAAAGCGGCCGTTGCGACCAAACCAATCGGGCCAGCAAACGTAAGAATTCCAGATTTTGCGACACCAAGAACTCTGTTTAGCCCCTTGATCTTTCCGCCAAGTTTGTCAACTCCGCCACGCATAGCGTTACGGTTCATTTGGCGGGTGAAGACAGTTGCACGGCGATTGGCAAGCGAAATATTGTCGCCAAACGTCAAAAAGGCGGCGCCCGTATCAAGAACAGTTCGGCGAGCCAAGGCCCAGCCATAGTCTTTGATGATCTTACCAATGCGAAGCGCAATCAGAGCTGCTCCAGCCGTAGCAATCCCCTGGGTCAAACCCGGAAATTTCTCGGTAAGCGTCGTTGCGCCTTCCGCAACTTTACCAAACACTTCAAGCGTTGTGTTCATCGGCGGCAACAGGGTATTGCCAATCTCTGTGGCCAGCCGAACAACCTTATTTTTAAACTGTTCGAATTTGGCCGAAGAAGTATTGGCGCGCTCTTCAAATTCCCGCTGCGCACTGCCAGCATACTTGCTCTCATCCGCAACTAGCCCCAAAGCATCACGCAACAGGTCCATATTGCCGATCAGCGTTGGCAAGGCCCGAGCCTCATCACCGAACAATTGCGAAGACAAGGCCGCACGGCGGTGATCTTCCACTTCGCGCAGCGCTTCAAACACTTTCAACGTGGTGCCCACAGCGTCTTGCTGCATGTCTTTGGCCACCTGTTGAGCGTCAAGTCCAAGTTCACGATATGCAATTTTTTGAGCTTTTGTTGCCGCTTCACCGCGTGTAAGCGCTTTACCCATATTGCGGAAAGATGTTGCAGCCACATCGGATTGCGCGCCGGCAGAAATCATTGCTGACGCAAAAGCGGACACTTCAGTCTCTGCAAAGCCAAACTCTTTTGATTGGCCACCAATGCGTCGAATAACATCCAAAATTGATGGCGCTTCAGAAGCCATATTATTGGAGAGGTGATTGACCGCATCAGACAAAAGGCTTGTTTCACCAACGGTAAGTTGCAAACCAGATTTGATTTTCGATAACATCACCCCCACTTGCTCAGCCGGCATGTCAAAAGCCACACCAACTTCAGCGGCCATTTTGGTGAACTGCATGAGCTCGTCATAGGGAATATCGGCCTGACCTGCAGCGGCTGTAATATTTGCCAGTTCGGTAGCGGTCATCGGAATCTGTGTTGAAAGCTCCTGTATCTCTCTGCGCAGATTGGTCAAGCCATCAGGCGTTGGAAAATCCACCACCTTTTTGACGTCAGCCATCGCGTTTTCAAGATCCATGGCGGCTTTGATAGGCGCAGCCATGGCCGCACCAAGAGCAACCACATCAAACATTTCGCGCCGCAACCCACCGATTTGGCGGTTTAGTGTGCGGCGCGAATTTGCAATGTTCTGAAAAGCTGTAGCTCGCTCCAAACCACCGCGCGCACGGTGGCCAGATGCAGTCAACTGATCAATCGACCGCTTTGCATCACGCGCAGGGCCAGAAATCTTGTTGACCATGCGCGCAATTAGCGTTGCCGTAAGCACGTTTGAACTCATTATCGAGCCTATGATTTGGAGAGTTTTTCAGCTTCTTCGTGCCAAGCCGCTGTTTCGCGAATTGGCCATTTCATCAACCGGTCAAATCCGATCGATGGAAACGCGTTCAGTGTTTCAGCAACAATTTGCCGAACAGATTTTGTGGTTATGCCGTTGCGTCCGCGTACAACGATTGCGGCAAAAAAGGTGACACCGCGTTCATAACCGCAACACCATCTTCAGGATGAAGACGCTTCAGCATGTCGACAGGAATGCAGGCAATGGCCGCTTGCAGCGCCATCGCGTCTGCATTTTCACCAATGGCCGCTTGCTTTTCAATTAGACCTTGAGTGTCGATCGGTTGGAAACGGATCTCGTTAACTGCATTACCGTTGTATTTGCCTGGATATTTTAGCGGCACGACAATCTCAGATGTCGCGTCATGGTCAAATTTCCAACCGGCTGTGGCAGCAGCTGCCGCCTCAGCTTCAAGTTTTGTTTTTGTTGAGTTTGTCATGGTTTGCCCCTTAGCCTATGCCAAGCAGGGCATTTTCAGAGGCGTTTGTATCAACACCATTGATAATCAACCGGTTCGTGGCCCAATCGAAATCAACAGGCACACGATCGCCAATCTGCAAACGGTATGTGAACACACCCTTGATGCCATATTCATAGCCATGGACTTCCGTCCGTTTAAATGTGTCCGGTTTAACCCGTGCCAAGCGTCCATGGATAACGCCCACAGCACCAACCTCAGTGCCATCAATTTCGTCAACCATCTTGCCGCGCGCGGTGAACACATTGACCTTGCCATCTGCCAGGCCAAACTGCGCCATCAAATCAAGGTCGGTACCCTTGGCGTTAAAGCCCATTTCGAAAGCCTTGATACCTGTGGCCAATTCTATATCCACACGGGCACCACCGGCTTGGTGAATTTGATATTCCTCCTCAAGCTCAGGCATGGTCATTTCAGTGAGCGTCAAGTGTTTAGACTTGTCCGGATTTGCATCGCAGAACAAGTTGACGCGCTTCATAACGAGAAAGCTCATTATCAATCCAATCAATTTTTTATAGGGTGTTTGAGGGGGTTAGATAGCCTGCTGATCGAACCCAGCGATCAGGTCAGAAACAAACTCGTCAACTGCAACGCTGTAGCGACCGGACTTGATATGGCCATGAACAAACGGCGCAGACTCTTCAGCATCCATAGAAATAGACAATCGCCCTTTGCGGATGTCCAAAGGATCATTCTCATCGGCGACAAACTGCACCTGAAAGCCCAAAATGGCGTTTTTGCGCACCAACATATTCAGGCGCGCGCGCTGCATGGTGATCCACGTTTGAGCAAGCTGGATTGAAATATTGTATTTGCCAAGTAGATTGCGTAAGTCGCGTATTGCCATAACGTGCAAATAGTCCCGCCCGCGAACTTGGTTATAGAAACGCCAAAGCGGATCAGTTGAACAGGTGTCGGTGCCAATATAAACAAAACCACCCTCAGCCGCAGCGCTGTCGCTGCCAGCCTCGCCGCGCACAACAATACCCAAGTTGTTATTGTAAAGTTCTTGCCCTTCAGTGCTGAAATCAGCCAGGTCAAATTCCATTTCACGCCCAGGTCCAACAATGTTCAAAGCACGCATTGCTGCAGTATGGAACGGTAAACCATCTTTAGATTGGTCAATCCCCAGCTGCAATGCAGCCACCCGAGAACTTGCCGGTGCAACAACTACATCGCCATCACTGTTGGCCACCTTTACAGCGGTCTCAATAGGGATCAGCCGTTTGCTCGACATGGTTTCACGCCAGTCTAGCGCCGCCTGGCGTGTCGAGTTTGGACCATCAACAAACGCCACCGCCATCAAGCTGTTCAAAACAGCCGGAAGCTCTGCACAAACAATGTTTGCTACATTGCTTTCTGTTTGTTGCGATGTGTAACCTGGCACCGCACACAGGCGTGGTGTGCGTCCGGTTAGCTGCGCCGAGTTTTTCCAAGCATGAATGCCCGTTTTTTGGACACTGTCGCCTTTAAGATTATTTAGCGTCTCAGTCAGTTTTACGGCGGGATCAGCATTGTCGCCTTCATCAACCAAAACAACTGACAATTTCGCCGACTTACGAAACTCCGAAAGCTGATCATTGATGCCTTCAATTTCAGCTCGTGCATTGCCCCCCACTCCCAAAGCAGTGTAGAAATCCACATCGTTGGAATTTACAGCATAGGGTCGGTTAAACTCTAACCCCCCAGCCTTATCAGGGGCAACAAGGGCCAACCCAATATCAGAAAACTCCGCCTGCGCGGTTGGTCGGGTCTCCGGACCATCGGTTTCAAATGAAACCCCAAAGCCTGTATTGCTCATGATATTCTCCATAAAAAAAGCCGCCCAAAAGGACGGCCAACAAATTGTGGTTGATCTAAAATCTCAGCGAACGGTCACAACGACCACGCCAAGAAACATGGCCCAAAGCTCAATGCCTTTGACGTCATCTGCTTTGAGCGCATTGAAGAACTCAGCTGCCGCAGTTGCCCGCGACCAGCCTTTTTTCAACATTTCATCGTGCAAGGCCGCAGCCTTGTGATAGCGGTGATCATGCGGGCTAATCAGCCATCGCAATGACCACGGCACTGACACGTCAAAAGGCGTGCCCGCCTCAACCACAAAGACTTCACCGTCCTTGTGACCAACCGCCCATCTTAAATCACGATTGAACTGATATTGAATGCCGCCCACATGCACCGCGCCTTGATGGCTGGTGTATTGGGACATGGGTTACCATCCGTTCGGTATATCATCGATCAATGATTGAATTTCGGCCTTAGTAGCAGCCGCGATAATGGCGTCTTTTTTGCCCCAAGTTGTATTGTAAACCTGCGCAACCCAGGCAAACATCGAAGTAAGCACTCCCATGCCTTCAGCATATGACATGACAATGGCCGCATTGCTTTCGGTTCTTAAAGTAACCCCCTGCACAGCGCCGTGCCCCGCGACAACTGCTGATGTGTAAGCGCCGAGCGCAGCCGACCAGTTTTTCTCGTCGTCATTTTGTGGTGTGGGTTCACGCAATTGAAGAACCTGCCAATTTGGCGTTTCTGTTGTGCCGAAATTGTGGCGATACCCCTGCCTTCGCTTGCTTTGCCCATAATCCGCCAATGAAAGGAGTGCGCGTGTGCGCATGTCCTCAAGCGTTTCTACGACAACTGGCGCAACGGGTATACCATTCTCGATTGCCCAGCCGATCGCAACATCATCATTG
Source organism: Maritalea porphyrae (assembly GCF_027213965.1). GTDB lineage: Bacteria > Pseudomonadota > Alphaproteobacteria > Rhizobiales > Devosiaceae > Maritalea > Maritalea porphyrae_A. Next base: position 222 of record NZ_JAPWGX010000003.1, on the reverse strand, counting down.
ACCGAAACCAAGCCGTTTGCCTGCGCAAATTCATTGGTGGCAACAACAATGTTGACCACGGCATCATCTTCTATTTTTGCAAATTTCATTTGATCACCACATCACTATAACAAGACCAGAGTAACCAGCACCACCAGTTGGTTTGCCACCAATACCGCCACGACCGTACTGGCCTGTGCCGTGTCCCGATGCCCCCCCAGGATAGCCGTCCGCATTGTAACC